>JAEPOM010000001.1 GCA_017642885.1 Henriciella sp. | reverse complement strand
TCAAAGACTTCGTGTATGATCAGGACCGTGATCTTTATACCTGCCCGAATGGCAAAGAGCTGCGCCATCAACGACGAAACTATAAGGTGCCGCGATCAGGCATCACGAAAGACAAGAAACGGATGTACAGATCGAGCAGCTCAGACTGCGCGGTCTGTCCGCTGAAAGACAAATGCTGTCCCAACGCGCGTAACAAACGTGTTGGTCGATCCATCTATGAGCATGCCAGAGATGAAGTCAGGCGCCTGAGAGAAACGGATGAATACGAGCAATCGAGGCGAGATCGAAAGAAGGTCGAGATGAGCTTCGCGCATCTGAAATGCCAACATGGCTTCCGCCGATTACGATTACGCGGCCCCACTGGAGCCAATGACGAATTTCTCCTCGCTGCCACCACTCAAAACCTCAAGAAACTCGTCAGATACGCCCCGAAACCTTCTCTCCCTATCCAAACCGCCGCTTAGAGCGGTCCACGGGAGCGAACACCCTGCAGATATAGGACGCCGAAGAACATCGGATCAAAAGGTTGCTGAAATCAGCCGCGAGTTTTTCAACAGAATTGCCCTGAATAGGGCGCTCAGGATAACCGCTTTTTGTCAAGGAGCGGACATTGGCGCTTGGCAGTAGGTTTCGCAGACACCAAAGTCTTCGAGTTTTCGAGTGAGGGGAGAATATCAGCATGCTTTTGAGGCGAGTGACGCAACACATCAAAGACCAGAACTGGTTTGCCGTATGGCTCGACTTTGTAATCGTCGTGATTGGCGTGTTCATTGGTTTACAAACCTCCAATTGGAACGATGCGCGAGAGCAGAATCGACAAGCAGCGGTGTATACTGATCGACTCTCGAACGACCTTCAGATTGAATTCGAGTACGCGACGTCGCTCATCGAATACTATAGGGTCACCCACCAAGCAGGGCTAATCGCGTATGATGGTTTGAGCGCAGAAATGGCGTTGGATGATGAAACTGTTTTGATCAACGCGTTTCGAGCGAGTCAGTATAATTGGTATGAGCGCAGGCGCGCTGCATTCGATGAGATCGTAGCGTCGGGATCGCTAGCGTTGATAGATGATGTCGCTCTGCGCGAAACCGCGATTGGCATTTATAATACGCCCGTTTTCTCGCTATTAGAGTCCGAGGGCGCGAGTTCGCGATACCGCGAACGCTTTCGTATGGCGATTGATCCAAGATTGCACGAAAACCTCCTGCGAAATTGCGGAGACGTGGAATACGACAATGGTGGTGAAGCAGTCGCGCTCGTTGAGATAGGGTATGCGTGCAAGCTTGACGTAAGCAAAGATGACATCGCCGAAGCGATTGCGGCTCTGCGTCGTGATATTGAATTGTTTCCTGCGCTAAGACTGCGCAATGCTCAGGTTTCAGGTCAGATAATCGATATGGAAATCTTTCTGAGAACGCATGGCCTGGTTGCGCGATTTGGCAGCTAAGGGCGCTCAATCGGTTGGAAGCCAAAAGCAGAGAACAGTTGAACGGCTTAAACACGCCCCAAGTAAGCCACTGGGTCAATGTCTGCTCCCGACCCAAAACGGACATTCGCCGGATACCCTAACGTACTTGCGCACATAAATCCGCGTACACCCGCGCCAGCTCAACCGAGTCGGCGCGGGTGCCTTTAGTCTCAGACGGGGGTTTTCTCGAAGGCGACCCGTCCGGTGAACAGGTGCTGGCGCTTTGCCGGCAATGGGTGGAACTGGCCGCCATGGGCGTCGCGAAGCAGTCGTTCCAGTCCGTTCTTGCGCAAGAATCCTGACCCGCCTGCGAGCTCCATGGCTTTTTCAACAGTAGCAATGACGGCGTTTGCACAAATCGTTTTTCGAGCCAGGATGGCGCTTGCCAATTGCTCGCTTGGAACGAAGGCCAGATCGTCTGTGATGGCGATCATGGACTCGACCGCGATTTGCGCCTCAATCAGCTTGTTTTGCAGTTCGCCGTTCAACAGCTGAACCAGTGGATCGTCCGCGCGGGGTTTGGCTTTTTCAATCGCGATTTCGACCGCCCGCTCTGCGATTCCGACATAGGCGGACATGATCAGCGGCATCGCGACCGCAACGATCGTGCTGAAAGCGCCATGATACGGGCCACGAGGGCGTTTCAGTTTGACCGCTTCGTCTGGCACAAAAACATTGTCGAATTTCAGTGTTTGAGACCCCGTGCCGCGCATTCCCATCGCTTCCCAGTCATTCAAAGGCACGACCCCTTCGGCGCTTAATGGGAGTGGAAAATGGATGACACTTGGCCCATCATCGGGGCAGTCAAAAGCGCAAGATGTTATGGCAATCGCGCCGCGCGGAGACCCGCTGGAAAACGGTTTGAACGCATTCACTCGGTAGCCACCGTCAACCTTTTCAGCTGAACCATTGGACTCGAGCCAATCGCCTGCACCGGTCGAAACCAGAACGATCTCATCGTCCAGGACCTTCTCCAGAAGACCTGCGGGACCTTTCCCGTCTTCGAAGTTCTTGCGGGCCGTGCCGACCAGGTGCTGGTGCATGGAGAGCGCCAGAGCGGTGGAAGGGCAGTATCCGGCAAGGGTCCGCAGGAATGTGCACATCTCATTATAAGAGACACCGGCGCCGCCGAGTTGGGTCGGTACCATGGCTGAGAACACTTTTTCCTGCTTCATGACGTCATAATTGGCGTCGACGAAAGTGTCGTTCGCATCATGCTCGGCAGATGTTTCAGCGAACAAAGCGCCCAGGCGATGCGCGAACAGAATGGGGGTTGAATCAAAAGGCATGGCATAAGGCTCCTGCGATGGTTGTATCTGAAGTGATGCCTTCACAGTGCGCTATAGCACGTATTGGGTGGAGTTCAGCGAATGAAGAAAACCACTACACAAAGTGAAGTAAGACACTTCACATTTTGTCGCCCCTCTATCCCGACTTCAGAATTTGAAGTACATTTAGGCCAAATAAGAGCGTGGGGACGTCCAATGTCGTACAAACAATTCTGCCCAATAGCCAAAGCCACCGAAATTCTTGGGGAGCGATGGACAATCTTGATTGTTCGGGAAATCCTGATGGGGGCCAGCCGGTTTACAGAGATCCAACGTGGGCTGGGAGACATATCGCCGGCCCTGCTTACCAATCGTCTAAAAGCGCTTGAAGCAAACAATATGGTGATCAAGCGCAAGATCCCCGGTCAACGCGGTTTTGAATACTTTCCAACAGAGGCAACGGAGAACCTTCTTCCCGTATTAGTCTCATTGGGGGAATGGGGACTGACCTGGGCGCGCCACACATTGTGGGAGGGCGATTTCGATGTCGAATTCTTGATGCGCTATCTCGAACGTAGCGTGGATCCTGAAAAAATCCCCGGCAAAGAAACGGTCGTGCTTTTCAAATTCAAGGACTTGGCCGAGCTTCAGGAACAATCCGATTTCTGGCTGCTCGTTGAAGGTAATGATGTGCAGCTTTGTCTCAAAGACCCTGGCCGGGACATCAGCGTCTATTTCAATTGCACCGTCCGGACCATGCATGACGTCTGGATGGGTGACCGCACTTATAAAGAGGCTATCGCTGCAGGCGACCTCATCGTCGAAGGCGAACCGGGACTCACCCGAAACATTCGCAGTTGGTTGCGACCCAGCCTGTTCGAAGAGACCCAACGCGCGCCGATCCCAGACCCTCTTCCCACCGCGATCGCGTAGATCGACTTCATTTCAAATAGTCGCATACTTCAAAACATGAAGTGCGTTCCTATCGCTTGTGAACTGTCATGAGCGGTCATGGTTGAGGCATGGTTTCCCTGTCGCCGGATGGTCCGGTGCAACAAATTTGGAGACTAATATGCCACTCGTAACAATCGATCTTATCAAAGACGTATTCACCGCTGATCAGAAGCAAGACATGATCAAGCAAGTTACCGACACGATGGTCGGAATTGAAGGCGAAACCCTTCGCGGTGTGACTTGGGTTCGCATCAACGAAGTTGAGCAAGGGGACTGGGGCATCGGCGGCCAGTGCCTAACAGCAAGCGATGTCCATGCCCTCGCGGCGGGCAAAGCCGCATAATCCATCCAACGACAACAATACTCGCAGAGTTTCTTCCCAGAAAGACAAGACCATGAAACGCATAATGAATTTTCTAACCCTTGCTGGTTTGGCCAGCGTTATTTTGGCGACGATCGTGTTTCCAGCCGGATATACCGCTGTCGCAATCACCTAAACGGAACATAGAAGGCACTCCTAACCGGGTGCCTTCTTTCATATTGCTTCTTTTTCAAAATCAGCGATGGCCCAATGTGGGCCCGCAAGTTCGACCCCCCAAAATCCATCCAAGAAAAAACCCGGCGCTTTGCAGCACCGGGTTAAAGTCTAATCGGGGTATTAAAAGAACGGGGCCTAAGCGGCGACCGCTTCCTTCTTTGGTTTCGGGTCGCGTAGCACATAGCCGCGGCCCCAGACCGTTTCGATATAGTGCTCACCGCCTGTTGCCTGCTGCAGTTTCTTGCGCAGCTTACAGATGAACACGTCAATGATCTTCAATTCAGGCTCGTCCATACCGCCATAGAGGTGGTTGAGGAACATTTCCTTGGTCAGCGTAGTGCCCTTGCGCAAGGAAAGTAGCTCGAACATCTGGTATTCTTTGCCAGTCAGGTGGACACGGTCTTCGTCGACTTCGACGGTTTTGGCATCCAGATTGACCAGAATCTCGCCAGTGCGAATGACGCTCTCGGCGTGACCCTTGGAGCGACGGACAATCGCCGTGATCCGGGCGATCAGCTCGTCCTTGTTGAAAGGCTTGGTGAGATAATCGTCGGCGCCATAGCCGAGCGTTTTCACTTTTGCCTCAATGTCAGGGTTACCAGACAGGATCAGGACAGGGGTGTTAACCCGCGCCATACGGAGCTGCTTGAGCACGTCGTATCCAGAAATATCTGGCAGAGACAGGTCGAGAATGATGATGTCATACTCGTAGACTTTGCCAAGATCGACCCCCTCTTCACCAAGGTCGGTCGTGTAGATGTTAAATCCAGCCGCTTTCAGCATCAGTTCGATGCTACGGGCGACCGCATTATCATCTTCGATTAGTAAGACTCGCATATTCAGCTCCCCGAATCAGTCTATTAGCTTTGTATCGCTATCGTTAACCATTGTGAATCTAGGTAATGAAAGTAACCGAAGTTTTAACAATCGGATTCGAAACGATAATTTTATTCACACCTCTTAAGCATGCATGTCTTGCCCACTGCGCCCAAGAAGCGTGTGAGCAATGGCGATTACGTCCTGAATTGGTTG
Organism: Henriciella sp.; assembly: GCA_017642885.1. Taxonomy (GTDB): domain Bacteria; phylum Pseudomonadota; class Alphaproteobacteria; order Caulobacterales; family Hyphomonadaceae; genus Henriciella. The sequence goes on along the minus strand of JAEPOM010000001.1, from coordinate 379,390 downwards.
TGCGGACGAATTAGTTGAGATTAACGTTCTTTGGCTGCGGATCGCTTCTCTGACCGCATCATCACGCATGATGGTTCCGGCAAGATGCGGGCGGAAGCCGAGGAAAGTCTGGCAAGCCTGGGCGACGGCAGAATAAGTGCTTTGACCGGCGGCGCGGGTTTCACATTGATTGATCGCGATGGTCTGCTCAACGCTGGGCGCGTAGCCTTTGAGCACTTTTATAAAGGCGTAAGCGTCGGTCATTGAGGTTGGTTCATCTGTGATGACCATCAACACTTTGTCTGCTGCGCGGGCGAGGCGCATACAGTTCGCTTCGATACCAGCGCCCAGATCCAGGATGACCTGGTCATATTGCAGCGCGAGGGCGGATAGGCCGGCAGCGAGACGAGCGACTTCTTCTGAAGACAGCTCAGCCAGCGCGCCAGATCCTGAACGACCCGGAAGAACATCAAATCCACCTTGCGCCGATCCGCCATCGACCGGCGTTACAGCGTCTTCCAGCTCAACCCAGCCTGCGATAACCGCGGCAAGATCTGTTTCCGGTGCGATACCCAGCTGGACGTCAACATTTGCGAGACCAAGGTCGCCATCGACCAGCAGCGTGCGCTTACCGGCCTGCGCCATTGCGCTGGCCAGGGTGATCGACATGAAGGTTTTCCCAACGCCGCCTTTACCGGAGCCGACTGCGATAATGGAGGCAGGTTCCACGCGCCTGGGTGGACGCTGGCTCGGGCGTTCCTGAGATTTTGGAAGAAGGAAGCTCATTACGCGGCTCCTTTAAGAGCGACATGGGCAGGTGCGTCTTCTGTCAGCAACTGCGCCAGTCGTGTTGGCGTCGCGGGGACCAGCCCACCGCCGATAAACGGTGTGATGGCAAGGTGAGAAAAGGCGATTTTCGCGGAGATCAGAGCTGAGACAATTCCGCCTCTGCGTCTCGTCACATCCAATTTGGTAACAATCGCCCGGCGAACACCGCAGCGCGCGAACGCGCGTGCAGCTTCGCTTAAGTCTTCAGGGTGGCCTTCGGCGCTGATGACCAGCACAGGCTCAGCATCGATCACGGCAAGCAGGTCTTGCAGGCTCGCCATGTCTTCCTGATCGAAGGGGATAATGGCTGGCATATCGATTATGCAGCGCTGACCTTCATTCTGAATGGTCGAAAGAAGCTTGAACAGCTCGTCCGGATTTGTCGCCGTGCGAATCTGGTCCTGTTCTTTTTCGAGGTAAGCCGCGAGTTGGGCGCCACCAGCGGTCAGGTCCAGGTCTGCAGCGACAGGTAGCACTTCTGCTTTGGCGACAGAGGCCCGGCGGGTGAGTTTCGCGGCTGTTGCGGTGCGGCCATGTCCAGGCGCACCGACCAAAACGATATTGCGATGAGGAACGGGTGGGATCGGGTCACAGGAAATCGTGCTTTCCAGTCCTGCTGCGATCGCGGCGCTTGGCTCTCCGTTTTCAAACGCAGTGGTCATCCCGGCATCAGCAATGCGGTCAGCAAATCGCTGAGGTGCGCCGTGCCAGAGTAAGGCATCTCGCACGCGATTTCGAACCGGGCTTTCAACCAATCTTGGTGGAGGCGCTGCGCCAAGGCGGGTCAGAATGCGAGATTCGCTCGGCACCATGCCGCCGCCCATCTTGTCAGTCGCCGCGCGAACTTCCACACCACCAGGGACTTCGCGTTCGGACAAGATGATTGCATCATCGCCCATCTCCGCGAAGATCATTGCCTTTGCAGCCTCGAGGGACTCAGCGGCAAACATCTTCATTCGCATTCGGCACACTCCACTCTAGTGCCTGCGAGTGTTGGAGCGAAATGGTTAACAGAATCTGTTGATCTGTTAGTTTTTCACAGAAGTCTTCGATTTGTGGATAAGTTTACATGAGACGGTGCCGAGCCCGGCGGCCTCACTCCGCCGGCTGTAACGTGGTGTCGCTGACGTGTGCAGCATCCGCAGTATCGTCATCCGAAATGGCAGAACGATCGCGGAATACGTCCTTCTGATTGGGCATGAACGGCGCGATATAGAGGCCAGCGACGGTCATCGGGTATTCTGGCGCGGTGCCAATTCCGATATTGTCGTGCGGGCGCTCGTCGCGTGGATTGTGGAATGTACCGAACAGGATGTCCCAGACGATAAACTCACCGCCATAATTGGAATCCCCGACCCCTTTGTCGGGATAGTGATGGTAGCGATGATTGTCGCCGATCGAGAAAACATACTCCCACCAGCCGAGCTCCAGATCGATGTTGGAGTGCTGGAAGATCCCAATGCTGAGCTGCATGATCACTGCGACCAGCGCAATTTCTGCAGACGGCTGGACCAGCGCAAGCGGGATCGCATACCAGAGCGCCTGGCTGATTATTTCCAGCGGATGGGCGCGGATACCATTCAGCCAATAGAGACGTTCCACCGAGTGGTGCGCCGCATGGATCCGCCACAGAGCGGGGATTTCATGCAAGGCGCGATGGAACCAATAGCGGAAGAAATCCTTGATCAGGATGAACAGGAATACTTGTACAATGGGGTTCCAGTCGGAAGGCCAGAGACCGTGACCATAAGGCTCCAGCGCTTCAACCATGCCGACGATGAAGAGCGCACTGACAATCAGTCCGGAGATTCCGCTCCAGAAAGCGCCAGACACATACATAATCGTGTCGACCGCCGTATCATTGCCGCCTTCGAGCCATTTTCGGCTGTAAGGCATCAGGCGCTCCAGCGGTGCGCAATACAATCCGAAGATAATCGGGATCAGGACGAAGCCGAGAATTGTCAGACTGCTGATCCCGTTCTCGATCAGTTTAAAACCGAGGAACAGCGACAGCAGAATCGTGAACGGAAACACGGTGTGCGAGAGGACCTTTCGCAGAAAAGTTCCTTCAAGCTTGTAAGAGAGGCCATCAAGGTGGCGCCAGAACCAGCGGGTCGGTTTCACCAGTAGCCAGTTCAGGATGAGTTCGAGCGCATGGAGCGGAGCGCCAAGCCATGTCTCGATGAAACGCGCAATCCGCGCTTGCTTGGGAATGCGACGATTACCCAAAAGCTGTTGGTCCGGACGCGCCATGTGGTTTCTCCAAGATCTCTCGGCATAAAAGCAGAGATATAAAATGAACACGTTCAAATAACTGCGTAGTACGAGACTGTCAACCTGGATTCGAGCGCGGTGATTTTTGACGGCCTGACACTGCAACGGGGATGTCGATTAGAAGGTTCTGGTAAAACCTGCGCAGGTGTCTGTGGAGCAAGAGATCGCGATCCCGGATCAGGCTCAGGGGAGTAGGAACGAATATGTCGGGAAAAAGAGCTTCTAAGCGAAGTTCAACGAACGTCCGTCGACGATTTCGGCCAGCGTCACGCCGAGCTGTCCATCGGCGACAACCAGCCGTCCGCGCGCCATCAGGCGGTCAGAGACATAGATGTCGACGAGATCTGTGGTGCTGTTTTCCAGCGCGATGATTTCGCCCTCAGATAGCGCCATCAGCTCTTCCACGGGAACCCGCGCTTCGCCGAGGACCACATCGACTTTGACCGGAGCATCCATCAAGCTGTCTTCAAGGGCGCGGTTAACGGTCATGAGGTCTCAATCATTGCGGGCGTGAAGGGTCAGATTGGCGGTGAATGGTTGCCGAGTGGTGAACAGCGAAGGTCTAGGTGCTAAATAAATCGCCCTGACCCTCGATCACAACTGCGGCGAGGCGGCGCACGCGGTCGAGCGCGTCTTTACGATCGGTCTCATCAATTGCGGCATGCTCAAGATGCGCCGCGAGATCAACAATCCCGGCGAGGACTTTTCTCAGATCCTCAGAAGTTTGCGAAAGCTTGCTCGCTTCCGCTGCGAGCGCGTCATTGCGGGCGATGGATGCGCCGCTCGCTTGGGCGTCGCTGAGCAAGAGCGCCAGATCCTGAGTCGTCATCCGCACTGTGTCGTCGTCATCGGGGTCCGGCGCGCTGAAGTCACTGGCGAAAGGATAGGGCTGGATTTTCTCAACGCGCCGCTTCATTCGATCAGCTCATCTTCTGTGTCGCGCGCGAGTATGTCGCCGCGTTTCACTAGAGCGCGGGCAATCTCGATGATTTCGCTACGTGCAACCTCGATTTCGCTTCTTCGGATTGGCCCAGCGGCTTCGATTTCTTCGCGCAGGAGATCTCCGGCGCGCTGTGTGATGTTCGCAAAGCAGGCATTGGCAACCGGTTCCGGCGCGCCCTTGAGGGCAAGCGTGAGAACAGCGCGATCCACGCGGCTCAAAATGGTTTGCAGGCTTGCAGCGTCGAGGCCTGCGAGGTCTTCAAACGTAAACATGAAGGCGCGGATTTTTTCACCCGCCCCCGGTTCTGCTGTATCGAGTGACGAGAGCAGCGATTTTTCAGATTTGCTGTCCAGCCGGTCGAAGATCCGCGCGACATGCTCATGCCCGCTCTGCGTATGATCGGGCTGGGCCTGTTCGAGCCGCTTGCTGAGCGCAAGTTCAAGGCCTTTCAACGCGGCCGGATGGACGTCTCCCAGGCTGAGCATTCTTTTCAACGCTTCCGTTGCCAGCGCGCGAGGAAGAGTTTTGACCGTCTCGGCCGCAGAGTCTGGCGCTAAGCGCGATAGGGTTAGCGCCACCACTTGCGGGCTCTCATCCTGGATCAGGCTGGAGATAAACGCCCCATTGAACCCCGACAAACGATCCCAGAACGAAGCGGGCTGACCCGTGGTTGTCGCCGGTAGTTTTGACATGGATGCAACATAGGCTTGCACAGCGTGTTGCTCCGCCGCGGCGTCTTCAGGCAGGGCGCGCATGGCATCGCTCAGCGTCTCAGCTTCCTGCGGCGAGAGCTGCGACCAGACCGCTGAGGCGCGTGCCCCGAGCGCCCGCATCAGGAGGGCGCTCCGCTGTAGACCCGTCTTCATCGGGCCAACGGAAGTGGCGGGCGCAGTCATTGGCGAGCGGGCAGGGGTCATCGTCTAATCCTCCGCATAAGACAGCCAATTGCGCACGACGCTGGCTGTTTCATTTGGTTTGGATTCGGCGAGAGTTGCCGCTTCACCAAGTTCACTGCCGATGCTTGCTGTCGGAGCGGGTAGTCGGGCAGGCTGGGCCATCATCGGCTCACGGCGCACGGCCGGTTCTGGAGCTTGCGTCCGGGCTGGCATGGACTGCCCACCCAAAACGCCTGCAAACAGCAGTGCGCAGAGAAGACCAAGTCCAGTCAGCTCCGCCATTTCGAGTGGAGTGAGCGATCCGCCGACACCGCGCGCGAATGGGAACTGCGTGAGCGTGAGCGTATCGGTGGTTGGATCGAAACCCAGTGATGCGATGAGGATGTTTTCAATCTGCGTGCGTGCGGCGCGTAAATCACTGCCCATTTCGCCGTCAATCATGACGAGGACTGTGCGATCTGATCGTCCTGTCACTGAAACGCGGACTTTCTCCGCCCCGGTGACGGGTTCCAGTAGGTAAGTCAGTTCGCGCTCGATGGCGCTGCCGACGGGCTCGGACTTCACGCCACCAAAGGTATCGTAGGCGCGTAACGACAAAAGCCCCGCTGCGAGAAGAAGCGCAGTCAGGGCTATAAGACGCGGAAAAGGAATTCCGGTTTTCGCGCTCATTACGTCACCTTCGCCCGGCGCAGATGCGGGCATACCTGTGTCTTTTACAGGTGGCGTCGTAAACGGCGCTTTAACACCGGCCTCGTCCCCTCAATCCAATCACATGCTATCGGTGATCGGATTGAACTTTAGGCGCGGTACTGTTGGAGCCGGGTTGTTCGCAGGCCTTTGCGGCCATGCTTGGAGTAAAGCACCCGCCAGCCGGAGAATTCTTCTTCGGTGAGGTCGTAGCGACGAAGCGCTTCTTCCTCAGAAAGCAAGCCACCGCTAACAGCGGCAACGATTTCTGCTTTGCGGCGTGTCACCCAGCGGGTAATGCCGGGCTTTGGCAGGTCTGAAAGTGTCAGTGGGCGACCATCCGGGCCACGCACACTGAGAGATTGTGCATTCTGCGCCATATTTTCCACCATCGTCTGTTGGTTTCACAGGCCACTTCTGTAGCCATAGCGCGGTTATACAGCGTCCGAATTAAATCCGGTTTCAAACCGATCGGTGAATTTTCCTGAAAATTGCACACAACCCCGCGTCCCGCGTTAGGACGCTGTTTGCAAACCTGTCCCGATTTGGATCAAGCCTGTAGTTACAACAGGTTCAGGGCCATGCGTATTAACGTTTGTTGCCGCTTAGCTTGGCAAACCGGGCGAGATCTGCAGCTGTATCGCCGCTAATGTCCGGAACCGCCGCCATGAGCAATTCGGCTGCGTGGCAGGTGCCGCGAACTTCCCGGCACCGGGCATCGACGCCCGCGCGCATCAGCAGGCGATAGAACGCAATTCCTTCATCGCGCAGGGGATCGCATTCATTCACATTGATCTTGGTGGGCGGCAGACCGCGAACATCGTCCTCGGTTGCAAAGAGCGGCCAGGCGAGGGGGTTTTTGTTATCCAGGTGCTCCATGCCGTACGCCATAGCGCCCCGATTTGAGTGCAATCCGATCATGATGCCATTATTCTCTGTTGAAGATGGCAGAGCCTCCTGCGGCCACTTTCCGGCAATGTAGGGGCACAATGGATAGAGCCCGCTGATCAGGCCGATATCGCCATCCTGTTTGAGCTTCAGACCCGTCGCGATTGTGAGATTGCCGCCGCCGCTTTCTCCTGCAACCACGATTCGGTCCTTGTCGATGCCAAGCGAACCGGCTTGTTCCGACAACCACCGTACGCCGGAGACGCAGTCATTCAGTCCGGCCGGAAACGGCGCGACTTCTGGCGCTGAGGACGGCGTCAGGCAATTGCGGAAATCCACCATGGCAACGGCCACGCCATTTGCGGCGATGATTTTCGACCAAGCGCGGTAATTGCCATAGAAACACGAGAAGACCATCATCCCGCCGCCATGGATGTAATAGATACAAGGAACCTCTTCGTCCGTATCCGGGCGCACGAACCGGATTTTAATTGTGTTGCCATCGGGTTGGGACGTGAATTCATGCTCTGAAATGGCGAGGCCTGCTGAGGGCGCAATCATCTCATTGTCTGCCATGTCGAACATCAGCTCGAGCTGTTTTGTTACTGCCTGAGCGGCTGGCGAGTTTGCCTGCTCGATTTGCGCCTCTCGCGATGCAACATCGCTCTCATCCGACGCGGGCATCATTGTCAGAACCGCTTTCAGTCGAGGATCTAGTCGAGGGTCATTGGCAATATCGGCCATAGCGTGCGCTCCTGTTCATGGATTGCGCAGCCAAGCAAAAAGATCTGGTTGAGGCGAGACTGTCGTCGCGCGAACAGCGATTCCGGTTAAGCGAATTGCGGAGCGATCTTGAGGTTCTTCACCCAGCCGAGCTTCTCATAAATCAACAGCATCGTACCATTATAGTCGACAATCCGGTTCCAGATCCCCTTTCGCGGACGGTGCAGCGCACTGACCGGTTGGTCATGATGGTGATCGTGAAACGCTTCGCCGCCTGTCAACAGACCGATCAAGTGGTCGGCCCAGAGCGGGGTCTTCAAATGGCCAAGGACATTGATGCCATAAGTCGTCGCGTGAAACTGAATGGCCCGGCCAATCACGAAGCTGGCATGGCAGATGGCGGTCAGAACCAGCGACCCGCCCGCGGCCCAGACAATAAGGTAAATCACAGCCGGGACGACCAGATGCAAAACCAAAGAGATGGAATTGTAGAATTGATCCATCCAGACAATGATCGGATGTTGCTTTAGCCACATCGACATCGGGCGAGCCATATCCTTCGCATCGCGCCACAGGATCCAGCCGACCCAGGCCCAGCGTTTGGACTCAAACGGATTGTGCGGGTCGCCCGGCTTGTCAGAGAAGCGATGGTGCTGACTGTGATAGTTCACCCAGTCGCGTACCGTGCCCTGCATCGCGATCATCAGGTTCAGCATGGTCAGAATCTGGCCCGGCGCTTTCAGCTCACCCGCGCGGTGTTGCATGATGCGGTGGAGCGGTCCGATCCCGGCATTGCAGATGAAGATGGAGAACGCGACGATCCCGATCCCAAGCGGCAGGTAATACCAACGCAAGGTCAGCCCCGAGAGCGTCAGACCGAGCACCGTGATCGTGATCAGCAAAGCAAGTCCGAGCACCGGGTATAAGAAGGCCGAGAAGAAACTCGCAAAGTTGAACGTTTTCCAGGTTTTGGGAATCGCAGTCGAGCGAGGGATCATTCTGAAGGCCTCCGTGTCTATGTAACGAACATTATGCATCCGCATCGTGTTACCAAGTAGTTAAGACTCGTTCTCAGCAGCGAAAAGATCAAATTCGGACAAATCGCAGCAATCTTCGAAAGTGTGACGGGAGAGTCACGTTTTGTGACCCTCCCGCCGGGTTTGTCAGCGATTATCGACCTCAGACCGGACGAGTTCCAGTCCTCGGCGCGTGATCCGATAGGGTTGGCCTCGCTTGGAGGCGATGGCCCTGTGTCGTTTCAGCTTGCGAAACAGGAACAGGTCCAGGCCAGGCGCGCGCCAGCCTTCTCTATTGATGCAGAATACGCGTTCGATTTTGCGGCCCTCACCGCGTTCGATTTCGATCCGTCCGCCTTGCGCAAGCAAGTGCAGAATGCGCTGTTCGGCGCGTGAAATATCCATTTTTGAAAGTCCGATAGTGCGCGGCGTGCGCGCAATGAAACAGGCCGATCCATGAGTATGGATCAGAGCTCAGGCTGTTTCTGGCCCCATCTCGCGTTTTGGTATTGCGGTCGGGGCCCTTACCGGGTCTCGGACATAGTGAACATAAAGTCTCCGTTGGGCGCTCGGATAACGGAAACTTGCCAGTCTCGTCAAGTCAGGCCTAGTCTCGAAGACGACTTCGAGGAGGAATGCGCGTGAGCAAAATGAATGACATGCTGTCCGGTCTCCGCCGGATTGTTACAGCCAATGATGAGGCCGGAAAATCTCATGTCATGATAGATGGCGGCCCGGCGGCAGAGTTTAGAACCGGTGATCTCGGCGGCCTGCTGGAGATCTGGCACGATGATGTGTCAGGGCCGCTCGATCCGAAGGCCTGCGAAGACAAAGGCGCCGGGAAAGCCATTCTGTCGCCCGACAAAGGCAAGGTCAAAATCCGCTGGTTCACGTCTGGTCCAACGCCGGAAGGCGCCCCGCCGGAAATGATCGCTGAACTGACGCGAAAGGCCTTTATTGATATTGGGGCCGGCGATCACCAGCCCGACACGAGCAAGCATCCGGCGATGCATACAACCCATACGCTGGATGCAATCATTCTCGTCAAAGGCCGCGTGCGTCTGATCCTGGACAAGGACGAGACCGTGATCGGGCCCGGCGACGTCGTCATCCAGAGAGCTACCAATCACGCCTGGGCCGTGGAGGGCGATGAGCCCGCTTTATTCGTGGCTGTGCTCGTCGACCGATCCTGATGCTTCTGGGGCGGCGAGCTTGGCGTCCCAGGTCTCACAGGCCAGCTTGCCGCGGCAATCGCCGCGCACTTCCAGAGAGGCGTGGCTGACGCCAAATCCCTGCTGGTCTGCGGTGCTGATCAGGCTGACGACAGCGTCATTGGCGGAGATTTCTTCGGCCTGACCGCACTTCTCGCAAACGAAGAAGGCCAGCGGAACATCGCTCGGGCCAAGATCGAGTGCGAGATAGGCGTTGAGGCTTTCCACCCGAGAAACGAAGCCGAGCGAGACGAGGAAATCGAGCGCGCGATACGCTGTGGGAGGGGAAACAGAGCCAACCCCTTCCAGAGACGCGAGGACTTCATAAGCCGTCATCGGGCGCTGGGCGTCGAGCAGGACGGTTAGAACGTGCTTGCGGATCGCAGTCAGGCTTTTGCCGGACAGCTGCGCCTCGTCTGAAGCAGCCTGAATCAGCTCTTCCCGGCTCGGTTTTTTCGAATCTGGCTGGCGCCAGCGCCTACGGTGGAGCCGGCGTTTGCCAGTGGCGGGAGTGCGCGTACGATATCGTGTCATAGTATGACGTATATGCCGATCAGATGTGTGCGTCGAGTTAAATCGGACGCGCAAATGGTCATCGGCTTGCGAGATGTCGCTGGGATCGTCATAGGTTTAGCGACCAAAATGCGCGGAAAGACCCGAGAATGTCAGATCAAACTCCGTCCTGGATCGCCAAGGATTGTCTCGATGTCGGTTTGTTCACCAATCAATTGGAGGACATGCTGAAATTCTGGCAGACCGACGTCGGGCTGGCTTTTGATCATATGCTGCCAGTCGGCGGCGGTGTGCGCCAATATCGGCACGATTTTTTCGGCGCGGTGCTGAAGCTCAACCATGCGCGCGATCCGTTATCGCCTGCGTCTCGTGGTGGATATCTGCGCCTGATCATCGCGCAAGACGGGCGAACCGAAATTCAAGATCTGACCGACCCGGACGGGAACAGCCTTCGTCTGGTTCCAATTGGCCATGGCGGCGTTGAGCACTGGGCCATCGAAGTTGCGACGGCCAGCGCGGAAGCCTTTCTGAACCACTATCATTACAGTCTCGGCCTTCCGCGCTTGCAGGACCATTTGGCGGTGCGCTGCGGACGCAGTCTGATTGTCGGCGTGATCGCACCAGACATTGCCGACGAAACTGACGGCGGCGAAATGCAGCGAACCGGCTTTCGCTACACCACGATCCAGGTCGCAAAAGTCGACTCCCTTCACGCGCAGGCCGTTGAACAAGGCGCGACCGAGGGGGCGCCGCCACTAACCCTCGGCAAGACCGCCCGGATTTCTTTCCTTAAAGACGGCCATGGCAATTGGATGGAGCTGTCTCAACGCGCGTCCATAACCGGGTCGCTGGACCCGGGCTGAAGCGCCGCCGGTCCGTTTTCGCGTCGAGCAGACCAAAATCGTCGATTATCGAAGTTACCGAAGAACTCGATTGACTCAGAACATATAGAAACATAAAGAGAACAAAATGTGATCAAACTCGCGTGTAGAGGGCTAGCATGGGCGCAATATCGACGACATCTGACGTCCTGGATCAGGCCTTGCGGGGCGCTGGCCTTGAAGAGGCCTTTGATGATCGTGGCGTCGCGCACGAAGACTGTCCGGGGTGCGGTGCATCGCGCGGGCTGAAGCTGTCGCTGGCACGAGGGCGTGTGCATTGCACCGCCTGTGGCAGCGAGGGACCGTTGCTCGCTTATCTGCGCGAGAAAGCTGAGGCTGGCGAATGGAGCCATGAGCCGTACGCTGAAGCCGAGATCGTTCCGATCACGCCGCGGCCACGACCGGCCAATGATGATGACGCGGTTGAGTCCGTTAGTGAGTCCTATCCCGTCCCCGCCACTGTTGCGGTCAACGTCCCCGTCTCTGATCTACCGCGGGTCGAACTTGTTCAAGAGTCTCGAGGCGAGCGGCGAACAGATTTTGGACGCGGGTCTTCGCGGTCAAAGTCCCCGCGCGCGCCAACCCGTGGCTGGGGGGAGCGCATTATCATTTCGCTCCTCGCATTAATTTTCCTTGTGGCGGGGCTCGCTGCAGCCGGGCTCTCCGGGTTCGCGAATTATCAGGCGTTCAGCGCCGGCGTGTTGGATGCCACGCAGGCGCGCGTCTGGGGGTGGAGCGGCGTGATTGCTTCTGTGTGTTCGTTCGGTGGGTTTACGTTTTTCTGGTGGCATATGTCAGGTCGTCGCTTTGGGGAGGCGATGCGGTCGCTGGTCTTCGCGCTCGCGGGCGCGGGGACCAGCATAGCCGGCACATCCCTGTTCATGATGAACAATGCGCAGGCGCAGGATGCACAGCTGGCACAGGCGCAGCAGGTCCAGGCTCTAGGCGAGGCCGAGATCGCGGACTGGACACGCCAACTTCAGGGGATCCCGCCCGAGACGCGGACGATTGAGGGGCTGGAAGCCTATCTCGCGGGCGTTGAAGCCGTTGGCCGGACGCATCAAAAGCCGTATCGGGACGCTCAGAACGAGCTCGGTCTCGCGCGCCGGAGGGCGATGCTCGAAGACAGGATTGCAGGGGCGCGAGCCGATCTGCGCCAGGCAGCGGAGGCGAGCGGGCTCACTCTCCCCGCGCAAAACCTCCCTGCCTGGTTTTTTGCACTGATGCTTGAACTCTTTTCCTCCCAGGGAACAAGTATCGCATTCGTCTCGCTGCTCCTGCTCTTCGGCGCGCGGTCTCATACCCGTCTGGAAAGTCCAGGATTAGATTTTGACGCCGCGGATTAGCCGGTTAGGCGGCTTTTTCTACAAATACAGTTCCGGCGGAATAGCCCGCACCGAACGAGCAGATCAGGCCTTTGTCCCCAGCAACCATATCGTCGCTATGCTTGTGGAAGGCGATGATCGACCCGGCTGAGCTTGTGTTCGCATAGGTGTCGAGCACGGTCGGGCTCTCGTCTGGCGTGGCCTCCCTGCCCAGCACTTTCGATGCGATGAGCCGGTTCATATTGGCATTCGCTTGATGCAGCCACATTCGGCGCAAGTTGGGCGCTTCCAGTTCAAGGCGCTCCAGTTCCGCGATGATCATTTTCGCGACCATGGGAACGACTTCCTTGAACACTTTGCGGCCTTCCTGAACGAACAATTTGTCTTCGGCGCCAATTCCGTCTGGCGCGCAGCGATTGAGGAAGCCAAAATTGTTGCGAATATTGTTCGAGAATTGCGTCTTGAGGTGCGTCCCCAAGATCTTCCAATGCTCGGCTGGGGCAATGTCCTCGGCTTCAATCAAAACAGCCGTGGCAACATCGCCAAAAATGAAGTGGCTGTCCCGATCGGTGAAATTCAAGTGGCCCGAACAGATCTCCGGGTTGACCATCAGCACCGACCTGGCGCTTCCAGAGCGCACAAAATCGGCGCCGGTCTGGATCCCAAAAGTTGCCGATGAGCAGGCGACATTCATATCAAAGCCAAAGCCATCAATGCCGAGCGCATCCTGGATCTCGACCGCCATGGCCGGATATCCGCGTTGCATATTGGACGCCGCGCAGAGGACGGCATCCACGTCCTTCGGGTCTCGTCCGGCGCGATCGAGCGCCTCGCGAGCCGCGTTGACGGCGATTTCTGCCAGGACGGAAATCTGATCATTCGGGCGCTCGGGGATGTTTGGGCGCATCATGTCCGGATCGACGATCCCCGTTTTATCAACGACGAACCGCGATTTGATACCGGAGGCTTTCTCGATGAATTCGACGCTTGAATGGGTTTTGGGTTCCAGCGTTCCAGCCTCGATTTCGGCTGCATGTTCCGCGTTCCACTTGTCCGCCCAGGCATTGAAACTCTCGACCAATTCAGCGTTCGAAACCGATTGCGCCGGGGTCCACAAACCGGTGGCAGAAATGACGGGTGTGATCATAAATCCCTCATACGCCGGGAGCGGCGCTTCGTTACTGTAGCGGACATTGATAGTGTCAGGCGCAGCGAAGGTCGAGACGCAGAGTCACTTCAGGTGCTGGGAAAACCTGAGGCTTCATCTCGCACAGTGCGTTCGCAATCCAGCCGTTCGTTTGGCGTGGGGAGCTCCCGGCACTCATCGATGCGTCGTTCGTCATAAATGTCTTGTCCTAGCGCGCACCCGGCAAGGAGGCTGCAGAGCCCAAGACTGAGGACGATCGCTTTCATGCTTAGTCTTTCACGCCGGCGATTTCGCGGCCTAGCTCGCGCCGATCGGCATCGTCTTGTCGCTGCTGGTCCTTGGCGTCTTCTCGCGAGCGCTCACGTTCGGACTGAGCGATGGCGTCAGCGATGCAGCGGTCCCGGCTGGACTTGTCGGAAATCGACTCGCACTTGCTATAGGCGCGATCGCGGTCAAACTCAGTTGAGGTGACACACGCCGACAAGACAAGAGCGGCGAAGGAGAGCGTGAGGGCATATTTCATCGAGCGATTTCCTGAACCTGTTTGTGTCGAACACAGCCGACCTCATGATCATTGTAAAGTCCGCAAGCCTGCATCCAGGCATAGACGATGGTTGGGCCGACAAATTTGTGGCCGCGTTTCTTAAGAGCCCTGGAGCAGGTCTCTGAGATTTCAGTCTTGGTCGGGCCATCGCGATAATTCTCAAAATGGCTGACAATGGGTTTGCCGTCGACGAAGCTCCAGCAAAACTCCGAGAAATCCTCGCCTTGCTCCATCCCATCGAGGAAAGCGCGGGCATTGCCGATACAGGCTTCGATCTTTTTCGGGCTGCGAATAATTCCGGGATTGGTCAACGCCTTGTCGATGCGCGGCTGGGTCCAGCGCGCGATCTTTTCCGGATCAAAACCGTCAAACTCTTCACGCATGGTCTCCCTCTTGCGCAGGATCGTTATCCAGGACAGGCCTGCCTGCATGCCATCGAGTTGGAGCTTTTCCCACAAGGCCCGGGAATCATATTCCGGCACACCCCATTCGGTGTCGTGGTACGCCCGGTAAAGCGCATCTTTGGACGGCGCCCAGGCGCAAGAGGTGTGATCACTCATGTTTCTTCCATACGCGCGAGCTCAGCTTCAAGCCAACCCGGTTTCTCAAACGTGACCGGAGTTTCATGAAGTGTCGGCGCTGCGCCAGACTTTTCCGCCGACAGAAGCCGATCCACTCGAACCAGAGCAAGCGCGTGTTTGCCCGAAACGCTGCTGATCGTACCGATCGGCAGGGGGGCTTTGATATCGTCGCCTGGCTGAACATTCAGAGTTTCTGGCACAGTTGCGGACAGCGTGCGCTTGCGAATCTTCCCGCGGCGATGCATGCGGCTGACTACTTCCTGGCCAACAAAGCAGCCTTTGTTGAGCGCGACACCGTTCAGCGCATCCATGTTGATCTCGGCCGGAAACACTTCTGCCGCGCCGAAATCTGCGCCTTGCTCCGGGACCACATTGGCGATGCGGTCTACGTGGTAAGCGGCTAGCGCGCTCGCATCGGCATCCGGAATAGTTTCCTCGACCAGTACGCGAGTCCGTCCGTCGGGATAACGCGGATCCTGATAGATATAAGCTGCACCCTCGAGAGGATCTTGATCGGGCGCAAGGCTCGCCATCACATGCAGATGGTCCAGCACCTCGATCTCGACGTCGCTGCGCAATCGGAACATTTTCAAGCGTTTAGCGAGGTCTGCGGCATGGTCTTTGGAGACGTCGAGTATGACACCGTCATCCGTGCGCAATGCCAGATAATCAGCGATAATCTTGCCTTGCGGGGTGAGCAGGGCGCCGTAGCGGGTTTCCCCGCTCGGCCATTCCGTCGTTGCGTTGGTCACAAGGCGTTCCAGGAGCGCCATCGTATCGGGCCCCTGCAAAGAGACGATCGTGCGCTGGGGTAGATGGATAAAACCGGATGTCATGCTGGCGCATGTAAGCTGGCTACAATCGCTTGTCATCCTGATCGATAAAAAAAGGGCCCGGCGCTGTGAGAGGGAGGGTCGCGCCGGGCCTAAACCTAAGAGCCAGGTTTAGAGGAAGGAAAAATCTCTAGCTCTTAGAAGTTGTATCGCGCACCGATGGTCAGGCTGGAGCCATCGAAATCGTCTTCAACGCTGGCATTGAACAGATTTGCGCCGCCGCCGATGAACCGGCGCTCGAATTCCAGGTCACGGATCTGATAGTAGCGCGCTTCGCCATAGACTTCCCACGGCGTGCCGGTCAGCCAGGTCAGTCCGCCCGCGAACGTGCCCGCGAGGCCGCTATCCTCACCGGTGGCGACGAAATTGGGAGTGGGCGAGCCACCTCCGGCATACAGAATGTTCGCATCAACATTTGCGACGCCGAGACCGCCGCCAACGAATGGGATGATGGTTTGATTGTCATCCCAGATGATGTCGGAATAATTGTTTATCAGGAAGAAATCGATGCTGAGATCGCCAGAGAACGGCTGAGAGCCGCTATTGAAACTGCCGCTGCTGACATCAGCTTCCAGACGAGAATACTCAATTTCAAGCCGCGTGTTGAAGATGCCGAAGAATTCCCACGGCGTGTCGTAGCCCAGTGCGACACCAAGTGTTGTGTCGCTGTCAAAGTCGGTTGCGATGCGGGCAGGGGCGCCGGCCATTCCCGGGGCGCCCGTAACCGGGCTTTGCACGCCGGTCAGTTCTGCGTCGCCGGGAAAACCAGCACCGATGAATCCGGAGACATACCAGCCCTGATCATTCTGAGCCTGGGCGGGGAGGGCGACGGCGGCAAGGGTTGCCGTGGCCAGGGAGAACAGCTTGAGTTTCGACATTGCGGGAGGTCCTTTTGCGTGAATGTCTTTTTTGAATTGCAGCTGACCTAGCCCGGTTCCGGCTCACATACATTTCACGTCTCTTCACCACGCCTCACGCCAATTTGAGATCACAATTTCGGGGTGAGGGCTTGCCTCCCCAATGCGATGCGTGCGCCGCTTTGATGACAGCGCCAAAGGCTTCGGTCATAGATATGGTCTGGGACTCGCGAACGGGAGCGCAAAGCGTTGAGCGAACGAAAAGGGCTGAACCGCAGATTGTTCTGGCTATATGAAGGGCATGGGCGCGCGCCCTATTACTTCCGGCTGGCGCTGCTGACATTTGATATTCTGACCATCGCCTACTTTCTCTGGGCGCCATTTCGCGGCGATGGGGTCTCGCATCCGATTGCAGATTACGCGATTGGCGCGGTGATCGGGCTCGACCTCGCGGCGCGCTATTATATTGCCCAGCCGAAGGTGAAGTTCTGGAAGCGGTTCTACAATTGGGCTGACCTCATTGTGGTCATCTCGATGCTGGCGCCGCTGTTCACGCAGAACCTGGCCTTCCTGCGCTTGCTGCGCGCGGTGCGGATTATTCGCGCCTTCACCTTGCTGAAGCGACTGAAGGGTGTGTCTTCTTACCTGAAGCAACACGAGAAGATCTTCGATCGCGTGACCAATCTCATTGTGTTCGTCTTCTTGATGGCGGGCCTGGTCTTCGTACTGCAAAAGGATACCAATCCGGGCATCGAGACTTATGTCGACGCGCTCTATTTTACGGTGACCAGCCTGACCACGACCGGTTATGGTGACATCTTGATGGAGGGCGCGTGGGGGCGCATGCTGGCGGTGGTCATCATGGTGCTCGGCCTGACGCTTTTTCTCAGACTGTTGCGCGCCATTACACTCCCCAGCGACAAGGTTGACTATACCTGCGAGGCGTGTGGTCTGACGCGGCATGATTCCGATGCCATCCACTGCAAGCATTGCGGTGACATGTTGAAAATTGAAACACCTGGCCAAGGATAGGTGATGAGCGAAACCAGTCATGTTCCCTTTCGGGAACTCCCCTACCTGCCGCAAAAGACGCTGATTGAAACGCGCGATGACGGCACTGTGCTGATCCGCAATGGGCAGCCTCTCAAAGACTATCCACCGCACATGTTGTGGCCGCTTAGATACTGGGCCGAACAGGCACCTGATCGCATCTGGCTTGCACAGCGCGATCCCGTCGATCCGACCAAAGAAGGGTGGCAGGAGATCACCTATGCCGAAGCGTGGGACCGCATCCGCGCGCTGGCACAGGGGTTTCTGAATGCAGGGGCGGCGGCTCCAATCATGATCCTGTCGCGCAACACGATCGATCATGCGCTGGTCATGTATGGCGCTATGCTCGCAGGGTGCCCGGTCGTGCCTGTGACGCCTGCCTATGCTTTGCTGAGCCAGGATTTCGCCCGGCTCAATTATGTCGATGGCCTTGTGGAGCCTGCCTATATCTATGTCGAAGACGGCGCCGAGTATCAGCGCGGGCTCGATGGCATGCAAGTCGAAGACCGTCTCGTTTTGTATTCGCGCAATACGCCGACAGGATATCAGAGCCAATCACTGGATGCGTTTGCCGTCTCTGGAGGCAACTCGGTCAACGAAGCCTATGATCGCCTGACGCCTGAAACGGTCGCGAAATTCATGCTGACCTCTGGTTCGACAGGTGAACCAAAAGCCGTGATCAACACGCACGGCATGATTGCCGCGAACGCCAAAATGATCCGCTCTGTCTGGGACGAGGACCGATTGGCGCAGGTGACGGGCGAGGTTCAGGTCATGTGTAACTTCCTGCCCTGGAGCCACACCTATGGTGCAAATGCCATCCTTCACAACATGACGGATTGGGGCGGGACGCTGTATCTCGACTGGGGTGCGCCGACGCCTGCGCGCCTGCCTGAAATGATCCGCAACCTGAAAGAAGTGTCGACGACCCAGCACACCACGGTGCCTGCGGCCTGGGCGGCGCTGGCGACGGAGTTCGAACAAGACGAAGCACTGGCCCAGACATTCTTCAAGCGGATCTGTCAGATGGCTTATGGCGGAGCCTCGATGGGGCAGGATATCTATGAGCGCATCCAGAAGGTTGCCGTGCGCATCACTGGAGAGCGGATTTCCTTGTCTGCAGGGTATGGCGCGACAGAGACATCTCCCACTGCGAGTAACGTGCATTGGCCGAATGACACGATGGGACTGATCGGCCTGCCGCTGCCTGGCAATACGTTCAAGCTGGTGCCCGCGGGGGACAAGAAAGAATTGCGGGTTAAAGGTGTGAACGTCACGCCAGGCTATTATCGCAATGAAGAAAAAACTCGCGCCGCGTTCGATGAAGAAGGGTTCTATCGGCTCGGCGATGCGGTGCGATTCGTTGATCCAGACGATCCCAACAAAGGCCTCGCTTTTGATGGCCGCACGGCCGAGGAGTTCAAACTTGCGAACGGGACGTGGGTCTCAGCCGGTAAGCTCCGCGTGCAGGCGGTACAGGCGGTGGATGGCGCGCTCGCCGATGCTGTGGTTTGCGGCCTCAATCGGGATGCCGTTTGTCTGCTTGGCTTCGTCAATGAGAGCTATTGCGAGCGGCTTGTAGGTGAAAAGCTCCCTCTATCTGAGATGATCGAGCACCCAAAAGTGGTCGATGCGGTTCGTTCCGGATTGGCGCAACACAATGCGAGTAACCCGAACGCAGCGAACCGGATCGCCCGCGTATTGTTACAACCGACCCAGCCTCAGCCCGATGCCGGAGAGATCACAGAGAAGGGCTACATCAATCAGAACAAGGCCCAGACCCTGCGGCAAACCGAGGTCGAGCAGCTATATAGTGATGGTATAACTTCACGGCTCATCGTCCTTTGATGTCTGAATACCAGTATTTCCGTGTCACCAGATTGAATGACTTGAATTCGCTGCCGCCACGTCAGATATTGCCGCTGCAAGATCATAGAACTATGCCTCTTGCAGCCATACCCCTTTGTGGCTTGTCTGCGGACCCTGACAGGACGATGGATCGCTCGCGCGATTCATCGTCCTGTCTTGATTCAGGGCCTGTATTTTCTGTAGCACCGCTATAAACAAAACGGACCACGACGCAGGATTGGAAATCGCCATGGCTGACCCACAGAACGAGACGCTCACCGGAGCGGAAGCATTAGTGTCGACGCTAGCGAACAATGGCGTCTCTGCCTGTTTTGCCAATCCAGGCACATCGGAGATGCATCTCGTCACCGCGCTGGATGGCGAGCCGAGAATACGCTCTGTCCTCTGCTTGTTCGAAGGCGTCGCCACCGGCGCCGCTGATGGGTATGCGCGCATTTCAGGAACCCCTGCGATGACTCTGCTGCACTTGGGCGCGGGGTACATGAATGCAGGGGCGAACATTCACAATGCGGGGCGCGCCAACACACCGATGATCAATGTCATTGGCGATCACGCGGTCCCCCATCTGAGATATGATGCGCCGCTCACCTCCGACATCGTGGGTCTGGCGGGGCCAAACTCGCGCTGGATCAAATCCGCAAACAGAGTTGGCGATACGGGCGCCCTCGCATCCGAAGCATTCGCGGCGAGCTTTGGACCAAAACCTGGACCTGTCTCTCTAATCCTTCCCGCGGATAGCGCCTGGCTTGAAGGCGGGATTGAAGGCGAGAAAGTCACGCCGCCCGCCCTTCGCTCGGTTTCCAAGGCCCAAATCGACAGCGCGGTAGAGGCCATTTCCAACGCCGCGAAACCGGTTCTCATCATTAATGGCACAGCTTTGTCCGAGACAGGTCTGCAAGCAGCGGCGCGTTTGAAAGCCGCCGGTGTTCGCGTCCTCACCGACACGTTCTATACAAAGATGCGCCGCGGGGCAGGCGTGTTTGCACCCGAACGCATGCAGTATTTTGCGGAAGGTGCGATGGCAGACCTCGAGGGCAGCGACTTGATGCTGACCGCCGGAACCCAGCCACCGGTCGCCTTTTTCGCCTATCCCGGAAAGCCCAGCCTCCTTGTCCCTGAAGGATGCGATGTTCTGGATCTTGGCGATGCCGGGACCGATAGTGCTGCAACCCTGGCGGCGCTCGCTGATGCCATGGGTGCGAAAGAGAGCGCACCGGTCGAGACTCTGAACGTGCCAGATGCGCCGACCGGAGATCTCACAGCTCAAGCGGTCGGGCAGAGCCTTGCCCGGCATATGCCGGAAAACGCCATTGTTTCAGATGACGGCGTCTCGAATGGTCTGATGTCTTACATTCCAACGCAGAATGCGCAGCCGCACGATTGGATGATGTTGACCGGTGGCGCGATCGGGATGGGGATGCCTCTGGCTTTGGGTGCTGCGCTTGCCGCGCAGGATCGGAAGACGATTTGCCTCTCAGGCGATGGCGCCGGTATGTACACAAATCAGGCCTTGTGGAGCATGGCGCGCGAGCAAGCCGACGTGACGACGATTGTTTTCGTCAATCACTCATACCGCATCCTCAATATTGAACTTTATCGGACGGGTGCGGGTAATCCCGGACCGACCGCAAAAGACATGCTGTCAATTGGCGGCCCGGATATCGATTGGGTGCAATTGTCGACCAGCATGGGCGTACCCGCAGCGGAAGCGACAACGGCTGAGGCGTTCGATGAAGCCCTGGCGGAGGCAATCGCCGTCCCCGGACCGCGTCTCATTGCGGCGGTCGTGCCGGGCTAGAGCGCCGCACTATGACTAACGCGTTCGATGGGAATTTTGCGCCTGTCCTACCAAAACATCACAAAAACCCGCCAATTCTTAATGGCGCGCCCGGTGGGCGTTAACGAACTGCCTGTTTGGGCCGTTCTGCGTTAACCATACAGAAGAGTCTGTCCGGCAATCTCACACCTGTCGCCGAGGAATTGGAGACAGTGATGGTGGGTGTCTCGAGACTTGGAAAACCAAGCTCGAGCACCTCTCGAAACGAGAGAGGATAAAGAAGATGCCTTATTCAGATATGGCAACAGATATTGCGCCGGAAACCGGGTTGGAAGCAACCACGGCCACAGGCGAAGAGCTGTACCGCGTGGGACTTGCGTATTCAGAAGGTGTGGACTGCGAACAGGATCTGATCGCTGCGCACAAATGGTTCAACCTGGCTGTGCTCAAAGGCTATGATGACGCAAAGATTTGTCGTCAGGAAATGGCTGACTTGCTGGTCAAGGAAGATATCAAATCTGCTCTGGCCGCTGCGCGCGCCTGGTTGCAACTCGCCAACTAATAGTCCGGCAAACCGCGAAAGCTCGCGAACATCTCCGTCCCTTCAAACTGAGGGGAGGGGCAAGGTGAGCCATCGGTTTCCGCTTCCGTTCGGCATTTCAGATCAGTGACTTTCACTTGCAACTCTGAGCAGGGCTGGTCATAGGCTTCGAACATGTTCAGCTCGGCATCCGTCCGGGCGACGCCGCTCTCCTCGAGGTTGGCGAGATTGACGCCTGACCCTGTGAGGTTGTCGCCGACCGCGATGCTCACGTTCGCAAAAATATACGCCTCGCTTGTGCGCAGCGCGTAATGGACGTTCGGATTACACTGTCCGTTCTCGACATTCGGGTTCGCTTCGAACCGAACCAGCAGCGTGTCTTCCGCCAGATCCGCATACGGATCGACGATCTCTGGCTCGCCGCCACCGCAAGCGTTCACGAGCGCCGCTGCCAGAACGGAACCGATAATCTGTGTTTTCATTGTGTAGTCCCCACCACGTCTAGATTTTAGCTTTCATTGTAGCGATAGCCAACGCCATACAGCGTTTCGATCGAGTCGAACTCCTTGTCGCTCTCGCGGAACTTCTTGCGCAGCCGCTTGATGTGGCTGTCAATCGTGCGGTCATCGACATAGATCTGGTCGTCATAGGCCGCGTCCATCAGGTTGTCGCGAGATTTCACATAGCCGGGACGTTGCGCCAGAGCCTGCAGGATCAAGAACTCGGTCACGGTCAAGCGAACCGGATGACCATCCCAGGAGCATGAGTGACGGTTTGGGTCGAGCGTCAGACGTCCACGAACGATTGGCTTGACGTCGCCATCCTCCGGGCCGCTATCTGAAGCTCGCGCCCGGCGCAGGACCGCTTTCACACGCTCTGATAGAAGGCGGTTCGAACAAGGTTTGCGGACAAAATCATCGGCGCCGATATTGAAGCCGATCACTTCATCAATCTCTTCGTCTTTCGATGTCAGGAAAATAACCGGAAGCTCTGAGGTTTGGCGCAGGCGCTTCAGGAGCTCCATGCCGTCCATCTTGGGCATCTTCACATCGAGGATCGCAAGATCAGGTGGGCTGTCGGTCAGCGCGCCGAGCGCCGTCAGACCATCATGGTAGGTGCGGACATTATAGCCCTCAGCTTCGAAGAAAATCTTCAGCGAGGCAATGATGTTCTCGTCATCATCTACAAGTGCAAGTGTGGTCATGGTCCAGCCCTTTGCTTTCAAACCCGATCGATAGGTAACCGGGCCAAATTGTCGGCGGCTGTTGAACCATGGTTCGATGGCCACCGGAAGCCCCGGCTTGGTCGTTTCTGCACTGTTACGAGAATTTTAGGCGCTGATTTGCACCGAATGGGGCGATTTTGCGTTCGATTTCAGCGCTATGCGCGCAGAGGATGCTCTTTACGCGCCGGTTTGGGAGCAGGTGTCGAGCCATAAGTGATGCATTGGCGCTTACCCGCATCCTTGGCTTGATACAGGGCCTTATCCGCGAGACTCAGCACCTTGCTCGGTGTCGAGCCATGATTGGGATAGCGGGCATGACCGATCGACGCCGAGATTCGCAGAACGGTCTTGTCCCATAGGTAGGGACGGCTGAGGATCTCGATCAGATACTCCGCATACTTGCGAATGCTGGCCAGGGTTCCGTCGACATTTTCAAGCAGGATGACGAATTCGTCGCCGCCCAGACGGACCAACAAGTCTTCTTCGTCCGTCACCTCACGCAACCGCTCAGACAGCGCCTTGATCAGATAGTCGCCGGCATTGTGACCGAACGTGTCGTTCACAGCCTTAAAGCCATCGAGGTCGATCAGGAGGATGTCGAAAGTCTCGCCAGACTTCAGCGCGTCAAAACGTTGTTGCAGGCGAATACGGTTGCCCAGCCCTGAGAGAGCGTCATGCGCGGCGAGGTGGGATTGGTACTCGACCAATTCCATCAGCTGGCGATTCACTTTCTCACTCTGCAGAACCAATGTCACCGCTGCGCCGCCGCACCCAAGGATCGCAAGGATGATCATGAAGGATGACATCATAAGATCGGTTTCAGGGACAATTGCGAAGTCAGGCAGATATGAACCGGTATAGCCCAGACCGGATATTCCGAGCACGACCAACAGATTGAGCGCCGTGAAGAGAATCGTGTCGCGTGCACTCAGCAAGATTGCGGCGATCACGGGCAGTACTGGCAGGATGCCGACATGGTACCCGGTTATCCCGCCTGAAAATGCAATCTCTCCCCAGATCAAGACGGAAAATGCGAGCAATAGGATCCTGATCATTGGCTGAGGGCGCTCACCAAACAGGCTGAACCTCAACCCAAGGCCGCAAATCGCAGCGCCAACGACACCGGTCGCGACATTGAACAATCCAGTACTATCAAACCCCAGCAGAACAACCTGCAGGATCGTGTACATCACGGTCATGACCAAGCCAAAACTGGAGACAAAGACCATCCGTCGACGTTGGATGTCCTCCGTCGACAGGATAAAGCTACCGTCGTCTCGAACCAGCTTGGTGCTGGGCGACATGGCGCCGAGTAGGGTAAAGAATCGTTTCAAATAAATGGCCCTAGTTTCCCCGTGACCATAGGGGGGAGGCTATAACTTACGGTTGATTTATCCGTGAAATTTTATTGATTCTCGCTTGCCGATCAGAAACGATGATCTTGCGGTCGGGCTTGACGCTTCGCAGCTGGGTAGCTAATGGCCGCGGCATGAAAACAAGACTGCATCACCATCATCAACAGACCTGACGCGCCCGAGGAGGCGCGAACGATCTCGGTGCGCCTCACGTTTTCATAAAATTCCTTCTCCAAATAACGTGAATTCAGAGTGTCCACCGATCCGACCTTTTGCCGGGTCGCCTTGTGGAAGAACAACTGACTTTGACTCAGTCAATGCTGGTTCGATCCCAGCCCCGGCATCCAAAGCTTCACACCTGCGGCGGCTTCGTCTAGACGGACCGCGACCGATACAAAGGCATCCCCATGGGCAAGACCAAACAGCCGAAACCGATTGATCTGGCACGCAAGCCGCGCGGCTTTCCGGACAAGCGCGAAAATCTGATCCATGCTGAGCAGGCCATGATTGAAAAGATCACCGGCGTTTACCGGCGCTGGGGATTTGAAGGGCTTGAGACCGGGGCGTTTGAATTCGCTGATGCCCTTGGCAAGTTCCTGCCGGACGATGATCGTCCGAATGCTGGCGTGTTCGCGCTGCAGGATGAAGACGAGCAATGGATGAGCCTGCGCTACGATCTGACGGCGCCGCTGGCCCGGTTCGCTGCAGAAAACTGGCAAACCTTGCCGAAGCCGTTCCGACGCTATGCAGCAGGTCCGGTCTGGCGCAATGAGAAGCCTGGGCCTGGGCGGTTTCGCGAGTTTCTCCAATGTGACGCTGACACCGTCGGCGCAGCCGGGGCGCATGCGGACGCTGAAATGATTGCCATGGCGGCTGAAGCGATGCGCGCAGCTGGCGCAGCTGATGGCGAGTTCACCATCCGCGTAAACACACGACGTCTGCTGAACGCCGTGCTCGAAAACGTCGGCGCCAATGACGAGAGCGCGCGTCTAACCATCCTGCGGGCGCTTGATAAGCTGGACAAGTTTGGCACCAGCGGCGTCGCGGACTTGCTCGGTGCTGGCCGAATGGATGAAAGCGGAGACTTTACCAAAGGGGCCGGACTCGATGCCGCCGCGGTCAAGCAAGTGCTGGCATTTGCAGAAGCGGGTCGCGCGACGCGCAGCGAAACGCTCGAAGCACTCGGACAAGCCGTCGGCAATAGCGAAGAAGCAACCGCCGGGCTCTCAGAGCTTGATGCGATCGCGCGCGGTTTAGAGGCACTCGGCGCCCCTGAAGGCGATGTCACAATCGATCCATCCGTCGTACGTGGATTGGAATATTATACCGGTTCGGTCTTCGAGGCCGAGCTGCTCAAGGATACGGTCGATGAGGACGGCAACACCGTGCGGATCGGCTCAGTCGGAGGCGGCGGGCGATATGACGACCTTGTCGCTCGCTTCACAGGCGAGAAAGTTCCCGCGACAGGATTCTCGGTTGGTGTGAGCCGTCTGGCAGCGGCGTTCTCCATCAGTGGCTCTATCGGAACGCTCAATGGGCCAGTTGTTGTGCTGAACATGGACCGTGAGGATCCCTCAGAAGCGCTTAAACTCGCCACGGAGCTGCGCTCAGCCGGCGTCCGGGCGGAGGCCTATATGGGAAGTTCCGGCATGCGCCCGCAGATGAAATATGCCGATCGCCGCGGCGCTCCGGCTGTGATCATGGTTGGAAGCGACGAGCTGGAAAAGGGCGTGGTGACTATCAAGGATCTGAAAGAGGGCGCGCGCCAGGCGGCTGCGATTGCCAGCAATGATGAGTACCGCGAAGCGCGTCCCGGCCAATTCGAAGCGCCGCGAGCAGAAATGATCGCTCGCATTCAGGCCATCCTGGAGGCGGACCAGTGAGCCTCTCCGACCTGATTTTTTCAACCATCGCAAAACGGGGCGGCGACAGTGTCGACGTTCCTGTGATCATTGAAGCTGCTGTGCCGCTGGAGCTGTCAGGCGAAGTGGTGCGCAGCCGGATTTGTACCTTCGCCGACGGCGATGGTCGCGAATGGGCGCTGCGTCCCGATCTGACGCTGCCTGTGGCGCAGGCCGAGATTTCAGCACGTGGTAGCCACCCCGCAGGGGAATCGATTCGGCGATATCGCGGGCCTGTCTTTCGACTGCCGTCGCTTGTGGGTGAGCCGGTGGAGTACGAACAGATTGGCCTGGAACGTTTTGGCGCGCCGCGCGGTGTAGACGAAGATGTCTGGCTGTTTGAAAC
This sequence comes from Henriciella sp., assembly GCA_017642885.1. Lineage (GTDB taxonomy): Bacteria > Pseudomonadota > Alphaproteobacteria > Caulobacterales > Hyphomonadaceae > Henriciella. The sequence continues at coordinate 353,200 of JAEPOM010000001.1, read as the reverse complement.
TTTGGCCGACGCGTGTACCGCGGCGGGAGTTTCATCAGGACAAACCGCGTTTGGCGATCTTTCGATCTTTCCAGGTTTTGTCGATACGCTCGGATTGCCGGACGATGTCTCCGCTGGTCTCAAACGGGCGTTCCGTCAGGAAGGCGGGGTTCGCGCATACTTGTCTGGTCACGCCGACAGCCAGGCCGGAATTGCGCATCGTCTTAAAGGCATGGACCGGACAGAAATTGCGGCTTTTGTAGACGATATATATGCCATGACAGGACTGCAGCCCGTCGGCGAACGAACGTCGGATGAAGTGGTGGAGCGCCTGTCTCAACAGGCCGCCTCTGCGGCCGAAACGAGTTTGTCGTCTGAAATCGACGAGTTTCTGACCGCGCTTCTTTCTCTCGATCTGCCATTCCAGGATGCGCCTGCTGCGCTACAGAAGCTCGCCGAGGATGCGGGCCTGAACGGTCTGGAGGGTTTATTGGAGACCTTCTCATTGCGCACCGAACGGTTGGCGCGATCGGATTTCGCCAACCTGTTTGGAACGGCGACATTCGCAACGCGATTCGGTCGGCGCTTTACGTATTATGATGGCTTCGTGTTCGAGATCGCGACCGGGGCCACAGCAACGGCGATGCAGCGCCCAATCGCGGCAGGTGGGCGGTATGATTCGCTGCTCTCAGATCTTTCTGGCGGCGCTGTGACCGCAACCGCGATTGGCGGCATTGTGATTCCGCACCGCCTCGAAACCGTTTCGGGAGCAAGTTCATGACCCGCTTATCGATCGCGATTCCGTCCAAAGGGCGGTTGAAGGAAAAGTCCGAGCAATGGCTGTCTGCGAGCGGCTTCAAGCTGCGCCAGAAGGGCGGCGGACGCGGTTATAGCGCCGAGCTCGAAGGGCTGGGCGATGTCGACGTGATGCTTCTATCAGCCCGGGAAATCGCCACCGGCCTTATTGAAGGTCAGATCCATCTCGGCATTACAGGCGAGGATTTGTTGAACGATCTATCGGCTTCACCTGAGGCCGATTTTGAAGTGTTGCACCGGCTCGGATTTGGCGGCGCAGATGTGATCGTGGCTGTTCCTGCGGCCTGGCTTGATGTTGAAACCATGGCGGACCTGGAAGCGGCAGGGGCCTTGTTTCGTGAGCGCCATGGACGTCGGATGAGAGTGGCTACAAAGTACCTCAGTCTGACGCGGCGATTCTTTGCCGAGCGGGCGGTGGGGGAATATCGGCTGGTCGAAAGTGCAGGGGCTACCGAAGCTGCGCCCGCAGCCGGGTCGGCGGAGGTCATCGTGGACATCACCTCGACCGGGGCCACCTTGAAAGCCAATGGATTGAAGATCCTGCAGGACGGCGTGATTCTGAAAAGTCAGGCCGCGCTGACAACGTCCTTGAAAGCTGAGTGGTCAGAGACAGCCTTGGCGCCGCTTCGGGAATTGTTGGACGGCGTTGCCGCAACAGCACGAGCGACAACCCTGGCGCGGTTAGAGCTGTCCCATCCGGTCAGCGAAGCGGAAATGACCGCGCTCGGACTAAATTCGCTTAATGACCGCACGGCTTTGTGCCCTTCTCCAATGGCCAGAGAAGCTGCGCGGCACCTGGCCAGTATTGGAGCGGGATCTGTTGCAATCACAACAGTAAGCCAGGTCTTCGACCCGGAAAATGAAGTGTTCGAAAAATTTGTTAAGCAGGTGTCATAAATCGCTTGACGACCTGCGACATTATGGCGATACAGGATTTGCAAGTTTCTGGGAGGAAACGCTGCAATCACTTTTCAAGGCGTGACCGAAATGGTCGCGCCTTTTTCTTTTGTGCCATTCTGGGACAGTCCGGTCGGGGACATCCAAGGCGTAACATTCAGATTTTCATCCCCCAAAAAGAAACGACCCCCGTTTGGGAGCCGCCAAGATGTTTGGAGTGAGAATTATCAACCTAGCGACGCTCAGGGGGAGAGAGGGATTGAGAGAAACCGCCAAGTCATTTATTATTGAAAAACAATAACAGTTTATCGTTTTTCGTCAATAGCGAATTCCGAAATTGTCACCTGAATATTTCGTAAGGAAAATTCGTGTGTGGATTCTTCGCGGCTTAGAATGATCTTGTCTCATTTGTAGCATGCTCCGTGAGTTCGTGCCTCAATCAGACCATGTGTTGACTTTCCGTCAGAGGCTCGCCAAGCGTGCGATGAAGAGCAAAGCCATGAAAACTTCAGACTCAGACAGGAGAATCCAATGTCCGATCCGCGCCAGCACATCATGCCGGTCTATCGTCCACCGGAGGAAGCTTTCGAGCGCGGAGACGGCGTCCGTCTGATCACCGAGGATGGCAAGTCCTATCTCGATTTTGTGGCTGGGATCGCCGTGAGTGCGCTCGGGCACTCTCACCCGGCAATGGTCGAAGCGTTGCAAGACCAGGCGGGTAAACTCTGGCATACCTCTAACATGTTCCGCGTTCCGGCGGGAGAAGAGCTGGCCCGCAAAATGTGCGAGCGCCTACCATTTGCAGATCGGGTTTTCTTCACCAATTCCGGTACCGAGGCGATTGAGTGTGCGATCAAGACGGCCCGGAAATACCACTGGGCAAATGATGATGCCGACCGCTATGAGATCGTCACATTTTCCGGAGCGTTTCATGGTCGTTCGCTTGGCGCGATCAATGCTGGTGGAAATCCGAAATATCTTGAAGGGTTCGGGCCGGCTCTGGCGGGCTTCACCCAGGTCGAGTTCGGTGATCACGAGGCGCTGGACAAAGCCGTAACCGACAAGACAGCCGCCGTGCTGGTCGAACCTGTACAAGGTGAGGGCGGCGTGCGCGCCATTCCTGAAACCTGCCTGACAGAACTCCGTAAGCTGTGCGACGAGCGCGGCGCTCTGCTCATCTATGATGAAGTTCAGTGTGGCATGGGCCGGACGGGCAAGCTGTTTGCGCATGAATGGGCACCTGATGCCGAGCCAGATATTATGTGTGTCGCCAAAGGCGTTGGCGGCGGCTTTCCTTTCGGGGCGTGCCTGACGACGGAAGCCGCAGGCAGCGTCATGCAGCCGGGAAGTCATGGGTCAACGTATGGCGGAAATCCGCTCGCTATGGCGGTTGGCAATGTCGTCTGGGATATCATCTCCGATGAAGATTTCCTGGCGCAGGTCCGCCGCGTAGCGGGAACGGTGGCGCAGGGTTTGAAATCTTTGGCCGATAGCCATCCTGACAAAGTGGCGGGAGTTACCGGCAAGGGGCTTTTGACTGGGCTGCAATTGAAGGCACTGCCAAAGCCGGTTCAGAATGCCTGCCGTGAACGAGGCCTCCTCGTCGGTGTCGCCGGGAACAATGTGCTGCGCCTCGCGCCGCCGCTGATTATCGAAGACTCAGATGTCCGGGAAGCGGTTGGCGTGATGGATGCGGCGCTGGGAAGCTGGGAAGTCGCGACTTAGCGTTCTTTCGGGTCCAGCGCGTCGCGCAGCCCGTCGCCGATAAAGTTCAGGCAAAGCAGCGTGACCATCATGGTCAAAGCCGGAGCAGCCAGCATCCATGGCTTGTCCTGCATCTCTTTGGCGCCGTCGGAAATCAGCACGCCCAGTGAGGTTAGCGGCTCGTTCACGCCCAGCCCGAGGAAGGAGAGGAAGCTCTCCGCCAGGATCACAACTGGTATGGTGAGTGTGACATAGACCGCGACCGGGCCGACCACGTTCGGGATAATGTGCCGACGAATAATCGTGAAGAATGGCACGCCGGTGGCGCGCGCGGCTTCGATGAATTCCATGTTCTTCAAGGCGAGCGTTTGGCCGCGAACGATCCGGCTCATGGTCAGCCATTCCACCGCACCGATCGCCGCGAAGATCAGAATAATGTTCCGTCCGAATACGGTGAGGAGCAGGATCACAAAGAAGATGAACGGCATCGCGTAGAGCACATCGACGAACCGCATCATGATATTGTCGACCCGCCCGCCGACAAAGCCGGCAACGGCGCCCCAGGTTACACCAATGATCAGCGAAACAATCGTGGCCACCAGGCCAACCGCAAGCGAGATGCGCAGGCCAATCATCAGACGGGCCAGGCTATCGCGGCCCTGCGTATCGGTGCCGAGCAAATGCAGGTTCTCGAAAGTCGGCGCGAGTTCGACATTGCTCGAAATCGTCCGGTAGTCATGGACCCAGAAGAACGGCCCGAGCACGGCGATGAAGAAGATAATGCCCAGCACCCACATGGAAACAACGGCGGCTTTGTTGCGGAACAGACGCGCGCGCGCATCATCCCAGAGCGAGCGTCCCCCCTGGATCGCCGTTTCGACCGCTTCCTTGCGGCCTGTCAGGTCCATCGTATCAGTCATACTTCACCTTCGGGTCGAGCAGGGCGTAGAGAATATCTGCTACCAGGTTGAACAGGACGATCAGCGTTGCGTAGATAATCAGCGCTCCCATAACGAGCGTATAGTCGCGGTTGATGGCGCCATCGACGAAGTAGGAACCCATGCCGGGTAGACCAAAAATCCGTTCAATCACGAGCGATCCGGTCATCACACGGGCCATGGCTGGGCCGACATAAGACACCAGCGGCAGGACGGCAGACGGCAGGGCGTGTTTCAACACCACATCGCGCTCTGACAGGCCCTTGGCACGCGCCGTTCGGATATGGCCCGAGCGCATGGTCTCGATCATGCTGGCTCGCATCAGTCGCGAGATGATCGCGATCTGAGGCAAAGCGAGCGTAATGACCGGCAGGGTCATATTGTGAAAGCTCATGCCTATGTTTGGATACGTCCCGAGTCCCCCGACGGCGAAGACGCTGAAGGTCAATGCAAAAATCAGGATCAGCACCGGACCGGTCACAAAGGTCGGGATGGAGATCCCGGCCATAGCAAACCCCATCACGGAATAGTCGCCCGCCGTATTCTGGCGCAGGCCCGCGAAAATACCCATCGCCGTGCCAACGATGATGGCGAGCGTGATCGACAGGAACCCGATTGCCAGACTGATCGGCAGGCCGTCAGCGATGAGGTCGTTCACACTCTTGCCGAGCGTTTTCATGCTGGGCCCGAAATCGAGCTGCATCACGCCCCAGAGGTAATCTGTGTATTGTTGCCAGAGCGGCTTATCGAGCCCGAACTTGGCGTTCAATGCCGCTTCGGTCGCCGCATTCAGCTTCCGTTCGCCATCAAACGGACCGCCCGGTGCCATACGCATCATGAAAAATGCGACCGTAATGATCAGGAGCAGGGTTGGGATGGCGATGAGGAGGCGGCGGCCTGTATAAGCCCAGGGAATGCGCGAGGCGATACGCTGTACGGCAGACACGGTTCCGAAACCCCACGTTTATGTGCATTAGATTCAACACGAAGGGCTTGGCAGCCCCGCCAACACTTCTTACGTTCACGTCCTCAGACGCAAAGTCAACGCCCATCTACACCGGAGCTCCTCCCATGGCCGATATCCGCAAAGTCACAGACGGATTCTCCGTTGCGCCGCAAATTGATGAGGGTGATGTTCAGGCAATTGCAGATGCAGGCTACAAGACCCTGATCGCCAACCGCCCCGACGGCGAAGGCGGTATTGACCAGCCGAGAATGGGGGCCATTCGGGCCAAAGCCGAAGCACTAGGCTTGACGTTCGTGGCGATTCCATTTGCAGGCGCGCCGACCCCGGACATTTTAGAACGCTTCGGAGCGGCGCTGGCTGAAGCGCCTGCGCCTGTTCTCGCCTATTGCCGGACGGGAACCCGCTCAATCTCGGCCTGGGCGCTGACTCGTGGCGGACAAGGCATGGGCGATGAAGTGGTCGATGCTGCAGCAGGTGCGGGCTATGATCTGTCCGCGCTTAAGCCACTCCTGTAACGCAACCCTCAAAAAATTGTGAGCACTTATTCACTTCAAGTGACCAAAAGTCCTTGCTAGCGTGTTCACAAAATGCGAGTTCAGCATAAAAGGCCGCTGCGAAGGCCGAGGAGTAAAGTATGTCGCGAAACTGGCTGACAGACTTTAAATATGAAGACGGAGCCTGGCTGGTCAAAAAGACCGGTCACCGTGTGCCTGCGACGCGCGAACTGGCCAATGATATCTTCACCTGGCTGACTTTTTACACTCTGGCTCAGTCCTGGCGCAGCTGGCGACGAATTTCCGGGCACAAACGGCCGACAATCGCATTCTATCCTGAGAAACCGCGCCCCTGGTACTTTATCTGGCCGGTCATGCATGCGTCTGGCGCGAAGCTTATTTCCGACACGAGCGTCGCCGACATTGTATTTCAGTTCGACGACTCGACGGAGGCTAATCACGCCCCTCCCAAGACCAAGCCGGGCGCGAAACTCGTCAATTTCGGCTGCACGGATATTTCCAAGTCCAACGTCGCGGCTGCGTTTGAGCGCGCCGCAGGGTACAGCCTGGCGGTCGACCCGCAGACCTTTACCGGCACGATGGTGGAAAAGTCCGAGAAAAATGCCTGCCATGATGGTCGCATCCTGGAAGGCCCAATCGCGCCTCAGGCCGACAAGACGTATCAGGTCCTCGTCGATAATGAGATTGAGGGTGGCCTGATCGAAGACTTGCGTTGCTGCATTTGCGGCGGTGAGCCCGCGATTGTGTTCCGCAAGCGTCGCCCGATTGGCCGCCGATTCCTGAATGAAAATGCGGAAGTCCTGCTGGACACCCCCCAAAACGCCTACTCGGAAGATGAAATTCGCGTGATCTCACGATTTGCTGATGAGATCGGTCTGGAGTGGGGCGGGGTCGACGTGCTACGCGACAACGCGTCAGGCAAGATTTACATTGTCGACGCAAACAAAACTGACATGGGACCACCCGTGGCGCTCAAGCTTGGCGACAAGCTGAAATCCACACGCCGGATGGCGAAGGCCTTTGTCGCAGCGTTTGCGCCGAAACGTAAGTAGTTTGCCGGACTTGCGAAATCAGGGCAGGACGTCCCAGAAGAAATCAAGAAGAAACAAGACAGCAAACTCCCATGGCCATTCCTTTTGTGCGTGAAATAGAATTTGAATATGGAAAAGTGGAACAAGTTTCTCCACTGATCCGGCGTGTGATCGCCAACAATCCTGGACCCTTCACCTTTGTCGGAACGGGCGTTTACATTATCGGTCGGGGCGAAGTCGCTGTGATCGATCCGGGCCCACACGATGAGACCCATTTTGAGGCGCTCAAAGCAGCACTCGAAGGTGAAACCGTGAAATACGTTCTCGTCTCGCACGGACACTCTGATCACTCTCCGCTGGCCAAGCCGCTGGCGGAATGGGCGGGCTGTAAAGTCTATGCCAAAGGCTGCGGCGAGCCGACTGCCAAAGGCGAGCTGGGTAGTGAGGATGATGCTGGATTCTCGCCCGACGAATGCACTTGTGATGGTGACATCTTCGAGGGGCCAGGATGGACGCTCGAGACGATCGAAACGCCAGGCCACACAACCAACCACCTCTGCTTTGCTCTTAAAGAAGAGAATGCCTGTCTAACCGGCGACCACATCATGGGCTGGTCAACGACGATCGTTGCGCCTCCAGACGGCAATATGGCGGATTATTTCGACAGCCTCGACAAGATCGAAGACCGTGAATTCGACATCTTGTGGCCCACACACGGGTCACCGATTGAGGGCAAGGCCTTTGTCAAAGAATTCATTCAGGCCTATCGCCAACATCGCCAGGAGCGTGAAGACGGCGTCATCGCCATGATGAAAGCCGGCGAGACCTCAATCCCTGAAATGGTCAAGGCCATGTATATCGGGCTCGAAGAGCGCCTGTTTCCAGCCGCTTGCATGAGCTTGCTCGGTCATATGTTCAAGCTGATCGACGAAGGCCGCGTCATCGCAAGCGATGCGAACCCTGTCGTTCAAAGCGAGTATCGTCTGACCAAGGTCGACGCGTAGGCTTTAAGGCGCGCGGCGACCGTCGGCGCGGTCTTCCAGCTCTATCATCAACCCGTAGACACGCGTCGAGTTGGCGCCGAGGTCGGACAGACCGACGCGGCTGGTCGAGCGGATATCAACTTCAGTTGCGCCATTGGCAACTCGGATCCGCACGGCGATGTCATCCTTGAACCCGAACCAGCCCGACGTTGCTGTCGCTTCCAGTTGGATCGCCGCCGCATCTTCTGATGCCGACGAGACGAGGTCCCAGCCTTTTTTGCGCATGATCTGTTCGGCGACACCGGCAACTTCAGACGGCTGCGCGTCGAAGTAGAGCGTTTCCATCTTTGGATAGACCGTGCCTTTTCCGGCTTCTTTGATCTCCGCTTCTTCCTGGATTTCAGAGACCAGTCGACCGGCGGTGCCCGGCCATCTTTGCTCCGCATAGTCAGGTACAGTCGGAGCATCGAGTACCGGATTGGTTTCCCCATCGGCGGTTCTGGCTGCCATCAGTGTCTGGCTGAACTGGATCGGATCGGCCCAATCGGTCTGGATGTCGTGCAAAGGTGGCAGAGCCGCCGCTTGCGCGCCCATTCCAGCCAATCTGAACATCGTGAACGCAGCGATCAGGGTTGCGCCCAATGCGATGATGAAGGCTTGTTTGCGAGGGGCTTTAATCAGCGCGATCACCTGCGCGATGACGGAAACAGCGAGAGCCGCGAGCGCAATCTTCGGCCCGGTGCCGATGGTCATCTGCCCGAGGCCAACTTGCCAGGGCCACCATCCCCATTTCGTCCCCAGCGCCGCAACAGTGAACCAGAGAACAGTAAAGATCGACGCACAAAGCGCGAAAATCGCGACTTTCATGCGCCAGCCGGCGGTCGGTGTCTCGATAACGTCGCTCATGGGGGGGCTCCTCTATCCCGTTTCAGGCGAGATAGACCATTCTAACCGACATGGAAATAATTTGCGCAGGGAGAACCGCGCTTAGGGCAGATCTGCCGCCTCACCGAAACCCGTATATTCGTATGGTTCGACGCCCGGTGCTTGCAAAGCCTGCTCATAGCGTACCCAGGCGCGCGTCTCTTCGGCATCAGCACAGGTGACCTGCACCCATTCCTCATCTTCGGGGCCTTGCTCGAACTCTGTGCTCTGGGGTAGGGCGGCCTCGTTCATCTCGTAGGAAACGCCATCCTTCTCAGCGATGAAAAAACCTTCCGCGATATAGGACTTGTAAGTCAGCGTGTCGCCGGCCTTCAGGTCCAGCTGCTCGACACCGTCGCCAACAAACACTTCAAGACTGACATCTTCATTGATCGTGAACGTGGTTGGGAAAGTCATAGCAACGAAAACCAATTCATCGCTGATCATACGTGCCACATTCCACGGACTGTACGTCGCTTTGTGGGGCAGGCCGCAATAGATTGGAGGGTACTCACCGAACGTGATGGTTTCATGCCCCATTACGGTGGTTCCTTCCTGAGTCACAGCAAATCCATTCGGGTATTCGCCAGACCAGTAGAGCTGCATTTCCCAACCTTCCGGATAACCCACGGTCTCAATATCATCAGGATCAGCGAGAATTTCTGTGAGATCGGTTTCCGTTTCTGTTTCGGACCCGGTATCCAGATCCGCTTCCGGAGCGATCGTATCTATGTCTCCCGAAACAGGGGCTGACGGGTTGCACGCCGTCAATGCCAAGCTTGTGGCCAGTACGCTTGCGGTCAATCGGATCATTGCTCTCTCCCATTCGCCTTCTCAGGCTCTGCCGGGACTCGACTGTTTCTGTCAAATGTGGCGGCAATGACTTGGCTTTTGAGGCGTTTTCGTGTGGAAGGAGCGCTCTGAATCCACTAAGGCTCTGCCATGACCCAACCTGTCGTCCGTTTTGCTCCCTCTCCGACCGGGAAACTGCATGTCGGAAACGTCCGCACCGCGCTGATCAACTGGCTCTTCACCAAAGGCCAGGGCGGCACGTTCATTCTGCGCATCGATGATACCGATACTGAGCGTTCGACCGCGGAGTATGAGCAAGGCATTCGCGATGACCTGACCTGGCTGGGACTGACCTGGGACAAGACGTTCAAACAATCAGAGCGCTTTGACCAATATGACGCCGCCGCCGACAAGTTGCGTGACATGGGCCTGCTATATGCGTGTTACGAAACCGCGGACGAGCTTGATCGTCAGAGAAAGCTTCAACGCGCTCGGGGCAAACCGCCTGTCTATAATCGCGCTGGCCTGGACCTTACCGACGATGAGAAAGCTGCGTTCGAAGCCGAAGGCCGCAAACCGCATTGGCGCTTCAAACTGAGCGGGGAACGTATCGTCTGGACCGATCTCGTGCGCGGCGAGCAGGCGATTGATACAAGCTCCTTGTCCGATCCGGTTCTGATCCGGGCCGACGGGTCTTATCTTTATACGCTCCCGAGCTGTGTCGACGATATCGAGGCCGGCATCACGCACGTTGTCCGCGGAGAGGATCACGTCACCAATTCCGGCGCTCAGATCGAAATTTTCAAAGCTTTGGGCGGCACCGCGCCCGATATGGCGCATACACCGCTCCTGGTTGGCACAGACGGCGCCAGTCTTTCGAAGCGCCTGGGGTCGCTCGGCATGGGTGAGTTGCGCAGCCAGGGTATTGAGCCTCTCGCGATTTGCTCGCTGCTCGGCAAACTTGGCACGAGTGACAATGTCGAGATGCGCGAGTCGCTGGCGCAGCTCGCCGAGGAGTTCGCATTCGACAAGATTGGCCGCGCCCCGGCACGTTTCGACGAAGCAGAGCTTCGCAGTCTCAACGCCGCGATCACGCACAATATGACATTCGAAGACGCCCAGGCCCGCCTAGCAGCAATCGATCCTCAGGCGGCGAACGAGGTTTTCTGGCAATTGGTCAAAGAAAATTGCGAAACGGTGGAAGACGCGGCGCGATTTGTGCCCGTAGCGTTTGGCGAAATCGATCCGATCGTTGACGACGAAGACCGAGACTTCATATCAGCCGCGGCAACATTGCTGCCGGAAGGCGATATCACCGCCGAGACCTGGGGTACCTGGACTTCTTCTCTGAAAGAACAGACCGGTCGCAAAGGCAAAGGCTTGTTCATGCCGCTCCGCAAAGCCCTCACCGGCATGGAGCGCGGCCCAAGCGTTGGCGACATGCTCGTCCTGATGGGACGCGAACGCGCGCTCCAGCGTTTGGGTTAGATTGGCGATTAGTCGGCTCGCGACTAATCCCCGAGTTTCACGACGCGGTCGCAGAGGGCCTGGATGGCGGCCTCTGGCGTGTGTTCGTGAACCAGAGCGGCGCGAAACTCTTCAGGGGTGAACCGGCCATCAATGATATGATCCATCAGCTCGAAGAACGGGGCCCAGAAGCCATCTTCGTCGAGAAACGCCATCGGCTTTGCGTGCAGGCCAAGGCGCGCCCAGCTCAGCATCTCGACAGCTTCTTCGAGGGTCCCGATGCCGCCGGGCAAGACGATAAAAGCATCGCTTTCGTCGAACATGCGCTGCTTACGCGTGTGCATATCATCGACAATTTCGTGCGGGACGTCTTCGAAGATCCGTTCCTTCTGTAGCAGAAAACGCGGCATGATGCCGAGCACTTCGCCGCCATCGGAATGGACTGCGCGCGCGCAGGCGCCCATCAGGCCGACGCCACCGCCGCCATAGACGAGGCGAATATTCTTCTGTGCCAGCGTGCGCCCCAGGTCCTGTGCCAGACGCAAATAATCGGGCTTCACATCATTCGACGATCCACAATACACGCAAACAGATTTTAATCCGGTCATTCACCTAGCCTCTGATTCAAACCGGACGAGCCTTAAAGGGTTTTCGTAACGAAAACCAGAAGAAAGCTGTCGCAGTGTCGCGATTTTCTAGTCTGGATCGCATACGTGGAAATACCTGTGATATTTCTGCGACTGACTTGCATTTTCGTCCTAGTTGCGATTGATTTTCATTTACGGTTCTTCTAAGCGAGCTCATCGAAATCAATCAGGTAGTCCACTCAATGCCCCGTTTCTCCTCCCAGTTTTTCTGTTCTGCCGCGCTTGCTCTGGTGCTTGCAGTGCCTGCGGCGATGGCTCAAAGCCCAGACGACGCCGCAAATGACGATGTCTATGTGCAAGACCAGATCGTGGTTGTGGGGACTTACCTTTATGCGGATCAGGTGAATGCGCTGAAGTCGCCGACCCCGATCATTGATGTCCCGCAAAGCCTGAGCATCGTTACGGCGGACCAGATCCTTCAGCAGGGCTTTGACAGCATCGGCGACATTATCGACTACACGCCTGGTGTGAGCGCTTCGCAAGGGGAAGGCCACCGGGATGCGGTCATCTTCAGGGGCGTCCGCTCAACCGCTGACTTCTTCATCGATGGCGTGCGCGACGACGTGCAGTATTACCGTCCGCTCTACAATCTTGAGCAGGTCGAAATCCTCCGTGGTCCGAATGCGCTCTTGTTTGGGCGCGGCGGCACTGGCGGGATCCTGAACCGGGTGACCAAGAAGGGCGTTTTGGGCGAGACCTTTACCGGGTATCAGGCGAGCCTGAATTCATTTGGCGGTTTCGGGGCGCAGGTGGATAGTAATTTCGAGGTCAGCGACGCTGCGGCGTTCCGCATCAATGCGATGTATGAGAGCCTGGAAAACCATCGGGATTTTTACGATGGCGACCGGATTGGCATCAACCCAACGGCTCGGTTTGAACTCAGTCCCGAAACAACGCTGGACGTGTCGTACGAGTATGTCGACCATGAGCGCTTCATCGATCGCGGCATCCCAACGGGCGCCAATGGCGAGCCGGTTGAGGCCTTCGAAGACATTGTGTTCGGGGACCCCGAGCTCAACACCACACAGCTGGAAGCGCATCTTGTGCGGGCACTTGTTCAGCACCAGTTTGCTGAAACGCTGAAAGGCCGCGTCAGCGTCTTCTATGGCGATTATGACAAGCTCTATCGAAATTTCTACGCGTCCAGCTTTGATCCGGCGACCAATATTGTCGGCATTGATGGCTATGTTGATACGACGCAGCGCCAGAACCTCATCCTGTCAGGTGATCTGATTGGCGAGTTCGATACCGGTCGTTTCGGTCACACTGTCGTTTCGGGCATCGAGTATATCGACACCACCAATGACAATGATCGCTTCAATCCAGTCTGGAGCGGGTCCAATGATGATGTAGAGTTTTTCGATGTCATGCGCCCGTTGAGCTTTAGCGGCGGGACAGGGACCAACGCGAGCGGCAATGCTACGACGCTGACATTCTCCGACTTGAACGACGACACCGCAGCAACCGTAGAAGTTATCTCGGCCTATATCCAAGACGAGATCGAAATCTCCGACCAACTCGATATCATCATCGGTGCACGGTTCGATCGGTTCGACATTTCTGTCGACAATCTCGATCCGTCAGTCGCGGCCGCCGATCGCAATCGCAGCCGGACGGACGAGGAGATCTCTCCACGTTTCGGGCTCGTCTACAAGCCGGTCGAGAACGTATCTATCTATGGCAGTTATTCGGAATCCTTCCTGCCGCGGTCTGGGGAACAGTTCGCCAATATCAATGGCGACAATAACGCCCTCGACCCGAATACGTTCACCAATCTCGAGGCTGGGGTGAAATGGGACTTCCATTCCGATATGAGCTTCACCGCAGCTGTCTTCGAAATTGAGCAGAGCTCGCCTCAGGTGGCGGACAATGATGCCTCAACCCTGGATGTGATCGATACAGAAGTTTCTGGTTTCGAGCTCCAGCTTCAGGGCCAGCTGAGCGAAAGATGGTACGTTTCAGGCGGTTATAGTTATCTCGACGGCGAGCAGGTCGATCGATCCGGGGCAACGGGTCTGCGACCGCGCGAACTGCCGGAAAACATGTTCTCGCTCTGGAACAGTTACCAGGTCACGGATCGGTTTGGGCTCGGGCTTGGTGTGACCTATCAAGACGAGAGTTTCATCAATAATAGCAATAGCGCAGTTCTGCCGAGCTACACTCGAATAGATGCGGCGGCCTACTATGACATTTCGGACGATTTGCGAATTCAGTTGAATGTCGAGAATTTGGCCGACGAGATTTACTTCCCGAACTCTCACAGCACGCACCAGGCAACTGTGGGCGCGCCATTAAACGCGCGTGTTACGATCAGCGGACGCTTTTAGAATTTGAGATCAGCCGCCTTTGGGCGGCTTTTCTTTTTCTGCTGAGACCTGTTCATAACGGTGTGGGTGTCCCATATGGCGGGCTATGACTGCGCACGCCGAAACAACCGATCCCGACAAAATTGAAAGCGCCGATGGTGGAATTGGCGTTTCTATTGGACGAATTCTGAAGCTCCTGGCCCGACCGGAGCTGAGCAAGTGGCGCCCGGTTATGGTGCTGGCCATTTTGCTGACTTTGGCGGCGGCGGTTCTCGAGGTCGCGTTCCCGCTCCTGCTCGGCTACGCGATCAACAAGCTTGTGGCCAATGATGCAGGCATAGTGGCAGGCTTTGGGCCCGCGCTGATGTGGCTTTCAATTGCGCTCAGCGTTCGCTTTCTCGGGGCAGGTTTGCCGCAATTGCGCGACTGGTTGTTTTCGCCAGTGAGTCAGGATGCACAGCGCCTCGCCTGTGTTGATGCCTTTGGCCACGCACAAAGCCTGTCGCTGGGATTCCATCAGACGCGCCGTGCCGGAGCGCTCAATCGCGTGATCGAACGCGGCGCGAGTGCAATCGATTATCTTATCCGGTTCCTGGCGTTCAATATTGGTCCTACCGTCGTGCGGTTGATCTTGGCATCTATCGCGCTCGCCTTTGCCTACGATCCTTGGCTCGCACTTGTCGCCGTGGTGACGATCATACTCTACGCTTGGTCGACGATTGTGATTACTGAATGGCGCGTGCGCCAGCGGCGGCGCATGAATGAAGCCGATACCCGGTTTCGGGGCGTTGCCGTCGACATTCTGAACAATTTTGAGACGGTGAAATCGTTCGCTGCCGAAACCCGGGAGACCGGCCGTTTCAACGATGCCATGCGAAATTACAACGTGCACTATGTCGATGCGATCCGATCCATGTATGTCCTGAACGGAGCGCAAGCTTTTGTGATGAATGCCGGTTTGTTGGCCGCTTTGCTGATCTCTGCCTGGAACGTGTCGCAGGGCACGATGCTGGTTGGTGACCTGACCGGTGTGATGACCATGTTCTTCTCGCTCTACGCGCCGCTGAACATCCTCGGCTGGGCCTGGCGTGAGATTAAGCAGGGCGCTGTTGACCTGGAGAAGCTTTACGGCCTGCTCGGCATGAAGCCGGAAGTGGCAGATAAGGATGATGCAAAGATCTTGAAAGACGTTAGAGGCGACGTCGTGTTCGAGGGGGTAAGCTTTACCCACGATGCGCGCGCTGTCGGCGTGAAAGATGTCAGCTTCGATCTCGCGGCAGGGAAGAAGATCGCCTTTGTCGGCACCTCAGGCGCTGGCAAGTCTACACTGTTGAAACTGCTCTTCCGCTTTTACGATGTGCTGGGTGGCCGCGTGTTGATCGACGACAAGGACGTTCGGGACGTTACGCAGGAGAGCCTTCGTCAGTCGCTGGGGCTGGTGCCGCAGGACGTGGTGCTGTTCAACGAAACGATCAAATCGAATATCGGCTATGCCAAACCTGATGCCAGCATGGACGAGCTGCGCGATGCGGCGCGGCGGGCCCAACTGCTCGATTTCATAGAAAGCTTGCCAGAGGGATGGGAAACGCGCGTCGGCGAGCGCGGTCTGAAGCTCTCGGGCGGCGAAAAGCAGCGGGTTGGCATTGCCCGGGTGATCCTGGCCGATCCTGCCATCCTGGTGCTGGATGAAGCCACCTCGGCGCTGGATAGCGCAACTGAAGCGGCGGTACAGGATGCACTTGATGAGGCCTCCAAGGGCCGAACGACGCTGATGGTCGCGCACCGCCTGTCGACCGTGCAGAACGCTGATGAGATCGTTGTTTTGAAAGCAGGACAGGTCATCGAACGCGGAACGCATGACGCGCTCTTGGCAGCGGACGGCGAATATGCCGATATGTGGGCGCGACAAGCCAAACGGGACGCCCTCACCGTCGCAGCAGCCGAATAGGAGGCAAATCGCCCATGTCAGACGAAGACTTCAGCCGCAAAAGTTTCCCGTGGTTGCGGGCCGGTTTCGATCTCGAAGGCTATGTCGGCGCGCTTGCCGCATGGCTGGTCGGGATCCTGATGGGGATCGTCTGGGGTCCGCTCTTCTGGCTCGGCTTTCTCGCGGCCATCGTTATCCTTTTTGCGACCCGAACGGCGGAGCGAACCTCACCTGAGGGCGAAGGGTTGATTACGGCGCCCACGGACGGCCTGGTGGCCTCTGTCGGCGGCGCAAGCCCACCCGATGAATTGCGCCTGCGTGGCGGCGACTGGACCCGCGTCCGCATTTCAGTCGGCCCGACCAAGACCAATGGCATCCACGCGCCGATGGATGGTGCGATTGATCATGTGATCCTCGAAACCGGCGACCCGGCGGCTTTTGCCGCCATGAAGCCCGATCGTCCGGGCCTGGCCGTTGCGTTTGTTTCGCTGGAAAGCGGATCGCGAGCCGTCGGTATGAGGTTCGCCACCGGGGGCCTTGGGCCGCGTCTGGAAATAGCTAATGAGTCGGGCGATGCGGTGCGTCTGGGTCGCAAAATCGGCACGCTGCGCCTTGGCGGTTGGTGCGATCTTTACGTGCCAGGCAGCGTCGATGTGCTGCCGCGTGTGGGCCAGACACTGATCTGTTCTGAGACGGTGATCGGGCGGTTTGGCAGCACCGAATCTGAATTGTTCGAGCGCGATGTCGAGACTGAGGCACCTGTTCCGAGCGAAGCAGAACCGTCTCTGGATGAGGCTTCGACAAAAGAG
The DNA here is from genome assembly GCA_017642885.1 of Henriciella sp. Taxonomy (GTDB): domain Bacteria; phylum Pseudomonadota; class Alphaproteobacteria; order Caulobacterales; family Hyphomonadaceae; genus Henriciella. The sequence goes on along the minus strand of JAEPOM010000001.1, from coordinate 336,498 downwards.
TCCCCGTCGAGCGAGTCCCAGGTGGATGAGCCCATCGAAGCTGAACTCGTCATCGACGAAGAAGACGAGCTGACATTGGAAGAACTTGGCGGCGAAGATCCTGATCCGAGCGAGGCGGAAGACGAGGACGTGTCCGAAATGTTCGCGCGTCTCCGCAAGGAAGCCAAGAAAATCCAGGACGAAGACTAGCGGCGGATTACTGCGCAGCGTTCATTGACCTTTAAGACAAGCAGTTGCATGTGGCGCCTGTCGCAGCGCGGAACACGCGCATGGGACTGGCAGCGTGAATCGCCGTTTGCTTTGACGCAAGCGAGAGCCAGCCTCTTCAGACGCACAGTTTCCTAAACGCCCTCATTCGCGCAGGCCGTTCCCGACCACCCCCTCTACGGGGAGAGCGCGTTTGGAGCCGGTAAGCTGGCACGTGCTCGCACAATGAAAGACTTCTCGTGACGACATTCACAGACATGGATCTGCACAAGCAGGTCCTCAAAGCTGTTACAGCTGAAGGATATGACACGCCAACACCGATTCAGGCGCAGGCCATTCCTCACCTTCTCGAAGGCCGAGACATGCTCGGCATCGCGCAAACGGGCACCGGTAAAACGGCCGCCTTCGCGCTCCCAACTCTGGATTTCCTGCTCGACGAGCCGGAAAACCGCAAACCTAAGCACACTCGCGTGCTGGTCCTGGCGCCGACGCGCGAGCTGGCAGGTCAGATCGCAGACAGTTTCCGAACCTATTCCAAATTCATGGAATGCGTGACGCAGACCGTATTTGGCGGTGTGAAGATCAACCGGCAGATCCGTGATCTCCAGAAGGGCTGCCACGTTCTGGTGGCAACGCCTGGACGCCTCCTCGACCTGATGAATCAGGGCGCCGTTCGGCTCAGCGATGTCGAGGTTCTAATCCTCGATGAGGCGGACCAGATGCTCGATATGGGCTTCATTCACGATCTGAAAAAGATCATCGCACAAGTGCCGGACGATCGTCAGACTCTCTTGTTCTCGGCGACGATGCCGAAACTGATCGAAGATCTGGCAGGCAAGTATCTCGATGATCCGGTTCGCGTCTCGGTCGCACCGGAAAGCACGACGGCGGAGCGCGTTTCGCAGGGCGTTCTGCACGTGCCGAACAATCACAAGCTGTCCGTGCTCGGTAAATTGCTCGAAGATCCCGGCATTGACCGTGCGCTGGTCTTTACCCGCACGAAGCACGGCGCTGACAAGGTCGTCCGCAAACTAATGGCCAAAGGCCACAAGGCGCAGGCGATTCACGGCAACAAATCCCAGCCGCAGCGCCTGAAAGCGCTAAACGCGTTCAAAAATGGCGACTGCCGGGTCCTGATTGCAACTGACATTGCCGCGCGCGGCATCGACATTGATGGTATCAGCCATGTGATCAATTTCGAGATGCCAAACATTGCCGAGCAATATGTGCACCGCATCGGGCGTACGGCCCGCGCCGGACGCGAAGGCGTGTCGATTTCCATGGTTGCAGAGGATGAACTCTACTACCTGCGCGAAGTCGAAAAGGTCACCCGCGTTGCGGTTGAGGTTCTCCCCACCCCGGAAGGGTGCGAAGACTACATACTACCGACACCCGATGCGTCTGTCCGCGTTCGCAAACCGAAAGGTCCATCGCGGCGTTCGGGCAAACCTCCACAGCGTGATTCCCGGCGTAACCGTCCGGAAGGTGTCTCCAAGACGAAGCAAAGATCTCGCAAGCGTCCAGGTAAAAACCAACGAAACCGCGACCGCGCAAACGTGAGCGCCTAATCTAACGGTTCTTCGGGGCCGGAATTCATCCAATTGAAGACCGGCTTCAGGGGCACCGCCCAGCCAATCCCGGCGACCACGAAGAAGATCAGACTGGCCCATTTCGGGCCGGCGGCAAGCTGGGTGCCGATGGTTGCTGCGCCCCAGATCCAGAATCCCAGGAACAGCATGACAAGAATGCTGGCAATCAGTCGTCGTTGAGACCTCGGCATGAACTGCTATTTCCTTGTTCCTGCGACCGTGTGGCCGGTTGCTGTTCGTGATCAGAACTTCAAATAGAGCGCATTATGCCTCACGCAATCTCTCCTGTTGCCGCACGCTGGATCCGCCGCTGGCTGATTCTGATTGGTTTGATGGTTTATGCGATGATCCTGATCGGGGGGGCGACGCGCCTGACTGATTCTGGTCTTTCGATTACAGAATGGGAACCGCTCAAAGGGGCACTGCCGCCTTTCGGTGAATCGGGCTGGCTGGCGGAGTTCGAGAAGTACAAGCAAACGGCGGAATTCCAGCAGCAGAATTACAATATGACCCTGTCCGAGTTCCAATACATCTATTGGTGGGAATGGGGGCATCGCCTGTTTGGGCGCTTGATCGGATTGGTCGCGATTGCTGGATTCGTCTGGTTCGCAGCCAAGCGATGGCTGTCGCGCAAATGGGCCATTCGGCTGATCGTCTTGATCGCGCTTGGCGGTCTGCAAGGCTTTATTGGCTGGTGGATGGTCGCGAGCGGTATTGGCGAGACGGATCGGTTGGATGTCGCGCCCTACCGCCTGATGACGCATTTTGGGCTGGCCTTGCTGATTATCGCGGTGACCGCATGGTACTGGCTTGATCTCGGCGAAAAACCGCCTGTCCAAGTCCATCAGCGATTGCGGGTCATCGCGCTTGCACTTCTTATCCTCACCAGCATTCAGATGCTAAGCGGCGCTTTGGTTGCAGGTCTGGATGCGGGACGGACTTATACGGACTGGCCGCTCATGGCGGGGGAGCTCATCCCGTCTCACTATGTCGATGAGCAACTGGGCGCACGCAGCCTGTTCGAAGGGCGCGCGGCCACCCAGTTCAATCATCGCTTTTTTGCATACACCTTGTGGGCGATGGCGCTGCTCGGCGCATTTCTCGCTCGCGGCTCAGTTTTGGCGAAAGGGTTCTATCTAATCGCCGCGCTGGTTTCGGCGCAGGCGATTTGGGGGATTTTTACCCTTATGAACGCTGCGCCGCTTCCAATCGCCCTGATCCATCAGGGTCTTGGAGTGATTGTGATGCTGGCTGCCGTTTGGTTGGTCTGGATTACTCGTTCGGAGCGTAGCCAAACGGTTCCCGCGTAACTTTGCTCGGGTCTATATAGGTCACCGTGTGTGCGCCGCTCGCATTCTCACCGCCAATAACAATAAGACCACCTGGATAGCCGCCGCCGCGGGCATCGCCGGTTCCGGCCATCGTCACAGGCCTGGCGGGCGGTCTGACGCTGATGCCGTCCCTGACAGTGAATGGGTAGACATCGCCCGCATCATTGCTGAGCGAGTAACCCCCGAGATCATCGAGCACGAAACGGTAAGTCTTGTTTCTGTGTTTGACCTCCGCCGCTGCAAGCACGGGATCGGCGTAAACGAGTGCGTCGCCGTCTGAGAGGACGCAAGCGGTGATATCGCGTGCAGCCGGGATTGGCTCATTCAACAAGAGAACAAGGTCAGACCCTGCTTCGACGATCCGGCCGGTGCGCAACTGTCGTCGCTCGCCCTGCGTCCAGAATCCCACACGCATCACGCCGTCGCTCTCCGCTATTGGACCGGCGCCGCAGATGCCCTCGATCAGGTCATCGGTTCCTGCGTCGAGGGGATAGGGAAGGGGTTCGGCTAATTCTCCGCCGTGAATGTAAAGGGTGAGGTCCCCGTCGCTGGTGATGGCTGGAAAGACGGTTACGGGTGTGTCCTGCAGCAGCATATACCGGCCATCCGCGACTTTCGAGACGCCCATATTGGCCTTCTCCGTCACCCGTTCGCCTTCGAAGTCGAGGAATTGCAAGCCGCCATCCTCGTACGCAACAGCAACCGTTGAGCCGACAGCACCCGCGAGGGCGACGCTGGCGACCGGAGTTTCCAGGTCTTTTGTCTGCCAGACTGCGGGGAGCACGAGGCCTTCTGGTTCGGCGGATTCAGGCGGTGCTATGGGCGAGTCCACGGAGTCGGTGGCGGCGGGCTCTCCCCCCGGATTACAGGCCGCAACAAGGAAAAGCAGGGCAAGGGCGGAAGGCGCGTTGACAAGGCGTTTCGCGGCGCGTAGATGCGGGCGCTTGAACATTATCCAATAACTCCGAATGAGAGGCTCCGGCGGAGCAATGAAAACTTATAACGCACCTGCCGACGTTGAGAACAACTGGATCGTCATCGACGCAACCGATGTCGTGGTGGGTCGTCTTGCTTCCTACGTCGCTAAACGTCTGCGTGGCAAGCACCGCGCTGACTTCACGCCTCATATTGATACCGGTGACTTTGTCGTCGTGGTCAATGCCGAGAAAGCGAAATTCACAGGCAACAAACTGGCGGACAAAGTCTATTACCGCCACACCGGTCACCCGGGTGGTATTAAAGAGACGACGGCTGGCAAAATCATGTCAGGTCGGTTCCCTGAGCGCGCCATTGAAATGGCTGTTAAGCGCATGATGCCAAAAGAAAGCACGCTGGCCCGCAAGCAGTTCTCGAAACTGCGTGTCTATGCCGGTGCAGAGCATCCGCACGAGGCCCAAGGTCCTGAAGCGGTCGACTTTGCTGCGATGAACACCAAGAATACGAAGGTCTCTTAAAGATGGCTGAAACTGCACAATCCCTCGAAGACCTGAAAAACGTCACCGACGGCGAAGGCGCTGTCGAACTGGCCCCAATCACGGCTGAGCCGAAGATTGACGAGCATGGACGCTCTTATGGCACAGGTCGACGCAAGTCTGCGACGGCACGTGTCTGGCTGAAGCCAGGTACGGGCAAAGTCACCATCAATGGCAAAGACCAGGACGAGTATTTCGCTCGCCCGGTTCTGCGCATGGTGCTTGAGCAGCCTCTGGTCGAAGCTGATCGCCGCACACAGTATGATGTGATTGCGACTGTCAAAGGCTCTGGTCTGTCAGGTCAGGCTGGCGCGGTCCGTCACGGTATTGCGCGCGCGCTGGTCAATTACGAGCCAGAACTGCGCCGCGTACTGAAGCCGTTTGGCTTCATGACACGTGACCCGCGTGTTGTTGAGCGTAAGAAGTATGGCCGTGCGAAAGCCCGCCGTAGCTTCCAATTCTCCAAGCGCTAAGCGTTACGGTTTTTTTGAACACGTGATAAAGGCGCTCCAGCGGGGCGCCTTTTTCGTATCTGGAACAAGGGTTTGGTCATGAGTGTTGAGACAAAGCTGAAAGCCGCAGTGCTTGGTGCATCAGGATATACGGGCGCTGAAACCGTCCGACTTCTGGCCGGGCATCCACGCGTTGATGCGATAGCTGCCACCGGCCACAGCCTTGCCGGGAAACAGCTGTCAGAGATCTTCCCACATCTTGCCGGCGCCGCGGACCTTCCCGTGGTAAAAGCCGATGATGTTGATTGGTCAGACGTTGATGTGGCGTTTGGCTGTCTTCCGCATGGCACCAGCCAGGATCTGATCGAAACGCTGCCTAATCATGTCCGGGTCGTCGACCTGTCTGCGGATTATCGCCTGCGAGATGCCGATCTCTACGCCGAAACGTATGGCCGCGCGCACCTAAACCCCGAGAGAACTGCGACCGTGAAATACGGGCTACCGGAATGGCGCGGCGCGGCGCTTTCTGGCGAGACCCTTGTGGCGTGTCCGGGCTGCTATCCCACTGCGAGCTTGCTGGCGCTGCTTCCGATTATTCAGATCATCGACCCCGACAGCGTCATTATCGATGCAAAATCCGGCGTGTCTGGCGCCGGGCGCGGATTGAAAGAGGGCAATCTGTTCTCCGAGGCCGCCGAAGGTCTCCACGCCTACGGGGTTGGTACGCATCGCCATGCACCGGAAATCGAGCAGGAACTCAATCTGCAAGCGGATCGCTCGGACATTGGCGTCACGTTCACGCCGCACTTGATCCCGATGACGCGCGGCGAACTGGTGACCTGCCATGTCCGCGGCGATGTGGATCAGATCCAGGCGGCGCTCGCCGCGAAATATGCAGACGCCCCTTTCGTCTCCGTATTGCCGCTCGGATCGCCCCCGCCAGACACGCGGCATGTCCGCGGCACCAATAATTGCCGGATCGCCGTCTATCCTGACCGGGTCAAAGGCCGGGTCGTGGTGATCGCGGTGATCGATAATCTGGTCAAAGGCTCCAGCGGCCAGGCGATCCAGAACCTGAACCTGATGATGGACTGGGACGAGACGCTGGGCCTGTCAGGCCTGCAGGCGCTGTTTCCTTAGTTCGTCAGCACTTCATACAGCACGATCAGGTGTCCGTCGAAGTCGACAAAGGCCTGCTCCACAAAATCGAAGTCGACGCCGCCCGCGATCTTTGGCTCTGTTACCGTCAGCCCGAGGGCCTCGACTTGTTCGAACTTGCTCGCAAGGTCTGTGACGCCGATCACAACAGCGCTCATATGCGGGGCGGCTGACGGACGCGGAAGATCCAGAGTGGCTAGTTCCGTGAGGGCGAGGACGCGCTGTTCGCCAGGTTCATGCAGGGTTGCACCGCGGATTTGCGCGCCTTCCGGAATCTTGAACACCGGATAGGAATAGGACTCCGCCGACGAGGTCGAAACATCCGACGCCGTGAGGCCGAGAATGTCGCGATAAATGGTCAGTGAGCGTTCTATGTCGGACACAACCAGGTTGGGGCGCTTTACATGGGGATACTCGATCACCGGCGCGGCGGACGTTTCAGCGCCTTTGGTGACGGTCACGCAAGCGCCCGTTCCGAGCAAAAGTATGGCCGCGAAACCGGATTTCAAATAGCGCATGATGTGACCCTCCATTTTCGACAAGGTCACACGGAAAATTTGTCCGGACAAGTTTTAATTTTTGGGTCGCAATCAGCTCCGTGCCTTGGTCCAGGCGCGCCAGTCTTCTGCTTCGTCGATATCAATCAATACGGGCAGTTCCGCCACACGAGCCCCCTCTGGGAGGTTAGCCTTCACGTCGGCCATCGCGTGCGGGCTTGACCACCTAACATTTCCAAACGGGGAGGTGGATCGCGCCCGCTGGGACAGTCCGAACAACCAGAAGCCGCCATCGCTTGCCGGTCCGAATACGGCGTCATTCGAGCTGAGGGCTCTGATCGCTCGGCGCAGCAGTGCCGGCGAGAGGTCGGGCGCGTCTGCACCGATAAATAAAATCGGCCCAGGCGGCGTTTCAAACAGGCCTTTTTCGAGGCGCTGGGTCAGGTCGCCGTGGCCTTGAGACTTGCGGCTCAGATGTGCGGGCCAGATCCCGCCCAGGCTTTCGCCGAGCGCGCTATCTGGTGCGGTATAGAGAATAGGGGTCCAGGTTCCGCCCATAGCGGCGCGCATGGTTTTCGACAGCGTCATCATGGCAATCCGCCGCGCCTGCGTTGCGGATCCGAGACTTCTCGCCAGCCGGGTCTTAGCGAGCCCCATGCGCGGGGGTTTGGCGTAGATCAAGACATGAGCGCGGGGCATCAGCGCACAATCTCGATCCCGATCACACGGTTGCGGTCATCAATATCAAGGATGATTTGAACGCCGCGCAGGCTTTCATCGAGTGCGAAAACATCGATCGAGCGGGCGACACAGCCCGGTGTGCCCGCTCCGGGATGGTCTGGCAGGTAGACGTATCCCGCCTCCAATTCCTCGTCCCAGTTAGCATCCAGCGACATAGCGCATCCTCGAATCGAGCCTCTAAGAATAGGACTTTGCCAATTTTTCCGGGCTCGCGCCAAGAAAATATCGCGTGACCAGGATGGCATTGCGCCAGGATCGCTTGCGCCAGCCATCACGGTCATATTTGGAGGCATCCGTGCGGGCCTCAGCAGAGAGGATCGTCAGGCGCGTCTTACCGATGGCGCGGACGATTTTGAGGTCTTCCATGAATGGCGCGTTGGGATAACCGCCAACCTCGTCATACAATTTGCGCGAGATCAGAAGACCTTGATCGCCATAAGGGAGGCCGAGGGTTCGCGCGCGCCAATTTGCCCGCCGTGCGACGATTTTCGCCATCGGATGATCGGATCGATAGGCGAGCGTGAAGGCGGCGGCTTTGCCCTTGCGTTCGGCGATGTGGCTCTTCGCCCGCTCGCCCCAATCCCGCGAGAGTGCCGTATCCGCGTGAAGAAAGAGCAACCAGTCGCCGCGGGCTTCTCGTGCGCCTTGTAACAATTGTGCGGCGCGACCTTTTTCCGGCGCCGTGATCACATTGGCACCCGCGCCCTCGGCCAGACGCCGGGTCTGATCCTCGCTGCCACCATCGACCAAAATCACTTCGCGGATGAGCCCGGTTTCCAGGCCTGGCATCAGCGAGGCCAGACAGAGCGGAAGCACGCCCTCAGCATTATAGGCCGGGATAATGATCGAAAGCGGGGCGGGCATTTAGAGCGCGACGCCCATTTCTTTCAACCGCGCTTGAACCAGCAGCAGATCTCGCCAGGCGCGGCTTTTATCCTGTGGGCGGCGGAGCAGGTAAGCGGGATGAAACATCGGAACGAGTGGGATGGTGGTGCCTGCCGGTGTCTCAAACGGACGCTCAGATCCGCGCAGACGCATGATGCCCGTCTTCGTGTCCAGCAGAGATTTTGCCGCCACGCCGCCTGTTGCGATGATGATTTTCGGTTGAGCCAAATCGACCATCCGGTTGACGAAAGGGCGACAGACGGCGAGCTCATCGGCCTCCGGATTGCGATTGCCCGGAGGACGCCAATAATTGACGTTTGAGATGAACGTATTGGTTTTCCGATCCAAACCGATCGCCGCGAGCATCTTGTCGAGCAGCTGTCCGGCTTTGCCAACAAAAGGCAGGCCCATGCGGTCTTCCTGGCCGCCGGGTCCTTCGCCGAGGACCATAACCGGCGCGCTGAGGGTGCCGTCATAAACGACCGTCTTGTCGCAAAGTTGCTTGAGCGGGCAGCCTTCGAAGATTTCAATCGCCGCTTTGAGCGCCTCTAGCGAGTCTGCTCCCGCAGCGAGTGATTCGGCCTCGGCGACCCAATCTTCCAGGGTTTTTGATTGTTTTCGACGCGATTTGCGCGGTCCCCGAGCTTGATCTTGGGATTGCTTCGGCGATTCCGATCTCACCGGCTTGAGATCCCGGGCGGGCCCTGACGAATCTGCTGGTTGCGCCTTCATTGCTGCACTGATTTCAGCCTGATCAACATCCACGCCCATCTCCTCCCACCACTCGGTGAGCGCCTTTAACGCTGCGGCAGAGGCATTTTGGGGCATTGTGACCTTGTAAACTTTGGCTAAAGAGGTGGGCGAATACTGGATTATACCTAAATGGCGCGCAAGTCGTGCTGCCAGCTTTTGGGAGAGAAATAATGAGCGAACGCGAGTCGATGGAATTTGACCTGGTGATTGTCGGTGGCGGCCCCGCAGGGCTCGCAGCAGCAATCCGGGCGAAACAGTTGGCGAATGAAGCTGGCGAAGAGCTGGAAGTGGTCGTCCTGGAAAAAGGCGGAGAGATTGGCGCGCACATCCTCTCTGGTCTCGTACTGGATCCGAAAGCGCTGGATGAGCTGATCCCCGACTGGCGCACTCGTGACGATCGTCCGATCCGCACCGAAGTGAATGCGGACAAGTACAAGCTGCTTGGTCCCAACGGCTCGATGGCGATGCCAACCTTTGCGTTCCCGCCGTTCATGCACAATCATGGCTGCTATATCGGCTCGCTGGCCAATGTCTGCCGTTGGCTGGGTGAGCGCGCGGAAGAGCTGGAGGTTCAGGTCTTCCCGGGATTTGCCGCTTCTGAAGTCGTGTACGGCGACAATGGCGAAGTCCGCGGCGTCGTCGCTGGTGTTATGGGCATCGCAGAAGATGGCAGCCACAAACCGGATTACGAGCCTGGCATGGAACTGCTGGGTAAGTATGTCCTGTTTGCAGAAGGCGCTCGTGGTTCCCTGACCAAGGAAGTCAAAGCAAAATACGACCTAGAAGCGGACTGCGATCCGCAAAAATATGGCATTGGTCTGAAAGAAGTCTGGAAAGTCCCAGCAGATCATCCCGAGTTTAGCGCCGGGTACGTCCAGCACACATTTGGCTGGCCGGTGAAAGACAAGGACGGCAATGGTGGCGGATTCCTCTACCACTTCTCTGAAGGCGGAGAGAATTACGTTTCAGTGGGCTATGTGGTGCACCTAAATTACAAGAACCCGCACCTGTCGCCATATGACGAGTTCCAGCGCTACAAGCATCATGATGAGATCTCTAAATTCCTCAAAGGTGGGAAGCGCGAAGCCTATGGCGCCCGCGCGATCACATCTGGCGGGATCCAGTCGATTCCAAAACTGACCTTCCCGGGCGGTGCGCTGATCGGGTGCTCAGCCGGGTTCGTGAACCTGCCGCGCATCAAAGGCACTCACAATGCCATGAAGACCGGCATGCTTGCGGCTGAAGAGGCTGTGACAGCGCTTCGTGCGGGGCGTGCCTCGGATGAGCTGAGCTCGTTTCAGCAAGCAGTCCGCGATAGCTGGGTCTGGACGGATCTTGCCCGTGTGCGCAACGTGAAGCCGCTTATGTCGCGCTACGGCACGATGCCAGGGGCGGTGCTGGGCATGCCGGACATGTGGATGCGCTACCTTCTCGGCTTCGGTTACATCCCGCAGATGAAGCATGGCAAAGCCGACCACGAGTATCTGAAGCCCGCCAGCAAGTTCAAGCCGATTGAATATGCAAAGCCAGACGGCGTGCTCAGCTTCGACAAGCTGACCAATGTGTCCTTCACCAACACCTATCACGCTGAAGATCAGCCGAAGCACCTGAAGGTCGCTGACCTCGCTTTGCAGAAAGCCTCTGAGCATGACGTGTTCAACGGGCCGTCCGCGCGTTATTGCCCGGCTGGGGTTTATGAGTGGATTGAGGAAGACGGCAAAGAGCCCGTGTTCCAGATCAACTCGCAAAACTGCATTCACTGCAAGACCTGCGATATCAAAGACCCGAACCAGAACATCAATTGGGTCACCCCTGAAGGCGGCGGCGGGCCGGCCTATCCGAACATGTAAATTTGGACCTAGGAGGCGACGGGCATGCACGAGTATACGTTCAAACCCGCGCCGGTTCGCAAAGAGCAGACCTGGGCCATTGAAGACGGCCATTTGATGCGACGGGGCGGCGCCGCGGCGCTGGACCTCGCATCGGTCACTTCGGCAAGTTGGAACACCGTAAGCTATCGCGGCACGCGTAGCGCCTGGCTGCACCTGAAATCGGAGCAGGGCGTGACCAAAATCGAATGCAATGATCAGGGTGGTGGTCGCGATGCCTTCTTCGCGCTCGTTCACGCCGTTTTATTGGAGCTGGATCGCTTGCAGCCGGATCTCGGTATTGCGAAGGGCTATTCAGCGCCGTGGCGGATTGCTTTGTTTGTTTTGGGTGTCGCTGGGACCTTGCTGGGGCTCTTTCTGATCTTTGCGGGCGTTACGGATCTGACGGGGCGCGGATCGATTGAGGCAGGTATTGCCGGCCTGGCGATGGTGGTGTTGCTTTTTCCCGTCGCCTGGACCTGTAGACCAAATCTAAAGGCGCAGACTTATCCGGCGAGAGAAATGGCCCGCGAAATTGCGTCACTCAGCGGCGCGCCGATGCCGGATCCACAGGGCGATCCCGGCGAGGCATAGACCCCAGAACACCGCGAACGGGGCCGCGCCGCCGCCTTTCGCAGCGATGTAGGCCGCCGCGCCGCTAACCGCGCTGAACCCCCAATACAGGATTGCCACGTCGAGATGACTCCACCCGCTTGCGATGAGGCGTTGATAGGCGTGGTCGAGGTGCGGCTCGAGCCAGTTGCGACCATGCTTGGCGCGCCAGATCAGGGTCATCAAGACGTCCACCAGGAAAGGCAGAGCGAGCGTTGCGACGGTCCAGATGTCTAATCCCGAGATCAGGGCGAGGCCCGAAAACAAGGCTCCCAATCCGAGGGCTCCGGCGTCGCCCACATATAGCGTCCCTCGCAAGTTATGCATCAGGAAGCCAACAAGCGCCCCAAACAGTGAGAACCACAAGACGCTAAAGCTCCAGGCTCCAACCAGCGTACCACAGGTCGCGAGGCCGATGAGCATGATGGTGAGCGATCCGACGGCGAGACCGTCAGAGCCATCTATGAAGTTCACAGCATTGGTGAAAACCAGCAGCCAGGCGGCGCTACCAATGATAAGCACGACCGGCAATGTGACGTCGCCCCACGGCGAAGTGAGGGCGTCGGGGATAAGCCCGAATGCGGCGACGCCGATGCACAGGCCCGCAAGCGCGATGAGCTTTAGCTTGGTGTTCGCCGTCCAGACATCATCCCAAAGCCCGAGCAAGAATGCGCCTGCGACAAAGACCAGAACCGTTTCATATCCTTGCAACAGGTTTGAAATCTCAGAGAAGAGACGCGAAAACCCAGCGTCAGGCGCTGTGCCCCAGGCCAGGAGCAGAATGAAAAAACTGATCAGACTTCCAAGCACGGCACCTGCAGCGATCGCGACGCCGCCGAGGCGGGGGATGGCCGTGGACTGCTGTTTACGTCCGCCATCTGGCTCGTCGACAATGCCAGATCGTTTCACCAGAGCGCAAAAGAGCAGGCAGAGGGCGAACCCAAGCGCGGTAAAGCCGGCGGCCGCGATCGCAAGTTGGCCGCTCATGAGCCTGCTCCCAGCATCGTCGCACTGACCCACCAGTCGGCGTTCTGTCCAGAGAGCGAGGATGAGGCGTCCTCCGCAGCCTCCATGGAATCGAACAGGGCGAAGCAAGTCGCGCCGGATCCACTCATCCGTATGAGACGAGCTCCAGGCACAGCTTGCAGCGTGGCGAGCGTCCGCGTGATCTCGGGATGCTTACTCATGGCCGGTGTCTCAAGGCTGTTTTCGGTGTTATCGCGGAGCCAGGATAGAAAAGCCCGGATCGCGGTGCGATTGTCCGGCAGTGGCGGATGCTCGGGCAATGCACTTGGCGCAACATCATCATAGGCCGCAAATACAGGCCCGGTTGGGCAGGCAATGCCAGGATTGACCAAAACTGCGGGAATGCGCGGCACGCTGAGGACAGGATCAAAATTCTCGCCTTCGCCGGTCATCAGACCGGGAAGGTTGCGAAAGCAGGCAAGCACGTCGCCGCCGAGCAAAGGCGCAATGGTCTCCGCCATAGTCTGAACCGTCTCGCCGCCATGGGCGCGCACAATTAGGCGCAGCGCTGCGCCCGCATCTGCAGAGCCGCCGCCAATACCAGCCGCGCAGGGCAGATTCTTGATCAGCCGGAACGCCAATGTCGGGGCATTGCCGTCGAGGGCATCGTTCATCGCGCGGGCAGCCTTGAGCACCAGATTGTGTTTGGCGGGGCCGGATTGTTCGGCATACGGCCCATCGACGGCCAGGCTAAAATGGCTGGCGGGTTCCGCTGTGATCACGTCGGCGGTGTCGACATCTGCGAAAGCGACCAGGGAAACCAGATTGTGCCGCCCGTTTTCCTTTGGCGGGCCGACATGCAGCGAGAGGTTCACTTTCGCGGGCGCGAATTCCGACAAACGCGTCATGGATAGGCAGGAACCTGAGTCTCGTTTGCGGCTTGCAGGAGGGCGATGCCGCCCGCGAGCTTTTTGCTCAATAGTTCGCGTTCTTCCTCATCCGCGGCGTATTTCAGGGCGCGCTCCCATTGGAAGCCTGCCTCTTTGAAGCGTCCGACTTGCCAATAGGCGTCGCCCAAATGGTCCAGGATCTCCGCGATGGTAGGCTCAAGCTCAACCGCGCGCTCGAGATAGAAAATCGCCCGCTCATAATTGCCAAGCTTATAGTGGGCCCAGCCAAGGCTGTCCGTGATCGCGCCATTTTCGGGCGCATATCGCAATGCGGTTTCAATCAGCGCAAGACCTTCATCCAGATTTATCCCGCGATCGATCCAGCTATAACCGAGATAATTCATGATCGTCGGATTGTCGGGTCGCAGATTCATCGCCGTCTGCAAGTCGTTCTCGGCGGGAGGCCACTCGCCGAGCCGCTCGCGGGCGCCGCCTCGAGCATAATAGATGCGCCAATCATACAGGCCTTCGGCCTCATCGGCTTCAATAATGTCGGAGAACGTGTCGGCAGCTTCGCCATCCCGTCCGAGGGATTGAAGCAGGTCGGCCAGCTGCACGCGAATATTGCGATTATCGGTTCGCGCCAGTGTTTCGCGGGCGATTGTCAGCGCTTCATCGTCGCGTCCTTCGCGCCGCAAAGCCCAGGCGAGCTGTCCCTGCGCGCTGGTATGATGCACGGAGGCTTCTGGTATCGATTGCAGCAAGGCGATGGCTTCGACGCGTCGATCGGATTGATCGAGGACGTCGGCCCAGAGCGTCTTGGCGACATCCAGCTCCGGATCAAGATAGCTCGCCATGGCGAAATAAACCGCTGGGACGTCATTATAGTATTGCGTGGCTTGCGGCGCGGTCGCGAGATAGAAGGCCAGCGCAGTGCCTTGGGCCGCCGAATAGGTTGGAACGGGGTTGATACTTCCCGCTTCAATCTCGTACTGCAAAGCTGTGAGGGCGGGATGCCGCCCCACTTCCGTACGGAACGCGGTGAGGTGTTGAAGCGCTTTCTCAGTCTGACCATCTCGGGCCAGAAGTCGCGCTTCTGCTTCGACGCCCAGAGCCAGTCGCGCCCCCAGATCAAATAGGTAGCCGAGGTCTGACCGGGCCGCGGCCTCATCACCAGCATTGGCTTTCATGATCGCGGCCAGGGTCTGTCCCATAATCGTGAACAGGCCATCATCGCCGCCGGCCTGCTGTTGAAGCAAGATGGCGGCTTGCGGGTCACCTTCCAGAAGGTTCCACGCGGCGAGGCTGCGTGCCAGCATCGCGTGATATTCATTGCGCCACGGCTGATCGAGATAGGTGAACACCTCATCAGATGCGCCGCGCTGTGTTGCATCGACCGCCATGAGCAGGCGTGGGAGTTCGGTTTCAGCAAGTGTGTCTGGTGGCAGCCGTTTTGCGAGCGCCACCGCGCGCGACACTTCGCCAACCCGCAAGATTGAGAATATCGCCTGTTCGGCCACCCATGGATCATCCTGCACGCTTCGCAGTAGCCGGGCATATTGGCGGGCGGATGTCTGCGCATCGTCCGTCAGGCCCGCATATTTGGCGACGGCGTACGTGCTCAGCGTATCGATTTCCCGGCGCAACTGAGTATCGGCCTCAGCGCGCGCAAGGATTTCCGAAGGCGTACCGGAGCCGTTTGAGACACAGGAAGACAGCACAAGGCATGATACAGTGAGAGCGAGCGCGCGAAACATAGCTCGTCTTCTCTCAATGACTGCGGTTTCAGGCAAGTAAAAGTCTGAAATTTAATTGGCGGTCATGTTTCGCCGTGATCCCTAATGGGCGCGGCTGACACAGAAGTCCGCGAGATCCGCAAGCGCCTTGGTCCACTCGCTGTCCGGTAAAGCGCGCAGCGCAGCTTTCGACAGCTCAGCATACGCCTTTGCTTCAACCAATGTGGCTTCCGCCGCACCGGTCGAGCGGATCAGGTAAATCGCGTGCGCGAGGTCACCTTCAGTTTGCTGGTCCGGATTGAGAGCGCGATCCCAGAAGTCCTGATCTTCGGAACTTCCGCGCCGGCGCGCAATGATCACGGGGAGCGTTGATTTACCCTCTCGGAAATCGTCGCCAACTGCTTTGCCGATTACCGACGTGGTGCCGCCATAATCCAGGGCGTCATCAATGATCTGGAAGGCGAGGCCGAGATTTTTTCCATAGGCCGCAAGCGCTGTTGCAAACGGTTCGCCTTGCGGGCCCGCTGACAGCGCGCCTGCCTTTGCCGCCGCCTCGAACAGGGCAGCCGTCTTGGCTTCGATAATCGCGAGATACTCTTCGGTTGGGAGATCCGTTCGGCTCGCCGCAGCCAGCTGATGAACCTCACCTTCCGCAATCACCGAAGATGCATCGGATAGAATGCGCAGGATTTCCAGGCTGCCAGTCTCGACCATCAGTGTGAAGGCGCGGGCAAAAAGGAAGTCTCCAACCAGGATGGAGGCATTGTTGCCCCAGACATTCTTCGCCGCTTTTTTACCGCGCCGGAGATCGCTGTCATCGACAACGTCATCGTGAAGGAGAGTAGCGGTGTGAATGAACTCGACCGCCGTCGCCAGAGCGTGCGTGCCGGGATTTGTCCCGCCACATGCGTGCGCCGCTGCCAGTGTAATCATCGGGCGCAGGCGCTTGCCACCGGCCGAGACGATATAGCCGGAGAGGTCCGGTATAACATCAACTGGGCTCTTGGCACGCTGGACGAGCAAGGCCTCCGTCGCCGTGAGGTCGTCGCTCAGCATGGTCTGCAGACGGTCAACAATCGTGTCGATGTCAGAAGTGCGGGAAGGGTTGGTTTGCGCTGTCACGCCGGAAGTCCTATTTCACTTTTGCTTCGCTTTCCATAGAGGTAGCGCAAAATTGAAGTCTCGCAGCTGCGGTAAGCCACCGCATGTGGCAATTTAGGAGAAACGACCTTGGAAGAAGTGTTTCGCACCAATGACTTGGTGAAACTCTCTTATATCCAGCATGTATTGCGGGAAGACGGTATCGAACCGTTCGTTCTGGACGAGCATACTGCGATGATTGATGGGCGAGGACCGATGGTGCCAATTCGCATCACAGTGCGGGAAGATCTCGCAGAGCGGGCTCGTTTCCTGCTGCGCGAAGTGGAGAAAGATGCGTGACCGCTCACACGGTCGATGCTTTCTATTCAGGCCGCATCAAGGTCTACCAGCCCGAGCAGGGGTTTCGCGCCGGGACCGACAGTCTGCTGCTGGCGTCGGCACTAGATTGTTCCATCCAGGGCGAAGTTCTGGAGATGGGCTGTGGGTCAGGCGGCGCGCTCCTCCCGGCGGCGCACAGGTTGAAGCAGGCTCGTCTCACTGGGCTTGAAATCGATCCAGCCATGGCAGGGCTCGCGCATCAAGGCGCACGGGCCAACGGATTCGAGGATCGCGTGGAGATCGTCCAGGGCAATGCGAATGATCTAGAGGACAAATGGCAGAACCGGTATGAGCTTGTCTTCTCAAACCCGCCATTCTTTGAAACGGGCACCATCCAGGCACCCGGGACGGGGAAGGAAGCGGCCTATCTGGAAAACATTTCTCTAAAAGACTGGATCAATGCCATGCTGTTCGCGCTTCGGCACAAGGGCACGTTCGTGATGGTGCACCGGGCCGCGGATCTGGCACGAATTCTGTCCATCATCGAGCGCCAGACCGGCGAGATCACGGTCCTGCCGATCCATTCCTATCCGGGTGCAGAAGCGAAGCGGGTCCTGGTGCGGGCGCGAAAGGGCCTCCGCTCGGGGCCCATGCGCTTGCTGGAGCCGCGCTATCTCTATGAAGAGAAAGGCGGCGAACGCAGGGGATGGACGCTCGACATGCAGCGCAACGGCGCCGAGATCGACTGGAATTAAGCGCACCGAATGGTTGCCCCGACGGCCAGACGGGGGTAGGCGGAGCGCATAAGTTTTATGGGCCGCAAACCATGACCGCACCCGTCGCACGCGATAAACCAAACTCCTTCCAGGCATTGATCCTGCGCCTCCAGAATTACTGGGCCGAGCAGGGCTGCGCGATCCTGCAGCCATACGACATGGAAGTCGGGGCCGGGACCTTGCATCCGGCGACGGTGCTCCGGGCGCTTGGCCCGAAAGACTGGCGCGCAGCCTATGTGCAACCCTCGCGGCGTCCAGCCGATGCGCGCTATGGCGAGAACCCGATGCGGCTCGGGCACTATTACCAGTTCCAGGTCATTCTGAAGCCCAATCCGAAGAACCTGCAGGATCTCTACCTGAACTCGCTCTACGAGATCGGCATCGATCCGATGGTGCACGATATTCGCTTCGTCGAAGATGATTGGGAAAACCCGACAGTCGGGGCCTGGGGGCTCGGCTGGGAGGTCTGGTGCGACGGCATGGAAGTCAGCCAGTACACATATTTCCAGCAAGTTGGCGGGCTCGATGTTTTCCCGGTCTCCGGCGAGCTGACCTACGGCCTGGAACGCCTCGCCATGTATGTGTTCGGCGTGGACAATGTCTACGATCTGCCCTTCAACGCGCCCGACAGCGAAACTCCGCTATCTTATGGTGATGTCTTTATTGAAAATGAGCGTCAGCAATCGGCGTTTAATTTCGAACATTCCGACGTTGAAATGCTGCAGCGCTGGTTCAGCGATTGTGAGAGCCAGTCCAACGCCCTGCGCGCCGCTGGGAAACCACTGCCAGCTTACGATTTTGCACTCAAAGCCAGCCATGTGTTCAACCTGATTGATGCGCGCGGTGCGATTTCGCCGACGGAACGCCAGGCCTTTATCGGCCGTGTTCGCGATCTCGCACGCGGTGCGGCGGAGCAATGGGCGACGCAGGAAGCGGAGAGAGCCGAGGCATGATCCGGCGCGGCGCTCTTGTTCTTTTGGTCCTGGCGATTGCCGGCTGCAGTCCGACACCAGGCTCTCCGGCGCTCTACAAGGATCGCGGCGTGCAGAACGCGGTCAGCGAAGCGCGGCAGGCCTTGCCGATCTTCTTCCAGGCCTGGCAGAGCGACAATGAGGCTTATTCCGATTTCCGCGTCACGGTGATCATGCCGTCCAGCGCCTATGGCCGCGACTATGAAGAGCTGCGCAATATTCGGCGCGAGTTTACAGGTTTCATCGGCGAAACCTCTGGCGGGTCTGAAGTGCCTTTTCTCACGGCGGACATTGCCGACTGGCGTTTCACGGATGGTGAGCGGTATCGCGGCGGCTTCACCCGGCGAGCGATGTTCGACATGACGGACGCTGAGATCCCCAATCTCCGCGATCAGTATCATGAGGATCCACTGCCATGACCAAAGTGAATCTCGCTGAGAAATTTGATTTGTTCGATGCGGCCTGGACGCCGAAAATTGCCGGGCAGGTGAATGATATGCATCTGAAGCTCGCCAAGTTTCGCGGCGACTTTCAGTGGCACTCCCACGACGAGGAAGACGAGCTCTTCCTTGTGGTAAAAGGATCAATGCGCATGGCTTTCCGGGACCGCGAAGAGATTGTCGAGGCGGGCGAGTTTATCATCGTCCCGCGCGGCATCGAGCATCGCCCTGGCGCTGTCGGAGATGAGTGTCATGTTGTCCTGCTCGAGCCTATGACAACGGTGAATACCGGCGATGGCGCGGAGAGTGATTTTACTGTGAAGGATTTGGAGGAGATCTGATGGCAGACCCAGAAGTTGGCGGAACCGAACCGATTGCGGTCGAGGTCGAAGAAGGCAAGATGTACTGGTGGTGCGCCTGTGGACGCTCGGCCAATCAACCGTTCTGCGACGGCTCGCACAAGGACACGGATTTCATTCCCCAAGGCTGGGAAGCGCCGAAGACTGGCAAAGTCTTCTCCTGCGCTTGCAAAAGAACCGGCAAAGCACCGCTGTGCGATGGCGCACATAACAATCTTTAAAACACGACACTTATTGGGCTGATATGGCTGAACTTTTCCTCGAAATTTTCTGCGAAGAAATTCCTGCACGCATGCAGGCCAAGGCGGAGCGTGACCTCCAGGATGCAGTCCTGAAGGGGCTGCGCGAGGCCGGGCTCGGCGTTGAGAAAGCCGCGTCCATGTCCGGACCGCGGCGTCTGGCCGTCGTCTGTGAGGGCGTCCCCGCCGGGTCAGATGATGTGACCGAGGAGCGTAAAGGTCCCAAGGTTGGCGCGCCGGACAAGGCGGTCGAGGGCTTCCTGCGCGGCGCAGGTCTCAGCTCCATCGATGAAGCCGAGGTGCGGTCCGATCCCAAGAAAGGCGATTTCTATGTCGCCAAACGCACGGTGCCGGGACGGGCGACGCCGGACATCGTGTCTGAACTGATCCCTGACATCATGCGCAATTTTCATTGGCCAAAATCAATGCGCACCGGCCGCGGCGAGATGCGCTGGGTGCGCCCTTTGCAGCGCATTGTCTGCCTGTTTGATGGCAAGGTCGTTCCGTTTGAAGTCGATGGTATTGCCAGCGGCGATGAAACCGAAGGCCACCGCGTGCATGGCCGTGGACCGTTCAAGATCACGGGCGTCGACGATTATGTCGCTCAGCTCTCTGGAAAGGGTCATGTCCTGCTGACGCGCGATGCGCGGCGCGAGAAAATCGAAAAAGAAGCCGGAGCCATCTGCAAGAAGGCCGGCCTAGAGCTGGTCGAAGACAAAGGTTTGCTGGAAGAAGTTGTCGGCCTCGCCGAATGGCCGATGGTGATCCTCGGTGAGATGGATCCAGCTTTCCTCGAATTGCCGCCCGAAGTGATCCAGCTCTCGATGCGTACGCACCAGAAGTATTTTGCGGTGCGCGACCCAAAGACAGGAACGCTCGCTCCCAATTTCGTTGTTGTCGCAAATATCGACGCGGCAGATGGCGGCAAAGCGATTGCGGCGGGTAACCGGAAAGTCCTGTCGGCGCGTCTCGAAGATGGCCGCTTCTTCTGGGAGAATGACAAGAAGACCGGGCTCGACGCGATGGCGCCAAAGCTTGGCAAGATCGACTTCAAGAAAGAGCTCGGCACGATTGCTGACAAAGTGGACCGCGTGGCTGCCCTGGCGCGCGAGCTGGCACCGGCAGTCGGTGCTGATGCCGATCTTGCTGAACGCGCCGCGCGTCTCGCCAAGGCGGATCTGGTCTCGGAAATGGTGTACGAGTTTCCCGAACTGCAAGGTGTGATGGGGCGCTATTACGGGATTGAAGCGGGTGAAGACGCGCGGGTCGCGGACGCCATTCGCGATCACTACAAGCCACAAGGTCCTTCTGATGCTGTGCCAACGGAGCCCGTGAGTATTGCGGTGGCGCTGGCCGATAAGCTCGACACGCTGGTTGGCTTTTGGGCGATTGATGAAAAGCCGACGGGATCCAAGGATCCGTTTGCTTTGCGCCGCGCCGCGCTGGGTGTGGTTCGGATTGTGTTAGAGAGTGGGGTTCGGTTGCCCATTCGAGCAGCGGCGCAAACCGCAAATTTCGAAATTGCGAGTTCGTTCGCGGACGTAAATGCACTCGCGGAGTTTTTCGCGGACCGCCTCAAACAATACCTCCGTGACCAGGGGCAGCGGCATGATCTGATCGATGCCGTGTTCGCGCTTGGGGAGGATGACCTTGTCCTGATCGTAAAGCGCGTCGAAGCGCTGGCGGCTTTCCTCGACTCCGAAGACGGGGTGAATCTGCTGGCAGGGTATAAGCGCGCAGCCAACATTCTTCGCGCCGAGGAAAAGAAGGACAAGCGCGCTTATGACGGCGGTGTCGACGCGGCGAAACTCTCTGCAAAAGCCGAGACTGCCCTACATAAAGCCGTGGTATCGGCATCGAGCGCCGCCAAGACTGCGCTCGAACAGGAAGACTTCGCCGCAGCCATGTCCGCGCTGGCCAGCTTGCGTGCGCCGGTCGACGCGTTCTTCGATGGTCCGGACAGCGTGATGGTGAATGCTGACGATTCTGGCATTCGCGAGAACCGGCTGAACCTGCTCAACATGATGCGCGAAGCCATCGGCACAGTGGCCGATTTCAGCAAGATTGAGGGCTAGCTAGCCCAACAGCGAAGGATCGGTCACCAGTACGAGACAGAGTGCAATCGCGCTCAGCCCGGCAAGCGTGGTGAGGGACACCAGGTCCCGTAGTCTTAGTTTTAACATCAGCCCAGCCTTTCGAAGCGTATTGTGCTTTGATTCTAAGACGCGTCATTATCGTTACATCTCAAAAACGTTTCACGATTGTGCGAGATGCAGAGTGAACAGCGCATGAGGCGATCTGTTGGGTTTGATTCATGTTGCAGCGCAGCAACAAGATTATGCTAAATTCAGGTCGATTCAGCCCAGATAAGGCATGTTTGTTCGGTGACAGCGTAATCAGACGAAATGACGTCTTGATTCTCAGCGCCAACCATGGCGCTTGGCTTTCCAATAGAGTCCCGGCAGAAGTGTCGGCGCATTCCGAGTGGGAATCGAGGAGTTCATACAATGGCTGATGGCGCAAACGCAGACACCAAATGGGTCTATTCTTTTGGCGGCGGAAGTTCTGATGGCGGCGCTTCGATGAAGAATCTGCTGGGCGGAAAAGGCGCCAACCTCGCTGAAATGGCGAGCCTTGGCCTGCCTGTCCCGCCAGGATTTACGCTGACCACTGAAGTCTGCACCGCGTATTATGATCTTGAAGAAGCTTATCCTGAAGGCCTTGATGCCGAGGTCGATGAGGCGCTGAAGGCGCTGGAGCAGAAAACCGGTAAAGTCTTCGGCGATGCGGGCAATCCGCTGCTAGTCTCGGTCCGGTCCGGGGCCCGCGCTTCAATGCCCGGAATGATGGATACGGTGCTGAACCTCGGTCTCTCTGAAGTGACTGTACAGGGTCTCGCCGCGAAGGCAGGCGAGCGCTTCGCCTATGACAGCTATCGCCGTTTCATCCAGATGTATTCCAATGTCGTGCTCGGCCTGCGCCATGACACATTCGAGTATATTCTCGACGACTATAAAGACAGCCAGGGCTTCGAACTCGACACTGAGATGGAAGCGGCGGACTGGAAAGAGATTGTCAGCCAGTACAAGGACGCGGTTCGCGACAAACTGGGCAAGCCATTTCCGGATGATGCGCGTGAGCAGCTCTGGGGCGCGATCGGCGCGGTCTTCGGATCGTGGATGAATGATCGCGCGATCCTATATCGCAAGCTGAATGACATTCCCGCCGAATGGGGCACTGCCGTGAACGTCCAGTCCATGGTGTTCGGAAACATGGGCGAGACGTCGGCAACTGGTGTGGCTTTCACCCGCGATCCATCAACCGGCGGCAATACATTCTATGGCGAGTTCCTGACCAACGCGCAGGGTGAAGACGTCGTCGCCGGCATTCGAACACCCGCTCCGATCAGCCGAGCGCGCGCGGATGAGTTGAAATCCGACGAGGCTCCGCTCGAAGAAGTCATGCCGGTTGTCTATAAGCAGCTGACCGACGTCGCGGACACGCTGGAAGCCCACTATCGCGACATGCAGGATATCGAGTTTACCGTCGAAGATGGGACGCTCTACATGCTGCAAACCCGAAACGGCAAGCGGACTGCAGCGGCAGCGCTAAAGATTGCCGTCGACATGGCCCAGGAAGGGCTGATCAGCGAAGAAGAAGCCATTTTGCGCCTAGAGCCGGCGCAGCTGGACCAGTTGCTTCACCCGACGATTTCGCCGAATGCCAAGCGTGACGTCATCGTCAAAGGCCTCCCGGCGAGCCCCGGTGCAGCCGTCGGCCAGGTTGTGTTCGACTCCAATGAGGCTGCGCATCTGGCCGAAGCCGGCCGCGCGGTGATTCTCGTCCGCGTCGAAACCAGCCCGGAAGATATTCACGGCATGCACGCGGCCCGGGCGATCGTCACAGCGCGCGGCGGGATGACCTCGCACGCAGCTGTTGTGGCGCGCGGCATGGGACGCCCCTGCGTTTGCGGCGCTGGCAACTTGCAGATCGATGCTGAGGCCGGCGTGTTCCGTGTCGGTGGCCGGGAAATCAAAAAAGGCGAAACCATCACTGTCGACGGCGCAGAGGGCGAGGTCCTGTTCGGCGAAGTCGAAATGCAGCAACCAGACCTGTCTGGTGATTTCGGCCTGTTGATGGGCTGGGCCGACAAGGTCCGCAAACTCCGGGTCCGCACCAATGCGGAAACACCGGCGGATGTAGACGTTGCGAAAGAGTTCGGCGCAGAAGGCATTGGCCTCTGCCGCACAGAGCACATGTTCTTCGACGCGGAGCGGATTCCGGTGGTGCGCAGCATGATCCTGGCGGGGACGAAAGACGGGCGTGAGGCCGCGCTTGAAAAGCTACTGCCCATGCAACGTTCGGATTTTGAAGAGATTTTCCGTATCATGGGCGAGCTGCCCTGCACGATCCGGCTGCTCGATCCGCCATTGCACGAGTTCATGCCGCACTCGGATGCGGAAATGCAGGAGGTCGCGACCTCGTCCGGAATGAATCTGAAAGCGCTGAAGGCACAGGCCGACGCGTTGCATGAAAGTAATCCGATGCTTGGGCATCGCGGTTGCCGCCTTGGAATTACCTATCCTGAGATCTACGCGATGCAGGCGCGCGCCATATTCGAAGCCGCGGTGCGGGTCGCTAAGGATACCGGCGTTCAGCCAGTGCCTGAGGTGATGATCCCACTGGTCGGTACGCGCAAAGAGCTGGATATCCTGAAGGCGGTCGTTGATGACGCGGCCAAGGCCGTTTTCGCAGAGACCGGCAGCAAGTTGGACTATCTGGTCGGCACGATGATTGAGCTGCCACGCGCTGCGCTCCGGGCGGGGCAAATCGCTGAAACGGCGGAGTTCTTCTCGTTCGGTACAAACGACCTGACCCAGACAACACTGGGCATTTCGCGTGATGATGCGGGCCGGTTCCTGACCTCTTATGAGGAGCAAGGGATCTATGAGAAAGACCCGTTCGTTACGATCGATCAGGACGGGGTCGGTGAACTCGTCCGCATGGCGGCTGAGCGTGGTCGGGGCACCCGTTCAGACATCAAACTCGGCATATGCGGGGAGCATGGCGGGGACCCGGCTTCAGTGATTTTCTGTCACAATATTGGACTCGATTATGTATCTTGTTCACCTTATCGGGTGCCGATTGCGCGCCTGGCTGCGGCCCATGCCGTCCTGAATCAGGACTGACATAGACTGAAAAACGCCGATTCATTTCAAGATCGCAACAAATTGTGATCTTTCGAACTGTGACTTGTACGCAACAATGCTTGCGCGCGTCGTCAGGGTTAAAAGAGTTAACCAAGTCTTGATTTTGCAATGAATCCCGCCATTTAGCGCTATCGGGCGCTGTGAAGACCCCAATTCAGGGCGCATTCAGCTCGCTTGGGACATAAGAAATCGGACAATTCTGACAGAAAATAGAATTGATTTTCTAGGCTGGCAGGAAATATGCAGCACGGAAGAACGCAATCCATGACGGCAAGAAGGCCGCGTTAAAAAGGAAGAGTTTGGCGCTTGTAGAGTTTAGACCCTGCAAGAGTGGTGGGACCAGAAGACGACGATGACCGACGTATCAAACAACCCGATGACGGGCGCTTCACTGACCGCGCGTATTCAGCGCTGGTGGAAAGCGCAGACATCGGCCCATCAGAGAAAGAAATTCACGCATGGTGCGCTCGGCGCATCCTGCTTTGGCGCATTTGTGCTCGCAATGCCGATGATTTCGACCGTGAACGCGGATCAGCAAAGTGCTGAGCAATTCCGTGATCGCAGCGCGCAACTTGCGGAAATCCGCGAAGAAGAAATTGAAGTCACTTCGGCGCTAACAGATCAGTCTGAACTGTTGAGCCATGAATGGCTTCGTACGGTCGAGTTTTCGCTGCAACGCGATCCGAGTGCTGCGCTTAGCCGCTATGCCGCTTATGATCGTGATGCAGCCGCGATCAGCAGTGTCGTTTCATTGGAAGTGCCAAAGCGCGCTGAAGCTGAAAACATGCTGGCTCAGACTGAATGTCTGGCAACCGCGATCTATTACGAAGCCCGCAGCGAAACGTATTCGGGCCAGCTCGGCGTTGCCGAAGTCATCATGAACCGTGTTAAAGATCATCGTTATCCGAACTCGGTTTGCGATGTTGTCTATCAAGGGGCGACCCGCACGACCGGTTGTCAGTTTACCTTCACCTGTGACGGCGCGATGAGCAAACAGCCACGCGGCGAAAAATGGCAAAAGGCCCAATCCATCGCGGCTCACGTGATCATGGACCTGAATGAAGGTAAGACGGGTGGGGCGACGCACTATCACGCCACTTACGTGAACCCTGTATGGAATTCCGGACTGATCAAGACCAACAAGATCGGAACGCACATCTTTTACCGCTTCCCACGCGGCGGCGAATGGTCCGTGGCCTCTGCTCGTCAGGCGGCGCGCTTGGCTCAGCGCCGGGCCGGTGTCACCACGCTGGTGCCAGCTGACGCAGCCGTTGCACAGACGCCAGAAGTTCTGACACCGTCAGACGCGCCTGTTGAAACTGAACTGACCGTTGCAGACCTCAACGCTCAGGCGCTTGAGGCGGTTGAGTCGCGTCAGATGATCGACGCGATCGGCGGTTAAAGCCGCTTAGTCTCGCTTCGGCAAACCCTGCAAAATTTGTTTCTTCATGCGCCCCGGCATAAAGCGGGCCGCGAAGCGCGCCTGTTTGGCGCGTTTACCGGCCATGTAATGCACATCCTTGCCGTGAGCGGCGTCCCAGGCGGTTTCGGCTGCAACTGAGACCGGATACACATCCTGGCCCTGGTCACGAATCTCATCCGCCATTTTGACGTTGGACCCTTCGGTCGCGCCCATGTCCAGGATCGGTGTATCAATAAACCATGGCATCAGGCTGGTGCAGCGGATGCCGAGCCCTGACAATTCTACATCGAGCGCTTCGGTGAGTCCGCGCACCGCAAACTTGGTTGCTGAGTAGACCGCGAGGCGCGGTGACCCAACAACTCCGGCGGTTGAGGCTGTGTTTACGATCCGGGCGTTTTCGGTTTCCTTGAGGAGCGGCAGTGCAGCGTAGACGCCATTGACCACGCCCTTCACGTTCACATCGATCACCAAGTCTGCTTCTTCGGGCGGGATGTCCTCGAACCAGCCATGACGGCCGATACCGGCATTGTTGAACAGGACGTCCATCTTGCCGCTTGTTGCTTCGCCAAAGCCCGTGATTGCGGCGCTCCAATCGTTCCGCTTGGTGACGTCGAGGCGTGCCGAATGGCAATTCTGTTCCCCCAGCTCGCGAGCGATTTCGGCGAGGCCTGTTTCATCAATGTCATAGAGACCGCAGAACCAGCCGCGCGACTGGAACAATCGCGCCGTTTCTGCACCGATTCCAGAGGCTGCGCCTGTGATGAAGATGGACTTACGCCCGTTTGCCGCGCTCATGTATTCCTCCTGCTATCTCTCTCTCTCTCTCTCTCTTCGAGAACAGGTCAGAGGATATCTAGGCCGAGGTCAAGATTTGACGCAGAGTGAGTGAGCGCGCCGGAGGAGATATAATCGACGCCGGTTTCCGCTTTCGCCGCTACAGTTTCGAGCGTGATTCCGCCGCTCGCTTCGGCGAGACATTGGCCGTCTATCATGGCGACCGCTTCTCTCAGCATATCTGGCTCCATATTGTCCAACAACACGGCATGCGGCTTGTGGGGAAGGGCTTCTGCGAGTTGATCCAGCGTGTCGACCTCGATCTCGATCATGCGCAGATGTCCGGCATAGGCGTGCGCCCGTTGCAGGGCTTCGGCGATTGAACCGGACGCGGCGATATGATTGTCCTTGATCAGGATCGCGTCATCGAGACCATAACGGTGCGAGGTGCCGCCGCCGCAGCGCACAGCGCGCTTTTCGACCGCCCGGTGGCCCGGGGTTGTCTTGCGGGTGCAGACAATCTTGGCCTTGGTATGCGCCATTTTGTCGGCGAAGGCGCTGGTCAGCGTTGCAATGCCTGAGAGGCGTCCGAGAAAGTTCAGCATGGTTCGCTCAGCGATCAGGATCGAGCGGGCATGGCCTTGCATGGTCGCGATGGTGTCGCCGGGACCGATCCGGTCGCCATCCGCCTTTTGCTCGTTCAGTATTACTCCAGTATCGATCAGCTTCAGCGCATAGCGGGCAGCATCCATTCCGGCCAGTCGCCCGGCCTGTCTCGCGCGAATATGCGCGGTGAGCTGAGTGCCAGGCTTGATGGTGGCGTCTGTCGTCAGATCACCCGCGCGTCCCAGATCCTCAGCCAGAGCGAGACGAACCAGCGGATCGAGGACGATATCGGGCAGCGGCGGCGGGGCAATAAAACTCATGAGACAGGTTCCAGGGTCTGGGTCATCTTGGGCGACGCAGTCACGAAGGTGCGCCTAGGATCGGTATTGGTTTCAGGAAAATCGCTGCGGAAATGTCCGCCGCGACTCTCTTCTCGCGCCAAAGCAGAAGATGCGATGAGCCGGGCTGCGATCAACGTGCGTGCCGGGCCATGGGTATGTTCGAGCGCGTCAATTTCATTCACCACAGAGGTTAGCTGGGCCGCGTCTCGTACCACACCGCATTTGGTCGCCATATGCTGGCGGACCTGTTGCAGGGCTTCGTCCGGGATATCTGCGGGCAAATCGCCATGGCTTTCCCCGGCCGTCTTCAGGTCAGAATCTCTCAGGCGGTCCGCGATACGGGCGGCCATGACCACGGCTTCCAGCAGCGAATTCGACGCCAGCCGGTTGGCGCCGTGCGCGCCTGTGCTGGAGCATTCACCGCAAACGCTCAATCCATTCAGGCTGGAGCGTCCCCACGTGTCCGAGAGGATGCCGCCCATATGGTAGTGCATCGCCGGAGCGACCGGAATCGTCGCCTGCCTTGGATCAATGCCCGCCGCCATGCAGGCGGCAAAAACGGTCGGAAAGTGATCCTTGATGTGATCACCAATTGCTTCTCGCGTATCAAGGAAGACCTTTCGTCCCTCTGACAGTTCTGTGTGGATCGCGCGGGCAACTTCATCACGTGGGGCGAGTTCCGCCTGTTCGTGATAGCGGGACATGAACGACTGGCCGCCTTGATCGACCAGGATCGCACCTTCACCACGCAAGGCTTCAGTTGCTAGCGGAGATGGGTCCAGGCCGACATCCATTGCGGTCGGGTGGAACTGTACAAATTCAGGGTCGGCGATCACCGCACCGATCGACCAGGCCATTGCGAGGGCGTCTCCCCGGGCCTGGGGTGGATTGGTGGTCACGCGGAAGAGGCCGCCCGAGCCGCCTGTACAGAGAACTGTCTCAGGGCTGGTGAAGGTCGACGTCCGCCCGCGCGCATCTTTCAAGATCGCGCCAGCGACACGTCCATTCGCGTCCTGAAGCAAGCCAACCGCGCGCGCATGCTCGATGATCCGGATATGCCCAGCGGCTTTAACCGCGGCAGTCAGTGCGCCCATGATGGCTTTGCCGGCGAGGTCACCTGCGACACGAGCAACCCGAGGATGCGAGTGCGCAGCTTCCAGACTCAGAGCCAGCTGCCCGTCCGGCGTACGGTCGAACGGGACACCCAATTCGATCAGGTCGCGGACGCGTTTTGGTCCATCCTCAGCGATCAGTTGGGCTATGGCCGGATCAACCAGTCCAGCGCCCGCCACAACGGTATCGGCGGCGTGCTGGTCCGGGCTGTCCTGCGGGTGCAGAGCGGCGGCAAGGCCACCTTGCGCCCAGGCGGAGGACGCGGCTTGTCCGAGCGGCGCCGGAGAAATAATCGTGCAGGGGCGCGGCGCCAGGCGCAGCGCCAGGAACAGACCTGCCAGGCCTGCGCCAACAATCAGAATACGCGCATCACCTGCCGCGGCAGGGGCGGAGAACGTTTCGGGCCGAGGCCCGCTGGCAATTGTCAAGAAATGCCCCCTTCGGCTCTCTTCCATTCTGCTGGCATGACGTTGCCCGCGCTGACCAGTGCCCCATGCATACGCGATGCCGATTGGATGGTCAGAGTGAAGTTGTCCGGCGCGTAAAACGGGCTCTCAAACCCATTGATAAATTCGACGATCCGGCATCTCACAGAGAGCTGATTTCCCAGGACAGACGCGTTACAGTCTTGCCGGACGAGATAGTCTTCCGGCAACTCGGGACAGCTCTGGCGCGCTGTCAGCTCGCCTTCGAACGTCGTGTCGCCGGTTTTCTCGAGATGCGCCGTGCCCCCGAAACTGCAGCCATTTGAGATATTCGCAGTGAAGGTCCACTGTCCGGCGATATTCGTGTCGGCCTGCGCCGGAAAGGCCAGCAGACCCAATCCCAAACAGAGGACCAGCTGCCGGATCATGATATGCCGTCTTCTGATCGCCGAAATTCAACCGGCGCAGTCGCGGCGGACACGAGCGCGCCCCACATTCTGCTATGGTCCTGAATGGTCAGCGTGAAATTGTCCGGAACGTAGATCAGGCCTTCGAACTTCTGTTCCAGCATTTGCGTGATCTGCGAGCGGACCGAAACCTGATTGCCGAACCGGCGGGCTTTGCAAGACTGCTCCACCACGGAGCGTCCCCACATAGAGCATACTTCCACAGCGGTGAGTTCACACTCGTACAAGCCGTCTTCCGGGTGCGAGCTCAGCCGCATGGTGCCGGTCATGATGCATTGGCCATCGCGGTAAGGCTTGGTCTGGAAGCTCCAGGAGCCCAGCACATCGGTTGGATCTTTGGAATCTGCTTGCGCGGGGAGGAGGGCGAGACTGAACAGGGCCGCCATGATCGCGGTTACGAGCTTCGCCATTGTGTTCTCCTCCTGATCATCCCTCGATCACTTTACTTTGCGATATGGCGACGACAAGGCATCAACTGGGTGAAAATACTTCAATCTCCATGGGCTTGAGACCGGTCTCAAAGGCCAGCGGATTCTCCATCTTGGGGAGATCCAGCATGGCGTCGATGGCCTGTTTTGCGCGGACGCGAACCGGCTCATCTATCGTCACTTCATGTTTCATCTCAATCAGGCAATCGAGAATATTCTCGAGCGTGATCTGCTTCATATGAGGGCAGAGATTGCACGGGCGGACAAAGTCGACGCCGGGGTTCTCGGTCGCGACATTGTCTGACATGGAGCACTCGGTCAGCAGAACGACTTTGGCCGGGCTCTCATCTTTTACATAGTTTGCCAGCGCTGCCGTAGAGCCTGCAAAGTCAGCGGCTTCGAGAACATCCGGTGGGCATTCAGGGTGCGCCAGAACGACGACGCCTGGATGGGCCTCGCGGAGGGCTTCAACATCGTCTGCGCTAAACAGTTCATGTACTTCGCAAGCGCCAGGCCAGGTGATGATGCGGATATTGGTTTGTGCCGCAACGTTTTTGGCAAGGTACTGATCCGGGACGAGGACCACCGTGTCGGTGTTCCACTCTTTTGCAACGGCTTCGACGACTTGAGCCGCGTTGGAGCTGGTGCAAGTAATATCGCACTCGGCTTTCACGTCCGCGGTCGTGTTCACATAGGTCACAACCGGATAGTCTGGGTAGCGTTCCTTGATCAGGCGCACATCCGCTCCGGTGATGGAGCTTGCCAGAGAGCAGCCAGCTTCGAGGCTGGAAATCAGGACCGTCTTGCTTGGCGCAAGGATCTTCGACGTTTCCGCCATGAAGTGCACGCCTGCCTGGACGATGATATCGGCATCGACCTCGGCTGCCTCACGGGCGAGTTGCAGACTATCGCCGCGAAAATCGCCAACCAGACGGAAAATATCCGGCGTCATATAATTGTGCGCGAGGATGACCGCATTCTTCTCAGCTTTGAGATCATTGATCGCTGCAACCAGTGGCGCGACGGCTGGCCACTCCATTGGTGTGATGAAATCATTCACCAAAGGATAGAGATGGTCGGTCTTCTCTTTGACCTCGTCATCATAGGCAAGGCCTCTTGCTTCTGCTGCCGTAGCCGCGCGAAGGGGGGTCGGGGTCGGACACCCAGGTCCGGAATCAATCAGTCTTGCCATATCAGCCTCCTGTTATGCTCAATATGAGCATTATATGGGCGCGCAAATTCTGAATTCAAGAATTGGCCTCACAAATCAGAGAAACCCAACGCGCCCCACCCTTATGCTACGGGTGAGCAAAAGCGCATTAGAGGAAAAAAACGGGTTAGGCAAGACAATCTTGGCGCCAGCAACCTGCAGTGCGCTCTACAGCGGGCAGGGGCTGTTAACCCTCTGTTAACGATAAATTTCTTGCGTGAGAACAAAAGATGAATATAGATGTTGGAACACAAGGAGAACAGATATGCGTGAGATCAAGTTTCGTGGCCGTTCGGGAAAGGCTTATTCATTTGTTCGGATGGCGCCCACCGCTCCGTGGGCCCGCGAAGCGGGGGTTGCGCTGTTCGCCGCACAAGGCCCGTTTGGATGGCGCGTTGTGCGTCTCACCACGCTACGTGGACGTTTGCATGACGTTCAACCGATCTGGGCCTGGGCGGATGCAGAACGCTACGGTGCTCGATCGGTGTTTGTTTTGCGTGAAGCGGATCCGAGCGATCGCGCTGCAGCGCTCAAAGATCTGGAAGCAGGTCTCAACCCTGTGCTGGAGCAGCCCCGCGCAGATCTAGCGCTCGCCGCCTAGTTCTGCAGGCGTGCCCCATACCAGGCCTCGACGTCCGTTTCGATCAATGCGAGCGGGCGCGGGCCGGGCTGAATGAGCGTCCGCTGGAAGTCTGTTTCAGAATAGCGTTGTCCAAGCACAGCCTTGGCCCGTTCTGCCAGGGCTTCAAACCTGTGATACGCCGCAGAGACAGAGGTAAAATGTCCCGGGCGCGCCATGATCCGCAGCGCCAGCTGTCTGGATAGCGGTTCACTCAATCCGGCATTCTCTGCCACATAAGTCGTCGCTTCCGATAGCGACCACCGGTTCAGGTGGATTCCTGTATCGGTCGCCGCGAGGGTCGATTGGATCAACAAGATAGATGCGTGCGCTGCTTGGTTCACCGGCTCAGCCGGCGGCGGTTGATAAGAGTTTTGCCAGACATATAGCCGCCAAGCCTCATCAATGGCGGGATAGGCTGTAAGTGTCCGATATCCCGGTAGCTCGCCATCGCCTTCCGTACGCCAGGTCAGATAAGGCTGAACGGTCCAGAGCTCCTGATAGGCAGCAAGGCTGAGCTCTTGTGCCTCAAAGCTCGCCCCGTCTTGAACACTGGGCCAGACGCTCTTTGGAGCGAGGTCTCTAATTATCTCGGTAGTATCCGTCACCATGTCGGTGGCGGGTGCAACGATTTCGGTTACAGGCTCGGAGGTCAGGTCTTCATACCAAGCGAGGAGTTGTTCCAGGCGTTCCGGACGCTGGAGAGTTTCCGGTGGCACGCCGCCTTCCTCATCGACCGGCAAGACCAATATATCCCTCAACGCGGTCGATTGCGCCGTGACCTCATCGATGTGGCGGGCGTGCAGACGTTCGCTGCGCACCGCTTCGCCAGTGGACGCTTTCAGAATGCCGATGAACAGGTCTTGGCCTTTTGGTTGGGCCCAGATCCCCGCATGGTCAGATGCGTCCTCAGCCATCTCTTCTATTGTAACTGCTAGGCCTTGCAGAGCTGGCCGGAGGCGCTCGGAGACTTCTTTGCGCACGACCGCGACCAGCTGTTCGCGCTGCTCGGCCGGAAGATCCGATAGATCGAGCGTCAGCGCCGCGAAGGTGTTGGTGAGCAGATCAAGCGCGGAGGCATCATCGCTGGTGAGTCGCTCTAGCCTGCGGCGGGTTTCATCTGCTAGCGCGCGCGGCAAATCTAGACCTGCCGCACGATCAGCGATCAAGCGCCGCCGCGTATCCTCAACGGCCGCGCTCAGGCTTTGCAGGCGCGAGATGTAGGCCGCCGCGTCCCCAATTGTATTGATGGTTTGCTGATAGGCGAGCAAGTGAGGCCCTTCGATCCAGACCCCAGAGAACGGGTCCACCGCATAGGGACGCTGGGCGCTGTAGTCGAAACGTCCGTATCCAAGTTGTTCCAGGGCAATTAGATCAACGATAGCGGTTTCGGCGATGGCCAGATCCCGCGTGAGCGGATGCGTGTCCGGCAAGAGAGGCCGCTGACGCAGTCTTTGCAGTAACTCGATCCTGACCAATCGGCCGCGTTCAAACCCAGCCTGTGAGTGGTTGTCGAGCGTGAAAACCGCCGATGGACCGAGGGAACTCTCCATGTGCAGGCGGCTTGCGGTTTCCGGTGACAGGGCGAGCTCTGTGCGCAGAAAATCGGCTGCGATGGCCTGCGATTGCGTGATCGCGCGCCGGGTCGAGCGCTGACCGTCATCACTTTGACTGCACGCGACGGGTGCGAGCAGCAAAGATGCGGCGAGGAGGGAAATTGGGATGGAGCGCGCCCGTTTCATGGCCCCAGATAAGCGAGATTTGTGAAAAGAAGTATGAAACATCTGCAATTGCTGCATTCCTTCCCACTCTTCCTGTTGTCGGTCTTGGTCATTTCCGTTACACCCCGCCAGTCTTATCAAGCGGAGTGACCCGTGGAAAATACCCCGAACACACAACAACCTGAACTGACCGGCAACGTTCTGTTCTATAAAAACCCTCAACCTCTGAACGCGGAACAACACGCCGGTTTGGGTGTGAAGCAGATCGATGACCCCTTTGGTTTTCTGCGCACTGCTCACGCCATTCCGGTGACTGTGACCGAATTCGGCATGGCTGCCACAGCGTATCCGATCATCTTTGTCGGCGACACGATGACGCCTGTCGTTGCGATGGGTGTGCGCCAAGGCGAGAACCTGTTCGTACGCGATGATGGCCAGACGGAACCAGATTTCTATGTTCCTGCCTTCGTCCGACGTTATCCATTCGTATTCGCGAATGACAGCAACAGTGAGCGTCTTCTGCTCTGCGTTGACCGTGACGCTCCAATGGTGACCAATCAGCCTGAAGTTCCGCTGTTTGAAAATGGCGAGCCGAGTGCGTTCACAAAGAACGCCATTCAGTTCTGTGAAGAATTCGAGCGGCAGCGTCGTGCAACGGACGATTTCGTGACGATTATTCGAAATATGGGCCTGTTCGAACAGAAAACCGTGACGTTCCAGCCGCGCGACCAACAGGGTAACTCAGTTGGAGAGCCTCAGAAAATTGCTGACTATTGGGCGATCGATGAGAACAAGCTGGCCGATCTCTCGAAAGAACAATTCGAAGAGCTTCGGACGAATGGAGCGCTCGGCGCGATCTATTCGCACATCCTGTCTCTGCTCAATTGGCAGCGGATTATCCAGCGCGCGCTGGCGGTTCCTCAACCAGAAGCCGGGCAGCCGGCAGCTGAAGCGCCAATCGCTTAAGCCGGAAGACCAGAACCAAATTCCAAAAGGCGGCGCTACAGCGTCGCCTTTTTTCTTGTCTCGGGCGCGCGGCATGCCGGTCACATATTCGCGAGGTGGTTTTCCTGTTAAGCAGGGTCCGATATGCAGCCCGCTACACCGATAACTGGATTTTTGCATGGCCTTTTTTCGTTTCGCGTTTCTTAGCTTCATCATTGCGCTGACGGGGTCGCTTCCCGCGCTCAGTCAACCTGCGGATGGAGGGCACGCCCGGGTCGAGCTGGTCAGCGAGCGAGCACTAGCCGTGCCCGGCGAAACCGTCTGGTTTGGTCTGTCCTTTGAGATTGATCCCAATTGGCACATCTACTGGCGCAATGCGGGCGACGCGGGCATCCCTCCGCAGATCACCTGGCGTGAATCTGGCGGTCTTGCGCCGGACAGCATCAGCTCGTTTTCCTGGCCTCTGCCGGAACTGTTGCCTGTCGTGCCGGGCCAGATCATGGATTATGGCTACTCAGATCAAATCGTTCTGCCATTTATGGTGACGTTGCCGGACCAGGTTGAAGGTCCTCTCCTGTTCGATGGCGTCGCAGATTATTTGATCTGCGAAGATGTGTGCATTCCCGAGAGTGTGGACATAAGACTGATGTTGTCGGTTGGGGGCGCACAAATTCCGGATCAGTATGGCGCAGACCTTATCCAGGCTGCGCTGACAGACGTCCCGCCAGAGTTTTCCGGCGAGGCCAAATTATCCGACGCCGGCGCCCATTGGGTATTGTCCGCGACGGGGCCAGAGCTCGAAGGTCTGCAGGGCGAGGCGCGGTTTTTCCCGTACGCTCACGAGATCAAGCACGCGGCGGACCAGCTGGTCAGCTTCGGGCCGCAAGGTTTGCAGCTCCAGCTGACACCCGATCGCGAAGGTGATCCACTTCCAGAGTCTATTGCAGGCGTCATCAAGGTCGGTGAAACGGCTGTCGCCATAGCGGCTGAAACCGGCACGATACTGCCGGGGACCAGTGGGTCAGGCGGAACAGCGGCGCAATCGGTAGGTGGCGGCGCTAGTCTACCTCTATTGATGGGCTTCGCCCTGATCGGCGGTTTGATCCTCAACTTGATGCCCTGTGTCCTGCCTGTTCTATCGATCAAAGCGATGGGCGTGGTTTCAGCGACGGCGAATGGCCACGAGCGAGAGGCCCGACTGCACGGGCTTTGGTACGCGGCTGGCGTCTTGTTGAGTTTTGCCGCACTCGCGGCGGCCGTCCTCAGTGTTCGGGCTGCGACGGGCGTAGCGATCTGGGGATTTTGGTTGCAGAACCCAATCCTGGTTACGGCGCTCATCCTGGTCATCTTCCTGATCGGATTGTGGCTGCTCGGCATGTTTGAGCTTGGAAGTTCGGTTCAAGGGGTGGGTTCTGATCTCGCCGCTAGGCAAGGGAGCGCGGGCGCATTCTTTACCGGCGTTCTGGCTGCGATTGTCGGCGCTCCGTGTACCGGCCCTTTCCTTGGCGCGGCGCTTGGTGCCGTGATGATCCAGCCGGCGGTCAATGTCATTCTGGTGCTTCTCACCATGGGCCTGGGTATGGCTTTGCCCTTCCTGGCGCTGAGCTTCTTGCCCGGATTGCAGAAAATGATTCCCAAGCCCGGGGCATGGATGGAAACACTGAAACAAGTCTTCGCCTTTCCGATGTTCCTGACTGCGGCGTGGCTGCTTTCCGTCCTCGGGGCGCTTGCGGGGTATCGCACGGCCGCGATGGTCGTGGCAGGTGCCGCCCTGATCGCTTTCGGTATCTGGGCTCTGAAATCAGCCGGTCAGGGCGCGAAAGCAATTCTTCTGTCCGTTTTGGGCCTTGCGATCATTATTCCCGTCTTCGGTCTGATCTCGGCGACAAGCTCCATGGAGGTACTCTTTGGCGTGCTCTGGCTTGCAGGATTAATCGCGGCATTCGTGGTGATTGCGCGTTTGGGCAAGGACCTAACCGCGCAACTGGCCCGCGGTGTCGCGGGCCTGGCCATTATCGCAGGGCTGGTCTGGCCGCTTGCGCAAGCGCGCACAGCGCTTTCCTTTGAAGGGACGACAGAGGCCTATTCAGCGAAGTACGAAACCGAAGCGTGGTCGCCGGAACGTGTTGCGGAACTCACCGCGGAAGGCCGCGCCGTCTTTGTCGATTTTACCGCTGAATGGTGCGTCACCTGCCAGGCCAACAAGCTGCAGACCTTGCAGACCCGGCCTGTGACAGAGGCTTTTGAAGCGGCCAACGTGGCCTTCCTCGTGGCCGACTTCACAAATGGCGACAAGACCATCGCGCTCGAGCTACAAAAGCACAATCGCGCCGGGGTGCCGATGTATTTGTGGTATGCGCCGGGAGAGACGCAGCCGCAGGTCCTCCCGGAATTGTTATCTATCGATCTTATAACAGGACTTGTCGGCGCCGCCAGCTAGGATAGTTTACAGCTGTAGCTGGATCAGTTTTTGGAGTTTTGAACATGACGTCTTTCACACGCCGCAATCTCGGCCTCGCTGCTGGCATGGCCACAGCCGTCGCTTTGACCGCCGGGGCCATGATTGCCTTCTCTGCCAATGCCGCCCCGATCACAGGTCAGGCTGCACCGAGCTTTAGCAACGCTGCGACCGCAACAGGCGACACGATTTCACTCTCGGACTTTGCAGGACAGACCGTCGTCTTGGAATGGACTAATCATGACTGCCCATTCGTGAAGAAACACTATGCTGAGCCCGTCAGCAATATGCAGACGCTGCAGTCTGATGCGACGTCAAATGGCACGGTATGGATCCAGGTCATCTCATCTGCCCCCGGCAAACAAGGTCATCTGGAAGCCGATGCTGCGCTCGCCAAAAATACAGAACGCGGGGCCGCGCCGACCTATGTTGTTCTTGATCCGGATGGCGAAATCGGCCGCGCCTACGATGCCAAGACCACGCCGCACATGTATGTCATCGAAAGCGATGGCAATCTGGCCTATGAAGGTGCGATTGACTCCATCCGCTCTGCCAAAGTTGATGATATCGCCGTCGCCACGAACTACGTCACCGCAGCGCTCACGGCTGTCGCTGCAGGGACAGCGCCTGACGTATCGAGCGCCAAGCCGTATGGATGTTCGGTCAAGTATTAAAGCTCAAAACCAACCAATTGAGAAAGCTGCTCCCTAATCCGGGGCAGCTTTTTTTGCAGGTTCTCGGATTGTAAGGAAAATGGTGGTTCGGGGGAGACTTGAACTCCCGACCTCACGATTATGAGTCAAATACCGGAAAACAATCGAAGAAAAATAAACAATAAAAACCGATAGTTGAAGATGTTTCGGGATCGTAGACTGTCACGCAAACCGGTGGATAATCATATTTTGCGTTACACTTGCGTTACACCTTCAATCCGCATTTGGCCGCAAGATAGATTAGGGAAATCTCATTCCAGGACGGTGTTAACGGCGTAAACCAAGCGAGTGTGGCTACACGCGATTTCATCTGCGCATATTCTCGAGAAGGCAGGTGTTGATGTCACTGACGGGACCTTGCCCAAGAACACTTTTCGTCTCTGGGGCTAAAACGCCATAAAATAGTCGTTCAGAACATTTCAATGAGATCATCGCTTTGTGTATGGCGCTGACGCCAGCGGACCTCTGCCTTGGAAAAGTTCGCTGAGAAACTCTAATCTCTGAAACGATGGTAATTATTTGCGGTGATCGCAGCCAATCTTTGTCCAACGTGGTAGATGGTGGCGTGTTTACGTGCTGCGTCGGGGCCAGTTCGTTGCCTGGTGGAATGGAGCGGGTCGATCATCCTACTTTCGCATGTGGACTTTGCGGCATGACTGCCAATACATCCTTTCAGCCGAACAAATAGAGTTGGAGGGCAACGACCTCAGGACGAGATCGCGCGCAATCAGGATAAGTTCTTCTGGATTTGTGCAAGAACCTTGTTTGCCAACGACAAATCGTTATCCGATATCGAGCTAAAAGCTTGATTTGCAACTTTTTGTGCCGCGTCGTCGAGCGGTTCTATACTCCCCAAGGCGATTTTCGTGGGAACGACTCGCCAGACACGTCGGTCATTCGGATCCAGAATTCGAGCCACGAATCCGTTTTTTTCCAGGTGATCAATCAACGAGCCCATCGATGCACGTCCGATGTCCAACGCATCTGCGAGATCTGTTTGAGTGGGGCTTTGAGTCTCAGTACACCAATCAGCGCGCGCCATTGTGCGCGGCTCAGTCCCAGTTGGCTCATTTCTACATCGTACAACGCCCGAAGGCGACGTGTTACATCACTAATTAAGAACGAAATTTCAATTCGAGGGTCTTCTTCACTAAGAAGGCTGTTTTGATTATCAACTTTATTGCTCAACGTGATAGCCATCCATGTCTAGTCTAATCCGTTTAGCGTCAGGCACCCTATGGTCAGCAACTAATCGGTCAAAATGTCAAAGACCAAAATCTTACACCAAAAAAATGAATAAACAAAAAAAAGGGCGGGGAAACCCCGGCCCGGGAAGAAAAAAGACTTACACGCTGGAAGAAATATCCAGACATGGAGCAAAAATGAAAACAGCATAATCCAATTTAAATTGGACGCGATTTCCAATTGTATTAGTATGAGTCCATACGATATATGTCCATGGAGTAACTGAGCTCCTTGCTCGACGCAACGCGAGCGCATCGAGGCTGGAAGCAGTTTCGGGTTCACTCTTTACTTCACAGATGCTGAATTCCTGACGATTTCACGCTTAGTCTCGACTGGGACTGACGCAGGAAACTTGTATTTACGGACCACTTGCCATCTTCCGGATTATCAGGTTCTGCCTAACGATTTGAATTACCGACGAAGCTGCTTTTATCTCCTGTCGGGGCAATCCAGCAAAAGCTGCGTCGGTCACGCGCTCAGCCAGTTGAGCGATCTCTTCTGATCGCTCCAATGCGAACTTTGTCGGCTTTACCCGCCAAATACGACGATCCCGAGTGTCCGCTTCGCGCAATACATAGCCCGATTTCTCCAATTGATCGATGAGTGCGCCCACGGATGGACGGGCAACTTCCAGCGCATCGGCGAGCTCTGTCTGAGACGGCGTCTTCAGCCTCAAAACATAAATTAGAGCATGCCACTGAGAACGAGTGAGCCCCAAATGCTCCATTTCCTGGTCAAAAGCCGTTCGCAACAAGCGCG
Organism: Henriciella sp.; assembly: GCA_017642885.1. Lineage (GTDB taxonomy): Bacteria > Pseudomonadota > Alphaproteobacteria > Caulobacterales > Hyphomonadaceae > Henriciella. The sequence goes on along the minus strand of JAEPOM010000001.1, from coordinate 296,680 downwards.
TGACTTCTGCCAACAAAAAACTGAGATTCACTCTGTCATCGGCGCCCATGCGTTTGGCGAAGTTTTTCCCGGTAATGAGTTCCATCAAAAACCTTATCCCGATTTACTTTATTGGTAAGGTACATTACAATCAGGATAATTACAATAAGTTTTGAGGAAGCCCGGTATGGAAATGCACGATAATCCGGATCGAAAAATCGAAGCAAACGGCCTAACACTAGCCTGCTCCGTTTATGGGCGGGGAACCGCGCCAGTTGTAATTTTTGCTCACGGAGGCGGCCAGACCCGATACGCTTGGAAGGGCGCAGCCAAGTCACTTGGAGAGCAGGGCTTCCAATCTGTGGCTCTAGACCTTCGCGGACACGGCGATAGCGAATGGGCCAAAGACGGCGACTATTCCTTGGAAGCGTTCGGTCATGATCTCATTGCCGTTGCCGACGAATTTGAACTTGAAGGGCGTGCGCCTCACATTGTCGGAGCATCGCTCGGCGGTCTTGGAGCAATCGTTGCGGCAGGAATACTCAAACCCGGAGCTTTTTCCTCGGTCACTTTAGTCGACATTACACCAAATATGGAAGCAAGCGGTGTAGCGAAAGTTGTCGGATTCATGGGAAAGCACAGCATGGAGGGATTTTCATCGTTGGATGAGGCTGCAGATGTTATTGCACAATACATGCCGCACAGACCCCGGCCCAAGGATCTCGAAGGCTTACGAAAAAACCTTCGTCAAGACCAAGACGGGCGCTGGCGTTGGCATTGGGACCCAGCTTTCATTCAAGGTGTCATGAGCCGCTCTGCAGTTGGGCGGGTCGGCGACTTAGAGCAATCGGTTCGAAACATAAAAGTCCCAATTCATTTGGTGCGAGGGCGGATGAGTGAACTAGTCTCCGATGCCTCGGTAGAAGCTTTTAGGGCTCTGGCGCCCACGGCCCACTTTACGGATGTCGCTGATGCGCGCCATATGGTTGCTGGAGATAAAAATGATGTGTTCACGGCGGCTGTCAGTGAATTTCTGAGCCAACGTTCAGAAGGTGTTGAAGCATGAGCGCTACTCTGCCTGATCTCGCTTTCGTTCAGCAGGCATTAGAAGCGGCTCCGTTTCACCGCTGGCTCGGACTCACTGTGACCGAATCGGGCGCGGATGAAATCAAACTGTCCATGCCTTGGCGCGACGAACTCGTATCAAACCCGAAGGTAAAGTCGGCGCATGGCGGTGTGCTCGCCGCGCTCATCGACCTGACCGGTTTTTACGCGTTGATTGCGACCGGAAATATGCCTCTAGCAACCGCAGATTTACGTGTTGATTATCATCAACTTGCAACACCTGGCCCGCTTACAATTGTCGGCAAGGTGGTTCGCCTTGGAAGTACCCTATCCGTGGCGGAGGCCAGTGTTTTAAGCAGCGACGGCGATTTGCTTTCGAGTGGCAGAGGCGCTTATCGCATGCATAGGCGGTCATCATGAACCGGTATATGTTTTTCCGCGCACTTGTTTTGGTGTTCCTATTTGCGTCCTGTTCGAATGAACCCCCTCCGGAACAAACGGCCGCGGCGACTGCAGAGCCACCTAAAATTACCGCACCGATTAAGGTTGAAACGATCGTCGTCGAGCGAACAGACTTAGCTGAGCCACTCATCGCATCAGGAACAATTGCGGCAAAGCAAACGAGCAATATCGGCGTGCTGTCGCAAGGTGTGGTCGAAAAATTTCATGTCAGAGTTGGTGACCGCGTGACAAAAGGCCAGGCATTGTTTCAGACGCGACGCATCGACTATGAACAACGACTTTCTGAAGCGGAAGCTCAACTTGATATCGCAATTGCGGAGTCGGCGAATGCTGAAAGCGCCTTCAAGAGATATTCTGTTCTCGTCAATGACGGGTCAGTTTCACGCGCCGCATACGAAGAGGTTCAAACAACGTTCCAGATTGCGACATCGAATGTCACGCTCCGTCGCACTCAAGTCGCTGCTGCACGGCAAGCGCTAGATGACACGATTGTTCGCGCGCCCTTCAATGGTGCCGTGACAGCTCGCTACATCGACGAAGGCGTGTTCATGGCAAATAGTTTCTCTGGAATGGGCAATTCGGCGGTCCTTCAAATACAAGAGTGCGAGATCGCAGCCGGGATCCTATTTGCGCCGGAGTCGGAAGTTGGTCGGTTGCGTCTTGGCTTGCCTGGAAACCTCTATGTCGATGGCCGGAGCGCACCTATCCCGTCAGACATCATTATTTTAAATGATCGCGTTGATCCGCAAGCACGAACCGTCGAGTTCAGAATGGCATTTTTGAATGAGGGATGCGCCGTGCGGGCGGGGCAATCAGTACGGGCGGAAGTGAGCGTTGACCCGCGTCCAGCACTTGTTTTGCCGAGAGCAGCGCTTCAGGGCTCGAGCACTTCTCCCTATGTCTTTAAAGTTGATGGTGACAGTGCCCGACGCGCATCGGTTAGGTTTCGAGATATTGATGCAGTTCGAATTGAAATTCTATCGGGCGTGAGTGAATCCGACTTAATTATTGTCGGCCCTCTAGATGCGATGCGTGACGGTACGAAAGTGGAGACCGACGCCTCATGATGGGGATCGTCAAGACCTCTATTCGGCGTCCGGTTTTCGCTGTTATGATGATCGCCGCGCTCGTTGGACTTGGATGGATTTCCATTGGCCGACTGGGTGTCGATCTGTTTCCAAACGTGGAATTCCCTTACGTTTCTGTCACGACAACACTTGAGGGTGCTTCGCCCGAAACGATAGAATCTGAAGTGACAGATATTATCGAAGAAAACGTCAACACGATTGATGGGATCGAAAGCCTCCAGTCGTTCAGTACCGAAGGCGTTTCGAGTATCTTAGTCGAGTTTGCGTTGACAACCGATATCAACGTCAAAGTCCAAGATGTCCGAGATAAAGTTCAACTCGCATTGGCTGAATTGCCGAGCGACGTTGATCCACCTGTCGTCGATAAAGTCGATCCCGATGCCGCACCCATCATATCGGTTATGATTGCCGGTGATATCCCGATCCGGGAGATTACTGCTTTCGCCGATGATATTGCCAAAGAAGAGATTCAACGCATCAGGGGTGTAGGATCGGTGTCGATTGTTGGTGGACGAGACCGGGCTATCCGAGTTTGGCTTGACAACAACCGGATGCGATCTTTCGGAGTGACTGCGGATGATGTTCGCATGGCTATCCAGAGTGAGCATGCTGAGCTTCCAGGTGGGAGGCTAGAAGTTGCCGGTGGCACACGAGAGTTCGGCGTCAAAACGCTGGCTGAGGCAACGACGCCAGCAGGTTTTGCAGATCTACCCGTGGCGTATCGAGAAAACGGCGTTGCAATTCATGTTGGCGATGTCGCAAGAATGGAAGATGGTTTGGAGGACGAACGCTCCGCGGCCTTCCTCAACGGTCGGCGCGGTGTCTCGCTTGATGTTCGCAAGCAATCCGGTCGAAACACTGTTGAGGTTTCGCGTGCCGTAAAGTCAGCAGCCGAGCGTTTGCGGACCATCGCCCCGGACGGTGTGGAGATTGTCGTCACACGCGACGTTTCGAAATTTGTAGAGAGTTCGATCAAGGACGTCGGACATGACTTGCAGATCGCGATTGGACTGGTGGTCGCCGTAACATTTATCTTCCTTTTGAATGTTCGCGCGACCCTTATCGTTGCTATTGCGATCCCGACCTCTTTGGTGGCGACCTTTTTCGGCTTCTATTTGATGGGCTTCACGATCAACGTGCTGACCTTGCTTGCGCTGACCGTTGCGATTGGGCTGCTGGTTGATGATGCCATCGTCGTTATTGAATCCGTCACCACGGAGCTCGAGAACGGCAAGCCCCCCATGCAGGCGGCTTATGACGGTACGAAAAAGGTAGGATTGGCGGTCTTGGCCGGAACGGCGGCGACGCTCGCAGTTTTCGTTCCCATCGCCTTTATGAGCGGTATCGTTGGGCGATTTTTCTTCCAGTACGGCTTGGCCATCGTCTTCTCTGTAACCGTTTCCCTGATTGTAGCTTTGACACTGACACCCATGTTGGCGTCGCGAATTCTTAAGCATGGCAAAACCGCATTCTGGCTCCGCCCGATAGAATCGCTGTGGGACGGAGTTGATCGTGTCTATGGGCACATCGTCTCATGGGCGGTGACCCTTCGATATCCTGTGCTGCTTTTGGCCGCTGGATCGGTGATTGTCGGCGGCTGGTATGCTGCGCGCGTGCCGTCGGGCTTTACGTCAAAAGCAGACAGAAGCGAGTTTCAAGGTACAATCGAACTTCCATTAGGCATTGGAATTACTGCTTCTAGTGACGTCGCAAACGATGTTGCGAGGGCATTGCTAGACGTTGAGCATATTGAAGATATCTTCATCACGATTGGGGCGGGTGCGCAGAGCGATACGAATGTATTGTCCCTTTATGCCTCTCTCACTCCAAAGTCTGACCGCGCAAAATCTCAATTTGTGATTATGGACGAAGCTCGCGCTGCAATTGCATCGGCGGCGCCGACTGCAGTCAAGACATCTGTGCTCGAGGTTCCGTGGGTGGGGGGAACAGGTTCTGGCGGAACGGACATCGATCTAATTTTGAAGGGGCCGAATCTGGAGGAAATTGCTGGATACGCAGACGAACTGGTGCAGCGAATGCGGGCGCACAGTGCGTTTTCTGATCCTCGCACCAGTTATCAATCGGGACGGCCTGAAGCACAAATCCTCTTCAATCGACTTCGCGCAGGAGATCAAGGTGTTTCAGCGCGCACGCTCGCGTCCACTTCCCGTATTGCTCTGGGTGGTCTCAACGTCGCGAGCTTTGAAGATGGCGGGAAGCGTTATGATGTCCGCTTGAGATTGGACGACCTTCAGCGCGAAACCATTAGCGATCTGTCTCGTGTTCAAGTGCGCGGCGTAGACGGTCGTCTCGTGGATGTTGGGTCAGTTGCAAAGATACAGTTTGCGTCCGGACCTGCGCAGATCGACAGAAAAGATCGTTCTCGGAAAGTGTCCGTTTTGGCGATCACGGCAACAGGGTCGTCCTTGGGCGAAGCTTCCGGCGCACTGCTCCAGATGATTGAGGATGTGCCTCCACCGCCTGGCATCACGTTCGAAATGGGGGGTATGGCGAAGAGCATGGCAGAGACTGCAGTCGCAATCGGTTTTGCGCTGCTATTCGCCTTCATTGTTCTCTACATGGTGCTGGCGAGCCAATTCAATTCTTTCGTCCAACCTCTAATCATCATGCTGACCGCACCGCTTAGTTTTTCCGGTGCGTTCGCAGGTCTTTACTACTTTGGATTGGAATCGTCTTTGTTTGCTCAGATCGGCCTAATTGGGCTGATGGGTATCGTGATGAAAAATGGCATTCTGCTTGTCGACCGCGCCAATCAGCTCATGGAAGAAGGCGTGCCTAGCGGCGATGCAATCAGACGAGCCTGTCCTGAACGCCTTCGCCCAGTATTAATGACAGCTCTTTCTGCGATCTTCGGGATGGTTCCTGTTGCCTTGGCGACATCAGATGGTGCCGAATGGAGAAACGCTTTGGGAGCATTGCTCATTGGCGGCTTGTCCACGTCAACAATATTGACGCTTCTTGTTGTTCCGGCTGCGTACATGATACCAGGAGACGTCGCTAATATTGCCAAGTGGATTTGGCGACTTCCCTCCAGGGTGTTGTCACCTAAACCGGGTGCAGGTAGTTCTCGCGATCAGGTACGCCAGTTCGAGCAGTAACTAGAGATCGATGCTAGAAAACTGTGTCGCGAGGGCTCAGAAAAGCAACCGATGGTATTTTGCGAAGGTGCTTTTGGCCCCTCTATATAGAGGGGGGTGAGTGCAAGCACTTCGGCAGAAACCGGAATCCGGACCGCTCTTCGATTCGGGCGTGGAAAAGTCGAAGCGCAGCTAGGGTTGGGACCCAATGGCTGCCTTGTTAACTGGGTGTTTCAGTTGAGCACATTCTCGAAACGCTTAAGCGGATTCTATTATGACCAAACAGAGGACAAAGTCAGCGTCCCGTTTCCAATCTGAACAACGTTGCCGCGGAACAAACGCTCACCGTTTGCATAACGAATTTCGATGCGTTGCCAAAAGAAGATGAGCGATTGCATTTGCAATCGCTCACTCGAATGGCCTTTTCTCAAAGACTTTGACGGTCAGGGGAGGCTACCAACGTTTTGCTAAGCGGATACCTACCTGTCTGGGTTCGAGTACGAACACATTAGTATAAAGCCCCGAAGACGCATCGGTTAAATACTGGTTCGTAAGCTGATCATCCTCCAACAAGTTTTTCACGAACAATTCCAGCTCGAGGTTTTTGCTTTCATTTGTGATTTGTATGGCAGCGTTCGCATTCTGGAAGCTATCGAGGCGGTCGGCTTCCAGGTTGAATATGCGAGTGAATACCTCTCCGCGATGATAGAAATCACCACGTACCGATAAATCCCAGTCATCATTCATGTTGAACACGTATTCGGCGCCTAGCGAGAACGTGACTTCCGGAGCCAACGGAAGCGAATTCCCGGATACATCAGTTGGAATACCCACCAAACCAGCAAAAGTTGGAAGCCCATTAAGCGTCAGGAATTGGTTGAGCGATGCTCCACCAAGTGTCGTTTGTGGTGCATCCGGTGTGCACAATAACGCAGCAAGTCCTGCGAAAGCTCCGCCGCCGGCTGTCAGAAGTGTGTTTACGTTCGCGGCGTCGGCGATGCAATTTTGCGTGCTGGCAGCATCTTTGACGACCACAAAATTCGGGTCTCCAGCTGTTTGGTCAAACGAATCTAGAACTGGATCTTGGTCAGCCAGTTCAGAGTTTAGGAGTCCAATGGTGGAGTCGATGCGGAAGTTATCGGTTACTTGATAATAAAATTCCCCTTCAAACCCCAGAACCGTCGCATCAACATTTGCGTTTACGGAAGTTCTATTGACGATTGAAGAAATTTGATATCCCTCATAATCATAATAGAACGCCGCCAAATTCAAAATCCCGGCACCGCCGAAAAGCGTGCTCTTAGAACCGACTTCAAGAGCGTTAATAAACTCTGGGTCGAAAGTATTGCTGACGGCTGCAAGGCCAGCCGACTGCGGTGGATTAATACCTCCGCCTTTGTAACCGCGCGCAATGTTTGCGTAGAGCAAGCTATCATCCGTGAACAAAAAACTACCTGCCTGGTAGTCGAGGCCAAATCTTCCGGTGATTTCTTCGAACTCCGCTTGTTGAACTGGACCACCTTGATAAAGACCGTTTAGAGAGCCAACAGGGTCGTCAAACGCTCCGGCCGGGCCTGGTGGTTCCAAGAGCAAACTGGGAGTGTTTTCCTGACGCTTTTTGTCATTTGTGTAACGTAATCCCAAGGTCCACGAAAGATTGTCCGTTGCGTCCCAATACGCTTCGCCGAAAGCACCGAGTGCGTCTAGCTTATATGGACTGCGGCTTCGAAAATAAGTGCGATCACCCGGCAAACCGGTAGCAACGGCCAATGCCTCGGCGGTGTTGAAGAAGACAAAATAATTTGTTTCGCCGATTGAGTCGAGTTTCAGGCCGCCCACAGTGAAGTTAAATGGACCATCGAAATCAGATTGCAGTCTAGCTTCAAATGAAGTGGTTTCGAAGTCTGAATCTGCCTGATCCGTAGCTAGCAATCGATCTGCCGGCGCAGGTAGACGTGTATCAGCGGGAACGGTTAACCCGAGAGCGGGACCTCCCGCGAAATCTCCGTCGCCGTCACCGTCTAAATCGGGCGTAAGAGGCGTAATATTAAACGCAACTGTTCCTAGGCCTTTGTTGTAATCATCATTGAAATCTCGGAAGTTTTCATTGTAGCTTGCGAGAACGGTGAATGTGAGGTCGTTCTCGAACTCATACTGTAGCTCAGCCTGAACGGTGTTTGATTCCGCTTCAAATTGAGGAACGATATTTGTTTCAAATTCACGTAGGTTACTCGACGTTGTCGCCCCGGCATTACTGTCCGTCCCAAAGCTGGAGTAAAGACCCAAACTGGCTGCTAGCACGCCTCCCAAGGTTCCGGAACTATCAACCGTCCCCAAGCCGGGGCGAGCTTGGATGGGATTCCCGTTTGCGTCTCTCGCATATCCGAGCCCATCGATTTGATAAGGCACACAGCCTTGGTTGAATGGGAAAGGGCGCGAATCTTTTGTGCACAACTGTTTCGTCGAACGCGTGCGCGTCGAGTCTTCTTCGTAGTGTTCTCCCATGACCCAGAACGAAAGCTGCTCGGTGATCTCACCACCTAGAGTGCCGCGGATCGCCCAAAGATCTCGTCCATCAACATCCTCAGTCGCGCCACCCGGTAGGATTGCATCCGAATAGCCGTCGCGTTCTAACTTAAATCCTGCGACACGAGCGGCCAATCGCTCCCCAAGCGGTACGTTGATGTGTCCACTGAGTTTGAGATTATTGAATTCTCCATAGGTTACCTCAGCGCCGCCGCTAAACTCTTCGAGTATAGGTTTGGCGGTGATTGCGTTCACGACGCCCCCCGTCGCATTGCGCCCATAAAGAGTCCCCTGCGGTCCTCGCAATATTTCGATCCGTTCAACGTCATAAAACTCGGTTTCGAGCAGGGTAGATCCCGAGGAGGATACTCCGTTTACGTGTGTACCAACTGCTGCATCAGATGATGCACCTACGGCCGCATTTATGATGCCGCGAATGCTGATCCCGCCGGCGGAAAAATTGCCCTGAGTTGATCCAAAATTCGGTATGTTGAACTGAAGATCCGATCCGGTCTCAATGTTGAGTCGTTCCAGTGCGTCCGGGTCAAATGCCGAAACAGCAATGGGAACATCTTGAATCGATTCTTCTGTCTTTTGTGTAGTGACAACAACAGTGCTCAGCGTTCGCGTTTCAGTCTCATCTTGATCCTGGGCCAACGCAATCGGGGCCACAGCGACCAAGGCAATTGCAGATGCGCCCGCGAGCAAAATGGAGTTCGTTAATGTCGAACCTTGCATAAGATAATTCCTCCCTCGAAACAGAGCATCCTGTTTCTGATTTTTTTCTGACCTGTGGATAACCCAACGGTCGATCAACATTGCCTCATTTTTTCGTTCTCATTGTCAATCGATGATTAGGTTTCAAGCGCATTATTTGTACGGGTGTGTACTTTTATCAACACATACAATCACTGAACGGCCGGTCGGGCGAGTAACTGGATTTCTCGCGATCACCGAGTCGCCCGCCCCCAAGCTTTCGATTGTTTGAAACTAGCATACGGAAAACAATACAAAAGATGGGCGGGGGCTCGATGCCCCCGCCCATAAGTCGGGAAACGCATCCACGGGAGGAGTAAAGTTCCCAGTTATGGTGCGCGCGCAAGAATTCCGATGAACCAGATCATAAAGCTCTCTTTCATCTTAGCCTCACGATCATATTAGTACGGAACCATACAATCAATGTCAACGTGAGTTGATATTCGACCTTTGTCTTGAGGGCAAATCACTTTAGTTTCAACCGATCTGAGGGTTAGCCGTTACTGAATCGAGCGGCGCGTCACGTCATCGACAACTACTCGACGAAGTGAGCTAACGGAATTGGAATAGCTCCTGCGCGTGCAAGCCGCTTTATCGAAATTTCAGTCTGAAAATCCGCAGTTTCACTCGTTGGGTAAAAGAAAGTTTCCATTCCCTCGCCGAGTGCGCCCAGACAGAGGTGCGTCACGCCAACATTTCGAACATCTCCGATAACCAGAATTTGACGTCTTTGTTTTTCCCAAACAACTTTCGGTCCTTCTAGTGCTTCCATTAACAACGGCCCGAATGCATATCGACCCTGTTCGTCATGCAGTTCTATATAGGGAATTTGAGACGCCGATAATCGTGACATTAGTATGGAGCATTCCGGAAACGCATCCACAAAGACGACAAGCGTATCTCTCCGTCTCAACACGCCCGGAATTGGCCCAGTGCAGTTCTTGAAAGCAGCTGTCATCTTAGTCTCCTCAAATTCAGTCGCTCAAAGTTCATCCGGTCCCTATCTGCAGAAAATTAAGTGCAACTCCTAATTGGAGAGGCTCGATTGGTTGCCGCAGCGTGACGCCACGCACCGTGATCGCGCACGATCTTTGAAGGTAAGGACACAGACATTATGGGCTTAATACGAAACGTCAACTTGAATTCCGGATTTGTTGCTCAAACGGGGGCGGGCCTCTTTCGTCGCATCTGCCAACGTATGCTGTTAACTGCGGCAGCATCTCCTGAATATCACGTCGAAGCCGCGTGATAATAGTGCAACACAGAGGCTTTTTTGAGTAAGGCGCCTTAGTCCATGATTGTCATGCGCCAGAAAGTAAGGATACAAACAAAACAAACTGCCAAAAAGGATTCCAAAATGAAAAAGTTGCTCAGCGTGAGTTTGTTAGCGTCGATCTCTTCGTCCGCTTTGATGGCCGGTGGCGGTGCGTACGCGCAAGACGTTTCGAATGACGAAGACTTTAAGGCAACAGACAGTCGTCGTTACCGGATCGGCGATCGTAGGAACGCCAGAGGATGCAGCGCTGCCGGTAGACGTTATCACCGCGGGCGATCTTCGACTCGAGGGCAATCCGTCACTCACGGAGCTTGTACAGCAACTTGGCGTTTCATCTGGTGTCGATGGGCAATCTAACCAATTTGCTTCCAACGGTCTCGAGGGAACAGCAAATGTCAATCTGCGCGGTCTTGGACCAGGACGTACACTTGTCCTGCTGAATGGGCGGCGTCAGGTCTTTTCTCCGCGTGCAATCGGAGAGCAAGCTCAACTTTTTGTAGACACCAATTCTTTACCCCGCGCCGCAGTTGGTCGAGTTGAAGTGCTAAAGGACGGAGCGGCGGCCGTTTATGGTTCTGACGCTATAGCAGGTGTGGTGAATTTTATTACCCGCAATGATGTGGATGGTCTTGAGCTTACAGGTGAGTACCAGACATACGAGGGTACAGACGGCGAATACAATATCTCAGGAATTTACGGCCTTCAGTTTGAAGATGGAGCGAGTTGGGTCACGTCGATCGGGTATAATTTTCGGAACGAAGTTCCACTGATCGAGAAAGATTGGTTTAGCGTTCCGTATGCGGAGAATCCAGTGGCTGGGTGGTCATCAATTGGTAACCCTGGCGCCTTCGTTGCCGCGCCGAACATCCCGACGGGATTGGCCGCTGCTGGAACACCCATCGCATTCGCGCAGCCCGATACGTCATGCAATGAGTTTGGAAATGTCGCAACTGGGCCGGTTTGTAGATTCCAATTCACACCATATGATAACCTGGTTGAGGAAGAAGAACGCTATCAGATTTTTAGCGAATACAATCGATCCTTCGGGGATACCGAACTGCACGTCGAAGGACTTTACTCTTTCACAGATGTTCCAGAATGGAAAACGTCTCCCTCGTATCCACCTCAGGCATTGTTCGGTCAGTTCATTCAACCTGACCATCCCGGTCTGCAGCAGTACATAACGGATAATCCTGCGTGGGCCGCTGCCGTATATGCGGACTACTCGCCGCTCTTGACTGGTGGTGCTCCGCTTCCAGGGGCATTAGACCCTGCTGCGACTCCCCTGTTGTACTTCGGTCGGAGCTTCGGTGCGGGGGGGTCTCCGCTTAGCGACGGGCCTGCCACCGGTGGATATCGCCAAATGCAAACGACGCGTATTGCCGGTTCTCTCAACGGGCAGTTTGAAAACGGTGTATTTTGGAATGCTGGATTGTCTTGGGCACGCGCAGAAAGCGAAATCAGAACGCCTGACACATATATTGTTGGCTTAGACAACGCATTGAATGGGTTCGGCGTGTGTACTGACCCGGCAGGACGTGTGGATCCGAGCCTAACCGCAGGCCAGGGCGGCTGCGAGTATTTTAATCCCTTTTCGAATGCTCTATCCGTTTCTACGACGAACGGATTCTCCAATCCTCAGTTCGATCCTTCACTTGCTAACTCTGTCGCGCTCGCTGAGTATTTGACAACCCTCAATGGCGCTGATTCCACGAGCGAACTCGCTGTGTTTGATCTCGTGTTCTCGGGTGAAAGTCCTCTTTCGGCACCGGGAGGAAACGTCGGATGGGCGCTCGGTTTTCAAGTCAGAAAAGAAGATTACGAGACTGATCCCAATGATGTTAGCGATTTAACCCTGTTTCCATGTCCCTATGAGGGTGAACAGCCCGGCGCTGACGGACTGTGCGATAGTCCAAATGGGCGCGTAGCTCCAACCGGCCCATTGGCGTTTCTGGCGGGTCAGCTACCGGGTCAGGATGATCAGACCATTTACGCAGCATTCGCTGAATTCCAGATTCCACTTTATGACAACGTCGATATCCAGCTTGCTATGAGATATGAAGACTATGGCGGGGAAGTCGGCTCAACATTCGATCCCAAAATTGCCGCGAAATGGCAAATTTCTGACGAGTTCTCCCTTAGAGGATCGGCGCAGACCTCGTTCAGGGGACCAACATTGAATCAATTGAGTGGGCAAGGAACGACGCTGCAGTTCGTAGCTGCGACGGGTGCATTCAAAGCGGTAGACACGTTTGGGAATCCAAACCTAAATCCAGAATCAGCATTTAGCTATAATGCAGGAGCCCTGTTCGAGCGTGGCGGCTTTCGAGGTTCAGTTGATTTCTTCTCTATTGACTTCACCGATCCAATTATCGTTGAAAGTCAAGATGATATCGTGGCAAACGTCATTGAAAGCCAGCTCTTTTTCCAAGATCCAGCTAATCCGTCTGTGGGCACGATCACTCGAATTGTCACTAACATAGTGAATGGGCCGGATGTCGAAACTTCAGGACTGGATTTACGTGGCGAATATGTTTTGCCGACATCGTTTCTCAATGGAGAATTCTCATTTGGTGCCGATGCGACGTACATTCTGAGTTATGACGTCGGGACGTACGAGATTGACGGTGTGTTGATAACCGGAGGAGACTTCCTCGATCAGTTTAATCGCTCAAACCCGTTTAGGTCATTGCCTCAATGGAAAGGAAATTTGTTCGCGAATTATGCAATCGGTGCCCACAATCTGAGAGCGGTTGTGCGGCATATCGACAGTTATGATGACGAGCGCGGAACACCAGATCTCGGTGGCGCGTTTCAGGCGAGTGTGCCCGCTGAGATCGATAGTCAAACGACGCTCGATATTTATTATAACGTCGAACTCCCTTGGCAGTCCTCGTTGAGCCTTTCAGTAATAAATGCTACAGACGAAGACCCGCCATCGGCGTTCTTCGACACAAATTACGATCCGTATACGCACAACCCATTTGGGCGCACTTTCAAATTTTCGATCAGCAAGGCCTTCTGAACGGTTTTGTATGGGGGCTGCGGACAGAATGTTGCGGTCCCTATTGCAAATGTAAGGTCCATAATCGGTTCGAGATGATAGGGTTACGGCGAATTAGCTGCCATTAGATGGGGTTGCCATCGGCGATGTTTGATATTTTTTTGAGTTTCGAGCGTCGCCTATCTCTCGTATTCATTGTCTAAACAAGGTGCTATTCGCGCCGCTCCTAAAAGGTGGTGTATCCGTGAGCGACAATCGCTATCCTGGGACGGTTGGGTTCGACTGCTCGGCGAGCAAAAGCATGGGTAATCGGGCGGACTGTTAGCCAGTCGAGCTCCTGGTAAGTTCGTAGCATTGGGCTGCGGACATGAAGGAGAATACGATGAACGTGTTTATTGGATTGGATGTCTCACTGCGGTCAGTGGCGATGTGCGTGCTTAGTACCGAAGGTGATCTTATCGAAGAGACCAACCTGGAGTGCGAAGTCGAGGCGATCTCGGATCATATCAGAATCAGAGGTTACTCCGTTGAACGGATTGGCTTTGAAGCCGGCACAATGAGCCAGGCTTTGTTCCACGGTCTGACCGCGGAAGGCTATGACGTGGTCTGCATGGAATCTCGCCAGGTCTCGGCAGCTATGTCTGCTATGCGGAACAAAACCGATAAGACTGATGCTCGCGGCATCGCTCAGATTCTTCGAGCGGGCTGGTACAATCCCGTTCATATGAAGAGCCGCAAGAGCCATGAGGTCAAAGCACTACTGGCTGCTCGCAAAGCCATCCTCAACCGCTGTATCGATTTGGAGAATGAGATCCGAGGGCTGTTCAAAGCTTTCGGGATCAGACTGCCATCTCGTCTCAGCCGACTTCGGTTCGATGAGAAAGTCCGGCCGATCATAGAAGCCGATGATACGCTCGCCTTCGCACTCTTGCCCATGTTGGATGTCCGGGGTGACCTCTACGATGCTTATCGACTGATGGAGAAACGCGTCATCGCCGTCTCACGCCAGGACCCAGTTTGCAAACTTCTGATGACGGCACCCGGCGTTGGTCCGATCACAGCCCTCTCGTTCAGAGCGGCTATCGATGACCCAACACGCTTTAAATCCTCTAGACTGGTCGGGGCTCACTTCGGTCTGACACCGAGACGCTTCCAATCTGGCGAGATGGACAATACAGGTCGCATCTCCCGGGCCGGCGACAGAGACGTTCGAGCGACGCTCTATATTGCGGCCAACTCGCTTCTGATCGTATCAGGGAAGCCATCGTCTTTGAAAACCTGGGGCCTAAGCTGATCCGAACCAAAGGCGTCCGGCGTGCCCGCATCGCTGTCGCGCGCAAGCTTGCTGTGATCCTGCACCGGATGTGGATCACCAATACGCCGTTCCAGACGGAGGGCGTCGCATGATCTAAACCCTAGAGACCCCCGGTTCGTCCTGGTCTGGACGAAGTGTGTGGATGACGCCGTTTATGTCTCCTGCGCTCGAAGACGAAGCGCGCGCAAAAGCAAGGCGCTCCACAACACAAGATCACACACATGCATGCAGCGGCGCCAACGCTATGCGCCTACCAGACTGCGAAGAGAAGCGTGACCCAGACTTGGCGAGGAGCCGGATCAAAGACGAAAACATGGAGCTTGACCCGAAAGCCCGATTAGAGAAGCAGACATTAGAAATTGACCCTTGGCAGTCCTATTGCAGCCGACAGAGCGGCAGCAAAGGAGAGAAATATGCCGTTTGATCATTCTCAAGAAAAATGGGTTCCGTGGAACAAAGGAAAGCTAGTTGGTCAGAAAGCCCCTCTTAAGCCGCAAGAGGTCTGGTCCATCAGAGTTCGATTGCAACTTGCGGATAACAAACGCGACCTTGTTTTGTTCAATCTGGCAATCGACAGCAAGCTGCGCGGATGTGATCTGCTTCGACTGCGGGTTTCGGATCTGCGTATGGGCGCGGAAATTCGAAGCCGCGCGAAGATTATCCAGAAGAAAACCAGCAATGCCGTCCAGTTTGAAGTGACTAAACAGACCCGAGATGCAATCGAGGCCTGGTGCGCATTGAAAGAATTGCGACCGCACGACTGGCTGTTTCCCAGTAGAAAAGACCGCTCGCGTCACCTCTCAACACGGCAGTACGCACGCATCGTGGAGGGCTGGGTTCGTTCAATTGGGCTGCCAAGGTCATCCTATGCAACTCACTCAATGCGACGGACTAAAGCGACTTTGATCTATCGAAAAACCGGCAATCTTCGAGCAGTTCAGCTCCTACTCGGTCACAGCAAAATCGACAGCACGGTGCTGTATCTCGGCGTCGAGGTGGAAGACGCATTGAGCCTGGCCGAGAGTATCGAACTCTAAGTTCGAATTTCACGCATGATCCTATGATTTCCGCATCGGTTTGGGACGCGTGCTTCCGAAAGTTCAATGGGTTGGTGTCATATGGGTTGATCTCAAACTCCCATGTTCTGCCGTCGAACAATACGAGACGCTGTCCCGCATTTTTGCCTACTGACATTGCGATCGAACTCTCAGCCTTAGACCTGACATCGTCTCCTTCGCCAGACGAGCAAAGTTCGACGTATTTTGATGATGAGCAGTACGAAACCGGATAAAGCGACAAAGACAGCCGCGCCGGATGCTGTAATCAACAAGGGGTGATTGAAATCTGCACCATCATCATAGTCCATGATGTGGAGCTTCCAGAAAAAATCGTAAAACCGCCAGGTCGAGGAGCGGCGGGCGAGCACCTCTGCGCGGTCAGGATCGATGTAGAGTGTGGTCTTGTCGCGATCCGAAAAGCGGACTCGCCAGACGGGCCCGGGGCGTCCGTATTCGGCTGGCGGGTCGGTGACCCATTCGATGCGGTCTATCTCGGCCTGCCGGGTATAGTCGGCATCGGCGATTTGCCGCGCCATCGCCTCTCCAATCGGTGACAGGAACTCGCCCGAGCGCGCATCGATGGTGACCAACGGGCGACCTTCACTGACGAGACGCCAAACTGGCTTGCCAAGCACATGGCCGAGTGTGCCGGACTGGATTCGCTCCATTGAGGCTGCCTTTGCGGCAGCTTCGAGCGAAATGAGACGCGCCGGATCGAAAGGCTGTACCGTCCAATTGGCGACCTTGTGTTCACCGCGAACCTGTTCGATCGGGATGGCGCTCATGACCAGACCGCCTGCGATCCAGAGCATGATCTGAATGCCGACCACCAGGGCGACCCATTTATGGACGCGCACGCTCCAGCGCAGAAGCTTCATGGCGCGGATTATTCGACGGTGAAAGCGAAGGACCCGCTCATGACGTGTCCGTCATCGCCAGTCGCACGCCAGTCAACGGTGTAATCGTCAGCTTGAAGCTCTGGCAGGTCCACCATCAGGTGATTTGTCTTTCCGGCTGCGGAGACATCGAGATCGATGGTCTCGCCGGTTAAAGTGGTCAGCGTGACGCTTTGAATGTTCATGGCGTGGCCAAAGTGAACCATCAGGTGATCCGGGGCTTCGGTTAGAACTGCGCCATCAGCTGGCATGGTCATGCCTGCTTCCATCGCGCCGTGATCCATGCCGTGTTCGCCATGCATGTCGCCCATATCCTCATGGTCCATGCCATGCTCCTGATGGGTCTCATCCTTGGCGTCCGGCTTATGGCCGTGATCGGCGAGCGCAGGTCCGGCAAATAAGAGGGAAAGGGATGCAGCAATAATTGTATGTTTCATGATTGTTCCTCGTATCTTGATCAGTGATCGTCGCCCATTTTTGTCATACCATGCCCAGTCATTGGCGCACCAACCTGCGCATCGATGCCATCGTGGCGCAACTCGTCGGCAGTGGCCGGGCGTGCCATGCCAAGCGGGTCATCATACCAGCCCGGATCCGCATAGCTGGAAATGCCGTTACGGACTTTGAAGATCGTGAACATGCCGCCCATCGTGATGTAATCATGCGGACCCTGCGCCCCGACCATTGGAATGGAGTTTTCTGGCGCACGCATATGACCGCTTTCGATATGTACTCCCATTTCGCCCATGCCGTCCTGCCCCATTGTCATATAGGCAGGCAAAAGCGACGCGACGCGCGCGTCAAACGATGACGGATCGACGCCAACCATGTTCGGAATGCCGTGCCCCATCTGGTTCATGACATGGTGCGTCATATGACAATGCATCGCCCAGTCGCCAGGATTGTCGGCGATCAATTCAACCGTCCGGGTGGCACCAACAGGAACCAGGGTCGTGGTCTCAGGACGGCGCGCCGACTTGGGTACAAGCCCGCCATCGGTCATGATTTCTTCGAACGCATAGCCGTGTAGATGGATCGGGTGATGATGCATCGCTGATAAGTTACCAATCCGAAACCTAACCCGCTGACCGGTGCGGGCGACCAGCGGCGCGGTTCCGGGATAGGCTTTGCCGTTGATGGTCAGGACATTGAAATCCGCCATTTCGTTCGGGTCTGGCCGACGCACACCCGGGCGCATCATCCACGTGGACAGCATCAGCGCGAAGTCACGGTCTGGCAGTGGTTCGGACGGGCGGCGGGGATGCACGACGATCATACCCATCAAGCCCATGGCGATTTGCGTCATCTCATCATGATGCGAGTGATACATGAAGGTCCCGTATTGGGTGAAGGTCCATTCGTAGACAAAGGTCTCGCCAGGATGGATGGACCGCTGGTTCAGTCCGCCGACGCCATCCATGCCCGAGTTCAGGATCACACCATGCCAGTGCACAGTGGTTGGTGCGATCAGCTTGTTGGTAACATAGATACGCACGCGATCTCCTTCGACCGCTTCGATGGTCGGACCATGCACCTGGCCATTATAGCCCCAGCATCGACCGCTCAGACCGGGCGCAAATTCATGCTCAACCTCTTCAGCGACGAGGTGAAAGACTTTCACACCGTCCTTCACCGTGTAGGGCAGCGTTGAGCCATTGGGCGTCTCGACAGGGCGATAGTCGCGACCCGGCTGGCCCGGGGAGTATGTGCGCCCGGATTTGTGCCGGACCGACGTTGAATAAGCATATGCGGTATTGGTTGAGGCTGCCGCCGTGCCGTTCCCGAGCGCCAAAGCGCCTGCGCTCAAGCCTGCAAGTTTCAGAGCGTCTCTACGTGACGTCATTAGTGATCTCCTCGTTGGCTTGATGCGGTCGTTTCGGCGGCGCTGCTCATCCCAAACTCTCCGATGGAGCCACCGGCGACGGCCTGGTCATAACGCGCTTTCAGCGCCCAATAATCGCGCAGGGCGGCGACGTAATTTCGCCCCGCCGCCAATTGATCGCGTTTGGCATCCAGGAGGGCGAACACGCCAATCTGCATGGCATTATAGTCAAGCTGCGCGCCCCGCAGGACCCGCCCTGCAAGCGGTAGCAATTCTGAGCGCTGAAACTGCGCCGCATCTCGCGCGGCGTTGAGATCGCTACTTAAGCGCCGTGCCTCTGCGCGGAGCTGGATGCCATCGGCGAGGCGCTGCTCCATCATCGCCTCCAGATGTGCGCCCGCGGCCTGTCGTGCGCCGCTGCCCCAATTGAAAACGGGAAGGTCGAACGCCACTCCGACACCATTCTCCCATTCACCGTCATCGCGTTCGCGCTCAAATTCGAGTTCGAGGTCCCCGATCACCGAAGACACCGAGTCCAGTCCAAGCCGAGCCGCAGTGGCATCGATACGTGCGTCGCTCGCAAGGAGCTGAAGACTGTTTACAAGGTCTGGTGGCGGCAGCGTCTCTTCGCGTGATGGATTGCGCAGTCGCCCTTCAATGGTCCAGTTCTCAGCCGCCTCGCCATCCAGACCGAGCATGGCGTTTAAACTTTCTCTCGATGCCGCGTAGGCGGCACTTGCCTTCATCATCTCCAAGGAAATTTCAGCGGCCAAAAGTTTTTCCCGATCAAGTTCAACTTGCGGGATATTGCCTGCGTCGAAAATTGCTTGTGCAACCGCCAGTGAAGCGTCGCTGGCTTCCTGTGCCTGTTTCATCAGATCAGCCGTCTGTTGCGCGGCAACGGTATCATAATAAGCGATGCGAACATCGGCGATGAAATCGATGATCGAAGAGGTTGTTATCGCCTGCTCGGCCTCAAACATCTCACCTGCGGCCCTTATCCGGCGCGGCAGAAACAGGACATCCAACAATTCGATCCCAAGCCCGAAGGACAGGTTTGTGACCGGCTCGTCTTCAGGTTCCAGAATCAGAGCAGACACGAAGGGATTGGGCAGAGAGGCCTCATCGCGGTACGCCCCGGCAGCCGCCTTCAGCTTCAGATAGTCCGCGCGCAGGCCCCGATTGTTCAGCAGGGCAAGTTCTATCGCCGTCTCCTCAGTGAGGGCCGCGCCTTGCAAAGCCTGAATCCGCGCATCGGCCTCGGCGTCGTCAAGTGTGACGCCTGGCCAGACCGGCGCCGTCAATCCAGATTGAGTAACGCGCTCGGACACGGCGTCGAACCCGTTATTGCCGGGCACCGTGGCACAACTAGCCAACACAACCGTCAGGGCTGAACTGATGATCAAGCCGTGTTTCATTTCTTGCGCCCGCCCAATACGGCTACGAGCTCTTCGACTTTGGTTCGGCGCTCTGAAACATCATCACTCTTCAGTGCGGTTTCGACGCAAGTGTCGATATGCTGGTCCAGGAGGAGTTTCTCCAAACCGGTGAGGGCGGCCTTGATTGCCTGCACTTGGCGAACCACGTCAATACAGTACCGGTCCTCTTCAATCATTTTGGAGACCCCACGCACTTGTCCTTCGATTCGTGACAGTCGGTTCCGGGCAGATACTCGTGCTTCCTGGTTCATTTAACATACTCCCTTAGGGTATAATGATTATGTGTGGGTATCAATTTGCGTCAAGCTCAATTCTCTCTGATCAACCCTAGGCTCAAAGCTTAAATGCCCGCAGGCGCAACGCGTTCCCGATCACCGAAACAGATGACAGGCTCATCGCAGCTGCCGCGATCATCGGGCTGAGGAGAAGGCCAAGGAAAGGATATAGAATGCCCGCCGCGACCGGCACGCCGAGTGAATTATAGACAAAGGCGAAAAACAGGTTTTGTCGAATGTTGCGCATGGTGGCTCGGCTCAGCTCACGCGCTTTGGCGACGCCAAGCAAGTCGCCTTTGACCAGCGTGACGCCTGCACTTTCCATCGCGACGTCGGTGCCGGTCCCCATGGCGATTCCGACATCTGCCTGCGCCAGGGCGGGCGCATCATTGATGCCGTCTCCCGCCATGGCCACGCGAGCACCTTTCGCCTGAAGCTCTGAGACGATCCGGTGTTTATCTTCCGGCGAGACGTCGGCATGGACTTCATCAATCCCGACTTTCGTCGCGACGGCTCGCGCCGTGGTCTCATTGTCGCCGGTGAGCATGACGACTTTCAGACCTTGTGCGTGCAGGCGACGAATGGCGTCAGGCGTGGAGTCTTTGATCGGGTCGGCGACGCCGATCAGGCCCGCAAAGCGTCCGTCGACAGCGACGAACATGACGGTTTGTCCTTCGGCGCGGAACTGATCCGCTTCGTCACCTGAAATATCTGACCATGCACCGAACCGCTTCATCATTTTCGAGTTTCCGATCGCGACGGTCCGGCCATCCACGACAGCTTGTGCACCTTCGCCCGTGATAGATTCAAAGTCTGCGGCCTCCTGTTTCGGTGCATCACGCTTCTCAGCGCCGCGCACGATCGCTTCGGCCAGGGGATGCTCACTGGCGCGTTCGACGGCGGCGACGAGACTCAACAGGGTCTTGTCGTCAAAGCCCTGTTCAGGATGCACCGTAACCAGTTCCGGGCGACCGAGTGTCAGAGTGCCGGTCTTGTCGACGACGATCGTGTCGACCTTTTCAAAGGTCTCCAACGCTTCGGCATTCTTAATCAGGATGCCACTCGACGCCCCTTTGCCTGTGCCGACCATAATCGACATGGGCGTGGCGAGACCGAGGGCACAAGGACACGCAATGATCAGTACTGCGACCGCGTTGACAATCGCGAAGGTCATTGCTGGATCAGGGCCGAATAAAGACCAGACAATAAAAGTCAGAACAGCAATGGCGATGACCGCCGGGACAAACCAGCTCGCAACCATATCAACGACGCGCTGAATCGGCGCGCGCGATCGTTGCGCCGCAGCGACCATCTGTACGATTTGCGAGAGCAGCGTGTCTTCACCAACATGTGTCGCTTCCATTACCAGAGAGCCGGTACCGTTGACTGTTCCGCCGGTGACACGCTCTCCCTCGAATTTCTCGACCGGGACCGGCTCTCCCGTGACCATGGACTCATCTACGGCGGAGCGGCCTTCGAGCACGCGCCCATCTACCGGCACTTTCTCGCCTGGCCGGACCCGCAAACGGTCGCCCGCGACAACATGGCCAAGATCAATTTCCTTTTCTGACCCATCTTCGGCAATCTTGCGTGCGGTTGGCGGTGCAAGTTCGAGCAAAGCGCGAATTGCACCGGACGTCGCACTTCTGGCCCGCAATTCGAGCACCTGTCCAAGCAGGACCAATGTGATGATAACTGCGGAGGCTTCAAAATAGACCGCGACCATGCCGCCATGCCCGCGAAACGAGTCCGGGAATAGGCCAGGCGCAAATGCGGCAACCAGAGAATAGGCATAAGCAACGCCTGTGCCCATCGCGATCAGCGTAAACATATTGAGGCTTCGGCGCTTAACTGACTGCCAGCCACGAACAAAGAATGGCCACCCCGCCCACAAGACCACCGGTGTGGCGAGCGCGATCTGCACCCAGATGCCAACACTTGGACTGATAAGATGCGCGAGCGGATTGCCTGGGATCATTTCACCCATGGCAATGGCTACCAGCGGCACAGAAAGCACCAGACCGCTCCAGAACCGTCGTTTCATATCGTCGAGTTCTGACGTATCTTCTTCGGCGGTTGCCGTTTCCGGCTCAAGCGCCATGCCGCAAATCGGGCAGCCGACATTTGAGGTCTCGCGCACCTCCGGATGCATCGGGCAGGTCCAGACGGTGCCGGCGTATCCCTCCGGAATATGGTCATAGTCCTTACCAGGTTCAGCGGTCGCCGAATGGCAGTGTTCGCCATGGTGATGGTGATGATCGTAATGAGACATTTCATACCCTCGATTGTCACGAGAAAGCCGCGATCAGGAGGATTAGTTAATACCCTATGGGGGTATTTTCAAGCGCTTATTAATTGAATCATATCTGTGAGTGCGCGCGTGCCGCAGTGGGTCGATGCCGGACGTTCCGCAGGTTCTCTCCAATGTCCGCTTCTAGGAATTAGCGGCACTTCTGCGGCGCAATAGTGCTCAGTCGAATGCAGCTTCTGGCCTCCAAATTGCGTGTAAGACGGCATGGATGCCGCGACAACTTCAGGTCCAACAACTTGCCTTTCGCTATTGCAAGCGGGGAGGCGAGGGAACGATAGACTGCTCTTTGGACGCTCGATAACGTCAACACGCACCTCGGAAAAACACGAAAAATTTCGCTTCAAACCTCTTGAGGTTTTCGGCTTCGTTCGTTGGCGCGGCGACCAATACGGTACTCAGTCTTGGCGAGTTGTTGTGGCTCAAGCGGGCCGTCCTGGCGAACGGCTAACCCGCATTCCTGGCGTGAAACCGGGTGCCCATTTGCTGCTGCATGCCTTCGGAAAAGCAACAGCAAAACGTGCGCTTCGAGTGATTGATATGCTCTCCGAAGCGCACGTTTTGCATGAGATCGCGCCTGCGTACTGGCGGCATTTTCACCTTCGAATCTCAAAGAATAAGGAGCCCGAGCCTTACGATCCAAAAGTGTTTGAAGCGCTTATCCGGGCGAGGTCTGTCTCATGACCTGGATGTTTCATTTGCGAGTGAGAGAAAGGGAAGAGACAAAGAGCGGAGTAACGCAAGATAAAAGCAACTGTGTCCTGCGGCCCCAGATTGCCAATGGGGATGGGGCGCTGGCGCGAGTCATTGCAGCAATAGGGGTGACTCGCAAATATCTCATGATCTTCCGTCACCACTGCGAATATGCACGAGTCGGATTTGTACACGAATTGGTGCATCGCTGGCGCCTACCCGGCGCGCATCTCAAAAGCCATGGGCGCGTACAGGGCGCCAAATGGTGCAAGCCATGAGCGACGCTGGTGATTTCGACTTCCAGCCCCGGCTTGGGCGCATTCGATCGCAGGGGCGGTTCAAACCCAAGGGTATAAAGTCCTTCCTGAAAGGCGCACGAAAGAAGCCTGGAAAGATAGGCTTAGGCGGTGGTGGGTCGGTGGCATTCTCTGGTGCACGGAGAATGATGATCAAGGCGCGCGTCCATCGCCTTTCCGGAGGTGGGGGAGGCTCGCAGCGCGCGCATATCTCTTACCTGGAAAGAGACGGTGCAGGAAAAGATCGAGAGCCGGCGGAATTCTATGATGAACTGACTGAGGGAATTCATGGCCAAGAATGGCTAAAAGAACATTCCGATGACCGTCACCATTTCCGTTTCATCGTTTCTCCCGAAGATGGAGAGAAATTGAAGGAGCTGAAGCCCTTCGTGCGGGACTTGGTTTCTCAAATGGAAATCGATCTAGAAACCAAGCTCGATTGGATTGCGGTCGATCATCATAACACAGAGCATCCGCACACCCATATCGTCATAAGCGGTAAACGTGATGATGGACAGGATCTCGTGATCCCGAAAGACTATCTCTCACATGGTATGCGCGAACGTGGCAGCGCGCTTTTGACCCGAGAACTGGGTCTGCAAACATCAGCCGAATTGTCAGCCAAACTGAATGTCGAAATCGGCCATCGAAAAGTCACCCGAATGGACCGCGTTCTAATGCGAGAAATGCACCGAAACGGCGCGATCAATCTCTCGAACCTGAAGCGCAACCGGGGCTACTACCAAGCACGTTTAAATGTGCTCCGAGATCTCGGCCTTGCGCAACATCAGTCGGGTTCGATTTGGAGCGTCGATGAACAGCTAGGCGTCACCCTGAATGCGCTCGACAAATCTGACACCATTGCGCGCCGGATTGAAGGGGCGGTTCGGTCAGCTGGGATTGAGCGGGTCAGCGCTCATGAGCAAGGCAAATATGACCATGGCGAAGCTGTGCGAGGACGCCTGTTGAAAGTTGGATACGATAACGAGCTGTTGGACCGCCGTTATGCCATCATTGATGGATTAGATGGTCGCGCGCATCACTTTGATTTGGGCCTCTCCAATCCCAAGGACTTGGAGGTCGGCGATATGGTTGAGATCAAAGCCCGCTCTCCGGGCGCTCTGAATTTGGATAAGCACATTGCAGATGTCGCTTCCAATCATCGAGGGATTTACAGTCTTGATCGTCACAGAGCGTCTAAGCCCGACGCTGGGCCGCGTTACTTCAACATGATTGAGAATCGTCTGGGTTCATTGGAGCGAGCAGGGCTTATTGAGCGTTTTCACGCGGAGTCTTTTTTCGTGAAGCCTGACTTCATTCGCTGCGTCGATCGCCATTTCGCCAAAGCCGCGAAACGCGCTCCAAATATTGTGCGCAAGCTGGAAGGTCGAGCGTTTGAAAATCAGATCCGTGCGTTCGGCGAGACATGGCTCGATCAACAGCTCGCTGGTGTCGCTAACGAGAAGCTCTCGGAAGCAGGACTGGGCGGCGACGTTCGACATGCGATGGAAAAACGAATGAAGGTTCTTGCTGATCGAGGTTTGGTCAAAAATCGAGGCGAGAATTCATTGAATGCTGCGCAGTTGAAGTTTCTACGACAAGAGGGGCTATCGTACGCGTCTCTCGACTATGCCAAGCAAGCTGGAAAAACGCATAAGATCCTCGAGCCGGGTGAACAGCTCGAAGGGACATTATCTGGTACCTTGAAGACGGCAAATGGCGAGTACGGTATCGTAGACCGCGGACGCGAGTTTTCCCTGGTGCCATGGAAACCAAGCCTGGAGCGATTGCGAGGCCGAGAGATTGAAATCTCGATGTCGCGATCTCGCGATATTAGTTGGACACTTGGTCGTTCCCGAGGGATTAGTCGCTAGCGATGCTTGTCAGTCGGACGGACCGAGAGGAGAATTAATTCACCCAATAGGCGAATTTTAGTTTGATGGTTCGCCAGTGGATTAGCGTATTACGGACTGAAGCTTGTCAAACCCGCCATTTCTTTCGACAGGGGTGTATGAAAGTATCCAACTACGTCAAAATCTATGCAAGCCTTTGAAATTGTACCCAATTGTTCACGATCGTTCACGATATTCCGCCTTGACGGCCGCGCAATCTCTTCGGCAGACTTAGGGGCATGAATGTAGAGTATATCAAACGTCTTAGAGGCCTGGGCGCGTGAAACCGCGCTTGATTGCATACGTGCCGACGCATCTCCATGCCAAAGTCGTAGCGCTCTCAAAGAAGCAGGGCATGACGCAGTCGTCTGTGATTGAAGATGCGCTGGCAGTGTACTTTTCAGTCTCCAGTCATCACGAGCGAGACGCCGCTCTTATCAAGCGCCAGGACGAGATGATCCGTCAGATGTCGCGGATCGAACGAGATCAAAACGCGGTTATGGAGATGGCGGATATGCTGGCGTGGTATCAGCTCGCATTCGCACCGCCGATGACGCCTGAGCAAAAGCAAGCCGCAAAAGCGAGAGCAAACTCAGGTGTCGTGAATTTTAGATCCAACGTTGCAGAGCGCTTGAACTCAGGGCGCAAACTGGTGGGAGAAGCGCTCGCGGATGCTGTGTTCAGTGAAGATGACTTTGCTCAGGACGCGCGACCCTCCGTGGCGGCGGAGTAGGTCGGATGATGGATCCCCCTGAGTTTTCGAAGTTTCATCATCGCATGGCGGAAGCTCAAGGATTAGACTTGTATGGGAGGTACTCGGAACAGGAGGCAGCAAAGGTCCTCGATTTATCTGTGGTGTCACTCAGAAGGCTGAGATCGAGCGGTGAGATTGACTGCGTCCGGGTTTCACCGAGAAAGATTTGCTTTTTTGGATTTCAGTTGATTCAATGTCTTCTAAACGCAGTGGAGATCGCACCATGCCCAGATACAACTCAGAGAAACCGTTCCAAATCGGAGAATTCTGGCTTTCGAAGCGCCCCAAGAGCGACGCGTGGTACCGAACATGGTTTGACAGCGAAGCTAGACAAACACGCCGCATTAGCCTCGGCACATCGGATTTTGACGAGGCCAAGCAAGCACTGACCGATTGGTTCGTGCTTTTTCACACCAAAACCGAAGAGCAGCCTGAGGATGCCACGCTAGCTGAACTGTTTGCTCGCTATTACGAACAGTACGGATCCAAGCTTCGCAGCTATGATAATGTCCAAAGGTATCTGAGATATTGGCTCGACTTTCACAAAACATCTACAGTCAAAGAAGCATGCGCACCCGCCCGCCAACAATCGTTTCGGATGTATCTTGAGCAGGACCTGGGGCTGAGCAAAAACAGCATTCGACAGATCCTGACGATAGGCAAAGCGGCACTGAATTGGGCTTGGAAGAGGGGAGAGATCACTTCTGTTCCGTACATCGAGTTGGTGAAAGTACCTACGCCACCTCCGAAGGGCCGGCCCATGGAGGTCGAGGAAGTTGCGACACTAATCGACAATGCGGAATATCACCTGAAAGCGTTCATTGTTCTAATGCTTTCCGCGACCGCGCGGAACCGGGCGATCTTAGATCTAAAATTCAGCCAAATCGATTTTCGCAACGAACTGATCGATCTGAATCCGAAAGGGCGAGAACAAACGCTCAAGTTTCGTCCTCAAGTAAAGATCCCCCAAACTTTGAAACCCTGGCTTCTTAAGCAATATGAATTGTCTCAAACCGGTCACGTCATCGAGTTCAAAGGTGGGCCCGTAAAGAGCATTCGAACTGCGTGGCGCACTTTAAGGAAGACTACTGAGTTAGATGATGCTGTTCAACCTTATGGGCTTCGACACACAATGGCTCGTTGGCTCAGAAAAAGCAGTGTTCCAGCATGGGAAGTTGCTGCTCAACTAGGTCACAAATCGCCGGACGTTAGCACGACTGAAATCTATGCACCGTTTGATCCATCCTATCTTTTCAAATCGACAGCAGCGATCGATGCGTTCCTCACGGAGGTTGCGTTACATTTGCGTTACAGTTCAATCTCTGAGCTGATGCTCGCGGAGATAAAAAACATTGAAAATCAGGGGGATAAATGGTGGTTCGGGGGAGACTTGAACTCCCGACCTCACGATTATGAGTCGTGCGCTCTAACCAGCTGAGCTACCGAACCATCAGAAGCGCGCTGCATACACCGCGCTTTGGCGCTCCGCAACCATTCTTATGCGCCAATTTCAGCGTGGCCACACCGGCTCCAGCTGGGCTGAGACGAAATGCTGTTCCAGCTCCGGACTGGCAAAAAAGAAGGTCGCTTCGGTGATCACCGCGGTATAGTTCTGGCGGACCGTCCGGAACGCTGCTTTGGCTTCAAAATTGAGCTGAAACTGAGAGACATAAGTCAGCCCCCATTCCGGTTCCGTCTCGAGAAGATAGCTTTGCTCGAACCGCGTGAGACGCCCGCCTTTTGGCCCTCGAACCGGGCGGGGCAGGGCGTAATCGATCCGCATGAAGCGGCCATCCCCGGGTTCCATCCATGCCTCTGCCTGAAGGCGCTGCGTCGCCCAGATATCAAGCGCGCCATCATTCGGAGACGGGGCGTGTTGGAACTTCAACCGCCAGGCCGGACCCATATCGTCGACATAAACCGTTTCGCCGAAACTGGCGCGCAAATCGTCCGGAAACAGACGCCCATCTGGCGCAGCCTCTGCGCCCCAGGCTGCTGCCGCCTGATCCAGGTCGCCATCCTCTCCGCGCGCAATGATCAGCTGCCAGCGCCGTCCTTCGGGCTCTCGCGGATCGAACGCAAAAGTGCGGCTGGCTTTGGCGCTGCTCATTTCTACGGTGAACGCCGCGCGCAGGCTGTCTGGCGCTTCCGTCGCGCGCAAGGCCTCGTCCATTGGGCCGGTGCCAACGATCAATGGAAACGCGATGCTCAGGACGAAACTCATGCAAGCTGTCTCGGGTTTAATTACGTCTGGTTTAAGGCAGACAAGATTAACTCTGGAGCTTGCCGATTTAAGGTTTATGCGGCGTGAACGAGATCATCATCTCGGGTCAGAAACTCAGTGATTTTGCTTTACAATCCACGCCAGCCTGTCAAACGGCATTTGCATGATGTCTTTGCTAACCCCGCCTTTCGATGTCTCGATTTTGCCGCCCACACTGGCCGCGATTGCGCCGCAGGTCTGGATGGGATTGGTCCTGATCGGTCTGGTTTTACTCGCTTATCTCGCGGGTTATGTTTTCAAGCGGTTGGTCCGCGCGTTTGGGCGCCGAACCTACAAGGATCCTGACCTGTTCCTGGGGTCGAGCTGGGATCTGGCAGCGCCGCTGGCACAGTTATTAGTGTTTCTGGCGGTTTTTACAGGTGGAGCCGAGCAGGTAGGCTTCGATTTTGGCCATGTCCTGGTGAATTTCTGGCCCAAGGCGCTTGCCGGTCTGGTCATTATTGGCGGAGCCGTGTTGCTGGCGACCTGGCTCAATCGGTCGTTGCGGTCTTATGGTGAGCGGGCCAATGCGCGCCACAAAGTCGATGATACGCTGATTAGTTTTTCGGCGGCGATCATTCGCTACCTTATTCTTGGTATCGCGATCTTGATGGCGATGACGCAATTCGGCTTCGCGCCTGGTTCGCTCATCGCGATTGTTGGTGCGGCGGGCCTCGCCATCGCGCTGGCCTTGCAAGATACATTGAAGGCCGTTGCTGCGGGGTTCATGCTCGCCGCCTTTCGACCGTTTAAGATTGGCGATTGGGTCGAAATTGGTGCGCGGGAAGGAGAGGTGATGGATATCACGCCCTTCAACACCACGATCAAGCAGGTCGACAATAAAGTGGTGCTGCTCACCAATGATCAGGTTTGGGGCGATGCTATTGTCAATCACAATCGATTACCACGTCGACGATTGAACCTGTTTTTTGGGGTCCACTACGACACTGATCTCGATCATGCGTTGGAGGTGCTGGCCGATATTGCGGATGCGCATGGCCGGGTCTTACAGAGATCAGACATCTGGGTCGGCGTACACGAGCTTGGCGACTGGGCGATCACACTCCGCTTGCGGGCTTGGGTGCCCGGCCGTGAATTTGTGCAGGTTCGCGCCGATATAACCAAAGCGGTCAAGCAGCGCTTTGACGCTGAAGGCATCGAGATCCCTTACCCCCACCAGGTTGAAATGGTGAAGGAAGGGATCGAATTGAAACGTCCATCGGCGGAACCCGAAGACGACTAAGCTGTCGGTAGCTTATAGTCCTTGAAGATCTCGCGCAGTTTCAGCTTGTTGATCTTGCCGGTGGCACCGAGTGGGATTTCGTCGATGAAGGCGACATCATCCGGTGTCCACCATTTGGCGATCTTGCCTTCCAGTTGTGCGAGTAGCTCTTCCTTGGATGGTTCTTCGCCTGGCGCCGCCTGAATGATTAGGAGCGGACGCTCATCCCATTTCGGGTGATAGATGCCAATCGCGGCCGCATTCGCCACTTTAGGGTGACCAACGGCGATGTTTTCAATATCGATCGAGCTGATCCACTCGCCACCTGATTTGATCACGTCCTTGGCACGATCAGTGATCTGCATGGTGCCGAACTCGTCCATATTGGCGACGTCGCCCGTGTCGAAGAAGCCGTTCTCATCCAGAACATTGCCGCCATCGCCCTTGAAATATCCAGCTGCGATGGCCGGGCCACGAACGACCAGTCGTCCAGACGTCTCACCATCCCAGGCAAGATCATTGTTTTCGTCATCGACAATTTTGAGCTCGACGCCAAAGGGCGGACGGCCTTGCTTGAGCTTTTGCGTCATACGGGTGTCGATATCGGCATCCATCAGATGCGGTGGTAGAGAACCAAGCGTGCCGAGCGGGCTCGTTTCGGTCATGCCCCATGCATGGATGACGTCGACTTCGTATTCCGTTTCAAACGCGCGCAGAATTGCGTCAGGAATGGCCGAGCCGCCAATCAGGACTTTATTCAAGTGCGGCAGTTTCAGATCGTTCTCGCGCAGATAGGTGAGCAGGCCGAGCCAGACGGTCGGCACGGCCGCCGTGATCGTGACTTTTTCCGTGTCGAGCAATTCATAAATGCTGGCACCGTCCATTTGCGCGCCGGGCATTACCATATTGGCGCCGGTGGCCGGACAACCAAAGGCGAGGCCCCAGGCATTTGCGTGGAACATTGGGACCACGGGCAGTACGACGTCATTCGCGCCCATGCCCATGGCGTCCTTCGACATGGTGATCATTGTGTGCAGGACGTTCGAGCGGTGAGAATAAAGCACGCCTTTCGGGTTTCCAGTTGTGCCCGATGTGTAGCAGAGCCCGCAGGCTGTTTCTTCGGGGAAGTCGCCCCAGCTGGCATTGAGAGACTTGCCTGCCACCCAGTCATCAAAGGCAATCGCGCCGAGCGAGTTTTCCGGCATATTGTCGGCGTCGGCAAAAATCACGTAGGTTTTGATCGTCTCGAACTTGTCTTTCACCGCCTCAATGATGGGAAGGAACGTGGTGTCGAGGATCAGCACTTTGTCTTCGGCGTGATTGGCGATCCAAGCGATCTGATCCGGGTGGAGACGCGGGTTGATCGTGTGCAGGACGGCGCCAATGCCCATCGTGCCGTACCAGGCGGCCATGTGTCGGGCCGAGTTCCAGCCGAGCGTTGCAACCCGGTCGCCAAGACCGATGCCGCCTTCGATCAGGGCACCAGAGACCTGTTTGGATAGATCGTGCAGCTGGGAATAGCTGGTGCGAACGATCTCGCCTCCGACGCGGCGCGTGATAATCTCGCGGGTCGGGTTGATACGTTTTGCGTGCTCCAGAATCTTGTTGGTTGTGAGCTGCCAGTCCTGCATGATGCCTTGCATCGGTTATCCTCCATAAATCTGTAGTGTTCTCGCCCCTTTCGGGGCCTGAGGATTGTTGTAGGTTGACGATACAGGCTCGGCAAGAATCGAAAGTGATATAGCATGCGACGTCTTCTCCCAATTACACTCGCTGTGGCGAGTTTTTGTCTCTCTGCGTGTCAGCCAGAAGCAGGGGAGTTTGACCCGCCACAAATCTTGGAGAGCGCTGCTGAAGGGTCTGTTGAGCGGACGGATCTCACGCAGTTAGAGCCTGTCGAAGGATACTCTGTCGGACCTCTGCCCGAGTTCTTCGACTGCGTACGTGAGAGTGGCGGCCTGTTGATCGCGTCACATCGCGGCGGACCCGCCCCAGGCTATCCCGAAAACGCCATCGAGACGATGCAATATGGTCTCGACCAGGGGATCCTGATCCATGAGATTGATGTTGCAGAAAGCCGGGACGGGGTATTGTTCCTGATGCACGATCGCAGCCTTGGCCGAACAACGACGGGAAGCGGCTTTGTTGCCGACACGGACTGGGAGACGATCCGGACGCTGAACCTCAAAGACAATGACGGAGCGATCACCGCGTTTCAGGCTCCGAAACTGACCGACGTCCTGCTCTGGGCGAAGTCGACCGGCGCGATCGTTGAACTCGACAAGAAGCCCACCACCAGTTTTCGCAATATCATCTCGCTGGTGCGCGCGGCCGAGGCTGAGGAAAACGTCTTGCTGATCACCTATAATGATAATCAGGCTGTTGAGGTGGCCCGGCTCGCGCCAGATCTGATGATGACGGCGAGCGTCAACAGCCGCGATCACCAGGACGAGCTGGCGGCGCAAGGGGTGGACTTTGATAAAGTCGTCGCCTGGATGGGGATCAGCAATCCTAACACCCGCGCCTTTGAAGCGATTGGTAATCGCGGTGTCGAGACAGCGTTTGGCACGCTTGGTCGGGCGGGCGAGCGCTTGGATGATGTCTATTGGTCAGATGGCGATCCAAGTGAGTTTCAGGCCCTGGCCGATGGCGGTCTTACAATGCTTGCGACGGATGCGCCGTATCGGGTCGCGGCGGCGCTTGAGGTCGATGATCTGGCACTTTCTGCCTGCGCGGGTCGCTAGAGCACAAATCTCGCGCGTTCGTTGGAGCTGATAAACTCGACCATTTCATCGTAGGAAGCGCGCTCAAGTTGGCCGAAAGCGGCGATGCGTTTCGCATGCGTACGAGCTGTATCAAAATCACGATCGGCGCGGTTGATCGCACCTGCATAGAATTGCATCCGCCGCGTCTCGCGCTGCGGACGCAGGCCTTCCAGCATTGCCCGAACGCCGACGGCGAGGATTGCGAAAGCGATCGCCAGCGCGCTCAGGACGGAGGTGCTTTCTACGAACGGTCCCCAGACCGCAGCGCCGAGCGCGATGAAGTTCGCGACGAACGCAAATACGACGAGCAAGTAGCTGAGATTTCCGAGAATGTGCAGCTGCTTTGACGGCGAGGACCAAAACTTCCCCTCGGAGGAAAGCACATAATTGGTGTACTGAATTTGGCCGCGCATCCGGGTTTCATGCAGCGCGCGACAGATTTCGTCGAGCGCGTCTTGATGCGCCTTGTCAGGTTTCATCGCGGCTTTGCCCGCCCAAGCGTCTTCAATCCAGAACGCGGTTTCGGCTTTTGGATCGGTCACGCTCTGGCCGGAATGGGCAGCAGCAGAGGTGTGGGTGTATTTGGTGTATTCGCTGGAAATCTGATCGATGAAGTTTCGCTTGAAGCGTTTGAAGCTGAGATCGCGCTGGTCCAACCATGTGGCCTTTGCTTCCGGTTGCTCAGCAGCAATCGCAATTTCGACGGAGTGGGCCGCGATGTATTGCGCGTGCCATTGACGAAGGCGTTCGGTGATCAGTCGCTTCATCAGCCAGTCGCGTTTCACTTTGCCGAAGCCAAGGCCGATATTCCCGAATATTAGCGCCAATATGCCAAAACAGGCACCGGCAATGGCAAGGTAGTTCAGGATGGGTTTGTGCGCCGCTTCGTTCGTCCAGATCCCCTTGATGACAACATCAACCGGAAAGGCGAGTAGCGACAAGGTGGCAAAAACCAATGCCGCGCAACCAATCCATCGAGACCTCCGTTTCGCGGCCACCGCAGCGCGATCTACGCGCTGGAACTCGTCTCGCAGTTCAGGATGATCCAAGGCGAAAAACACGTTCGGGTAAGTTCGCGCGGCGAGGGCTCGGTCTTCTTCCGACAATAATAGTTCGTCATTGAAGCGAAAAGTCATGCGCCCGTCCCTGGCTTGTCCATCCCGCACACGAAACACGTTCACTTCGCAGCTGGCAAGAAGGTTTCGCGCTTGCAGGCTGTATTAAAAAGATTTTTCGAAACCGTGCCGTGTGCGCATCTACTGAACTTCCGCTTTGGATTGACGAAGTTTTGTGTCATGGCTGGGGGCAAGGTCGCTTTAACCATAACAAAACACAGGGGCCGGGGACGATGTCGCATATATTCTTATCCTATAGCAGAGCGGATCGACCGATCGCGCAGGTGATCGCCGAAGCGCTGGAGGCTGAGGGGTTTTCGGTTTGGTGGGACAAGGTCCTGCGCGCCGGACAGACCTATGATGAAGTGACTGAAAATATGCTCCGCGACTCCGCCGTCGTCGTGGTGCTCTGGTCGCAGACGTCTGTGAAATCCAAATGGGTGCGCGCCGAAGCAACGCTCGGACAACGTAGCTGCGAGATGGTACCGGCGATGATCGAAGAGGCCGATAGGCCGATCATGTTCGAGCTGACGCAAACCGCTGACCTGATTGGCTGGAATGGCGACCGCAATGAAGCGCGTTGGGCGGAATTTGTTGCCGACATCAAGCGCTCACTGGACAAGCATACCGCAGCCGAAACAGCTGCGAGCGCAGCGGCGGCTCCTGCAGTTCCATCAGCGCAGAACGACGCTACGATCGAGACTGTGTTCTGGACGTCTATCAAGGATGGTGACGATCCTGCAGACTTCGAGGCCTATCTCAGTCGTTATCCTGACGGTCATTATGCGGCACTGGCGCGCAATCGGTTGGTGGCTGTGCAGGCGGCGGGCGCATCTACACCCGCACCAAAAACGCCGGAGCCGAAACCAACACCCAAACCCGCAGCGCCTGCGCCAGTTGCGGAGAAGGCGATAAAGACGGAAAAGAAGAAGTCTTCGAGCCCGCTGCCCATGCTGATTGGCGCGGTTGCCGTGCTGGGCATTGGTGGATGGTTTGGAATGCAGGCGCTCAACCCGCCCGCGCCCGGTCCAGGTCCGGACGTGGAGCCACCGTCTCCGCCTGCGGCGGCGAGCTGCTCTGTCTGTCCGAAAATGGTCGACTTGCCAGGCGGTAGTTTCACGATGGGGTCGCCCGCTTCGGAGGCGAATCGGTCGGGAAATGAGGGACCACAGCGTGAGGTTACGTTGCGCCCGTTTTCAATCAGCGCCACTGAAATCACTCGCCAGCAATGGCAGCTTTGTGCCGATGCCGGTGCCTGCCGCGCAGATCCAGGTGGAGATAGCAGCGAGCCTGTCACGCGCGTGAGTTATGATGATGCCGTGGCCTACACGACCTGGCTGTCTCAGCAAGGTGAACGCCGGTACCGCCTGCCCAGCGAAGCCCAATGGGAATATGCAGCGAGAGGCGGAACGGAAACTGCCTATTGGTGGGGGACGAGCTTTCCAGGCAAGGGGGCCGTGAGCGGAGGAATTGCGGACACGGTTAGCCTTCCGGATAATCCATTCGGCATCTCGGGAATGCTAGGCAATGTCCGCGAATGGGTCGCGGACTGCTATGTCAACAATTACTCGGACGCGCCAAGTGATGGACGTGTCGTCAGCAAATCAGGTTGCCAGCTATTCGTCGTGCGGGGCGGGTCCTGGCGTCTCGGCGCTGCTGAGCACCGGGCGGCCAATCGCGCCCGGAACGAACGCTCCGTTCGTGATCGCTCTGTTGGGTTCCGCGTCGTGGCCGAGCCTGCAGGCAACTAGTTCGATACGACTTCGATCACGACGCGGCGGTTCAATTGTTGATCCACCCCGTCTTCGGTCTCAACGGCGAGGTCCTGCTCGCCATATCCGACCGTGGTAATTGCACTCGGAGCGACCCCGTTGGCGATGAACCAGTCTCGGACGAGATTGGCAAAGCGAACCGTTTGGACTCGGCTCTCAGCATCCAGCCCTGCCGTGTCGTTGTACGCACTAATCGTCAGCGATTCGATCGTCTCACCGCTGTCGAGAACTTGCCGCAGGACAGCTTCATATGGCGTCAGATCCACAGCTTCATAGTCGACGACATAGAATGTCGTTTCCAGGGGAAGCGATTGCGGATCGGCCATTGGTTCCATTTCCGCCACAGGCTCTGGCGGAGGGGGCGGCGGAGCGAGGCTGCGATCGCGGCGGGGCGCCGGTTCTGGTGCAGAGGCATCTTCAGGCTCGGCAACCGCAAGACCACCCGCCGGGAAAGCCGAGCGATGCAAGGTGCAGGCTTCGGTTTGCGGCGCGATCATTGAATTGACCCGATAATACGGATCGCCGTCTGGCAGTCCGCCATAGCGTGCGATTTCGAGCGCGCGATCCTGGGGCCGCGTTTCGCCGATCGTGCACATCATGTCCCAAAGGATGGTCGGGTTGTCGGAATAGTAATTGTGCCCCGTCCCGAACAATTGCGTGGTCACGGCCGTTGCATCAATCGTCTGATAGTTCTGCGCGTTGCGAATGTACGGCTTGTCAGTGTCGGTTTCTCCCAGCCGTTTCGCCTGATTGAGAATGTTCGACGCATAGAGCGCGCGATCTGTATCAGACGTGTAAATTGTGACATTCGCATCGAGATTATCGAACACGCCATTCGCGGCGGCAAACACGTCACGCTCCACATCAGCGGCCACCAATAGGATCCGAAACTCGAGATCATTCCGGTCATGCCGCACGAGATAATCGCGCGCATAATCCTCTAGCGCTTTGGTGAGGACGCGGTTTCCCATGGAATGGGCGATAATATTGATCCGGCTGACATCCAGGTCTTCTGTGATCAGATCGAGAAACTCTTCCAGATAAGGGGCGGAATTGATCGAGCGGTCGCGATCGCCGCGATATTCCTCAATCGAAACCTCGCCTGCAGACGGCCAGCTATAGAGGACGGGAATGCCGACATCATAGGTTTCACTGCGCGACAGATCGTTCGAGAGCTGTGCCGCGCGCACCAGCGCGTCGTCAAATTTCACGTTGAAGCCATGCACAAATAACAGGATGGCGTCAGATCCCTCATAATAGATGGCGTCCTGAAGCGTTGCCGTGAACGTTTCGCGCCCGCTCGTCGTGATTCGAGTCAGGAAGACATATTCGGAGAGCTTGTCGGCGTCGTTCGGAGCCTGACCCTGAACATGTGGGGTTTCTCCCCTTTCGCGCGAGCCGCCATCTTCAATCAGTTTGGGAAGCCAGACATCTGCCCGACCGAGGCGGAGGGATTCGCCATTTTCGCCCGTGCCTTCAATCACATCGGCAGCATCAGAGGCGAGCATCGCGTCGCCAGTTTCCAGCTTGCGATTGGTGCCGTACCAGACGCGAATACAGTCGACCTTGCGATCTAGGCGATCTTGAGAAACGAGATCAGCACAATCCGTCCCAAAGTCGGGATGGCGAATAATCAAAGGCCGATTCAGCCACCACCAGGCCGCTGCACCGCCGACGCCGACAATAACCAGGATGCCGAGAAACCACTTAAGCACACGTCACCTCCCAATACTCAACTAAGGCTTTGTACATCAGTTTTGGGGGACAGAACAACCGGATGAGCTGTTCCCGGCTCGTCAGCTTTCGCAATCGCGAAAAATGCGCCTATATCGCTTCAAACCTTAACATCGACGAGCGCCCGCCATGTCCGATTTTCTCCTCCTCGCCTTCATTCTCTTATGTGCTGGGATCATCGCTGTTCCAATCGCGACGCGGTTGAAGCTCGGATCGGTGCTCGGATACCTGATTGCGGGCATTTGCATCAGTCCGCTCCTGGGCCTGCTACAGGTCGACGTCGTGGCGCTACAGCATTTTGCCGAGTTTGGCGTCGTGATGATGTTGTTCCTCGTTGGGATGGAGCTGGAACCCAAGCTGCTTTGGCAAATGCGAAATCGCTTGATGGGGCTTGGCGGGGGGCAGGTCGTGATGACCATGTTGCTGGTCATGTCGGTGGCGATGGCGTTTGGGCAATCATGGAACACGGCGTTGGTGATCGGCATGATCCTGTCACTGTCCTCAACGGCGATTGTGCTGCAGACGTTGAACGAGAAAGGCCTGATGAAGAGCGATGGCGGGCAAGCGAGCTTTTCTGTGCTCCTGTTCCAGGACATCGCGTTCATTCCGATGCTGGCGATCATTCCGCTTCTGGCTTTCCCGGAAGTCGCGACCCTGACCGCTGGCGGCAGCGATGAGCATAGCATCAGCCTGGTCGAGAATTTGAACGGCTGGCAGACCATGCTGGTCACGGTCGGTGCCATTGCGGCTGTGATTCTGGGCGGGAACTATCTGACACGACCGATCTTCCGGTTTGTAGCGGGCGCCAAGTTGCGCGAACTGTTCACGGCCACTGCTTTGTTGATGGTTATCGGGATCGCGCTGTTGATGACTCTGGTCGGTCTATCACCTGCGCTCGGCACGTTTCTGGCGGGCGTCGTCCTCGCCAACTCTGAATATAAGCACGAATTGGAATCAGACATCGACCCGTTCCGGGGCCTACTGCTGGGGCTGTTCTTCATCACTGTCGGGGCAGGAATCAATTTCCAACTCTTGTCTGAGAATTTTGGCCTGGTGATCAGCATGACGGCAGGCTTGATCCTGCTGAAAGCGACGGTGCTCTTCTTGCTCGGTACGGCCTTCAAGATCCGTGGGGCGCAGCGCTGGCTGTTCACCCTCGGCCTGGCGCAGGCCGGGGAATTCGGCTTCGTTTTGCTCGCCTTTACGACCACAAACGGGATCATTCCGGATGCCGTTGGCAGCTTACTTTTGCTGGTGGTCGCCTTGTCGATGCTGATCACGCCGCTCCTGTTCATTCTCTACGATCAGATCGTCGCTGGGATTTACGCGCGCGGGCAGGAGGCTGAAGCCGATGAGATTACTGAAAACAACGGGATCATTATTGCGGGCCGAGGCCGGATTGGCGGCATCGTCGACCGCATGTTGCGGACCGCTGGCTATACCTCGACGGTGATCGATTACAGCTCCAAGCAGCTTGATATCCTGCGAACCTACGGGGTCAGCCACGCTTATTTTGGCGATGCAACCCGGCCGGACCTGTTGCATGCGGCCGGGATCGACAAGGCGAAAATGCTCATCGTCACTATTGATGATAAGGAACAGATTACTGAACTCGTCGCTTACGCCGCTCGCAATTTCCCCGATCTGCACGTGATCGCCCGGGCCGTCGATCGCCATCACGTCTACGAGCTATGGGCGCATGGATGCCGCGACATCATTCGTGAAACCTATGACAGCTCGCTCAGAATTGGGCGTTCTGCGTTCGAAGCAATGGGCGTCCCGCGCGATGCAGCGGATGAAATGAAAATGGCATTCCATGAGATGGATCAGCAATCAATGATTGAGGTTGCTGACGTCTACGACATGGACATACCGGCGCACGAGAACGAGGCTTATGTCAGCCGCGTCCGCGAACGATCAGAGACCTGGGAAGCCGAGCTGCACGACCGGATGATGGAGATTATGGACGGCGACAAGGAAAAAGCCTGATCAGGTATTTGAGCACCTTGAGTTGACCTTTCCCCGCTTTCTCGCGTAAGGGAGCGCCTCGGTTGAGGCGCCTGCCGCTCGCTGGACGAAAGTCCTTGGTGAAGACCTCCCGGATTTTCCGGCCTATCGCAGACCTTTTCACTTCTGGTCTGGCGGCAATGCGAGCCCCGCCCTTCGCTGGACCACACTGGAATTGTGAAAGGACGCTGTGATGATACAGCACATTTATACCCGCGTGCAGGCAAAGGCCCGTGCGCGCGAACTCAAAGCAAATAGCGAGACGAAGCTCAGCTATGCGGCCGCGCTCGAGCAAGTCGCGTGTGAGATGGGGTTTCGCGACTGGAACACCGCCGCCGCCCGACTGTCGAACGAACCTGAAGCTTGCTGGCAAGTCGGAGAGCGTGTCAGCGGGGCCTATCTGAAGCGAGCCTTTCGAGGCCGTGTCCATGCCGTTCGCGAATTACATGGCGGCGAAGGGTATGAGCTGACCCTGCACTTTGACGACCCTGTCGATGTGGTTGACTGGGAGAGCTTTTCTGCCTTTCGGCAAAGGGTAACGGCTATGGTATCGCCTGAAGGTGTGTCTTGGAAAAAGACCAGCGACGGCGCCCCACACCTGACCGTGGCACGTGAGAGTGCGTTTTCGGTTTAACGCCCGCTCGGGATCCCTCGTCCTTCGACAAGCTCAGGATGAGGGATCCCTTTTTGGCCGATTTTAAGTTCGACTGCTAAACCTTCTCAGGCTTGCCTTTGCCGGGGGTCTTTGGCTTGCGCTTGGTCGGCTTGTCCTCGACATATTTGAAGGTCAATTCGTCCTTCTTCTTGTCGTGTCCGATTTTTACCGTGCCGCCTTTGGCGAGTTTTCCGAACAGGAGCTCTTCAGCCATCGGCTTCTTCACGTATTCGGATATCACGCGAGCCAGTGGTCGCGCCCCAAACTCGGCGTCAAAGCCGCGCTTGGCGAGCCAGTCGCGGGCCCCCGCGGCCAGTTCAATCGTCACGTTTCGATCCGCCAGCTGAACTTCAAGCTGCAGCACAAATTTCTCGACCACGCGCTCGATGATTTCAGGTGTCAGGCCACCAAACGTAATCACGGCGTCCAGGCGGTTGCGGAATTCCGGTGTGAACAGGCGTTTCAGAGCCTCTTCCTGTTCGTCATCCTTGCGGCCGCGGCCAAACCCGATGGAGTTCTTAGCGGCGTCCGAAGCGCCCGCATTTGTGGTCATCACCAGAATGACATTGCGGAAGTCGACCTTGCGGCCATTCGCATCGGTCAGCGTGCCATTGTCCATCACCTGAAGGAGCACGTTGAACAGGTCCGGGTGCGCTTTCTCAATCTCGTCGAGCAGGACGACGGAGTGAGGGTGCTGCATGACGGCGTCCGTCAGTAGGCCGCCTTCGTCATATCCAACATAGCCGGGAGGGGCACCGATCAGGCGAGAGATCGAGTGGCGCTCCATATATTCTGACATGTCGAAGCGGTGAAGCTCGACGCCCAGAATAGAGGCAAGTTGGCGGGTCACTTCGGTTTTCCCGACGCCCGTCGGACCGGTGAACAAGTAAGAGCCGATCGGCTTGTTCGGTTCGCGCAGGCCAGCGCGCGATAGTTTGATCGCACTCGACAACGCGTCGATCGCAGCTTCCTGGCCATAGACCACGCGCTTGAGATCGGCCTCGAGCGACTTGATCGCCTGGGCATCGTCTTTCGTGACCTGCTTTGGGGGGATGCGGGCAATCTTGGCCACAATGGCTTCGACTTCCTTCACGCCGATTGTCTTGCGACGCTTGCTTTCGGGCACGAGCCACTGCGTCGCGCCGGCCTCATCAATCACATCGATCGCTTTGTCGGGCAGCTTGCGATCGGTCATGTAGCGGGCCGACAGCTCCACCGCAGCCCGGATGGCGTCATTGGTATAACGCAGGCCATGGAAATCCTCGAAGGTCGATTTGAGGCCGGTGAGGATTTTCACTGCGTCTTCGACATTCGGTTCGACCACATCGATCTTGCGGAACCGGCGAGACAGAGCCCGGTCTTTTTCGAAATGCTGCTTATACTCTTTGAACGTGGTCGAGCCCATGCACCGCACTTCGCCATTCTGCAGCGCAGGCTTCAGCAAATTGGATGCGTCCATCGCACCGCCAGAGGTCGCCCCGGCGCCGATGATGGTGTGGATCTCGTCGATAAAGAGAATGCCTTTTTCTTGCTCGCCAATTTCTTTCATGACGGCTTTCAGGCGTTCTTCGAAATCGCCGCGATAGCGTGTGCCAGCGAGCAGGGCGCCCATATCCAGCGCCCAGATCGTAGCATCATCTAGAATTTCTGGCACTTCGCCATTGACGATCATGCGTGCGAGGCCTTCCGCAATCGCGGTTTTCCCGACGCCTGGATCACCGACGAGGATCGGATTGTTTTTAGACCGGCGGCAAAGCACTTCGATGCAACGCTCAATTTCAAGCTGACGCCCGATCAGTGGATCGATTTTGCCTTGCTTGGCTTTCTCGTTCAGGTTGACGCAATAGGCATCCAGCGCCTCGCTTTGCGGTGCGTTTGGAACTGCCTCTTCTGGCTCTGCGCCCCGCGGCGTGGTCGGGCGGTTCTGACCCGGCACTTTCGAAACGCCATGGCTGACATAGTTGACCGCGTCATAGCGGGTCATGTCCTGTTCCTGCAGGAAGTACGTCGCGTGGCTTTCTCGCTCCGAGAAGATCGAGATCAGAATGTTCGCACCGGAAACCTCATCGCGCCCGGAACTCTCAACATGGAGAACGGCGCGTTGTACGACCCGCTGGAAAGCCGCCGTCGGCTGCACCCGGCCTGACGGGTTGTCAGTTATCAGGCTGGAGAGGTCTTCGTCGATATATTGTTCGAGGGCTTGTTTCAGAGACGCGATGTCAACTTTGCAGGCGCTCATCACCTCAATTGCGTCTTCATCCTCCGTCAGCGCCAGGAGGAGGTGCTCAAGAGTCGCGTATTCGTGCTGGCGCTCGCCCGCTGCGGTGAGGGCGCGTTCGAGGGCGTTTTCGAGGCTAGGGGTTAAGCTCGGCATATGTTTCTCCTAGTCCTCTTTTTCCATTGTGCACTGCAGGGGGTGCTCATTGCGCCGGGCCATATCCATGACCTGCGCAACTTTGGTCTCCGCAACTTCGTACGTATAGACGCCGCAGACACCGACGCCCTTTTGATGAACGTGCAGCATAATCCGAGTCGCCTGTTCCCGGCTCTTGCTGAAAAAGCGCTCAAGGATCAGCACGACAAACTCCATCGGCGTGTAATCGTCATTCAGGATCAGAACCCGATACATGCTCGGTTTCTTGGTGCGAACGCGCGTCTTGGTGGCAATTCCAAGACCAGCGTCATCGCCGCCATCCGGGTTCATTGGATCGTTCGGCCCTTCTGGGTCTGAGAGCGTTATGCGGTCGATTCTGATAGACATGGCCTAGAAGATAAGCGTTCCTTTCCGAAAGTGTAGACTGACGCTGTGTTGCCGTAGGATCAAGCTAGAAATTGATCAATTTGTGGTCACGCGTCGAATTAAATCGCTCACGCGTTTGCGATTGGCGCCGAGGTCGGAATACCCGAGCCGAGAGCGGGAATAGATTGCGAAGGTTGCTTTGCCATCTTCGAGCGGGATCACTTCAATATCGACATCGTCTTTGATGCGCATCAGCCCAGTCGTCGCGACGAACTTGATCCGCAACTGTTCCGGGTCTGCTTCGAGTTTTCCCCAACTGCGTTCAGACGCGATGACTTCACTGAGGCGCGAATAGAGACCGCGTCCCGTTAACGGCACAACAGGCGGCGCAAAATCCGGTTCGGCAGCCAGGCAAAAATTCTCGGGCGCGACCAAGCACGTATTGGGCTTGGGTGGGCGTTTTAGCGACTTGAAGGAAATAAAATCAGACATGGTCCGTCGAACTTGCCGGAAGTCGATGGGTTTGTCAGGTGTTTAAACTGAAACAGCCAGGCTTTCATGCCCGGCTCTATCGTGACTGCGTCTGAACGCGGCGTTTACATAACGCTTAGGCGCTAGCTGCGCTCTTTGCGGTTTTCTTGGCCTGCTTGGCCAGCGGTGCAAACGCCTCACGCATTGTGTCTGCATACACTTCAGAAAGCTCGTTGAAGCCCTTGAGGTTGTTCTCGAACGCGGATTTCACAAAGCCCGTCTGTACGGTCATTGCTTCCGACAGGGTACCTGCTTCAGACAGCTTCTTACCGGTTTCAACCGATAGCGCCATCTGCTGCTTGAGGTGGTCCATCATTGTTTGTCCGACATCCTGCATGCCTTTGACCGAAGCACGCGTGCTGGCGGTTGAGGCTTCCATTGCGCCGCGCGCGAGCGTGCCCATCGAATCTTGATTGGGAAAGAAGTTCGCAAACGCGTCCGTATCGAACGCACGAAATGGGAAAGCGAAAGGAGAAGAAGGGGTGGCGGTCATAATCCAAAATCCTTGTTTACCCAACGGAATATACGATGACATCTCGCAATTGCAACAAAAAATTGTGCAGTGCACAAAATTAAGGTTGAGGTAACGAAACGGGCACAAATCCTAACAGAAATGCCATGTGCATTTACCTCTAGCTAACCTTATGAATCGATCCTACTGTTTTCTCGGGATGCCGGGGAATGCTCTAATGGAGACCCGTGCATGGCCGTTGGTTTTTCTGCGATTTCGATCAAGTCCGCTCTGGTAGCCGGAACCCTTCTGGCACTTGGGGCTCAATCGACCGCATCTGCAGAGAAATACGCCTCCATTGTGATTGATCTCGAAACCGACCAGGTGCTGCACGCGCGGCATGCGGATGCTCCTAGATACCCAGCGTCGCTGACCAAAGCGATGACGCTGTATATGCTGTTCGACGCGATGAAGAGCGGCGAGGTTAAACTCTATGAGCAGTTGCCTGTTTCGCGCGCGGCGGCGAGCCAGCCGCCATCTTCTCTGCGTCTACGCGCCGGCTCAACCATCA
Organism: Henriciella sp.; assembly: GCA_017642885.1. Taxonomy (GTDB): domain Bacteria; phylum Pseudomonadota; class Alphaproteobacteria; order Caulobacterales; family Hyphomonadaceae; genus Henriciella. Next base: position 252,852 of record JAEPOM010000001.1, on the reverse strand, counting down.
CGACCAAGGATGCGATCAATGCACTGATCACCAAGTCTGCGAATGACGTGGCTGTGGTCGTTGCCGAGCGTCTCGGCGGAACGGAGCAACGCTTCGCGACCCTCATGACGGCCAAAGCCGAGGCGATGGGCATGGAGAGCACGACGTTCAAGAACGCGTCTGGCCTGCCCAACTCACAGCAGCTTTCTACGGCGCGCGACATGTCGGTACTAGCAGAACGGCTATTGCAAGATCACGCTGACTATTATGGCTATTTCGCCAATACCAAGTTCAGCTGGGGCCGTGCCAATTATCGCAACCACAACAAACTGATCGGCAAAGTCTCTGGTGTGGACGGGATCAAGACCGGCTACACGCGCGCATCGGGGTTCAACCTTATGGCCAGCGCAAAACGCCGCGGTCGCCGTGTCGTTGCGATTATGTTCGGCGGATCGACGGCTCGGTCGCGAGACCAACACGTTTCGGATCTGATCGAGGCTGCGTATAAAAGTTTCGAGCAGGGTGATGAAGCGCCCGAATTGCGGATGCGCATGACGTTTAGCGACATCCAACCGCCAATCGATCCAAACGCTGCTGCAATGCCTGTTCTTAATGGCCGTATTTTTGGCGCGAGTGCGGTCGTTGCCGAAGGGGATGAAGGCTCGAAGCCAGAATAGGGGGCAGTCATGTTCGCATTTCGCCTCATCGGTCTTGCACTCGCAACCATGTTACTGGTCGGAAACGCCGTTTCAGACCCGGTGGATTTTGACGTTCTTGATGAGCGTCTGACCCGTCTCGCCTCTGATCCAGAAATTGTTGGTCTCGCCGTCGCAGTGATCGAAGACGGCGAAATCACTTTTGCTGAGGGTTATGGCGTCACCAAACTCGGAGGAGATGCGGTCAACGATCATACAGTCTTTCGCTGGGCGTCCCTGTCGAAAGGTGTTGCGTCAACGGCAGTTGGTAAAATGGTGGCGGATGGCCAGCTAACTTTCTCAGACACGATTTCCAAGTTCAAGACCTCTCTCAGGCTTCCGCTAGGCGGTGAGAAGGTCGGCACGCTGGATGACCTGCTCTCGCACCAGATCGGAATCGTGCCGAACGCGTACGATACGCGCCTCGAAGATGGCGGCGATCCGGCGCAGATCCGCAAGGCGCTCGGCAAGTTGAAACGAACCTGCAGCGTCGGCGAGTGCCACACCTATCAGAACGTTGCGTTCGACGCGATTTCAGAAATCGTCGCCTCGGTTCGCGGCATTGATTTTGAGGAAGTCGTTCGGCTTGAGCTGTTTCAACCGCTCAACATGCAGGATGCGAGTTATGGCCTAGAGGCTTTGCTGAACTCCTATTCCTGGGCTGAGCCGCACCGTAAGCGCCGTGCAGATCCACGGCCCGTGAAACGCATCGTGAACCGGTCCTATTACCGCGTTCCGGCTGCTGGCGGCGTCAATGGCTCCATCCGCGACCTCGCCCAATTTGCGCGCGCGCAGATGGGGCTCGAGCCCGAAATCTTATCCCCGGACACATTGACAGAGCTCCACACCCCCCGCGTCTACACAAGACGCGAACAATCCAGCATGAGCCGACGTTATGGTGGCCACCTCCGCGACGCGCGGTACGCGCTCGGATGGCGTGTCTACAAATACGGGAAGCCAGGCTACCGCGTCGTCGGGCATCGCGGCGCCGTTGATGGGTACCGTTCAATGATCCTCTTCGATCCTGAACGAAACGCAGGAGTGGTGGCGCTCTGGAACTCCAATTCGCGCAAGCCGGTCGGAATCCAGTTTGAAGTCATGGACATGATCTATGGGCTGGAGGCCAAGGACTGGCTGCAACTGGATACGCCCGCAAGCGACTAGCGCACCGTTCAGAATAAAGCGTTCTAAAACAATAATGAAATACTACTTAGTCGAGAATATTTGAATACTCGACCGGAAGTAGATTTTTATCCAAACCTGCTAGCGTTTCGATATGTCTGCGGGATCATCACACCTGAAAACAACAAAGCTCGACATGTCAGAGCGGACGCGCATGCACGCATACTGGGTGGGTATTCTGGGCCTCTGCTTCGCGGCCTTTCTCTACATGCTCTACCATGCGAGCGGTAAAGACACCTGGCTGGTCCGGGTTGTAATTCCGGCCTACGCAGTGCTTTTGGGCGGAATAACGCTTAGCGCGCAGCGAAACTTTCACGTTCGATCGATTTTCTTCAATGGTTGTATAGCCATGTTCGCCCTGTTTTGGGTCAGGAATTTCGGCGACGGGATGATGGGTAATACCCGGGCATTCGACCTTCCTGTCATTCTGATTGTGCCGCTCCTCTTCATCATGGCGTTGGACATCAAGCGTCTGCTGATGCTTGCGCCCGCTCAATTCGTATGTGTGTTCTTCTATACTTGGTTTTTCGCCAGTCAGAACTTCAATGCGGCGTGGACGCCGAGCGAACTGCTTGCGTTCAGCCTAGTCGTCGCATCGCTCTCGGGCTTTTCGATCTGCCTTTTTGCTGCTGTCGCGTTTTCGCGTCAACGTGCGGATCAGAATCTGTTTGCGCTGGTGACCGAAACTGAGAAGCTCGCCGCGACCGATGTTCTGACCGGCTTGATGAATCGCCGGGCGTTTATGGAAAAACTCCGCGCTCTGTGGCCGACCCGGTCAGAAATCTGCATCGTGTTCATCGATCTCAATCACTTCAAACCGCTGAACGACCAATACGGGCACGCGGTCGGAGACGAGGTGCTTTGCAAAGTTGCCCAACGCATCGGTGATGTCCCGCATGTCGAGCTAAGCGCACGGCTTGGTGGTGACGAATTTGCTGTGTTGTTCGATGCAGAAGCCTGCGAAGAGACGATGGCAACGCATATTGAAACGCTGCACGCCCAGATCACGCAGGACATGCGTTGGGAGTCGGGCGTAATCCCAATTGGCGCCTCGATCGGCTATGCGCATGGTCAGACCGTCGAGCAATCCCTTTCTGGTCTTCTAAGAGCCGCCGACACGGCAATGCGGCGGGCAAAAAGCGCCAATACGCACTGGGCGAAGTTCAATCCGCTTGTCGACAATGACGCGATCGCCAGCTCAACGCTCGAAATGGAACTGAAATCCGCCATCAAGAATGGCCAAATCCGCGCCGCCGTCCAACCGATTGCCAACGCTCACTCGCTGGATGTTGTCGCTTATGAATTGCTGACACGCTGGACCAATAGCGGATTTGAACGCGACCCGAGTCCAAAAGACTTTATCCCGATCGCTGAAAAGCTGGGCCTGCTAAACGAGATCCTCTGGGTCACGCTGGATGAAGCCCTTACCAAGCTGAACCTGACCGACCAAAAGCTGGCCATCAATGTTTCGCCAGCGCAGCTTGTAGCTTCGGATTTCCTGGAATCGCTGCTTCGTATTCTCGAGCGTCACGACGTCCGCCCGCATGCGATCACGATAGAGATCACGGAAGAGGTAGCGTTCCGAAACGTTGATCGCAACGTCGCGATCCTCCGTCAGGCGCGCGAGCTGGGTTTCGCTATCGCGCTGGACGATTTTGGCACCGGCTATTCATCGCTTTCTATGCTGGATACGCTGCCGCTCGACAAACTGAAAATCGATCAAAGCTTCGTCCAGAAGTCTGACAAGAGCACTCAGAGTAAAAGCATTCTGCTCGCCGCCATTCGTTTGGCGAAGCAGCTCGGACTTGAGTCCTGCGTCGAAGGGATCGAAACCGAGCAGGCGGCGCGTCGCATTGCTTTGCTCGGCGCGGATACGATCCAGGGATACTGGCTCGGCAAACCGCGCCTGGTGCAGGACGAACCGCCCAGTCTGAAAATGGTGTCTTAAGCGTTGGAGACGTTCAGACCCTAGTCTTGAAACTTCTCAATTTCTTGTTCGAGCTCTTCTTCCAGTTCGGCTTCCAGCTCATCGTTTTCCGATTCAACTTCTTCCACGCGCTCTTTCAGTTTGCGGATCTCACGCTCACGGAGCTCATCTGAAAACGCGCTTGCGAAGACACCCGCGGGCAGGGCAACCACGCCAATCCCGGCGAGTGCGATGACGGACGCGAACATCTTGCCCAGCGCCGTAACAGGATAGACATCGCCATAGCCAACAGTTGTCAGCGTCGCCATGGCCCACCAAAGAGCCCGCGGTATAGATGCGAACTCTTCCCTGGCATTCGCGCCCACCCCTTCAAGGAAGTAGAGGGCGACCGCGGAAACATAGACGAGCGCCAGAGCCATCGCGAGCGTTGTCAGAAGCTGCGTCCCGGCGCGCTCCACAGTCGCGCCAAGCACGTCGAAGGCGGGGACGAACCGCGCCAGCTTGATCAGCCTTGCCAATCGCAGCGCCCGAAGAATGATCAAAACCTCGTCGCCAACGCCGGCGGGCGTCAGCAGGATCCAGAGCAGTTCGGGCAAGAACGCGATCAAATCGGCGATGGCATAGCCAGTCATCATGTATTTTAGCCGACCGCCGATCCCTCGATATTTCGGATCTTCTCCAGCCACCCATAGGCGGGCGAGGTACTCAATCGCAAAAATCGAAACGATCGCCAGGTTCACGTAATCAATGGCGACCCGCCATATCGGGCCGATCGTTTCTTCTGTCTCAAGTGCCAGCGCCAAAAAGCTCAGCAGCACCAAGCCGATAATCAGAAAGTTCAGCGCTGAAAGGCCCGATTTGCCAGTGGCATCGGGTTCAAGCTGGCCGTAGAGCCTATGGCGCAGGCCGATCCGGGTGACGACGTGATGCGTTGTCATTCCAACCTTTCCCCCTTGAGCGGACTATCCCCGTAGCACACCGCCTGCGGATTTGGCGACGGCGGCGATGATTTTCTGCGAGATCGCTTCAATGTCCTGATCTTTCAGATTCTCACCGCGCGGTTGCAGGGTAACCTCGACCGCGATCGATTTTTGTCCAGGCTCAATACCCTGACCCTGATACACATCGAACACGTCGACGGCTGTGATCAGCGCTTTATCAGCGCCGCTTGCCGCTTTGATGATGTCACCGGCTGCTGTGTCTTCGCCCACAACGAATGCAAAGTCTCTCCGGATCGGCGTGAGATCTGCTTTTTCGAAAACAGGTTTGGTTTTCGTCGTTTTCGCTTTCATCTGTGGGAGCGCGTTCAGGTTCAGCTCAAACGCGAAGAGCGGACCTTCAACATCCAGAGCTTTCAAGACGCGTGGGTGCAGGGCACCAAAGTGCGCCACCGTGACTTTTGGTCCGAGCTTGAGGCTCGCTGCTTGTCCCGGGTGCCAATGGGGTTGGCGCGGTTCGCCGACCTGGAACCGGGCAGGGGGTTGGCCAAGCGATTCGAGCACGGCGAACAGGTCTGCTTTCGCAGCATAAACGTCGTAAGCGTCAGCGCCGTTCCAGTGCCGCGCCTTGTGTGGGCGTACAAGCGCCGCAATCACTGATCGCTGATCCTTCGGACCGTCCCCGAGATAGATCGGTCCGGCTTCAAACAGACGAAGACCGCGTTCGCCATGATCAGACCCTCGTTGCACTGCGGATGCGAGATTGCCGAGAATGCTTGGACGCATCTGGTTAAGTTCGCTGGCGACAGGGTTCGCCACAGTCAGCGCGTCTTCACCGCCGCCAAACAAGGCCGCGTGCGCTTTTGGCATAAAGCTCCATGTGACCGTCTCGAGAAACCCGCGCGATGCCAAGGTCCGGCGCGATGTCCGGATCCGGTCCTGAATAGGGGTGGTCACGACACGTTTACCGCCCGCAGGGGTAGGCAACGACAAAGTTGGCAGCGCGTCATAGCCTTCAAGACGCGCAATTTCTTCAACAATATCGGCGCTTTGCTCCATATCAAAGCGCCAACTCGGCACCTGCAGAAGCCAGGTCTCGCCGGTGTCTTCGATCGCGAAACCAAGCGCCTTGATCGTCTTCTTCATGTTGGCGGGTTTGACGTCGAGGCCGGTCAGGCGGGCAACATCCCGCTTGAAGAATTCAATCGGTGCCTCACGGCGCGGGGCTTCGCCAGCAACTTTGATTCTGGACGCTGTGCCGCCCCCGAACTCTGTAATCAGACGCAAGGCGAGCTGCACACCTTCCACGCAGGACTGAGGGTCAACGCCGCGTTCAAATCGGTAGCGTGCGTCTGAGATAATGCCGGTCGTCCGGCCGGTTCTGGCCGTACGGAGCGGGTCGAACCAGGCGCTTTCGATAAACACGTCTGTCGTCTCATCAGAGACAGCGGTGCTCTCGCCGCCCATAACGCCGCCAAGTCCAATCACGCCGCTTTCGTCAGCGATGACGCACATTTCAGGCGCGACTGGATAAGTCTTGCCATCGAGCGCTGCGCATTCCTCGCCTTTGCGGCCGAGGCGGGCCCGAATAGAGCCCGTCAGTTTGGAAGCGTCGTAAGCGTGCAGTGGGCGAGCCCGGTCGATTGAGATGTAATTGGTGACGTCGACCAGAAGCGATTTCGGCGTGATGCCAACCGCTTTCAAACGCGCCTGCATCCAGTCCGGCGAAGGTCCATTCTTGACGCCGCGAACCAGTGCACCGGCAAAGACGGGGCAGGCTTCGGGATTATCGAGTTCAATCTCTATGGGACAATCATAGGATCCGCTGACCTTGCGCGCCGGGTCATCAATGAAGCCGCCTGCGCCTGCTGCTGCGAGATCGCGTGCAATACCTTTGACGCCAAGCCAGTCCGGACGGTTTGGCGTGACCTCGAAATCGATCACCGGGTCATCCAGGCCTAGCGCTTGCGCCGCAGGTGTGCCGAGCGGAATGGACGCGTCCAGATCGGCGATCCCGTCATGGTCCTCGCCAGCGTTCAGTTCCTTGGTGGAGCACATCATGCCGTGGCTTTCGACACCGCGGATCTTCCGCGGCTTCTTGTCGAGGCTGAAGTCCAACCCTGGAATGTAGGCGCCGAGCGGGGCGTAAATAGCTGTCATGCCAGCGCGCGCATTCGGGGCGCCGCAGACGATCTGCTTCTGTCCATCTACGGTGTCGACGGTGCAAACGCGAAGCTTGTCCGCGTCAGGATGCGGCTGCGCGTCGGTGACTTTGCAGATCGTGAACGGTTTTAGGTCTTCGGCCGGGTTCTCAACCGCTTCGACCTCTAGGCCAGCCTTGAGCATATAGCCGAGAATATCGTCCAGTGAGGCTGTTGTGGCGAGATAGTCTTTCAACCAAGAGAGAGGAAATTTCATGGGTTGGGCTCTCGTGTGATCTCAGGGGCGGGTTGCGGCGCAAAACGTGGCTCACCCAGGGTTTCGAAAATATCGCCGTCGCGGCGCTTGCAGGACTTGACTGGCTCAGCGCGGGATTGCCCGATTTGGGTTGTCATCCAACAACGCTTGAAGACCGAACAGTAACAAATCTCGAGCGACCAGGTATCGGAATCTGATTGAATCCGCGAGATCGTGCTGCGATCAAACGCGTTGTTCGGCCACTGCATGGAGATCGCGGTTACGGTGTTCCCCGGCGCCAATGCGCGGCCTGAAACGGCGGAATAGGAAAGATCGAAGCCGCGCGGCAAGGAGTCTAGATACCCGTCAAAGCTTTCGGTTCTTTCGTCGTTCACGAAGAATTCGACGGACTCGATGAGGGCCGGGCCGACGCCGCTATTTCCAATATTGATACCGATCGATGTGTGAGATGTGTTTTCATCGACAAAACCATCGACTTGCAGAACCGGATAGACGGAGCCGTGTTGTTGTGCACGCATGACGCTGCCTTGATCCCAGGCCATGAAAACAGCCATGGCCGAAGTGATCAAAGCGCAGATCGCGACGAGGAATTCGACTTTGTTGCCATCACCCATCAGCTTAGCCCACCACTCACGCTGGGAGTTAGCCAGGGTTTGAAGCCGTAATGGCGCGTCCAGGACGCGTCTGCTTCGAAATAGGGCCGCAAGTCCGGCATTCCATATTTCAGCATGGCCAGACGATCGATGCCCATGCCGAAGGCGAAGCCTTGGTATTCGTCTGGATCGATGCCGCAATTCTTGAGCACATTCGGATGCACCATGCCCGACCCCAGGATCTCCATCCAGCGATCACCAGCGCCGATCTCAATCGTCTCGCCCTTTTTAGTATATTTCACGTCCATCTCGGCACTCGGCTCAGTGAACGGGAAGAAGTGAGGCCGAAAACGTGCTTCGACTTCGTCGACTTCGAAGAAGGCTTTGACGAAATCAATCAGGCACCCTTTGAGATGGCCCATATGGATACCCTTCTCGATCACCAGACCTTCGACTTGATGGAACATCGGGGTATGGGTGGCATCCCAATCATTGCGATAGACGCGGCCCGGCGCGATGATCCGGATAGGCGGCTTGCCATTGGTCATCGTGCGGATTTGAACGGGCGAGGTGTGCGTGCGCAGCACTTTCGGATCACCGCCTTCCGGCGCTTCCATGAAGAACGTATCGTGGGTTTCGCGGGCCGGGTGGCCTTCCGGGAAATTCAGCGCCGTAAAGTTGTGCCAGTCATCTTCGATGTCCGGCCCTTCAGCGACGGCGAAGCCCATATCGCCAAAAATCGCCGCAACTTCCTCGAACACTTGCATGACGGGGTGCAGAGCGCCGGCCGATTCTGGCTTAGGCGGCAGTGTCATGTCGAGCGTTTCTGTCGCGAGCTGCGCTTCGAGAGCTTCATCCTCAAGCACGGACTTGCGCGCTTCAACGGCATCGGCCACGCGGTTTTTCAGAGCGTTGAGCTTTGGTCCCATCTCCTGCCGCTCTTCGGGCGACATGCCGCCCAAGGTCTTCATAAGGCCAGAAACACGGCCCTTCTTACCCAGCTCGGCGACGCGCACAGTGTCGAGCGCGGCCAGGTCAGCCGCGCTATTGATCGCTGCGAGCGCTTCGGATTCGATGATTGATGTATCGGACATAAAAAGCCCCGTTGGTCATTTGGGAGACAAACGGGGCCATTCCGACCCCGCTTGAAGCGGTCGGATTAGCGGAGAAAAGCTAAGGTGTGAACCGGCTTTACGCCAGGGCGGCCTTGGCTTTCTCCACCAAGGCACCAAAAGCGGCGGGCTCTTTGATCGCGAGATCAGACATGACTTTGCGGTCCATCTCGATCCCGGCTTTGCCCAGACCGCCGATGAAACGGCTATAAGTCATGTTCTCGTCATGCTCGCGAACAGCAGCGTTGATCCGCTGGATCCACAGGCTGCGGAAGCTGCGCTTCTTAACTTTGCGGCCAACATAAGCGTACTGACCGGCTTTCCAGACAGCTGCCGTAGCGGTGCGGAACTGCTTCGAGCGCGCGCCGCGATAGCCTTTTGCGGCCTTCAGGATTTTCTTGTGACGTGCCTTTGCTGGCACCTTATTACGTGAACGGGCCATGGGAGGCTCCTTACTTCAAATTCGGTTCAGATCTTATTTCAGGCCGTTCGGCAGAAACTTCTTGATGACACGCTGGGTATCGGCCTTGGCAACAACTTCAGTGCCGCGGTTCTGGCGAATGTATTTCCCGTTGTGGCTGATCAGGCGGTGGCGCTTACCAGCAACACCGTGCTTCAGTTTTCCGGAAGCCGTGATCTTGAACCGCTTTGCAGCGGCCTTCTTGGTCTTCATCTTCGGCATTTCGATCTCCTGTTGAGCGCGAGGCTCCAAGTTAGTCATTAAGAGCGACAAGGCATGCCGTTTTCGGCCCGGCCGCTGCGGAAGCGCGGGTTTAAGCGCAAATAGGATTGGAAATCAAGCTCTCGTCTTCAGACTGAAGGACGCGGGCTAGCGCGGTGACATCACCATCGTCATCTGGCGACCTTCGAGCTTCGGTTCGAGTTCGACTTTCATCTGTTCGTCGAACTGCTCTTTGACGCGATTCAACACTTCCATGCCGAGATGTTGGTGGGCCATTTCACGGCCGCGGAAGCGCAGCGTGATTTTGACCTTGTCGCCTTGCTCAAAGAATTGAGCAATTTTCTTGGCTTTCACCTCATAATCGTGGGTGTCGATGTTCGGGCGGAACTTAATTTCCTTCAATTCCTGTGTTTTCTGCTTCTTCTTGGCGGCAGCTTTTTTCTTCTGCGCTTCGTAGCGCATCTTGCCATAGTCGACGATTTTACAGGCCGGAACGTCTTGGTTCGGAGAGACCTCAACGAGGTCCATACCGGCTTCGCGGGCAGCGTCCAAGGCAGCTTCTATGGGCATTTCACCTTGTTTCTCGCCGTTCTCGTCAATGAGAAGGACGCGCTCGGCACGAATATCGCGATTGGTGCGAGGGCCGGTAGGTTTGGCGCGCTCAGGGCGGCCGTATGGTCTGCGTGCTATGGCTAATCTCCTATGGTTGCCAACGATTGCGTAGCTAATATGCCTCTGTTCGGCTTAATTTTCAACTGACGCCTGCTTTAGAAGTAGACGCGCATACACGTTTAACGTTGCGGTTTGAAGCTGCTTTTTGCTGAAACGCTCTCGAACATAGGCTTGTCCGGACCGTCCCATGGCATCTCGTGCCTCTGGGCGAAGGTTGGCAAGCGTGCGAATGCAAGCGGTGAGCGCTGGGACAGAGCCGGGTTCGGCGCGTGTGCCGGTCTCACCCTCGATGACGGTTTCGCGCTGGCCGCCATGATCAGCGACGATGACCGGTTTCGCCATGGCGGACGCTTCGGCGGCGACTCGGCCAAACGCCTCTGGCCGGGTGGAGGGCGCAACAATGACATCCGCCGCCATATAGGCCGCGGGCATATCTTCTGTGTGGCCAACAATTGAAACCGTTCCGCCGAGTTTATGGTGGATGATCTTGTCTTCCAGCTCCGTCACATATCCCTTTCGACCCTGATCATCCCCGGCAAGCACCAGATGAATCTGCTCGCGTTCTGCCGCGTCGAGAGTGCCGAACGCATCGATCGCCAGCGACTGGCCTTTCCAGCTGGTCAGTCGCCCAGGCAGGACGAAGACCAGACGCTCATCACCGGCCTTGATCTGCCAGTCGAGTTTGATCGTCTGGACGCGCTCGTCACTCACCTGTTCCGGGTCGAAGGCGGAAAAGTCGACGCCGCGCGGAATGGTAATGATCCGCTCCGGGGGCGTTTGATGTGTTTCCATGACATGTGCGGCGGTCCACTCGGAGTTCGCAATCACGAGGTCGCCGCGCGCCATCACGGAATTGTATCGCCGCTTGAGCCCTGTCTTGCCGCTATAAGCGCCGTGATAGGTGGTGACGAATGGCGTTTCGGTGCGCCGGGCCGCGACATAGGCGCTCCAGGCCGGAGCCCGCGACCGCGCATGGATCAGGCTGACTTTCTCTTCCGCAACGATCGTTTCAATCAGGCGGGTGTTTTTCCGAATGGTGAAGGGGTTCTTGCTCGCCGCGTTCATGTGGATGAGCTCACCGCCGACTTCAGCCAATGCCGCTTCGAGCCGCCCACCGGCGCTGACGACAAGCGCGCGTCCACCGGCGAGGGTAATTGCCTCTGCCATCTCGACCGTCGTGCGCTCGGCCCCGCCTGCGCTCAGGTCGGGGATGACTTGCAGGACAGTCTGTCCGCTCAGGTCTGGCCACGCAGATTCGCTCATATGCAGAGTGTGACTGATTTGGCCACGCATTGAAACGAAGAAGTTGCCAGTCTGCGCAAGCAGTTGCAGTAGAAGGGGCGAAGCCGGGCGAGAAGGAGCGTGCGCATGGAGCATAAGGATTTTGTTTCACCGCAAAGGCGCCGCCTGGCGTACCGGTATTCCGCCCCGTCGACCGGGCTGACCTTTGTGTGGCTGTCCGGTTTCAAGTCCGACATGACGGGCACGAAAGTCACCGTGCTGGAGACCTGGGCGCAACAGGCGGGGCATGGCTTCCTGGCGTTTGACTATTCAGGCCATGGCGTCTCTGGCGGAGCGTTCGAAGACGGGACGATCTCAGCTTGGCGCGAGGATGCGCTCGCCGCGATTGAGGGCCTGACCTCTGGCGCGCTCGTTCTGGTCGGCTCCAGCATGGGTGGCTGGATGGCTCTTCTGTCCGCCCTCGCCTTGAAGAACCGGGTGGCGGCTATGGTCCTGATCGCGCCCGCCCCGGACTTCACACAGAAACTGATGTGGCCCGAGTTCAGCGCCGAGCAACAAGCCGAGATCATGGACCAGGGCCGCACGCTGCGCCCGTCCGACTATGGCGACCCGTATCCAATCACCCGCGACCTGATTGAGGACGGCAAACTATGGGCGCTCCTGGATGCGCCGATTGATCTGACCTGTCCGATCCGCATCCTCCAGGGCATGCAGGACCCGGACGTGCCATGGCAGCACGCGTTCCGCTTGGTTGAAGCGCTGAAGAGCGAGGACCTGGTCTTCTCCCTGATCAAGGATGGCGACCACCGCCTCTCCCGCGACCAAGACATTGAGCGCCTGGTCGCGACGTGTGAGGAACTGGCGGCGTTCGTGGGTTAAGGGGGCGGTATTGGGCGCGCTGAGAGCGGTGTTCGGTTTGTCTGTTTTGGGTCAGGAGCGGACATAATGCACTTTGCGTGGTACGGGTCGGTTCTATGATAGATCACATCACCCTGTTTTATACTGTAGCGCAGATCGCCGGCATATTCGTTGGATTTGGGACGCTTATCGCGTTCACAAAGCCCAAGAATGTCACGACGGCTCAACAACAGGCTTTGACGGCCACCGTCATGGCAGGTCTTCTGGTGATCGTGGCCGCGCTGCTACCTGTTTTATTGTTTGCGTTTCGGGTTTCAAACGAAATCGTATGGCCAGTTTCAGCCGCATTGGTTCTTGCAATAAACTGGGCAACAATTTGGCCTCAGCGCGCGCCTTTCATCAACGCGCTCAAGCGCCGCAATCCTTTCGAAATCATGCTGCTATTTGGTATGGAGGCCGCGGTGGAGGCACCGCTTTTTCTGATCTTATTGCCAGTGTTTACTGCTCAATCATTTCCCTTTTATGCCTCCATGCTGGTTTTTTCTATCGTTCAAGCAGCGTCATTGTTAATGCTGCTTGCATTGAATTTGACCGCTGAAGAAGATTGATCCTGAAGCGCGATCATTGCACTAGTTCTGATGTCCCCACCGACGCAGAAAACAAACGGGCGCGTGTACCGTTTCAGATTTGACGAGTGTGCCGGGTGAATTTAGGAGTTTCGGCTCAGCAAAAAGTAAAAGGCGCTGCTATGTTGCCCTTACAGTCATTGGGCGAGCGCATAATGGTTATGGGGCCTTCCAACGCCGGAAAATCTACGTTGGCTTTGGCCCTATCTGACAAGCTAAACCTTCCAACCGTGCATCTCGATCAGCTGCAACACCTGCCGAATACAAACTGGCAAGCGCGACCGGAACCCGAGTTCAAAGCGCTACATGATGAGGCGATCGCGGCCGATAAATGGATCATCGACGGAAACTATTCACGCCTGATACCGAAACGTTTTGAGCGTGCGACGGGCGCGATCCTGATTACGTCCAACCATTGGCTTCGGCTTGCGCGGTACTTGAAGCGGACCATGATCAATCCATCAGAGAGAGTCGGATCGCTGGGGAGTGCCCACGAATACGTGAAGTGGGAAATGATCGACTGGATACTTTTCAAAACCCCAAATAACAGCATCAAGTATTCAAACATGCTCAAAAAAGTGACGTTTCCGACGATCGAATGCCGAACGGCGAGCGAGCTCAATGCGCTCTATGAAACCTGGAACCTGCCCTCACCTGTTGAGTGAGCGGGGCGTCGTCTTGCCGACCGCATTTCTTGATCCCGGCTCTGCGCTTCACAGCGGCCGGGACGACAGTCAGGTGTCTAACAAACGGGGAAATACCCGCTCGCACCCATCAGCGTGCAAGGGCATCCTCGATCAGTTGCGCGGTTTCGTCGACGCCATAGAGCGCGATAAAGCCGCCGAAGCGTGGGCCCTGGCTTTGGCCGAGCAGGACTTCGTAGAGCGCCTGGAACCAGCCGCGCAGGTTTTCAAACTCATGCTCCTTGCCGACGGTGAAAGTGAGCGTCTGCAGCTCGCCTTGATCCACGTCCGCATCCCAGGCTCGCAAGCGCGTCGCAAGATCGGCCATGGCGGCGCGTTCCTGCTCGTCGGGGGCTCGGTAGGATTTGGTCGGCTCCACAAAGTCGCGGTAATAGGCCATCGCATATCCGGCGAGCCGATCGAGCAGCGGGTGGGTGTTCGCCGACGCGCCGGGCGCATAGCGAGAGATATAGCCCCAAAGCTGCTCGCGGTTTTCCGCATTGGCCACGCTCACAAGGTTCAGCAATAACGCGAAGCTGACGGGCGATGTTTCTTCCGGCGGCGTGCCACCATGAATGTGCCAGACCGGGTTTTCGACTTGTCTCTTGGGTTCCTCATCCGGGAACTTTTCGAGAAAGGTCAGATACTCATCGACCGCTTTCGGGATGACGTCGAAATAAAGCTTCTTCGCCACGCGCGGCTTCTGGAACTGATACAGAGACAGGCTCTCTTGCGGGGCGTATTTTAGCCACTCTTCAACCGCGATCCCATTCCCTTTGGTCTTGGAGATTTTGGTGCCTTGCTCGTCCAGGAAGAGTTCGTAGACATATTGCTGCGGCGGTTGCACGCCAAGGATCCGGCAGATCTTGGAATAGATCGGCGCGTTGTCCTGATGGTCCTTGCCGAACATCTCGAAATCGACGCCGAGGGCTGCCCAGCGCATGCCGAAATCAGGCTTCCATTGCAGCTTGGCATGCCCGCCTGTGACGGGAAGGGTCGTATCCGTCCCGTCTTCATCCTCGAACGTGATCGTCCCGGCTTTCGGGTCGGTGGCCTTCATCGGCACATAGAGCACGCGGCCTGTGGTCGGTGAGATGGGTAGGAATGGCGAGTAGGTCGCCTGACGCTCTGCGCCGAGGGTTGGCAACATCACGGCCATGATGTCGTCGAACTTCTCCAGCGCGCGGAGCAACATTGGATCGAACGTGCCATTCAGGTAGCATTCGGTCGCGGATAGGAACTCATACTCAAAGCCGAAATTATCCAGGAAGGCGCAGAGCCGGGCACCCATATGCGCGCCATAGCTCTCATGCGTGCCAAACGGATCCGGCACAGCGGTCAGCGGTTGCTGCAGATAGGGCTCAAGCGAGTCCGGGTTCGGCACCGTTGGCGGGACTTTTCGCATCCCGTCCATATCGTCAGAGATGCAGATCAGTCGGGTTTCAAACTCGCCCTCGGTTAGTGCTTCGAAGGCTTGCTTGACCATCGTGGTGCGCACGACTTCGCCGAACGTACCGATATGCGGCAAGCCTGACGGACCATAGCCGGTTTCGAACACGACCGGGCCCTGTTTCGGTTTGCCCTGTTTCTCCATATTGCGCAGGCGTTTCAGCAAGGCGCGCGCTTGTTCAAACGGCCAGGCTTTTGCGGTTTCTGCGAGAGATTGGAGATCGCTCATCGGTTCAGGGCTCCTTGGTGTAAGCGCCGGGAGGTATCACTCTCGGCGCTGCTGTCAAAGGGGGTTTCCATATGTGTGTCGAAAATATTTGACATGTCAAAAATGTTTTACTACATGAGGTATGTACAAGATTTTTGACACTTCGATTTATGAATAGGAGACTGCAATGGGATTTCAGGAAAAGATGGCATGGGCGATGATGTTGATCCTCATCGTTACCGGTGTGGCTTATTATGGCGTTATATTTCAGGCCGCTGACGCGTTGGGTCAGTTTCCTCCGCCAATTCTGCCCTTGATGATTGGATATGTGGTTCTTCTCGTGATCGCCTCAGTCGTCGCATCGATCTTGATCGCGATCACCAAGCCCTCAGAAGCGAATACCGATCTGGATGAGCGCGAACAGTTGATCCAGTTCAAGGGTGAAGCCTGGAGCGGCCGTGCGATGGGCTTTCTGATCATATGCGCGCTGATCGATTTCGGCGTGAACGGCGATGGGAATCGGCTCTTTCATCTGGTCTTTGCAACCATGATTATCAGCCAGATTGCTGAATATGGTCTACAGATCTTTTTCTTTCGCCGGGGTGTTTGAGAATGGCGAAGCGTCCCCCCATTACCAATCGGGTCAAAGAGCTCCGCGAGGCGAAAGATCAGATGAGCCAGTCAGCGCTGGCGAAAGAGATCGGTGTAACCCGCCAAACCGTTATCGCGATCGAGCAAGGCAAATATTCGCCCAGCCTCGAAAGCGCGTTTCGGATCGCGCGGGTGTTCGGAGTTAAATTAGAGGACGTCTTTGGATGGGACGGTGACTAGAGTCCGACGGGATGGTTTTCGCCGAGGCTCAGGCGCCTTCGGCGATCCTCCAGCTCTCTGGTCAGTCTTACCGTAATCGGATCCCCGTGATCCAGAATAGTCGGTTCACGGTTATCAGATGCGTCTGTGTTCAATTCGCGCCGAAAAAATCGGACAGTCTTCAAGCGTTTCATTTTGCGTCCCCTGGGGATTACCCCGAAACAGGTAAGCAAAACTCGCGCCATGGGAGAATAGAGGACGTATAAATTTATTGCGTTTTCGTAACGATCTGTGACTCAAAAGCCGCATCCCCGGGTCTCCCCCGGGATCGATTGTTACGGCGTCACTGTATTGAACCAGAAATCCGGTTGGTCGAGTGCGTCAAACATTGCGGACACAGCACTGCGCTTGCCGCTAATCTTCATCTTGCCGCCTGTGATTAGCCCAAGCGGTGCTGCCTCTCCGAGGATCAGGCGATCGAGATCGCTGCGATTGATGGTGACTGTAGCGGTTGCGTCTTCTGTGGCCCCCATTCGGGGAACGAGGACCGATTTCTCAACCAGGAGGCTGACGGTCTCATCACGATCGGGGAAATTGAACACGACTACAAACGGATCCCGGTCCATTTCGCCGGGATTGTATCGCACGGCCAACGCGTCGAACAAATCCAGCGACGGAACCGCTTTCAGAAAGTCCGGATTGCCGAGGTTTGGGTTTCCAACATCCGGCACACCGCGCCTCAGTTCCGCAGCGCCTGTCAGATAGTAGCTACGCCAGGCGCCGCTTTCAGCCTGAAAACCGAGTTGCTCATAGGTGGCCGACAGCCAGTCGCGCCCTTCTTGATTGTCAGGGTCGGCGAATACCAGATGATTGAAGACTTCTGCGGCCCAGCGATAGTCCCCAGACTCGAATGCGGATTGACCGATTTCAATGACGCGATCAGCGCCGCCCATGGCATCAACATATCGCGAAGCTGTCACTTCGTGCGGCAGCCTGTTGTAATCAGCTGGAACGCCGCCCCACCAGCCAAAATAGTGCTGATACACCGCTTTGGCATTGTGATTGAGCGTCCCGTAATAGCCGCGCGTAGTGAAGTCTTCGCCCTGGAAGCTTGGCTCTTCCACCGCTTCCGCGGCTTCTACCATGGTCGCCCCGGCATTGGCATTGCGCAGGGTCTGGTCGTGAACGTAACGATAGATATCGCGCTGGCTCGCCAGGAACCCGGCAACGTTTTCCTCGCCCCAGGTCGGCCAATGGTGAGAGGCGAAGACCACATCGCTTTTGTCGCCATACTCCGCGAGAACGTAATCAATGACGCGGCTCCATTTCAGCGCATCACGGACTATGGCACCTCGAGGCGTCAGCACATTGTGGAAGGTCGCTGTGGCCACTTCTGCGGTGCACAGCGCTCGCTTCTCCGGAAGATAGAACATGAATTCAGCAGGCGCTTCGGTCCCTGCGGCGTCGATGAACTCGAAGGTCACACCATCAATCACGCGTACGGTTCCGCGGCCCTCAATCTCTTCTGTGGGAAGCAGCAAACTCACCGTTCCATTCGGAAGGCCGGGACCGAGGCCCGATCCGACATGGGCCGTTGTTGAGCGTGTGAGCGTGTTACCAAACATCAGCGTGGCGCGGCGGCTCATCTGGTTGCCGGCGATAAGATTCTCCGAAACAGCGCTTTCGGAAAACCCGATCGGGGCGAGGACGGGCACCCCGGCCGCGACTTGCTCATCTGTAATCACGCCGCGCGCGCCGCCAAAATGGTCTGCATGCGAGTGAGTGTAGAGCACGCCGGTCACCGGGCGCTCGCCTAGCGTGTCGTTGACGAGCTTCAGGGCTGCAGCGGCGGTTTCGGTGGCGGTCAGAGGATCGACCAGGATCCAACCTGATTCGCCTTCGATGACGCTCATCACGGACAAATCGTAGCCGCGGACTTGGTATATCCCGTCCATGACCTTGAACAGACCATGATGCGCGGCGAGTTGTGATTGACGCCAAAGGGATGGATTGACGGTTTCGGGGGCGTCGGCATCCAAAAACTCAAACTGCGGGATCGCCCAGACCACATCGCCGTTGGCGTTCAGGATCGCGTCATCTTCAATATAGGCCAGTCGATCGCGGCGAGCATCTTCGCCGTCTGATCCTTGGGAAAGGTCAAGGCGCGCTGCGAAATCTGCATTGGCTTGTTTGGTAACGGATGTCGCAGTTCCTGGTGCGGGAAGGCCTGCTTCGATGGCCTCGGCTGATGGTTCAGGCGGCGTTGCCTCGTCTTGCCCGCATGCTGCCAATAAAACCAACCCTAATCCCGCAACTATGATCCGCATTTCTTCCTCCCGTCCGACTGGGACAAGAAGTGACGCAAAAATCAGTGTTCAACAAGATGGCGTGGGGGAAAGCGCTAGTATCGATCGAGCCGCTGCGGCAGGCCATACTCAATCAGGCGGGTACAGGCCCAGGCATACTCTTCTGCACATGCATCCTGCAGTAGCTCCACTGCCGTTGAGCGATCACGCGGCCCGCCAAGGCCCATATACATCATATTGCCGAGGCCGGAGCAGGACCCCGGATCGCCAAGATCGCAGCCTTGATTATAGAGCGCGCGAGCGTGTTCCAGATCAATCTCACCGGCGTGTTCTTTTTGAGAAATATACGCTTGCTGCATGCAAGCCCCAGCATGTCGACCCTCGAAACAGGCGGCGTCATAGAGCGCCTTTGCTTTTGGGTAGTCCTGGACCGTGCCGGATCCGCGTCGGTGCATTTCGCCAGCGTCAAAGCAGTTTCTGGCCCATTGATCCTGCGGCAAAGAGCGATCGGCGCAAAGCCGATCAAAAATCTCAAGAGCTTGCTCCATGCGCTGTTCCGCGCGGGCGAGATTGATGCCGTCGCTATCTTTGATGACTTCGCGCCCCTCGACCCCAGTGGTCAGGCGCGCCGCGTCGCGCATGGCGCGTTCGGCAAAGTATTCGTCCGCGTTCTTCGGCGTCGGTTCTGGCTTACCAAACTGGGCTGATGCGGTCGCCGTGAGAGCGAACGAACAACAGAAAACGGCCAGCAATCGAATAAGCATGTAGGGCTCCGAACAATGATCGATGTGTAACCTTGTAACTAGGAATGCGGCGCTTTTCTGTCGAGTCTTGCCAGACAGTGTTTCGGCTGCCACCGTAAATGAAAATGGAGGATGACATGGCAGCGGAAAATCAAAAACCCATCGGCTCAGGCTTCGGCGCAAAAACCCCGGCGGCGGACGTCGTCAAAGGGATGGATCTCAGCGGCAAGAATGTGATCGTCACAGGCGGGTATAGCGGGATCGGGATCGAGGAGGTGCGCGCGCTGGCAGGCGTCGGTGCAAAAGTCACCGTTCCAGCTCGCCGTCCAGACGCGGCGCAGGAGGCGCTTGGATCTGTCGATGGCGACATCGAAATTGCGGCTATGGATCTTGGCGACCTCGCGAGCGTCCGCAAGTTTGCCGAAGACTATGTCGCGACCGGTCGTCAGCTCGATATCCTGATCAACAATGCTGGCATTATGGCCTGTCCGCTCGCGCGGGTCGGACCGGGCTGGGAAAGCCAGTTCGGGATCAATCACCTTGGGCATATGGCGCTTGCCCTTTCATTGCTGCCTGCGCTGCAAAAGGCGGACACGTCCCGCGTGGTTGCGCTTTCATCGACCGCCCACATTCGCGGCGATGTGAATTGGGATGACCCGCACTATGAGCGCACCGAATACGAAAAATGGAACGCCTATGCCCAGGCAAAGTCAGCAAACGCCTTGTTCGCGCTTGGGGCGGATCGTCGATGGGACGAGTTTGGCGTTACGGCATTTGGAGTGCATCCAGGCGGGATCTTCACACCCTTGCAGCGCCACCTCACGGTGGAGGAAATGTCCGCGATGGGGT
Organism: Henriciella sp.; assembly: GCA_017642885.1. Classification (GTDB taxonomy): domain Bacteria; phylum Pseudomonadota; class Alphaproteobacteria; order Caulobacterales; family Hyphomonadaceae; genus Henriciella. Next base: position 232,880 of record JAEPOM010000001.1, on the reverse strand, counting down.
GGATGAATCCTGACGGCACCATTCCGGATGCCATCCAGGCCATGTTCAAGACACCGGAGCAGGGGGCGTCGACCGCAACCTGGGCAGCGACGTCTCCTCAGCTTGAGGGGCGCGGAGGGGAGTATTGCGAAGACTGCGACATCGCCCAATTTGTCGGCCCTGACAGTCAGCGCTGGCACCACGCCCGCGAATGGATATGCGATGATGAAAAAGCCGATCGTCTCTGGTCGATGAGCGAGGACATGCTGGCCAACGCCTGATGCCAGCGCGAACTCCACCACAGACGCACGGATATTCCGGCAAGCCGCTCTATCAGAAACTGGGTTTGAAGCCGGGCATGACCTGCCTGGCGATCAAACCGCCGCCGCATTATCCGGACCTTGTTGCAGGTGTCGAAGGCGTGCGGTTTTTGAAGCGGGCAGCATCGTCGAACTGCGTGCACGTTTTCTGCCGTCGTCGCCGCGACGTCGCGTCCTTGTTTGATCGCGCGCTCGCGTCTGTTGTTCCGGGAGGAATGATCTGGGTGTCGTGGCCGAAAAAGAACTCGTCGCTCTTCATCGATTTGACGGAACAGGATTTGCGCGATCACGTTCTGCCGCTGGGTTGGGTCGATACCAAAGTCTGCGCGGTCGATACCGACTGGTCCGGGCTGAAATTCCTCAAGCGCAAAACTTAAGCGCGCAGCCGCACAATCTGATAGACTTGCTTGACCTGAGATAGCAGTCGGCGCAGGGACGTTCTATGGAGAGCGATACGCCCAACCCCGCCCCAAAAGCGCAGGGCTCCCGGCTTGGCCTATGGGTCGGGATTGGCTTGATTGCTTTGCTGTTGTCGCTTTTTCTGTTTGGTCGCTACACCGAGTTTCTGAATATTGACGCGCTGCAACGGGCGATTGGCGAGTTTGCCGACGGACCCTGGGGTGTTCCGGCACTTATCGTAGCATTCTGTGTTTGCGCCTTTATCGGCGTGCCGCAATTTCTGCTCATCGGGATTGCCGTGTATGCGTTTGGGCCTCTATGGGGCGCCGTCTGGGCCTGGGTTGCAACGCTCTGTTCAGGGGTGATCACATTTTGGCTTGGGCGGTTGTTCAGCACCGCAACGCTTAATCGACTGGGCGAAGGGCGGATCAAGAGATTTGCCGAATTCGTCGCTCGCAATGCATTCGCGGCGAGCGCGATTGTGCGCAATGCGCCGACGGGACCATTCCTTCTGGTGAACATGGTGTTCGGAGCGATTGGCGCGAAATTCACCCATTATTTCGGCGGATTGGCGCTCGGTGTCATTCCCAAGATCGCTTTGGTCGCGTTTGGCCTGCAGGCGATCCAGGCCGCGCTTCAGGGAAATTTCTGGACGGCGCTGGCGGCCGCGCTCGCGGCGCTTTGTGTGTTTCTGGGCGGCTTTTTCTATGTGCGGCACAGACGCCGCAAAGGGGATAATATTGCGCTCAGCGCAGATTAGCCTGTTGACACTGCTGTCGGCAAACCGCATTGCAGTGCGCATGCGCAAGAATTTGCCCCTTTCGAGCCTACTTCTACTTATCGGCCCCTGGCCGGTAGCGGCGGTGCTGTAGCGCATCTGCCCACGGCCAGGGGATCGCACCAAAAAGCTTCACGACATCAACTGGCCGAACCGATGACAGACACAACAGATATTGTAATTTTTGACACAACGATGCGCGATGGCGAGCAATCGCCTGGCGCTTCTATGACCCATAACGAAAAGCTGGCTTTGGGCGAATTGCTCGAGACCATGGGCGTACACGTGATTGAGGCGGGCTTCCCAGCGGCCTCAATTGGCGATTTCGAGGCCGTCCGAGAAATCGCTAAGCGCTCTAAATCGGCGACTATTTGCGGCCTCGCGCGATCCACACCCGGCGACATTGATCGCTGCGCCGAAGCCGTGCGCCATGCTGCAAAGCCCCGTATTCACACGTTTATCTCCACCAGCCCGGTGCATATGAAGCACAAGCTCAAAATGGGTGCGAATGCTGTTCTGGAAGCGGTCGGGCGCTCCGTCGCGCAGGCTCGCAACCTGGTGGCGGATGTGGAATGGAGCCCGGAGGACGCGACCCGCACGGAATTCGATTTCCTCTGCAAGTGCATTGATGCTGCGATTACCAGCGGCGCGACCACGATCAACATTCCCGACACGGTCGGATATTCCCACCCTGAGGAATATGGCAACCTGATCCGCCGACTGCGCGAGACCATTCCAGACAGTGACAAAGTGATCTGGTCGACGCATTGCCACAACGACCTCGGACTTGCTGTCGCCAATTCAATAGCGGGCGTGCAAAACGGCGCGCGGCAGGTCGAGTGCACGATCAACGGTCTGGGCGAACGCGCGGGCAATGCGGCGTTGGAAGAAGTGGTCATGGCGTTCAACACGCGCCGCGACGACTTACCATTCACCACAGGGCTCGATACCACAAAGCTGGCGACTGCCAGTCACATGGTCAGCCGAATTACCGGCTTCCCGGTTCAGTACAACAAGGCGATTGTCGGCAAGAACGCGTTCGCACATGAAAGCGGGATCCATCAGGATGGCATGCTGAAGAACGCTGAAACCTATGAGATCATGAAGCCGGAAGATGTCGGTGTCTCCAAAACCAGCCTGGTCATGGGTAAACATTCGGGGCGTCATGCGTTTCGCGACAAGCTGGAAAGTCTCGGCTACGAGCTTGATAAAGACAGCCTGAATGAGGCCTTCAAACGCTTCAAGGATCTGGCCGACAAGAAGAAACACGTCTTTGACGATGATCTGATGGCACTGGTCGATGATCAATTGTCTGCAGTCGGGGAGCGTATCTCCTTCGAGAAGCTCCGCGTTGTCGCTGGCTCCGAGGGGCCGCAAACAGCGGACCTTACCGTTTTGGTGGACGGCGAAAGCCACGCCGTGTCCTGTGAAGGCAATGGCCCGGTCGACGCTGTGTTCAACGCGATCCGCAAAATTGTCCCCCATGAGGGTAAGCTCGACCTGTTTCAGGTCAGCGCGGTTACGGGCGGTACGGATGCGCAGGCCGATGTGCATGTGCGTCTGAAAGGTGAAGGCATCATGGCGACCGGACGGTCTTCAGATCCGGATACGCTTGTTGCCGCCGCCAAGGCCTATATTCATGCCCTGAATAAGCTAGAGGCTCGCCGCCTGAAAAGAATGGCCGCCTAAAACCCTAACAAACGAAGCGTTTGCATAAAGCCTGTCCCATTTTGGGGCAGGTTTTCCTTTTCGTAATGACTGCCGGGGAAGTGGGGTGGTGTACGGGTCGTACGGATAGAGTGAGAATGCAGACTTGCTTTAATTAATTCTAAACGGCATTAGGGTATAAGGGCTGATACAAGAAACGAAGCTGCACCTGCCGGGGACGGTCGGGCAAGAATAAGAATCGGCGCGGAAAAATGATTGGATCCCTACTCGGAGTTCTTTCCACAGACATGGCCATCGACCTCGGGACGGCGAATACGCTCGTCTACGTGAAGGGCCAGGGCATCAAGCTGGATGAGCCATCAGTCGTAGCTTACATGAACCAGGGCGGCCGCAAGATGGTCTATGCCGTGGGTGACGATGCCAAGAAAATGCTTGGTAAGACGCCGCTCAACATGGAAGCTATCCGGCCAATGCGTGACGGCGTTATCGCCGACTTCGAAGTTGCCGAGGAAATGATCAAGCACTTCATTCGCAAAGTGCACAATCGTCGCGCATTCGTTTCTCCGCTGATCATTATCTGTGTGCCAAGCTCCGCCACGAACGTTGAGCGCCGCGCCATTCACCAGTCTGCACTCGCAGCAGGTGCGCGCGAAGTTCACCTGATCGATGAGCCGCTGGCAGCCGCGATCGGCGCTGGTCTACCGATTGAAGAGCCTGCCGGTTCGATGGTCGTTGATATTGGCGGCGGTACGACTGAGGTTGCTGTGCTTTCTCTGGGCGGGCAGGTTTACTCCCGCTCCGTGCGGGTTGGCGGCGACAAGATGGACGAAGCCATCATGAGCTACCTTCGCAAGAACCAGGGCATTCTGGTTGGCGAGATGTCTGCTGAACGCATCAAGAAGCAGATCGGAACGGCGATGGCGCCGGAAAACGGTGACGGCATGACTGTCACTGTTCGGGGCCGCGCAACTGGCGACGGTGTGCCGAACGAAGTCGAAATCAACGAAAAGATGATGGCTGAAGCGCTTGGCGATCCGGTTGGAGAGATTGTCGAGGCGGTCCGTATCGCGCTCGAAGCTATGCCACCCGAACTGTCAGCAGATATCGTCGACCGCGGCATCGTTCTGACAGGTGGGGGAGCGCTTCTGCGCAATCTCGACGTTGTCCTGCGCGAGCAAGCTCGTTTGCCGGTCATGATTGCCGAAGACCCATTGAAATGTGTTGCGAACGGGTGTGGATTCGTTCTCGAGAACCTCTCGCGTATGAAGAACGTGCTGTCGCCAGAAGTTTGACACGATTGTGGGCTAAAGCGTCCGCGATCAAGAAAGAAGGATCCGCCCCATGCCACGTCTCGGCGGCAAGGGATACAGACAGCGCCCGCTCCGGCGGTACGGATTCTTCGTGGCTGTCGCCGGACTTCTTGCCCTCCTATTGCTGCAAACGTCGCCGCGCCTGAGCCAGGGTGTTGAGCCTGTTCGCACAGCGGCCTCTGACCAGCTTTTTCACGTTACGCGTCCAAGCCTGATCGACCGGATCAGCGGTGCCTCTGCGAAGGAGCGCCAGATTCTCGAATTGGAGTCGCGGGTGCGCGAGCTGGCGCAATACAAGGCCCTGGCGCTGACCATGGCGGAACGGCTCGAAGTCTATGAGGACATCCTGAATATGCAGGGTGAACCTGGCGGCGCTGAGGTCACAGCGCGGATCATGGCCGAAACGAATGGTCCTTTTGCTGAAGCCTTGCTCGCCAATGCCGGCGCTACAAATGGCGTGCTGGAAGGCTATTTTGCCGAAAACGATCGCGGTCTTGTCGGCCGCGTTGTGCAGGTGGGGCAGCGGTCGTCGCGAATTCTCAAGATTACCGACTTTAACAGCCGCGTGCCGGTCATGGGCGAGGCCAGCGGCCTGCGTGCGATCATGTATGGCGGGCGAGATGGGCTTGGCCGTCTGACCGACCTGCCAGAGCAAGGCGATTTCCTTCCAAATGAGCGTATCCTGACATCCGGCGAAGGCGGATTGTTTCCGCGCGGCGTTGTGGTGGGGCATGTGCGCGATGCCGAGGGCAAGGAAATCCGCGTCGACCTGGAGATGCTGAACGGCCAACTGTCCTATGTGCGTCTCAAGCCAATCATGTCGATCCCGGTTCCGGAAGCCTTTCCGGTCGAAACCGAAGTCGCTGAGCTAACCGATGAGGATGGCTCGTGAATTGGCTGAGCTCGATTGCTGACTCTATGGCGCTGCGTTGGGAGGCCGCCAGGCCCCGTTCGCGCCTATTGATTGGAATTCTCATTGTGGCGCTGATTGGCATGGTCGGATTGACGCCGAAATCCCTTTTCGGGGTGCCGCTCGCATGGCCCTATGTCGGGCTCATTGCGGCCGTTGGCTGGGGCCGGTCCGGGATCGGGTTTGGCCCGATGGTGGTACTCGTCATGTTCGGATTTGCGCAGGACGCCTCGCAGGCACCTTGGGGCAGTCATGGACTGGCCAATCTGCTGACCTTCGGACTGTCTGCAATGGTCCACCAGATGTTCGATACAGAACGCACGCCGTTTCTGAGTTTTATTCTCCCGGTTGTAACTTTGTTCTCCGGGATCACGCTCGTATGGTTTGTTGCCAGTATTTCATCAGGACACTTCGTGCGCGTGACCCCAATGCTGACCGCCTATTTCGCAACATTGGTCGTGCATATGTTGATTTCGCCGCTGTTTGATCTTGGCATTCGCCGAACGGTTCCGAATGGAGGCGGCGCATGAGCCTGAAACGCCCCATTGATGGATTGTTCAGTCGGCGCGCCTTGATTGCGGCCGGAGGCGGCACGGCGATGTTTGGTGGCCTGATCGCGCGTCTATTTCAGTTGCAGATCATGGAGCATGAGCGGTTCGAAGTTGCCGCTGCCGAGAATGGCGTGCGCCTGGATCTAGCACCACCGCAGCGCGGCCGCATCCTGGATCGCTTTGGGCGTCCTCTCGCGGCGCATCGTCAAGCGGGCCGGGTTTCGATTGTTCGCGAACAGGCAAACGATCTGACGGGTTTGATGGCGGAGCTGTCCAAGCATCTCGATATTTCACCAGAGCGGCAGGCGCGGTTGATCAGCGATGCCCGTCGTCAGGCGAGCTTCCAGCCTGTCACCGTGAAGAGCGAGCTGTCCTATGAGGATTTCTCGCGACTTTCCGTTCTGGCTCCAAGCCTTCCGGGCTTGCAGGTCGAAATGGCGGCGACGCGCTCCTATCCGCGAGGACGGGATTTCGCTCACGTGCTCGGCTATGTTGCGAAAGCCAGCGAAGCCGATCTCGAGCGACTGAGCGAGGACACCAATGCTCAGGAACGCGCTGCGATCCGGCGATTGTTCAAGCACCCCGACATGCGAACCGGGCGCTCGGGCGTCGAACGTTACGCTGAAGACTGGCTGCGCGGTGAGGCGGGCTTCCGCAAACTCGAGACCAATGCCGCTGGTCGCATCATTCGTGAGTTTGATGACCCGAGTCTGTCGCCGAAAGCTGGACGAGATCTGTACCTGACGGTTGATGCAGAGCTTCAAAAGTTCGCAATCGATCGGTTTGGCGAAGAAAGCGGTGCGGCCGTCGTGCTCGACATCGAAACAGGGGATATCCTGGCCTTTGTCTCGACACCGGCGTTTGATCCGAACGATTTCGTCAATGGCATTTCGTCAAAAGACTATGCGCTCCTGCGCGATGACGTGGAATATTCGCCGCTTTATCACAAAGCCTATGACGGCACCTATCCGCCCGGATCGACTTTCAAGATGGTCGTCGCCGCGGCGGCGCTGGAAGCCGGTGTCATCAACCCGAACGAACGCGTTTATTGCCCAGGCCACTACCGGTTCGGCAACAATACCTGGCATTGCTGGAAGAAGCGCGGGCATGGATCGGTCAATATGCACTGGGCCATCAAGGGCTCCTGCGACGTTTATTTCTATGAGATCGCCAAGCGCATGGGGATCGAGAACCTTGCCGATATGGGGCGGAGATTTGGCTTCGGACAACGCTGGGAACTCGGTTTAACCGGCGGACGTAGCGGCGTCATGCCGGACGATGCGTGGAAACGTGCGGCGCGCGGGGAACCCTGGTATGAGGGTGAAACTCTGAACATAGGTATTGGCCAAGGGCAGGTCTCGACGTCGCCCCTGCAGCTGGCCGTCATGTCCGCGCGTATAGCCGCCGAAGGTAAGATTGTGACCCCGCGAATTATCGGTGATGGGCCGCGCCCGGACACTGATATTCCATTCGATGAGCCGCTCGATCCGGAAATCATGCAGCGCATGAAAGCCGGCATGTATGGGGTGACCTCAGAAGCAGGTGGCACAGCGCTCCGATCAGGCGATCTAGGGCTTGGCGGCCCACGCCTCGCAGGGAAAACCGGCACGTCGCAAGTGCGACGAATTTCAGCTGCTGAACGCGCATCCGGGATTCTCAAGGGCGACAACATCGCTCGCCGTTTGCGAGACCACGCCTTGTTCGTGGCTTACGCGCCGCACGATGATCCAAAATACGCGATCTCTGTGGTGGTTGAGCATGGGGAAGGGGGCTCGAAAGCCGCTGCCCCGGTCGCGCGTGACATTATCGCCGAAGCGCTGCGCATCGATGCCCGGCGTACACCGTCATACATTCGCACAGCCTCCGCTGGCAGCGCCTCCGGCACAGGAAGCGGGGCGCGCTGATCATGGCTACGATGCGCGCCAGTTCGCTTGATTTTTCACGGAGATCGCTGTGGACGCAGCTAGGATCTCTGCCTTGGGGGCTCATCCTTCTTATCTGCGCGATGGGCATGATTGGCGTCGCGATTCTGCACTCTGCGACCTTCACCAATCCTCAGGAAGCTGGATTGCCGATGCGCCAGGCCACCCGGTTTGGCATTGCGCTTGGGGTTCTGCTGGTGGTCGGCCTGGTGCCAATCCGGTGGTGGTTCTGGGCGGCATGGCCAAGCTATCTGGCGACATTGGTGCTTCTGGTCGCGGTCGAGTTTTTCGGAACAACGGGTGGCGGCGCGCAGCGCTGGGTTCAGATTGGCCCGGTCGGCGTGCAGCCGTCTGAGTTCATGAAGGTTACACTGACATTGGCGCTGGCCGCCTATTATCACAAACGCTGGAGCGATTTCTCCGGCGGGTTCATGATCCACCTGCCGGCTCTGGCGCTGATCGCATTGCCTGCGGCTCTGATTTTCAGGCAACCAGATTTTGGGACAACTCTGGCGCTGTTTGCCTCAGGTGGAATTCTGATCTTCCTAGCCGGGCTTTGGTGGCGGGTGATTATGGCGCTGGGGGTTGCGGCAATCGCAAGTGTTCCGGCGATCTATTTCTTCGTGCTGCAGGACTATCAGCGCGAGCGGGTCGACACCTATGTGGCCCAGCTCACCGGACAATCGGTGAATGTCATGGATGACGGCTATCAGATCGAGCAGGCAAAAATTGCTATCGGGTCTGGTGGATGGACGGGTAAGGGATATATGGAAGGCACGCAGTCGCAGCTGGATTATATCCCGGAGCAACATACCGATTTCATTCTTACCGTGCTGGCCGAGGAGTTCGGTTTTCTGGTCACGAGCGGAGTGCTCATCCTCTGGATGGTGATCCTTGGGCTGGGGCTTGCGATCGCCTTAAGGGCGGCGAGCCTGTTCGCCAGGTTTGCCGCTGCAGGGGCAGTGGCGACCGTGGCATTCTACATTTTGTTCAATGTTGCCATGGTCTTGGGGCTTGTTCCTGTGGTTGGGGTTCCGCTCCCTCTTCTGTCTTATGGGGGGACGGTGATGATCACGACGGCCGGGTGTTTCGGCCTGATCTGCGCTGCGCACCTTGGCCGTAATGAGCCGCTCAATACGGGCGCCTGACCTGAAAACTCGGGCTTGGTCTGATCATCCCTCAAAAGCCAGCAATTGCGTTGATTTTTGCTCCGCGACAGCTAGTGTCGCGCCAAAATCATTCCCTGGGAGGAGAGTTTAATGGCAACGATCGGTCGCAAGACAGATACGTGGGGTTCGCGGTTTGGATTTATCATGGCCGCGGTCGGATCTTCCGTCGGCCTCGGCAATTTCTGGCGGTTTCCATACACCGCCGGTGAAAACGGGGGCGGAGCGTTTATCGTCATTTACCTGCTCTGCGTTCTTCTGGTCGGACTACCGCTCCTCATGGCGGAATACGGTATGGGGCGGAAATCTGGCATGTCGGCGATTGAAGGCATCGAATCCCTCGCTCGTGCTGAAAGTAAGAGCGGGAACTGGGGTGTTGTCGGTTGGGTGGGCTCACTCACCGCCTTCTTCATTCTGACCTTCTATATGGTGATCTCGGTTTGGCTCATCGCCTTCCTACTACAGGCACCAACCGGAAAGTTTGAAGGCATGGACGCTGCGGCGTCGGCGACAAACTTTGTCGATACGATTGGTCAAGGCGAAGACGGAACCTCCCGAAAATGGGGTATCCTGGGGCTGTTATTCCTGTTCCTGGTCGCCAACGTTATTGTTGTCGGACGAGGCGTGAAAGGCGGGCTCGAGAGAGTCGCGACGATACTCATGCCGGCCTTCTTCATCATGCTCCTCGTTGTGGTTGGCTTTGCTGTCACTCAAGGAGATGTCGGCCAGACAGCAGCGTTCCTGTTTGAGCCGAAATGGGAGGATGTTGGCTTCAAGACGTTCCTGTCGGCGCTTGGTCAGGCTTTCTTCTCAATTGGCGTCGGGGTTGGCCTGATGATCACTTATGGAGCTTATCTGGACAGCCAGACGAACATCCCGCGATCGTCCGCGATTGTTGTCACTGCGGATACGTTCGTGGCGCTGATCGCGGGTTTCGCGATCTTCCCGATCGTCTTCGCGGCGGGGCTTGATCCAGCCAGTGGTCCAAGCCTGTTCTTCATCTCAATGCCAGTTGCCTTTGGTGGCGTCGAGGGCGGCACGATATTCGCGACTGTGTTCTTCGCGCTCGCTTTGTTTGCGGCCTTCACATCCTCGATTTCGCTGATGGAAGTCGGTGTGTCGTGGCTCGAAGAGCGCCAGGGTGTCACCCGTTTCGGCGCGGCACTCGGCGTTGGATTTGTTCTGTGGATGATTGGCGCAGCCTATGTGTTCTCGCTCGAATATCTCGACTTCGTGGACTTCATGACGGAAGGCTTGCTGTTGCCTCTTGGTGGACTGCTGGTTGCGGTGTTTGCTGGCTGGATCCTCAGTCGCAACATGCTGACAACCGAGCTCGGCGAAGGCAGTGTGATGAACATCTGGCGGTTCCTGATCCGCTGGTTCGTGCCGCCCTTCGTCGCGTTCGTCCTGGTCTTCGGGTTCCTGGACAAGATCCAGGATCAATACCAGGTGCAACTGCCTGGCTTCCTGACCATGCTGCTCGGTCCGAACAGCTAGCAGCGACCACAAAGTCGAACATCAAAAAACCCCGCCTCGGTCAGAGGCGGGGTTTTCTTTTGGCGGTCGAGCCGCTTACTCGATTGGTGAGAGCAGCTCTGGTGCGGTTACCAGCTGACGGACACCGTGCGACTTGGTCTCGTTGAAAACATTGCCGTCTTCAGCCCATTTGTGCAGCGAGTTGATGTCCAGCTTGGCGCACTGAGGGCGCACATTCCAGGTCACCTGAGCGGGCGAGCACACAGCTTCCGTATAGCTCGGGCCGGTGGTCGAACCACGGAAGCTGACCGGCGTTCCAGTGTCGGACGGGATCATGCCAGCCTGATAGAAGCCGCCTTTTTCATCGACCACTTCGGCCATCTGAGTGAAATCGAGCGCGTTCGGATCATTGACGACCAGGAAGGTCTGCGCCTCAACGCGGAGAAGCGGATCTGTGCAGGTCTCTGGCACGCATGCACCGAGGCTTTCTCCAGGCGCGGTGTCGCAAGTTGTGTGGACCCAGTGAACTTCAATTGTCTGGCCCGGAACGACGCCCTGATAAGCGCCCTCGGCGGGCATAAGTTCAGCGTCGGTGAGGTCAGCCGTGGCGTTGCACGCATAGCCGCCATTGTCGGACGCGTCGACGAAGACGCTAAAGCCTGGACCTTTGTGTTCGGCGTTCGTGTGGGTGTGAATGTTGCACAGGTTCATCGATGAGGCTGGCGGAGCGGTCGGGAAGTTGACAGTGTTCAACCCAGCCACGCTGGAAATATCACGCGGCGTTTGTGGTCCCATGCCGACGCAGAGTTCGGGCGCCATGTCTGCTATCGTGTCTTCGACCACGACTTCCACCGCTTCAACGGTTTCGGTAACTTCGGCGGTTACGCCCTCTTCAGCCGTATCGGTTGGCGCTGTATTGGCGCACGCTGCGAGCACGGACCCTGCTGCCGCCGCTAGAAATAGGTTTTTCATATGAATATCACTCCCAAGTTTGACCATCAGATAGATGGTTCGGCTACGCGGTTTGGCGAATAAATTTTGACTATGCGTTTGATAGTCTTGGGCTAATTTTTCTATCTACGTGATAGGTTCTTCGACTGTGTCTAGAGTTTGAAACGGCGGGCAAACTCGCGTGTCGCGCGGATCAACTTATCGACAATTCCCGGCTCAAGACTGGAATGCCCAGCGTTGCCTATGATGTGAAGATCTGCATTGGGCCAGGCTTTCTTCAATCCCCAGGCCGTGGACAGAGGCGTGACCACGTCATAACGACCATGAACGATGATACCGGGCGTATCGCCAAGCTTTTGGGCGACCTGTTCGAGCAACCAGCCGTCTTTTTCAAAGAAGCCCTTATTGTAGAAAAAGTGGCACTCGATCCGAGCAAAGGCATCGGCGAAATCGTCTTCTTCAAAGCGTTTCGGTCGACTCGTCGGGCCTTGAATAGTGATCGTTTCACCCTCCCAACAGGCCCAGGCTTTGGCAGCGGCGCGTCGTTCGGCTTTGTTGGTTCCGGTCAGGCGACTGTGAAACGCTTCGAGCAGATCGTGGCGTTCACCTTCCGGGATCGGTGCGACGTAGCGATCATAAGCATCCGGGAACAGGCGGCTTGCACCTTCCTGATAGAACCAGCGGATTTCACGCTCGGTTAGAAGGAAAATGCCGCGAAGGATCAGTCCAAGCACGCGATCTGTGTGGGTCACCGCATAGGCGAGGGCCAGCGTCGAGCCCCAGGATCCACCAAACAGAACCCACTTATCTATGCCAAGATGCTCTCGGACGGTTTCGATATCGTCGACCAGGCTCCAAGTATCGTTCTCACGGAGCTCCGAGTGCGGAGTTGATTTTCCGCAGCCACGCTGGTCCATCAGAATGATGCGATAGATGGTCGGATCGAAGAAGCGCCGCATTTCCGGGCTTGAGCCGCCGCCAGGACCGCCGTGAATGCCGATTACAGGCAGGCCGTCGGGATTGCCCGATTCCTCCCAGTATATCTCATGCAAATCACTGACACGAAGATAGCCTGATCTTCGCGCTTCGACAGGTGGATATAGTTTCAGCATTTTGTGCCTTTGTTCACGACCTCTTCACCTATCGATTGTTAACTTCTGAATAAAGGGTATGGACGGCGTTTTTCTCATCTGTATGTGTCATTACAGGTGAGGCTTTAATTTTGTTAGGTGTGCAGCCCCATGCGTAGTGTGTTGCTTTCAGTTCTTCTGGCGTCAAGCCTTGGCGCGTGCGCAACCGTTTCGATGGTGTCATCCGAAGCCGTTGTTGAAACTGGACTTTCCTCACAACAAAGTAGCCTTCGTGAAGTCTCCGACGCTTATACTGACATGGCCGAGCGCGAGAAATGGGTCGCCAAGAGCGGTGGCTTACTCGGATTCGCTCGCGTGCTGATGGACGGCGCTTCGGACAATGATGCGACGCCGACGATGAAATACACAGACGACTTGCAGGCCGCCAGCGCGTCGCGGTCGCAACAAGTCATGCAATTGCGCGGCGATATTGAGAGCGCCACGCACGGCCTAAATGTCGCAACGATGGAAGCCGAAAAGCTGTTCGGTACAGAAATGACGGCGAAGCGCCTTCGCGCAGATCTCGTGAGCTACGAAAGTGCATTGGTCACCGCCAAAAAGGCTCGTCGCACTTTTGTCGGCGCTTTGACTGAATACGAACAGGAAGAGCTTGAAGGTGCGTCCGACGCGCTGACAGCTTTTGACAATAGCATCGACAGCGCCAGCGATGCGGCCGACAAACTCGCTGATTACGCCGCCGACCGTAAACGCAGCGAAGCGACGTCCTGACGTCGTTCGCCGAGCTGATACCCCTTATAGTTTCATAAAGCTGCGATTGATCTGCCAGGCATCTTCCATGATTTTGGCGAGGTGCTCTGTGCGCGTTCGTACAACTTCCGGTGTCCATGCGACCTTGTCTGTGATGTCGCGAGTGAGTGCGAATTCCGGTTCGCCATTGGCGAAGTAGAGCGCTTTCTTCTCGTCAAATGACAGATTGTCGGCCTTTTGGTTTGTCGACTGAGATAGCAGCGCGAAATTACCAATCGTGTCGACCAGATCGCGATGCACAGCCGTATTCGGCCAGGCATTGCGCCAGAGTGAGTCTTCCGGAATGTTTCTTGGCAAGACGTGCTCAACGGTTGCGCCATCATCCGGACCGAGCGCTTTGCCTCCCTCAATCTCAGCATTCATACGGAGCGCAATGCCGCGGCGTTGCGCAAATGCGCCAAAGCGGCTGCGCAAGCGATTGGAAATTTCTCGGCGTTCTTCACGAGATAGTGCGAGAGGACCGCTTTCCGACAATAACGCGCGGGGATTGTCAGCACTGTCGGCGATCTTCTGGTAGCGTCTTTGCCGACTACGCTGATCGGTAATTGCCAGCATCGAGGCATACGCGAACCGCTCTAGACTCTTGAAGAACACGTAGGCGTTCTCGGGGCTGTTATTGTGGTTTACCAGGAATTTCAGGGCGGGGGCGCGCCACAATTGATGATCAATCAGCCGCAGGTGGTTGAGGCATTCAGTAACCTGAGGCGTCATGTTTCCAAATTGCCCCTCGCCGGTAGAGATCGTGACGTAAGCGTCAACGTAGGCGGGAAGCTCCTTGGCGAGAAATTCGCGCGTGCCGCCGGAGGATCGGTTGATAACCGCCTTGCGAAACTCGCTGGCGCCCTTCTTGGTTTTTCGCGCGTACAGCGTGCTGATCTGATTGAGCAAATCATCGAAACCGGATCCGCTGAGCCGCGATTCATGTTCAGACCATTCGCGCGAAAATGCGTCTGCTTCATCTTGCGAGAGGGAGGCATTCTCGAGCAGGTCGGTCTTGATGATGTCGTGACTGTTTGGAGCCTTGCCGCGCGTATTGAGCACGCGAAACACGTTATATCCGCCGTCCCAGTCTTCCACGACCACTTTGACCAGAGACACACGATTGCGGATCGTATCCGCCAACTCTCTTTGTGCTTCAGGCGACATGTTGCGAACGGTGCGCGTGAAATTTTCCAGATTGCGCGTCATGCGTCGCTGGCTCTCGCTATCATTCGGCTCGACATCGCGGGTCACTGATGCGCCGCGGTTTTGGATTGCTTCACGCAGATATGGGCCGTCAATGTGATTGAGCGAAATCCGCCAAGTCGGGGCCCCACTGCCATTGCTGTCATCCGCGATCAGTGCGTGAATTTGATCTTGGCGCGCTTCATCTGTTTCCATGTCGCGAAGCACGGACAGCAAAATCGTCAGTGTGGTGAGTCTCTGCTGACCATCGACAATGAGGAAGCGTCCCGAATCTTCCTTCACCAGAACAATCGCCCCGATAAAATGGTTTTCCGAGCTTTCACTTGCGTCCCGAAGGTCACTCAGCAGCGCGTCTGCCTCGGAATTCTCCCAGGAATAGCTGCGCTGATACGGGGGCATCGCCATCTCTGTGCCATTGCACAATAGGTCTGCAAGCGTACTTTCCTGAGCACGAAGGCCTTGTGTCATCTGTTCTAAACTCTCTACTGTCCCCACAATCCAATAGACAGCACTAGTCATGCCGCAGCGGACCATCAATTGAAAGCGGCAGCGATTCCCTCCGGTTTCGAACAATAGTAGCGAAGAGGTCACACGAAAGATGAAATGGGCAACGGTCAGACAAGAACAGCGCTCGCATGCCGGGCTGATGCGGGATGATGGCCTGGATCTGGTCGTTGAATCTGATCTCAGTCAAATTCTGCATGATTTACCCGGCGCAGCCGCGCGGGCAGGGGAGGCTGGGCGCGTGTCGCTCGATCAGGTTGAGCTCCTTCCGCCAATTCCAAAGCCGCGGAAAATCCTCGGCATCGGCGTGAACTACGCGGCGCACGCGAAAGAATCGGTCACCTTCGTGAAAAACCCGACATCAAACGTGCAGAAATGGTTCAACAAACAAGCGACTGGCGCGAATGGACCCTACAGCTCTGTACATTTGCCAGCTGTGTCTGATCAGCTCGATTATGAAGCCGAATTGGTGGTGGTCATTGGAAAGACCGGGCGCCACGTGCCGGAAGATCGAGCCATGGAGATGGTCGCTGGGTTCTGTTGTGGTTGCGACTTCTCGGTCCGAGACTGGCAGCGCGCAAGCCCAACAATGATCATGGGGAAAGGCTTCGACACGCATGCTCCATTTGGTCCCTGCCTTGTGACACCGGATGAGGTGAGCGATCTCTCATCCTTGGAAGTACGCGGATTCGTGAATGGTAAGCTGCGCCAGACCGGGCATGTCCGTGACATGAGCTTCTCCATCGCCGCACAGATCGCGCACCTCACCGCCGCATTCACGCTGGAGCCTGGTGATGTCATCTTTACTGGAACACCCGCTGGGGTCGGTGCGGGATTTGATCCCCCGAAATGGTTGAAAGCCGGCGATCGGGTCCGGGTCGAAATCGATCAGCTTGGACACATCGAGAATGAAATCGTGGCCGAGCAAAAACGCACTGTGCTGACATAAAGAGTCCGGTTAAGACCTTGCCCATGCGGTTACGAAAACGATTTGCGATCGGAATCCTCGGAGCGATGGCGGCTTGCACAGCGCCTGCGCCAGGCGATCCGTCCGAAGATTTGAGTATCGCGCCTCGGGACTTTGTTTTGCTTCCTTGCGGTCCGGCCAGATCGGACCAGCCGTGCGCGTTGGTCGCTGCAGGCGGAAAGCGCGTGCTGTTTGGTGCGCCTGCGGGGGTTGCGGCCAGTCTGTCCGAGGCGGATCTGCGCCAGTTGGACAGTGTTGTGCTGTTTTCTCTGCGGGCAAAGGACATCGAAGGCGTTGATGAGATTCGCAATGAAAGCTGGCGCGCGGGTCGAGCGACGCCGCTGCTCACGATTGGTCCGCGCGGCGTGCTGGTTCTCGTCGATGGGCTCAATACAGCATTCGAACAGGCCGACGCGCTGCGCATCGTTGAAGAGGGAATTCCTGCTGGCGGCTATGATGCTGCCATCCTGACCGGTCGTGAAGCCGGGCGAGGGGAGATCGTATTCGACACGGGAGACGTTCGGGTCACGCGCATCTCTGGTGGCTACCGGATCGCATATGAGGATCAGGCTACGGTGGATCTGTTACCTTGCGGCGAGACTCGCGCGGACGCGGCGACCGCCGAAGCGACCAATGTGCAGATCAGCGTATCCTGCGATGGATCTGAACAAGAACTGGCCTGGCCTTTGAGCGCGCCGCATTTTGTCGTTCGACAGGCGTCTGCGGAATAGCTGGAGACCTGGTGCCTGAAAAAGCAACGGGGTCCCACTTGCGTAGGACCCCGGTCTCCCCCGAGACGCCCCCATCCGGTCAAACAATGACCGTGGACCGTGGGTGTTTCGGGATTTGAACCCTTGAGTACGGAGCGTGGCCGACGCTGTCAAACCTGCTCGTGTCAGAAATGTCATGAAACTCGAAAAAGTTCGAACCGGTGTGGCAAGGACGCCACGGTGTGTCTTGACGCGTGCGCAGAATATAGATAGTTAGGCAACTAACAAAATAATTCGGAGCACCAAAAATGATCTCAAGACGCGCGATACTCAAGACGGCTGGCGCGAGCGCCGTAGTGCTGGGAGCCGGGGCGGGTGGGGCCGCGGTTTACGCTCATGGCCCCGGCATGGCGAAAGCGCGCGCGCCCTGGTCTGAAGCTGGAAAGAGTTTTGGAGACGCGCGCATCGACGCGCTCGCCTATGCGATCCTCGCGCCCAATCCGCATAACCGCCAACCCTGGATGTTCGAACTGATCGGAGACGACCAGATCGACGTCCGCATCGATCTCGACAAACGATTGCCGGAAACCGATCCGTTCGATCGGCAAATCACAATCGGGTTCGGGTGCATGTTGGAACTGTTGAATATGGCCGCAGCTGAGCGTGGGTTCCGCGCCGAAATCGTTCCGTTTCCTGATGGTGAGCCACAGCCTCGCCTGTCCGATGCGCGCATCGCTCAAGTCACGTTCTTCCCAAACGAAGGGGCGTCCAAAGATCCGTTATTCGAAAACGTCCTGATGCGGCGCTCAACAAAAGAGCCCTATGACACGTCAAAAACCGTCGACGCGGACGCACTTAGCCAAGTGCTATCTGCGAAAACCGGGGCGATGGCGCTCGGCGGGACAGTTGACCCTGATGAGATCAAAGCCTTCGCGGATCTCGCCTGGCTCGGATTCATGATCGAATACGAGACCGATCAGACCCGCAAGGAGAGCATCGATCTGATGCGCATCGGAAATCGCGCGGTCGTCAAGAATCCCGACGGTATTGATATGGGCGGTGTTCAAATGGGACTGTTCAGGATGACAGGCATCGTCAGCCATGAAGGCCTCAACGAGAAGGGGAGCCAAGCTTACAATATCGGCATCGATATGTATCGCGAGATCATTCATTCAGCGATGGGGTTTGCCTGGATCACGGCGAGTGAAAACACGCGCCTCAGTCAAATTGATGCGGGCCGAAACTGGGTGCGGATGAACCTCGCAGCGCAACAGATCGGGCTGTGCATCCATCCGCTCAGTCAGGTGCTGCAGGAGTTTCCAGAAATGTCCGAGCCTTATCAGACCATTCACACAAAGCTCGGGGCGGATGAGGGTGTCGTCCACATGTTCGGCCGGCTCGGCTACACCAAATTCCCTGCCGCCAGTCCGCGTTGGCCTGTCGAGAGCAAGCTGATAAACAGCTGAGCATGAAAGATTCGACCCCCGGCGCGCTGGTATTCACGCTGTTCAACGAGATCGGAATTATCGATCAACTAGCCACGGCGCGGTTCGCCCGCGTGCTCGCGCCTGATCTTAATCCGTCCGAGTTCAGCGTGCTCAATCATTTTGTCCGGCTTCCAGGTGAAAAATCACCGACGCGGCTGGCAAAAGCCTTTCAAATGACCAAGCCGTCCATGACTGGCATTCTAAGTAAGCTCGAGCGCAAGGGCTATGTCACGATCAAGGGAAGCGAGGATGATCGCCGCCGCAAAATCGTGACGATTACGAGTTCTGGTAAAGCGGCGCGTGAGCGAGCTGTGAACGCGGTTGCGCCGCTCGCGGAGATTGTCCTTCAGAATCAGGACATCGCGCAGTTGGAGAAAATTTTGCCAGTATTGCAAGCGTTGCGCGAATTCCTCGATGCCGAACGAAATGCAGTGGATGGATTAACCTGATCCCTTGGCAGGGGGTGCAAATCAGCCCTATTGCTACCAATTCGTTAACGTTTGATGCCTAATTGTTAAGATTATCGCGTCTTTCTGGGGCTGGAATTGATGGTTGCCGTGTTTTTTATGATCTATGCTGCGATAGGGGCAGGCTCGGGCTGGGCGCTGTTTACCTATGCCGGTATTGACCTGAATCTATCGATTGGAGCTGGTGCGATTATCACCGCGCTGATCGGACAGGTTCACCTGTTTGCAACCCGTGCGGGTGAGTCTTCCACGCTGAAAACAAGGATCGATACGGTCGAGTCTGCACAGCAAGACGTGCGAGATCGCGTTGATACCGTAGAGGCGCGAGCGACGGCGATTGAAACCACCGTCAAGCAAGAACTGACGGAGCGCCGGGATGCGCTGGTCAGCGAAATGCGCCAGCTTGAAACGCTGATCGAGCGCTTGTCACGCAGCTTTGAGACCAAGCTAGCAGACGCCGAAACTACGGGCGAAGTCGCGCCACAGGAAGATGCTCTACTGCGCGCGGTGAAGGAAGCCTTGCAAGACGGCCGGGTCGACCTGCACTTGCAGCCCATCGTGTCCCTGCCGCAGCGCCGCGTCTCTTTCTATGAAGGGTTCACGCGTCTGCGCGGCCCGGATGGATCGCTGATTCTTCCGGCCGATTTCCTTGATGCCGCTCGCCGCGCCAACTTGCTCGGTGTGATCGACAATATGATGCTGTATCGCTCCGTCGAGGTCGTTCGCCGTCTGGCTGCGCGGGATCGACGCGTCGGTGTGTTTTGCAATGTGTCGTCCTACTCGCTTGAGGATCCACACTTTTTCCCGTTCTTCCTCAGTCATATGGAACAGAATCGCGACCTTGCCGGGGCGCTGATTTTTGAGATTCGGGCCAGCCGGTTTGAGCATCGCTCGCGTCAGATGCGCGAAGCCATGGAACGCCTCACGGCGCTCGGGTTCCGCTTCTCGATCGACCATGCAGAGACTATTGATATTGATCTGCCGCGTTTGCAGGATGCAGGCATTCGCTTCGTCAAGTTCAATGGCGGCGAGCTTATCGAACAGCTGCGCAACCCGTTCGGGCCGCGACCCCTCTCTTCCGTTGACCGGAAAGTTTCAGGCGAAGAAGTGGCTGCCGTTTGCTCACGATACGGCGTTACGTTGATCGCAGAGAAGATTGAAGAAGAAGTCAGTGTTGTGGAGATCCTCGAGTTCGGAATTCCATACGGTCAGGGACATATTTTTGGCGCGCCGCGTCCGATCAAATCGTCGCTGATGGAAGAAACCAAGCCGCCTGCCGAACTCGTTCGCCAGCTCACAGCGCGCGCATCTTAAACGCTGCTCTGGATTGACGCGGAACCCGGGGCTTCCTAGGTCGCCATCATGACTCATCCACAATTTCCAGGGGGGCTCGCCGCCCTCGCCGATCAGTATGACATCATCCTGTGTGATGTTTGGGGCGTGATCCACAATGGCCGCTTCGCCTTCGAGGAAGCTTGCGAAGCGCTGATGCGCTTTCGGGACCAGGGCGGCGCTGTCTGTCTGATCACCAACGCGCCCGTGCCGAAAGAGCATGCGATCCGCCATTTCGATCCGCTTGGAGTGCCGCCTGAAGCGTTTGACGACTGTGTCACATCTGGCGATGCGACGCGCGAGGTTCTGGGCGCGCGAACCGGAGAGCTGTTCTACCGCATGGCCCCCAGCGAAGGCTGGGAGCATGACCGGTATCTGTATGAAGGTCTCGACCTGCAATTTGGTGATGAGCGAAACTCCGACACCATCCTTTGCATCGGTCTGGAAGATCAGCAGAACGAGCATCCGAACGACTATCGTGATCGCCTCGCCGAAGCTGCGGATCGTGGGATGCAGATGATCTGCGCCAATCCCGACATTCGCGTCCGAATCGGCGACCAGCTGTTCTGGTGCGCAGGCGCGCTCGCCAGTATTTTCGAGGAAGAGGGCGGTACCGTCATTTATCCCGGCAAGCCGCATGATCCGATCTACAATCTGGCGCTGTCAAAACTCGCCGACCTTGGCGTCGAAGCCCCCGCATCACGGACGCTGTGTATCGGGGATAGTCCCGCGACAGATATGAAAGGCGCGGTCGCTCGGGGGTTCGATGGCCTCTATGTCGGCACGGGTCTGAAGGAGCATGGCGCAAACTTTGAGCAGGAAGTTTCGGACTTGCTCACGGAATACGCGGTGACGGCAAAATGGGCGTTGCCGAAACTCACATGGTGACGAAACTTGAAACACATTGTAACAGGCCGTGAGCGTAACACGGAGATTCATCCGCAATGACCTATAAAGACGGCTATAAGTTCGAAGATCTGTCCGTGGGCATGACCCACCAGACCGAGCATATCATTACTGAAAAAGACATCGAGCTCTTTGCCGAAGTCTCCGGTGACCGCAATCCGCTGCACATGGACGAAGAGTTTGCCAAGAACACACCGTTCGGAACGCGCATCGCGCATGGCGCGCTGACGGCGAGTTATATTTCCGGCATTCTGGGCAATGACCTGCCAGGACCGGGCTCGATTTTTGTTGGATTGAATATGCGCTTTCGGCGCCCAGTTTACATTGGGTCGCACGTCACCGTGAAGGTTGAAGTGACGGAGATGAAAGAGCGCGGCAATCGCGTCACGCTGAAAGTCTCATGCAACGTTGATGGCAAGGCCGCAATCTCTGGCGAGGCCATGGTCATGGTGCCGAAAAGAGACGCCTAAATGACCGTCATTGCCCACTTTAAGGACGTCCCGGAAACCGCTCGCGGTTTCTCGGTCGCGTTGGGCAATTTTGACGGGGTTCATGCCGGTCACCGTGCTGTGATCGAAGGGGCGGTTGCGGCAGGCGGTTCGCTCGGCGTGGCGACGTTTGAACCACCCCCGCGCCAATTCTTCCGTCCGGATGACCCACCGTTCCGAATCTATCGCCCTGCGCGCCGCAATGCGCGCCTTGCTGAACTTGGCGCGAAAGCCGTGTTCGAGCTGCCCTTCAATGCCGACATGGCTGCGATGACCGATGAAGACTTTGCCCGGCAGGTCCTGAAGGACGGTATCGGCGCTTCGCATGTGACCGTCGGGTTCGACTTCAGATTTGGCCGCGGACGCATGGGCGATGCCGGACGTCTTGCCTCGCTTGGCCGTGCACTTGGCTTTGGCGTCACGGTGATCGAGAAGATCGAAGCGCTCGGGACCAAAGCATCGTCTACCGCCATTCGCGAATCCCTGATTGCCGGCGAGCCGGAGCGGGCTGCGGAGATTCTCGGTCACGACTGGGTCGTCGATGGCGTGGTCGAGCATGGTGAGAAGCGCGGACGAACCATCGGGTTTCCTACCGCTAATCTACACCTCGGCGATCTCATCCATCCGCGCCACGGCGTTTACGCTGTCCGCGCGCGGCTGGCGGGTGAGGAGCACTGGCGCAGCGGTGTCGCGAATTTCGGGCGCACGCCGACCACAGGCATTCGCGACCCGTTGCTGGAAACCTTTATCTTCGACTTTGATGGCGACATTTATGGCCAGCAGCTTGAAGTCGCGTTGGTGCGTTTTCTGCGCCCGGAACTGAAATTCGACTCGATCGATGCCATGGTCACTCGGATGCATCAGGACGTGAAAGATGCACAGGCTCATCTGGCGGGATGACACGGCTTGCGAGCCCTGCTAAGCGGGCTGCATGAACTGGGCAGCAATCATATCCATTATTCGAATTAGCGGCCCGGTCGCCCGCTCACTCTAGAGCTCGCGGCCGGGGATCTATTGCTTAGCCCTTTCTTCACACGCTGATCCGAAGACGTCCAAATGGCCGATACAGACAAACCGAAAAAAACCGAAAACCCGTACAAGGACACTTTGTTCTTGCCGACGACCGATTTCCCGATGCGCGGTGGCTTGCCGAAAGCCGAGCCGAAATGGATCGAGAAATGGGATGCGATGAAGCTTTATGAGCGTTTCCGCGCCGACGCCAAAGCGCGCGGAGCCGAGCCGTTCATCCTGCACGATGGTCCGCCCTACGCGAACGGTCCGATCCACCTCGGCACCGCGATGAACAAGATCATCAAGGACATCATCGTCCGCAATCACCAGATGCGGGGATATGATGCGTCTTACCTGCCGGGCTGGGACTGTCACGGCCTGCCGATCGAGTGGAAAGTTGAAGAACAATTCCGCGGCAAAGGCCGGACCAAGGATGATGTGCCAGGTGACGAGTTTCGCCGCGCCTGCCGCGAATATGCTGCTGAGTGGATCGAGGTCCAGAAAGCTGGCTTCCGCCGCTGCGGCGTCGAAGGCGAGTGGGATGACCCGTATCTGACAATGAATTTCGAGTCGGAAGCTGCGACTGTGCGCGAATTCCTGCGCGTCGCCATGGGCGGACGCCTGGTCCGCGGCGCCAAGCCGGTAATGTGGTCCCCGGTGGAGCGGACCGCGCTGGCAGAAGCTGAAGTTGAGTATCACGACCGCAAGGTGCCGGTGATCTGGGTAAAGTTTCCGGTGAAAATGCACCCAGGGCAACCAGATGACCTGCCTGATGACGTCAGCGTCGTGATCTGGACGACCACACCTTGGACAATCCCCGCCAATCAGGCTGTCAGCTACAGCCCTTCAATCGAGTACAGTTTGTACGAAGTTGAAGACGTCATGAGCGAAGAAGAACTTGGTTTTGCTCCTTATGTTGAAGTCGGTGACAATCTGATCGTCGCAGACCTTCTCGTCGACGCGGTAATGAGCGGCGCAAAAGCGAAAGCCTTCAAAAGAGTTCGGGCATTTTTGCCAAGCACTGATGTCGTCTTAGAGCATCCGTTGGCGCAACTCGATCCGTTCTTCCAACACGACATCCCGATGCTCGCGGGTGATCATGTTACCGCTGATGCCGGTACTGGCTTCGTTCACACGGCGCCTGCTCATGGTGAGGATGACTTCAATGTCTGGGTCGAATCTGGACGGACGACGCAGCAGATCCGCCAGATCGTAGATCCAGACGGTTGCTACACGGACGACGTCCCTGAAGCTTTGCGCGGCCTAGATATCGTCCGCACCTCCGGCAAGAAGCGCGGGCAGCCCGGTAAGGCCAATCCGGAAGTCATTCGATTGCTCGCGGAGAGTGGCAATCTGCTCGCGCGCGGCGTGACAGAGATCCGCGACGCCCATTCCTGGCGGTCCAAGGCGCCGGTTATTCGCCGTGCGACGCCGCAATGGTTCATCGCCATGGATACGCCCGGTAAGGACGGCTCACGTCCCCTTCGTGAGATGGCGCTGGACGGGATTGAGCAAGCCAAATTCGTACCGCCGACCGGCTATAACCGCCTGAAAGCTATGGTCGCTGATCGTCCGGATTGGCTGATCTCGCGCCAGCGAAACTGGGGTGTGCCAATCACGCTGCTCGTCAATGAGAAGGGCGAACCGCACACAGCTGCGCTGCCCGAAGATGAAGCGGCAGCGGTCAATGATAAGATCCTGGACAAAATCCGCCAAGAGGGCGTCGAGGGCTGGTTCTCTGCCGAGGTCAGCGATTTCCTCGATGACCCGACCGGGTGGGACAAGGTCAATGACGTGCTCGATGTCTGGTTCGATTCAGGCACCACGCACGCTTTTGCCTTGCGGGATCGCGGCATCATTGATGACGAGACCGGCGTGGCCGATGTCTATATGGAAGGCTCTGACCAGCATCGCGGCTGGTTTCAGTCTTCTTTGCTGGAGAGCTGCGCGACGCGGGGTATGGCTCCGTTCAAGCAGGTCGTCACGCACGGCATGATTGTCGATGGCGAAGGCAAGAAAATGTCCAAGTCGATCGGCAATACAATCGATCCGGCGGACTTTGCAAAACAGTATGGCATCGAAATCCTGCGCCTCTGGACGGCGAGCGCCGACTATACTGAGGACCTGCGGATCTCTGACGAGATCATCAAGGGGGCGGTTGAGAACTACCGACGCCTGCGCAACACGATGCGCTATCTTCTCGGCGCGCTGCATGGCTTTACGGCGGAGGAAGCGGTTCTTCCAGTAGAGATGCCGAGCCTTGAGACCTGGGTCCTGCATCGTCTGGCCGAACTCGATGAGACAGTGCGCAAGGCCTATGACGAGCATGACTTCAAGCGCGTGATGACGGCGCTGCTCAATTTCTGTTCGGTCGATTTGTCGGCTGTCTATTTCGACATCCGCAAGGACAGCCTCTATTGCGACGCGCCAAGTGATGTTCGTCGTCGCTCGGCCCGCACGGTGATGGCGGCGATTCTCGAGCATTTGCTGGCCTGGCTCGCGCCGATCATGCCGTTCACGACGGAAGAGACGTTCCTGATGAGCGCTTTCGCCGACCGCGCCGACAGTGTGCACCTGCTGCAATTCCCGGAAACGCCTCTGGATTGGAAAGATGCCGATCTCGCCGCGCGCTGGGAGAAGATTTTCCGTGTGCGCCGTGTGGTCACGGGGGCGATCGAAGTCGAGCGCCGTGAGAAACGCATTCGCTCTTCCCTGGAAGCTGCGCCGACGGTCTTCATCTCCGATGCAGAGCTGCTCGCAGCCTATGAAGGCGAAGTCGCTGAGGATATTTTCATCACATCGCAAGCTGAGTTGGTTTCGACCGAAGCGCCTGCGGACGCGTTCCGATTGACTGAAGAGGCGGGCGTTGCTGTCCTGCCAGGACAGGCGAGTGGGGTGAAGTGTGCGCGCAGTTGGAAATATTTCGATCCTGCAACCGCGGATCCGGAATTCCCGGATGTAACACCTCGCGACGCCGCAGCCATTCGCGAAATTCGAGGATAGAATGACCCAGCGCTTGCGTTTCGCCTTTTATTTCCTGGTCCCAATCATTGTGATCCTGGATCAATGGTCGAAATCCGCGATTTTGAGCGAGCCCAGGTTCAATGCGCTCGGCTGTCTCGATCAAACTCAACGCTGCGGTCAAATCGAAGTGCTGTCCTTCTTCGACCTGACCATGGTTTGGAACCGCGGCGTCAGTTTCGGGATCGGGCAATCCGAGGGCGTGATGCGATGGCTTCTCGTTCTTATGACCACGGCAATCGCAATTGGCTTTTCGATCTGGCTCTATCGGGCGTCACGGCGGTTCACCGGTCTGGCGCTGGCTCTGGTCATAGGCGGGGCGTTCGGAAACGTCATTGATCGCATTCGGTTTGGCGCCGTTGTCGACTTTCTCGACTTCAGCGGCATCTTCCGGCCATATTTTTTCAATTATGTATTCAATGTTGCGGACGCGGCGATTTCTGTAGGAGCGGTCTTGCTCTTTGTGGATCAGTTCCTAATGTCGCGACAAGAAAAAGCGGCTGGGGCCGTAAACGAAGATTAGGCGAGGACGCCATGATGAAAAATGCTCTGTTACTATCCGCCGGACTTGCGATGACATTGGTCACCGGATGTGCTGGCCTCAGCGGCAGCACCGCACCGGACGAGTTCCGCGTCGTGAAAAAAGCACCTCTAGTGGTGCCGCCAGAATATAGCCTGCGTCCGCCAGAGGCGGGTCAATCGCAACCTTTCGAGGTTGATGAGGAACGCGCCGGCTCGGCGTCTGCGTTCGGGTCTGATATCGGTCAGAATGCAAGCGCAGGTGAACGCGCCCTTGTTGCTGCGGCGGGCGCCAGCGCCGTCAGCCCGGTCATTCGCCAACGCGTTGACTGGGAAGAAGCCAAAACGATCCGGAAATCTGCTAGTATCGCTGACCGTGTTCTGTTCTGGCAACGAGACGCTGATGAAACTGCCGACAGCGCTACAGGCGGCGGCGACGTCACGATTGAACGTGGAAGCGGCGAACGTCTGAAACTTCCAGGAACCTAAACCTGAGCCACAAAATCAGGGAAAGCACGCGGAGTAGTACATGAAGCAATGGATATCCGGCGGGCTCGCCGCCACGGTTTTGCTGGGAGGTGCTGCATTCGCGGACAATGCTTCCGAAGAATGGGCACCAGAAACATTCACGCTCGATAACGGCATGGAAGTTGTGGTCTTGCCTGATCATCGCGCTCCGGTTGTCACGCATATGGTCTGGTACAAAGTCGGCGCGGCTGACGAGGCACCGGGAAGATCAGGCATCGCGCATCTGTTCGAACACGTAATGTTCAAAGAGACAGACGATGTTGCGGATGGCGAGTTCGACTCGATTATCTCGCGCCTGGGTGGGCAGAACAATGCTTTCACCAGCTGGGACTACACGGCCTATTACGAGCGGGTGGCGAAACAACACCTCGGCAAGATGATGGAGCTGGAAGCCGAACGGATGACGGATCTCATCATCGACGAAGATCCCGAAGGAAGCTTCATTACTGAGCGCGATGTGGTGAAAGAAGAACGCCGCCAGCGGGTCGACAATAATCCCGGCGTCATTCTGCAAGAGAAAGTGCTGGCTGAGTTCTGGAAGGGCCACCCATACGAAATCACCGTGATTGGTCGGATGGAAGAAGTCGAAGCCCTGACCCCGCAAGACGGGATCGATTTCTACAAGAAATACTATTCACCGGAAAACGCGATCCTTGTTGTGGCCGGAGACGTGACCGGTGAGGAGGTCAAAACCCTCGCTGAACAGCATTATGGCGTAATCGAACCGTCTGGCCTAGTCGACGGATCGCGCAAATGGACTGATGTGACGCCGCTCAGCGAGACGGTGGAACTGACGCACAGCGATCCAAAAGTTCGCCAGCCGGTCTGGTATCGCTACTTTGACGGCACCAGCCAGAAGCGCGATCGCGAGTTTTCTCTGGCATTGGAAGTCGGGCTAGAAGTCCTCGGCGGCGGCAATACTAGCTTGCTCTATGTGGCGCTGGTCGAAGATCAGAAAGTCGCCGTCAATGCGGGCACGTTCGCTTGGACTGGATTGCACGATCAAGGTCCAGCGGTGATCTATGCGACGCCTAGCCCGGGCGTTTCCATGGAGGACCTCGAAACCGCGGTCACGACGGAAATAGCGAACTTGCTCGAAGCCGGGTTCTCGGATGAAGATGTGGAGCGCGTGCGCAACTCTATGGCAGCCGAAGCCATCTATGCGCGCGACAGCCAACAAAGCATGGCAAACTTGTTCGGAAGCTGGCTCGCGATTGGCGGGTCGATTGAAGATCTGATGACATACTCAGATGATGTGCGAGCCGTATCCACTGAGGATGCCCTCGCCGCCGTCCGCAAGACGTTCGCCGACGGGAACCATTATATAGAGGCGCAATTGCTGCCCGCAGAAGGGGAGCTTTAATCATGAAAACATCATCGCTTTTTGGCGTCGCTGCGCTCGCCCTGTTTGTGACCGGATGCACAACTGTTGAGGGGACGGCCCCCGTGGACACGGATGCCGTCATCGACGCGGTGCAAGCGGATGTTGAGGTCACTCCCGCGCTGGACGTGACCATCCACGATGGTGAGTTCGCAACCATCCAGCAGTTCGTAACACCCGGCGGTGTTTCCGTCTGGTTGGTTGAAGAACCGTCGATTCCGATCCTGTCGCTGCGAATGGCCTGGCAGGCCGGTCGAACCAACGATCCTGATGGGATGGAAGGTCTGACCAATGCTATGGTCTATCACATGAATGAAGGCGCCGGGGACCTCGACGCCCAGGCCTTCTTCAAGCGCATGGAAGAGCTGAACATGAGCTTTTCCTGTAGCGCTTCGAATGAAAGCACGTTCTGTAATTCGTCTATGCTGACGGACAATGCGACAGACTCATTTGATATGATCGCGCTCGCATTTGCTGAACCGCGCTTTGATGATGGACCGTTTGAGCGCTATCAGCGTGAGCAAGAGGTCAGCCTGCAGACGCGCGAAACCAATGCTCAATATCTGGCGAGCCGCGCCCGCATAGCAGCGCTCTATCCCGATCATCCATATGCCCGGAATACAAGCGCTGAAAGCCTCGCGGCCATCACGCAGGACGCGATGCGCGCCCAGAAGGACCTGCTAATGGTTCAAGAGGGCATGCTGGTAACCGCGGTAGGCGCGATTTCGCCGGAAGAGCTTGCGCCGCTGATCGACAAAGCTGTGGCCGGGTTGCCTGCAGAGAGCGATACGGTTGAGCCGGAGAATGTCGCACTGGCAG
Source organism: Henriciella sp. (assembly GCA_017642885.1). Lineage (GTDB taxonomy): Bacteria > Pseudomonadota > Alphaproteobacteria > Caulobacterales > Hyphomonadaceae > Henriciella. Next base: position 204,227 of record JAEPOM010000001.1, on the reverse strand, counting down.
AACCAGCTGCGGCGCCAATCACCGTTGAGCTGCCGCAACCCCAAAGCCTGGTTTCGTTCGCCGCGCCTGCGATGACGCGTGAGGATCCGGACTTCTATACCGCTGTAGTCCTGAATTACACGTTCGGGGGCGGAGGCTTTGAAAGCCGTCTCATGAAAGACCTGCGCGTCGAAAAAGGCCTGACCTACGGCGTCTACACGTCTGTCAGCGCCGGCGATAAGTTGCAACTCTGGAGCGGCGGTGGCCAAACCAAGAATGAAAGCGCCGGAGAATTCATTGCCGCGGTCAAAGCCAACATGACCAAAATGGTCGATGACGGGATGACCGAGCTGGAGCTGGCAGATGCCAAATCCTATCTCACCGGATCGTATCCGCTTGGCTTTGATTCCAACGCGAAGATTGCGGGGAACATGATGGGTGTCCGTCTCGACGGACTGCCCGTGGACTTCTTCGATAAGCGCAACGCGATGGTCGAAGCGGTGACGCTGGACGACGTCAATCGCGTCGCGCGTGAATATCTCAACCCTGAGAATTTCACGTTCGTTGTTGTCGGTGAGCCTGAAGGCCTGGACGGTTAGGCTTGCTGAGATTTATCAAATCCGAAAGGGCGCGCGAAGCATCGTTGCGCCCTTTCGTGATTCTTGTCCCGATGTCGATCTTCATCACTGCAGCTGCGGCGAGCCTGATCGATCTTGATGGATTTTTTGCTTTTGCGAAGCTTCTGAATGACTGGATCCTCGCGACTTTCTCGAATGTGATTTCGTGGGCGGTTTTTGGGTTTGTTCTGACCAGTTTCGGCGTCCTGCTCACACCGCTGGGCAAAGTCACAATTGGCGGGGCAGGCGCGACGCCGACCTTGAAGCCCTGGAGCTGGTTTTCCATCACTCTGTGCACGACGATTGCGATCGGCATCCTGTTCTGGGCGATGGCCGAGCCGATGTACCACCTCTATGAGCCCGGCAGCGCAGCGCGCGGGATTGTTGCAGGAAGCGAGGAGGCGAAAGCGTTCAGCCTGGTGACGCTGTTCATGAATTGGGCGATTTCACCCTACGCAATCTACACCGTCGCGGCGCTCACATTTGCGCTGGCTTATCACAATCTCGGAAAGCCCTATTCGGTGTCGGGTCCGTTCGTGGCTTTGCTAGGCCGTCCCTTGCCGAAACCTGTCGCAGCCGTGTTGGACGCGGCCATTCTGCTGGCATTGATCATGGGCATGGCGGCTTCGCTGGGGGCCGGAATGCTGCTCCTCTCCGGTGGTGTCTCAGACATGATGGGCCTTCCGAATGGCCCGGTCCTCCTGGCACTCGTCGCCGGCGCGATTGGCATTGTTGTGTTGATCAGTTCGCTGACGGGGTTGATGCGGGGCATTCGGGTGCTGTCGGTCATAAACACCTGGTTCTTTTTCATCTTTGTCGGCGTCATCATTGTGTTTGGACCGACACGGGAGATTTTCGGACAGGGTGGTCAGGCCGTACTGTCCTATGCGGGAGAATTCCTCGACCGCTCGATTTTCATCGGCGCAGCGAGCGAAGATGGAGAATGGGCGAAAGGCTGGACCACGTTCTATTTCGCCAATTGGCTGGCATGGGCACCTGTCACGGCGATGTTCTTGGGCCGGATCGCGCGCGGTTATACGGTGCGTGCGTTCGTCCTGGTAAACCTCATCCTGCCGGCGCTGTTTTCCTTGCTCTGGATGAGTGTCTTCGGAGTGTTTGCGATGGAAACCGATCTCGCGGAAGGCGGCGTGCTCAAACAGACGCTGGACGCAGTCGGACCAGAAGGCGTGATGTTCCGCGCCCTCGATTTCATCCCCCTCGCCAGCGTGCTGGTGCCGATCGTTCTGATCCTGTCCTTCATTTCCTACGTCACAGCTGCGGACAGCAATACCGAAGCGATTTCGCAGATTTGTAAGACACATGACGCACCGATGACCGAGGCGGATGAAACTGAGCCGACTGCCCCGCGCCTGAAAATCATTTGGGTCATCCTGCTTTGCCTGATGGCGTGGATCATGGTCACGTTCAGCGGCATTGACGGTGTGCGGATGCTATCAAATGTCGGTGGCTTGCCAGCGCTCTTTGTCGTCTTGGGATTGCAGGTCTGCCTGATCCGGATGGTGTTTCAGGCTGATGACCTGGATCGCAAGCAAGTCGACGCGGCTGCTGAGGCCACCGAACCCGTCTAGGTATCGACCAGCTGCTTCAGCTCCCCGGCGATTCCTTTAAGGGTTTCGCGCATCCGTTTTAGCCCGCCGCCGCGGCCATTGTGAATGACCAGCTGTTTCCACGGCGCGTCCTCTGGTTCCGGCGTCTTCACATTCAAATGCCCTGATCTTGGTAGGGCGCTGCTCAACAGCGCGCCGGCAAGATCGAACCCAGCCTGGGCGTTGAAGGCCCCGTTCCGGGCATCGGCTTCGAAGTTCGATTGCTCGGATCGCCCGACAGCGTTGAACAGGATTGACAGGTTCGGCCTTTTCTCGTCGCTGACCTGTTCGTGCATGACCTGGTTGAGCAATTTCACCCCGCGCAGCGAGTAGGCGTCCGCATGCATTGGGGCCAGCACGCGATCGGCGGCCTCCAGTGCACATCGGGTCAGGAAGGTCGCGTTTGGATTGGTGTCGAAGATGATCAGATCATATTCGCTGCGATAATAATCGATCATCCGCCGGAAATTGGAGCCGACCAAAGCCAGCGCTTCGGGACCTTTGGCGAAGGCATATTTGGAGATTTCAAATTGCCCGGAGATCAGATCGAACCGTCCGCCGGGGGCGCCTTCTCCAGAGAGAATGTCATGCGTGATGATCTGTCGTTCAGCCGGCTCGAACGGCTCGGTACTGATTTCGGACCAGCTTTCCGACGGCGAAATCGTGTCATAGGCGTGCAATCGAGAGCGCTCGAACAGCGAGATAACGGACTTGTCGCGCGCCGAGCTTGCATCGGCATGCTCCATATCGAAGAAAGTCTGTGTCAGATTGTATTGCGGATCGAGATCGATCAGCAGCGTGCGCCCGCCAAGGCTTGCCTGCCAGGTGCCGAAGACCTGGCTGCTGACTGTGGTTTTTCCAACACCGCCCTTGAGATTCATTACCGAAATGACCGGGCACCGGCGCTCATACCGGTCCTTTACCTGTTGAACCAGACGTTCCAGCGCCCCGTCATCTGCCAGAGAGTCGGTCAGCTGATCCGCCAGGAGCGATTTGAATTGCTTGGACAGGCGCGCATTGTCGGTGCGGATCGGGAACAGGGTCAAGCCGCGCTCATGCGCGATCTGAAGCTGCTCCTGAACGGCCTTGGACCGAATTGAGGAGGCAGACACCAGCACCACCATTCCGAATGCGTCATCTATCGCAGTCATTACAGAATCTGGCTCGAATTCCTTGCTTCCGGCGGGCGTATACCAGGTCGGGATAGAGGCGCGGCGCATCGCTTCATGGACCTGCAAGAGCGGATCTACATCTCGGTGACCATGAGCGATAAAGAGTTGCGACATTTACAAGGGATCCAACTGGGAGGTTTTTCGCTATTATCTGTATTCTTGAAGGGGTACAATTTCATGTCATATCGGCGCGGTAAAGCTTGATTGTATGAGTTTGCCTGTGCATAAAGCGCGACCTTAAGGAGAAGCCCATGACCTGGACGCCCAGCAGCTGGCGCGCACGACCCGCGAAGCATATTCCGGAAGATTATCCGGACCTCGACCATTTGAATGATGTCGAGCAGCGTCTGGCTGCGTTTCCACCGCTCGTCTTTGCAGGTGAAGTGCGGACGCTGAAACAGCGATTGGCGAGTGTCGCTGCAGGCGAAGCCTTCCTGCTGCAGGGCGGTGATTGTGCCGAGAGCTTCAAGGAGTTTAGCGCCGACAATATACGCGATACGTTGCGCGTATTGCTGCAAATGGCGGTTGTGCTGACCTACGCGGCATCGAAGCCGGTGGTCAAAGTCGGCCGTCTTGCCGGACAGTTTGGCAAACCGCGCTCGTCGCCCGTGGAAGAGATTGATGGCGTGACGCTGCCATCCTACCGGGGCGACAATATCAATGGCATGGACTTTACCGAGGCTGCCCGCGTACCGGATCCAGAACGTCTGATCCGCGCCTACTCACAGTCAGCATCGACTTTGAACCTGGTTCGAGCCTTCTCACGCGGTGGATATGCAGACCTCTCGAACGTCCACCAATGGATGCTCGGTTTTGTCGATCGTTCGCCATTGGGTGAGCGGTACCGCGAAATGGCGGACAAGATCAGTGACGCTCTGGACTTCATGCGCGCTTGCGGTGTGACGTCTCAGGAAGTCCCGCAAATGGCGCAGGTCGAGGTCTATACCTCGCACGAAGCGCTGCTGCTTGGCTATGAAGAAGCCATGACGCGGATCGATTCCACGTCTGGTGATTGGTATGACACCTCCGCGCACATGCTCTGGATTGGGCATCGTACGCGTCAGGTCGATCATGCGCATGTTGAGTTCTGCAAAGGCGTGAAGAATCCGATCGGTATGAAATGCGGTCCAGGCCTCGAGGCCGATGAGCTGCTCCGGATTATCGATACGCTGAACCCTGAGAACGAAGCCGGCCGGATCACGCTGATCTCTCGCTTCGGCGCTGAAGGTGTTTCAGACGGACTCGCGCCGTTGGCCAAGGCGGTCAAGAAAAGCGGACGAACCGTCGTTTGGTCTTGCGATCCGATGCACGGCAATACGTTGAAAACGGATTCTGGCTATAAGACGCGGCCCGTTGACCATATCCTGAAGGAAGTCCGTGGGTTCATCGATGTCCTGAATGCAGAAGGGTGCGTCCCTGGCGGCGTTCACTTTGAAATGACCGGTCAGGATGTCACCGAATGTATTGGTGGCGCACAGGCGATCTCTGAAGCCGACCTGTCATCCAGATACCACACTCATTGTGATCCTCGCCTAAATGGCGAACAGGCTCTTGAACTTGCCTTCCTGATCGCAGAGAAGCTTCTGGAGATTAAGGACGTTTCCACCATGCCATCACGCGTAGCCGGATAACCAGGACTTTAAACCATGACCCAGCGGGCATGGCCCGCGTGGGCGCGGGCCTCTGAAATACTAGATTTATTGCGGCTGTCAGGGCCGATCGCGATCTCACGCCTGTCGTGGATGCTGATGGGCCTGACGGATGCGATCGTGCTCGGCCAGGTGAAAGGGCAGGAGCACGAGCTGGCGTTCATTCTGAACTCCTGGCTGCCGATTGGCGTGACGCTTGGCTTCGGTATGGGCATTCTGCTAGGCGTTCAGGTTCTGACATCGGAGCTGGTCGGGCGCGGTGAAGAGCACCTGTCCGGGCGCATCTTTCGGCGCGGCATGGGCTGGGCGGTCCTGATCGGACTGGGTGTCACGGCGCTGGTCTACTTCATCGCTGCGCCTTTGTTCCAGCTCCTATTCGTCGAGATCAATCCGAATGAGAATATTAGCGCGTCCATGACGCCGGAACAGTTTGCAGATGAGACAGCACTGATCACTCAGATCCTGTCTCTAAGCTTGCTGGGTTTCATGATCTCTACGGTGTGTAGCTACTATCTTGAATCGCTGCGCCGTCCGCTGATCGTGACAATCACGTCTTATCTCGGGGTTGGCGTAAATCTGGTCATTGATCTGGCGCTGGTACTTGGTTGGTGGGGTATGCCGCAAATGGGCGGCGAGGGCGTGGCCTGGGCGACGGTCGGCTCGCGGTGGGCGATCACGTTTGCCTTGATCGGCTTTGTCATCTGGCTGACCCCAGCGCGGACGCCATCCGAGCCGGGACCGGAGGACGAGGCCAAGCGGCAGATTACAGTCGGCGGAGGGACCGCGATTTCAAATGTCGCGGAATGGGGCGGCTTCAACCTGACCTACACGATTGCGGCCTTTGTCAGCGTGGCGGTGAACGCCGTCTATGGATACTCGGTTCAGATCATGGGCTTCTGCTTCATGTTCTTCCTGGGCATCGGAACCGCGACCAGCGTCCGTGTGGCGGAGCATGTCGGACGCGGGAATATGCAAGGCGTCAAGGATGCCTCTCGCCTCGGTGTCGCCGCGACGTTTGTGCTGGGCACATTCCTGGCTCTGATGATCTATGCGTTCAAAGACGGTGTCGCGTTGCTGCTGGTAAATTCTGAAGCGAGCATTGATGGCACTTTGCTGGCGCCCGCGATCGCGGCCATGTTGATTTATGCGGCTTTGGCGACAACGTTTGACGGATTGCAAGCCACTGCCTCTATGGCGCTCAGGGCGCAAGGTGTGGTCTGGTTGCCGTCTGCTATTCATATCGCATCATTCTTCGCGCTGATGATCCCGCTTTGCTATGTGATGTCCGTGACGATGGGGCGCGGCGTTCAGGGGATGATGGAAGCTGTCACGATTACGCTATTGGTTGCTGGTGGCTTGCAATGGGGACTACTGGAATGGAAAACGGCGCGCCGCGAAGTGCGACACGCCGTTTAAAATAAGGATCGCTTTCGCGAGTGACCTTAAATATCTTTCAGAGCGGAAGCCGGTCTGAAAGCTGCAGAGGTCTTCTCTTTGATCTGGATGGTTTCGCCAGTCGCAGGATTGCGACCTTCACGAGCGCCACGAGTTTTCGCGACGAAAGTACCGAAACCGGCAATTGCCACAGAGTCACGGCTTTTGACCGCGCCTGCGATTGAATCAAAGACAGCGTCCACAGCGCGTCCGGCTTCGGCCTGAGACATGTCTGCTGAGTCTGCAACTGCTTTGGTCAGTTCACCCTTGTTCATTGGGCTCTCCCTTAGTTCAACGGCCCTAGTTGCCGTTGAGGGCATTGTTCATGATTCGAATGGGCCGTGAATCCCGTAAACCCAATAAATACGGGCGATTCAGGGTTATTTTGCCAAAATCCACCCTTCTTCGTCGATTATTTTGTGAATTTCTCCACCAGAAATTGAATTCGGGAGATCGAAGGCACCACCGAGGATTCCGGCTGAATCGAGCGATTCGAAGCGATTTGAGAGCATTCTGACCTGCGCTCGATCCAGGATTTCTCCCGTATCAGGCGAGATCGGAAGCGTACTCGGGTAGATTTCGGCGAGAATACAGGACGTATTTTTCAGGCGTTTTGCCGTCAGCTCGCCAAATCCAGTTTCAAATGGCCAGAGCAGGGCACCTGGAAGATGCTGTCTCAAATACGCTGCCGTGGCGATTCCAAGAAGCGACTGCGACCCGACTGCGCCAGCGCCAAGAAGCTGCCAGACTGTTTTCGGGCTCGCTTGAAATTCCGACTTAATCCAATGTTCGGCGAGCCGATGTTCGGGAACAGAATCCGGTGCCGAAAAGTCGCCCTTCCGGGCCGCGAGGGTGGGAGCCGTCTTCGAAGCAGGTGCCCCCCAGAATGGATGCGCCGTGCCCGTCATCATATCATTCATGGACGCCGCCAGAGGGAACCGATCGTTCGAATTGTCTTCCGCTTCAACAATATGAGCCGCCAGATAATCATGCATAGCGCGCCAGGGTAGCGCAGTTTTGATGTCGAGCCCCAAGGCTTTGGCGGTGCCTGCTGGATATCCCATCGCGAAGTCGAACCCGATCAGAACGCGCCGACCTCGCGCAATCAGATCATTTGCCGTATCGAATACAAGGTGGCGAGCTTCCAAGCGTGTTGTCGGATTGAACAAGGCTGAGCTCAGGTTCGCACGCGCATCCCTCTCAAGCACGCAGATCCATATCGAGTTCGCGCCGGACACGGGCCGCGCCGCCGCACTCCAGTCCACTATAATGTAGGCATCAAACAGAGGCGCCATGATTTAGAACGTGACGCCGGCCAGAGGCTCCAGGCGTTTGCAGATGGATTCGGTCTTGGCGTGTTCAGCCATAACCGCGTTGAGCGCGCCTTCTCGCGTCGTGCGCAATGTCTCCAGATCTTCTTCTATGGTCGCTCGTTTGTCTTCGCTCAAAGCCTCGGCGTGTTTGAGTTCTTTTTCGAGCTCGGCAATCTCTCGAGAATTCTCGTTCAGAGCCACGAGCGGAACCATTTCCGTTAGAAAGTGGACGTGGATGTCTTGCCGTAATTGCATATCGCGAAGTTCAAACAAACGCTCGCGATTGCGTTCATAGATCGCGGCTTCGTTGAGCGCGGTGCGGAAGAGACGCAGCGTGACATCGCCCCAGCGCTCACCAATCGCCATTGACTCGATGGCTCGGTCGAGCACTCGATCAACGGAGGCGAGGATTTCTCCAAAGAAACGCGCCGCATCGCGCTCCTTGCGCTTTTGGCCGAGCCGGTCCTGAACCAGCTCGGCCACCATAGCACCGCCAGTCGCCAAGACAGCGCCGACAATCACCGCCAACAAAGTGTCGAGATTGTCGATATAGTCAAAAACAGACTGGCGCATGGACGACTGGCTTTCTCAGACGCTCTCTAGCTGAGCTTTACCAGCATCTTGCCGGTATTCTTACCGGAGAACAGCCCCATGAATGCGTTGGGCGCGTTCTCGACACCTTCCATGACGGTTTCTTCGAACTTCATTTGTCCGCCCGTGATCCACGTGACCATGTCGCGTTGGAAGTCGGGCAACATGTCCGCGTGCGTGGATACGATGAAGCCGCGGATTTGCAATTGCTTGCCGACAATCTGGATGACATTGTTCGGACCGGGGCGGGGCTCCGTGTCATTATATTGAGAGATCATCCCACAGATTGCCATGCGTGCGAACGGACGAGCGCATTCAATTGCCGCCTGGAAATGGTCGCCGCCGACATTGTCAAAATAGACGTCTATGCCTTTAGGTGCTGCCGCCTGGAGCGCAGCGAGAAGGCCTGCATAGTCGCCAGCTGCGCGGTAATCGATGCACTCATCTGCGCCAAGTGATCTGACCAGATCGCATTTTTCTGTACCGCCGGCTGAACCGATGACCGTGCAGCCTTTGATCTTGGCGATCTGAACCACAGCGGATCCAACGGCGCCCGCAGCGCCGGATACAAAGACGACGTCGCCTTCTTTGAGCTCGGCAACGCGCAGGATGCCTGCATAGGCGGTTAGGCCTGGCATACCGACAATGCCGAGGAATGCACTGTCGGGGAGACCAGTGTCGCCCGGTAGTTTCTGCGCCATGACGGCTTCAGGCGCTGCAGTCCATGCTTCGCGCCAACCCGCCATGGATTGAACCAGGTCGCCTTCGGCATAATCGGGGTGATTGGAAGCCACCACGCGGCCAACGGCTCCGCCTTGCAGCACTTCACCGATTTGGAACGGCGGCACATAGCTTTCGCGGTCATACATCCGGCCGCGCATATACGGGTCAACGGACATCCAGGAATTGCGAACCTGGATCTGGCCAGCGCCAGGTTCGGGGGCATCGTTCGAAACCATGCCGAAATCATCAGCTTGTGGTTCGCCGACCGGGCGTTTCGCGAGGGTCCAGTCTTTTGACGTAATCGTGGGCATTGGGCAGTCCTTCTCTGTTCTTAGGGCTCATATTTGGTCGCTTCCGCGTGGGAAGCAAAGGGGCAGCTTGTAAGAATCCGCAATGCGTTTTGATGGCGATAGCCGATATGTTCAGTTGCGCGCCCGGCCTGCAAAATGCGAAGAGCGGCTCCAGAGTGGAGTGGACCCATGGCAAAATTGAAGACCGGCCTTGTCGGCGCAGGTGTCTTTGGCGGTTATCACGCCGGCAAGATTGCCGCGTCTGATCGCACTGAGTTCGTCGGGGTATTCGATCCTGACAGTGTTCGCTGCACGTCGCTCGCAGACAAGCAAGGCGTCCCAGCTTTCGAAGACCAGGACGCATTGTTCGCTGCGAGCGATGCCGTCATCGTGGCTTGCCCGGCCACGTATCACGAAGCGGTAGTCCGAAGCGCGCTCGAAGCCGGATGTCACGTCATGGTCGAGAAGCCGCTGGCCTTGACCGGTCATGCTGCCGATCAGCTGGCCAGCCTGGCGGACGAGAAAGGCCTCATCCTGCAGGTCGGACACCAGGAGCGGTTTGTCATGGAAGCGATGGGCTTGTTTGATATTCCTGAGGCTCCAACCCGTATCGAAGCCTGGCGCATGGGTCCGCCCGCGCCGGACGGCCGTGCCGGAGATGTCTCAGTCATCTGGGATCTCATGACCCACGATCTGGATATGGTCGGCAAGCTGATGGGTCCTGCGCTCAGTGTTGAGGCGACCGGTCGCAGCGCACACACGGACCATATTGATGAGTCCACCGCGCAGCTTTCTTTCGCGGTTGGAAGCGCCGAAGTGACAGCCAGCCGATGCCATAGCGAGCGCGACCGCCGCATGGTCCTGACCTATCCGTCTGGAACGCTCGCCATCAACTTCCTGACGCGAGAGATCGAAAACACGACGCCTTTCGAAATCAAGCTCGACGTATCCGAAGCGCTTCCTGACCCGCTGGGTGCGGCTGATGAAGCGTTCTTTGCGGCGGCTCTTGGTGAGCGCGCCTGCGCGGTTCCTGGCCGCGAAGCTGCCCTTGCTGTCCATATGGCCGAACAGGCCGAACTATCCGCCCTTCACACGATTGGAGCCTAAATCATGGCCTATGCCCCTTCAGAATCCGCTGCACTGATTGATTTGCCGGAAGATGCTCCGATCCAGTTGTTTGATCTGAAAACCCAGCAGGCGTCGATTCGTTCCGCGCTTGAGCAACGCTGGATCGACATTCTCGACCATGGCCGATTTATCGGCGGTCCGGAAGTCACCGAATGCGAGCAGAAGCTCGCAGAGTTTACCGGCGCTGCGGACGTTGTGGCGGTTGGGTCTGGAACGCAAGCGCTGGTCATGCCGCTGCTGGCAATGGGTATTGCCGAAGGCGACGCCGTGTTTATTCCTGGCTTCACTTACAACGCGACGGCGAACGCGGTTTTGCTGTCAGGCGGATATCCCGTGATTGTCGATATTGACCCCCGAACGTTCAATATGGATCCAGCGGATCTCGCCCGCAAAATTGACGAAACGAAAGCCGAAGGCCGCCTCACACCGCGCGCGATCATGCCGGTGGATCTTTATGGCCTGCCAGCTGATTACACCGCGATCCAGGCAGTTGCTGATGCGCATAACCTGCGTGTTATCGCAGATGGTGCTCAAGCTTTTGGTGGCAAAGACAATGGTCGCTGGGTGGGCAACCTTGCTGAGATTACCGCCACGAGCTTCTACCCAACCAAGACCCTGGGCGGCTATGGTGATGGCGGCGCGATCCTCTGTCAGGATGCCGATTTCGCAGATCGCATGCGATCCATCCGCTGGCACGGCACGGGTGACAATCGTAAGGAATCTATCCGCGTTGGCATCAATGGACGCTGCGACTCCATTCAATGCGCTGTCGTCTCAGAGAAGCTTGACCTGTTCGAAGCAGAACGTGCACGCCGGATTACGGCGGCAAACGTTTATAATCAGCGCCTCGGCAATATTGTCGGTCTGCAGGAGGCCCTGGACGGACAGGAGAACGGATACGGTCTCTATACGGTCCGGGTTCCAAACCGCGATGCGGTTCGCGCGGCACTTTCTGAAAAGGGCGTTCCGAGCGGGATCTATTACGATATGGCGATCCACCAGATGCCGGCCTTCGCACATTTCGCCGAAGCGGGCAGTTTGCCGGAATGCGAGAAAGCGGCCGATGAATCCCTGAGCTTGCCGATGCACCCTTATCTGTCCGAGGGACAAGTGCATAAGGTCTGCGACGTGCTGATCGAAGCTGTGCAGGGCTAGATTGATCTATTGGTCCCAAGCTTGAGGTAAGCGTCTAAACTTCCTCGATCAATTCAGGCCCTTGATTGCGCACGTTGCCAACCGCTGGTGCCACAGCCCAGGCATGCATGGCGTCGGTTGGGAAGGGCTCGTACAGATCCTCGACATCGCGAGATGACGTGTCGAGCCAGCGCTCATAATCTTGCGGATCGAGGATCACGGGCATTCGCGTGTGCAAACCCGCCATCAGATCATTCGGTTCTGTGGTCAGGATCGTGAAGCTATCGATCTCCGAACCATCAATCGTTGCGCGATCCCACAATCCGGCAAAGCAGAACCAACGCCGGTTTCGTAGTCCGATGGCGAATGGCGTTTTGCTGCCTTTTTGCCCTGTCCATTCATAGAAGCCGCTAACTGGAATCAGGCACCGCTTGTGTCTGAAAGAACCGCGGAACGTATTTGACGTGGCAATGGTTTCACTGCGGGCATTGAAGGTAGAGAATTTTTTCTCTTTCAGAGGTTTGCGCCACCAACTCGGAACGAGGCCCCACATCGCGGGCGCCATATGCCGTTCACCGGTCGGGACAGCTTCATCCTCGCCCGCAATCCTGATGATCGGCGCGATTTGTGTCGGGGCGATATTGTAAGCCGGTTCCGGTGGATCGATGCCGGCATATTCGAACAGGTTGAGGTAGGAGCTATACTCTTCCCAACTCACGCCGTGCCTGAAAAATCGCCCACACACTGTCTTGCCCCTCATCCACCAATCTGCAGAGTGTGGCCCAAAATTCGCCGTGCGCCTAGTCATCCGAGTTGGGCTTTGGTCAGGGCGTTAATCCAGACTAACCACCCGGTTTGGATTCATGATCCCGTTTGGATCGATCGCCGTCTTGATGGCTTTCATGGCGGCCGTGGCAGAAGCAGGGCGGAGGGTTTCGAGTTCATCGCGTTTCAACCGGCCAACGCCGTGTTCTGCGCTGATCGACCCCCCGAACGCCATCGCCTGGCTGTGGACGATCTCTGTGATCTCGGCGGCGTGATTGCTCAGAATGGGCGAGACCGCGTCCTTGGGCTCGCAGGCCGAGTAGTGCAGGTTTCCATCGCCAACATGTCCGAAAGCGATGATCTCTGCGCTTTCCGAAATTGCTTGAATGGCCTGTTCAGATCGCTCCAAAAAGGCGGGGATTTGAGAAACCGGCACCGAGATATCGTGATTGATCGCCGTTCCGTACGCCCTTTTGCAAAGCGGGATACTCTCGCGGATCGTCCAGAAAGATTTCGCCTGCGTCAGGCTCTCGGCGATCACAGCATCCGCCGCGAGACCCGCCTCGAAAGCCGATTGCAGCGCTGTTTCCATAATGTCGCGAGCATGGACTTCATTGGCCATCGAGATTTCGCACAGAACTCGCCAGGGCAGGTCATTGGGTTGCGGATCTCGCACATCTGGCATCTCTGACCGAACCATCGCGATGGCATTGGCGGGGATGATTTCGAAGCTGGTGACTGTATCACCAGCATGATCACGGGTCAGCGCGAGGAGTTCGACAACCGCCTTGGCGCTTTCGCAGCTGATCCAGGCTGTGCTTTTCGCGACTCGGGGAAACAGTTTCAGCGTCGCCGCCGTGATGATGCCAAGCGTGCCTTCGGCACCGGCAAAGAGGTGCTTCAGATCGTATCCGGTATTGTTCTTCCGAAGCCCTGACAGGCCGTTCCAGATCTCGCCGTCGGGCAGGACGACTTCCAGCCCAAGGATCAGGTCGCGCATCATGCCGTAACGCAGCACGGCCACGCCGCCGGCATTTGTAGAAATCAATCCGCCAATCGTCGCCGTGCCTTCGGATCCGAGTGAGAGCGGAAACAGCCGTTTCGCTCCGTCAGCGGCCTCCTGCGCTTTGACGAGCGGCGCGCCCGCTTCGATCGTCAGTGAGTTGTTGAATGGATCAACCGCCCGAACCGCCTGCATGCGGCGCAGGGAAATTGTGATTTCTCCATGCGGGGTACCTGCATCCACGAGCCCGGTGTTTCCGCCTTGCGGAGTGATGGCGACTTTATAGGTCTGACACAGTTTGACGAGATGGGAGATCTGTTCGGTTGAGGCGGGCAGGGCTAGAAATGGCGTATGGCCTTGATAGGTTCCTCGCCAGGGGGTCGCTGCTTCTTCCAGGCTCTCAGCATCCATGCGCCAGCCTTTGTCCCCGAGCAGGGCTTTGGCGTCAGCAAGAAAGTCATTGGATAGCATCATCCAGTTGTTTTACGCTGTTTTTGCTGCGCGCGTAAGGCGGTCATTTATCGCTTCGCCTAAGCCATGGCTTGGGATGGGCGCCACGGCGATGCGATCGTAGCGCTGATCAAGCTCTCTCAGCATTCTAAACAGATTGGCCGCGGCTTCGGCGAGGTCGGCAGATGTCGAAAGATTGAGCGTCGCTTCACCGGGACCAAATCCAAGAAACGCTTCGCCTTCATCCGGTGTCGCCGCATGGAGGCGCAGCTTTGCATTCGGGGCATAGTGCCGAAGCATCTGTCCCGGCGATTGCGGCGCGTCTGGGTTCGCCTCCGGACGGATCAAGCCTGGCCAAACGCGTTCTATCTCAGCTGGATCAAGGCTCCCCGGGCGGAGCAAAGCCGGGCGGTCGCCGCGCGCATCGATGATCGTCGACTCGAGACCCGCGGTGCACGTCCCGCCATCAAGTATAAGGTCGACGCGGTCACCCATATCGGTCGCGACATGCTCGGCGTGCGTTGGGCTGATCTTGCCGCTGGGATTGGCAGAAGGCGCCACCAACGGACCACCAAATTCTGACAGCAGACTTTGAGCCACCGGATGATCTGGCATTCGCAGCGCCAGGCTGGGCAGGCCAGCCCGTGCGAGGTCGGAGACCGTGCCATGCTCCGAGACGTCGACCACCAAAGTGAGGGGACCCGGCCAGAAGGCTTCAACCAGTTCCAAAGCCTGACGACTGAACGCGCCTTGCGCCTGCGCCATTTCCAGACTGGCAACATGAGCAATCAGAGGGTTGAAGCGCGGACGTCCCTTGGCCGCGTAAAGTCTCGCGATAGCCTCTGCATTGGCTGCATTCGCAGCAAGACCATAGACCGTCTCTGTCGGCACAGCGACGAGACCACCGGAGCGCAGCAAATCTGCTGCACGCGTGATGGCATCATTCGTCGGGGACAGGACTGGGGCACTCATGCGGCGCTCATATGTCGCGCTGGCTTAAACCGCAACGCCAAATAGCCGACCGACCAGGGCGGTGATTGCCATGGCGGTCGTACCCCAAAATACGATCCGGATCACTGCTTTGAGCGGGTGAGCGCCGCCAGCACGGGCAGACAGAACACCGAGTAGGATCAACCCGAGCAAAGAGACGCCCGCAATCGCGACCCCGACATGCTGCGGAGGTGCGAGCACTGCGGCGATGATCGGAAGGGTCGCGCCGATGGCGAAACTTACAGCAGATGACCAGGCGGCCTGAAGGGGGCGGGCCTTGGACAGGTCAGAAATTCCAAGCTCATCGCGTGCATGCGCCTCTAGTGCCCCGCTCTGCGTGAGCGCCGTCGCAACTTGCCGCGCGAGCTCGTCCGGGACACCGCGCGCCATGTAGATTTGGGAAAGCTCCTCATGCTCACCTTCTGGATCTTCGCGCAGGGCCTGTCGTTCCGTTTCGAGGTCGGCATGTTCAATATCGGATTGGGAACTCACAGAGACGTATTCGCCGGCTGCCATGGATAGCGCACCAGCTGTGAGCGCCGCGATGCCGGCAAGCAGAATATCGCTCATACTGGCAGCGGCTGCGGCAACCCCGATCATCAGGCTGGCGGTCGAGAGAATTCCGTCATTCGCGCCGAGCACCGCCGCGCGCAACCATCCCATCCGTTGGATGTAATGGTGTTCTTCATGAGCTTCATGCACGGTCATCGTACGGTCCTCTCTTTCGAGTCATTGCCAAACCTTAGCGGATTTTTGCAATGAGGAAGAGCCCTTAGTCGGTGCGAGTCGCTACTACGACAACGTCGACCGTCACGTCCTCAGATACCCAGTCAGCGCTCGGGTCCGAGGCTTGTCCAAGGTCCAAGGGTTTGCGTTGGAAAACCGCCTGACCCGTCATGCGCGCGGTCGCTCCATCGATCTGCAAATCAAATGGAAAATCGGTGTCCACGGTCGTTTCTTTCAAGGTCAGTCTCGCCGTAGACGTGTATTGTCCGTCGCCAGTTTCCGAGATGTTCAGGATTTCGACACTCGCACTCGGAAACGCGGCTGTATTGAACCATTCCGGAGATTTCAGGCTGTCAGTGTAGAGCTTCTGACTGGCTTCCGCGCTTCCCGTCGCAACCGTCACGCGCGCCTCAGCCTTGGCGGGGGTTGCCGGATCGAACTGGATCGCCGCGTCCCAATTGCCGAAGGTTCCGGAAAACGTGTTCCCGTCATGGGTGCCTGAGAATGTGATGGAAGAGGCGGCGTTATCGACCGTCCAGTTCGGCTCGAATGCTGCGTCCGCGCTCACGGCCTGCCCGGATCCTGAGAGCGCGCCGAGCAAGGGAGAGGCCCCAGCGATGACAACCAGGATGGCGAGGCTGGATCCAAACGCGGTCAAGGCGCCGCGACCTGGCGCTTGCGGTTTGTCGGCTTTTCCAAACAGGCCTGGGATCATCCGCTTAAGCACGCCGTCTTCGGCGCTAAATTCATGTTTGAGCGCGCCAGCGACGTGGAGGGCCAGGAGCCCAATCGCGACCCAGGCAAGCTTTGAATGGATGAAATTGACCACGCCGCTCGCCGCTTCAGTCTTCAGACCATCCACAAACGGCACGTCTGGCCAACTTATCACGCCATACAACACCGTTGGGACATCCAGCTTCACGCTCACGGAACTGTAGAGCCAGCCCGTGAGTGGCATGGCGATCATCAGGCCATAAAAACCGAGATGCACGAGATGACTGCCGGTTTTTTCGAGCGCATTCATATCCTCAGGCAACGGTGGCGGCGGGTTCATCACCCGCCAGATAATGCGCGCCACGGTGAGCAGCAGAATCGTGATCCCAACAGACTTGTGCATCTGATACAGGAAATATTGACCCGGTGCGCCGTCTGGCAGGTCACCCATATACCATCCGCCCAGGATCATTCCCACGATCGCAAGCGCGATCAGCCAGTGCAGCGTGATTGCGACACTCGTATACCGCTCTGACGTGGCGCTCATTGTCTATTCGTCCTGCAGGAATTCGCCGGAAAACTCGACGGTGACTTCGTCGCCAATATTCGGGATATAGGCGGCCATTCCAAAGTCAGAACGGTTGAGTTTGGTGCTGGCATCAAAGCCGATCACATCCCGACCTTCAAACCAGGGCGGGTTCGCAACACCATTATAAGTGACATCCAGCGTTACTGGTCTGGTGACACCCAACAGTGTCAGGTCACCCGTCACGGTTCCGCTTAGGTCGCCCGCGCGTGATGCACTCGTTGAGACAAAGGTGATCTCTGGATGAGCGTCTGAGTTCAACCATTTAGCATCTCGTGACACATCTTCATTCCAGCTCGACCACTGGCTGTCGGGGTGTCCGGCACCATAGTCGCCCGGATAGTTGGTCTCGACAGTCGCGGGGTTGATCGTGAAAGAGACGCGGGAGGTTTCGGGATCGGCCGGATCGAAGGCGAGATCGCCGTCAAAATCCGTAAAGCTGATCCGGTATTGTGTGATCCCGCCATTGTGACCGACCTTCACGGTCATGAATGCGTGGGTCTTCTCGAGCGAGTAATTTGCCGCCGCAACGTCTGCGAGCAGCGGGTGCAACTCAGCCTCGGCTTGCGTAGGCGGTGTCTCGGCATCTTCAATCGTCGGCTCGTTCGCGCCGCCTCCGCAAGCCGTCAATGCGACGGCTGCGGTGCCAGCAACAAGATATGATTTGATCGTCATTTTAGGTTCCCTCTCACCAATTCTGGCACTGATTCTATTCGGCAGCTTGCAGGAATTCGCCAGAAAACTCGATTTCGACTTCGTCGGAAATCACGCCAGCGAGCGCTGTTTGACCAAAATCAGAGCGTGCGATTGTGGTTGAGGCAGTGAAGCCGATCACATCGCGCTGACCGAACCAGGGCGGATTCGCAACGCCGCCATAGCTGACGTCCAGTGTCACTGGCTTGGTCACACCGAGGAAGGTGAGATCGCCCGTCACTTTGCCTTCGAAGTCGCTGGTTTTTTCGACCGATGTGGAATTGAATGTGATGGCCGGGAATTCGCCCGCATTCATGAATCGCGCATCTGTGGCCAGTTCATTTTCCCATTCGACTTTTTTCTCGGCATTTGGGTAATTGGTATTGAGCGCGGCCGGATTGATGCTGACGGCGAGCTGAGAGTTTTCAGGCGCACCCGCGTCGAACACCAGATCGGCTTCGAAATCAGTGAAGTTCACCGTGTATCCAGAAATCCCGTTATGTTTCACGGTCCAGGTCAGGAATGCGTGTGTTTTCTCCAGATTGTAGAGACCGGAGGCGACACCTTCGAGCGTTGGGTTGGCTTGGGCTGGGAGGGTTATGGCCAGAAGGCCGGCAGCAATTGCAAGTTTGCGCATGAGTGATCCATTTCCTGATTCTGTTTGACCTGCGCTAAAACGTAGCGCGGGATTTCATAATAGCCAGTCACGATATATGGAGGCGGGGGATATAACAATTATGTCGGAGTTGCATGACCATGTCATACAATGCGCCTGTTTCAGATCTTACCTTTGCGCTGACGAAGCTCGCGGGGCTGCCGCAGTTTGAAGGGCATCCCGCATTTGAAACTTACGACCCCGACCTGGTTGAACCCATCCTTGACGAGGCGGGCAAGCTGGCGCGCGATGTTCTGGCGCCGCTGAACCAATCCGGCGACAAGGCGGGCGCAACCCTGACAGATTCCGGTGTAAAGTCTGCGCCGGGATTTGCCGATGCTTATAAAGCGTTCCGAGAAGGCGGCTGGATGGGTCTTTCAGCCCCTGAAGAGTGGGGCGGCCAGGGGCTTCCCAAAGTGCTCGGGCTGGCCGTGATGGAAATGTTCCACGGCGCCAATATGGCCTTCGCGCTTTGTCCGATGCTGAGTTTTGGAGCGATTGAAGCGCTTCTTGAGCATGGAACTGATGCGCAGAAAGCGAAATACCTGCCGCACCTGGTGAGCGGCGAGTGGACGGGCACCATGAACCTGACCGAGCCGCAGGCCGGTTCGGATGTCGGCGCGTTGAAGACGAAAGCCGTGCCTAATGGCGACGGGTCGTACGCGATTACTGGGCAGAAAATATACATCACCTGGGGCGATCATGATGTGGCTGAGAACATCATCCATCTGGTGCTCGCCCGGACACCGGATGCGCCTGCGGGGTCGCGCGGGATCTCCTTGTTCATTGTGCCCAAGCGGATCGTCAATGATGACGGGAGCTTGGGAGATGAGAACGGCGTGAAGTGCATCGGTCTTGAAGAGAAAGTCGGCATCCACGCCTCGCCAACTTGCGTGATGGAATATGATGGCGCGACCGGCTGGTTGATTGGGGAAGAGAATAAAGGCCTCGCCTGCATGTTCACGATGATGAACTCAGCCCGGCTGAATGTAGGTCTGGAAGGCGTCGCGGTCGGCGAAGCCGCCTGGCAGACAGCCTTCAACTATGCGCAGGAACGCAAACAGGGCAAAGCGACAGGCGTTTCTGGCGCCGCACCAATCCTGCATCACGCCGACGTAAGACGGATGCTGACGACGATGCGCGCCAAAGTAATGGCAGCGCGGGCAATCTGCTTCGCCACCGGCGTGGCGGCCGATCTGGCCAATGTAGCGGAGACGCCTGAGGCCCGCGAGGAGGCGCGTCTGCGCGAAGAACTTCTGACGCCGATAGCAAAGGCTTGGTCGACGGATATGGGCGTGGAAATCGCGAGCCTTGGTGTGCAAGTGCATGGTGGTATGGGGTTCATGAACGAAACGCTCGCCGCGCAGCTTTATCGAGACGCCCGGATCGCTCCGATCTATGAAGGCACGAACGGAATTCAGGCGATCGATCTGGTCGGACGTAAACTCTCAATGGCTGACGGCGCCGCGATGACGGCGATGCTGGCGGAAGTTGAACAAACCGCACGCGAAGCCCGTGAGACCAATGATCCAAACCTGGTTCAGATTGCCGACCGGCTGGTCGAGGCGAACCGCGCTTTGTCTGAAGCGACCGACTGGATGGTTCGAACGATGAAAGACGACCGCGACGTCGCATTGGCAGGCGCCACCGCATATTTGGCTCTGGCGGGCGACGTGGTTGGCGGACACTTCCTGACCAAGGGAGCGATCGAAGCCCGCTCTGAGAGCGGTTCGATGCGCGGGCGCATGACGGCGCTGGCCGGGTTTTACGCTGAGACGTCACTCGCCGCAGCCCCGGGCGCAGTGGCGAGCATAACGCAAGGCGGACAGGCTATGCTGGCTGAAAGCGACGCCTTGTTCGGGATCGACTAGTCGAGGTCTCCAGCCAGGCGTTCCAGCGCCTCCAGCAGGATCTCAACATCCTCGAATTTCGTCCGGTGATTGGTGATATTCACGCGGATCGCAAAGCGGCCATCGATGCGGGTTGAAGAGGGGGCAGCAATACCGCTGAGCTGAATCTGTTCAATCAGCTTCGAATTGAGCGCTTCGAGGTCTTGTTCTGACAGACCCGGGGCAGTGTATCGAAAACAACAAATGTTCAATCCCACCGGCGCGAGCAGCTCAAATGCCGAATGCGCTTCAACCAGACGGCCAAGATGTGCGGCTTGATCGCAATTCGCGACGATGGCGCGGCCAATCTTCTCGGTGCCGTGCTCTTTCAAATGGGCCCATACTTTCAAGGCTCTGAAACCGCGTGACAGCTCCGGGCCGTAATCGACGGGCCAGGGTTCGCCTCCCGCAAGCGCTGTTCCATCCGCAGCGAGATAGTCTGGCCGGCTCGCAAAGGCTTTGCGGTGAGCTTCCCCATCCCGAATGAGAACGCATCCCGCATCATAGTTCACGTGCATCCATTTATGGAAATCAAAGGCAAGGGAATCGGCTTGGGAGATACCATTCAGTCTCGGCGCAATGTCTGGGCTGGTGATCGCACAGGCGCCAAACGCCCCGTCCACATGGAACCAAAGCGCTTCGTCTCTGGCGATTTCTGCGAGCGCGGAAAGATCATCGATGGCGCCCGTATTCACGGTCCCGGCGGTGCCTGCGAGGAAGAATGGGTGCGCGCCGTCTGCGCGATCCTGAGCGATTTGCTGTCGCAGCGCGTCCAGGTCCATGCGGCCTTCAGCGTCACAGGCAATCTTGTGTAAAGCGTCGGTGCCAAGGCCGATCATGTCGAACGCTCGCGCCAGGCAGGCATGGGCCTGGTCCGACGTATAGCCAACCAAGCGTGCTTCGCGAACGCCATGCTGTCGGCTCGCGAAATCGAGCGCGACATCACGCGCGGTCTTGGTCGCAATAATCGTCGCCATGGATGTGCCGGAGATCAACAAGCCGCTGGCCGTCGCCGGGAAATCGAACAGGGTCCTGCACCAATCGATAACCTGCCGCTCGACATAGATCCCGACATGATCGCGGCCGCCGCAATTGGCATTCATCGCAGACGCTGCGATCTCCGCGAGCAAATTCCCGGGCGCTCCGGCACCATGCACCCATCCAAAAAAACGAGGATGCGTGTTGCCGACGCCATACGGCATGAGGTCCAGTATCTGCTGCGTCAAAGCTTCCAGATCCAGAGAATCCGTGGGAAGGGCGCTCTGAAAGCCTGCTTTCAGCGTGTCAGGCGTCGGCGTCCAGACCCGGCCATCTGACGCGGTTTGAAACTTCTTTATCGCAGAATCCAGCACGCGATTCAGGGCTTGAGAATACGCGTCCCAGTCCTGCGGATCGAGATCACCGAGAGCGGCGTGCGGGTCGAGATCTGAGTCGGTCATGCGGGCATGTAACCGCAGTCATTCAGAGGCGCCAGAGGTCTTACGCCTGCCAACGTTTGATCTTGGACGCAGTATCGGGACGCATTCTCTCCTGCGGGGTATCCTTGGCGGTTCCGAGATAGATGTACCCCGCAATCCGCTCAGTCTCAGTTAGACCGAGGAGGCTGTTAATCCCCGCGCTGAAGGCAATCCACTCTGTGAGCCAGCATCCGGCCCAACCGCTGGCATTGGCTGCGAGGAGCAGGTTCTGGCAGAGCGCGCCACACGAAAGCTCCTGCTCCCAGACCGGCGTTTTGTGAGTTGGGTCCGGCGAGGAAATCACAGCAACCACAACCGGCGCTCTTGTGAAGTACCCGGCCGTATCTGTCAGCATGATCTCGCTTGCATCAGGATCTTCGCGCTTTTGAATCTCAACCGCACGCTGATTGAAGGCCTCACGCGCATCTCCTTCAAAGACGAGAAATCGCCAAGGGGCCAGTCTTCGGTGATCCGGAACCCGAGCCGCCACCGTAAGAAGTTCATCGAGGGTCGTCGCATCTGGACCTGGAGCCATCAGGCCCCGCTTCGAAACAGAGCGACGCAAAGCGATGAGTTGGCGGGCATCCGGGCTCGGACGAACCGGAAGCATAGGCGTGCCGAAGGGCGGGGCAGATGGGAAAAGCGCGGTCATTACACGCACTTAGGCAACCCAGCCTCAAATGCCAGAAAGATATTGTTAGTGAACAGTGTTTACTTTCTGAACGTGCGTACTATTTGTGCTCAATAAGGACCGTCAGATGACCGTAGCTACTTCCTCCCCGGCTGAACGCCGCCGCAACAAGATCCGCGCCAGGATTCTGTCTGCGGCGGAGTCGGTTTTCGCTCGTGAAGGGGCCGAAGGCCTCTCAATCCGGCGGCTGGCAGAGAACATCGATTACTCCCCGGCGGCGATCTACAAATATTTCAGCTCCAAGGATGAGCTGGTTGATGAGCTGAAAGAGACGTTCTTTGAGCTGATCCTCGAGAACGTGCACCTGATCGCGGATCGCTCCGCGCCGTTTGCCGAACGTGCCCGCGAGTGCCTGGCAACCTATATTCGTGTGGCGGCGGACAAACCGTATCACTACGCCGCGGCGTTCGCCGGTGAATCCGTTTCAACCGGCCCTGTGGATAATGAGCCGGGTTTCGAAGAGTCCAAGAAGGGGCAGGCCTTCAATGTTCTGCGCAACATGATCGCAGAAGGGGTGGAGATCGGCGCTTTCCGTGCAGAAATCGACCCATCGCTCGCCGCCAAGTCGGTTTGGGCGTCGATGCACGGCCTGGCGATGATGATCGCACATATCCCGACATATCCCGCGCTGAAATCCGGACAACCGGCTATGGCGCGCGAGGCATTTATAGAGTTTCACGCGGATCAGGTGATCCGCGGAATGGAGGCACACCATGGGTGAGCACAGTCAAGACTTCGAAACACAGACAAGAGAAGCCAAGCCCTCAGCGGGTAAAGGGTTTCTGTTCTTACTGGTGCTTATCGCCATAGTCGCCGCGCTTGGATATTTTGTGCTCCAGAACCGGTCGGCGGAAGGGCCTTTGGTGCCGACGGCGACGCCAATCCCGATTTCAGTTGAGACCATCAATGCCACGCTGGAAGATGCGTTTACGGCAGAGGAAAAATTCACCGGCATTATCACACCCCGCCGCTCAAGCCAGTTGGGCTTTTCGAATGGCGGGCGGATCGCCAGCCTCCGCACGGATGTCGGGGAAAAAGTTGCAACCGGGCAAACGCTCGCCGTCCTCGACACACGCAATCTGAGAGCGCAACTTCAAGCCGCAACGGCCATGGTCAGCGAAGCGAGAGCTTCCTACGATCTGGCGGAATCGACAGTCGACCGTCAGATCGCGTTGCTTGAAAAAGGGCATGTATCCAGTCAACGGGTCGACGAAGCGCGCGCGCAGGCGAACACGGCTTTGGCCCGCATTCAGGCCGCGTCAGCAAATGCCGATGCGCTGCGGGTTCAGATCGATCTCGCCCGTATTCAAGCGCCATTCGATGGCACAATCACCGCTCGCATGGCCGATGAGGGCGCGATTGCGGGGCCGGGCCAAACCATTTTCGCACTCGTCGAGACCGGCAGCCTCGAAGCCCGACTGGGCCTGACAGCGAAGCTCGCCGGTCAGCTTGAAATCGGCGAAACGTATGAGCTGAGCTCTGATCAGGGGCCGGTCATGGCAACTCTTCGTTCTGTGACCGGCGTGATAGATGCCAACAATCGCACTGTGACGACCATGTTCGACATTCAAAACGCTGATGCGGTTGCCGCAGGCGCTGTCGTCCGCTTGTCCATGGAGCAAGATATAGATGAATCAGGGCTTTGGCTCCCGGTCTCTGCATTAACAGAAGCGGACCGCGGTCTCTGGTCGGTCTATATCGCTCGACGCATGGGCGGTAGCTGGAGAGCCGAGCCAGGCATGGTCGAAATTGTCCATCAATCCGGGGACCGCGTGTTCGTGCGCGGTGCTGTGCGCGATGGCGACCGGGTCATAATTGACGGCTTGCAACGTATCACACCCGGGCAGCCGGTGACCCCGGTCGAAGTGAGTGCCAATGGCCTCGCGTCAGGGAATGGATAAAACGCCATGACAACCCTGTTTTACAGGCTTCCCAGACTGACCATCCTGGCTGTCTTTGTGGTGCTGATCAGCGGATTTTTCGCGATCCTCACCCTGGGACGACAGGAAGACCCAACGCTGACCGAGCGCTATGGATATGTGCTGACCTCGCTCGCCGGGGCGGATGCTGAGCGCATCGAAGCGACCGTAACCGAACCGATCGAGCGGCGTTTGATGGAGTTGCCAGAGATCAATGAACTGATTTCGAGCTCGCGCGCGAACGTCTCACAAATCTCGATTGATATCAGCGAAGATCTCAACGCCGCCGAAGTGGACAATGCCTGGACCCTGATCCGGCAGCAGGTGCAATTGGCGGAAGCCGACCTACCATCAGGCGCGTCCAAGCCGTTCGTGCGCCGGGTCTTTGTTGGCGCTGCGACGATGACGGTTGCGCTCACCTGGGAAGGTGAGGGCGAGCCTCAGCTCGCTGTTATGGGGCGGCTCGCAGAAGTCCTGGCCGATCGTTTCAGGGGCCTGAATGCCACTGATGAAACAGAGATTATGGGGCTGTCGGCAGAAGAAGTCCGCGTGATCGCGGACCCGGAAGCCTTGGCGGCGGCAGGCCTGTCTATGAATGATGCGGCCCGCCTCATCGCAGCGGCAGACGCCAAGGCGCCGGCTGGAAACGTCCGAGGTGATCGCAGCAATGTCGGTCTCGAAATCGGTGGTGAGTTCGATGGAATAGCCCGTATTCGGGCCGTGCCCCTGGTTCAGCGCGACGATGGCACAGCGCTACGTGTCGGAGACGTCGCAGACGTCGTGAAACGGATTGAAGATCCGCCGACAAAGATGGCATATAGTAATGGCAATCGCGCGATTTTTGTGACGGCCTATATTCAGCCCAATCAACGGGTGGATGTCTGGGCCGAGAATGCCAGAGAGATGGTTGCCGACTTTGCGGTAAACGTCCCGGAAGATATCAGCGTGGCGCCAATATTTGACCAAAGCACGTATACAGTGTCGCGCCTGAATGGTCTGGCGCAGAACCTGCTCGTGTCCGCTGGACTGGTTTTTGCGGTTTTGTTTTTCGTCATGGGCTGGCGCGCGGCATTCGTCGTCGGCATGGCGTTGCCATTGACCGTGGCGCTGGTGCTTACCCTGTTCAAGTTCTTCAATTATCCGCTGCACCAGATGTCAGTGACGGGTCTGGTGATATCGCTTGGCCTTCTCATCGATAATGCCATTGTCGTCGTGGATGAATATGATCAGGAGCGAATAAGCGGGCGATCTGTAATGGGCGCGATTGATCACTCTCTAAAGAAACTTTTTGGACCGCTTCTCGCTTCGACTTTGACGACGGCACTCGCCTTCGCGCCGATCGCGGCCATGCCCGGCGCAGCGGGTGAATTCATCGGAATGATTGGGACGTCGGTGATCTTTGCGGTCGTCATGTCCTTCCTCGTCGCGATGACGGTAATACCGGCGCTCGCGGGCATGCTGGACCGTCCGCGTCGCCCCGGGGAGCGCTCCTGGTTCTGGCGCGATGGCATAAAAATCGATTTTATTACGGACGGTTACCGATGGAGCGTCGAGCGCGTCCTGAGGAATCCGCTGCTTGGAATTCTGTTGGGAATCATACCGGTCACAATCGGGTTTTATCTCGGAGGTCAGCTGCCCAGCCAGTTCTTCCCGCAAACAGAGCGCGATCAATTCCAGTTGGAAATGACGCTCAATCCGCAAGCGACGATCTACGAGGCTGAAGAGACCGCGCAAAATATCGCGACGTTCCTGCGCGAAAACTATCCCGACATCGAGGGCATTCATTTTGTCGTCGGTGAACCGGGGCCGCGGGTCTATTATAACAGCATCAATAACACCCAGGGCGTGTCAGGCTTTGCCAGCGGATTTGTGCAGTTGGGGAATAATGAAACGACCCGGATCCTGGTCAGCGATGTGCAAGCGACGCTGCGTCGGACTTTCCCGGAAGCGCAAATCCTCGCGACACCCTTCGAGCAAGGGCCGCCTGTTCCGGCGCCGATCGCCTTCTATATTCGCGGCGAAAATCTTGCCGCGCTGAATGAATACGGAAACCAGGCACGGCAAATCCTGGCGCAAACGCCCGGCGTCAACTTCACCATGGCGCGGATGAAAACAGGCGCGCCGATTGTTACGCTCGATGCCGATGAGACGGCAACGGCCATGTCCGGATTGCGCCTGACCGGGCTGGCTGGCGACATTCGCGCAGAGCTTGAAGGCGTACCGGCTGGATCGATCCTGGAAGGGGTCGAAGAGCTACCGGTCCGCGTGATTGCGCCGGAGGAAAGGCGAACACAGCTTTCCAACTTGCGATCGAAAACGATTGGCAATGCGCGGCCTGGATTGGGAACACCGCTCGCAGCGCTCGGAGACCTCACGCTCTCGCCACAAACTGCTGAGATCATTCGTCTTGATGGGCGCCGTGTGAATGAGATTTTTGCCTATATCGAACCGTACGCTCTGCCGGATCCGATCAACCAGCAATTCAAACAAAACCTTGATGCGGCTGGGTTCGAGCTGCCACCGGGATTCGACTGGATCGAAAGCGGTACGGCGAGCAATCAGTCGGAAGCCATGGCTAATTTGCTGTCTCTGGCCATCCCTCTGATGCTTGTCATGCTCGGGGCTGTGGCACTGGTGTTCAATTCATTCCGCATGGCCATTCTGGTGATGAGCGTTGGGTTCATGTCTATCGGCCTCGCGTTTGGCGGTGTGTGGATGTTCAACCTGCCGCTTGGTTTCAATGCAATTCTGGGTGGTCTGGGCCTGCTCGGGATTTCAATCAACGGTACGATTGTCGTGCTGGCGCTCCTGAACGGGAATGAAGCGGCCAAATCGGATGACGTGATCGCCCAGCGCGAAATCGTGGTCGCCGCGACCCGGCACATCATCGCGACGACGCTTACCACCATGGGCGGATTTGTACCGATCATTTTGCAAGGCGATGTATTCTGGATGCCGTTGGCGACGGGCATTGCTGGGGGCGTCGCGGGATCTGCGATCCTAGCGCTCTATTTCACGCCGGCCATATTCCGGATCATGACGATGAAACCGATGCGGCGTCTGATTCGCCTATTGACCGGGCGCGGATGGCAACATCCGGCACGGGTGCCAGCGGAATAGTCTAAAAACCAATGGTCCAAAAAAGCCCCGCAGATCACTCTGCGGGGCTTTTTGATCTGGTCGTGCAGGACCGATTAGAAATCGTAGCGGAACTCAATCCCGAACGTCTGTGGCTCGTTGACGAAACCGGTCAGTGTCGTGAAATCAATGCCACCGGTCAGCGCGTCTTCATCGGTGATATTGCGGCCGAACACTGAGACATCATAACCGTGCTCAGACGCGTATCCGAGGCGCAGCCCGCCTTCCCAATAGCCCTCCTGGAAAAACTCCACGCTCTCATACAGGAAGAAGTTCGTGTCGCCCTTATAGGCCCAGTCCGTGAAGGCGTAGAGCTCGCCGCTCTCGACCGGGATGCTGTAACGGGCCGTCATATTGGCGATCCATTCCGGTGCATTCGGGAAGGAGTTGCCAGAGATATTATAGCGCGTGACACCGTCAACCACGACCGCAGGGTCCAGGATCGTACAGATCGGGCCGCCGCATCCTGGGGAAAGGAGCAGGTCGTCCTTGATCTCGGTCTTGTTATAGGAAATCCCGGCAGTGAAGAGAAGGTTCTCTGTTGCAACCGCCTCCACATCGACTTCAAATCCGTAGGCTTCGCCTTTATCGGCATTGATCAGCTGAACCGTATTGTTGGTTCCGCCGACAACTGTGAGCTGCTGATCGGAGATCTCATAGTAAAAGACGTTTCCGTTGAGACGGACCCGCTTGTCAAGAAGTTCGGTCTTGGCCCCAGCTTCGTAGGAGATCACGGTTTCGCTGTCTGCGGTAGAAAGTGTATCGCCAAACACGATCCGTCCTTGAACGGATGGGCCGCGATACCCGCGCGCGATGCGTCCGTACAGATTGACATCGTCATTGACGGCGTAGGTCGCGGACAGGTCCCAGCTGATCTGTTCGTCAGACACATTTTCTGTCACCGGTCCGAGCGGCGTCCCGACATTGCGGGTCGCGACGAAGTCTTTTTCGTCATCTGTGTATCGTAAGCCACCGGAAACGGTCAGTTGATCCGTCAGGTCATAGAAGAGCGACCCGAAAATTCCGAAGGATTGAGAATCCTGCGACCGCGTCGCGCCGGAGAAGGCAAAATCGCCGGCATATGCGAGAGAGGTGATTGTAACTTCCTCATCGAATGCAAAAACCCCGGTTTGCGCACGGAGGCGGCCACCATCATCAAATGCGAAGCGAGCTTCATGTGTGGTCTGGGTCAGGTCATCAATGCCGCCCGAAGTGTCGCTTGGAAAGCGGAATGGCCCTGACGGAATGATCCCGTTCGGACCGAGGGCGCCGCCATCAATATCCCCACGTGAGAAGGTTTCAGTCGTTTCGAGTCCGAAGATGTAGGTAAAGTTCCAGCCATTCTGGAAATCTTTGTTCGCTTTGAAATTTATGCCCGCTGAATCCTGCGTTAGCGGATTGCCGTCGCCGCCGTCGAAGAACACGGTATCGCGGTCGAAATTGCTGCCGAGACCGCGTTGTCCCTGGTCAATAATATTGGCTCGGAAGAGGCGGGCGCTACCCTCATTGGTGACCGCGTGAATGTTCAGGAGCAGATCCAGCGTGTCTGTCGCTTCCAACAGAAACTGGAGACGGCCCGACGTGACCTCAAAGCCTTCAAACACGTCGGTCTCGCCAGTAAATCCATTGTCGACATAATTGTCGCGTGTCTGATGCAAAACGGACAGGCGAGCGGAGAGTTTGTCCGTCAGGGCGCCGCCAACAGCGCCTTCGACGTCAAATGTGTTGTAAGTGCCGTAGGAGCCGCGGGCATAGGCGTCGAAATCCTGGCTGGGCTTCACACTGTCAAACTTGATGATACCACCGGGTGTGTTGCGACCAAAAAGCGTGCCTTGCGGACCGCGAAGAACTTCGACGGCTTCCATGTCGAAGACTGGATAGCCCTTGAGGATCGGGTTCTCATAAGGAATGTCGTCATAGACCAGCGAGACGGGCTGGGTGGAATTCAAATCGAAGTCTGTATTGCCGTATCCGCGAATGTAAAATCGCGGGAAAGCGCGACCGAACGAGCTTTCGGCAATGACACTGGGAACCCGTGCAGACAGGAAGCGGACATCAGCGCCACCCGCTTTCAAATTGTCCAGCTTTTCGTCCGACACAGTCGTGATCGAGATCGGAACATCTTGCGCGTCTTGCTCGACACGCTGCGCCGTGGTGACGATCGGATCGAGGCGACGGGCATCGGCTTCGTCGGCGTCCTGCGCAAGAGCAGGCGCAGTGCCCATGCCATAAAGGATCGCAGCGGCAATGGAGTAGTTCAGGGAGGATTTAACAGACATCAGAAGGTTACTTTCAGTCAGAACAAGGCAAACTTGGCGGCGACATCTATATTGAGACGCCACGATATCGAACTAGACGATGACCTGAACTGAACAAGGCAAATTCTGTCTTTTGATCGAGAGGTGTATGTAAATAAGTTTACACTGTGGCGGCGCGGACACAGAACTTAGCAAAAGTGTGCCTATAGACACGCCTTTGCTCAACTTGTGTTCTGTGAAAAGCAATCAATCCCAAGGATTAAAACGGGTCCGTGGTTTCAGGATGTCGCCGTCTGATTCATCCTCAACATCGCTCTCTGTGGTCGCTTCGCCAGCATCCGTCTTACCGAAATTTATCTCTGAAACAGCGGCTTCCATCTTTTCAAGATCGAGGTTGCCCTCGAGTTCTGGTAGCACATCCTCAGTCGCGTCGATTACGATCTTTTCCGGCTCCGCTTGAGTCACTGCTGTGGGACCAGGGATTCCGCTCGCCTCGGTTTTCGCCGACAAGGCACCGAGCCCAAAGCCGGCGCCAATACCGCTCAAGCTGTAAGTTTGCGGGGCCTCAGGCGCGGCCAGTACGGGTTCGGGATCGGATTCGATGGAGGCCTCTTCCGCGGCTTCCGCCTCCGGCAGCGTCGACGTCGCAGGAGTATCCGACACGCTCGCAAAAGCCGGTTCTGGCTCAGTTGCCGTCCCTGAGGCGGTTTCTTCGACCAAGACCGTTTCCGTCTGAGGTTCAGAGTCTGCAGCAGGTGCGTTCGCGGTGAAGAACGAGGTGACTTCAGGTTCAGCGGCGACTTCAATCTCGGATTCAGAAACAGCGCTCTCGACTGGTTCATCGATGACGAGCGTTTCGACCTCAGAGACAGACTCTGTATCGGTCATGCCAGCTGCAGTGGCGACCGGGTCTGACATGGTTTCGACAGGCGCGCGCTCCTGATTCAGTTCACCAAACGCGACGGGAGCTGCCTCCACCTGGGGGGCGTCATCCCCGTCGCTATGAGCGGCAGTGTCGTCCGATGGGGTGACTGGTTCCTCTGAGGCTTCCAATCCAAATGGCACATAAGCGGGGGCGGAATCCGCTTCCATAGCCGGCGGAGTTTCAGTTTCTGCGGGTGTATCGGTCGCCGCCAATTCGGTTGTTTCAACTTCCTCGGCGATAGATCCCTGAACCTCGTCTTCTGCAGAATCGTCCTGACTGAGGCCTGCCGCGCTCGCGACGACCCCCATCGCGGCAGCGGCGGCGATGCCAATCGTGGACGGCTCGTCTTCGTTGGAAGTGCTATCTACTTGCTCCGCGATCTCTACAGTATCGACGGGGGCAGGGTCTGGTCGATTATTGACCTCATCTGCGAGACGCGCGACGGCCTCGGTGACCTCGCTCTCCGTGTGGACCTCTTCGCCATCTGTTTCGGCTGCCTCGAACTCGTTCAAATCAGCGGGCGAGGCGATGTCGGTTTCAGTTTCTGTTTCGATACTGGAAACCGCATCGTTTTCAGCGCGCGCCATTTCCACGGGCGCGGCTTCTGGTTCGTCGAAGGCGTCCGGCTCTGCGGCAGTCTCAAGCTCTGGCTCTATCTCTGGCGCGGGCTCCGGCTCGGACGCTTGTTCTGATTCAGTCTTGAGTTCGTGGTTCGCGATACCTTCTGATGCCAGGGCGGCGCTTTCATCGCCTGGATCTTCCGGGCCTTGCTCCGCCAGGTCGATGTCGTCTTCTTCGACTGGGGCTTCAGGCTCTGCCATTCCGGCTAAGAGGCTCGAAATCGCCGTTTCTGTGCCCCGAGCATAACGGTTCGCTTCGGCACCCATTTCGGTGACGATTTGAGCGTAGGATGTGCCGTGCTCTGACATGGTGCTCACCAAGGCTTCGGTGGCGGCGCGCTCGAGCTCCTTGCCATCAATGCTCTGGATGATGATTTCTTGCGCCCCTTCCGGCAGGCAGACGCTGTAGCCTTCGGTCGAATAGACCAGACTTCCGTTTTCACCTTCAGTCCAATCGAGCTTGCCGAGCTCCGTCATTTCAGCCAGGCGATCAATCAGTTTTTTTGTTGAAGGGTGCAGCATGCTCAGGTCCACCTTATGAAATTCTCTAACGAGGTCTTAATACAGGTTGAGACCCCCGTATTGATAGGGTGCAAAGGCAAGATTCTGATGAAATTACGGTTATATCCGCCGCTTTTTCCGAACTTTCCGGACAGCTGTACGAAGCTCGATCACACTATGTCTGAATCGAACGGTGGAGTCTGCAAAGTGGTTCGAATTTGGCACCGGGACGACGCTGCGAACTTAAGCCGATTCTAGTCCAACATCCTGGCTCAAGACGCGGTCCAATCCGCCCGTGCTCTGGCAATATCCTGCACAAACCCCTTCACCGCATCATCGCCCGCATCGGCGAGTCCGGTTCGAAAGCCTTGCACCGTCCGGTCTGGCGCGATGAGTAAATATGTAGGGGTCCAGCGGATTTTCAGAGTCTCACGCAGAGAAGCATCATGATCCACAACGGTCAGAAATGACCATCCCTTTTCCTCGAACCAGTCCGCGACCGAGGCATAGTTTCGCAACGCCTGATGTGTGTTGTCGGCGTTTGGCGGTGTGTGGATCGACATGAAGTCCACGTCTGGATCCTGCGTCAGCGCGCTCGAGAGGGCTGCCGCGTATTTCGCGTCGCGGCGACTGTCATGGCACCAGATTCCCCAGACCTCGATCACGGTCCAGCGTCCCTCGAGCGTGCGGGAGGAGAAGGTCGCCTCTTCCGTCGTCTCGCCGATAAAGTCCGGCAGCTTTTCGCCGAGGCCTTCATACGTATAGGGTCGCCCATAACCGTCGCGTGGGACGTCGCCGCGGCTGAGATCGGCGCTGTCGGGGATTGTCACGCCGGGACGATAGAACCCGGTCGCGTCGTTTTCTCCCTTGCTGGCGGGAGCTTCAGCAAACGCACACGCTGCGAGCCCAAGTGCAATGAAAAGCGCAAGAGTGGCTCGCAGCATGTCTGTCTTCCTTATGGTCTAGGCGCCCGGGATCCGCAGGACCTGTCCTGGATAGATCTTGTCCGGGTGCTTCAGCATTGGCGTGTTGGCATCGAAAATATCCGGATACCGCATCGCATCGCCGTAATACTTTTTGGCAATTTTCGACAATGAGTCACCTGACTTTACCGTGTGAAAGACAGACTCGCCGACCTTGGCCTTGGATTTGACTTTCATGCCATCGTCGACCTCGGCTACGCCGCTGACATTGCCAGCCGCCAGGATCAGTTTTTCCTTGGTCGCCTGGTCCGGCACTTTGCCTTCAAGCTTCACCTGCTTGCCTTCGACGGTGACTTTGAAGTCATTGCCCAGCTCATCGTCCAGACCGAGATCCTCGACTTCCTTGCGGATGGCTTTTTCTGCCACCTTGTTGCGCTCGGCAATGATGTCCTTGCCCTTGTTGAGTGCGAATTTGAATATACCCATTTCTATGGTCTCCCCTTTGAAGACCGACAGGCTAGGCAGTAATCGCGCATTCGTGAAGG
Source organism: Henriciella sp. (assembly GCA_017642885.1). Classification (GTDB taxonomy): domain Bacteria; phylum Pseudomonadota; class Alphaproteobacteria; order Caulobacterales; family Hyphomonadaceae; genus Henriciella. Next base: position 171,142 of record JAEPOM010000001.1, on the reverse strand, counting down.
GGTTTCCGCGACGTCCTTCCACTTTACGTCAACGTTACCCCTAGTCGAGCTCGGTTCGCTTCTCTAGGGTGCGCTGCAACATAGACAACTCACGGGAGATTTTCGTTATGCGCGAAGCAGTCATCGTATCCTATGCCCGCACGGGCCTTGCCAAGACCGGTCGCGGGTCACTGAACGACACGCACGGTATCACCATGGCGGGCCACGCCATCAAGCACGCCCTGGCACGCGCGAACGTCGAGCCGGAAGCCGTCGAAGACGTCTTTCTTGGGACAGCGCAACCAGAAGGCGCGACCGGCCACAATGTTGCGCGCAACGCTGCGCTCTGGGCCGGCTGCCCAAGCTCTACGTCCGGCGCCACCATCAACCGCTTCTGCTCGTCTGGCCTACAGGCGATCGCGAATGCGGCGCACACAGTTATCAATGAAGGCGCACCGGTTGCCATTGGCGGCGGTGTTGAGAGCCTTTCCCTGGTTTCTCGCTCGGGCCACATGAACATGCACCGCTACACTGAAGATCAGCTGATGCAGCAATGGCCAGCCATCTGGATGACCATGATCGAAACAGCTGAAATCGTCGCTGACCGTTATGGCATCAGCCGCGAATACCAGGATGAGTACTCAGCTGAATCCCAGCGCCGTACCGCCGAGTTCCAGAAGAACGGCTACATGGCCGAGGAAATCGCACCGCTCCAGACCCGGATGAAACTGGTCAACAAAGAGACGGGCGAAGAGACATACCAGGATGTCACCGTTGATCGTGACGAGTGTAATCGCCCAGGCACGACGGCTGAAGCGCTTGCCGGTCTGCCACCGGTATTCCGCGGCGGTCAGATCGTCAAAGAAGGCAAGTTCGTCACTGCGGGTAACGCCTCGCAGCTGTCAGATGGCGCTGCCGCAGTTGTCGTTATGGAAGCTGAAGAGGCTGCACGCCGGGGTCTTTCGCCAATGGGCCGTTTCATGGGCTTCAACGTTGGCGGCGTAGACCCGGACGAGATGGGCATCGGCCCTGTCAAAGCGGTTCCGCGCCTGCTCGAGCGTCACGGCCTCACCGTCGACGATATCGACCTTTGGGAACTGAATGAGGCGTTTGCTTCGCAGTGCCTCTATTCCCGTGACTTCCTGGGCATTGATCCAGAGAAGTACAACGTTAATGGCGGCTCGATCTCAATCGGTCACCCATTCGGCATGACGGGCGCACGCTGCACCGGCTCCATCCTTATGGAAGGCCAGCGCCGCAAAGCCAAGTATGGCGTCGTCACCATGTGCATCGGCGGCGGCATGGGCGCAGCCGGCCTGTTCGAAATCCTGCACTAAGCCTCGGACTGCCTGATTTAAGAAAAGCCCCGGCCATGAGGTCGGGGCTTTTTTGTGCGGAGAGGTGCGCGCTGAGGTGATTGAGAGTGAGGGTGGCGAGGGTTTTGGACGCCGAGCCAAAATCCGCTCTCGGCGTCGAAGCTGACATTAGGCGTTACTGCCAGAGGCCACTACAGGGTCCTGTGCAAATTCAGTTGCCTTGCCATCATCCCTCTTGCTGTCCTACATTTTCGGATTGCAGTCGTTCGACGCTAGGTGTTTGACCATCACGAGACATGTCGCTCGAGCAGGCAGACCGGAGGAAGCACCATGATCAAAAAATCAGTAATCGCGCTTTTGAGCGCGGCCGCGCTCACCGCGTTGCCTACTCAAGCGGCCTTTGCTCAGGCGAAGAAGATACCGCAGGAAAAACTATTTCCGCAGACGAAAACGCCGCCAATAGAACCGCTAGTATTGCCGCGTGCGACCGAGGTCGAACAGCCGCCGGAAGTTGAAGGGTATACCCCGCGCAAGCCCCTGAATATTGAACGCTTCTCTGTTGAGGAAGCGGGGCTTAGGACGTCCGATAACGCCGTCCATCGCGGACCGATAGTTGCGGCACTCGCGGGATTTGAGTTTTACTATCGTGGCGCTGCCCATCAGATCAGGCGGGTCAAGACGATCAATAACGGAGAGCACATCTCGGTCGATTTTCGGGACCGGGATGGCAATGATATGTGGGATTTCAACGGGCGGTATGTTGGATTTCCAGGACGTGAGGATCAAGTCGAGATCGTCACGCTTGATCCCGTGCGTTGTCCGGGACGCTGTTCGATCCGTCTTCTGAGAATGGACCCGTCGCAAACGGCAGTGCTGGTGGGCTTTGAATTCTACCGCACAAACGATGACGCGAACCTGGAGGCTATGTCGATCCAGCTGCTTCCGGATCGTGAGATCGCGGATGTGTATTTTTATGATGATAACGGGATAGATGCTTCCGGGTTTTTCCCTTTTCCCGGGGTCGACCTTGTGACCGCTCAGGACGTCGTTCGAAATCAGGGCGGCGGCGATACGATGGTGACGTTGCAATATATGATCATACCCCGTGACTGGGTTTTCTATTCGGGCCGGATGATTGGTGGAAGCCAGATGATGGGCCGCACAATCGCGCCCGGTCAGGACCTTTTGCCCAAACATCATGATTGGGGGGAAGTGAAAACGCGGGGCCTTATGATGGGCTTCGGCTTCGCTTTTGGAAATGGGGATCACCATATCAAAGCCATCAAAGCTGACTTAACCGAAACACCTGTCGCGCGCTTTCAAGATGGTGATACTGACGACCCGATGGGCTTCTTCATTGACTACGCCGTACTGCAAGATACCGCGTACTAGGTCGCTGCACCGAGAGCGAGCCGCGTGCCCGCTCTCGGCGCCGATCCACTAATCCAGCTCGACGTCGCCTGCTTTGCCGACAGCGGCCAGGGCGAAGGCGTATTCCAGGGCGGTTTCCTTAAGGCCTTCAAAGCGACCTGAGGCGCCGCCATGGCCGGCGTCCATGTTGATGCGGAGATAGTAGGGGCCCGCATTTGGCGCTTCGTGGCGCAGTTTTGCGGCCCATTTGCTCGGCTCCCAATAGGTAACGCGCGGATCGCTGAGGCCGCCTGTGATCAGCATGGAGGGATAAGGCTTGTCGGTCACCTGATCATACGGGCTGTAGGCCATGATCGTGTCATAGTCTTCGGCGCTGGTGATCGGGTTGCCCCATTCCGGCCATTCCGGTGGGGTCAGCGGCAGGCTCTCATCCGACATGGTGTTGATCACGTCGACGAATGGCACGGCCGCGATGATCCCTGCAAACATTTCCGGATCCTGGTTCGCCACGGTCCCCATTAGCAGGCCGCCGGCTGAGCCGCCCATACCCACGACATTGCCGCGCGCTGAGTAGCCCTCAGAGATCAGGAAATTGCCGGCATCGACATAGTCGTTGAACGTGTTGACCTTCTTCTCGAGCTTGCCATCGAGATACCATTGATAGCCTTTGGCCATGGACCCGCGCGGGTGCACGATCGCATAGACCATGCCGCGATCGGCGAGGGCTAGCGGCGTCGTCCGGAAGCGCGCGGAAATGGTTACGCCGTACGAGCCATAGCCATAGAGCAGCATCGGCGCGCTGCCATCGATCGGCGTGTCCTTATGGTAGAGGATGGTGACAGGAACCGTTTCACCATCGCGCGCTGGTGCGAGGACGCGCTTGACCTTGTAGTCGTCAGCGTTGTGCCCAGACGGCACTTCCTGCTCCTTGCGCAAGATGCGCTCTTTGCTGGCGAGATCATAATCGAAGACCTGGCTCGGCGTGGAAGGCGACGAGTAGCTGATCCGCATTTGCGTGGTGTCATACTCATAGCCCACCGAAGTACCGAGCGCGTAGGCTTCCTCGTCAAACGAAATGGTCTCTTCCGTTCCAGTGGCGCGCTCGCGGACGATGATACGCGGCAGGCCGTCATGGCGCTCCAAGCGGATCAGATGATCCTTTAGCGCGTCCATGCCGAGGATCAGCGTCCCGGCCTCGTGCGGTACGAGGTCTGACCAATTCTCACGCCCGGGAGCATCGACCGGCGCAGTGACGATCTTGAAGTCGACCGCACCATCGGCATTGGTCGAGATCACGAACTGATCGCCCCAGTGCGCGGCGCTATACTCGACATCGGTTTCGCGCGGGGCGATTGTTTTCAACTCAGGCGTATCGGCGGCGGCTTCGAAGAAGTGAACTTCCGATGTCGTGTGGCTGCCCGCGCCAATGAAGATGTACTCGCCAGACTGAGACTCGCTGACGCTCAGGAAAAAACCAGGATCCTGTTCGCGGTAAATTTCTGTCGATCCGTCACCGCCGAGCTTGTACATGTGGACCGCCGCTGGGCGGCCTTCATCATTGCGCTCGATCCAGTAGACGCGATCTGAATTGGCGCCCCAGACAAATGAACCATACGTGTTCTCAATGACATCCGGCAGGTCTTCCCCGGTTTCCAGGTTCTTGAATTTGACGTTGTAGAATTCGCTGCCCTGCTCATCGACCGCATAGGCGACGATCTTGTGGTTTGGGCTGTGCTCGACATCGTTGAACGCGAAATAGGCCTTGCCTTCGCCCATCGCATCGCCGTCCAGGAGGATCTCGTCTTCCGCCTCAGTGTTGTAGATGTCGGCAGCCGCTTTGCGCGCGATGATCGGATACTCACCGCCCGTCCGGAAGCGGGTCAGGTAGGCATAGGGACCATCAATCGACGGGAGCGAGCTGTCATCCTCTTTGATCCGGCCGCGCATTTCGGTGAACAGCTCTTCCTTGAGCCCTTCGAGCGGTTCTTCAAGCTTGGCCTTGGTGAAGGCGTTCTCGGCTTCCAGGTAGTTGCGAATGTCCGCGCGCAGAACGGTCGGGTCTTGCATGACCTGCTGCCAGTTGTCGTCTTTCATCCAATTATAGGGGTCGATGCGCGTGCGCCCGACTTGCTCGATCGTCTTCAGTTCGCGTTTGGCTACAGGGGTGGCGAGCGTCACGGATGGCTCCTCGATTTCAGTTTGGACGGGTGGGGTGTCGACCACAACCGGTTCAGTTTCAATGTTTGCAGTTGACGCACACCCGGCCAGAAGGGCGGCGCTCGCCGCTCCCGCGAGGAGGTAAGAAAGACGCATGGAAAGCTCCGCTATTTATCGAATAGCGGCAAGTTACCGATGGTCGATGCTTTGTCCAGTGCGCGAATTAGGTGCCGGCGAGTTTGAACTTCAAGACGACCCCATTGATGCACCAGCGCTGGCCGGTTGGCGGCGGCCCATCCTTGAACACATGCCCCATATGCAGACCGCATGTGGCGCAGTGGCATTCTGTACGCGGGTAGATCAGTTTGAAGTCCGTCTTGGTCTCGACCGCGCTTTCCCGGATCGGCTGCCAGTAACTCGGCCAGCCCGTGCCGCTGTCAAACTTGTGTTCTGATGACCAAAGCGGGGTATCGCAGCCCACACAATGATAGACACCGTCGCGCTTCTCGCTCTCGAAGTTTCCAGGCGAGAAGGCGCGCTCAGTTCCGTCCTTCACGCCGACACGATATTGGTCGGGCGTCAGGATTTCACGCCATTCCTTATCGGATCGCTTGATCCGTTTGGTGTTCGGCATGGGTTTGGGTGGCAGCATGGACAGGCCTCCTTTAATCAGACGCCTGTCCAATATAGTGCGGATTTACCCATAGAGAACGGTAATCGTCTCTGCGACGCAGGCCGGACGCTCTTGGCCTTCAATCTCGATGGTGCATTCTGAGATCATTTGCTTGCCGCCAGATTTCTCGTTCACTTCCTTGACGGTCTGAGTCATGCGCAGTCTGGAGTTCACCGGAACCATATTGGTGAAACGGACTTTGTTGGCGCCATAATTGATCCCTCGGGTCACGCCTTCGACGCGTAGAACCTGAGGTCCAAACATTGGGATGAGGGAGAGGGTGAGGAATCCGTGAGCGATGGTGGAGCCGAGCATCTGCTTGGCCATTTCTTCGTTCACGTGGATCCACTGATGGTCGCCGGTTGCATCCGCAAATGTGTTGATGCGGCCCTGGTCGACTTCGAACCAGTCAGACGGACCGAGTGTCTGGCCGACGAGGCCCTCAAGGTCTGTGTATTGCACTGATTTTGGGTCTGCCATTGTATCCTCCTGAAAGTATGTTTCTGTAATGATTAGTGACGCTTAGGATTAGTGAGTGCAAGTCTTTCCTTACACGATGCGGCTGTTCTTGTTGCCCCAGTAGCGGTCGCGAACCAGGCGCTTGTAGAGCTTGCCAGTTGGATGGCGCGGCAAGGCCGGATCGAAGTCGACGGATTTCGGGCATTTGATCTTTGCCAGGCGTTCCCGGCAATATTCAAGAAGCTCGTCCGCGAGCTGTTCAGTGCCCGCAACCCCGTCCATGGTTTGCACGACGGCTTTGACCTCTTCGCCAAACTCCTCGTTGGGGACTCCAATCACGGCAACATCGGCAACGGCCGGGTGTGTGATCAGAATGTTCTCGGCTTCTTGCGGATAGATGTTCACGCCGCCGGAAATGATCATGAACGCCTTGCGATCGGTGAGGTACAGAAACCCATCCGCGTCGACCTTTCCAACATCTCCGAGCGACGACCAATCATCATGTTTCGGGTTGAGCGCGCCTTTGGTCTTCTCCGGGTCATTGTGATAATTCGGCGGGGCGGTGCCGCCAAAATAGATCTGGCCTTCTTCGCCGACGCCCACTTCATCGCCTGCTTCGTCGCAGACATGGAGTTCGCCAAAGATCGGAGTACCGACCGTGCCTTTGTGCGCCAGCCATTGCTCGGAATTGGCCCAGGTCATGCCATTGCCTTCTGAGCCCGCATAATACTCCTCGATGACGGGCCCCCACCATTCTATCATCTGCTCTTTGACAGGGATCGGGCAGGGGGCTGCTGCGTGAACGGCGGCGGTGAGGCTGGACACGTCATACTTGGCGCGCACCTCTTCTGGCAGTTTCAGCATTTTCACGAACATGGTCGGAACCAGTTGCGTATGCGTGACTTTGTATTTCTCAACCAGGGCCAGATAGCTCTCCGGATCGAACTTTTCCATAATGATCAGGGTCATGCCGAACTTGGTCATCGCCATGCACCAACGCAGTGGCGCCGCGTGATAGAGCGGCGCCGGGGACAGGTACGTGCCGTTCGGGTCGGCCTTGAACAGCGCTTGAGCGATCATGGTCAACGCATTGGTGCCATCAATCGCTGTGTCTTCCGGTAAAGGCGGGCGGATGCCTTTCGGGCGCCCAGTCGTGCCGGACGAGTAGAGCATATCGGTTCCGGCGCGCTCATCGGAAATGGGCGTTTCGGGCATGCCCGCGCGGACGCCTTCCAGAGGTTCGTAGCCAGCAATCGAACCATCAATCGACCAATAGGCTTCAAGGTCTGTCACGCTCGTGACGTCTTCGGCGACGTCTTTCAGCCCGGCCGAAGCAATGAGCAGGCGCGCGCCGCTATCTTTGATGATGTACTCGACTTCCGGTGTGGTTAGCCGTGAGGAAATGCACACGAAATAGAGCCCCGCGCGCTGCGCCGCCCAGCAAATCTCGAAATAGCGGGGGCTGTTTTCCGCGAAGATTGCAAGCGTGTCGCCATGCTGAAGACCAAGGGTTCGAAACGCATGTGCGAGTTGGTTGGAACGGGTCTCCAACTGTCCGAACGTGACGGCCTCGCCGCTGCCAGCCATGATATAAGCGGCTTTGTCGGGCGTAGTTTTGGCGTGATGCGATGGGTGCATAGCGGGCTTCCTCCGGTGGCTGTCTTTGAGCCTTATATCACCGGGAGATTAGACCGCTCTCGCGTCCTGTCTATTGGTGACTTAGGGGGAGCCGGGTACGAGCTCGCGAAAGGCGCGCCAGCTCGCCAGTCCGATGAGCGGATACACCAGGATAAGCCCGAAGAACGCTGTAGCCAGCCCAATTGTGGTCAGCAAGACGATCAAAAGCCCCCAGACCAGCATGGGTAGAAAATTCTTCGTCACGCAGCGCACGCTGGTAATCGTTGCAATAAACACGTCCGTTTTCGCACTGAGGAGCATCGGCGCTGAGATCACGACCATTGAAAAAGCGAGAAAAGCGATCGCTCCACCGATCAGCGTACCCGTGAGCGCCATGCTGAGACCGTCCTGCGTGGTGAACATGAAGGACAGGAAGTCGGCGGGCGTCTTGTGCATGAAGGGCGTCGACAAGGCGTAGACGATTTGTGCGATCCGGGTCCAGAAGAGGTATACGAGGAACAGGGCAAGACCGAGATAGGCGAGGTCCAGACGGACCGCCTCTCTGACCAGCACCACATCTGTCAATCCGGGTGTCTGGCCTTGTTCGATCATTCGGCCGCCTTCGTAGAGACCCATGGCGAGGATTGGCGCGATGAGGAAAAACCCGCCCGACAAAACGAACACCCAGGCGAACGCGCCGCTGAAGACCAGCGCCCAGGCGATCATCGCGCTCACCGCAGACAGGATGATGCCGTACAGCATGAACGGGACGGGCGCCTTGAGATAATCCTGCCAGGCTCCGGCGAGCCATTTGAACGGCGCGCCTATCGAAATCGTTGCCACCGCAGGCAAACTCACGGTTTGTTCTGACATAATCCTCCCTCGGGACTCATTCTTGGAGTCTCTCTCCGACAGGATCAGGACGAAACCGCCTGATATGAAATAGGTAGAGTTCCGTAGCCTCGGGCTAGGCGCCGTAAGCGTCGATGGACTTTGCCGTGCGGTGGAACCTCAATCTGGCGGCATAGTCCAGCGGGTCCTTCGGTTTGACCAGCGCGTCTGCCGGCGTCTCCGTCCAGTCGACGAGGCGGGTCAGAAAAAAGCGCAGCGCCGCACCGCGACAGAGAAGCGGGAAGGCCGATCTTTCTGACGCTTGTAAAGATCGGACGCTTTCATATCCGGCGATCAGATTTGCGCCCTTGGAGAAGTTGAACGCGCCATCGGTCTCGAACGCCCAGGCATTCATGCAGATCGCCAGATCATAGGCGAGCGCGTCCGTGCACGCGAAATAGAAGTCGATCGCGCCGGTGAAACGGTCACCAAGGAAGAAGGCATTGTCTGGAAACAGATCCGCGTGAATGGTTCCGCGAGGCAGATCATCGCTCAGGGACTTTGCCGCGCCGATGTCTGCGAGATCCTGATCGATCTTGGCCGAAAGATCTGCTTGCAACTCATCCGCTATGGCGGCGCGTCCTTGCCAAAGGTTCGGCCAACTTGAAGGCCCGAGATCGTTTTGGCGGGTCATGGCAAAAGTCGCCGAAGCCTCATGAAGCTTGGCGAGACCTGCGCCCAGCTCGCGGCACTGTCTGGCGTTCGGAACGCGCGGCGACAAGCCCTGCAGGAAGGTGACGATCACGGCGGGCCGACCAGCCAGGGTCCGCAGCGCTTCACCATCTCTTGCCGCGACTGGCAATGGACAGGAAAACCCATTTTCCGATAGATGCTGCTTCAGCGCGATGAAATAGGGCAGGTCGTCTGGGTTTGCGCGCTTTTCAAACAGCGTGAGAATGAAGCGACCCGACGTTGTCTCGAGATAGTAATTCGAGTTCTCAACGCCTTCCGCGATACCCTTGAACGCCACGGCCTCGCCGAGCTCATACTCAGCGAGAAAGGATGCCAGTGCATCGTCTGAAACCGTAGTGTAGACCGCCATAAATCAGGCTGTAGCGGGCTCTTCCTCAGGCGTCCACAGGTCACGTTGCATGGTGCGGCCCATCAAGTAGAAATGAAGCGCTGCCCAAAGCAGGAAAAGCGACCCTACCGAGACACCAACCCGGTTGCCAATTGCGCGGGCGGGTTTGCAATATGTATCATTGCTCGCATGCGCTGCTTCCAGCTCTGCGCCCGAGATGGCCCCTTCGCGGTTTTTGCGGGCGGCCAGGAGCGATGACTCGATTTTTCCGCATTGAGAAGCACTTACGGGCGAGTCCAATTGCGCCAAATGATACTTGGTGCCCTGGTCAGAAATCCACCCCACAGTGGGCGGTCCAAATCCATATCCAATGATGTTCACGACGAACAGCAACAATGCCGCCGCGGTTGCGCGCATCCGAGGTTCCACGAGCTTTTGCGTTACAGCAAACATCGGCGCGAGGTAAGAGTATCTCAGGATAGCGGCGATAACCAGAACCGGGATGGCAAGCCAGATTGCTGCCGCGCCGGACGAGAAACCGACCGTGTTATAGCCAAAAATCATCAGTGGAACGCACAGGGTCATGCCGATTGCGGGGAGCCAGCTATCTGAGTTCGGGTGCCGGTCGCGAACGCGGTCCGCGACAACGCCGGATCCAAACGTTCCGATACCAGCTGCGACGCCTAGGACACCGCCATAGATCAGCGCCGCGGTCATCAGGTCGAGCCCATGAGCGCGCATCCAGAACGGGGCGATGAATTGCCCAATCCCATAGCCCGCGAACGAAGCCATCGCGCCGCCCATCGAGACGTGCCAGAAGGTTGGTTTATTGAAGACGACGCCGAAGACTTTAAACGGAGACGGCATTTGCCGCGCTGCTGCGGCCGCTGCGCCACCTGGGTCGGAGTATCCGCGAGGCGGTTCCTTGACCGTCAGTTTGAAAATTATGGCGCCAATTACGCCCGGCAGGCCCATCCAGATGAAGGCGTCTCGCCAATCGAGGCCGCCGCGCGTGGCGATGTAAGCCCCGCCCAAAGCTGCGAGCATGGAGCCGAGCGGAATGCCGAGGGCAAAAATTCCGAGCGCTGACGATCGTTTTTCAGGTGGGAAATAGTCGGAAATCAGGGAATGGGAGGGGGGCGAGCAGCCGGCTTCACCAATCCCGACGCCGATCCGTGCGAGCGCGAACTGGAACGTGTTTTGCGCCATACCGCACGCCACGGTCATCGCAGACCAGGCCGCCATGGCTATGGCTATGATCGATGTCCGGTTCTTCCGCTCTGCCAGCATCGCGAAGGGAATGCCGAGCAGAGTGTAGAGCACGGCGAACGCCAAGCCGGAGAGAATACCGATCATGAAGTCGGACAGTCCGAACGTCTCGCGGATTTGCTCGCCGAGGACGCCGATCAGTGTCCGGTCGATAAAGTTGAACGTGTAGACGACAATCAGCGCGAATAGGACGTAAGCGCGATAACCGGAGCTACCATAACCTTCGCTGGCTTTTTCAGCGTCGACAGCGTCTGCGGTCCCCTCGGCCATTATGTGGTCTCCACTTTTGCGACCATGTCTTTCTCAAGATAGCGGGATGACATGTAGAAGCAGGCCGCTGCGGCGATGAACCAGAGTGTGGTCACCGAGATGGACTGTTTCAGTCCCGCGGAGCGACCTTCTGCGCAACTTGCCAGCTGTGCTTCTGTGAGGCCGTCATTCGCTGCACAGATTGATGCGCTGAGACCCTCTCCACTCAGATTTGCGCCGGTGAAGACGTCACTCATGATGCCCACGAATTGCGGGCCGATGCCGTTACCAATGATCGAAACGATGATCAGCAGGATGGCAATTGCCGTGGCACGGGATCTCGCGGAAACGACGCCCTGGCCGATATTGTACTGCGCACCGAGATAGGCGTAGTGGCAGATCGCGGCGATCCCCCAGACGACAAAGACCACCGTCAGGTTCGTCGCGTAGAAGGCGAAAATGTAGAGCGGGACCGCGAGCAGCAAGCCGATGGCAGGGATCAATGCGACCGCCGTCTTGAAACGATGAGAGAACTTGTCAGTCAGGTATCCGCCAAGGAATGTGCCAACTGCGGCGAGCGCCGAGAGTGGCGCCCCGAAATTGATCGAGGCTTCGCGAACGCCGAGACCATGCTCTCGGATCAGAAACGGAATCTGGAACGTGAACAGGCCATATCCGACAAAAGCGACGAGTGCCGCGCCAGCAGACATCCACCAGAAGCTCGGCTTGGAGGCGAGTTCTTGCATCGTCTCCTTGGTCGAGGCCTTCTCCACGCGGTTGGCATCCGGCGGGTCGGAATATCCTCTCGGAGGCTCCTTGATTGTCAGCCAAACGACCAAACCAATGAGTGCGCCCGGAAGGCCAATCACCACGAACGCGATCCGCCAACCTTCAACATTTTCCCAATTCATGCCTGAAAACAGGACGCCGACGCCGACACTATCCAGCCACGCACCGAAAGTCGGGCCGCTGAGTTCAGCGAGCGGGCCACCGAACAAATAGGCGAGGACGCCGCCCAACGTGACGCCCATCGAATAGATTCCGAGGGCTGTGGCACGGTTCTTGGCGGGGTAGTAATCACCGATGATCGAGTTGGCGGGCGGCGTACAACCGGCCTCTCCAATCGCGACACCAATCCGGAACATCATGAGCGTGATGAACCCGGCCGCAATGCCGCACAGCGCGGTCATCACTGACCACAGCACGATGCAAATCACGATAATATTGACGCGATTGAATCGATCCGCTGCCATCGCGATGGGCAGGCCCATCACGGCGTAGAAAATCGCAAATGGCCAACTCGCGAGAAGGCCGAACTGGGTGTCGCTCAGGCTGAATGTGGTGATGATCGGTTCAGCAAGGACGCCAATCAAGTTTCGGTCGATGAAGTTCAGGGTGTAGACCACCATGAGCATCAGTAGAACGTAGGTGCGGTACCCTTTCGAACGGTAACCCGTCTCGTGTCCAGCACCGGCCGCCGCGGTTGCGGTGTCGCTCATTCAAAGCCTCCCAAGCTACGCCCTGAATGGCGTTTGTGTTTTTTCGTTAAAGTTACGGTAGCCGCCCCGGTCCCTTGCGCAAGTCTTTTCGCAGGGGGAGGGCATCTCATTCTATTCTATCGGGCCGGTCTATCGGATCGCCACCGGATTGATGATCGCCTGCACTGTGCCCTCCAGTTTTGGGACGCCGAGAGAAAAGAAAAATGCGCCTTCGCCGTCCGCTGCGAGCGCGTCCGTCGCCATATTTTCCAGAATGTAGACGCCATTCTTAGCGAGCAGCGTTAGGTGGACGTCAAACGGACGAATCTCGTTCTCGAACGGGATGACTTCCAGGGCCCAGGTGTCGGCACCGATGGCTACGACGCCGAGGTCGGACAGATATTGAGCGCCTTCCACTCCTAGTCCTGGCGAAGTTGGGCTGAGGGTCGTCTCCCCCTCGGTCGCTTTCATTTTGCCAGTATGGAAGATCACCACGTCTCCGGCTTCGATCGTAACGCCAGCTCGTTCGGCGGCGGCATCAATTTCGGCCTCGTTGAACGCGGTTCCATCTGCGACCGGGCTTGAGAAGCTCTTCGTCATATCGAGCAGGATGCCGCGCGTCGCGATGGGCGGCAGCGTATGCGTTCCGAACTGGGTGAGCCCGGCGGTCGTGACGAAGTCGGCGACTGGAACACCGTTATAGTATTGGTGATTGATGCCCATATGGCCGAGGCCATCGATCTGACTGCCAATGCCCACAAACGTGTCGACATAGTCATCATTGCCTGTTGCTTGGTTCGCACCGAGCGGAGTGCCGGATCCATCGGACAGCTGCAGCACCATGACATCGTACTCTCGCGGACCATAAGCTGGCGTATCGCGACCCGTCACCATGCCCAGGCTGAAGGACTTTCCACGGGTAATCAGTTTTGCAGCTTGGGCGGTTTTTTCATCCGTGAGATTGTTCAGCGCGCCAAGTCGATCTTCGCTGCCATACTTCGATGGGTACCAAGATGGGGCGGCGATCAGTTCAGGCGTTGGCTTTGATGGCGATTGCGCGCAGGCGACCGCTCCCATAGCGACGGCAACAACACTCAATCCGAGCACTCTCTTCATTGTCATTCCTCCCGAGTTCTTTTCGACAGATTGGCGAGGCATGAGCGCGCTGTCTATCCCTTCCGTCGAGGGGGACTCGTAATGAAAGATCAAATAAGACCCTCGGTCTTGAAGCTGGTGACGCCGTGTTTCGCGGCAATCAGGTGATCGTGGACACGAATTTCGAACGGCGCGAGCGCATCAATGATTTCTCGCGTAATGTCGATGTCGGCGCGAGACGGTGTGGGGTCGCCTGACGGATGATTGTGCACGAGGATCAAAGCGGATGCTGAAACCTCAAGCGCGCGTCGAGCAATTTCACGCGGATAGACCGGGGCATGATCCACCGTCCCCTGACCCATCAGTTCATCGGCGATGAGTTGGTTCTTTCGATCCAGGAACAGAACGCGAAATTGCTCGCGCGTCTCATGCTGTAACTGGCCTCGAACATAGGCGAGGAGGGCGGTCCAACTCGAAATGATCGGCCGGCCGGCGATTTCCTCGCGCCCCGTGCGAGCACCAATCTCGCGCGTCGCCTTAATATACGCCGCGACCGTTGTGCCGACTCCGTCAACTTTCGTGAGCTGTTTGGCGTCTGCGGCGAAAACGCCGGATAGAGATCCAAATCGCGACAGCAAGGCTTTTGCTACGGGCTTCACATCGCGGCGGGGAATGAAGGCAAACAACAGCGTTTCAAGCAACTCATAATCATCGAGTGCCTCAGCGCCACGCTGAACGAGCTTCCCACGCAGTCTGTCTCTGTGCCCCTGCCAATGCGGCCGCGCAGGAGTGTCGGTCAATCGCTCACCGTGTGAGGCGTGTGATAGCCTTTTGGGGAGGCGGTGAAGATCTCGCAGCCATCCTTGGTCACGCCGACGGAGTGCTCGAATTGCGCCGAGAGTTTGCGGTCGCGGGTCACCGCCGTCCAGCCATCACTGAGAATCGCGGCGTCCTTGCGACCAACGTTCAGCATGGGCTCAATCGTAAAGAACATGCCTTCCTTCAGTTCCGGACCGGTTCCCGCTCGCGCGCTGTGGACGACGTTCGGCTCGTCATGGAAGAGTTGCCCGAGACCGTGTCCGCAGAAGTCTTCAACCACAGAGAACCTGTTCTTGCGGGCAACTTCGGAAATTGCGGCGCCGATATCACCGAAACGATTTCCAGGTTTTACGGCGGCAATGCCCGCCATCAGCGACTCGTAAGTCACATCCATTAGCCGCGTCGCGATGCGCTTTGGCTCGCCAGCGGAATACATGCGCGAGTGATCGCCGTGCCAGCCGTCTATAATGACAGTCACGTCTATGTTGGCGATATCGCCGTCCTTAAAGGCCCGGTCGCCGGGGATGCCATGGCAAATCACGTGATTCAGGGAAATGCAGGACGCGTGACGATAGCCGCGATATCCAATGGTCGCGGACTGCGCGCCATGAGCGTAGACGAATTCGCGGATCAGATCGTCGAGATGGCCAGTGGTCACACCGGGTTTTACTTCCCCGACCAGCATGTCGAGGCATTCGGCAACAAGTCGACCGGCTTTGCGCATGCCCTCAAATCCCGCTTCGTCATGAACGCGGATTTCGCCAGTTCGCATTGGCAACATGATGTCTGCTTCGGCCATGCCGGATCTACTTTCGGATCTATTGGTTTGATTTCGTTTCTATATGGCAGCGATAGAGGGAAACTTCCAGCACTGAAATGACCACCCGTCTCGCGGCGATATTTACCATCTGACAACACGTCGGGCTTGTATCCGATTGCGGTCCCCGTGGGCTGAGCTAATCCAGTATCATGTATCGTTTAGTTTATGTCAGCACAGCCAGAGAAGGCCTGAGTACCGAGGATATCGGTCGCATTCTGGATGTCTCCCAGTCGAACAATCATGAGCGCTATCTCACCGGTTTTCTGGCGCACAATGGCAGGCACTTTATGCAAGCGCTTGAGGGTGCCTATGACGAGGTGCGCGAGATCTTCGACCGCATTCTGGTTGATGACCGCCATGAAGGTGTGGTCCAGATTCTGGGCGAAAACATCAAAGAACGAGCGTTTCCTGAGTGGGCGATGAACTATTTTCGCGTCGATGATAGCAGCAATAGCGCCATGGTTATTCGTCATGACGATCCCGCAGATGGGCTGCTGCCAGGAGATATGCCGCGGGAATTGCTGCATTTGTTCACGCGTTTCATGCGAATCGATCCTCTGCCCGCGTAAACTCCTTGGCAACCGCTTCTTGCTACCGTTTGGGTTGAATTTGAAGCGAGGCCCTGATGGATCAGGAAACCCAGATCATAATGGCGCGTGTGGCGAAGGTCGGTGAAATGACCGAAACTGAAGCGCACCGTATCGTCAATGAAATCTATTCAGATGGCATTGTCAGTCGCGGCGAAGCGGAAACTCTGTTTCGGCTGAATGAGACCTTGTCTGCCACAAATCCCGAATGGGGCAGCCGTTTTCGAGAAGCCCTGACCGATTTTCTGATCACGCGTGAAGCGCCGGAAGGCTGGGTCACGGATGAAGAGGCGGACTGGCTTTTGGGTCAGGTTCATCATGATGGTGAACATCCGTGCCTGGAAGAAATCGACTTGCTGATCGAAGTTCTGAGAAAAGCCGATGGGGTGCCTGCGAAACTGGCGCACTATACGCTGGACGCCATCGCGCATCGCATTGTCGAGGCAGGAAAAGCCACGCCGGTCATGGTTGAGCGCGCGCGATTCGCCCTGTTCGCGGGTGCCGGAGATGGCGGATTGTGGGTCAGCCAGCATGAAGCCAGTGTCCTGTTTAAAACAAATGATGCCATCGCCAGTGCCGATAACGATCCTAGCTGGAACGACATGTTCGCTCGCGCCGTGGGCAATCACCTGATGGCCCGCGCACATCCGGAGCCTAGATCGATTGAAGATGCCCTAGCGCGTGAAGCTTGGCTGCAAGACACGAGCGTCAGTCCTGGCGGTCTGTTTGCCAGAATGGGCGCATCTTTCTTCAGCGGCAGCTGGTTTGCTTCCGTGACGCATGACCGCCGCAAGGCCGAAAAAGCGCGCATGGTGGCTGCCGATGCGGCGACACGCGAGGCTGAGAACGTCACAGATACCGAGAACGAGTGGTTGTTGGCGAACGTTCAAGGCGATGGCAAGGTTAGTCCCGCCGAGCAGGCTTTGATTGATTTTCTCCGTGCTGAGGCCCCGGGATTTGCGGAAGGTCTGGCCAGCGCGGCCTGATCGGAGCACCGTTCTGACGCTTTAAAGCCGCCCTGCGACAGTATTTGACCAAGCGGAAATCTCGACAAGGTCCGCCAGCGCCTCTAAGTCCGGCAACGGATGATAGATCTAATAGGCGCGGGGCTGCTCGATGTTCAAAAAAATCCTCATTGCAAACCGAGGTGAAATCGCTGTTCGTGTGATCAAGACGTGTCGTCGTCTTGGTGTCAAAACAGTGGTTGTCTATTCCGACGCTGATGCCGGATCGATGGCAGTCGAAATGGCGGATGAGGCCGTCCACATCGGGCCATCACCAGCCGCCGAGTCTTATCTCGTCATGGACAAGATTGTCGACGCCGTGAAGCAAACTGGCGCTGAGGCCGTCCACCCGGGATTTGGCTTCCTGTCTGAGAACCCGGCCTTCGCGAAGCGGCTGGAAAAAGAGAAAATCGTCTTCATCGGGCCGAATCCCCATGCGATCGAAGCGATGGGTGACAAAATCAGCTCGAAGAAACTTGCCGCGGACGCCGGTGTTTCGACTGTTCCCGGTCATATGGGGCTCATTGAAGACACCAAGGAAGCGATAAAAATTTCCAACCAGGTCGGCTATCCGGTGATGATCAAGGCATCTGCGGGCGGCGGCGGCAAGGGCATCCGGATCGCTTATGATGATAAGGAAGTCGAAGAGGGTTATCCGGCGGTGAAGGCAGAAGCCACTGCCTCGTTCGGTGATGACCGCATCTTCATCGAAAAGTTCATCCTCGAACCGCGTCACGTGGAAATCCAGGTGATGGGCGACAAGCACGGAAACTGTGTCTATCTGTTCGAGCGGGAGTGTTCGATCCAGCGTCGAAACCAGAAAGTTCTCGAAGAAGCGCCATCTCCGCTCCTCGACGAAGCAACCCGTAAGAAAATGGGTGAACAGGCTGTCGCACTCGCCAAGGCCGTGGATTATGACAGCGCCGGAACGGTTGAGTTTGTCGCCTCTGGTAAAGACAAGAGTTTCTACTTCCTCGAAATGAACACTCGCCTGCAGGTCGAACACCCTGTGACCGAGATGATCACAGGCGTCGACCTGGTCGAGCAAATGCTGCGTTCGGCCTACGGTGAGAAACTGAATCTCGATCAGAAGAAGCTGAAGATCAACGGCTGGGCGATTGAAAGCCGGGTCTATGCCGAAGATCCATATCGCAACTTCCTACCGTCGATTGGGCGGCTGAAGCGCTTTATTCCGCCAGTTGAAGGCAAGCTGGGCGGTGGGTCCGTGCGGATGGATAGCGGCGTCCGCGAAGGCGACGAGATCTCGATGTTCTACGATCCGATGATCGCCAAACTCGTAACCCACGGCAAAGATCGCGAACATGCCTTGGACGTGCAGGCTGAGGCGCTTGATCGATTCCACATTGAGGGCATTCAGGACAACATGCCGTTCTGCGCCGCAGTGATGGATGAAAAACGCTTTCGATCCGGCAATATCACGACGGCTTACATCAAGGATGAATTCCCGGATGGCTTCCAGGGAACAGCGCCGACCAAGGACCAAACGGCCATGCTGACCGTCGTCGCGGCTTATGTGCATGGCGTAAACGCCCGCCGCGCGAGCCAGATCACCGGTCGCCTGTCGCCGATTGAAGATTTGCGCGACGATTGGGTCGTCGTGCTCGGCGACAACTACATCCCGGTTTCTCTGGAGCTCGGTGAAGGCGAGGCGACGGTCAAGATTGGCAAGAAATCCCATGCTTTTGTAACCGATTGGGTGCCGGGTCATCCCTTGGTCGAAGGCGTGCTCGACGGGCTCCCGATCGCGGTGAAGGTCGCCGCGCAAACTGAGGGCTATCTCGTTCGTCATCGCGGCGTGCGTCTACACGCTCTGGTGTGCACGCCTATTGCGGCCGAGATGCACAAGCGTCTGCCCGAAAAAGAAAAGCCGGATCTTTCCAAATTGATCATCTCTCCGATGCCGGGACTGGTCGTCTCTGTGGATGTGACCGTTGGCCAAGACGTTCAGGAGGGTGAGGCTGTCTGCATCGTGGAAGCGATGAAAATGCAGAACATCATCCGGGCTGAAGCTGACGGAACCGTCAAATCCATCAATGTCGGAGCGGGCGACAGTGTTGCTGCTGACGAGATCATGGTCGAGTTCGAATAAATCTTTGGCAGCTGAGAGTTGCCAGACATCCAAATTCGATTAGCTTCCGCGCAAATGCAGGAGGCAAGCATGGGCGACTTACTGTTCAATCCGAACGGACGTATCGCGCGCAATCGATTCTGGCAGGGCATGGTGCTCCTGACAGTGGCAAGCGTTGTCGTTTCGTCCGCGGCTCTACTCGTGCACCCGATGTTCGACTTTATCAGTCTTGCGCTGATTTTTCCTTATGTTTGTGTGTACGGAAAGCGCCTTCACGATGCTGGACAAACCGCCTGGTGGGTGATCGCAATCTGGTTTGGCGTCGTGGTTATCCAGGTCATTCTGTTTATGATCCTGCTCTTTACGGTTCTGCCGATGCTGATGAGCCCGGAACAACGCGAACTCTGGGCGGAAATCATGCGACTCTCAGAAAAAGGTGATACCGAAGAAGCCATGAAGGGGGTCGAAACCCTTATTGAGCAGATGCAGGGGCTGTTTCAGCGAACGTCCTTATTTGTACTCGTTGTGGCCAATGCGGCGATGGCGCTCATCATCGGATTCGTGAAGACCGAACCTCGCGAAAACAAGCACGGACCTGTGCCTGCTTAGTCTCGCCTGTCGATAATAATTTATCGTTTATTGATAAAACCCGCAAAGGGTGTATAAGCGTCGCAGATAAGAAAACCTTTGAAGGACGATATCGCTATGAGCGACGCCATTTCCTCCCAGACTCCAATTGATCCTGAGCGGCCCTGGATTACCGATCAGGATGGAGATCCAGCCAAAATGAGCTGGCTCGACACGTTCCTGAACCCTGCTGGGGAGTCGCCGAAACTGCACTTCACACGCGCCTGGACCATGTTGTTCTTTGCCGGAATTATCGCGTGGCCTGGTTTCGGTCTGGCCAATTTCGTTGCGGGGGCGGCTGGTATGGACAACTCCGGTCTGTCAGCTTTCCATGGTTACTTCATCGCCGTTGTCGTCGGTGTGTCTTCCATTCTCTCATTCGTGATCCATTCGCGGCGATTGAATCATGCAGGTAAAACCTCTCTTTGGGCAATCATCGTCCTGATTCCGCTGGTGCTCGGTTCGCTCGCCTTCATGGGCGGCGTTTCTGGCAAGGCGGCTGCCTATCAGGACCTTTACGAAAAGCGCGCAGAATACCTTGAAGACCCTGCCGCGTGGCGCGAAACGCGGCTTCAGGAACGCAGAGACGCACAAGCCGAGGCCCAAAAGGCGCGTGAGGAAGCCGAAGCCGCGCGCGAAGCTGGCGAGGAGCCAAGCGGTGAAGGCGCTCAGCGCCAAGGTCAACGCGGTGGCCCTGAAGGCGGATTTGGTGGCGGACCAAACCCGGAAAACCCGCTGCCGGACAAGGAAGCCTTTATTGTGCGGCCAAACCTTATGTCGTTTTACGGCCTCATCGTTCTTCTCAGCCTGCCAATTATGATCTGGAGCCTGACCTGGGTCGCGCGGACACCGAATTACGGCAAGCCAAACGGCAAACCTAAGGGGTACGGCGAGGTCAGCGGGCCGTTTAGCTAGACCAGCGGTTTTCCTGGCGCCGTTTCAGAGTTGAAGACGGTTCGAAATGCCTGACGCAGGGCTTCATCTGCCTCATCCATATCCACCGGCAGGCCAAGGTCGACGAGGCTGGTCACGCCATATCGTGGATCATCAATTCCGCAGGGTGTAATGCCTGTAAAGTGCTCGAGGTCCGGCTCAACATTTAGACTGATCCCGTGAAAACTGACCCAGCGCCTTAGGCGCACGCCGATCGCCGCAATCTTGTCCTCGCGCACCCGTCCGCCAGGTTGTGTCCGGTCGACCCAAACGCCGACCCGTCCTTCACGCACATCCGCGTCCACATTGAACGCTGCGAGCGCCTCAATAATCCAACGCTCAAGATTGGCCACGAAAGCGCGCACGTCTCGCCCGCGCTTTGCAAGATCGAGCAGAACATACGCAACGCGTTGACCAGGTCCATGATAGGTGTACTGCCCGCCGCGTCCGGCTTCATAGACGGGGAAGCGATCCGGCGCTCGCAGGTCCTGAATTTTGGCACTCGTCCCGGCCGTATAGAGCGGCGGATGCTCCAGAAGCCAGATCAATTCCGGCGCCCCATCCTCGCGAATAGCGCGTGCATAGTCCTGCATGGCGGCGTGTGCAGCCTCATAAGAGACCGGCGACGGGCTGGTGGCCCAGAGCACTGTAGGACGTTCTGACATTTGACTGCATATAGCGAAGACTTTTCGCTTCACAATCTCTGCGCTGCCGCGTATATGGCCCGCTCTACCCGGCGTGCGGCCGTGGCGGAACTGGTAGACGCGCAGCGTTGAGGTCGCTGTGGGGCAACCCGTGGAGGTTCGAGTCCTCTCGGCCGCACCATTTATCTACATATGTCGAAACGATCGTGATTCTGACGAAGCGCTGCTTCGGTTTCCGGACCGAGTGTGCCCGTTGGGACAAGTCCCATATTCGCTTCGAAGAGCTTGATGGCGTAAACCGTTCCATCGGCAAGCACACCATCAAGGCGGCCGTCATAACATCCATTTTTGCGAAGCACGACCTGGGCCGCGAAGACCTCGTCGTCCTCGATGGTCTTCGCCGTATAATTGGATTGCGGAGCAATCGGATTGCGCAACTCGACCGCGGCTTCGCTGAGCGGCGCATCGGGCGATCCCGCCACGATGATTGACTCATTCCCCAAACAGGCTGACCCGCCCGCGAGTGCTTGGTAGTCGCAAGCGTCGAAATTGGCACCATGCGACTGAGCGTGCGCACATTGCATGACGCCGAGCGTCGCGCCCAACAGGGTCAGAAACTTCATATTCTTGCTCCCATATACAACACATCTCTAACCCCACGAGCGTCGCAAGACTTGTACCATAAGGCGTTTCAGAAGCGCTGCAGGAAGAAATGGCGCACCCGACAGGATTTGAACCTGTGACCCCCAGATTCGGAATCTGGTACTCTATCCAACTGAGCTACGGGTGCGTTCTCCGCCTCTTACGCGAAGGATTTGGCGGATGCAATCATCCGAATGCGGGTAAACTCTATGCAATGCGCGCGACACTTGGCAGACAAAGAGAGAGATATGAGGAAAGTCATCAATATGCGTCGGATAGGTCTTGGAATTTCAGTGTTGAGTATCGGGCTCGCGCTTTCGGCTTGCGGTGGATCTGTGCCGGTCGATACCGATCAATCGAGGAGTTCGAGTGTCGTGGCGGAACAGGCTGAGCGCCCGACCAAGGCAGCGCTTCAGCTCGAATTTACGGCGGCGCTTGATGCGGCGACAGCGACCAATGGACCCGGCGCGCCAGTGATTTGGCTTTTGTCGGATGAGGATACTCAGATCCACATATTCGGGACCGTGCACCTGCTGCGACCGGAGCTCCAATGGCGCACTGATGCCTTTGATGCGGCATTGTCCGAAGCAGACAAGATTGTCTTCGAGGTCGACATGAACAGCCCGGAGGCGCAGCGCGCGATTGCGACAGACTTCCTGGCGCGCGGCATGTTCCAGGATGGGCGAACGTTGAAGCAAGTCCTGTCGGAAGAGGATGAGGCGGTGGTTTCGAGCGCGTTCGATTCCGTCGGTGTGCCTCTCGATGCGATGAATACATTCGAACCGTGGATGGCGTCCGTGAATTTGGGGGTCATGAAACTCGTGGCTGATGGATACGATCCGAGCTCCGGCGTTGAGTCCGTGATCGAGGCGGAAGCGAGCGAAGCCGGTAAGACGTTTGGGTTCCTCGAAACCATATCCCAACAGGCAGACGCCTTCGACCTTCTGGACGAAGAGGATCAAATCTCGATGTTGTATGAGTCAGCCCTGATGCTCGACGAGTCGCCGCAAATGCTGGATCAACTCGTCGATGAATGGGCTGACGGAGACATTGCCGGGATCGCCTCTCTTGTTGCCAGTCCGGATGGCGTTGGGTTTAGCGGGCCCGTTTATGAGTCGCTTCTGGTCGAACGAAATCGGAACTGGGTGCCGCAGATTGAAGCCATGTTGGATGAGCCAGGTTCGGTTCTGATCGCTGTTGGAGCAGGGCATCTCGCTGGTCCGGACAGCGTGATCACCATGCTGCGGGACAAAGGTTACCAGGTCGAGGGGCCTTAACCGCTGCGCCTACGGCTCATTTCCGTCCCAATCGACGATCCATTCCGCGATCTGGTCGGCATCATCCGGATCGAACAGCGCTTCTTCGCTGAGCGTGCGCCCCATAATCGATGCGCCGCGATCGTGGATCAGGGTTTTGTCCCCGGAAATGAGGTGGTGCCAGTCCGGCAGTGGTTTGCCTTCATGGATCAGGCGATATGAGCAGCTGGTAGGCATCCAGCGCAGTTCTGAGACATCTTTTGGGGTCAGGATCACGCAATCAGGGACGTGCGATTTGCGGTTGGGATAATCGCTGCACTGACACGTTTCGCTGTCGAGCAGTTTGCAGTGCAGCCGGGTTAGCGCGATCTCGCCCGTATCCTCGTCCTCGAGTTTGATCAGACAGCACTTTGCGCAGCCATCGCACAGCGACTCCCATTCCTCCGGGCTCATCTCCTCAAGCCGTTTTGATTTCCAGAACGGCTCGGCTGGATCAGGCATTTTTCGGTCCATCGCCGATGAGCCACAGGAAAGGGATGATTTCCGTGCGGTCGAACAAGCCCGCCTTGGCGTAAGGGTCTTCGGCGGCCCAGGCTTCAACTTCCGCTTTGGTGTCAAACTCGATCACGAACGTAGACCCGATCATGGCGCCGCCATCATCGGACAGCACAGGCCCGGCCATGGCGATCTTGTGGCTGAAATCCCCCGCCCATTGCAAGTGGGCCTGTCGGTTGGCGAGGCGCAGCTCATTGCTGTTCGCCTTATCGCGAGCATTTACCAGAAATAGCGGCATATCATTCTCCTTTATACGGGCGCGAGAGCAGGGCCGTCATCGCATCCGGAACAGTGGTTCGGCCTGACAGAACTTCGTTCACGGCGGCGCTGATCGGCATCTCGACGCCCTTCTGTTCAGCTAGGGTCACGAGGGCAGGCGCCGTCGCCACCCCTTCGGTAACCGCGTTGCGCGAAGCTAGAATGGCTTCGACGCTCTGTCCTTGCCCAAGCGCAAGCCCGAAACTCATATTGCGCGATTGCGGGGACGAGCAGGTGAGGACCAGGTCGCCGAGCCCGCAAAGCCCCGCCAGTGTCTCAGCGCGTCCACCCATCGCCACGCCCAGGCGCGTCATTTCGGCAAATCCGCGGGCGATGAGCGCGGCGTGGGCAGACTTGCCCAGCTCCAGCCCTTCGACGATGCCGCAAGCGATTGCGAGGACGTTTTTAACAGCGCCGCCAATCTCGGCACCGATGAGATCATCAGTCCAATAGGGTCGGAAAGCGGGTTGCCCGATCCCGGCCATCAGTTTCTTGCCAAGCGTTTCGTCTGCACACGCAAGCGTCACGGCTGTGGGAAGGCCGCGCGCGACGTCGGCTGCAAAACTTGGTCCAGATAGTACTGCGGGCACCGCATGTGGGATGGTTTCGGCCAGCACGTCGGTCATCAGACTCAGCGTACTTTGTTCGATCCCTTTGGCGCACAGCAGGATTGGTGTTCCATCCGAAACGTACGGAGCAAGTTGTTTGAAGCTTGCGCGAGCAAATTGCGCGGGGACCACGGCAAGGATTGCCTGCGCCCCTTCCAGCACACTTATATCCGTGCTGGCCTGCATGGGGGGGAGTTCGTATCCGGCAAGGAATACCGGATTGCCTTTCCCGCAGCGCAACGGATCAGCAACAGCGCTCTCCAGTGCCCAAACTGGGATCTCAAGGGGCTGCGTATCCTGTTTTGCGTACAATGATGCCGCGAGCGCGGTTCCCCAGGCGCCAGCGCCGAGAACGCCAATGCGTGTAAGCTCAGTCACACGGAATCCTCACATCTGTGTGCGAAATTGAACAATTTGTTGATCATTCACACTTTTCCTTTATCTTGTGGGTATGAATGACAAAATCGATACCCGCGAACAGATCCTTCATGCTGCTATGGACCGGATCAAACATTATGGCTACGCCAAAACGACGATGGCGGAAATAGCCCGGGACTGCGATATGTCTGCGGGCAATATCTACCGCTTCTTTGCCTCCAAGATTGATATTGCTGAAGCCATGGCGCGCAAACTCAATATGGAAATCAATGCTCAAAACGCGGCTCTGGCGCGTGGGCCGGGGTCGGCGCCGGACAAAATGCGTAAGTTTCATCACTCGGCGATGAAGACGACTTTTGAGAAGCTGGACAATGATGCGAAGGTTCTCGAGGTCGCAGAAGTGCTGGCGCATGAACGGCCGACCTTTGCGAATGAAGAGCTTGCGCAAGAGCGGGTCTATCTCGTGCAAATCCTCGAACAGGGCGTAGCTGAAGGCGATTTTGCGCCGATGGAAAATCCCCATTTCATCGCGGAGATGATGCAGTCGGCCACGATGAAATTCCGCTATCCACAGCTCTGGTCGCGCCTGACGCTGCCGAAGCTGGAGCGTGAGCTCGATGGTGTGATGGATATCGTTCTGGCCGGGTTAAGCGTTCCTATCAAAACGCGTGAGTTATTGAACGCTAAATAATATTCAAATTATTCATTGATTTTTGGAATTGGGCTCCTACATTGAGGTCATGGGCAGCGAATGGTCGCTGCTCAAATGACGCAAAGAAGGATAAATCCCATGCGTGTTTCCTCCCATAACGAAGCTCGTCAGGGCTTTCTCGCTGCTGCTCTTTCTGTTCCGCTCGCCGTTGTTGGCGCAGTCCTTTCGGTAGGTCTGTTCGGAACCGTGGTATGAGCCAGACAAGTATAGCCTGACCGTTTCCGACGGTCAGGCTATCAAATTTTGTGATAGATTATTCGACGGTGACGGACTTGGCGAGATTGCGAGGTTGGTCAACGTCCGTGCCTTTTTCCACCGCAATGTGGTAGGCAAGCAGCTGCACCGGCAGTGCGTATAGAATCGGTGCGATAAACGGATCGCATTCCGGCATTTCGATTATGTGGGCGGGGGTGTCTCCCGCTTCTTCGAGCCCTTTGGCGTCGGAGATCAACAAGACATTTCCGCGCCGCGCGGCCACTTCCTGTAAGTTTGACAGCGACTTGTCGAACAAGGCGTCACACGGCGCCACGAAGACAACAGGCGTGGCTTCATCGATCAAGGCAATCGGTCCATGCTTCAGCTCTCCGCTGGCATAGCCTTCGGCGTGAATATAGCTGATTTCTTTCAGCTTCAGCGCGCCTTCAAGCGCGATTGGATAGTGAACACCGCGGCCGAGATAAATCACGTCCCGCGCTTTGGAGAGATCATAGGCAAGCGCTGCAATTGGTTCGTCCAGCGAAAACCCATCCGAAATCAGGCGCGGTACGCCGCTGAGCGCATTGACCATTTTTACTTCCTGGTCGCGCTCAATCACCCCGCGAGCCTTGCCCGCAGCGATGACGGCTGCCGCCAACGCGCACAGTTGCGCCGTGAAGGCTTTGGTTGAGGCAACCCCGATTTCCGGCCCCGCAAGGGTCGGTAAAACAAGATCGACTTCGCGTGCAATGGTTGAGGTTGGAACATTGACGACAGCGGCGGTCTTAAGGCCGGCTTCCTTGCAATAACGAAGCGCCGCCAAAGTATCTGCGGTTTCGCCGGACTGACTGACAAACAGGGCCAAACCGCCTGACTTGGGCAGCGCAGGCTGCCGGTATCGGAACTCGGACGCGATGTCGGTCTTCACCGGCAAATGCGCGAACTGTTCAAACCAGTATTCGGCGACGCACGTGGCATAATAGGCCGTGCCGCACGCCACCATATGGAGATGCGTGATCTCACTCCAGTCGATGGCATTTTCGTCGCCCGGCAGCTCAACCGTTTGCTCAAACGCGTTGACATAGGCTCCGATTGTACGGGCCGTGCTTTCGGGCTGTTCGAAAATCTCTTTTTGCATGAAGTGGCGATAATTGCCTTTTTCCACCGTCGCGCCCGCAGATTGGACAATGGTTTCAGGGCGCGAAACTTCGTGCCCTTCGGCATCGTAAACCGCGTAGCTCGTGCGGCTGAGGACGCAGCAATCGCCTTCTTCGAGGTAGACGACGCGATTGGTGAAAGGCGCGACGGCTAGCGCGTCAGAGCCGAGGAACATTTCTTCCTCGCCGACACCGATTACCAGCGGTGACCCTTTGCGGGCACCGATCAGCAGGTCTTCATGCCCCTCAACCAGGATGCCCAAAGCGAATGCGCCTTCAAGCCGCGTTAGAGCCGCTTTCACGGCGGCCTCAGGGGCGAGCCCGCTTGAGATGTTCGCGGAGATCAGGTGGGCGACCGTTTCGGTATCGGTTTCCGTCTCAAATGTGTGCCCTTTGTCCTGCAGCTCATCGCGCAAGCGACGGAAATTCTCGATGATGCCATTGTGCACCAGCGCGACCGGTCCCGCGAAATGTGGATGGGCATTGCCAGTTGTAGCGGCGCCGTGAGTGGCCCAACGTGTGTGCCCGATGCCGATCTTGCCGGATATCGGCTCCTCGCGCAGTAGGGATTGCAGATTGCTCAGTTTTCCAGCGGCGCGGCGGCGATCAAGCTTGCCGTCATTCAGGGTCGCGATGCCGGCGCTATCATAGCCGCGATATTCAAGGCGCTTCAACGCCTCCATCGCGCGCTCCGCCGCTGAACCCTCTTTGCCGAGAATGCCGATAATCCCACACATATAGTACTCCACTCCATAATCGGTCGCGCGGTTCTCCTAGACCCACGCGAACACCCGCGTCATTGCAAATCCTATTTCGGAATGTGTCGAAGACCGGGGCGCAAAAAAGGAAATCGTGGACCTCGACAAAAAACAAGGGGACCCAGCGGGATCCCCTTGTCGGAATTGTCTTGGTTTTTGAAGCGCACGCGCAGCTTAAGAGCCGCTCGTCTCGCCCGCTGCAGCGCGGCAGCAGCGCACTTGCATTTCAAGCACGCGGCTATTGAAGCGACATTGCTCATTGTTCAACTCACGCAGGAAGGACAGGCCTCCGGCACGGTGAGTGTAGCGGGTCTGGACACAGCCCATCACAGTGTAGCCAGGCTCGCACGTCCCAGTGTCTGACTTCTGGATCGTAGTTGTTTTACAATCGAGATCTTTTTCGGACAGATACTCCGCTAGAGAGTAAGCCGCATCAGCGCGGTTTTGTGCAGCATTAGCTGAAGCCTGGGCGCTTGCAGCGGCCGAAGAGGCGCTGTCAGCGATTTGGCGGGCTTCGCCAAGGCTCAAATTCGTTTCAGAAAGCGCGGTGGCATTGCCATCAATTTGCACTTTCAAGCGACAAACGTCTTCAGATACGCGATCTGCGTCTGCGCAATAGTCAGCGACGGACATATCCGCCGGAATTCCATTGGCACACCCAGCTACTGTAAGAGCGAGCATACTGCCCGCCAGGATTGATTTCATACGCATTTTGCGTGTCCTCTCTTTTCCCCAACGCATCACCTCATGCAGGTCATATGCCACGAAGCCATGAAAGCTTCCTTGGAAATTGCTGCAAAACTATGGCATTGCGCCTACAAGACGATCAGTAAACACTCGTACAATTGAACGAGGCAAGGAATTTAGAGCATTATGGCGCGCAAATATTTCGGAACTGACGGAATCCGTGGCACTGCGAACACACCTCCAATGACTCCAGAGATCGCAATGCGGCTGGGAATGGCGGCTGGAAAGTACTTCAGAACCACGAGTCCACGCCGTCATAGCGTTGTTATCGGCAAAGATACTCGCCTATCAGGATATATGATAGAGCCAGCTTTGGTGGCTGGATTCACCTCTGTTGGCATGGATGTGACCCTATTTGGGCCCTTACCGACGCCAGGCGTTGCGATGATGACGCGGTCTTTGCGCGCAGATCTCGGGGTGATGATCTCGGCCAGCCATAACAGCTTTGAGGACAATGGAATCAAGCTTTTTGGACCGAATGGCTATAAATTGTCCGACGAAATCGAGCTTGAAATTGAAAGCCGGATGGACCGTGCGCTTGATGACAAGCTCGCGGGGCCTGAAGAACTGGGGCGCACCAAGCGCGTAGATGATGCGCAGGCACGCTATGTCGAGATCGTCAAAGCCAGTTTTCCGCGTCGTATGAACCTGAAAGGGCTGCGGATCTGCATCGATTGCGCAAATGGCGCTGCCTACAAGGTCGCACCGGCGGCGCTTTACGAACTCGGCGCCGAAGTGTTCCCGATCGGCGTGGAACCGAATGGCTTCAATATCAATCTCGAAGTCGGTTCGACGGACACGGCAGCTTTGAAAGAGGCGGTGAAAACCTATCGAGCGGATATCGGCATCGCACTTGATGGCGATGCGGACCGCTGCATCATTATCGATGAGAAGGGCAATGAGATCGATGGCGATCAGTTGATCGGTCTCATCGCAGAGAACTGGAAAGCCAAGGGACAGCTGTCCCAGAACGGCGTCGTCACAACGGTCATGTCCAATCTCGGATTGGAACAACATCTGGACAATCTTGGCTTGGCGCTGGAGCGTACAAAGGTTGGTGATCGATACGTTGTCGAGCGGATGCGCGACGGCGGGTTCAATCTTGGAGGCGAGCAGTCAGGACATATCGTCATGTCGGATTTCTCGACCACCGGCGATGGGTTGATGGCGGCGCTGCAAGTGCTCGCGGTAATGGTCGAGAAAGATCAGCCGTTGTCGCAGATCGCTCATGTATTCGACCGTGTGCCGCAAAAACTGGTCAATATCCGATTCAAGTCCGGTGCTCCGCTTGAAGAAGCGGCCGTAAAAGAAGCGATTGAGTCGGCAGAAAAGGCGCTCGGCAAGAAGGGTCGCCTGGTGATACGCAAGTCCGGAACAGAGCCGTTGATTCGTGTCATGGCTGAAGCCACCGATGCTAAGCTCATGGACGACGCGGTTGAGACCGTAGCGGACGCCGTTCGGTCAGTGATTTAGGCGATGCCGTCGCTTGAATTTATTATTGTTGAGACCGTCGGCTGGGTCGGCGCCGCGCTCATCCTGTTCGCTTACTATTTGCTCTCTCACAACAAGATTCAGGGGCAGTCATTCACCTATCAGTGGATGAATCTGTTCGGCGCGGCGGGCGTCGTAATCAACAGTGGCTACCATCAAGCGATCCCATCTCTGGCGCTCAATGCGATATGGTTCGCGATCGCTGCAGTGGCGCTATGGAACGTGCGGCGACAGGTGCGACGCGGCAAAGACACATCCGAGCGCTAAAGAAGAAATCCATCAATAGCGGCGAGCCCGGCAATGTCCGCGAGCGATCCTGCATTGTCGGAGGTTACGCCGCCCAGTCCGTAGACTGGCAAGGGGGCGGCCTTGGCCCAGCTGCGAAAACGGGCGAGGCCCAAAGGCTCAGAAGCACTTGGACTGTTTGACGCAAACACGGTCGAGACCAGGACTGCATCCAATCCGGCTTGGTGAGCGGCGCGAATGGCGGCTGGCGAGTGCGCGCTGCCGGTCTGCAGGGCGAACTGACCTTGCCATTTCAATGCGCGCCGACGCATGGCTTCTGGCCAATGGACACCATCGGCGCCGGTTTTGAGAGCGAGCTCCGGGTCTGCCGCGATCAAGAAACTCACCCCTCGCTGCGCGCAAGCCTCAGCCAGTTCGCGTGCGGTGGCGTATCGATCGGTCGCCCCGAAATGGCGATAAACCACACCGGCTTCTGGTGGGAGCGTGGTGATCACTGAAATTGGATCCGGCGTCCGCTTTGGGTCTGTCAGGAAAAGCAGTGGCGGCAAATGCGCCGGAAAGTGCCGCGCCACTTGCCGGGCGGCGGAACGCCACTTGCGGGCGGAGGCAGCTTGGTGTTTCAACCCCGTCATGAGTTCTGATACACAGCCCGTTTCCATCCGCGAAGCCCGAAACCGCATACTGGCCGAAATCGGCGACGGTGTGACACTGGTGGCGGCCTCCAAACGCCAACCGGAAGATCGCATTGCCGAAGCGCTCGAAACCGGACAGCGCGTGTTTGGCGAGAACCGGGTCCAGGAAGCCCAGCTAAGGTGGGTGGATCGCCTGTCCGAATATGAAGACCTCGAACTTCGCCTGATAGGTCCGCTGCAAACGAACAAAGCGGAGGACGCGGTCCAGCTGTTTCATGTAATCGAAACGGTCGACCGCGAGAAACTGCTGCGCGCGTTGGTCAAAGCGATTGAAAAGACGGGTGTCGCGCCGCCCGACCTATTGATCCAGGTCAATACCGGTGATGAGCCGCAAAAAGGCGGAGTCAGCGTGGACGGTTTCGCTGACCTGGTGACCGTCACTCGCGAGGTGTATCCCGGGCAATTGGTCGGTCTCATGTGCATCCCGCCTGCGGATGAGCCCGCTGCCCCACACTTTGCCTTGTTGAAGAAGCTGGCCGATGAGCATCAGCTCGCGCAGGTCAGCATGGGGATGAGCGGAGACTACGCCATGGCCGCGCGTCTAGGTGCGACGCATGTTCGGATCGGCACGGCGTTTTTCGGGGCGCGCGACGCTTAGCCAGCGTGTTTGGCAATCACCGCGTCCAGATGCAGAGTGACGGCATTCATGATCAGATCGCGCCAGGCCGCCATTGGGATAAGCTCTGTCGCTTCATGGTCCTGCAGGCTGACATAGCCGTGCGCAAGCGCCCACAGCTGAAGCGCGGCTTCGCGTTTTTCCCGCCCGCTCAAATGCGCGGGGATTGCTCTTGAGACGAGGGCGGTCAGCCGGTTGAACGCCTCCTCGCCAATAGCCGTCGCGCCGGAGGAGGGGGTGTAGGTCGGGTCTGCGCGTCCAAAGATCAGCTGATAGTGCCCGCGATGCTCCGCTGACAGGGTGATATAGTTTGAGAGCCCTTGCAGCACGGCGTCGCGCGGGGATTGGGTTTCGGTCTCGACATCAATGGCATCCATGACCATCCGAAACCCCTCAATATAGAGGGCGTCGAGAATTCCCTGTTTGCCGTTGAAGTGATTGTAGATCCCAATCGTCGACAGTCCGGCGCGACCGGATATGGCGCGCACGCTCAGGCCGTCGGCGCCTTTTTCAGCGAACAGTTCTGAAGCGGCTGTTAGGATTTTGGCTTTACTATCTGACATGAGCTCAATCTTGGGCGCGAAACGGGTTGACTTGCAATAACAGTGTTATTATCAGCCAATAACACTGTTATCAAGCCTTTCATGCAGACCGGAGGAAATCATGGCGTCAGAAACGATTGAAGTGGATTATCTGATCATCGGAGCAGGCGCGATGGGCATGGCCTTTGCGGACATCATCCTGACTGAGAGTGACAAGACAGTCCTGATTGTCGACATGCACCAGAAGCCGGGCGGCCACTGGAATGATGCCTACCCGTTCGTAACTTTGCATCAGCCCTCTGCCTATTACGGGGTCAGCTCGAAGGAACTGTCGAAGGGAATTCTGGATACGATTGGCCTCAATAAAGGTCTCCAGGATCTCGCAACAGGCCCTGAAATCATGGCCTATTTTGACGAAGTGATGCGCTATCAGTTCCTGCCTACCGGGCGCGTCACCTATTTGCCGATGTGCAAGTATGAAGGTGATGGCAAGATCTCCGCGCTCACCTCCGACAAGACCTACGCCGTGAAAGCACGCGAGAAGATCGTAGACGCAACCTGGTTGAAAACCACCGTGCCGAGCACGCACAAGCCGAATTTCGAGGTTGCGGACGGCGTGAAATTCATGCCGCTCAATGATCTGCCGAAGATCATGGAGCAACCTTCTCGTTATGTCGTCGTTGGCGGGGGGAAGACGGGTATCGATGCTGTGGTCTGGTTGCTCGAGAATCATGTCGATCCGGATCAGATCCATTGGGTGCGTCCGCGCGACGCCTGGCTGATGCGCCGGGAGAATACGCAGCCGGATAGTCGTTTCTTCGAGGCCACCATGGGCGCTCAGGCGGCTCAAATGGAAGCGATCGCGACATCAGACTCCGTGGCTGACATGTTCGATCGCCTTGAGAGTGCTGGTATTTTTACCCGCATTGATCCTGATGTTCGCCCAAACATGATGCACGGTGCGACGATCTCCGATCCGGAACTCGCAGAGCTCCGCCGTGTCAAAAACGTCATTCGCAATGGTCGGATCAAACGGATTGGACTGGACCAGATCGTATTCGAAAACGGCGATACGCTAGACAGTGATCCTGACACACTCTTTGTCGATTGCTCCGCTTGCGCGGTGGGGAACTCTGAAGAAGCGACAGTTTTCGACGACGATACGATCAGATTGCAGACTGTGCGCACGGTACAGCCTGTGTTCAGCGCCGCCTTCATCGCTCATATTGAGCTGACGCGCGACGGTGAAGATGAGAAGAACCGGCTTTGCACCGTCGTGCCATTGCCCAATCATGACACAGATTGGATCCGCATGCAGGCGGCCTTCATGATGAACCAGTATAACTGGTCTCAGGAGAAAGACTTGCGCCATTGGCTGCGAGAGAACCGCCTGGATGGATACAGCCAGCTTGTGGCGAGCATTGACGAAGACGACACAGAGAAGCTCGCCATCATGAAACGGCTACGAGATTTCTCAGTGCCGTCTGTCATGAAGCTCCAGCAATATGCCGCTGAAGTTGCCTGATTTATAATTCGTCGGGTTCGCTGCGATCGACCACATAGTATCCGCGGCGCGGATTGAAGCCATACATGTCGGCTTGCGGGTGCTCGGCGGCGTCGACTGCGTCGTCGTACGTCTCGTACGGGCCGTGTTCGCTGGTGCGGGTAACAAGATAGAAGTGGCCCAGCTCGGGGCGTTCTGGCGAATACTCAGTCAGCTGTAACATCTGCAGCCTCCTTACGAAGCCCGCCCCGCATTAAGCATTCGGTGATTCGTGTGGCAGGAATATGATCGCAGGTTTGGGCTGAGGATATGGCCGCTAGAAGCTTATTTCTATTGACGTTTTAGTGTCAGAAACTTTGAGAGTCTGCAGCATATGCTCGCGCAAAATCGCGACACAGCCTTCAGTCTGCCTGTAATCATCGTGGGCAAGATGGAAGAAAACGGCGCTGCCCAGCGCTGGAATGACAGGGTCGCTATTGTGGCTGAGTTCAACAATCAGGTCATAGACATGATCTTCCCGCCACAGTTTCTCGTGACTGGCTTCAAAGGGTAGAGTTACGGCACGATTGTAAAGCGGATGCTCCGGCGCATCACACCAGCCGTCGATCTCGCGCAAAGGCACAACGGGAAGCGCTGTATCCGGGCGAGCAAGGCGATCCGGACGATAGAACACGCGGTTCATGCGCCATATGCCTTGCGGCGAGGTGCCGTCGCCTTCGCGTTTCTGATCCGCGACAACCACGCCGCCACGACCGAGTGCGCACTGGCAGGTCAGGCCGTTTCCCGAGAATTTGCCGCGCGCGCTGGCGGTGAAGGTCAAGTCGGTCACGCGCTGCTCTCCTTTTTGTGACATCAGCTGAAGAAGCGTGTAATGAAGTCTTTGAACTCATTCTCTATTTGCTGGCCACAAGACAAGGGAGAAAGTCATGGCTGTGACAAAAACCATCCTGCTCGTGGACGATGATAATGAGCTACGCGAAGCCCTCGCGGAACAATTTGAACTTTATGAGGGCTTTTCGGTTCTCCAGGCCCCGAATGCCACGCAAGGCGTCAAAATGGCGGAAGCCGAACGCACCGACATCATCCTTCTGGATGTCGACATGCCCGATATGGACGGTCGTGAAGCGTGCAAGGTCATGCGCAACCGGGGGGTTCGCGCACCGATCATTATGCTGACCGGACAGGATAGCGACGCAGATACAATTCTTGGCCTCGACAGCGGCGCCAATGATTATGTGACCAAGCCGTTCAAGTTCTCTGTGCTTCTCGCACGGGTTCGGGCGCACTTGCGCAGCTTTGAGCAAAGCGAAGACGCAACATTCGATGTTGGTCCATATGAGTTTCGCCCAAGCATGAAGCTGCTCGTCAAAGAAGACGATCGGAAGATCCGACTGACGGAGAAAGAGACCAATATTCTGAAATATCTCTATCGGGCGGGTGGCAAACCGGTCGCGCGTGAAGAGCTGCTTTCAGAAGTCTGGGGGTATAACGCTGCGGTCACCACGCACACGCTGGAGACGCACATCTACCGACTGCGTCAGAAAATCGAGCCAGATCCAGGCAATGCGCGACTGTTGTTGACCGAAGCCGGTGGTTACCGCCTGTCGCCGTAAGCTAGCGCCATCTCAAATTGTTTCGATTGAGGTCGCTGATCTGCTTGGCGCCCATCAGCTTCATATCGCGTTCTATCTCAGTTCGGAAGTTGCCGAGCGCGCGCTCGACGCCGGCCTGACCGGCTGCAGCAAGCGCGTAGAGGTACAGCCGCCCGCCTGAGACGGCTTTTGCGCCGACTGAGAGAGCTTTCAGCACATGCGTGCCGCGTTGAACGCCGCCTTCGCAGATGACATCAATCTTATCGCCAACGGCGTCGCAGATCTCTGCGAGCTGATCGAACGGCGCCCGCGATCCGTCGAGCTGCCTGCCGCCATGGTTGGACACCATGATCCCGGTGCAGCCAATATCGACGGCGCGTTTGGCGTCTTCCACGCTCATGATTCCCTTGAGCGCGAACTGGCCGTTCCAGTCAGCGCAGAGTTTCTCGGCGTCTTTCCAGTTCATCGACTGGTCCAGCAGGTTTGAGAAATAATGGCTGACGAAGCTCACCGTATTGCCACCGCCGCGCGAAGCCTCGGCAAGATGCGGCATGTCGAACTTGTCCTTGGTAAGAAAGTTCCACGCCCAGGACGGGTGCATTGCAAAACTCATCAAAGAGGACGGGGTCAAGCGCGGCGGCGCCGTGAACCCGGTGCGAAGATCCCGTTCTCGGTTGCCGCCCGTAATCGTGTCGACCGTGAGGGCCATGACATTAAACTTGGCCTCGCGCGCCCGTTCGAGCAGCGCATCGTTCACGCCGCGATCCTTGTGAAAATAGAACTGAAACATTTTCGGTCCGGGTGCGATTTCGGCGATCTCTTCGACGCTCACCGTGGCGAGAGAGGAGACGCCAAACATCGTGCCGAACTTCGTCGCGGCCCGGGCGACGGCGCGCTCGCCGTCATGGTGGAATAGACGCTGCACGGCTGTCGGGGCGCAATAGAGTGGCATATCCAGCTTCTGTCCCATTACCTCGACGGACAGATCGACATTCTCAACACCGGCCAGAACGTTCGGAACCAGGTCCACGTCATCATAGGCCGCGGTGTTTCTACGATATGTCAGTTCATCGTCAGCGGCG
This sequence comes from Henriciella sp., assembly GCA_017642885.1. Taxonomy (GTDB): domain Bacteria; phylum Pseudomonadota; class Alphaproteobacteria; order Caulobacterales; family Hyphomonadaceae; genus Henriciella. The sequence goes on along the minus strand of JAEPOM010000001.1, from coordinate 135,013 downwards.
CCGTCAATGTAATTGAAAATCGGGCTCGGAAGCCGCTTCTTTGCGAGGCGACGAAAATCCGCGAAATTGTGGCAGTCATTCAGGTTCATGCGCGTTGTCCATCACAGAAAACGCATGCGCGCAATGGCTTACGAGGTTTCGGCGAAGAGCTCGCGGCCGATCAGCCAGCGCCGGATTTCAGAGGTGCCAGCACCAATTTCCATTAGCTTCGCATCGCGAAGCAACCGTCCGGTCGGATACTCGTTCACATAGCCATTGCCGCCGAGCATCTGAATTCCGTCGAGCGCCATTTGCGTGGCTTTTTCAGCGGCGTAGAGGATGCAACCAGCCGCATCCTTTCGCGTCGTCTCGCCGCGATCACAGGCTGCAGCGACGGCGTAGGAGTACGCGCGTGCGGTTGACAGCGTGACATACATATCGGCCAGCTTGCCTTGCATGAGCTGGAACGTGCCGATCGGTTTTCCGAATTGCTCACGCTCATGAATGTAGGGCAGGACAGCGTCCAGAACGGCCTGCATGATGCCGAGCGAGACGCCGGACAAAACCACACGCTCATAATCAAGACCGCTCATCAGGATTTCTGCGCCCTGGCCGAGTTCGCCGACCATGTTCTCCTCTGGAACCACGCAATCTTCAAAGACCAGCTCGCACGTGTCCGACCCGCGCATGCCGAGCTTGTCGAGTTTTTGAGCTGTCGTGAAACCTTCCATATCGGGCGTGATCAGGAAGGCTGATATGCCTTTGGATCCGGCATTTGGATCGGTCTTGGCGTAGACCAGCAAAGTGTCCGCGGTGGGCGCATTGGTGATCCACATCTTGTTGCCATTCAGGAGATAGCCGCCTTGCACGGCTTGCGCGTTGAGCTTCATCGAGACGACGTCCGACCCAGCGTTTGGCTCACTCATCGCCAAAGACCCGAGATGCTCTCCTGAGACCAGACCGGGCAGGTGTCTGGCCTTTTGAGCCTCATTGCCCCATCGCCGAAGCTGATTGATGCACAGATTGGAATGGGCGCCATAGGATAAGCCAATCGAGGCAGATGCCCGGCTGATTTCCTCGACGGCGATTGTATGTTCGAGGTAGCCAAGCCCGGTGCCGCCATCTTCTTCACTGACAGTAATGCCGTGCAAGCCAAGCTCACCCATTTTGGGCCAGAGGTGGCGCGGAAACTGATTGGTGGCATCCACTTCCGCCGCGATTGGTGCAATCTCATCCTGCGCGAACCGGTACACGGTTTCACGGATCATCTCGGCTTCTTCAGAGAGTCCAAATTGCAGCGTAGGGTAGGGCACAGTCATGTCGAATTGTCCTTTTGGACCAGAATTTCATTTGGCATCGGGATAGACGTCGATATCGCCGAACACAACCGGGATATCAGGAGATTTCTTGCGCCGATTGTGATTTTCGGCGCATGATTTTGTGTGCCGCCACTACGCACCGAACGTCATCTATATGCTTGGAAGATCAATGGACCGACGTTAGGAGGGCCCAAGGACTATCGAGGCCGCGTCTGTTAGGTGATCATGCTGGACAAAGAGACATACAAATTCTCCGTCGCGCCGATGATGGATTGGACTGATCGGCATTGCCGGGCGTTTCATCGTGTCCTGTCAAAGCGTGCCTTGCTGTGGACCGAAATGGTGACGGCCGATGCTGTCATTCATGGGGATCGGGAGCGGCTCATCGGATTCTCGCAAGAAGAACATCCAGTCGTCTTGCAGCTTGGCGGCAATGAACCAGACAAGATGGCGGAAGCGGCGCGCGTTGCAGAAGCTTTTGGATATGACGAGGTCAACATCAATTGCGGGTGCCCGTCTGACCGGGTCCAATCCGGCGCGTTCGGGGCCTGTCTGATGCGGGAACCTGAAACCGTCGCGGCTTGCGTAGCTGCGATGAAAGCAGCGGTCTCGATCCCGGTGACCGTAAAGTGCCGTATCGCAATTGATGAGGATCCACCGCGCGAAACTCTGTTTGGATTTATTGATCGCGTGTCGGATGCTGGCTGCGAGGTGTTCACGGTCCACGCTCGCAAAGCCTGGCTCAAGGGACTTAGCCCGAAAGAGAACCGGGAGATTCCACCGCTGGATTACGACCTAGTTGCTGAGCTGAAACACGCGCGGCCCGACCTGACCATAATCCTCAATGGCGGAATCAAAACGCTGGCCGAATGCCAATCCCATTTGGCAACCTTTGATGGCGTTATGCTCGGACGCGCCGCCTACCAGACGCCGGCGCTCCTGGGCGCTGTCGATCATGACCTGCTCGGATCGAGTGAGACGACAATCGATCCATTGGATGCGGTTGCGCACTATCGACCGTATATCGCTGCGAGACTGGACGAAGGTGTTCGGCTCTCTTCGATTACCCGCCACATGCTGGGGCTGTTTAACGGCCAGCCAGGGGCGCGCTTGTGGCGCCGAACGCTCAGCGAAAAAGGCCCAAAACCTGGGGCAGGGCTGGACGTTCTGGATGAAGCGCTCGAAGCAGTGGCTCTGCGCACCGTTGCTTGTTGATCCGGACTGCAAAGCTTAGGTTCCAGGTCTGCAACAAAGGGGAACACGATGGCAGGACTATTAGATTTGCTGGCAGGGCCGCAGGCGCAGCCCGCGAAGCAACAACTCGGACAACAATTTGGTCTCAGTGACGACATGACTCAGAAGGCCATGTCGGCGCTCATTCCGGCATTGGCGGCTGGCCTGAAATCAAATGCCAGCAAGCAAGGCGGTGTAGAATCCTTGCTTGAGGCGTTGAACAAAGGGTCTCACAAACGTTACCTGGATGACCCGGGCCTGCTCGGGCGTCCCGAGACCCGTGATGAAGGTAATGGCATTCTCGGTCACCTTCTCGGCTCAAAAGAGGTTAGCCGTGCGGTTGCGAGCCGGGCGTCGGAGAAGACGGGTATCGGTGACGATTTGCTGAAGCAGATGCTTCCCGTCGTCGCGACTATGGTCATGGGATCGCTGGCGAAAAAGAGCGAGGAACCCGACACGCTTTCTCAGCTCGCTGGAATTCTCGGCGGTGGACAACGCCAACCCCAGCAACAGAGCGGCGGTCTGGGCGGCTTGCTCGGAGGCCTATTCGGCGGCGGGCGGCAAAAGCAGCCGGCGCAAAGTGACGGACTGGGCATGCTCGGCGCCTTGTTTGACGCTGACCGCGACGGATCGGCGATGGACGACATTTTCGAGATGGTTCTGAAACAACGCCGATAGTCGGACGACAATACACGCGATCCGTCCGGATCCGATCAGAGCACCCGGGTCTTCCGCCCCGGGTGTTTTTCGTTTGGCAGTTGGCTCATCCTGCTTGCCCTTTCCCCGGGTGAGGGCTTGCCGTTCGCGTAAACGTCCATACTGTCACTATCACACATGTTTCAGACAAGGAGACTGCCATGATTGGTGTCGTCGCAACCCTGGAAATCCAGGATGGAAAACAAGCTGATTTTGAAGCCACAGCCAAGGATTTGATGGCCAAGGTCAAAGCGAATGAGCCAGGCTGCCTGACCTATCAATTGTACAAGGCTAAGGGCTCCGAGACGACTTACATTTTCATGGAGCAGTACGCGTCTGGAGATGCGCTGAAGGCGCACGGACAGACCGATTATTTCAAGGCTGCTCAGCCTGGTCTTGGCGCGTGTCTGGCCGGGGCTCCGAAAATCGAAATGTTCGACATCGTCGAGTAGGAGCAGACTATGGATCTCGCTTTCACCCCTGAAGATCTCGCGTTTCAAAAAGAGGTGCGCGACTGGATCGCCGAGAACTATTCTGAAGATATGCGGCGACAGAATTCCTTGTCCAAAACCAACTATCTGGACAAAGAAGGCATGGTCAAATGGCAGCGCCAGCTGGACGATAAAGACTGGTTCGTCGTGAACTGGCCTGACGAGTTTGGCGGACCAGGCCTCACCGCCGGGCAGCGCTACATTCTGAACATGGAAATGTCTGCCGCCGGCACACCAACGACGTCGCCCATGGGCAAATCGATGGTGGCGCCTGTGATCATGGCATTTGGCAATGACGCCCAGAAAGCCGAGCATTTGCCCAAGATCAAACGCTCCGAGATCTGGTGGTGTCAGGGTTATTCCGAACCGGGCTCTGGATCCGACCTCGCATCGCTTCAGATGAGTGCAGTGCGCGACGGCGATGAGTATGTGCTCAATGGCTCAAAAATCTGGACCACGCATGCGCAATGGGCCGACTGGATTTTCTGTCTCGTGCGCACAGCAAAGGATGGAAAACCGCAAGAAGGGATCAGCTTTCTGATCTTCCCGATGGACTTGCCCGGTATCTCGATTTCCGCGCTGCCGACGCTGGATGGACCGATGGACGACCAGCAAGAGATCAATCAGGTCTATTTCGAAGATGTCCGCGTTAAAATCGATGACGCTCTGATCGGTGAAGAAAACAAAGGCTGGACCTACGCGAAATACTTGCTGCAGTTCGAACGCGGTAACGCCTATGCGCCCGGTCTCAAGAGCATGCTGTCCAAGACCAAGAAGCTTGCCAGTGTCGAGCAATCGAACGGCGAGCCGCTGATCATGGATCCCGATTTTCAGCGCAAGATTGCGGCCATGGAAATGAAGATCGAGTCGTTGAATGCGACCGAGCTCAGGATCTTCTCCGCGCTATCAGCGGGACAAGGCGTTGGGCCAGAGAGCTCGATGCTCAAATGCGCCGGATCCGAGGTCCAACAAGCCATTACCGAGCTCTCCCTTGAAGCGGTAGGTGGTTATGCGGCACCCTTTGTCCAGGACATGTTCGCGGTGGCGCGAGCGGGCGCGAATAGCGATCTCGCAACACCCGAACATGCGGCGACAGTTGCACCGCGATACTTCAACTATCGCAAGGCATCCATCTATGCCGGATCGAATGAGATCCAGCGCAACATCATGTCGAAAATGGTTCTCGGACTCTAAACCCGAGATCTTGTGCGAGCGGGCCGTATAGAAGCCCGCCGCCTTTTTTAGGAGGACGTATGACCGAGGCGACCGCGCGCAAACCCGGGTTCTGGACAAAGCTTGCTTATGGATCCGGCGCCGCCGCCAATGGCATAAAGAATAACGGGTTCGAGTACTTCCTGCTTTTCTATTACAGTCAGGTGCTCGGGATCGATTTCGCGCTGGTTGGCGCGGCCTTGATGATCGCCATGTTTGTCGATGGCATCACCGATCCACTAGTTGGGTACTGGTCAGACAATATCAAAACCCGTTTCGGTAGGCGTCACCCCTTCATGTACGCCGCCGCACTTCCGGTGGGTCTGATTTACATCATGGCCTGGAACCCTCCGGCTGGTTTGACCGGGAACGCGCTGTTTCCCTATTTGCTCTTTGTGACCATCGCGACGCGAGTGGCCTACACGTTCTATGAGGTGCCGAGCAGCGCGTTGGTTGCCGAACTGACCGATGATTATGACGAACGCACGTCATTCCTGTCATTCCGCTATGTGTTCGGCTGGGTCGGCGGCGTGGCGATGGCGTCCTATACGCTGATGTTCCTGCTGGTCGAAACCGAAGCCTATGGCAGCGGGTTCCTGAACCTGGACGGCTACAAAACCTATGGCAACGTCGCGGCAGTGGTGATCGTTGCGTCCATCCTGCTCTGCGCGGTCGGCACACATTCGCATATTCCACATCTGCGAACGCCGCCTGCGGCGCGCAAAATGACGATTGGGCGCATATTTGGTGAGATCGGCGAGACCCTTTCCAACAAATCGTTCCAGGGCCTGTTTTTCGCAGCGCTGTTCGGGTTCATGGCGGCGGGTGTGGCGGCATCGCTGAACTATTACATTAATGGGTTCTTCTGGGAGTTCACCACGGCCCAGACCTCGCTACTGACTTTGTCTGTGTTTGGTTCGGCCGCGATTGCGCTGGTCCTGGCACCGATCGTTTCGAAAACCCTCGGAAAGAAGCGCGGCGCGATTATTGTCGGGGCAATCGCTTTCTCTGTCGCCCCCACTCCGGTGCTTCTACGCCTGTTCGATCTGATGCCGCAAAATGGCAGCGACACGTTGTTCTGGTTGGTGCTGGTCATCACGATCTTTGATGTGGCATTGATTATTGCGTACCAAATCCTCTCCGCGTCGATGATCGCGGATATTGTTGAGCAGGCCGAATTGAAGACCGGGCGTCGCTCCGAAGGGATCTTCTTCGCGGGGATCAGCTTTATGCGAAAACTGGCGCGCGGGAGCGGCTTGTTTTTGGCCTCGCTCGTGTTGGCCACGGCAGAGATTTCGCGCAACGTTCAGCCGGGCGATCTACCAGAAGAAACACTGCAATTTCTCGGGGCCGGCTATTCGCTTGGGCTCTTGGCGCTCTGGGGCAGCGCGATCGCATTCCTGTTCCGATACCGGATCACCCGCGAAGATCACGAGGCGAATCTTGAGGCGCTTAAGCAAAATCGTCAGGCCGTCAGCGATGTTGAGTAAACCGGTCAGCCTGTTATGGCTAAAGGCGAGGGTGGCTGATGACCCTCCGCACCACAACGTGGAGTTCAGATGACAAATACTGCAAGCGCGACCGGGCCGAAGCCCGGGCTGTTCACGCGAATGGCTTATGGCGTTGGGGGCGCCGCTGGCGGGATTAAGAATAACGGGTTCGATTATGTCCTGTTGCTGTTTTACAGTCAGGTTCTGGGGCTGCCGGGGCTTTGGGTAGCAGCAGCGATCTGGATCGCGCTGATCGTAGATGCGGTTTCGGATCCGATTGTTGGCTATTGGTCCGACAATCTGAGATCCAGCATGGGGCGTCGGCATCCATTTCTGTATGCCGCCGCAATACCGGCAACCGTCGCTTACTTCTTTGTTTGGAACCCGCCGACGGGTCTCGAAGGTCAACCCTTGTTCCTGTGGTTGCTGACGCTGACGATTATCGTCCGCGTGGGGTACACCTTGTTCGAAGTGCCTAGCCTCAGCCTGTCAGCAGAGCTCTCGCAAGACTATGACGTCCGCACGTCTTTGATGTCGTTTCGATACTTCTTTGCCTGGGTTGGTGGACTGACGGTCCAGGTCATGTTGTTCGCCGTCTTCCTCCAACCGAGTGAAGGCGATCCTCAAGGGTTCTTTCATTTGCCGGGCTGGCACCTCTATGGATTAGTCGGGGCGTCGTCGATTTTCGTCGCGATTATGATCACAGCACTCGGGACGCATCACCGCATCCCACATTTGAAAAGCCCACCTCCTGAACGGGACTTAACCGTCGGCAAGATATTTTCCGAGATTTGGGAGACCCTGTCCAATCCGTCTTTTCGGGCCTTGTTTGTGGCAACATTGTTCGGGCTTCTCGCGACCGGCATATCGGCAACGCTCAATCAGTACATAAATGGGTTCTTCTGGAACTTTACCGGCGATCAGATCGCGATCCTGACTTTTGCTGTCTACCTGTCAGCGATTATGGCCCTGATCCTGGCGCCAATGGCGGGGCGTGTCTGGGGAAAGAAACGCGCTGCGATCATTATCGGATTGCTCGCCTTTACGCTCGCGCCCGCACCGGTCTTTGCGAGATTGCTTGGACTGCTGCCTGAGAACGGCACGCCTGAGCTGTTTTACATCGTTCTCGTTGTGACTGTTTTTGATATCGCGCTGATCATCGCTTACCAGATGCTGGCCGCTGCGATGGTGACCGATATTGTAGAGGAGAGCGAGCTCAAAACCGGTCGTCGATCCGAAGGGACATTCTTCGCGGGTATCACGTTCATTCGCAAACTCTCGCAAGGAATTGGTGTTATGACGGCGTCCTTCATTCTCGCCTTCGCGACGATCGCGCCGGGGATTCGACCTGAAGATGCGAGTGCTGATTCTGTCGCGAAACTCGGGTTCGGGTATGCGGCGACTCTGCTGACCGTCTGGATGCTTATGATGCTGGCGATCAGTTTCTACCGGATCAGCCGGGAGGATCATGCCAGGAACCTGGCTGCGTTGGCAGGAAAAGAGTTCGATTAGCAGTCATTTTCTGGTGTGAAATCAGATATCTAACTGAAATGTCATCTCCGCCCAATTGCCTCCGTCCCGGCGCCGGAATAGAGCCATATTCATGATCTATCTAGAATCCATGACAAAACACGTATCGAAGTTTCTGGTCGCCGTTCTTCTCGTCCTGGCGGCCCTGGTTCTGCTGCTTGTGAGCCCACTCTATGGCGCCGCAACCGCCCAGAGTTTCTGGGAGAAAACTGTTCCCGAGACTCAGGCGCAGATCGAGCTGTCTTACGCGCCTCTCGTGAAGGACGTCTCACCTGCCGTGGTCAATGTGTACACCAAGAAGACAGTGCAACGACGGGCCTCGATCCAGGAAATGATGTTCGGCAACCGGTTTGGCGGACCGCGCACGCAGAGTTCGCTCGGGTCAGGCGTGATCATGGGCGACGACGGCATTATCGTCACCAATAACCACGTCATTGACGGTGCAGATGAGATTGTCATCGTGCTGGCAGATCGGCGCGAGTATCCAGCTGAACTCATCCTGGCCGACGAGCGCACAGACCTTGCCGTTCTGCGCGCAGACGTGGAAGGCGCAGAGCTCCCAATACTTGAATATGCCGATACCCGAGACGTTGAAGTTGGCGATCTGGTCCTTGCTGTAGGGAACCCGTTCGGCGTCGGCCAGACGGTCACGACCGGAATTATTTCCGCCACCGCGCGGACCGATGTCGGAGTGTCTGACTATGCTTTCTTCCTGCAGACCGATGCGGCTGTGAACCCTGGCAATTCGGGCGGCGCGCTGGTCAATACACGCGGCGAGCTGGTCGGGATCAATACCGCGATCTTCTCCCGCTCGGGCGGGTCTAACGGAATTGGTTTCGCGATCCCGTCTGAGATGGTTCGTCGCGTCGTGGATGCAGCGGTCAATGAAGGCACAATTGTACGGCCTTGGCTCGGGCTGAAAGGCCAGTCAGTCACGTTCGACATCGCGAAGGCGCAGGGGCTGGACCGCCCGCTCGGAGTGATTGTCTCGGAAGTCTACGAAGACGGTCCCGCAGATAAGGCCGGGCTTCGACGCGGCGATCTTGTGCTGACCATTGATGACAGAGAAGTATTCGACGAACGCGGCTTGAAATTCCTCGCCGCGACCAAATCACCGGGTGAAGATGTGGCGCTCAAAGTCCTGCGCGGCGGCAACGAGCAGACGATCCTGACCCGTTTGGCCCCGCCACCGGGCGCCAGCGAAGCCGAGCGCGTGCTGCTGGATGGTCGCCATCCTTTTGCCGGCGTCGAAGTGGTTGAGCTCTCACCGCGCCTGGCGGAAGAGATTGGTTATGCAGACTCATTTGCCAGCGGTATTCTGGTCACGCGGATGTCTCGCCGAGCCTATCGGATGCGCATCGTGCAGCCTCGCGACATCATCACGCAAATCGATGGCCGCCCGATCGAGACAATTGAGGATCTCAACGAAGCGCTCGACCGCGATCCCGGCCAATGGGATATCGAGATTGAACGCAATGGTCGTAAAATCAGCGGCAGCGTAACAATCTAGTTCGGACGGTGGTCGATGATGTGCATGTATGAGCCCATCACCGAGCCGCGCTGACCACCGGACTTGCCGAGGTCGGTGCCTCGGGCATCCACGCATTCAAACAGCGGCGCATCGGTTCCGGCATCCGTGAGGACCGAGTAGTGAAACTCATGACCGCTCAAAGTGCCGCTCCAGGGGGCATCACCCAGTGGTGAGAGTTCGCGATAGCCCAGGTGCATTTTCCGGTCAGCGAAGCTCGTCACATGTCCCAATAATCCAGTCATTGTGTGGGAAGTGCCGTCCGCACCGATAAGGGCTTTTCCGAGGACCATGAAACCTCCGCATTCTCCGTAAATGAGCGCGCGCCGCGCCGCCGCTTTTTGCAGGCCGGCGATGAACTTGTCTGCATTAGCGAGCTTTTCGCCATGCAATTCAGGATATCCGCCTGGGAGATAAACGGCATCACAAAGGTCTGACGGCGCCTCATTGGCCAGAGGAGAGAAAAACTCGATTTCGGCGCCCCTTCGGCGCCAATCCCAGAGCACGTGCGGATAGCAAAAGCTGAAAGCAATATCACGGGCGACAGCGATACGTTGGCCAAGCGGCGGGAGCGGTTTAACCTGCCCCGTCGCTCGCACGTCACAGGCAGCTTCCCAGAGACCTGAAACGTCGACATCGCGCTCCACGACTTCTCTCGCGGCCTCGATCAACGTGCTTTGTGACATATGCTCTGTGGCTTGAACGAGCCCGAGATGGCGTGACGGGATCGTCAGGGCCTCCGACCTCTGAACAGCGCCATAAAACGGCACACCGATCTCACGGACAGCGTCAGCCAGCATGTCACCATGCCGTTCGCTACCCACCCGCGTCGCGACCACGCCGCATAGCTTGGGGCGATCTCGCAAGGTCGCAAATCCATGCACGAGAGCTGCAATGGATTGGGCTTGTCCGCTCGCATCAACAACCAGCAAGACTGGGAGGTTCAATGTGTCTGCGAGATCCGCGGTGGAACCGTTCATCCCAGCGGCACCGTCGAACATGCCCATCATGCCCTCAATCAGAAGAAAGTCTGCGGTCATGGCGATGGCGCCGACGCGGGCGCGCAGCTGCGCATCGCCCATCGCCCACTTGTCGAGATTGAAACAAGGTTGATCAATCGCAGCTGAGAGAAATTGCGGGTCGATATAACCGGGCCCGCCTTTAGCGATCTGCAGCCTTTGACCGCGAGCTTTGAGGGCCGCGGCGAGCCCCATCGTGAAAACGGTTTTCCCGCTGCCAGAATGCGGTGCAGCGACGACGAGTCCCTTTGCCATATCTGAAGTCTTTCGATTCTCGGCGTCCCGCATGCTTCTGCTTAGGTGTGACGCAAATAAGGGACAAGACGCCGGTGTCTCAAAATCACTTTCAGGACGCCGATAACGCAGCAAAGTCGATTGTTCTTTGTATGTTCTTGCGCTTGTAGGCGAAGGCTGGCAATCGAGTTCTTATCAAACCAAGAATGCGCGGCTAAGCCAAAGACGATGACCGATTTATTTGCTGCTTCCGACATGTCGCAAGATGCGCCGCGCCCGCTGGCAGACAAGCTGCGACCTGAAGCGCTGGCCGATGTTGTAGGGCAAGATCATTTGTTGGGGCCAGATGGCGCGCTCGGACGAATGCTCGCAAAGGGGCAGCTTTCCTCGATTGTTCTCTGGGGCCCGCCCGGCGTCGGCAAAACAACGATTGCCCGCTTGCTGGCGCAAGAAACTGATCTCCATTTCGAGGCCATTTCGGCGATTTTTTCCGGCGTGAAGGATTTGCGAGCGGTTTTTGAAGCGGCGCAAAGGCGGCGAGATCTTGGACAGGGGACGCTGCTTTTCGTGGACGAGATCCACCGCTTCAACCGCGCCCAGCAGGACGGATTTTTGCCTTATGTGGAGGCCGGTACGGTCACGCTGGTGGGGGCGACGACGGAGAATCCCAGTTTTGAGCTAAACGGCGCATTGCTGTCTCGTTGCGCGGTCCTGGTCCTCAACCGGATTGATCCTGAGAGTGCTGAGGAGTTACTGCAACGCGCGGAACGCGAGAACGGCGCCGCTTTGCCGCTGGAGAGCAGGGCACGGCAGGCCTTGATCGATATGGCTGATGGCGATGGTCGCTATTTGTTGAATCTCGCTGAACAGGCCTTTTCACTGGCAGATCCTGGCAAAAAGCTCAGCGTTCAGGAGCTCGCTCAAGCGCTACAAAAGCGTGCGCCCGCTTACGACAAGAACCGCGAAGAACACTACAATCTCGTTTCGGCTTTGCATAAGTCTGTTCGAGGCTCTGATCCGGATGCAGCATTGTACTGGTTCGCGCGGATGATCGAAGGGGGCGAAGACCCATTGTTCATTGCGCGGCGTTTGGTTGTCATGGCCAGTGAGGATGTCAGCCTGGCGGACCCGACGGCGATGATGGTTGCGGGCGAGGCGGCGCGAGCATTTGAACGTCTGGGGGAGCCGGAAGGCTTGATCCCACTGGCCCAAGCCGTCGTCCATCTTGCCACAGCGCCGAAATCCAACGCCTCATACATGGGCCTAAAGCGTGCCCGGGCGGCCGCACGAGACACCGGTTCACTGATGCCGCCTAAGCATATTCTCAATGCTCCTACGAAGATGATGAAAGAGCAGGGATATGGCGACGGATACGAATACGATCACGATGCGGATGGGAGCTTCTCCGGGCAAAATTATTTTCCGGATGAGATGGAACGGGTGGATTTCTACACGCCAAAAGGATTAGGCAGAGAAGGCCCGATCGCCGAACGCCTCGCAAAGTGGCGCGCGATCAGAAAAACGAGGGGAGAGACAAAGTGATTTCGTATCTGAACAGGATGACAAAGACGCTGATGTGCGCCGGGCTAATCGCCACCGGAGCGGCCTGCCAACAATCAGGACAGGCGCAAGTCGCTGAAGAGACTGAGACTGTCTACGATACGGTCGCCCCGGACATTACCAAATGGATGCAGCAACCAGCCATTCTGGTATTCTCCAAGACAAATGGCTGGCGTCACAATGAAGGCATAGCCGGTGCCGATAAGTTCTTTGTCGAGCTGTCTCGTGAGCGCGGCTACGGCATTTTCACCACGGTCAATGCGGCAGTGTTCAATGCCGACGATCTCGCTCGTTTCGAGATCATCGTGTTCAACAACACAACAGGCGACGCCTTGAGCCCGGAGCAGGAGCAAACGTTCCAGACCTGGCTGGAAGCAGGCGGGTCCTGGATTGGCCTGCATGGCTCAGGCGACAACACGCACGCCGACTGGGAATGGTATTCGCAAGTCGTGATCGGTCCGACTTTTACCGGTCATCCGCTCACACCCCATTTCAACACCGTGCGTGTCGAAACGTTGAATGCGGGTCATCCGATTATGGCAAGCGCGCCTCAGGTCTGGGAACATGATGAAGAATGGTATTTCTTCGATAGTCGACCGAGCGAATATGGCCTGCTTCCCTTGGCGGGGATCCATGAGCCAGATTTCAATCCAGAAGGTGCAGACATTGAAAACCTCGCCAATTGGGCGATGGGTGATACGCCGGCAGAGCACCCGGTGATCTGGGTTGGGTGTCCCGGCGAGGGACGCAGTTTCTATTCGGCGCTTGGGCATTCTGACCTGGCCTATGATGTGGAAGTCTATCGCCAGATTCTGAACGATGCGTTCGACTGGGTTTTGAAAACGTCTGATCCTGATGGGGCAGGGTGCCCGTCGGCGAGCTAGGTATGACCGAGCGCGCGCCGCTGCAGATTTCCAATCGCGACGCCCGGCGGCTCTGGCTGGACGCGCAAGGGCTCGCGGCGACGCCAACGGGCACGCTCGATCTCGATGGTTTGATCCAGTCATTAGGGTTCGTTCAACTTGATACGATTCAGGTTGTTTCGCGCGCGCATCACCATATTCTCTGGAGCCGCAATCAGAATTATCGCGAGCGAATGCTGAACAAGCACATGGCAGAGCATCGCCTTGTTTTTGAACACTTTACGCACGATGCCTCGGTCATCCCCATGGCTTTCTATCCCGTGTGGCAGAGGCAGTTTCGACGTCTCGAAGAAAAGGTGCGGGGCTGGGAGTGGCATCGCGGTATGCTGGACGAACAGGGGCGCAACTCGATCAAGGATCGCATTCGGAAAGAAGGGCCTTTGTGCACCAAGGCCTTCGATACGAAAGTCAAAGGCGAGAAGAAAATGTGGGCGCGTCCACCACACAAGCTGGCGCTCGATTATATGTGGTATGCGGGCGAACTCTCGACCTCGCATCGGGAGAATTTCACCAAGTTCTATGATCTCAGCGAGCGCGTGATCCCGGAAGATTTACGATCGCGCATTCCATCAGATGAGGACCAAATCGACTGGCTTTGTCGGAGCGCGCTCGATCGGATGGCGTTTGGCAGCGAAGGCGACATTCAGCGGTTCTGGGCCGCGGTCAGCAACAGCGAAGCCAAGACCTGGGCCACACGTCATGCGGCGGACTTGGTGCCGGTCGAAATCTCTTGCGCCGATAAGTCCACGGTCTGTGTCCTGGCGCCGCCAGATATCGAGGACCGACTGGCCAAGGCTCAGGCTCCGACGTCGCGCCTGCGTATTCTCAATCCGTTTGATCCGGTCATTCGAGATCGCAATCGCCTGAAGCGCCTGTTTGGGTTCGATTACACGGTCGAGATGTTTGTACCCGCCGCCAAGCGGCAGTGGGGCTATTACGTCTATCCCCTTCTGGAGGGCGATCGTTTCGTTGGGCGCATCGAAGTTAAGGCGGATCGAAAGGCCAGTCAGTTGAACGTCTTGAGGTTCTGGATTGAATCAAAGGTCTCCTGGACCCCTGCACGAGCAGAGAAGCTCGACGCCGAACTTGCGCGATTGGCGAGATTTGTGGGGCTGGAACACGTGATCTGGACCGATCCGGCAGCCGCGGACTTGCCTTGATCTCTCCCTCCATTAGGTCTGTCTGCAGATTGAAGGAGTTCCACAATGATCCGTATCGGGATTGGAAGTTTGGCTGTGCTCGCAATGACCGCCTGCGCGCCACAATTACAGGGCGCGGGCAGCGTGATCACGGTGCAGCAGGCCCCGGAAGCAGGCGCGCAGACATCCGGAGATGCAGACGCATTTCACGAATCTATCGCCGTTTTCGATAGCCACCTCGACACGCCAGCTTTGTTCCACACGGACGATTACCTGTTCACCGCTCGCGGGACCTGGGAAGAAGACGGCACGCATGTAGATCTGCCGCGTATGAATGAAGGCGGTCTGGACGGCGGGTTCTGGGTTATCTTCACCCGACAAGGCCCCCTCGATGAAGCGTCTTACGCGGCGGCGCGGACACATGGCTTGATGCGCCAGACAGCGATCCGGGAATTCGCTGCGAAGTATCATGAGGAGGTCGCATTAGCCTTCACCGCAGATGACGCAGATCGCATCATCGCTGACGGGAAGAAAGTCGTCTTCCAGAGTATGGAAAACTCCTACCCGCTCGGACTTGATGTTTCTCTATTGGAGCACTTCTACATTGGCGGCTTGCGCATGATCGCGCCCGTCCATTTTGCTCACAACCAATTCGCTGACAGCGCCACGGCGATCGAGCCGCCCTATGACGGTCTCAGTCCGCTCGGGGAAGAGCTGGTGCGAGAAGCCAATCGCCTCGGCCTTGTCCTGGATGGCAGCCACGCTGCAGACGCAACTGTTCGGGACATGATTGCGCTTTCCACCACGCCGCTCATCCTCTCCCATACTGGCGCGAAGGCGATTTATGATCACCCGCGAAATATCGACGATACCTTGCTGCTCGAACTCGCTGAAGCGGGCGGAGTGATCCAGATGAACATTTTTGGCGGCTATCTCGAACTCCTGGTGCCGACGCCCGAGCGGGAAGCGGCACTCGAAGTTTTCAACACCGCTTACGGCGCGGACCCGAGTGAGCTGGATAGTGAGGAACTGGCGGCCTGGTTTGCAGCTCGTCAGGAACTCGATCGCGATTTCCCGCGTCCGCGTTCCTCATATGAGAAGTTTATGGAGCACACGTTCCACGTCCTCGAGCTTATCGGTCCGGACCATGTCGGGATTAGCGGCGACTGGGATGGCGGCGGCGGTGTCGACGGTATGAGCGACGTCTCCATGTTACAGAAAATCACGCGCGACCTGCTTGCGGCTGGGTATACGCGTGAGGATGTCGAAAAGGTCTGGGGCGGCAACATGATGCGCCTCGTGCGCGCAGCCGAAGAGGCCCGGACATCGGATCTCGTTTCACCCGACGTTTTGAACTAGACTGTCTATGGACTGGCTGACAATCACGCCGCCGATTGTCGCGATCATTGTCGCGATATGGACCCGTAATGTGTTCTGGGCGCTGGGTCTGGCGATCTGGCTCAGCGAGACGATCATTGCCGGGTTCAATCCGTTCATGGGCGCGCTCGGCGGTATCGATCGAGCCGTCGGCGTGTTCGACAGTCCTTACAATACGCGGGTCCTCCTGTTTTGCCTGATCATCGGTGCGTTGATCGTGTATATGCACCGGTCGGGCGGCATCAGCGCCATGGTAGAGCGACTACAGAGTTCCGGCTTTGCCTCGACACCGCGGCGCGCCAGCCTGGTGACCGCGATTTGCGGGGTTCTGATTTTTGTTGAGACCAATATCAGTCTTCTGACAACGGGAATTCTTGGTCGTCCGCTGTTCGACAAGCTCAAAATGAGCCGTGAGAGGCTGGCCTACATTATCGACTCAACCTGCGCCCCGGTGAGTGTGTTGATCCTGTTTAATGGTTGGGGGGCATACCTTCTTGGGCTGCTGAATGAGAACGGCGTTGAGGGAGCAACCGGCGTCCTGATGGCAACGATTGGGCTGAATTTCTATGCGTGGATCACGCTGGTCCTGGTCTTTTTCACGGTGTTCTCAAACAAGACGTTCGGGCCCATGGCGGCGGTTGAAGCAACGGGGTCGAACGCGGCTGCGGCATCGGGCACCGGCATGTTCAACGAAGCGCCTGCGCCCGCGACGAAAGCCGTTTACATGGCGCTACCACTGCTCGTCATGATCGGCGGCACGATCGCATTCATGATCTGGACGGGCGATGGTGATATCCGCGCCGGGTCAGGCTCGCAGGCCATTCTATGGTCGGTCATTCTCGGCACAGTCGTAGCATTTTTCTGCCTCGCTCATTCGCGGCGCGCCAAAGGCGAACTGCTCGAGATAGGCTTCAAAGGCATGGGCGATTTGCTGCCGGCCGTGACCATGATCTTCATGGCACTGGTTCTGGGGGCGAGCCTCAATGCGGTCGGCATGCGTGAGTTTATCGCCAATATGGCATCGAGCTTCCCAGCGCCGTGGACCATCCCTGCCATCCTGTTCGTTGCGGCCGGGATTACGTCGTTCACGGCGGGCACCAGTTGGGGCACGTATGGCATTCTGGTGCCGGTTGCCGTTCCTCTTGCTGTCGGGGCAGGGGTACCGTTACCGCTAGCTGTGGCTGCGGTGATGGGCGGCGGTGTCTTTGGTGACCACTGTTCCCCGATCTCCGACACAACGATTATCGCATCGCTCGCCTCGGGATGTGATCATATGGAGCACGTCCGGACGCAGCTGCCTTACGCCGTGTTTGGCGGTGTTGCTGCGACCGGACTCTATCTGCTCGCGGGACTGACCGCTTAACCCAGAACCTCTGCTAGAAAATCCTGACACGCTGCGAAGCTGCGCCGGTCGGCACCTGCATCATAAACGGTGCCGAAATCTGGATTGTCCGCATGCGGATTGGTGAAAGCGTGCATCGTTGAACCATAGGCATGCAGCTGCCAGTCGGCTTTTGCGCTGGTCATCTCTTTCGAGAAATCCATGACGTCATCGGGAGTCGCCATTGGGTCTTCCCAACCATGAAGCGCGAGGACTTTGGGCGTGATCTGATCAGCTGTGTTTCCGGGTGCACCGAACAGGCCATGGAAGCTGACGACACCTTTCAGAGCCATATTTGTTCGCGCCATGTCGAGCACGCTGAGACCGCCAAAACAAAAACCGATCGCCGCTGAATTGTCTGAACCAGATTCTTTCTTGGCAACGCTCAAAGCCTCAGCCAGGCGAGCTTGCAGCTCTTCCCGATTGCTCGCCAGCGGGGTCATCAAGGCTTCGCACTCTTCATTGGTCTCACCGCGCTGGCCTTTGCCGTAAACGTCGAGGGCAAATCCGGCATATCCCCATTCCGCCATCAGTTTCGCCTTGCCTTGCTCGAAGTCTGACTGACCGCCCCAGGCGTGGGCAACGACAACAACGCCTTTTGGCGTTCCTTCGGGCATGGCGAGAAACCCTTCATAGGTCTGGCCGCCTTGCTCATAATCAACGATCCGGGTGGTCACACTCATCTTGGGTCTCCTGCTTGAACTTGAAATTTGAGATTGGGTTTAGCGATGCGAGGACGCGTTTCAAGGCTTGCCAACGCAAAAGTCGCGGCGCAGACACGAAACATGACTTGCGTACTCATTGATTGTGATCCTGGATTGGATGATGCCGTAGCGTTGCTCGCTGCATTTGGAACCGCTGATCTCGATGTTCGCGCGATCACAACGGTCGCTGGAAACGTGAAGGGACCGCAAACCGCGATGAATGCCCGCATCATTCGCGAGGTGGCTGGCTTGGACACGGCGATCCCCGTCTGTGCCGGTGCGCCGCGCCCCATGCTGCGGGACCCGGTCACAGCTGAGGATTTCCACGGCAGCACAGGCCTGGGGGATATACCGTTTCCGGACCCAAAGCAGCCCCTGTCGGAGTTGCATTCTGTCAACATGATCATCGAAGCGTGCAGGGGGGCAAAAGACGATCCGCTCACGCTGATTGTCACAGGGCCAATGACCAACGTCGCGCTGGCCCTGACTATGGCGCCCGATATCGCGGACGGGATTGCGGAGATCGTGCTGATGGGCGGCGCCGATACCGAAGGCGGCAATATCACCCCATTCTCGGAATTCAACGTATTTGCGGACCCACATGCGGCCGCGTCGGTGTTCGGATCCGGATTGCCGGTTCGCTGCCTCAGTCTGGACGTCACGCATACTGTTCGGGCGACGCAGGCGCGGCTCTCACATTTGCGGACAGTACGAACCAAACAGGCCGAAGTGGCGGTGCAGCTATTAGACGCTTCTTGTAAACTCGAATTCTCAGCCAACGGCGCACGCGATGCCCCTTTGCACGATCCGAGCACCGTCATCGCCGTTACGCGCCCGGATCTGTTTCAAGGGCGGCGGGCCCATGTCGAAGTGATCACGGAGCGCGGCGAGCAATTTGGACGAACGATCCCTCACTTTGACGATGATGGCCCGGTTATGTGGTACACGCAGGCTGATGATGATGGCGTGTTTGAAGAGCTCGCGCGCCTGCTGGGAGGGTTTGAATGAGCGTCACGATAGGTGTTGTCGGATCGATCAATCTCGACCTCGTAGCGAGCGGCGCGCCATTGCCCCAGGCCGGAGAGACTGTGACAGGCGCACAGTTTGCGCAGCACCCGGGCGGCAAAGGTGCAAACCAGGCCCTAGCCGCGCGGCGGCTCGGCGCGGCGGTGCATTTGGTGGGCTGTGTTGGCGACGACGCGCTCGCAGAGACGGCCATGACCTTGTTGCGACGAGACGGCGTTGATGTCTCGAATGTTATGAGTGAGCTTGGCACCGCGACCGGCGTTGCTTTGATCGCTGTTTCTCCTGAGGGCGAGAACCAGATCACGGTCGCGAGTGGTGCGAATACGCGCGTTGGACCGAGCGATGTGGCGGGCCTTCCTAAGTGCGATGTGATCCTCAGCCAGCTCGAAGTGTCTGTAACGGCGGTTGAGGCAGCCACACGCCAGGCCGCAGAGACCGGGGCGCTGATGGCAATCAATCTCGCCCCGGCCATTGGCGTTTCGCCGCAATTGCTGAAAGATGCAGATCTTCTGATCGTGAACGAGATTGAGGCGGAATTCTATGGTGACGCCTTACATGAGCGCGGCGGCCTCGTCGCACTGACCCTCGGAGGTGAAGGGGCTGCGCTGTTCAAGATGGGGCAGGAGATCGCGAGGGTTCCAGCATTTGACGTTGACGTCGTCGATACGACTGGCGCGGGAGATACGTTTTGCGGTGCACTCGCCGTTGCGCTCGCGGAGGGACAACCGCCGAAACAGGCGTTGCGGTTTGCCTCCGCAGCAGCAGCTTTGGCGGTCACGCGTCCAGGCGCGCAACCCAGCTTGCCCAAACGCGCGCAAGTTGACGCGATGTTGGGAGAGTCCTGATTGGGGGATTTGCCACTCACCCGGATTGCACTTTCACCTGCGCGGCAAAAAGCCATTCGCGAAGCGGTTCGGAAGGCCAAGGGCATTGGATTCGAGAAATCTCCGAGCCGCGTGGCCAGCCTGGAAGACGCGGACGCGTTTTATGAGTTCCTCTCAGATCCCAGTATTCACGCTCCAATCTATAACCTCCCGCGCCCACTCACGGTCGAGTCTGTTCGCAGCATGATTGCACGCAATATCGACGCGCAGGCCGTCGGAGAGGGAGTTTTATTCTTGCGCTTCGACGCAGATGGCGGCGTCATCGGTTATTCTGAGTTCGAGATTTGGCCGGAGTGGGGCGCCGGCGATCTCGGCGGAGCACTGCGCCAGGATCAGCAAGGTCATCGCGCAGGTGTAAACGGCGCGAAGCAGTCGTTTGACTGGATGTTCGATGAATTGGAGCTCGAACTAATCGTTGCAACGGGCGCGCTCGACAATGTCCGGACCGCACGCATGCTGGACGGTCTTGGCCTCGCTCGCAAAGGCGAAATTACGAGCACACGCGCCGATGGTTCAACGCGGCAGTCTCGAGTCTGGGAAGTTACGCGTGATGAATGGCGCCGCGCGCATCAAAAGACGACTAAGCTTTGACCAAGCCGATCTCGCGCAATCGCTCCATCAGATAGTCCTGCGCGGTGATCGGCGGCTCAGCTTTTCCACCTTCTTTCAGGCATTGCGGCAGTGCTTCGATCATGACGTCTTGATTGAAGTGCAGGAAAAATGGGGTCGAGTAGCGCGGGAACTTGGAGCGCTCCGGCGACGGGTTCAGCACGCGATGTGTCGTTGACGGCAGGATGCCCCCGGTCAGGCGTTGCAGCATGTCACCACAATTGATCACCAGGGAACCCGCTGGCGGATTGACGTCGAGCCATTCGCCGGTGCGATGTAAGGCCTGCAGACCGGCTTCCTCCGCTCCCAGCAACAGAGTGATCACATTGATATCTTCGTGCGCGCCAGCGCGAACCGTGCCTTGCGGTGGAGGGTTTTTCTGAGGCGGATAGTGCAACAGCCGCAGGATTGAGTTGCCGCTCTCAACCTTGTCGTCAAACCAGGTCTCAGAGAGACCCAGGTGAAGCGCGACAGCGCGCAGCAATTGGGCACCGAATTCATCCATTGCTGTGTAGAAATCGCGAGTCGCTGCATCAAACTCCGCCACTTCTGGAACGGCGGGCGTGTCCTTCATCGTCGCGCGATAGGGGCTGTCTTCTGGCAGGGCGCGGCCAGTATGCCAAAACTCTTTCAGATCGGCTGCTGCATTACCTTTGGCGTTCTCCGTTCCAAACGGCGTGTAGCCACGCTGCCGGCCGCCCTCTGCGTCGTGATATTGTTCTTTGACGTTTTCAGGCAGTTCAAAGAACGCCTTGGACGCCGCCACAGCGCGATCAATCACACTTTGCGAGATCGGGTGATCGCTGATCACAGCAAATCCGGTTTCACGGAACGAGTGCCCGAGCGCGTCGGCAAAGGCTTCTTTTTGATCCGGCCATTGCTCGAACGAAATAGGGGTAAAGTATTCAGTCATGCCCCCTCATACGCCTCGCATAAAAATAGGGGAAGTGCGGAACTTCCCCTATTGGTGCATTTGATGTGTCCTAAAAACCCGCTCAGTAGGCTGGAATGGGTTCCGGCATCTGCCAGCGGCCATCGTCGGTTTGGCAAACCTCGACCGGTTCGCGGATCACGGTGCCATCCGGCAACCTGGTTTCCCGGCGGACTGTCGTGCATTCGCGCTCAGATGTTTGAGCTTCAGGCGCACCATAAAGGTCTTCGTTCCGATCTTCGGGATAGGAAGGATAGGCGGGTCCTGGTGCGCTCACCGGCTGGGGATAGGCCGAACCGGTTGATTGTTGCTGCTGTGGGTTTTCCCAGGCTGGGCCGGTTGGTGATCGTGTCGGCGCATGAACACCCGACATGCCAGAGCCATAGTTCTGTCCTGAATAGACGCGGCCCGTATCATAACTGCCTGAGGAGTATGTCTGTACGCAGTCGGAAGAGCCGCCTGCGAGCTCGCTGCCAATCGCAGCCCCGGCTAGGGCACCGATCAAGCCGCCTGCAATCTCAGCACCATCGTCGCCGCGATCATGATAATAGCCTCGACGATGTCCGCGATAGCCACGGTGGCCACGATACCCTCGGTGACCTCTGTAGCCACGATAACGATGGTAGCCATTGTCCGGCTCCAGTTCGCCGCCAATAGCAACACCGATCAGGCCGCCTGCCACGGCGCCCACGAGACCGCCTGCCAGACGGTCACTGTCTTTCTGCTTCTCACAGGCGACGCTCGCCACGGATGGCTGCGGCCCGTGATATCCACCATAGCCGCTATTGTAGTTGTGGTCAGCCATGGCCGCAGGTGCCAGACAAAAGGCAGCAGCGGCGGTGATAAGACTGGCTCGGATCATGGAAGATCTCCTGTTTCGCGAGACGCACCCGCCCATATTGCCCTCAAGCTGCCCGAACCTGTCTGAACGGAACCTGAAGGAATGAGGCGCTGTGTGCACTGGACGTTACGGCATGGGGAGCCCATGTAGGGTGGATGGGAGTGTTGAAAGACGCCATGAAGACTGCGGGCCGGGCCCGATACACCGCTGCGCAAGGGCTGCGTGCGGCCTGGTATGGCGGTCAATATGCACTGGCGCGGCGTCGTTCTGCCGGGTTCAATCGGCCTGGCGAGCCTGCTTTCAAGCCCGACAATTCCCCAGATACCAAGACGCTTCGCGCCGCCTATTTCGATCTGTTTCGACAAGACCGGGCGAATGTTGAAGCGGGGCTTTATCCTGATCCGGTCGGCACCGACATGCGGCTGCGCGATTTGCCAAAATCTATCCGCCGAGCGCAGGCGTTTTTGAGCGATGTCTCAGATGTCGACCGTCGGCGGCTGGAACGAAACGGCATCGAAGTTCGCACGCATGAGGCGGCTGATCCCAAGCGCTTTCCAACCTATTACCGTCAAAACTTCCACTATCAGACCGATGGCTGGTTGAGCGAAGACAGTGCAGAAATTTACGATCATCAGGTCGAAGCGCTGTTTACTGGCGCGGCAGATGCCATGCGTCGTGCTGCGCTTGCTGAACTCGTTCGGGAAGCGAGACAGGGCGATCAGCGCAACACGCAAGTCCTCGATCTTGCGTGTGGAACGGGGCGTTTCATGGCGCAGACGCTGCGAGCGATGCCGCGTCTGAACCTCACTGGCCTCGATTTGTCCCCGCCATATGCCGAGGCAGCGCGGGCAGCGGTTAAGCGCTGGCCGCAAGTCGAAATCGTAGAAGGGATGGCCGAAAATCTGCCTTTTGAAAATGAGCGCTTCGATCACCTGATATCGATCTACCTGTTCCATGAATTACCCCCTCGAATTCGTCCAAAAGTGATTGCCGAGGCTGCACGGGTTCTAAAGCCCGGCGGCACATTCATCATCGCGGACAGTCTGCAATTTGGGGATGATTCCGGGCTGGATGGATTTCTTGAGTATTTCCCGGAAGGGTTCCACGAGCCCTATTATAAAGGCTATCTGAAATGGGACTTTGATCCGCATATGGCCGCGGCGGGATTTACCTCCGAACGATTGAACCTTGCCTTCCTGACCAAGGTCAGGGTTTGGCGCAAACAAGGATAGAGACTGATGTCTGACCGAAAACTGATGCTCATCACCGGAGCTTCTGCCGGTATCGGTGAGGAGTTTGCCAAGCAATATGCTGAACTCGGATGGGACCTGGCGCTCACGGCGCGCCGTGCTGACCGCCTGGAAAAACTGGCGCGGGATATGGAAGAAAAATACCAGGTCTCAACCATCGTGATTTCGCAGGACCTGGCGCGGGCCAATAGCGTCGACACGATCCTCAAAGAGATCAAGGAGGCCGGCCGGCATGTTGATGGGCTCGTGAACAATGCAGGCTACGGCCTGCCGGGAACGTTCTTCAATACCAAGTGGAAAGACCAGGCGCAGTTTCTTCGCGTGCTTTACACCGCGCCAGTGGAGTTGACGCACAAGGTGCTCGCCGGAATGGCCGAGCGCAATTTCGGGCGGATCATCAACGTTGCATCGCTTGCGGGCTACACGCCGGGCTCCAACGGGCACACGCTCTATGCCAGCGTCAAATCCGGGATGATCAAGTTCTCCGAGAGTATTCACGCAGAAGCGCAGGGGGGCGGCTATGAAAATGTCCACTGCACAGCGCTTTGCCCAGGATTTACCTGGTCTGAGTTCCACGATGTGAATGGCACACGCGAGAAAACCAATGAAATGCCAGACTGGATGTGGATGGAAGCTGCGCCCGTCGTTGAGGCTGGGATTCGCGCCTGCGATCGAGGCCAGCCAGTCGTCGTACCCGGCGCTGTTAACAAGGGCCTGGCGACGCTGAGCAAGCTCCTGCCGGAACCGTTAGGGCGGGCGATGGTCGACGCGCAATCAAAACGCTTTCGCAATGCCGAGTAACCGCTCTCTTGCAGGCCTGCGAGAAGCGTCCTAGGTGACACGAAACAATTACGGAGTCTGAGCTTTGAGAGACCTATTCTGGGCCCTGCACAGCTATTTCATATCGCCCGTCCTCACGATCTTCTTCTTCGCCTTGCTCGCATACGTTATTCTGGGCTGGCTGATGATCGGTGGCGTGGTTGATAATCGCAATCAAACCGTTCGATCGATATACGGCTTTCTTTTCTCCGTGATTGAACCGGTTGCGAAGCCGATCCGGCGATTTATTCCGCCAATTGGCGGGCTGGATCTGTCGATCCTGGTTGTGGCGTTGGCCATTCCGTTCCTGCGAGACTGGCTCATCCCTCGCATCATTCTTGCCCTTCCAGCCTAGTTTTTAGCTGCATTGCGGGTGACGAATCTGATGTCTCGCTCTAAAGGCGGGACATTGCAGCGGCTCTACGCGTGAATTGCGCGAGCCAACCATGGGAGAGATGGGTCATGGCAGCTGAAATCATTTCTGGAAAAGACGTCGCCGCCGACGTGCGCGCCAGTGTCGCGACTGCAGTCGAGGCTTTGCCGGGGCAGCCAACGCTCGCCGTCGTATTGGTCGGTGAGGATGCAGCCAGTCAGGTCTATGTTCGCAATAAGGTGCGCCAGACCGAAGCGTGCGGCATGCGTTCTCTGCACCACCAACTGCCCAAAGACGCGACCCAGTTTGAGGTTGAGAACCTGATTTCAGACCTCAACAATGATGACGAGGTCGATGGTATTCTGCTGCAGTTGCCGCTTCCCAAAGGCCTCGACGAAGCTGCTGCGATCGAGAAGATTCACCCAGACAAGGATGTCGATGGTTTGACGGAAACCAGTGCCGGGCGCCTCAGCCTCGGCAAACCGGGCATGCGCCCCTGCACACCAACGGGCTGCGTGATCCTTGCCAAACGTGCCTTGGGGGACGACCTGTCCGGCAAGCACGTCGTAGTGATCGGTCGCTCTATCCTGGTGGGTAAGCCAGCCGCGCTTCTTTTCCTGGCAGAGAATTGCACCATCTCGATCGCTCACTCGCGGACCGCGGATCTCCCTGGACTGTGCCGGGAGGCCGATATTGTGGTTCCGGCCGTCGGGCGACCGGAAATGGTCAAAGGCGACTGGCTGAAACCGGGCGCTTGCGTCATCGATGTCGGGATCAACCGCGTCCCGGCACCAGAGAAGGGCGAGGGTAAGACCAAGCTGGTCGGCGATGCAGACTTTGAAAGCTGCGCCGAGGTGGCGGGATCAATCACCCCCGTGCCAGGCGGCGTCGGCCCGATGACCATCGCCTGCCTGTTGCGAAACACGGTGCTGGCCGCGTGCGCGCGACGGGGGTGGGATGTGCCGGAAGAGCTGTGAGTCAGCCTTATCTGACACCTGGAAGCGACGACTTTAACACGCTTTGGACAGCGCAATCCGGCTTATGCGCGCTCTGCGAGAAGCCGATGCTGCGCAACCGTTTCGAAGCGCCGCACTCACGAATCTGGGCTAACCACCGAGCCACTTTCGACCATATCATCCCGAGCTCAAAAGGAGGTCCAGACACGCTGGACAACTTGCAGCTCGCGCATGCGCGATGCAATAAGATCAAGGGCAATAAGCGCTAGCTATTTGGCTATTTCGTCCGGGATGGCCTGATCCATGCTCCGCGCTGGCTCACAGCACGGTCCACCGACTTGCTTGGCCGGAACACCTGCCACGGTGCATTGTGCCGGGACATCCTTCAGGACAACCGAGCCTGCAGCGATCTTTGCCTCGTCGCCAACGCGAATATTACCAAGAACCTTTGCGCCAACAGACAGTAAGACACCATTGCCAATCTTCGGGTGACGGTCGCCGACTTCCTTGCCGGTTCCGCCCAGCGTGACCCCGTGGAGCAGCGAGCAATCGTCGCCGACCACTGCGGTTTCACCGATCGTGATGTCCGTTGCGTGGTCGAGCATGACGCCTTTTCCAATGGTCGCCGCCGGGTGGATATCCACCGCGAACAATTCGCTGGCGCGCGACTGGAATTGGAATGCCAGCGTTTCGCGGCCCTGTTTCCACAAATGATTTGCGACGCGGTGTGTCTGCAGGGCGAGGAAGCCTTTGAAAAACAGGAAAGGCTGCAACATGGATCGACAGGCCGGATCGCGGTCCAGCGTGGCCTGCATGTCGGCTTCCGCCGCTTCGACTAGCACGTGATTGCTGTCATAGGCGTTGGCGAAGACCTGGCGTACTTGTTGGGCACCCATTTCAGGACCAGCGAGTTTTTCGGCGATGTGAAAGGCGAGGGCCTGGCAAATCGTTTCGTGGCTCAGGATGGCCGCGTCGATATAGCTGGCCATGGTTGGCTCATCCGCCGCAGCGGCGCGGGCTTCAAAGCGCAATCGGGTCCATACCGGAGGCGGCGCGCCAATGTCGGGATTGTGTTCCACGGGTCCGATCCTCCATTCGGGTCTCGAGTCTAAATGGAGTCAGATCGTCCTGAGATCAAGTCACACACTTGCGAGGGGAGATGGCTCAAGCTTTCTTTTGGTGCAGAAAGCGAATAGCAAATTCTCCGCTGACCGCGCGCACAACTTCGCCGCGCAGTGTCCCCACACGAACCTGTTCGCCGACGACAGGAACCGGACCATCAAACTCAAACGCAGCGCCCGTCAGTGAAATGTCGATCACGCGGCATTGCAGCTTGGTGCCATTCGAACGGGTGACCAATGCCGGACCGCCGCCCGCTTTACGGGGCGCTGAACGTTCGTCGGACAGGTTGTATTTCTTGTGATTGAGCAACCAGATCAGTCGGTCTGACAGCTTGTCTTTCTTGTGGTCAGACGCTTTGAACGTGACCGCAAATCCATCTTCAGTATGGCGAACGACTTCACCGGATACGCGGCCAAGGTCATCAAAATAGCAAACGACTGCAGCGCCGACTTCCGGGATGGCGCGGGCTTGAACGATCGCGCCGCCGCAGGAAACATTCGCTGTCAGGAACGTATGATCAGCACCATCATGCAGAAATCGCCCGTTCAGGCTAAGCTCTACGCGCTTGTGGCGACGACGGTCAGGTTTGGTCCGAATCGACGACGCTGGGCTTTGAGGTTTTAGCAGTGCTGCACTCATGATGTCTCCCGAGATGTATACCGCGCACCGCCCGTTGCCGTATGCATTGACAATATGAGGCGCGGGTTCACAAATGGTTGAGATTGTCGGTTAAACTCGCAGGAATCGCGGGACAGAGGAAAGCATCGGGGCAGTAGAAATGAGCCAAAAAAAGGGCTTTGATTACATCATTGTAGGGGCTGGAAGCGCAGGTTGCGTGATGGCCAACCGGTTGAGCGAGGACCCGGATGTTTCGGTATGCCTGATCGAAGCGGGAAAAAAAGACAATTCGCTGCTTATTCGAATGCCAGCCGGTGTCGGTGGGCTGATCAAGGACGAAAACCCGCAAAACTGGGGATTTTGGACGACGCCGCAAAAGCATATGGAAGACCGCAAACTGTGGTGGCCGCGTGGGCGTGGCTGGGGCGGGTCGTCTTCTATCAATGGCATGATCTACATTCGCGGACATGCGCGTGATTATGACCAATGGCGCCAGACAGGACTCACCGGTTGGGGATTTTCAGACGTCCTACCATATTTCCGCAAATCCGAGGCTTATGAAGGCGGCGCTGATGCCTTCCATGGAGGCGACGGCCCGCTGCGCGTAACTGAGAGCCCGCTCGAGGATTCGGTCTACGATATGTTCGTCAACGCAGGCCGCGAAGCAGGGTATCCGGTCACCAAGGATTTCAACGGATCAAACCAGGAAGGCTTCGGTCCGTATCAGCGTACCATTCACGACGGTGAGCGCTGGAGCGCGTCCTTCGCCTATCTTCGCCCCATCGTGAAGGAACGCGAGAACCTGACCGTGATGTCGACCGCCCTGGTGTCGCGCGTTGTGTTTCGCGGCGGCAAGACCCACGGGGTTGAAATTGTCGCCAAAAAGGGCGCCGAGCCGGAAACGATTATCGCCGACCGCGAAGTTATCGTCTGCGCAGGGGCGGTTCAGTCGCCGCAAATCCTGCAGTTGTCAGGCATTGGTCCCGCCGACGAGATCCGCAAGCAGGGTGTGACTTGCGTGGTCGATTCGCCAAATGTCGGTGCGAATTTGCAAGACCACCTCGATGTCACGGTCATCCATGAGATGACGCAGAAAGCCTCTGCCTATTCCAAACAGGCGGGCTTTAAGAAGCTGGCGGTTGGGATCAGATATCTGATGTCAAAATCCGGCCCGGGGGCGGACAATTTCCTTCAGGCTGGCGCATTTCTCAAGACGCGTGAAGGTCTGGATCGTCCGGATATTCAATTGCACCTCGTCAACGCGATGATGCGCGATCACGGGAATTACGATTTCAAGAAAGACGGTTTCACGATTCACTCCTGCCAGTTGCGGCCTGACAGCCGCGGGACGGTGATGATTCAGTCCGATGATCCGTTCGCGCATCCTGCGATCGATCCAAATTATCTGGCTGCTGAGACCGACCGAGTCACCATGCGGGAGTCGGTCAAGATGATGCGCGAGATTGCTGGCCAGAATGCGCTCTCTCCGATCCGCGGAGATGAGGCCTTGCCTGGCGCGAGCGTCCAGTCGGATGAAGAGATTGATGCGTTCATCCGGACGTATGGCGAAACGATCTATCATCCGGTGGGAACTGTCGCGATGGGGATCCATGACGACGCACCGCTCGATGGCGACCTGAGGGTTCGGGGTGTTGATGGCTTGCGGGTGGTCGACGCATCGGTGATGCCGACCCTGATTGGCGGGAATACGAACGCGCCGACGATTATGATCGCGGAGAAGATTGCCGACACCATACGTGGTATCGCGCCATTGCCTCAGGAAGCGCCTGAAATCGCAGCCTAGTCGTCGCCGCGTTTCCAGACGGTGCGAGCATGTTCGTCCGCGTCAGAGCCAAGCCCCATCCAGGCAAGTTGGCCAGTGTCAGCATTGACGATCACGAACTTGCCGCGCTCTGCCAGTACAGTGGAGAGCTGCGAGCGGAGATCATAAGCGGTGATTTCAGCGTGGAGAATGAAGGTGCCCGCCATCAGCTCTGAGAAACGTCCGGTCTGGTTGAGGACCGAGATGACAGCCCGGCGGCCATCGCCATCGGTTTTGACGGTGACGACAAAATTAGATGGCGCAGGTTTCTCGTCTTTGGCTGGCGGTGTTGTGTGCGGAAACTCAGACGCGAGATCCATATAGGCGCCTGCCGTCACGAATGCGCCGCCATCGCCGCGCGCAACGCTGGATCCGGCAGTGACCCGGCCTTCCTCTATAAAGCTGCGCATTTGCCCCAGCGTATATGGGCCATATACTACGTCCGCGACTTTGATCCGCCATACCGGCGGGTCGATTTGCGAAAGATCTAGCGCGTCATTTGAGGCCATGTCGCCACGTCATCCTTGATTCGGATCTGTCAGACCATAGCCTAGCGCGAAATCCAACTGTCCGGGAGGTCCCAATGATTGAGAGCGAATTTGTGAACACCAAGGTCGAAGGCAATGTCCTGATCGTCGAGATCAATCGACCGGAGAAGATGAACGCCGTGCATCCGCCGGCCAGCCGCGACCTCGGCCAGGTTTTCGATAAATTCGCCGAGGACAAGGATCTCTGGGTTGCGATTGTTACCGGTGCGGGCGACCGTGCCTTCTGCGCGGGCAACGATTTGCGTTATCAGGCTGAAGGCGGCGACATGTTTTCCGTACCGAGCGGATTTGGCGGGATGACCAATCGCTACGATTTGTTCAAGCCCGTCATCGCGGCGGTGAATGGCGTCGCCATGGGCGGCGGTTTCGAGATCGCGCTCGCCTGCGACCTTATCATTGCTTCAGACAATGCCCGCTTTGCCCTGCCGGAGCCGAAAGTCGGGCTCGCAGCCCTGGCTGGCGGTCTGCATCGTCTGCCGCGCCAAATTGGTTTGAAAAACGCCATGGGCATGATGCTCACCGGCCGTCACGTGATGGCGGATGAGGGTAAAGAGCTGGGCTTCGTGAACGAAGTTGTGCCGCAAGCCGAGCTGATGGATGCAGCCATGAAATGGGCAGGCATGATTGCCGAATGCTCTCCGTCTTCGGTTCGCACCACCAAGGAAGTCGCCATGAAAGGCCTGGACACGGCCAACTTCCAGGAGGCCTTCTCGATGAAGTATGATGCGATTGGGCGAATGGTCAAAGGCCCTGATTTCATTGAAGGACCGATGGCATTTGCGCAGAAGCGCAAGCCTAACTGGTCCGGCGAATAGGTAAAATCGGTTTGTCGTCTCTTCGTGATCCCGGTATGGTTTGAGATAACAATCATAAGGGGAGAGAAGAGATGTGGGTTTTGTTTCGATCGCTGTCGAACGCATCGTCAAAGATTTTGGCCACGTTTTTCATGGTTCTGGTCTTGATGATGCTGGGCGTCCTGTTCGTTCCGAGCGTGTTCAATGGCGTCAATGATTTCGCTAATTATCTCGCCAATCTGAACTGGATTCGAAACCCAAATTTGGGTGAGCAAGGCGTTGCGGTGTTTCGGGTTTTCATCAACGAGGCTTCGATCTTCGGCATCGTGATGACCTTGATCGCACGTGTCGTAGTGGAGCTGCTTTGGTGGAGCTCCGGCCAACTCTGGCGGATGGTCAATCCACCTGAGCCCGAGCCAATGCTGCAAAAAAAAGAGGGCGGCAAATACTACACCTAAAAAAGTGCTGATTTCAGCAGACAGTGGTTTGCAGGCGGCGCGCATGCCGCTATGGCAGGGCCAGTCTTGAATAGGAGTGTGGCATGGGCCGCGAAGAAGTTTTGCGCCTCGAGGCGTATCTGAAGGAAAAGCTAAATCCCGGTCTGCGCCTGATCGCGCGCAAAGAGACCGATGATTCTGTTGAGGTCTATCTCGGCGCCGAGTTTCTGGCTGTCGTTTACAAAGACGTAGACGATGGTGAAACGAGCTATTCGTTGAACATGACCATCCTCTCGGAGGATATCAGCGCGACCTGAACGATTGCCGCTGTATGATTTATTGCAGAAAACCCGAAGCGTCGTCTTCGGGCTTTTCTTTATGGGGACGCGCGTTGAGAGGCGATGGCGGTGTTTGTCACCGCATGCTTGACCTTTGCCCATCAGCTGGGCTCTATATCGATAAACAGAAAATCGAGAGCCTCATGAATCGTTCCTTTTCCACTCTTTTGAGCAGTGTCGCACTCCCTTTGGCGGTTTTGACCCTCACCAGCTGTGCCCCTTCGGCTGACACAACAGGTGCCGATACGCCCGAGAGCGCGTCGGAAATCGCTGAGGTCAGCGCGCCGGTCATCGAACCATGGGGCTATCCTTTGGAAGCCTTCGACTCGTCTGTCCGGGCAGGGGATGATTTCTACCAGTTCGCAAATGGTGGCTGGCTCGCGGAAACCGAGATCCCTTCCGATCGATCCGGCACAGGCTTTGCCGTGGTCATGTCGGAGCGTAACGAAGCGCGCATCGCGGAAATTATCGCCGACCTTTCCGGCGCCGACGTGGAAGCGGGCTCAAACAGCCAGAAGATCCGTGATCTCTACAATGACTTTATGGATGTGGACGCGATCAACGCAAAAGGGATCGATCCGATCGCAGCAGATGCGGAGCAGATCAGAACGGCACAAAGCCATGATGACGTGATTACGTTGATGGCCGACCCAGCGCTTGGTCTCAGTGGCCCCGTCGCGATCTATGTCACGATCGATCCGAAACAACCGGACACGTATGTGATGGGCGCGGCGCATTCGGGGCTCGGAATGCCGGACCGATCTTACTATTTGCGCGACTCCGAACGTCTGGCTGATGCTCGCTCAGCGTATAAAGAGCACCTGGCGCGGATGCTGAGTGCGCTGGGCGAAGCGGACGCTGAGACCCGCGCGCAGGCGGTCTTCGATCTGGAAACGGCGATTGCGGAGCTGCATTGGACCCGCGCTGATCGGCGCAACGCCGATCGCACGTATAATCGCATGACGGTTGACGAACTCAGCGCGTTCGCCCCCGGCGTATCCTGGACAACTGCTCTCAATGAGCTCGGTCTACCAGTGGAAGGCGATATCGTCGTTCGCGAGAAGGATGCGTTTCCTGGGCTGGCTGCCCTGTTCGCCGACACATCAGTCGATGTCTGGCAGGACTATTTGCTGGCAAGGCTGGTTTCGAACAACGCCTCTTCGCTCTCGGACGAAATCTATATGGCGAACTTTGAGTTCTACGGCCGCGCATTGAACGGACAGGAAGAACCCCGAGCCCGTGAGAAGCGCGGCATCAGTCTCGTCAATGGCCGCCTCGATCAGGCGGTGGGGCAGGAATACATCGCTCGCTATTTCCCGGAAGAGTCGAAGGTCCAGATGACCGAAATGTTCGAGAACATTCGAACCGCTCTTTCCATTCGGATCGACAATCTGACCTGGATGACGGACGCCACCAAGGCGCAGGCGCAGGAAAAGCTCGCGGCGATGACGGCCAAGATTGCCTATCCAGAGATTTGGACGGACTATTCTGATCTCGAAGTCGTCCCGGGTGATCTGATGGGAAATATTCGGCGACACCGCGTCTGGACGAGCGATCGTCAGGCGGCGCGCCTCGGCACCAAAGTCGATAAGCGCGAATGGTTCACCGCGCCGCAGACCGTGAACGCTTTCTATAGCCCGAACCGCAATGAGGCTTTCATTCCGGCCGGTTATATTCAGTCTCCGCTGTTTGATCCGAACGCCGATCCGGCGATCAATTACGGCGCCATCGGCTCAATTGTTGGCCATGAGATCGGGCATGGCTTTGACGACCAAGGCTCCAAGTTCGATGCCAATGGCTTCCTGCAAAGCTGGTGGACCGAAGAAGACCGTGCAGCATTCGACGCTCTGGGTGATGAATTGGCGGCGCAGTTCAGCGAGTATGAGCCGCTGCCGGGCCTGAACGTGAATGGGCGGCAGACTTTAGGCGAGAATATCGGAGACCTCGCTGGCATCATTGTCACCTATCATGCCTACAAGCTTTCCCTTAACGGCGAGCCGTCGCCGGTTCTCGATGGTTTTACGGGCGAGCAGCGCGTTTTCCTCGGCCGTGCGCAGGCGCGCCGGTTCAAGCGCACCGAGGAAGCCATGCGCCAGCGCCTGCTCTCAGCACCGCATAGCCCGATGAAGCTGCGCGTGAACGGAATGATCCGCAATATCGACGAATGGTATGAAGCCTTCGACGTTCAGGAAGGCGATGAAATGTACATTCCACCGGAAGACCGAGTTCGGATCTGGTAAGGTCGATGGGAAGCCAGCCAAAGTTTTTTGGGGGATAGCCAGTATTTTGAGCTAAACTCACCCACCTAGGCATCTATTTTGCAGTGATCGCTTGAGCAGGTTGATCCCTTCATACAATGCTGATTGGTAGTCGAATGAGTGCAGTGCGGAATTCTTCAATCGTTCGGGCGCAACCGGATGTGGTTGTGATCGGCGCAATGCGTGCTGGCACGACGACGCTGCAGGACATTCTGGATCAAATTGAAGGAGTGGCGGTTCCTACCATCAAGGAAACCAACTTCTTTTGTGGTGACGATTCCGAGACACGGAGTGGCTGGGACTGGTATGGAAAGCTCTTTGACCCCGCCGCCGAGCTTCGATGTGATATCTCACCCAATTACGCAAAGCGCAGCTTGTATCCCCAGGTCGCGCGCCGCATAGCTGCTGCCAATCCAGATGCCAAGATC
This sequence comes from Henriciella sp., assembly GCA_017642885.1. Lineage (GTDB taxonomy): Bacteria > Pseudomonadota > Alphaproteobacteria > Caulobacterales > Hyphomonadaceae > Henriciella. Next base: position 101,144 of record JAEPOM010000001.1, on the reverse strand, counting down.
GTGTTCATTGCACGCGATCCCGTAGAGCGCGCTGTTTCCCAATATGCTCATTCCTTCCATTCTGGGCAAAGCCTGCCTTTGCCATCGGAATTGGTCGGGACCCCCGAAGGGGATCATATCGTTTCAACGAGTAGTTATGCTTACTGTCTGGAGCCGTTCCGCGAACACTTTGGAGATCAGCTCGAAATACTGGATTTTGCTGACCTCGTGCAGACCCCCGAAGACTTCCTCCGCAGCTTTATGACAATGGCTGGGATCCAGGCAGACACCAGCCAGGTAGCCATGACCGCCCAGAACTCTTCAGAAGATCTTGCCCGAACTCCGAAATGGTGGGGCAAGCTTCGCGAGAGTCAGTTAGGGGATGCTCTCCGTCGGCGTGTTCCACGAGATTACATGCTTCGTATCAAAGGGACGCTCGCAAAATCCTGGACCAAGCAGGAACGGAGAGAAGTACCGAAATTTTCGGAAAATGACAGGCAACGACTGATCGAAGCTCTAGCCGATGATGTAGAGACGTTCCGAAAGACGTACAGAAAACCGTTCTCGGACTGGTGCCTATAGGTCCGAGCGCGCCTGTTAGATTTCGCTCCGCTTAATCGGCGGTCAGAGCACTCCAAGCATCTCTGCGACGAGCGGATGACGTACCACATCCTGGCCTTCCAGTCGGATCACAGACGCGTCTCTGAGTTTTTCCAGCCGGTCTGCCGCTTTGCCGAGACCCGATAGCTCCGGCAGCAAATCGCTCTGTGCCGGATCGCCAGTGACGACCATGGTCGAATGCCAACCCAGCCGCGTCAGCAACATCTTGATTTGCGTGTAGGTACAGTTCTGAGCCTCATCGATGACCACGAATGCGTTATTCAGGGTTCGGCCTCGCATAAAGCCGATAGGAGCAATCTCGATAAGACCCTCAGCCATCATGTGTTTGAGCTGTTGCGGGCTGAGGCGATCGGATAGGGCGTCATAGAGCGGGCGCAGATATGGTGCGAGCTTGTCCTCCATCGCGCCGGGCAGAAAGCCGATTTGCTCGCCAGCCTCGACAGCCGGACGCGACAGGATAATGCGGGCGACCTTGCCTTTCTGAAGCGCTTCGACGGCCTTGCAGATTGCCAGATAGGTTTTGCCGGTGCCGGCAGGTCCAAGCGCACAGACGAGCGATTTGTCTTCCAGCGCATCAAGCAGGCGTGCCTGGTTTTCCGATCGAGGTTTGACTGTTTTCTGATAGCGCTGATTTCGTGTCCCATGGGCCGGTTCGGCAGGTTTGGGTTTATCGACATCATCGGGATGCCAGCTCTCCCCCCCGCCCGGGATCGCATAGAGTTGTGTTTCACGGGCAGCGCCTTTTTCAAAGAAGTTCGAAGCGTCGAAGGCGGCTTGTGCTTTCTGGCGTTTCGTAGCTGCGCGTTTACCCATGAGGATCTCCTTTTAGGACTGAAAATGGGACAGAAAAAAACCGCCGAGCCAAAGGCGCAGCGGTTGGTGAAATAGTGAAGGGGCGGCCAACGTTCCGGGGGGCATCTGGCTGCCTCGCCGGTGGTGGTGTTTGTGAGGGCGGTCTATGACCCATCAACAATCCGTCTCCCGAATCTCTTGTCTTGAATTACACACTAAGAGGGTTAACCGAGTGTGACAGCGATAATCCGCAAGCGAAACAAGATTTTTTGGGAGAGTGACATGGCTTTGTACGATTTTGATGGTGTTTGCCCAACTGTGCCGCAGTCCGGCGATTATTGGGTGGCAGAAAACGCGACAGTACTTGGCAACGTGATTCTCAAAGAGAATGCGTCAGTCTGGTTCAACGCCGTTCTGCGCGGCGACAATGATCCGATCACAGTCGGCGAAAACTCCAACGTGCAGGACGGAAGCGTCCTGCACACCGATATTGGCTGCCCGCTAAACATTGGGAGAGACGTCACGATTGGGCATATGGTCATGCTGCATGGCTGCACAATTGGAGACGAAACCCTGATCGGCATCGGCGCGACGGTTCTCAATCGTGCCGTGATCGGCAAGAATTGCATTATCGGGGCGCACGCGCTTATCCCGGAAGGCAAGGTAATCCCGGATAACTCCCTGGTTATGGGCGCTCCCGGCAAAGTCGTGAAAGAGCTGAGCGAACCCCAGATCATGATGATCAAAGGCTCCGCGCAGGTCTATGTCGACAATTGGAAGCGGTTCAAAAAAGGCCTGAAGCCGATTGCGGGCTAAGTTGCGGGCTCACGACGTGTAGCCACAAAAATGATCCCAATCGCGATGGCGCCAATTAGGACAGCGAGCCCGAGCGCCGATCCGCGAAGGAACCAGCCGCTAACGCCGCAGGCGAGCAACATGCCGCCAATTGCGATCATTTTGCTTTTGCGGGAAATCTCGCCGCGCTCGACAAAGTCCTGAACTATCGGGCCGACACCGGGCTGCGCGTAGATCCAGTCCCGGACTTTCGGGTGAGACTCTGCGAGGCAGAAGACCGCGGCGATCCAGAAAATTGTGGTTGGCCAGAGTGGCAAAACCAGTCCGACCGCGCCTATGCCCAACAGGACAAAGCCAAAGAGGGCCCATAGCCATCTCATGCGGTTTCTGCTGCCGCGGCTGCACTCGCCCAGGCCCATTGGAAATTGTATCCGCCGAGCCATCCAGTGACGTCGACACACTCGCCTATGAAATAAAGGCCTGGCTGCAATTGGCTTTCCATCGTTCGCGAAGATAGGGCGTCTGTTGCAACTCCGCCAGCGGTGACTTCTGCTGTGCGCCAGCCTTCCGTGCCGGCGGGCCGCAGCGTCCATGCGTGCAAGGCCTGTGCAATCATATCCAGGTCCTTGTTCGAGAGTGCTGCAAGTCGCATCGCGCGATCATGACCGAGTTCGCCCACGAAGTAATCGGCAAACCGGCTTGGGAACAGGGTTGCGAAGAGTTGTGCAAGGGTCTGCTTTGGCGCGGTCTCTTTCGCCGCCTTCAACCAAGTCAGCGGATCCTGTCCAGGTACCAGATCAAACGTCACCGCTTCGCGCTCATGCCAGTAGGATGAGATTTGCAGCACTGATGGGCCTGAAAGACCGCGATGAGTGAACAAGAGATTCTCAACAAAGCCGGGTCCGTTTTCTGCGTGCGCTTCGACCGGGATTGAAACACCTGACAGCGCCGAGAAGGCATCGTGATACTGATCGGTAAAGGTCATCGGTACGAGCGCGGGCCGCGTCGGGACGATCTCATGTCCGAACTGCGCGGCGAGATCGTAAGCGAACGCCGTCGCGCCGATCTTCGGAATAGAGAGGCCGCCTGTCGCGATGACGAGGCTTTCACAGTGGATCGGTCCAGCGGAGGTCTCGATCTGGAAGCCTTCCTCCACCCGGACTTTACCGGTGATTTCGGTTTCCAAGCTGAGATGGCCGCCCGCGGCTTCCAACTCGTTGAGTAGCATCTGGATCACAGCGCCGCTTTTTTGATCGCAGAAAAGCTGTCCGAGCGTTTTCTCATGCCAGGTCAGGTCGTGCGCAGCCATGAGGTCGCAAAAGTCCCAGGGCGTGTATCGCGCCAGCGCTGACTTCGCGAAATGCGGATTTTGCGACAGGAACCGGGCGGCTTCTGTTTCGAGATTGGTGAAGTTGCAACGCCCACCGCCCGAAATGCGAATTTTCTCAGCCGGCTTTTTTGAATGATCGATCACACGAACACGGCGACCGCGCTGGGCCGCGCGCGATCCGCAAAAGAGTCCGGCGGCACCGGCGCCGATGATGAGGACGTCAACGTGTTCCAAATTCGATCCCATGCTGCCAATCGTGGCGAAAAAGTCTTGTTTCCGCCCTGTTGGCGGCTAGCCAAACCCGTGTAAAGGTTAAGCAAATAAACAGGAAGGGACTTCACCATGAGCGGTCGAACATCAGGGGTTCGCAGCATTCTGCTCGGGGCAATGGCAATTGCGCTGGCGGCTTGCGGGGGCGGGAACAACACCTCTGATGAAGTGCCGCCGCCGCCTGAAGAGGCGGAAGGTCAAGTGGTCGAGCGATCGCGTTCGGATCAGGTCGCCGCGGATCGCCGTGAACGAGATCGGCAAAGACTGGCGCAGAGCAATGGCGAAGAACGCTTCTCTTATGTTCGGTATGCTCCCGACACGAGTGATTCTCTTCCTAAAGCTTGTTTGGTCTTCTCTGAGCCTCTCGATCCGAATGCCGACTATTCGATTTTCGCTCCGATGAATGGCAGCGTGGAAGTGGCCTACAGTGTCACCGGCCAGCAATTGTGTCTGAGCGGCTTAAGCTTTGCGTCGACCTATACGCTGACGCTCACCGAAGGCTTCCCATCCGAGGATGGTGATGAGCTTGGACGTGAAGAAGAAGTTCAGATCAGTTTCGAAGATCGCCCGCCTTATGTTGGTTTTAGCGGATCCGGTGTGATCCTGCCGCGTGAAGACGCTGACGGTCTTGCTATCGAAACGGTCAATGTCGAGAGCGTTCGGCTGACCGTTTCCCGGGTCAATGACCGGGCCCTCGCTTTCAAGTCAGTCTCCAAAGGGTCAGACAGTCCGCAAGGGCGCTACTCTTATGTGTATGGCGACGAGAATCCGAGCGACCTCGCCTCGGAAGTTTGGACCGGGACCATGGCGATCCAGAATCTCAAGAACGCACCGGTTGTCACCGTATTCCCCTTACCGGATGTGATCGGTACGCTGGAACCCGGTGCTTACTTCATCGAAGTTTCCGATGATATCGAGCTTGATCGATATGAAGGACCACCAGCGTCGGCCAAGCGATGGGTGATGCTGACGGATCTAGCTCTGACGGCCTATCGCAGCGAATCCGGTCTCGATGTGACGCTTCGCTCTCTGCAGGATGGCCGCGTGATGCCGAACACGCCCGTACAATTGATTGCTCGAAACAACGAAGTCCTGGGTGAAGCGGCGACCGGTGTTGATGGACGTGTGTCCTTTAATTCTGAATTGCTGGCAGGCACCGGAAACATGGCGCCGAAAATGGTGCTGGCCTCCGGACTAAAGGGCGACACGGCGATCCTTGATCTGTCGCGCGCGCCGGTGGACCTTTCTGAGCTCAGCACCGGTGGGCGGGTCACGCCCGGTGATGTTGACGCTTATGTTTACACAGAGCGTGGGATCTATCGCCCAGGTGAAACGGTCTATCTTACAGCGATGATGCGCGACCGGGCCGGGCGTGCGATCACCGAACGCAATGGAACGCTGATCACATATCGACCGAATGGCATGGAGTCCTTCCGTGCCCGGTTCGCGGTTGGCGATGGCGGCGCGATCCAACGCGACATCGAACTGCCAAACAGTGCAGCGCGCGGCGTGTGGCGCACAGTTGCGGAGATTGATGGTGTCGGTGTGGTCGGGTCGGCGTCTTACTCAGTCGAAGATTTCGTTCCGCAGCGGATTGCCGTGGAGCTTGAGGCCGAAGACGCGCCGTTCCTGCCTGGCGATGATGCGAGAGACATCGATGTCTCCGCCCGTTTCCTTTACGGCGCACCCGGTGCTGCCCTGACGGTCATGTCCCAAGCACGGGTGGAAGTGGACCCCCAACCCTTCGGTTATGAAGGGTTTAGCTGGGGCCCGCATGATGGCAGCTTCCGCGAGCAGATCATGGATTTGCCGGATCGGGTCACCGATGGCGCAGGTGCTGCGACTGTTCGCCTCGAGCCAGGTAATCGCGGCCGAAACGCTGATATACCGCTTCGCCTGAACGCTGTTGTCAGTGTGCTCGAGCCAGGTGGCCGGGCCGTAACGGAAAGCGTTCGCATTCCTTATCGCCCGAAAGACCTCTATCTCGGAATCAAACCCGCTTTCGATGGTCGCATTGGCTATGAGGAAGAGGGCACGTTCGAGCTCGCCGCGCTGAATGCAGCAGGTGAAGGCCTGGTCGAGGACCTGCGCTGGAAGATCCTCGAGATCAACTACCATTATGATTGGTACCGCGAGGATGGTCGTTGGAAATGGCGTCGTTCACGCACCGTGCGCACCGTAAATGAAGGTGGTCTGCGGACTCAGGAAGGGGCTGGCACAATCACCGTTTCTGGCCTCGATTGGGGCGCTCATGAGCTGGTCATTGAATCAGAAAATGGCGACCGTGCGAGCCGGGCTTTCCGGGTCGGATGGGGTGGTGACGTCACCGGTGATGGGGTCGAAGCACCGGACCGGGTAGAGGTCACCGTCGATGAACAGCAGATCGTCGCAGGCAGACCCGCTGCTCTGACGATTGTTCCTCCGTACGACGGCGAAGCTCAAATCGTCGTCGCGACGGATCGCATCCTGTCGATCGAAACGCGTCAGGTTCAGGCAACGGGCACGACTGTAACCTTGCCGGTGACCGATGAATGGGGCGAGGGCGCCTATGTGATGGTCAATGTCTACACACCGCGAGACCCTGTAATTCAATCGAAACCACGGCGCGCGGTGGGCGTCGGCTACGTGCCTGTGAGCATGGAAAACCGTACGTTCAATGTTGAAATCGAAGCCCCTGAGCTGATCCGGCCAGGCCGCGATCAGACGATTACTGTGTCTGTCGAAGGTGGACCACGCGAGAAGGCTTTCGTGACACTAGCGGCAGTGGATGAGGGCATCCTGCGCTTGACCAAGTTTTCGAGCCCGAACCCGACCGACTGGTATTATGGCAAAAAGGCTATGGGTCTGTCCTTGTATGACGATTATGGCCGCCTGCTCGATCCGAACCTCGGATTGCCAGCTGAAGTTCGAACCGGCGGTGACCAACTAGGTGGAGAAGGCTTGTCTGTCGTGCCAACGCAGACCGTCGCGTTGTTCAGCGGAATTGTCGAAGTCGGCCGCGGCGGCGAAGCCGAGATCGATTTCAGCATCCCGGAATTCAACGGTGAGCTGAGACTGATGGCGGTTGCCTGGTCGGCGAGCGGCCTGGGACAGGCTGATCAGCCTTTGACGGTCCGACGAGAAGCGCCTGCCGATCTGATCCTGCCGCGTTTCATGGCGCCCGGAGATGAAGCCGTAGCGACTGTCAGCATCGATAATATCGAGCTGCCTGGCGGCGAGTTTGAAACTACGCTGACGGCCACAGAGCCGCTCGACGTGGCAACTGCTGAGCTCGCCAAGGCGATACCAAGTGGAACCCGTGCGGATCAAGGGATTCGTTTCACGGCTGAAGGAGCCGGCATTTCGGACATGCAGCTCAGCGTCTCTGGACCTGACAATTATAGTGTCACCCGCACCTATCAGATCCAGACCCGCTCAGCCTTCTTGCCGGTGACCAATATCAGCCGCGCGCTGATGGAAGAGGATCAGACTTACGCTCCGGACCTCAGTCTGTTTGACGGCTTTGTACCTGGAAGTGCGCGTATGACGGTGAGCTTCTCTGGCCTACCGGTGGATCCAAGCGCACTCTACAATTCCCTGGCACGCTATCCATATGGATGTACGGAACAAACGATCAGCCGCGCGATGCCTTTGATCTATGCCGAGCAGCTGGTTGAGGAAGGCGCTCGCGACAATCAACCTGTCGCCCGAGACCGGGTGCAGGCTGCGATCTCTCGTGTTCTCAATCGACAAAGCGACAATGGCGCTTTCGGTCTTTGGAGAGCGGGAGACGGTTATGCTTCGCCTTGGCTGGGTGCCTATACAACGGACTTCCTGTATCGCGCGAAAGAAGAAGGTTACGAAGTGCCGCAAGCCGCGCTCGACCGGGCGTATCAATCGCTGCGGACAATCGCGCAAGGCGACGCGTGGCGGGTCTATGGCTACGAGACCGATGTCTATGAAAGCCGCTGGCACGATGACACCGAGAAGAAGCTGATGCAGCGGGCAGCGCCATACGCGCTGTATGTTTTGGCGCGCGCCGGCAAGGCTGATGTTTCGCGTCTTCGTTATCTCCATGATCGTGAGTTGAATGACATCCGCTCACCTTTGGCCAAGGCCCACCTGGCAGCTGCATTGTCTTATATGGGCGATCGATCACGAGCCTTCAGCGCGTTCAATGCCGCTGAAAAAACGCTCGGCTACGACAATAGCGGCGACTATTACCAGACGCCGCTGCGCGATCGTGCAGGTGTGTTGGCGCTCGCCGCGGAGACCGGGTTCAATGACCACGTCGCACGGTTCGCCGAGCAGATTGGCGAAGACACGCCCGAGCCGGATCGCCTGACCACGCAGGAGAAAGCCTTCATGCTGCTCGCCGTGGGTGGTTTGTCCCAGGAAGATGGCTTGCGCCTGGATGTCGATGGCCTCGGCCGCAACAGCGACAATGATCGTCGTTACTTCGTGACGCCGGATCAGGTTGAACGCGGTGTGAGCTTCCGGTTGAGACGTGGCTCGAGCCCCGTGTTCCGGACGGTGATGGTCACCGGGTCTCCAGCCAGCGCTCCGCGCCCGGCGAGTGAAAAACTGTCAGCGACAAAACGGCTGCGCACGTTGCAAGGCGGGCGGGTCAATCTCGCCGAGCTGACGCAAGGCGATCAATTGGTCGTCACGCTGACCTTGGCACCACGGGAACGTCGCAACAATCCAGTAATCTTGGCTGACTTGTTGCCCGCTGGATTTGAAATCGAGACGGTTCTGCGCTCGGCCGATGGCGCCCGCGAATATGGTCCAGATGGCGCCTTTGCGTGGATTGGTGAGATCGATGCAGCCGAAACGGCTGAAGCCCGCGATGATCGATTTGTTGCCGCGATTGATGTCGTCGATGAAGAGCGCACGCTCGCTTACGTTGTCCGCGCTGTGACCCCTGGCACGTTTACGATGCCAGGTGTGGTAGCGGAAGACATGTACCGGCCCGACGTGTTCGCGCGGTCTGCATCCTCTGAGATCACCATAGCGCCTCAAGTCTCCGGAGCGGGTGGTACAAGATGATCTGGCTCAAGCGATTGGCGGTACTGCTTGCAGTATCGCTGGTCGTGGTTTTCGTCCTCGACAAGCTCTTTCCTCCGCCGATTGAACGTGGGCGAGACGTGTCGGTGATGATCTCGGATCGCGATGATCGTCCTTTACGCGCCATCCCGCGCGAAAACGGATCCTGGAGATTTGCAGCCGATCTGGATGAGATTGACCCAGTCTTCATCGAAGCCTTACTGGAAGTGGAAGACAAACGGTTCTGGTCACATGGCGGCGTCGACTGGCTTGGCATGGTTCGAGCTATGACCAGCTCCGCTCAGGCCGGACGCGTGATCTCAGGTGGTTCAACTATTACGATGCAGACGGCGCGGTTGCTTGAACCGAGGCCCAGTCGCACCGTCGGCGCAAAGCTTGCCGAGATGTGGCGCGCCCACCAGCTGGAATGGCGGCTCAGTAAACGTGAAATCCTGGAACTCTACCTGACGCTGACCCCTTATGGCGGAAACCTGGAAGGCATTCGCGCTGCGAGCTGGCGCTATTTCGGGCGGGAACCTAATCGCCTGTCTGATGATCAAATTGCTTTGCTGATTGCTCTGCCGCAATCGCCGGAAGTTCGCCGACCAGACCTACGACCCGAAGGCGCACGCGCCGGGCGCGATTCCATCGTCGCGAAGCTCGTGCGGCTCGGGTATCTCAACGAAGCGCGGGCCGACGAGGCGCGCGCAGCGACGATCCCAGGGCGGCGGTATACCTTCCCTGCGCGCGCCTGGCACGCAACAGGGAATGCGGCTGGAGATCGCAAGTCAGACGTTCGCTCCACGATTGATGCAGGTTTGCAAGCGGAGATGGAGCAGTTGGCGCGGAGGTTGGTAGACGATCTTGAGCCTGAGGCGCAGGTTTCGATCCTGATCGTCGATATTCCCACGCGCGCGGTCCGGTCAGCCATTGGCTCAGTGGATCGATCGCGGCCCGGCGGGTGGCTGGATCTTACCAACCACGCGCGGTCCCCCGGATCGACTTTGAAGCCCTTCATCTATGCGCTTGCATTCGATGATGGCAGCGCGGCGCCTTCAACACGGATTGCCGACCTGCCAAAGCGCTTCGCCGCCTACCAACCAGAAAATTTCGATCGCTTGTTTCGCGGTGATGTCCGAATCTCTGAGGCCTTGCAGCACTCCCTGAACGTCCCTGCTGTGCTGACGCTGGACCGGGTTGGCCCTCAGCGTTTTGCCGCGGCCCTGACTCTCGCGGGCGCGCATCCGCGTATTGCTGGGACGGCCACGAAAGAGCCCGGCCTCGCTTTGGCACTTGGCGGAGCCGGTCTAACCGCACAGGAGCTTGCCGTCTTGTATGCCGCGCTCGGCGACAACGGCCGCGCCATGCCGCTGGTCTGGGATGCCGACCGAGTGGGTGAGGAACGCCCACACTATCAACTGATGAGCGCAGACAGCGCGGAGAAGATCCTAAAGATCCTGCGTGAAACGCCGGCGCCAGCTGGCCGGATGCCAGGACGTCTGACAGCCAATGCGCCGCAAGTCGCGTTCAAGACCGGCACTTCATACGGGTATCGCGACGCTTGGGCGGCGGGTGTCGCTGGCGATTATGCCATCATCGTCTGGGTCGGCCGCGCCGATGGCGCGCCAAGACCTGGACAAACCGGACGCGTTGCAGCTCTGCCCATCCTGTTCGAAGCAGCCGATCGCGCTGCTCACCATCTTGGCGAGAGTGGCTCTGCGAAATCACGATTGATGAGCGAGGTTCAGCGAGACGCACGTGGGGCGCTTGTCGCGTTTGATGGCAATACGAAGCCGCCCGAAATCTTGTTCCCGCCGCGCAATGCGGAGCTCTGGGCAGGTGCCGTCGATGGCAAGCCTGCGCGGCCTTTTGTTTTTGCCGGGCGAGGCGAGGGCGATCTCAACTGGTTTGTCGACGGAATTCCGGTTCGGCCTGATGCTGGTGGACTGCCGAGTTGGCAACCGCCAGATGCGGGCTTCTATCGTGTGTCTGCCGTCGACCGAGTGGGACGCACGAGCAGTGTCGATATTCGCGTGCTGGAATAGGCGCTGAGGATTGCTGCCGCGCGGGTAAGGCTAGACAGTCAGCTCAAAAAAAGTGACACTGGCGTCATGAATAAGACCCATTATGACGTTCTCATCGTCGGTGCCGGGCTTTCTGGCATTGGCGCAGCGGTGCATTTGCTCAAGAAATGCCCTGGAAAATCCTACCAGATCCTGGAAATGCGCGACGCTATGGGCGGCACTTGGGATCTCTTCCGCTATCCCGGCATTCGAAGTGATAGCGATATGCATACGCTGGGCTTCAACTTCAAACCGTGGCAAGCGCAGAAAGCCATCGCAGACGGCCCGGCCATTCGTGATTACATCGAAGAGACGGCTGAAGAGCACGGCATCAATCCGAATATTCGTTATGGCTATAAAGTTCTGGCGGCGAGTTGGGATAGCGCCTCAGCTAAATGGACGGTGACGGTCGAGTCTGGCGGCAAGAAGCAAAAACTGACTTGTGGCTGGCTGCATATGTGCGCCGGGTATTACCGCTACGATCAAGGGTTCACGCCGGAATTTGAAGGGCGGGATGAGTTCAAAGGCGACGTCGTTCACCCCCAGCTCTGGCCTGAGGATTATGATTATTCCGGCAAGAAAGTTGTGGTGATCGGCTCCGGGGCCACAGCCATGACGCTTGTCCCCGCGATGACCGACAAGGCGGCCCACGTGACTATGCTGCAGCGGTCGCCAACTTATGTCGTCTCGCGTCCGGCTGTCGATAAATTTGCCAATGGGCTACGCAAGTTTTTGCCCGGAATGATGGCATACGGCCTAACCCGCTGGCGCAACGTGCTCATGCAGCAATTTGTCTACAAACAAACCCGCGTGCGGCCTCAGAAGGTGAAGGAAAGATTGCTGGATCTGACGCGCGAGGAACTCGGTGACGAGGTGGTCGAGAAGCACTTCACGCCAACTTACAATCCCTGGGATCAGCGGCTCTGTCTGATTCCCGACGGAGATTTGTTCGAAGCGATCAAAGCTGAGAAAGCGTCAGTCGTTACCGATCACATTGAGTGCTTTACGGAGAAGGGCATCAAGCTGAAATCCGGCGAGGAACTCGAAGCGGATCTCATCGTGACGGCGACAGGGCTTGAGCTACAATTCATCGGCGGCACGGAACTCACCGTCGACGGCAAGAAGCAGAACCCACACGATTTGCTGAACTATCGCGGCGCCATGACCTCCAATATTCCAAACATGACGTCGGTGTTCGGATACACCAATGCGAGCTGGACGCTGCGCGCAGACCTGACCAGCGAATACATGTGCAAGGTGATCAATCATCTCGACAACGAGAATTATGTTGAAGCGCGTCCCGTCGCTGTAGGCGTTGAAGCGGATTCTGATTTCCTCGACTTCTCGTCCGGATATGTGCAGCGCGCCATGGAGCGGTTCCCTCAACAGGGCAAAGATGCGCCCTGGGTTATCACTCAGAACTATTCGCGAGATATTTTCCTGATGCGCTATGGAAAACTGGAAGACGGTGCGCTGATTTTCCGGCGGGCGCATGAGACTGTTGATCAGGTCGCCGGTCTGGTGCCTGTCGCAGCCGAATAGCAGCGATTGCAGAATCTAGCACAAAACGACCTTGAACGCAGACGCGCTCCGGCGTATGTGGACCCTCAATGCAGCCTTAGCTCAGTTGGTTAGAGCGCCGGTTTGTGGAACCGGAGGTCCTTGGTTCGAACCCAAGAGGCTGTACCATTCTCAGAAAAACTAGGTTTGCGCTTCCGCCTCACGATACGTGTAGGCGCTTTCATAGCGTTCGAACCCATCGTCTGGGACCACGAAGTGGCATTTCAGCTGGCTTCGGACAAAGTCCGCCAGGACGAAATTCTTCGATGTCAGATAATGCTCACCCAGGATGGGTTTCACCGCATCCGTGGCTTCCTGAAGCCGATAGTGGGGGATGGTCGGGTAGATATGGTGGATGACGTGCAGATTGCCGATATTGTGGGTGATCCAATTGAAAGGACCATAATCGCGATCCACAGAGGCCAGCGCACCTTTTAATCGCGTCCAGTCCTTCTCGTCATAGACCGGGACTTCCGGAGAGACGTGCTGCATGTACGTCACCAACGTCAGCCAGCAGCCATAGATCAGGTACGGGGCGAGGATGTATTTCGCAAAGAAGCCCCAGCCATAGATGAAGCCAAGGCTGAGATAGAGCGCGAGAAACGCCGCGACGGAGATGAGGCCCCAATACCAGGACGCCCGTACTGATTTCGTATAAAGGTCAGATTGCGGCAGGTAATGGCTACCTGTGATTGGCTTATAGGTGGTGATGTTGCGAATACCGAGCTTGTACATCGGCCAACCGATCAGCACGAAAATCCCAAACCGGAAGATGATTTTGCGATAAAGCGAATCTTCTTCCCGGCGGCAGGCGCGGAAGACTTCCTCATCTCTGAAGTGCCCGGTTTTCATATGGTGCATGGCGTGGCTGCGCTGCCAGCCACGGTAAGGCACCAAGATCGCGCCATGGACGAGGATGCCAAAGATCGAATTCACCAGGCGGCTCTTGGCGAATGAGCCATGCCCCGCATCATGACCAATAACAAAGAGCGACCAGAGCATCGTGCCGATCAGGAACAGGATAGGCCATTCCAGATACCAGGCGCTCACTTGGGTCAGCGCCGCATAGAGCGCGGCAATGATCGCGAGATCAAAGAGCAAATATGCGCTAGAGCGCCAGGCATTCGCCTCGAAGCATCGATCCGGTATTGCCGCACGTAAATCTTGTTGCGTGAAGGGGAGGTCTTTGGTGTTCATGTCGTACTCTGCTCATACGCCTTTACAGATGCGTCCCCAACACATGGCTTAGAATTACAGAGGGAAAGTTAACATGCTGAATACTGTCGCAGGGCAATAAGATCGGCATTATCATCACAGTGCAATCGGGATCGGCGAGCATGACTCACACGCAGCCTTGCCCCAAGGGGTGACGAAAGCTACGAAGCACCCCATATCTGCTGCGGCGCTGCACCGCGCGTCGTTTTATATGGAGACAGGATGTCAAAAGAAGAAATCCTCGAGTTTAACGGTACAATCGTTGAACTCCTGCCGAACGCGACTTTTCGTGTGAAGCTTGAAAATGATCATGAGATCATTGGCTATACAGCCGGGAAAATGCGGAAAAACCGCATTCGAATTCTCACCGGTGATAAAGTTCTGGTCGAAATGACCCCTTATGATCTGACAAAAGGTCGGATCACATTCCGCTTCAAGTAGGCTTGTCGCTTTGAGCGATGTGATGGTCCCAGACGGCTTCGAGCGGCATTTTCGCCGCTCCGGACTGACCGACCCCTGGGAACCTCTTTACTCCAGAAAACGAGATGATCGGGTCCAGATGGGCCTCGTATTGGCGGAGCAGCACTGCAACTCGCGCGGCCTTGTTCATGGCGGCCTTATTGCAGCGCTGTCGGACAATGCGATGGGTTTGTCCTGTGTGGTAGCTCTGGCTGCGAAAGGGCGCGATCCGGGCAAGGGACTGGTCACCGTGTCGCTCGGGACAGATTATCTGGGCAGCGCCGCTATCGGCGATTGGCTGGAGATTGATCCCGAGCCAGTAAAGGTCGGCGGATCGATCTGTTTTGCCCGCGCGATTATTCGCGCCAATGAAACGCCGGTGGCCATGGCGAACGCGACGTTTAAAATCCTATGAGCCGTTTGGTCCTCGCCAGCGCCAGTCCGCGCCGTAAACAATTGCTCGCGCAAATCGGGATAGAGCCGGATGCGGTTAGCCCGGCGGATATCGACGAAACGCCCATTCCAGGCGAAAACCCGCGCGCCTATGCGGAGCGTCTTGGCGTCGAAAAAGCTGAGGCCGTACACGAAGCTGGGCAGTACACGCTGGCAGGCGATACGGTGGTGGCGTTAGGGCGCCGAATATTGCCGAAAGCGGAGACCGATGACGAGGTTCGTGCGTGCCTCGAGCTAATTTCGGGTCGGTCGCACCATGTTCTGACCTCGGTCTGCGTCATGTCGCCAGATGGGCATATAGCAAGGCGCTTGAGCGACACGCGCGTGATCGTCAAACGCATGACGGAAACTGAAATTTCTGCCTATATCGCGAGTCAGGAAGGCATCGGAAAAGCGGGTGGATACGCGATTCAGGGCCTGTTTGGGGCGTATATCAAACAGATTTCAGGAAGCTATACCGGAGTGATGGGGCTTCCCGTGTACGAGACGGCGCAAATGCTGACCGGTCTGGGCTATCGATTGTAGAAGTCGAATTCGATTTCGTACTGCAAATGTCCTTCGCCCATGGACAGGTCATAATTCCCAAACCCGTACACATAGTCGAAACGTACCGACTGCGATGGCAGACTGACTGCGTCGCGGCGGCGAATGGAATTGCGAAACTCGAGAATGCGCGTTGGTGTTCCCAATATGTCGCCAAGGTCGTCAATCGCGCCCAACTCGCGGATGTAATTGCCATTGCGCGAGTTTTCACCAAATGCCATGCCGTCATCATTTCCGCGCCGCGTCACGCCATACTGCAGGCCAATATTGTTGAGCTGACCCGGCGCGTTGAGCCCACTTGTCGGACCCAGAAGGCGCGCTTCGGCCGTCAGGTAAAAGTCTGTGCGCGATGACAGATAGAAGCTTCGCTGCGCCGATGTATCGGCGGCGACCAGATTTGTATCCAGGCTCAGCGCGAACGGATCAAGACTATCACCAGCGTCGAGAAAGCCGTTGCTGTTGGCATCTATCGGGAGGCGGTCCGGGATGCCGTCGCCATTCGTATCGAAGCCCAGAAGCACGCTCTGATCTTGAAGGGGGACAGCGTGCAGACCTTCCGTACGCGATCCGGTCAGGACGGGATTTACACCGCCGGATCCCTCGAACGGGTTCCCTGTCCAGGGAATCATGCGTCCCCCGACCGGTACGGTGCCGCCCGTCGCGAACACGTAATTGTCGTAGACGTCGAACGTGAACCCGTCATGGACGACCACGCAGCCATAGGTTCGACAATAAAAGTCAGAATCCAGCCAGGAGGCTGACGCCGTCGGCGCCAGACCCAGCAGAGTCCATCCCGCGACCAGGACGTGAAGACTATTCGAGCGGCGTATCTTCATCGCTCGCAGTGCCGCCGGGCAGCGCTGTCTCTTCAAAGGTGAGCTCGGACGTAAATGGGGTTAGCATCACGGCGCCGGTTGAACTTTGCGGTGCATAGATGTTTTCCAGGGTGACGCGAACTTCCGGATTGGCTGGCAGCTCTTGCGTGAGCGGCAAACGATAGGTGCGTGTCGCGTCGTCCAGGACGACCAGATTGCTGATCGGCTCTGTAATGGTTTCGCCGGAGTCGCCGCTAATCTCGATTTCGCCACGAAGGCGGGCATGCGCGCTGCCGGTATTCTCGAGGTTGAAGGTGATCGCCTGTTCGCCCTCAGGCGATAGGGTCAGTGCGGCTTTTTTGATCTCCGGGTGGCTCTCTGCCTCGCCCATGGTGAGGTAAAACAGGCTGGCAATCTGATACTTCTTCCAGACGCCGGATTGTCCGGTGCGTTCCTCTGGCAGAAGCGTTGAAGCGATCAGCGCAAACCGGAAGTCCCCTTGGCGATCCACCCGAATGGGAGCGGCCATATCGACGATGATCTGTTCAGTCTCGCCAGGACGCAAGGTCACAAAGGCGGGGCTGAAGCGCACCCAGTTGGCCGCGGACGTATTGCTGTCTCCCGGCGGGGTCAACTGGATCTGCCCAGCATCGTCGAGCGCCCAGTCTGCGAGGCCGAGCGTCAGGGAAATCGTATCTTCCTGATGCACATTGCCGAGATTTATGACCTGGCGCTGCCGATCTCCGGGTTGGACTGACATTTCGACGGTTGTCGGCTGTAATCCGATGCCAAATGAAGAGGCAGGTGCCGCGATGGCGGCGAGCGCGAGGACCAAAGCCCCATAGCGCAGCGTAGACGTGAAGCCCATTTAACAAATCCCTCATTATAATTGTTATTTTTTATCTACTTACGTCAAACGGGTTACTGGATTGTTTCCACGGCTGGTTTGCACTGATACAGACAGCTTGCGAGAGACAGAACGCTCAGGTAACGCCACGATATGAAACTGCCGGGTCACAAAAAACGACGCCCTCACGTTGCGGCTGATATCTCCACGGTGCCAGGACGCAAACGGGCCGAGCGGGAAATGGTTCTGGGCGATCACGGGTTTCTGCGTGAGAGTTTTCAAAACCTCCACCAGATCAGCGATGAGATGTGGCGTGCAAACCAGCCCAATCCGCGGCAGGTGGCCGAGCATGCACGCGTTCGCGGCATCAAGACCATTCTGAACCTGCGCGGCGACAGCTCGAAAGGTTATTACCTGCTTGAAAAGGAAGCCTGTGAAGCGGCTGGAATCGAGTTGATCGATTTCCGGGTCTACTCACGCGATATGCCGACGGTTGAGCGCATTTTTGAAGCGAAAGAACTGTTTGAAAAGATCGAGTATCCTGCGCTCATGCATTGTAAATCTGGCGCCGATCGCGCCGGTTTGATGAGCGTGCTTTATATGATTTTCCGCATGAAAGAGCCGGTGCGTGTCGCAAAACAGCAACTGTCTAAAAAGTACCTTCATCTCAAAGAGGGAAAAACCGGACTGCTGGACGCGTTCTTTGATGTCTATCTGGAAGCTGAAACTGCAACGGGTATCGGGTTCGAAGACTGGGTGCGGACAGAGTATGACCGCGAGCAATTGAAAGCCGATTTCCTGAGCTCCGGTAAAGCGAAACTGCGCCTCGATTGGTTCTTGCGCCGCGAATAGTCTTTTTTTCTGGCATTGCCGAGGGATTCATGGGACGTTTCGCCGGTGTGAGACTGAGAGGAAAGGGGATCACTCATGAAGAAAGTATTCTTCGCATCATTGTTCGCTGTTGGACTAGCGGCTTGTGGAGGCGGAAGCGGAAATGCAGCCAAGACGGCGATTCTGGATTCCTGCCTGGAAGAAGCCGATGCCGACGCAGATACCTGCAATTGCATGGCGGATGAGTTTGTTGAGAAGCTTGATCCAAAGCTGCTCGATCTCATCGTCGAGGCGAGCAAAGCAGAAGATGAAGACGCCTATATGATGTCGAAAATGGGCGAGCTTGAGCCTGAAGAAATGACCCAGTTTATGACGGTCATGATGGGCGCCGCGACACAGTGCGGAATGGAAATGTAAGGCCTCTGGCCAATGCGTAAGAGACAACCCGGGCCTGAAAGAAATCAGTCGTCCGGGTTGTCTTCAAATAGAGAGAGGATGTCATGAAATTCTTCATTATCAACAGCTTCCGCCTGATGGTGTACATCGCGTACATCGTCATCATCGGTCTCGGTGTCGCGATGGGCTACTATAATGGCTACGTTCTAGAACAGAGCAGCGTCGAATTGCTGAATGTTGGCCTGCAAGGTCCAACTGCTGCCTTTCTAACGCTGGTCGGTCTCAGTTTTCTGGGATGGGTCGCCGCGAGCCTCGTTTGCGGTTTGATTGTCACTTTCCTGGATATCAGAGATGACATCAATGACCGTCTGCCTGATGCCCGGCGCGACGACTAATTCAATAATCTGATACGGGAGAGCCAGATGACCGGTTTGGAAGTCGCCAGCGTCTACATAGCTGCAAATATTCTGATTCTTATCTGGCTCGCCTTCCGGGTCGTGACGCATCGCGCTCGGGGTAAGATTTCAATGGGGGATGGCGGGTCAAGCGATCTCGCCACTGCCATTCGTGTGCATGGCAATGCCACTGAATACATCCCTGCCATGATGGTTGGATTGATCGCGCTCGCTTTTCTGCAAGCGCCGAACTGGGCGATCCACGCGCTTGGCGCGACCTTTACGCTCGGGCGATTGATGCATCCTGTTGGAATGTCGGGCGGACCAATTCAGCTCCGTCAATTTGGTATTTTGTTGACCTGGCTCAGCATGGTCATCCTGTCGCTTGCCTTGCTGTATTACGTCTTTACTTAGGCTGGCATGACGCCAGTCCTTTCTTTTTCAGACCTTTTTTCGGCGACGATCGCAGGCGCGCGCCAGATCGCAGTGCCAACGCTCGGATTCGCCGCGGCGTTTGTCGCCGCCATCGCCTTGATGGTTTGGGGCGCAGAAATGTTTCCGCAATCAACGGCTGGTTCGATCGGGTTCCTATTGGTCGTGATGGCGGCCGTTACATCGCACAGCCTGTTCTCGGCGGCGATGTATCGGCGCTTGGTTCCCGTTGAAGGTACGCTCCTGAATGCGACCTGGAAATTGACTCTGGCCTGGATCCTGATCGCTGTTGTCGCGGCGATATTGTTCACGACGATTGTCTTGTTCTTCTCGCTGATCGGATCCAGCCTCGGCGTGGTCTCCGGCGAAGCGGGGCAGGATATCACCGACATGACTGCGCAAATGCGTGAAGGCGGAACGTTCTATCCATTGTTCGCGCTGTTCTTGCTGACCCTGCTGGGCGTGTTCTGGTTTGTTGTGCGAATGATGCTCTTCGCGGCCGCAACTGCGAGCCGGGGTACCGTTCATGTGTTCCGAACCTGGTCCTGGACCAAAGGCTACGCGCTTTCGATGGCGATTGGGGCGATGACCTTCATAGTGCTGCCTGCGTCCTTTCTCGGCTACGCCTCGAGCAGCGTAATGGGCCTGTCGCAAAGCGCTGCGATTTCTGCTGGAATTGTGGCATTGGTGCAGCTTCCTGCCGCATGGCTCGGGCACGCCTACGCGGCGGCGGTCTATACCCGCCTTGCGCCGAACGACCCTGCCACTTCTTGACCTTGAGGCAAGGCTGAGCTCTTCTTGTGCGCATTCAGGGAGGGAGAAAATGGCCAGACCATTCAGTTTCGACAATGCAGCATTCCACTTTGCGCGGACCGACGGGCCACCAGGATTTTTGCCACGATATCTCGCCGCGTACGCAGTTGGGGTCATCTTTCTGGCCGTCATCAGTTTCTTCGCGTTGCAGCCTCTTTTTTCCGCCTATGCCGAAATGTTTGCCATGATGGCGCAGGGCGCATCGGAGCGTCAGATCGAGAATGCAATGAGCGATGCCCTGATCGTGAACCTTGGGCGGATCTCGCTCGGCTATCTGCTGATGATGGTCATCTATGCTGGCTTCTGGTCGATGATGGAAAGCGCGGTTCTGCGCCGCTATGTGCGTGAAGAAGGCTTTCGAATTGGCTGGGGCGCAGATGAGTGGCGCATGCTTGCGGTTGGGCTGATCTGGATGGTCACCTTTATCGGCGCCTATATCGCGTTGGTCCTCGGGATGGTCGTCCTCATCGCACCGCTTGGTGGTTTTATCTCCGACGGCGGGGGCGCGTTGATCGGCATCTGGATGTTTGTCGTCACCCTGACCTTGCTGTTTGTCTGGCTCTATGTGGCCGTGAAGCTTTCACCTGCCGGGGCGATGACGATACGAGACCAGAAAGTGACATTCTTCGGAGCTTGGGGCGCCTCCAAAGGTCGGTTCTGGCCTGTATTTGGGGCCTTCGTCGTGCTCGGCCTGATCCTCTATGTCGGGATCCTCATTCTCTACCTGATTGGTGCATTTGCTGTGTTCGGAACCTTGATGGGCGGGATCGACGTCAGTAGCGGCGAAGCTGATCCCGACCAGGTCATGGCTCTGATTATGAGTCCCGGTATCCTCATTCCCGTCGCGGTGCTGTATTTTGCCATGCTGCTCTATCAAGGCTTCTGGCAGTATGCTTGGGCCGGTGTGCCATCCCTTGTTGCGACGACGGACCCGCGCACCGGCGGGATGCACGATGCTGCGAGTACGTTCTGACTAGCGGACGATTTCTTCGCTGAGCAAAGCCTCAATTCTGGCCGCGTCGTAGCCTAGACCAGCTAGAACCTCACGAGAGTGCTGTCCCATCCGCGGGGAAGGGCCCTTGGGGCCATCATCGGTGCCCGGGAACCGAATAGGCGATGCGGGGGAGGAGAAGCTCGTCCCATCGCCGCTCGCACTCGGGACCTTTGTTATGCCGCCGGCTGCCTCTACCTGGGGGTCCTTGGCGACCTCGGCCAGGGTCTGAACGGGGGCCCATGCGATGGATTCCGCATCGAGTCTCTCAGCGATCTCCGCCTTTGTGTATTTGCCGAACGCCTCATCCATCAGGGTGACCAGTTCTGCCGCATTCGCCCGCCGTGATTTACCGGTCGTGTAACGCTCATCCTCAATCAGGTCAGCGCGATCCATGACCCGGCAGAGGGGTGCCCAGTCAACATTGCCCTGACGCGAGACGATGCAGATCCAGCTATCATCCTTGGTCTTGAAAAAGTTCATCAAGGGCTGGATCTGTTCATGCCGCGACTTGGTTGACCCAATTCGGCCGAAGAAAAGCTGGATGGCAAAATCAGAGCCCATGGCGAACAAAGCTGCACGCAAAAGGGAGGCCTCAACCAATTGGCCCTGGCCGGTGCGCTGCGCCTTCACCAGTGCTGCGCAGATGCCGGCTGCGGCGGCCATGCTGGTTGTGTGATCGCCGAACGCAGTGCGCAGCGCGAACGGATCCTGGCCCTTTGGGACGGTCAGTTGACCGACACCCGCGCGAGACCAGAACGAAGCAACATCAAAGCCAGGCTTGTCCGCATCCGGTCCTTCAAGGCCGTAGCCTGTCAGCGTGCAGTAAACGAGCTTTGGGTTGATCTTGATCAGGTTGGCGAAATCGAGTCCTGCGCGTTGCAGTCCGCCGGGCCGAACATTGGTGAGGAAGACATCTGCATCGCTCGCCAGATCTCTTAGAACAGCTTGTCCGTCTGGCGTTGAGGTGTCCAGAACAATCGATTTCTTCCCGCGATTATCGAAATCAAACACCGGGTTATCCTGAAAGTCCGTTCCAATCGTGCTGAAAAAGTTGCGGATAGGATCGCCCTTGGGCGGCTCGATCTTGATCACCTCGGCGCCCCAGTCGCTCAGGATCCCCCCTGCACCTGGCGCGGCCATATAAGTGGCGTGTTCGATGACTTTGATCCCGTCCAGCATACTGATTCCCATCCTTTTTGAGCCGCAGCGAAGCGGTTTTGGTAAACCGGGCGTTAACCCACACAGGTCATTTATTCATAAATATGAATCGGTGACAGGGATTACCCCGCGATATGACTGTACAAAGCATGCGTCCAGAGCTCAGCGAAACCGACATTATTCGGTTGATGAAGGGTGAGACTTCCGAAGAACGCGCCACGGTCGCCCACCGACTGTGTCGACGTATCGCCGTGGATGTCCTGAGCGACGATGAACGCCTGTTTGCCGATGAGATTATTCAGATCCTGGCAAAGGATACCGCTGAACTGGTTCGCCGGACACTGGCTGTCACGCTGCGCAACTCACCGCGCTTGCCGCACAGTGTTGCGACCAATCTGGCGCAGGACGTGGAATCCGTCGCGATCCCGATCCTCGAACATTCGCCTGTCTTCTCAGATGAAGACCTGATCGAGCTTGTGCTCTCTGTAACCGCCGCCAAACAAAGTGCGATTGCTGCGCGGTCGACGATTTCAGGATCGCTGGCGGAAGTAATTAGCGAGCATGCTGCCGAACACGCGGTTGAAACGCTCGCCGGAAACATGGGCGCAGAGATGACCGATCGGGCGCTCGAAAGCACGATCGAGCGCTTCCCGGGCAACGCCCAGATGCATGAAAACCTTGTTTTGCGTGACCACATTCCTGTGCACATCGCGGAAAAAATGGTGTCGCTGGTTTCAGGGCAAGTCTTTGACATGCTGATCAACCGGCATGAATTGCCAGCTCAGATGGCGATTGATCTCGCCGCGGGCGCACGTGAGCGGGCGACGATTGATCTGGTCGAGCAAGCTGGCCGAACCAATGACCTCCCGCGGTTCGTGTCTCAATTGAACCTGAACGGACGGCTCACGCATTCGCTGATCATGCGCGCGCTCTGCGTCGGTCATATGCCGTTCGTTGAGCATTCGCTCGCGGAACTATCAGGGGTGCCGCATGCGCGCGCCTGGCTGATGATCCATGATGCTGGGCCGCTTGGGCTTCAGGCGATATTCGATCGGGCGGGACTGCACCGAAAACTGCTTCCGGCATTCCGAGCAGCTGTGAAAGTGTTCCACGAGCTTGAGCTCGATGGGGAAGCCAATGATAAAGCGCGCTTCCGCATGCGAATGATCGAACGCGTGCTGACGCAGTTTCAGGCCATCCCGAAAGACGATCTCGATTATCTTCTGGAGAAGCTCGACGCGTATGCTGAACAAGCCAAGCTGCGTGAGGAAAGCGCCGCCTAAGCGTCGGTTTTCATTCGGAAACCATACTCGACGCCAACTTCATTCAGGAAGTCTGTATCGCGCCAGTAAGCGTTTTCTGCAATCACGAGCATACCACTACAGGCAGCGGCATCGATCCGGTCGAGTAAGTCTTCATCGCTTTCGATCTTGCGAGCGTCGACGCGCATACTGTCGAGCAGGATCCGTAATGAGTAACAGAGCGGCGCTTGCCAGGAGCGAGAGGCATTCAACGACACCCGGAACCCGCAGCGGCGCAGGGCTTCAATCCCCTCCATCGCGTTTTGGTTAGACGGGGTTGCCAGGGACGCGTCGTCGACCTCGAGACAGATCTCCTGCGGGCATAGACGTGTTCGGGAAACAGCGGCGTCGCAGGCGATAGCGGTATCGGGATGGATCAACGCTGCCATCGGGATCGGAAGGATCACAGGGCGCTCTGTTGTGCGATAATGCGCATCGTGAGCGACCTCTTCAACCTGTTCGGCCATCCATTGAGCAGGGGAGGTGGCCTCACTGCGTTCTGCAGCAAGAGCCACCCGGCCAAAGACCGCACGTTCTTCGAAACGTTTCTCGGCTTCAGCGAACAACAAAACCGCATCTCCAGTTTCGAGATGCATGACTGGCAATAACCGGTTCCGGTTCTGAACAGGGTTTTGAACGGCGCGTTGGTGATCGGTGAACTGGTGCATTCTGCTTCCGTGACGTTGGGACAAGCACCGTACCTACAGAAACATAGTTGAAATCACGCGCACGTTTGAGTTGTGATTTCGCTCAAATTTGATGGAATTTTTTGGAGCGCCCATGTCAGATCCCGCACAGCCTAGACTGTCTGCCACAATCCTCTTGTTACGCGACGATCCGGAGCTGCAGGTCCTGATGGTGAAGCGGCATTATGAAATCGATTTCGCGTCGGGGGCTTACGTGTTTCCGGGCGGCAAGGCGAATGACGAAGATGAGGATCCCGCTTGGGCCGCCATCTGCGATGGTGACTTCTCTGGACAAGAGCAGGCGGCCCGGATCTCAGCGATCCGCGAGGCCTTTGAGGAATCTGGAATTATTTTGGCGCGATCCATGGATGCGCGCGGTCCGGGCGCGGCCTTGGTAGGGGCTGATGTGGCGGATGTGCTCGCACCAATGCGCGGTCCGGTGGATCGCAGGGAAGAGAGCTTTCTCAAGTTGATCAATGACAATAATCTCGTCCTGGCATTGGATGCGCTGGTCCACTTCGGGCACTGGATCACACCGACCATGATGCCAAAACGGTTCGATACGCATTTCTATCTGGCAGCTACCCCGCCTGGACAAATCGCGGAACAGGATGGACGCGAGACAACAGAAGCGGTCTGGGTCGGCCCACAAGAGGCGCTCGACCAGGAGGCCGCTGGAACCGCGACGATTATTTTCCCGACACGCATGAATCTTGGAAAGCTCGCGGAGACGCCGACGACGGAAGCTGCGCTGACGCGTTTCGCCAAAGAAGGCGTGGTCACGGTTCTGCCGGTGATTGGCAAGGATGATGATGGCGCGCCTTGTCTGCATATCCCGGAAGAAGCGGGTTACATTCAAAGCACCGAACCGCTGCAACGGGTCGCAAACGTATCGAAGAGCAAATGATCAAATCGTTCGGGGACTTTATTGAGCTCACACGCGATGGATCCATCGCGACGGTGACCCTTGATCGCGGCGATGGACGAAACGCCATGTCGCTCAAGCTTATGAAGTCCATGATCGACGCCGCTGAATATCTGGCTGCGGACACGGACACCAACGTGGTGATCGTGACAGGAGCGGGCGCGTTTAGCGCTGGTGCTGACTTGAAAGACCCTGATAGAGCCGGCTTGCGCGACAAGTCCCGGCTGGAACAGCGCCAGTCTTTGAAGCTTGGCCCCGACATGTGCGGAGCATGGGAAGCGCTGGAGCAAATCACCATCGCGGCGGTTGAAGGTTATTGTATCGGCGGCGGCGTGGCACTCGCGATTGCGTGCGACCACCGGATTGTGGCGGAAGCCGCTCATTTTCGTCTGCCTGAGATTCCGCTCGGCATGAATATGAGCTGGCAAAGCAATCCGCGCACGGTTGCTCTGGTCGGCCCGTCGCGGGCCAAGCTGTTCACGATCCTTGGAGAACCATGCCCGGCGAAGCAGGCCCTCGACTGGGGATTGGCTGATGAAGTGACAGCGCCTGGAGGCGCTTTGATGGCAGCGCGGGCGCTGGCCGAACGCTATGCCAAGGTTCCACCGATCGCGCTTCGCATGACCAAGCAGGCGATGAATGTTTCAGCCACACCGCTCGGTTACGCGACAAGCTTCATGGACCGCGATCAGTTCGCTTATGCATCGACGACAGATGACCAGGCCGAAGCGATCCGCGCCTTTCTGGAAAAGCGCGAACCAGACTTCAAAGGCGACTAGTTCTTGTAAGCCAGCGGTTTTTCGCTTTCATCGAGTTCGAGATAGCGGTCACGAAGTTTCGTCTGACGGCTTTCCAGCGACTGTACCTCACCATCAATGAAAACTGCGACCGGGGCGCTGGTAATTTCCAGCGGGTCGCCATCCCAGATGACGAGATCTGCCGTGCTGCCGCGCGCGATCGTGCCTGAATTGTCCACGCCGAATATTGCAGCCGGTACAGTCGTCATGGCTGCCATGGCATCGTCGAAACCGACGCCGTTCGCGGCAGCATTTCCTGCAGATTGTAGGACCAGGCGAGCCTGGTGTCCGTTGTCCCCTAGGTAAGAAAAGGCGGTTGGCACGCCAGCAGCAATCAGCCGTTCCGCGTTCTTGGACGTCGCCCCCAGCTGCGAGAAGCTGGCGGGTAGGTTCTGGAACGGGTCGACGATCACAGGGATATTAGCTGCAGCGAGTTCGTCGGCCACGATCCAGCCTTCATCCGCCCCGACAATCGCGAGATTGAGGTTCGGATTTTCCTGTTTCAGATCCATGACCAAACGCAGATCACTGGCGCGGTGCGCAGATATGAGGATCAATTGTTGACCTCTCACCGCGCGGCCAAAGGCCTGGGCATCGGCGCGCGTAAGCGTGTCGCCTTCATTGTGCGCCATGAACCTTGCGGGATATCCCCGTGCATCTGCAAAGGCGCCGCGAAGCGCGGCCCAGGCCGCCGAACGAGAGCCGCCTGCGAGTCCGGCACCGCCCTCGCCGAGATCGATGAAGACAAAGGCGCGATCGTCAGAAATCGAGTCCGCGTCTCCCGACGTATCCGCAAGGAACCCCTGACCCGCAATCATCGAGCCGCCCGTAGAAGGGGCGACCGCGATACGTGTCACGCCTTCAATGCGGGTGACGTCTACCGGCGTCGCGGCGGGGTTGAAGCCATCAGCAGCGCGCAGGGCAACCGAGAACGGAGAGCCAGCGGCGTTCGTATCGTTGGTTGAATCTTCCGCGCCGACTTCGACAATTCCAGTTCTGGAGAATGGCGAGAAGATCCCGGGTGTCACCCAGTTTCCTTCGGCATCGATGAGTTCAGTCCCGCTTGGAGGCGCGAAGTTTACGCCCAGCCCAGAGATCTCGCCATTAGAGATATAGATATTGGCGTTTTCCAGGGTCCCGGCATCGGTGCCGGTCCAGACCTTGGCGTTGGTTATAGCGATATTTTGAGCGCCCGCGCCGAGCGTGAGTGTGGCAGCAGCTGCGGCGGAAAGAAGAATCTTGCGGATCATTTCAGGTCTCCTTCACCAGGCTGTCCAAGTTCGAAATCCATGACGGGTGTCAGCGCCGGATTGCCGCGATCATACATCAGCGCGCCATCCACGAAGACCTTCTCGGCTTGCGAATAGACGCTGAACGGATCGCCGGACCAGAGCACGACGTCTGCGTCTTTACCCGCTTCCAGAGAACCTGTCTGATCAAAGACGCCAAGCGATTTGGCCGGATTAGCGCTCAGCCAGAGCCAGGCGTCCGCATTGGAAATCTCGATCCCGGCGCGGCGACCGTCAGCGAGAGCTTTAGAAGCTTCCTGGTTGAGGCGCTGAATTCCGATATCACTATCCGAGTGGACGATCGCGCAGGCGCCGGCCTTGTGCACCATGGGAATGTTCTCCCGTACGCCGTCATAGGCTTCCATCTTGAAGCCCCACCAGTCAGCCCACATCGCGGAACACGCGCCATAATCGGCCAGTTTATCGGCGATTTTGTAGCTCTCTACTGCGTGGTGGAAGCTGGTGACCTTGTAACCAAACTCCTCGCTCAAATCCATGATCTGAGCCATTTCATCAGCGCGGTAGCAATGCATGTGGACGAGGATCTCACCGTTCAGTACGCCCATCAGCGTGTCGAGTTCCAGATCGCGGGCGGGTGGATCGCCGCCCTCGTCAGCATATTTGTCCCACTTGCGTTTGTATTCGACGGCCTTTGCCCAGGCCATGCGGTAGCCAGCGACATTGCCCATGCGAGAATAGGGTGCGCCGCCCGGGAAGCGTCCGCCGCCATATCCATACACGCGCTTCGGATTTTCACCGCAGGCCATTTTCAGCGTGTAAGGCGCATCAGGAAACTTCATCCCTTGGACAGTGCGAGCTGGGACGTTTTTCAGCGTAACACCGCGCCCGCCGAACAAGTTGGCGGATCCCGGCAAGATCTGCATCGACGTGACGCCGCCCGCAAGCGCACGCGGGAAACCAGGGTCTTGCGGCCAAATGCCGTGCTCGGCCCAGACTTCTGCGGTCACCGGCGCGGAGATCTCGTTCCCGTCGCCATGTGCGCTGACGCTCGGGCTGGGATAGACGCCGAGGTGGCTGTGATTGTCGATTATACCAGGCGTGACCCACTTGCCACTCGCATTGATCACCGTGGCGCCGTCCGGCGCTTCGATCTCTTCTGCAATCTGGGAAATCTTGCCATCGACCAGAAGCACGTCGCCGGCGTCGATCTGACCGCCAATTCCGTCGAACACAGTCGCGTCTTTTAGGAGGGTCGCGGTCGATGGATAGGGCGAGTAAGTGGAAGGAAATGGATTGCGATCAATCTCAAATTTATCGCCATTGCCTGCGGTCTCGCCACCGCCCCCGCCGCCGCATCCAGCCAAGGCCAGAGCTGCGGACCCGAGGACAAAAAAGAGCTTTTTCATCATACACCCCGTAAGTCACTGTTACGGGCAAGTGTGTTGCTTTTGCGGAGCTTTGCAAGAGGAATCTCGCCGCGATCAACGCGGTTTTGCGCAATTTTCTGCCGGTGTGTCTCTAAACGTCGAGCTCTTCGGCGAAATGCGCATTTTCCTGAATGAACCGGTAGCGGTGCTCGGCTTTCTTGCCCATTAGCGTGTCGATGAGTTCGGCCGGTTTCGCCTCAGTCAGCTCGTCGATGCTGTCTGGCAACGTAATGCGTGCCAGCGTCCGGGTCTCCGGATTCATCGTGGTCTCTTTAAGCTGGGACGGGTTCATTTCACCGAGACCCTTAAATCGGCTAAGCTCGACTTTCTGGTTCGGCTTGAACTCGAGCTCCATCAGGAGCTCCTTGTCCTCATCATCCATCGCATAGACCGACTTGCCCTTGTAGGAGAGCTTATAAAGCGGCGGCATCGCCATATAGAGGCGGCCACTCTCGATAAGCCCGGGCGTCATCTTGTAGAAGAATGTGATGAGCAGCGCAGCAATGTGCGCCCCATCGACATCCGCATCGGTCATGATGATGACTTTCTCATAGCGCAGATCGTCAATATTGAAACGCGATCCGGTGCCGGTGCCGAGCGCCAGAAGCAGATCCTGGAGCTCCTGGTTCTTGTCCATCTTGTCCGCTGTGGCGGACGCAACGTTGAGGATCTTCCCGCGCAGAGGCAAGATTGCCTGGGTTTTGCGGTTACGTGCCTGCTTGGCTGATCCACCCGCGGAGTCGCCCTCCACGAGGAACAGTTCGGTATCGCCCTTACTGTCTGCGCAATCGGCGAGTTTGCCGGGCAGGCGCAGTCTCTTCGTCGCCGATTTGCGGGCGACGTCTTTGGCCTTGCGGCGGCGCGCGCGTTCATCGGCGCGCTCAACGGCCCAGGTCAGCAGCTTGTCGGCTTCTTTCGGGCTGGCTGCGAGCCAGTGATCGAATCGGTCACGGACACAGTTCTCAACCACGCGGAATGCCGCCGTCGTCGAGAGCTTATCCTTTGTCTGACCGACAAATTCCGGATTACGAATAAACACTGACAGAAGCAGGCCGGAATGGCCCATAATGTCGTCTGCGGTGATCGATGTGCCTTTTTTCTGGCCCGTCAGATCCGCATAATTGCGCAAGCCCTTGGTAATAGCGGAGCGGAAGCCTGCTTCATGCGTGCCGCCATCAGGTGTCGGAATGGTGTTACAGTAAGACCGCGAAAACCCATCAGTCTCGCCGAACCCGGCTGCGGTCCAGGCAATTGCCCATTCGACTTTGCCGTCATCGGACTCAACCAGACCAGCAAAGTGTTGTTCGGTAATGGTGGCCTTGCCCTTGAAGACTTCGTCGAGCTGGTCGGCGAGGCCGTTCGGGTAGGAGAGGACCTTCTCTGCCGGGACTTTGGAGTCCTCAGGCAAAAGCTCCTCATCGCACTTCCAGCGTACTTCCACGCCGCGATAGAGATAGGCTTTGGAGCGGGTTTGCTGAAACAAGCGCTGCGGTTTGAAGCGCAGCTTCTCGCCGAAGATTTCAATGTCAGGCTTGAAACGCACGGTTGTGCCACGGCGGTTCGGGGCGGGGCCTTTCAGCTCCAGCGGGCCAGTAACTTTGCCGCGCTCAAAGGCCTGGAAATAGAGCTTCTTGTCGCGCGCGACTTCGACTTCCATGCGCTCGGACAGTGCGTTCACAACCGATGACCCCACGCCGTGCAGGCCACCAGCCGTTTCATAAGCCTTATTGGAGAATTTTCCGCCCGCGTGCAGTGTGGTCATGATCACTTCGAGCGCGGACTTGCCAGGATACTTTGGGTGCTCACCGACCGGGATGCCGCGGCCATTGTCGATGACTTCGACATAGCCATCGGCGCGAACATGCACTTCGATACGCGTCGCAAATCCAGCTACGGCTTCATCCATGGAATTATCCAGGATCTCCGCAAACAGGTGATGATAGGCGCGCTCATCGGTGCCGCCAATGTACATGCCGGGTCGTTTGCGCACAGGTTCGAGGCCTTCGAGGACCTCGATGTCTTTCGCGCTATAGCCAGATGGATCAGATTTCATATCGTTGAACAGGTTCGTTTGCTTTGCAGCGCCCATAATGGTTTTCTCCCCGTAAGCCCATTCGCCCACTGATTCCAAGGACTTCCATCATGACGAATTCGATTAATACGCCGTTAACCCTGCCGTCGGGAGTGGAAATACCCAACCGATTGGTCAAAGCAGCGATGACTGAGCGCCTGGCCAATCCCGGCAACGAAGTCACCGACCGCCATCTGCAATTGTACAAGGCCTGGGGGGATGGCGGCGTTGGTCTGCAGATCACCGGAAATGTCCTCGTCGATCGGCGAAATCTGGAGGCGCCAGGAAATGTCGCAATCGACGGCCCACCTTCGAATGAACATGCTGTAATGCTCGCAAAATGGGCAGAGGCGTGCCAATCGGGTGGCGGAAAAACCGTCATGCAGCTCAGCCATGCCGGGCGGCAGACCCAGAAAATGGTCAATCCACAGCCCGATGCGCCAAGTGCTATCGCGGTTGATTTGCCAGGCGGACAGTTCGGCACACCTCGCGCGCTAACCGGCGATGATATCAAGCGCCTGATCGAAAAGTACGCCATAGCCACGAAAGCGGCGCGTGCGGCCGGGTTTGATGGTGTGCAAATCCATGCGGCGCATGGCTATCTAATGAGCCAGTTTCTCTCACCGCTGACCAATCAACGCGAGGATGAATGGGGCGGCGCGCTGGAAAACCGCGCGCGCCTTCTATTGGAGGTGCTGAACGCTGCCAAGGCAGAAGCAGGCCCAGGATTTGGGGTGTCAGTCAAACTGAACTCAGCTGACTTCCAAAAGGGTGGATTCTCGCAATCAGACTCAACCGCAGTGATCGGCATGCTGAACGAACTCGGTCTGGATTTTGTCGAGATCTCTGGTGGCAATTACGAGCAGCCGAAAATGATGGATATGGAAGGCTTGAAACCCGCGCACGAAGATGGCGCGCGTGAGAGCACGAAGCGCCGTGAAGCTTATTTCCTGGACTATGCCAAAGAAATTCAGGCCGTTGCGACGATGCCGCTAATGGTCACGGGCGGGTTCCGCACACTGGAGGGCATGAATGACGCCTTGGCAGGCGGTGAGGCGGACCTGATTGGTCTCGGACGTCCGCTATGCGTTGACGTGGATGCTCCGGCCCAGCTGATCTCTGGCGCTGTGAAAGAACTGCCACGATGGGAAAAGACGCTTCGGATTGGTCCGGGGATTTTTGGACCCAATTCATCGATTGGCCTGTTCAAGGCGCTGAATGGCTTCGGCATGCAGGGCTGGTACTACACCCAGCTTCACCGCATCGCCGACGGACTAGAACCGAACCGCAAACTGGGCGTGCTCAGCGCCTTTCTGAAGATGCAGGGGATCGACTCGCGAATGGCGAAGGCCTACCACGCCGATCTGGCTGCGAAAGAGATCACATGAGTGTGCAGGTATCCTCCGCCTTCGATGGCGGAAACATCATTGTTAAAGACCAGAACGACCCCAAAAATATCCGCCTGGAAATCGCCCGGGATCACCGATCTGACTTTTATCAGTGGTTCTATTTTCGCGTGACAGGACCTGTAGGCGCGCCGCTGCGCATGGTGATCGAGAATGCCGGTGATGCAGCTTACCCAAAAGGCTGGGAGAACTATCAGGCCGTTATCTCACACGATCTCGAGCACTGGCACCGGGTCGAAACGGAGTATGATGGCAAAGCGCTGACTATCCATGCCGAGACCGGGGCAGGGTCGGTTTATGTGGCCTATTTTGCACCTTATCCTACGGGTCGTCATCGCAAACTCATCGCGCAAGCCGGGGCGATTTCCGACGCTCAGGTCAGCGTCCTCGGTCAAACGCTGGACGGGCGCGATATGGATCTGATCACAGTCGGTTCTGCGGGTGGGGCGAAGCGGTCGCTGTGGATCACCGCGCGCCAGCACCCGGGTGAGACAATGGCAGAGTGGTGGATGGAAGGCTTCCTCGAACGCCTCGGCGATGAAGACGACGAAGCGGTGCAAATCCTCCGCGAGCACGCTGTCCTCTATATGGTGCCAAACATGTGTCCGGATGGCAGCGCCCGCGGTCATTTGCGCACCAACGCCGCAGGCGTGAACCTCAATCGGGAATGGGCCGATCCGAGCATGGAGAAGAGCCCGGAAGTCTATCTGGTCCTGGAAAAGATGAAGGAAACCGGCCTCGACTTCGCGCTGGACGTGCACGGCGATGAGGCGCTGCCATACAATTTCATTGCAGGAACTGAAGGCATACCGGACTGGTCCAATCGTCTGGCGGACCTGCAGCAGAGCTTCAAGCAGACATATGTCGAATCTTCCAATGGTGAGTTTCAGACCAAGTATGGCTACCCCGTCAACACGCCCGGAAGAGCCAATCTGACAATCTGCTCGAACGCGCTGGCACAACATTTCGACGCGCTCGCCATGACGCTGGAAATGCCGTTCAAGGATAATGCCGACAAGCCGAACGCAGAGTTTGGCTGGTCACCAACACGTGCCAAACAGCTTGGTCGCGATGCCGTCGAGGCTATTGTGGCGGTGTTGCCGAACCTGCGGTGAGACGGGCGACCGCTTGTTCGATCAGACGATAGCTCTCGATCCGCGTGTCGAGCCTGTCGGTTATGGTGAGCAGAAACACTTCGCTGGCGCCCGTTTCCGTTGCCACGTTAAGAAGCGACTGCGCCACTGAATTGGCTGAGCCGATAATCCCGCGCGCCGCCGGAATGAGCGGGGCGTCTTCAAGAACTTGTTCAGCCTCCTCGACGCTCAGATACGGATTGAATTGACCCGCCCCTCGACCAAGAGCCCAGGCTTTGATGGGAGCAGCGAGGCGAATTGCTTCCTCATCAGTTGCGGCTGCGAGCGCCACGAGCCCGATCCCTGCATAAGGCTCCGCGCAAAACGGGGAGGGTTCGAAAGCGTCGAAATATGCGGCCAGCGCCTCTTTGGCGCCGCCGGGATTCAAGAAGTCGGCGAAGGCGAGCTTCAATCCCATCTGTCCCGCGAACGCCGCTGAGCCCGGTGAGGAACAGAGCATCCACAGCCCGGGATTATCGCCCGGCGGATTCGCGGCGATACCTTTCGCGCGGTGGTCGCCCGGCAAGGGGATCTGCCCGCTCGCATCCAGCATCCAGTCCATCAGCATTCGCAGCATTGCTGGAAAGTTCTGTCCGCCTGGTCCCAAGAGCGCCGCAGAGGCGCGCGGGTCTGCGCCTGTCGCGCGGCCAAGGCCAATCTGGATCCGGCCGGGATAGAGCTGGTTCAGTGTCTGGCCCCATTCAGCGACTTTAAGGGGAGAATAGTTGGGCAGCATGATGCCGCCTGATCCAAGGCTGATCCGCTCGGTCCGACTCGCGAGGTCCGCCATCAGGATTTCAGGCGTGGTGCCAGCAAAACTCGTCGCATTGTGATGCTCCTGGACCCAATAAGATCGATAGGACATGGCGTCGGCTGCGGATGCCAGCGCACGGGTCTCGTTGAGCGCATCCGCGGCGGTTCGCCCTTTGAAAATTGGCGATGGATCAAGAATGGAAAGTACGGGTTTCATCCTCCGTCTTGTGCGCTATGCAGGGGACGGAAACAAGCTGCGGAAACAAGCTGGAGAACGAAATGCGATCAGGAATCATGGCTTTGCTTTGCGGCCTGCTCTGTGCGTGCAATGCTGGCGTGGTCCCGACGCAGGTGGTTGACCTGGGCGTTGAAGACCGGATCGCACTTGCACCCCCGGGACCGTTAGAGCCCACTCCATATCCCTTGCATTACAAACTTGATCTGATGCTGGATCCGCGTGAAGCCCGGTTTGGTGGAACCGTTGCTATAACTCTGGACGTAACGGAGCGATCAAGCGGTCTCTATCTGCACGGTCGAGATCTTGAGGTGACCGCTGTCCGATCCAGTGTCGAGAACGAAGCTCCGCGAAACGGTGTCTGGGAGCCAGCCTTGGATTCCGGCGTTGCCTGGCTCGATTTTGGCCAGACCGTCGATCCGGGAAAAGTGCTCGTCGAGATCGATTACAACGCTCCTTTTGACGCCAATCTTTCGGGCCTTTTCAAGGTAACGGAGCAGGGCGATGCCTACGCCCTCGCCAAGTCTGAGAGCATTCAGGCGCGCCGCTTTATGCCGGGGTTTGACCAACCGGCTTTCAAAGCGCCGTTCGACATCACGCTGACCATTCCAGAGACAGATTCCGCCATCTCTAATGCGCCCGAGGCGTCGGTTGAGCGCCTGGAGAACGGGCTGAAGACGGTGACATTCGAGACAACGCGGCCACTGCCGACTTACTTGCTCTCATTGGCGGTTGGCAGTTTTGATGTCGTGGATGCGGGTATGATCCCGCCAAACGAGATCCGGTCAGAGCCAATCCCTCTGCGCGGGTTTGCCCGGCGTGGAAAGGGGAGTGAGCTCGGCCTCGCGCTCGAAACCGCGCCAGATCTTGTCCGCATCTTCGAAGAGGCGCTGGAGCAGCCCTATCCATACAAAAAGCTCGACATTGTTGCGGCCCCGCAATGGCCATCTGGGGCCACAGAACTCGCGGCGGCGATCACTTATCGCGAGAGCCGGATCCTTGCCAGCAACGATATTGGTCCAGCCGCGCGACGCAGCTTGCTGGCCATCCATGCGCACGAAGTCGGTCACATGTGGTTCGGCAATCTGGTCACGCCGCCCTGGTGGGATGATCTCTGGCTGAAGGAAGCTTTTGCCAGCTGGGGCGAGGGCGCAAGTCTGTCAGAGTTCTATCCGGGCGAAGGGTTCGAACTGGATGCGATTGTCGACGGCATTTCGGCCATGGACCTGGATAGTCTGGCCAGTGCCCGGGCCGTTCGCGAGCCAATCGCGCTCAATGAAAATGTCCGCAACGCTTATGATTCGATCACGTACAATAAGGGTCTCGCGGTGATCGGCATGGTTGACGCCTATTTTGGCGCCGACAAGTTCCGACCGGCGCTCGGGCGTTATGTCGAGGCGTATGAGGACGGCGTCGCGGGGAGCCCGGAATTCTTTGAGATTATTGGCCGGGAAACCGGTGAACCAGATCTGACCCGCGCGTTTCAGAGCTTTGTTGGTCAAAGCGGGTTGCCTCTTTTGACGCTGTCGTCTGAGCCCTCAGGCGGATACCGGGTGACACAATCGCGTTATGCCCCGCTCGGCAGCAGCATTGTCGACGACCGCACCTGGGTCATCCCATTCTGCTGGGGAATGGGCGATTGGGAAGGACGAACGCGGCAGTGCGAATTGATCTCTGACGCGTCTCAGCTATTGTCTGGCGGTGTGAGTTCTGAGGCGAGCGCGCAGACAGATTGGATCATGCCGAACGCCGATGGTACCGGATACTACCGCTTCTCCCTGCCTTACGAGAAGTGGCAAGACCTGGGGCGGGCGTTTGACCAGTTGAGCGCCGGTGAGAAACTGTCGAC
Source organism: Henriciella sp. (assembly GCA_017642885.1). Classification (GTDB taxonomy): domain Bacteria; phylum Pseudomonadota; class Alphaproteobacteria; order Caulobacterales; family Hyphomonadaceae; genus Henriciella. The sequence continues at coordinate 65,525 of JAEPOM010000001.1, read as the reverse complement.
GCTGGATAGTGCCGGCGCAGAGTTTGCTGCCGGGCGCCTCGATGTGGATACCATCTGGCGCTTCATTGACGAGGCTGTGCGGGACGAGGAGCGGCGTGTTGTGCAAGCTGCGATCCGTCAGGCAACTCGGTTCGAACGCCTGCTAGCGAATGACGAGACGGCACTCGCAGGGTATCGTGAAGCAGTGATCGACGTCTTCCAGCACCGCTATACAGCGTTGGACCAGCATGGCAGCGACGACCCTGAACTCGCGATCATGAAGTCTAGTCTCGAACAATTTCTGATCGGATCCGGGCAGGATGCAACGCTGCGCCAAAGCCTCGCTGATGCCGCGGCGGCTTATATCGGCCTGGACGGCGTCTCGTCAGAGCGCACGCTGAATACAGACGAATATCTCACCGGTATGGCGATCGGCGTCCAAACCTATGGCGAGCCTTTCATAGATCGTTTGCTCGCGGTGCGAACGGACTATGATGACCCGGTATTCGAGCAAGCCGTGGCCTATGCGATCGGTCAAAATCAAGACCCCGACCTTTCAAAGCGTATTCTGGATCTCGCTCTGTCTGGGACGCTTGGAACGCGTGAAGCGCTGGCGATCGTACAAGGACAGATGCAGCAGAGTGCAACCCAGGACGCCACTTGGGAATGGTTGAAGGCAAACTTTGCATCCTATCTGAATGTCATTCCTCGACAGCGCAAACGCTCCAGTCCGGCATTGGCACGGCGGATGTGCTCCCTCGAAGCGCGGGACGATCTCGTCGCCTTGTTTGATACGCACGGAGATGACGTTCCAGGCCACGAGCGATCGCTGACGCAAACTGTCGAGCGGATTGAGCTATGTGCCGCCCTCGAAGCGGCGAAAGGCGCGGAAACGCGCGCTTTCTTCAGCGAATAAACCTAATTGGGCGTTTCGGTCTCGGGTGTTTCCGGCTCCGGACTTTGCTCTGCCGGCGGCTCGGAATTGCGCCGACCAAACAGGGCATCCAGCGCCCGGTCTCTCAACTCGTCTTCGAGATCACGTTCTTCCGCGGGTTCCGTCTCACCATTTTCAGTTGTCTCCGGCGCTTCGGCGGGTTCATTGGAAGGTGTGGTGGACGGCGCGCTTTGACCGCCGATGATGTCGCCAATGATCCGGCCCGCATCACCGCCAATGCGGTCGCCAATTTCGCTTGCCGCTTGCCCGCGCAAACGCGCTGTCAGCTCGGCCTGAACCGCGCTCTGATCCAGACCAAACTGAACGCTCGACCAGCTGCCATAAACGCGCACGGGAATGGGAATGCTATTGATGCCGATGGTTGATCCACCCCCGGCAGCATTCACATCAACGCGCGGCGTCAGGCTGATGTCTAGGGTTCGAGCGCCAAGATCGATGCGGCCTGCACCGGTAATACCAACGACCGGATTCTCCATGCTGAGATCGGTGATGCTGGCAACACCGTTGTTAAAATCGAGATTGCCGATGAAGCTGGAAAAATCCGTTTCGGCTTCCGGAGAGAGTGCATCCCTGAAGCTCGCAATGTTCAGATTTCCGCTGCGCAGCAGCTCGCCCAGATTGGTGGTATCGCGCACCATCTTGGCAAGGTTCAGACCTTTCAAAGCGCCTTGATTGAGATCTGACTCAAACTTGCCGTCGAGCCCATTGATCAGCGCTTTCAGGCTGTTGCCTTCCGAACTCATATTGACGTGGACATCGCCAAGCCCACTCAGGTTCTGAAACCCGGTCAGCGCCGTCAGCATTTCTTGCGCGGCAATGCTGGAGGCCAAAGCTTCGACTTGCAGGGTCGGCGTGGAACGAGATGCGTCCAGCACCAGGTCTCCATACCAGTCGCCCTGAAAGACCCGGAAGCCGGGCGTGTCGTCATCGCGGCGGAACAAGGCGGATAGACGACCATCGTCGAGGCGGGTGTTGAGCAAAGCGTCCTGCAGCGTGATCTGGTCAATTACAACCGTGTTGGCGGCAACGGTAATCGTCGCATCAACCGCGCGGAGCCCGGCAAGATCAAACGGCGTATCATCCCAGTCTTCATTGAGGCTTGGCGTCTGGTCTTGCTGTTGAGAGCCGCTGCCAAGGAAAGGCGTGACATCAAGCGTGTCCATTGTGAGGTCGGCAACAATGCGCGGACGCGAACCGCGAAGATCTGCACCTACGCTGCCCGTGGCCTTGGTATCGTCCAGAGTAAGAGACGCGCCGCTCAACTGAGGCGCCATGAGGCTTCCCGTGGTCTGACCTTTGATCGAGAGCGCGTTCAGTGATTCGCCCTCGGGAAGCACGGTTCCGAAGGTCTCGAGAACCTTGCGCGGGTTGTCGCTGCTAAAGTCGAGCATTCCGTTCACGGCTTGATCGCTGGCCAAAGAGATATCGCCGGAATAATCCGTCGCCAGATCAACGCTGCGTTGTTTCAGCTGAATGCCAGTCAGGTTTGGTGCGCTAAGCGGACCAGACAAGGTCGCGCGGAGATCCACGTCGCCCAATAGGGTCAGGATTGAGGTCCAAGGATGCCCAGGCTTGAGAAGCCTCTGCGCATCTGCCGCGTTTAAGTCGACCGTTCCGTTCAGGCTAAGCTCAGTGCCAAGTTGAAGTTCTCCCCGGTAGTCGAGGTCGAGACCCGTGGCGGCGAGTTTCATGCTTGAAAAATCAATCGCGGCGGTCATGGCAGGGCCGCTGATCGTCCCTTTGGCGCGCACAGATTTGAGAGCGCTTGCAACGATCGGTAGGTCCGCGTCGCCCAGTATGGTCAGTACTTGGCCCAGCGTATCGGACTCCACCTCAAACGCACCATCCAGCACCGGTGCTTCAGCCAGCGTGAGTGCGCCGTCATAAACGACATCGCCATAAATAGTGCCGAGTTTTGCGTCGAGGATTACGGGTTGCTGACTGGTCAGCTGCTGCAAGGTGTCGAGTCGGATGCGATAATCAAAAGGCTGGCCATTGAGGCGACCGTCACCGTTCGATGTCAGCGGCTTATCGAGAGCCTTCAGCTGGGCTGACGCGTTGAACTCCGTCAGCACATATTGTTCGCCGGTGACCCAGTCGCGATAGGAAATGGAGGCATTTGAAAGCGCAGCGCGATCGATGCCGGTCTTAAACCCGCCGGATCCGGACTCCGGATCGGTCTCACTGCCTTCCTGATTGGGATCTCCGAACACCCAGTTGACGCGGCCATCCGCGAGGCGTTCCAGACGCACTGTCGCATCATCCAGCGTGATCTTGCCAATCTCGACCCGACGCGACAGCAATGGCAGGAGTTTGACATTGGCTTGCAGGGCGCCCGCCTCGATCATCAGCGGATCAGAGAATCCGTCCGGATTGGCAATCTCAGCGCCTTCGATTCGCGCGGAAATCACTGGCAGGATGGAGAGTTTGGGGTCGCCTCTCAGCGTTACTTTACGGCCGAGCGCGTCGGTAGCCGCGCTCTCGATCTGGGCTTTATAAACCGATGTCGGGATCAAAAACGGAATAATCACAGCAGCTGCCAACAGGGCCGCAATTACAGCGCAAAGGATGATCAGGAGACGTTTCATGGGAGGAATATGGCCTTGTTATTCTGTATTGCAGGTGAATAGCTGCAACTGATGTCAAAGTCATGGCAATTGCCGCTTGACCGAGGATTTTTGCACGTATAGATCAGCCTCTCACCGCTTCGGCGGGGAAGCCCATGCGCGGGTGTAGCTCAGTTGGTTAGAGTACCGGCCTGTCACGCCGGGGGTCGCGGGTTCGAGTCCCGTCACTCGCGCCATTTCTTCAATTTTTTCAAACAATTAACTCCTTGAAAACATTGTAGAAATGTTGCGTGCATCACGTGTTTTCGCCACTCGAGTCCGGTTATTGACTCAAATTGTGATACAAATTGGAACCAAATTGTGATACAGTTTGAGGATGACAGTTCTCAGGCATTCCGACCAGTTCCTGCTTCTTAGAGGCGAACGCTGGCACTACCATCGGCGGGTCCCGGCCAAATTCAAACATGTCGATCCTCGAACCTTTGTGCGTGTCGGGCTTGATACTGAAGTCTTGAAAGTGGCGCGCATGAGACGTGACGCACTCGTCGAAGCAGATGATGCTTATTGGACCTCGCTTCTCTTGGCAGAGGTGGAAGGAGACAGCGCGAATGATACGGCTAAGGCCGCGGCAGCAAAACGCTACGAGTCAGCGAATGCCCGGGCCATGGCGAGAGGGTTTGCCTATGCACCCGCTGAAACCTTAGGCGCTTCTGCTGAGTTGGCTGACTTGATGCAACGCATACAGTTGCTCGAATGGGGCACCTCTCCAGCGCACCCACCAAGTATGCAGGACGCTGAAGCCTTGCTCGGCGCAGTGCCTGCACCTGTCGCTGAAGACGACAAGACAACCGTGTCTGAAGCCTTCCAGCTCTATCTCGATGAAATCGCTTTCGACGAGCAGTACAACAAGTCGCCCAAACAGAAATACTCCTGGGAAAAGACCAAGCGGACCTCAATCAATTACTTCATTGATGTGATCGGCGATCTGCCCATAGCTGCGATCTCACGTGACGATGCACTGTCTTACCGCAACTGGTGGATGGAGCGGATGATCCCACGCGAGGAAGGTGAGAAACCGGCCAAGCCGAACACGGCCAATCGGCATATTGGCAATATGCGAACGCTGCACGAGGCCTACTTCTCCCACAAGGGCGACGAAGAGCGGCTCAATCCTTTTCGGAAAATGTTCTTCAAGGGCGAATCTCGGGTCGACGTGCCACCGTTCGAGGATGACTGGGTTCGCAGCAAAATTCTCGCGCCCGGCATCTTTGATGATCTGCGATGGGAGCTACGGTGCATCATTTATGTGCTGATCGAAACAGGTTGCAGAACCAGTGAAATCTGCAATCTCCTGCCAGAAGACATAAAGCTAAAAGCCAACGTCCCTTTTATTCGCATCCGCCCTCGGCAGAACCGTGAAATCAAAACCGAGACATCCATACGCGATATTCCACTGGTCGGCGTCGCGCTTGAAGCGATGCGAGCAGCTCCGGAAGGTTTCGAGCATTACCGTGATCGCGGCGAACTCGTATCCGCCAATCTGATGAAGGCGTTTCGGCAAAGGGGGCTGTTTCCAACAACAGACCACGTAATCTACTCGTTCCGACACGCTTTCGAGAAACGAATGCTCGAAGCTGGATTGGATTATGGATTACGCTGCACGCTGATGGGGCATAAGACAGATCGACCAGCCTATGGAGACGGTGGGTCCATGGCCTACCGGCGGGACGAATTGATGAAGATTGCTCATCTGGTGCCGGACGGGCTTAAATTTAGTGATTGAGATTGGAGATACTGATGATGAGAATGATGGCCCTTGTGGTTTTATGTGCTGGGTTGCCGTTCGCTGCACAGGCGGACGATTTGATGACGATGGAAGATGTGGTTGAGGCGGCTCAGGCAGGCATTGAATTTGTTGATAATGACTACGTCGCTGCGCGCTTGGCCGCGAATCCGGACGTGCTCCTCTATGATGTTCGTACCGAGTCCGAGTTCGAGCTGGGGCATATTCCTGGAGCGCAGTGGCTGCCCCGCGGCAAAGCGGAATTCATAGTCGCCGATACAGTCAGAGATGCAGATGTTGAGATCATACTCTATTGCCGAACCGGCAGCCGTGCCGCGCTCGTGAAGAAGGCGCTTGACGCACAAGGCTATCACAACGTCTCAGCACATGAGGGCTTCGAGACCTGGTCTGGCGATGGCCGCGCGTTTGAGACAGAGCTTGGGAATGTTCGATTAGTCGTCGAGGAGTGAGGTTCGAAGAACGCCATTGCTGCTTCGTGAATAGAGGTGGTTCGAAAAATAGGACCAAATACGGCTCGATTTGCCCCATTCCGGCAGGATTGGCGTAGCCCGCTGAATAGCCCGTTGACCTCTTGGGCAGATCTTCATCGCTTAGAGCGGTTGACGGAAGGTGCGCTCTTATCAATATACCCCCATAGGGTATATTTGGAGTCTCAGGATGTCATCATTAGACGCGACCAATGGTGCAGAGGCGCCGCAAGTCTCGCAGAAAACGGCGGCGCTCTATCGTATGGTGATGGATCAGCATCTCTGCCCTTATGGACTTAAATCGAAATGGCTGCTCGAGCGACAGGGCTTTGACGTTGAAGACCATCATTTAACGACGCGCGAAGAAACCGATGCTTTCAAACAAAAGCATGATGTCAAAACGACGCCGCAAGCCTTTATCGGAGGCGAGCGCATCGGCGGGTACGAAGCGTTGCGCGAGCGTTTGACGTCGTATGAGAAAAGTAGTGACAAAAAGACGTACACCCCCGTTTTGATGATCTTCGCGATCAGCGCCCTTATGGCTCTCGCTGTGTCTTGGGGACTGCTTGGTGATGTGCTCGCGGTCCGCACCGTTGAACTCTTTGCCGCTTTCGCGATGACGGCTTTGGCGCTTCAGAAGCTTCAGGACGTTGAGCGCTTCTCAACCATGTTCTTGAACTATGACCTCCTGGCGCAGCGCAAGGTTGGGTACGGTTATGTCTATCCCTTCGCCGAGGTGGTTGCTGGCGTCCTGATGATTGGCGGCGGAGCTGCGGCCTTGATTGGCGCGCCCATCGCGCTGTTTATTGGTACGATTGGCGCGATCTCAGTTTACAAGGCTGTTTATGTCGACAAGCGCGACCTAAAATGCGCGTGCGTTGGCGGCGACTCCAATGTGCCGCTCGGCTTCGTGTCTTTGACAGAGAACCTAGTCATGATGGCGATGGGGATTTGGATACCGCTCAAAGCGTTCGTGTTTTGAGGGTTTAGCCGAGCCGCTTTCCACGTCTGGCGACATACGCTGCTGGGGTATACGAAATGAAGTTAGAAACAAAGTCGGCCGCGCTCAAACGCCTTGCTCGTATCGAAGGTCAGGTGCGCGGTGTCTCGAAGATGATTGATGATAACCGCTATTGCATCGATGTTGTGCGGCAGCTGCAGGCGATCAAGGCCGCTCTGTCGGCGCTCGAAAATCTCACGCTCCAAGATCATCTGGACACGTGCGTCGACCATGCCCTGAGCAGCGACGATGTGGCTGAACGTCGTGAGAAAGTCGAAGAGCTCGTCGCAGTACTTGGTGGGCGCAAGAAGTAATTTGGGACGAATACCCCATCAGCCGTATACGGGTGTTAATCGGAACTACTTCGAAATGAGGGGAACATACTCAAACTAACGCTCACTGTTGTGATTGTAGCGACGGAGCAGATAATCGATGCCTCCGTATGGGAGCTGTCGAGTCTGCTGGTCGCGCCCCCGGCGATCGAAAAGCCGCAATGACGACCTATTGTGGCGGGTCCGATATCTCAGTGTAGGTAAGGTGATACCGGGTGTTACCGGCCTCATCCTGAAGGGCCTAGCGGGCGAACCGGAGCTGGACCTTACCAGTTGTATCCCCGCCTGAGGTGCCGGCGCCGGATGTCCATTTCTCGTTGCCGCGAATGGACAGTCACCATTGACGAGTGCTGTAAAATCAATGATACAAACATAGTTTGCACAATGATAAGGAAGTTTATTTGTCGCAGTACAACACGATTATCCTATTGACGTCTGATGAGCAGCTGACCAAGGCTGCACATTCAGTCTTAGTTGCCGAGAATGATTGTCGCTTGATTACGTTCGAAAACGAGCGGGAAGCACAAAGCGCAATGAGTGACGTTGAGTGTGATTTATTGATTTGTGACGATGACAGTCTTGAAGACTCATCTGATAATATTTTAACGCGTTTGAGGGTGAGGGCTCCAGCTACTGCGCGTATCTTGATTACGGATGGGGAGATATCCGCCGAGGCGGTCGATCTGGCATCTCGAGCCGCAACATTTATGTATCTGGTAAAGCCTGTTCAGGCACAACAACTCAAGATCGTCGTCAAACGCGCGCTTGAGATAAGTGAGCTTTCGCGTCGTCATAGGCTTTTATCTCGAGAGCTAAAACTGTCGATAGATGACCATATCTTCAAGCCAACAAAATCTGAGGATATAAAGAGCCCTTGGTCCAGATTTGAAAAACTTATCTATGTCAGCCCCAAAATGGATGAGCTGTGCGCCTTGGCTCGACAAGCCGCAGCGACAGAAATTCCAATCTTGATACAGGGCGAAACGGGCACCGGCAAAGAACTAATGGCGCGCGCGGTGCACTACAATTCTGATCGTAAAAACTCTCCTATGCATGTCCAAAATTGTGGAGGGTTTCCCGATGATGTTTTGCATTCTGAATTGTTTGGCCATGTGGCGGGGGCCTATTCGGGCGCATTGACGCCGCGTTTGGGCCTTTTCCGCGCTGCTGATGGCGGGACCGTCTTCCTGGATGAAATTTCTGAAGTATCTCCTGCGTTCCAGGTCAGCTTGCTGCGATTTTTGCAGGAAGGGGAGGTCAAGCCGCTCGGGTCGGATGAAACGCTCTATTCCAATGTGCGGGTCATCGCTGCGAGTAATCGGCCACTTGAGGAATTGGTTGTCAAAGGCACTTTTCGGCGAGATCTATATTATCGTCTCAAAGGGATTGAGCTTAACATCCCACCTTTAAGGCAGCGCCTAGAAGATGTTCCGGCTCTTTCGACTCATTTCTTGGAGCGTGCGTCAGAAGTGTCTGGTCGACATTTGTTGGGCATTGCAATGGACGCGCTGAAGCGACTTAGTCTCCACAATTATCCTGGAAATGTGCGCGAGCTTCAAATGGAGATCCAAAGGGCTGTCACGATCGCAGGCACGGATAGCTATATCCTCACCCGGCATCTTTCTCCAAACATTGCCAGTATCAATATTGATAAATCCACCACGGAGGACTTTGAGGTCGATGGCGCAACTCTCAAGGAAATGGTAGAGAAATTAGAAAAGCATGTGGTCTCCAAAGCGCTTGAGCGTCATCGTTGGAACCAAAAACGGGCTGCAGAACAACTCGGCGTATCGCGGGTGGGAATTGCAAATAAGATCAAGCGTTATGAGTTGAGCCAAGGTTGATTTGATCGCGAGACGATTCCGCAAGACACAGGTGCGAATATGCCAACAGAGACGAATGTCACACGTTTTCCATTCTCAAGATTGCCAGGCTCGAATCGAAACCAGCCAGCCAAAGAGCTAGGCCATACCTCTTTACTGTCGGCGCTATCAAACAAACCCAGTCATGCCGTCGGGCATTGGTGCACGCCATGCGAGGGGGTCTGGTATGGCCTAAGGGCTGAGGTTGAGTGCCCAGTCTGCGGAAACCGGAACGGCTAGTCTGTTGACTTGCAATTTTGCACGCGCTGAAACTTGATTTGCACCATGACAAAGAAAGTTTCTTTGCACTAAATCGAAAAAAATTGCGTGAAAATAAGGCTTTACAAGGCGTGTCTGGTTTCCTCATATGGAATCAAGAGGTTCGCAATCTATAGCTGAGTGTACTGCGCAATCAGCGAGGAGACCGTGATCTTCGTCAAGATAAACTTGCTGAAAAGGGACTCATCATGGCAAATCTTCTCTGGCTTCAAGGCGGAGCGTGTTCCGGCAATACAATGTCATTTCTCAATGCTGAGGAGCCGAGCGCCTGTGACTTGGTTACAGACTTTGGCATCAATATTCTTTGGCAACCCTCATTGGGACTGGAACTTGGCGATCAGGTTCAGGACATTTTGAAGAAATGTGTCTCAGGCGAAATCCAATTGGACATCTTTGTGTTCGAAGGATCAATCGTGAACGCGCCAGACGGTACTGGCAATTGGAACCGTTTTGGCGGTCGCCCAATGAAAGACTGGGTCAAAGAATTATGCGACGTGGCACAATTTGTTGTAGCGATTGGCGATTGCGCGACTTATGGCGGCATTCCTGCCATGGCGCCAAACCCAAGTGAAAGCACCGGGCTTCAATTCTTGAAAAGAGATCATGATGGCGGATTGCTTGGCAAAGATTACGTTTCGAAAGCTGGCCTTCCTGTCATCAATATTCCAGGCTGCCCGGCGCACCCTGATTGGGTTACACAAATCCTCGTGGCCGTTGCATCAGGACGAGCAGGGGACTTAACCTTGGACGAATTCCAACGGCCTAAGACCTTCTTCTCAAGCTTTACGCAGACGGGGTGCACGAGAAACATGCACTTTGCTTACAAGGTCTCGACGACGGCCTTCGGTCAGCGCAAGGGTTGCTTATTCTATGATCTTGGGTGTCGGGGACCGATGACACATAGTCCATGTAATAGAATTCTCTGGAACCGTCAGTCTTCCAAGACACGTGCTGGTATGCCGTGCCTGGGCTGTACCGAACCTGAGTTTCCGTTCTTCGATTTGGCACCCGGTACGGTCTTCAAGACACAAACGGTTATGGGCGTACCAAAGGACATGCCCACCGGCGTGAACAAGAAGGGTTATATGAAGCTAACGGCCGCCGCGAAGGGAGCTTCACCAGCTTGGGCTGAAGAAGATATTTTCGTCGTATAAGCGACATCAGGAGTTATTATTATGTCACAAGTTCAAACACTCGATATTTCACCCGTTGGCCGTGTTGAAGGCGATCTTGATGTTCGCGTCGATATTGAAGACGGCGTTGTTACCAATGCTTGGACGCATGCGGAGCTTTTCCGCGGCTTTGAGGTCATTCTAAAAGACAAAGATCCCCAAGCGGGTCTTGTGGTCACACCACGTGCCTGCGGTATTTGCGGCGCGTCACATTTGACCTGCGCAGCGTGGGCGCTCGATACGGCATGGGGAACAGAGGTTCCGCGAAACGCTATTCTGGCTCGTAATCTGGGACAGATTGTTGAATCGCTGCAATCATTGCCGCGCCATCACTATGGCCTCTTCATGATTGATTTTACCAATAAGAATTATTCCAAGAGTCAGTATTTCGAAGAAGCGGTCAAAAGATACTCACCATTCACAGGCACGTCTTATGAAGCTGGTGTCACCATTTCAGGGCGCCCGGTTGAAATCTATGCTCTCTTGGGTGGGCAGTGGCCGCATTCCTCATTCATGGTTCCGGGCGGGGTTATGTGTGCGCCAACACTTACCGACGTCACACGCTCTATCGCGATCCTGGAACACTTCCGCAAAAATTGGATCGAAACACTTTGGTTCGGGTGTTCCATGGAGCGTTATGAGGAGATCAAATCCTATGATGACTTCATTGCGTGGCTCGACGAGAAGCCTGAGCATGCCAATTCAGACCTAGGTCTCTACTGGCGAATGGGGATGGACATCGGTCTTCAGAATTACGGTCGGGGTCACAACAAGTTTGTAACTTGGGGATATCTTCCGCACGAAGACAAATATCAAAAGCCAACGATTGAAGGCAGAAATGCTGCCCTTATCATGAAGTCTGGTGTGTATGACGGTGCGACAGATACCCATAAAATTATGGATCAAAAATTTGCCCGCGAAGATACCTTGCATGCTTGGTATGATGAGGGCAGCGATATGGTGCATCCATTTGACAGGACCACCAATCCGATCCAGAAAAACGATATTGATATTGACGGTAAATACTCTTGGGGCACAGCTGTGAGCCATGAAGAAAATGGCCGTCTGGAAGCTGGACCACTTGCCCGTCAACTCGTAGCTGGCGGATCTCATGGCGAGGCTTGGCAACATACCGATCCATTGATTTTGGATATGTACCGCAAGATGGGCGGCCCATCTGCTTTGCTCCGTCACTTTGCCCGCATGCATGAGCTTTGCAAGCTTTATCGGGAAGCGGAGCGTTGCTTGCGCGAGTTCAAATTGACTGATCCTTGGTATATTAAGCCAACGGAAAAGGACGGTCGCGGTTGGGGTGCAACAGAGGCTATTCGCGGTGCGCTTTGCCATTGGGTCGAAATCAAAGAAGGTAAAATAAAAAACTATCAGATCATTGCGCCGACAACTTGGAATGTTGGCCCACGCTCCACAGCAGGGGAACGCGGCCCGATCGAAGAGGCTTTGATTGGAACGCCAATTGCTGATCCAACTGACCCTGTCGAGGTGGGCCATGTTTGCCGCTCTTATGACAGTTGTCTTGTGTGTACGGTGCATGCGCATGACGCCAAAACCGGTGAAGAATTGGCGCGTTTCCGAACAGCTTAGGCCTACCTGGTGACATCTCTGGAGCGAAGGTTGATTTTGATCTTCGCTCCAGACTTTCCATTTAGGGTCTAAAACATATCTGAAGAAAAAATCATGACCACAAAAACATCTGCAGAGGAATACAAGGATAAGTACGGCGTTGCACCTGCAAATGCTGATCATGACACCCTCATCAAAATGATTGAGGATGCTTTCAAAGACGGGCTCACAACTCAGTTAGAGCCGTTTCCTGAGACCGATAGAGAGTTTTCTGCTCTCCTGGATGAGTTGCGCGCCATGGACGCAAACCAATTGCGCGCCAAATTGGATGTAAGCGGTTGGAAGCTTTCGCCACATGGCGAGGATGAGATGAGATGTCAGGAATGCATGTACTATCTCGTTCACAGACGTTGGTGTGATCTTCCAGAACTTAATCTGCCTGCCGAGCCGGAATGGTGGTGCCGGCTTTGGCGCATTTGAGCGTGCCGATGGACGACAATATGAAACCTGGATGTAATACTGCTCTAAGAAGTGTCATAGCTGGGAAGCTAAAGGCAGGCCTTAAGACTGAGGTCTTTCCGCGTGCGGAAACGTCCGAAATGGTCAACGAGTTTATCACGCGACTGCAAAACGAAGCTGGCGATGATCTGGATAAGAAACTGATCATTTCCGGGTTCACGGACTATACGATTGAAGCGCACGATATTGAACAGCCATGTGAAACTTGCATGTACTATCAGACCCATAACAAATTTTGCGATCTGCCCGAGCTGATGCTTCCTGTGGAACCGGAATGGTCTTGCCGACTATGGCGAATTTAAAACTGGCGATTATTGGCTGCGGAAACCCCAATCGTTGTGACGACGGCGTTGGAGCAACCGTTATCAATGTTCTGCGCGATGTTGAGTTGCCCGAATATGTGCAGCTCTATGACGCCGGTACAGATGGTATGGGGGTTATGTATCATGCCCGAGGTTCCACGCATTTGATTGTCGTGGATGCTCGCGCGCCGGAAGGTAATCCGGGGGCCATATATGAGGTTCCAGGGGAGGTGCTCGCAGCGCCTAAAGAGCAAAGTCTGAACTTGCATGATTTTCGCTGGGATCATGCTCTTTATGCCGGGAAGCGTATTTACGAGGATGAGTTCCCAAAGCATGTGAAAGTCTTTCTCATCGAGGCGCAATCACTGCAAATGCACATTGGGCTGACAGAAAAAGTTGCCCACGCGGCCAAAGAAGTGATCAAGCAGGTTCACAAGCTGGCTTGCATGCCGGAGCTAAAATGGCCTGAGATTTCGGTGCAGAATGATGCATAGAGGCTGGGGGGGCAGTAATTGAGTTCTGGGATCTTTCAACAGCATCAGGACCGAGCGGCCATAGACGCCGAATTTCACTCACGACCACCACTGGACATCGATTTTTCAGAAGCTCAGGTTTGGTGCTGGGCTCTCCAGGAAATCGAGGGTAGCTCAGGAACGTGGTCAGAAGAGTTTAATCCAGCAGAACGTCATCAGATCATTCAACGTAATGATGGCATAATAAGATTTGAGAGGCACACGGAGTTTGTATCGATAACTTATGTCGGCCAAACCGCTCCAGCTTCTGAAATACTAGACTTGATCCGCAGCGCACCAGCAAGGCAGCTATCCGGTATCAAGATTACCCTATCGCAGAAATCAAATGTAGATATGGCAACTCAGTTTCCGGAGCAAAGATTGTTCGGCGGTGGGACATTTTTTGATGGGGTCGTGGTTACAACCTCATTCCGAAATAGTGATGGGTTGGTGCCTTACTATGTGACCGGTGGATTTGATGATGGGTTTGGACGCGGGCGATTGGTTAAGCGCCTAATTGATCTCGAGATCTATCGATCGATTTCCCTACTTGCTTTGCCAGTCGTTCGGATGGCTTCAGACTCTCTGAGAGAGCTTGAGGGGCGTGCGGAGGCTGCTGTTTTGGACCTCTCTATTGTCACTCGTGAAGATCTTGGGGGGGCGATAGATAGCTTGGCGATCATTCTCGCTGAAGTGGGGAGTCTTCAATCCAAGACACGTTACCGTATTGCGGCTTCGAATGCTTATTACAACATTGTGCGTTCACGTCTTGATAGTTTGGGTGAGGTGCCTATTGGCCAACGCCAGACCTTGGGGGGCTTCATTGAGCATAGGCTTGCGCCGGCTATGGGAACAATACAGGCTTTCGATCGACGTTTGGAGCAGACTTCCTTGACAGTACGATCGGCGATGGAGTTGGCCCGTACTCAGCTTGACCAGATGTCTCAAGCTCAAAATCAAAAGCTACTTTCTTCGATGGAGCACAGAACACGCCAACAAGTTCACTTGTCGCAAGCGGTTGAGGGGCTGTCTGTGGCTGCTATTTCTTACTATGGCATCGGGCTTGTGAGCTATGTCTTAAAAGGGCTACCAGATTTTACCATAAGCGATAGCCTCTTAGTTACACTATCAGTGCCCGTCATAATCACTTTGTCTTTTATCCTGACGCGCCGAGCACGCCGGCGCGTTCTGGATCTCACAGTTCAAAACCGCACGGAGAGGGATTAAACCGGATGAGTGCGACAATTTCTATAAGGCGCGGCTCTGTCTATGTTCCTGTCGGTGTTTATGAAACCTACTTTCAGGGGATCGAGGCTATAATTGCGATCATCCGTGAAGACCAATTGCTCATTATGCCGGTTCAGCATGTAAGGGCTGGGGGTAGCCTCCTGAAAATCAGAAATGCTCAAGGAGACCGCGTTGTTGCAGCGCAAGACGTTTTTGCCGCAAACGGCCTAGCGGAGTGGGTTTGCGATGACGTGACAGCCGAGTGGGACCCATCTCAGGCCGCTTTGATTTGCACCATTCCTTCATCATAAGTGCAAACTAAGTTTTCATTGTGAGTATTACGTAGACAAACCTTCAAAGTGATGCCTATTATCAAAAAACAAAAAATATGAAGCCAGTACAAGGCTTCTAGGGAAACGCGAAGAATGGTGAGCCGATCACAAGAAGAAGCCAAAGCGGCCCGAGAGGCTGTCGCCTCGGCAAGTGCGAGTGACGCCGAAAAAGCCGAAATGCTGATGGAAATCGCCATGGGCATGCAGCAAAAGCCTAAATCACTTGATGACTTGATTGAGGCAATAAAGCTTTACGATGACGCGGTGCATTTATGCCCTGAAACCGAAGGTCTTCTTTCGGCTCGGATCAAGGCTAGAATGGCAACCGCCCAAATGTCCGTTCCATCGAATGACCCCGGTTATCTTGAAGGCGCTCGTGATTCCATGAACAGCGCTTTGGAGGCTTTGCGGATTCAGGGGACGTCAGAAGAAGTTGCCGAAGCCGAAATGAATTTGGGCCTCATTTTGCAAAATTTGGCTTCCTACAACCGGGCGCCAATCACCGATTCCATTTCCGCCTATCAACGTTCTTTGCGCACCTTCAATGCACAAAAGCATCCCGCAGAATTTGCCATTCTGCAGAACAATCTCGCGACAGCCTTTATGTCAATTCCGTTTTCGGATGAGCGTTCAAAAATGCGGGAGGCTCTTGCCGTGCAAGCTTTTGAAGAGGGGTTGAAGGTCGTAACTATTGTCGACAACCCAAGTGAATATGCGATGCTGCAGAACAATCTTGGTAATGCGCTCCAGTATGTCTCTTCAAGTCATAGGGTCGAAAACGGTTTTCGGGCAATTGAGGCCTATGATGAAGCGCTGCGTGTAAGAACTTTGGAAGATACGCCTGCCGAGTACGCAAACACGATTTCTAACAAGGCGAACTGCATCGCGAACTTGCCAGATGACCCTGAAAATCCAGAGGCAGGCAATCCGGAAAACTTGAAGGAGGCAATTCGTCTTTATCGTGAAGCTCGTTCTGTCTTTAACAAGCTGGGGGACATTCACAAAGTCGAAGCTGTCAGCGGCGCTTTGGAAGAATTGGAAACCGAGATGTTTGGTAGTTCGCAGCCACTCTCAAACGTACACAAAATCAATCAATAAACATCAGAACAAAGAGGATTAAATGTCAACACTACTAATAATAGCGATACTCGGAGGCATTGCTGCCTCTTTAGCGGGAGGTGCTATGTCGGGCTGGATCATTGGTAAGGATGCCCTCGGCGCAGAAATGGCTGCTAGCATGGGCGGTCTATATGGCTTGGTCGGTGGCGCCGCCGCTGTGATTATCGGCATATTTGCACTTACGATTTTGGCAGGGGTTTAGCATGTTTTCTATGGTCATGGACTCGGTCAAACTGTTTGTAACCGGTCGCCTGTTTGCAAATTACACTCAGGTGTTCTTGCGCGGTATTCTGGCCACCCTGTTAGGGGCGGTGATCCTCGTAGGATTGGGGCAATTTGTTTCGGTGGTGATCGCGGCAGTCGTTGGTGGCGCTGTTAGCGGGTTTACTCTGCCAATTCTCTATAAAGACCTCAAATACAGGTAATCGTAAATGGCGACGTCCCCCGAAGAATCAGTTGAAAAAGATCTGCCATCTCTGTTGAGTGACATTGCAGCACTTGAGCAATTGGCTGATACTTGGCCTGAAGAGCAACGCAATGCTGCACATGCCAGAGGGGAAGCGATTGATGCCTTGAACGCCGAGGCATTTAAGCGTCTGATCAAATTACTGACTGAGGTGCCGGAATTTGGACCTGCATTGAAGGCTGCTGCATCGGACGAAATCGTTTATACGGTCTTGCGACGACATGGAATATTGAGAGCCTCTTTGTTTGAGAGGGTTGAAGCGGCTCTTGAGACCATTCGCCCGATGCTTGCCAGTCATGGCGGTGATGTCGAACTGGTAAAAGTTGAACTCCCTAAGGTTGTGGTTCGGTTTCTGGGTGCTTGTGATGGATGTCCGGCCTCGGCGCTGACATTCTACTCCGGTGTAAAGACGGCCATACAAACCCATGTGCCCGAAGCGACTGAAATTCAGCAAGTCAAAGGCATGGGCGGTGGAGAAGGTGTTCAATTTGTATCTCCTTTTGCCTCATTCCAGAAAGATGGCTGGACCGAAACCGTCAATCTAAAAGATCTGCCAGATGGGACGACGCAAACACTCGATATTGACGACCAGTCCGTTCTGCTCTCGCGCTTCGGCGATAAGATAACCTGTTTCAATAATTCGTGCGCTCATATGGGGTTTCGTCTGGATGACGGCGTTATCGACGAGGGTTTGATTACGTGTCCATTCCACGGATTTCAGTATTCGCTCGAAAGCGGAGAATGCCTGACAGCTCCTGAAGTTCAATTACAGCCGCATGGCGTTCGTGTGACACGAAATATTGTTGAAGTGCGACTGACGAGATGAGCACAGCGAAGATCTCTCTTTCCCCATCGGTAAAAGCACCAGGCTCGGTGACGACCGGGGCAAGTTTGCTCAATAAGGACGGGCCCGAGATTGTATTGGGATGGGTCGAGACTGAATTTGCAGTATCAAATGCACCCAGTCCGTCTGTCCTGTTTGGCCCTCGTGGCGCCTGCCTGCTTCCGGACGGCTCCTTATGGGTCGCTGATACCGGCCATCATCGCTTGCTGGGATGGAAAACTGGTCCAAAGGTCGATAACCAGCCAGCTGATTTATTGATCGGTCAACCTGACTTCGTTTCCGAAGGACGCAATGCCAAGGGCGCTGCGAACGCCTCAACTTTAAACGTGCCAACGGGGGTCAGCCCATGGGGGAAGGGGCTTGCTGTTGCTGACGCTTGGAACCACCGGGTCTTGCTTTGGAAAACCGTGCCAGTCGATGACAATCAACCTGCCGATATTATATTGGGACAGATCAATGCGAATGATGTCCTTGCCAATTTCGGCAAGGATCAACCTCAGGCGAATTCGATGCACTGGCCTTATGGGGTCGCGGAAATTGATGGCCGGCTCGTGGTTAGTGATAGCGGGAACCGGCGCGTTCTGGTCTGGAATGATCCTGAAGTGACAGGGCAACCTGCCGATTTGGTCATAGGTCAGGCGACTTTTGATGAGCGACATGAAAATGCGGGTCAAGAGGTCGGTCCCGCTGGCATGCGCTGGCCACATGCGACCGCTTTCTGGAATGGCCATTTCGCGGTCACGGATGCAGGGAACAATCGAGTCATGCTTTGGACTGGGTTTCCGACACAAAACGGCCAAGCGTGTGATCTCGTATTAGGGCAGTCAGACTTCTCAGAATGCGACCACAATCAAAAAGCATATTATCCTGACGCAAAGGCTTTGAATATGCCTTATGCGATCACCGTCAATGGCGATCAGCTTTTGGTCGCTGATACAGCAAATTCGAGACTTCTGGGTTGGCAAGATTGCGCGATGAACTCAGACGCCAATCGATTGATGGCACAACCTGATTTTGCATCAAAAGGCGATAATGGCTGGGGTGTCGCCAGGCGCGATAGTGTTTGTTGGCCTTATGGTTTGACCTGCCATGACGGGATGGCCGTCGTCTCCGATAGCGGAAACAACCGGATTTTATTGTGGCGGATTGAGCCATGATGAGCGATGGAGCACACGCGGTTGATGCCATCCCCATAAAAGGAGAGGCCATTCTTATTCGCGGTCAGGTTCAAGGCGTCGGTTTCCGGCCAACGGTCTGGAAACTGGCAACGGATCTCGGTTTGCGCGGTGACGTGTGCAATACCGCAAATGGTGTTTTGATCCACCTCTGGGGAGACAGCATTGACCAGTTTGTCACCTCACTGCCTGAAGCATTACCGCCACTGGCTAAAATTGATCGGCTGACCAGAGAACAGATAAGCGACAATGCTCCCAACGGTTTTGAGATTATCGCCACAATAGGCGGAGACATGCGCGTCTCGATCACGCCGGATGCAGCAAGCTGTACGGACTGCAATACTGAAAGCTTTGACGCGTTTGAGCGTCGCTATCGATATCCCTTTACCAATTGCACAAATTGCGGCCCACGGTTCTCGATCATTGATGGCGCCCCTTATGACCGCGAAAAAACAAGCATGCGGGCATTCTCTATGTGCGCCGATTGCCAGCAAGAATACGACAATCCGAAAGATCGCCGCATGCACGCTCAGCCAGTGGCGTGTCACGTTTGTGGCCCGAAAGCCTGGATTGAAAAACTAGGGGGAGGTGTAGTCAATTGCGAAGCCTTCTCCATGATGGATGACGTTGATGCCACGGGCGGAATGTTGATGATGGGTCATATTGTGGCCATCAAAGGCATTGGCGGTGTTCATCTAGCTTGCGACGCGACAAAGGCTGACGTGGTAGCGAGCCTTCGGGCCAAGAAAGGCCGCAAAGATAAAGCCTTCGCTCTTATGGCAAAGACGGTCGATATCATTCGCCAATATTGCGAGGTTAGCGAGGCTGAGGAAGCGGTACTCAAGAGTGTTGCGGCTCCAATCGTGCTGTTGAAAGCCAAACCGGGCACCCTTCCTGAGGTCGTTGCCCCAGGGCTAAACCGCCTCGGGTTTATGCTCCCTTATACGCCTTTACATCACTTAATGTTGCGGCGCATGAAGCGCCCAATCGTGATGACATCGGGAAACAAATCAGGCGCCCCGCAATGCATAACCAATGAACAAACCCGGAAAGACTTGGCACAGATTGCAGATTTTGCCTGTCTGCATGACCGGGATATTATCAACCGCGTGGATGACAGTGTCGCCAGTGTCGTAGCTGGACGTGAACGCGTGATCAGACGTGCCAGAGGCTATGCCCCTCAATCATTGGATCTGCCTGACGGCTTTGTCGATGTGGACGACCTATTGGCCATGGGGGGGGACTACAAAAATACGTTCTGTCTGGTCAAAAATGGTCAAACGATATTAAGCCAGCATTTGGGGGATATGGAGCATCCGGCTGCCCGAGACGAGGCTGTTCGGAACTTGTCTCTTTATCAGAACTTATTCGATCACAAGCCCAATGCGATCGCAGTTGATGCACATCCTGCCTTCGCATCTTCAGAGGCCGGACGGGGCTTGTCGCGTGAGCGCGAGATTCCGTTGATCGAAATCCAGCACCACCATGCCCATATCGCATCCTGTATGGCCGAGAACAATTGGCCACTGGATGCAGGCCGGGTTTTGGGCGTTGCGTTGGACGGAACAGGGTGGGGGCCTGACGGAACCGTTTGGGGTGGGGAATTCATGGCTTGTGACTACCGTTCATATGAAAGGCTGGGGCAATTCAAACCCGTCGCACTTCCCGGCGGAGAACAGGCCGTTCGCCAACCGTGGCGGAATGCTTATGCCCATATTCGCGCAGAAATGGGTTGGGCTGAGTTTGCAATGAATTTTGCCGACCTCGATATTTTCAAATACTTGAACGAGGCCCCAAGAGAGACCCTTGATGGGATGATGGCTAGCGGCACACAGTCGCCGCTTGCCTCCTCATGCGGACGATTATTTGATGCTGCTGCCGCTATTACGGGGCTCTTGAGGGATGAGCAGTCCTATGAGGGGCATGCCGCCATGCTATTTGAAGCGTCGATAGACCCCGCTGCCTTAAATGAGCCGGACAGTTTGAAATATCCATTTTCTATTCCGCTGCATCAGGAAACAAGGATGCCCTATATTGAACCTTTGGGGGCCTGGCGCGCCATGCTTGGAGACTTGGTCGTTGGAACACCGATTGGGACAATTTCCGCGCGTTTTCACAGAGGCCTTGCAAGTGTCATTGTGCAAATGGTGGCGAAGCTCTCAGGCTCGGATCGAAAATTTGAAACCATCGCGCTAAGTGGGGGCTGCTTCCAGAACAGAACGCTGTTTCAGCTCGTTCACGATCAACTCCAGTTCCTAGGCTATCGTGTTTTAAGCCACTCACAAATTCCCGCCAATGATGGCGGTCTATCCCTTGGTCAAGCGGTTATCGCCGCTGCCTCACTTCAACCCAGTCCTCAATAGGAGAATATTTATGTGCCTTGGTATTCCCGGACAAATAATTTCGATTTCTGATGCGACCAAGAAGCTAGGTATGATCGATGTTTCAGGTGTTCAGCGAGAGGTCAATCTTGCCTGTATCATGCCAGAAGATGGCAATATTGATGCTCTGATCGGTGAATGGGCCCTTGTGCATGTGGGCTTTGCGATGAGCCGCATTGATGAAGAGGAAGCAGCCAAGACGATGGAGGTCTTGTTGATGTTGGGGGAGGCTCAAGAAGAAATCGAAGCCATGCGCCGCTCACAATTAGCCATGGAAAAGAACGGATGAAATACGCAAGCGAATTTCGTGATCCCGTTGCAGCAAAGGGCGCGCTGGCGGCGATCGAACGCGTCGTAGGCGAAATCGGTGCAACACCCGAAAAGCCAATCCGCATTATGGAAGTTTGCGGGGGACATACGCATGCGATTTTCAGGTATGGACTGGATAAGCTAACCCCGCCGGCTTTGGAGTTTATTCACGGACCCGGTTGTCCTGTTTGTGTTCTGCCAATGTCGCGCGTCGACGACTGCTTAGAATTGGCTGAGCGCCAAAATGTCATTTTTACGACTTTTGGCGATGCGATGCGCGTCCCGGGAACCAAAAAATCAATGTTGCAGGCCAAAGCCGAAGGCGCGGACATTCGCACGGTCTATTCTCCGCTCGACGCTTTGGAACTTGCACGGCGCAATCCTGACAAAGAGGTTGTTTTCTTTGCGTTGGGGTTTGAAACAACCACGCCATCAACCGCGCTTTGCGCGCAACAGGCAGCAGCAGAAGAGCTCACTAATTTTTCCCTGTTTTGCAATCACATTACCGTACCAGAACCCATAAAGGCGCTCTTGGAAGACCCCTATATGGAACTCGATGGCTTTGTCGGGCCGGGGCATGTCTCAATGGTGATCGGTATTGAGCCTTATCGGTTTATTGCCCGCGATTATAAAAAGCCAATTGTTGTCGCGGGATTCGAACCGCTCGATTTGCTCCAATCCGTCCTGATGGTTTTGGAGCAAGTCCGTGACGGCCGGGCCGATGTTGAAAACCAGTATGCGCGCATTGTACCGGATAATGGAAACGCTGTTTCCATTGCCGCATGCGCTGACGTCTATGAACGCCGCGAAACTTTCGAATGGCGCGGCCTTGGCGAAATTGACAAGTCTGGCCTGAAGATGCGCGAAAAATATGCTGCTTTCGACGCTGAACGAAAATTTGAAATCGGGTATGGCCGTCCGCGGACTAAATATGAAGAGCCAGAGGGATGCGAATGCGGTGCTGTGATGACCGGCAGGATGAAGCCTCAACAATGCCCGCAATTTGGCACTGGGTGTACGCCTGACATGCCTCTTGGTGCCCTTATGGTGTCCTCAGAAGGTGCTTGCGCAGCTTATTATCAATACGGTGGAGTGCGCACACAAGTGGAGAGCGCAGAGTAATGGCAGCACCTGCGACATCTGCACCGACAAAACGGCGAACGCTGCGCGCTGAATATGTCACCATGGCTCATGGCGGGGGTGGTCGCGCAATGAGGGATTTAATCGATGATGTTTTTACATCCGTCTTCGAACCTGAAAGCCACGAAGACCAGGCCCGCCTTAGTGAAGCCGCGCTATCTGAAGCCGGCGCGAAACTCGCCTTCACAACTGATGGGTTTGTTGTCGACCCTCTTGAGTTTCCTGGCGGTGACATTGGAAAACTGGCTATCTGCGGAACTGTGAATGATCTTGCTGTTGGTGGCGCACGCCCGCTTTGGCTATCGGCGGGATTTATTATCGAAGAAGGTACTGAAGTAACTTTGCTCAGACGCCTTGTTGCGACGATGAAAGAAACGGCTGATTCAATCGGTGTAAAGATTGTGACCGGGGATACGAAAGTTGTGGAACGCGGTAGCGCTGACAAGGTCTTCATTACGACAGCAGGTATTGGCGTTATCCCTCCTGGCGTGCTCCTTCACGCTGGCGCGGTTGAGCCTGGCGATGTCGCAATCGTAAACGGTTATTTGGGCGATCATGGCGCAGCCATAATGGCAGCGCGCGGTGACCTCGCCTTGAAGACAAACATTACATCTGATTGTCAATCATTGGCTGGTCTCATGGAGGCTGTCACAAAAGCCGTCCCAAGCACACGCTGCGCCCGAGACGCAACAAGAGGAGGATTGGCCTCCGCCTTGAATGAGATTGCGGAAGCATCAGGCACGCATATTGTTATCGAAGAAACGCAATTTCCCATTCGAAAAGAGGTCAAAGGCGTGTGCGAGATTCTAGGCCTAGATCCTCTTTATCTGGCTAATGAAGGCACTCTGGTCGTTTTTGTTCCTGAAGAAGATGCGGAGGTCGCGTTGAACGTGATGCGAAACCTTCCGGCAGGTAAGGATGCGGCAATTATAGGAAGAGCCACATCAGGCACACCAGGGCGTGTGGAAATGACGACCATATTTGGCGGTGGGCGCATTGTTGACATGCTCGTCGGCGCGCAACTGCCAAGAATTTGCTAGGAGGGTCGACGTGATAGGTTTTCTACTTCTCGGGTTTCTCATAGGAATGAGCCATGCGCTCGAAGCGGATCATCTGGCGGCCATAGGCACGATGATGACCGACACGAAGAAGTCCAAACGATCCTTGGCTTTCCGAGGTGCAGTTTGGGGGCTTGGCCACACCATTACGCTGTTTGCGATTTGCACAAGTGTCATCTTGCTTGGTTTGAAGTTGACGGAACGCATGAGCGCCGCATTGGAGTTTGGGGTAGGGGTCATGCTGATAGTGCTGGGCGTGGATGTCTTTCGGCGGTTTCGCAAAAAGAAGTTACATTTTCACGGTCATCAACATGAGGATGGCGCGAAACATATGCATGTCCATTCGCATGCAGACTCGAAGGAGACGCACAATCTTGACCCGCACGTCCACGATCATCCTGAAGGGTTTCCAGTCAAGGCCTTGTTCATTGGCCTTATTCATGGTGCGGCCGGATCAGCAGGTCTTTTGGCTTTAGCGGTGGCCGCAACACAAAACGTGTCCACAGCGGTGTTTTACGTCCTAAGTTTTGGACTGGGATCTATCTTGGGTATGGCGGCACTGACATATGTCGTCGCTTGGCCATTGAAATGGGTGGATAAAGGCATGGGATGGATGCATGCCGGATTAAATACCGCCGCTGCCGGGTTAGCCATTGCCATGGGAACTTATATTTTGGTTGAGACCGGCCCGCTCGCTTGGGGAGTAGTCTAATGCATGAGTTAGGGCTGACAAAGAACATTGTCGCCATTGTGACGGAACATGCCAAAGGCCGTCAGGTTAAAAGGATTTGTCTGTCTGTAGGCCCCCAAGCGTGTGTAGAGTCTCGGGCCCTGGAGTTTTGTTTTGGTATCGTGGCCGAAGGTACGGTTGTTGAAAATGCGACACTAGAGATTGTCTCCGCTGAGGGCGATACATTTTTAATAAAAGAGTTTGAAACAGAGGAGGCTGCGTAATGTGCGGAACATGCGGATGTAGCGATACGGAAAATGCTGTCACAATAACGGACCCTGAAACCGGCGAAACGCAGATCGTGCGTCCGGGGTCGATTTTAGATGAAACCCAGAGCGCAGCACCGCATGATCATCATGCCCATGATGGTGACCATGATCACCATCATCATGAAGGGGATGACAAGCCGCATGTGCATGGCCCTGGCGGTGAAATTATCAGCCTTGAAACGGCGGTACTCCAAAAGAACGATCAGATCGCTCTGCAAAATAGAGGATGGTTTGAGGGGCGAGGAGTCTTGGCGCTCAATCTTGTGAGTTCTCCGGGTGCAGGTAAAACCACACTCCTCGAAGCGACAATTTCAGCCATAAATGATGAGTTGGATATTGCTGTTATAGAGGGCGACCAAATGACGGCCAATGACGCAAACCGCATTCGAGAAGCTGGCGCAAAGGCGCTCCAGATCAATACGGGTGCGGGATGTCATTTAGAAGCGGACATGATCTCTAGTGCCGTAAAAACTCTCAACCCCGCGGCAGGTTCGATCTTGTTTATTGAGAATGTTGGCAATCTAGTCTGTCCCGCGATGTTCGATCTTGGAGAACACATGAAGGTTGCGATAATCTCGACGACTGAAGGAGAAGACAAGCCGTTGAAATACCCTCACATGTTTCGAGCATCGGACCTTGTGATCGTGAACAAAATGGATTTGGCACCGCATGTTGATTTTGATGAAGAGGCCTGCCTTGCGAATATCAAGGCGGTGAACCCTGACGCAAAAGTTCTGTTGCTGTCAGCCAAGTCCAACCAAGGTATGGATCAGTGGCTTGCATTCTTGAAAAGTGAGGTGAACGCACCCAGAGTTCGAGCGGTACGGTGAATCGCTCGGCAATTCATTTGCTCAGTTATATAGTCAATCATCGTTCTTATGCGGCGGCTTGGATTTGTGCCACCCGGATAAACGATTTGCAGCTGGGAACTGGTCTTGGGCGCCATTATTGGCCGTGCGGTTACCCGAAATAGTGATCGTCCGTTCCCGGCCTTTCACTGAGCTTGGACATATTGGATGCATGCACTTCAGAGAATGCTGCGTGTTTGAGTTTGTGTAACCCAAACTCCAGAAAGTTGCTGGTCTGCTCCCCAAAAAGTGGTCCATTATTTGAGTTAGTCTGGCTTCAGATTGACCTGCTCCCCATCTCTGGGCCACCCGGTTGGAGGATTTTCCGGGCTTCAGGCGCAAGCTGGCTGTTCGGCCTTCTCGCGTTTCATGAGCGCTTTCGGGACTTTGTAGCCGATCGCGCTGTGTGGTCTTACCTCGTTATAGTCTCTACGCCAAGCTTCCAGTTTTGAGCGGGCATCTTCGAGCCCCATGAACCAGTGCGCGTTCAGACACTCCGCTCTGAACTTGCCATTGAATGACTCGATGAAGGCATTGTCTGTCGGTTTGCCAGGTCGTGAGAAATCCAGAATGACATCGTTCTGATAAGCCCAGAGGTCGAGGTCTCGAGAAATGAACTCGGGACCATTGTCGGCCCTGATAGATTTGGGATAACCGAACAGTTTGCAGGCATGTTCAAGTGTCTGCACGACATCTTCTCCTTTATAACTGAACCGTGGATCGACCACGGGAGAGAACCGTGAGAACGTATCCACGACGGTCAGAATCCTGAGTTTGCGACCCGTGACGAGTTGATCGTGAACAAAGTCCATGGCCCAGGTCTCATTGACCGCTGTCGCATCTTTCCGATCGTCTCGGAGCTTTGCCTTGACCCGTCGCTTCGGTGTTTTGTTCCGTAGTTGCAGGCCCATCTCGTGATAGAGGCGATAGATCCGCTTTGCATTTACAGGCCAGCCTTCGCGCTTCAGCATGACATGGATGCGCCGATAACCGTAGCGAACACGGGTTTCGGCAATCTCTTTGATCCGCCTTTTCAAATCGGCCTGATCGCTGCGAATGGTTTTGTACTGCTGGGTAGAGCGATGCGCCTGCATGACCCGGCACGCGCGGCGTTCACTGACCCGCCAAACAGACATCATGTCTTTCACCAATTCGCGTTTGCGATCAGGCCTTAGAGCTTTCGTTTGATAACGTCCTGCAGCATCGCTTTGTCCAGAGAGAGGTCTGCCACCAAGCGTTTGAGACGCGCATTCTCTTCATCAAGCTGCTTCAGTCGTTTCATCTCTGACGGCATCAGGCCGCCATACTTCTTACGCCAGTTATAAAATGTCGCCTCCGCAATCCCGGCCTTGCGGCAAACTTCCGCAATGGGCGTTCCCTCCTCAGCCTGACGTAAAATGAACGCGATCTGCGCGTCTGTGAATTTAGATTTTCGCATCGAATCTTCCTTCTCCCTGACGGGATCATAAATGGAAAATTCCAACCTTAAATGGCCCGAAAATCAGGGATCACGTCAATCCTGGTCTGCCCCACTAAGGTGGTCCATCGCCTATGTTAGTCCGGCGGTTTCAACGTAGCGGCGTTCATGCTGCTACACCCACACTGTACGGCAGAATGAACGCCGCGGGCAAGATGGCTTCTGGCGCGGGCGGCTTATAACCAAGCGATGAGTGCGGTCGTGCGGTGTTGTAGTGATGTCTCCAGCCCTCGATTAGGACTTTCGCTTCCCGCAGATCATAGAAGATTTCACGGGCGAGGAGCTCATCCCTGAGCTTTGAGTTGAAGCTCTCGCAGTATCCATTCTCCCATGGGCTCGCAGGCGTTATGTAAAGTGTTTGGACGCCGAGACGCGCCAACCATTCACGCAAGGCAATGGCGATAAACTCCGGCCCATTGTCTGATCTGATATGCTCTGGCGCACCGTTCTGCACGAACAGTTCACCGAGCGTATCGAGAACATCTCTGGAGTTGAGCCGTCGTTCAACGCGGATAGCGAGACACTCACGCGTGTATTCGTCGATCACGCACAGCATGCGGAAGATCTTTCCATCATGCGTGCGATCCTGCACGAAGTCATACGACCAGACATGGCCCTTGTGCTGAGGTCTTAACCGAAGACACGAGCCATCATTCAGCCAGAGCCGTCCGCGCTTTGGTTGTTTCATTGGGACTTTGAGCCCTTCACGTCGCCAGATGCGATACACGCGCTTCTCGTTCACATGCCAGCCATCGCGTCTTAGCAAGGCCGTGATCCGGCGATACCCATATCGACCATACCGAGAGGCAAGTTTGATGATGGCATCTGTCAGCGCGGCTTCGTCGCCACGAGGCGTTCTTGGCTTGCGCTGTGTGGAACGATGTTGGCCGATCACACGGCAAGCCCGGCGCTCTGACGCGCCCAGCTCCTTTACCACATGATCGACCGCAATGCGTTTGCGTGAAGGGCTTAGTACTTTCCCCGCACGATTTCTTGAAGGATCTGATTGTCCAGAGTGAGATCAGAGACCGCGCGCCTCAATCGGGCGTTCTCCTTCTCGATCTCCTTCATCCGCTTGGCTTGGCCAATTTGAAGGCCGCCATACTCCTTGCGCCAGCGATAATAACTCTGCTCAGTCACGCCCACGGCGCGCGCCGCTTGCGCAGCTGTTTCGCCGCGAGCGAGGCGAACCTCAATCTCCCGTAGCTTCGCAATTATCTCTTCAGGCTTTGATCTCTTGCCCATGTTCAACTCCATATTGGAGCCGAACTAACTCAAACTATGGGCCACTTTGCTGGGAGCATTCCAGGGCCATGCTCAGCGTAAAGCACGTGTTGCAAACGAAGCCTTTCTCGCGCAGCTTCGATCGATACCGACAATTTGTTTAGTCTCTCGTTCGGCGTTGGTTGATTGGTCATATCTCTACTCCTTTTTTGAGATGCATTCAAAATGGCTCCCTTCCCTCTTTTTTCATAGCCGGTGGTTTAGCCGTGTTATTTGAACGCAACTCAGCGAGAAATTTACAACTCTGTAAGATCCATGTTCTGGTTGGTCGCACATACTTAGTATTCGATATCATGGACGTGATTCGTGAGTGTAATGATCTTCTTGCTCGGCCGTTCAAACATTAAAGGCGTTCTGATCTTCATTGCATTGCCGCGATCTTGCAGTGCGGACACTGAGACTAGAAAAAATGGCGGATTTGACTTTTTGTCGTCTTGGCGCGCTGATTTTTTGGGGCGTCCTGGCATTGCTGATCTATGTCGCTGTGCGTGCAACCATCAATCGGGTCGGGTCGGACTCCAAGTCCAGTGACCCGGTCGATATCCTCCGGCGACGATATGCGCGCGGCGAAATAGACAAGGAAGAATTTGATCGTCGCATGAAAGACCTGACCTAACGCCGCTTGCAGACCCCACAATTCTTGAGGGGTCGGGCAAGTGTCCGGCGTATCACCCAGACAATGCCAGTCGCTGAAGACAGCGACGCTCACGCATATGGCTAACTGGGAGGCGCTTTTGGGCGATTTGATTGAACCGAACCTGCATCCGATTCTGGTGCATTTTGCCTATGCGCTTAGCCTCACGGCTTTTGCCTCTTATGTGTTGGCCGCCTTTTCGCCTGTCGAGCGATGGCGAGCAACCCTGCGACCGGCTGCAGACTGGATGCTGGCCTTTGGTGCGATCGCGATCGTGTTGACCATAGCAGCAGGGTTTCAGGCCTATTACACGGTAGCTCATGATGCGCCGTCGCATGCAGCGATGACCACGCACCGTAACTGGGCTGTACCATCCGGCCTCGCCATCCTGCTATTGGCGGCCTGGCGCTGGACGGGAAGAACAAAAGCCGCCTCTGGTATTTTCGTCACAGGCTTGGCTGCGGCCGCGCTCGGCTTAACCGTCACAGCCTGGTGGGGCGGTAAAATCGTCTATGGCTACGGTCTTGGCGTCAAAAGCCTGCCGCAGGTAACCGGAGATGGCCACGACCATGATCATGGCGGCAGCGGCGCCGCGGCAGATCATGATATGGATGCCATGCCAGACTTGGCGGCGACCGCTAATGACCATGACAATGCCGACGGCCATCACGACACCGCGCCAGCCAGCCATGACAACAGAGATGGGCACCACGATGAAGACAGCCCGCCTGCAATCCCGGCCTCGCAGACCGGGTCGCCGGCGAGCGTCGCTGACGCTTTCGGCGAAGCGCTAAAAGCAGGGGATGAGGCAGCGCTTCGTGAACTCTTTGCGCCCGGCGCTGTGATCGCAGAAGGCGGCGGCGCTGAGCGTTCATTCGAAGAGTATGCTGGCCACCATATGTCTAATGATATGGCCTATGCGGCGGCAGTGTCATTCGATCTCAAAGACCGAAACATTCTCGAGAATGGCGATATCGCTACGGTGATCTCTCAATCGGAAATTAATGGCGCCTATAGAGGCGAGCCCGTGCACCGCCAAGCTATGGAAACCATGGTTCTCAAACGCGACGCTGGGCTCTGGAAGATTCACCATGTCCATTGGTCATCCGCGCCGATCACCGAAGATCACGAGCACTGATTAAATGGCTGGGGGTGGCCAAACACAGCTTGCGGACCCGCTCATGGGTCAAAACCACTTCACCGCGGTGCGGTGGGGACTGGCCGGAATAGTCGCGCTTGGCCATGTTTGGCTGCTAACCGTTGGGCCAGAACCGCTACAAATTCATGGATGGTTGGCGAGCTATATGGCGGTCAACGGTTTTTTTGTGCTGTCTGGTTTGTTGATTGCCAAAAGCCTGCACACCAGGCGCAATTTGGGCGCTTATGCACAATCGCGCATTTTGCGCATCTACCCAGCGCTCATCGTGGTCATGGTTGCATTTTTGCTCGTCTTCATGCCGCTTTTTTCCCATGAAGACCTTACAGGATCGCGGTTTTTGAGTGCGGGTCTCTATGTCTTGAAAGTGCTCGCAATGGGCGATCATGCAAGTCTGCCGGCCCATATTTACGCCGATAATCTTGAAACCGTCTTCAATGATCCGCTCTGGACCATTCGATATGAGTTAGCCGCTTATATATTGGCCGCAATTGCTTTCATATTCGGCTTCGTGAACGGCCGCATCCGAGTATTGATGACATATTTGGCTGTGCAGAGCGCTTACGTGTATTTCGCAACGGCGCATCAAGACAGTGACTTGCATGTCAATTTGATGCCTATGCTCAGGCTTAGTTCAAGCTTTTTATTGGGGATGTTGCTTTGGCATTGGCGCGAGTTTCGACGGCCGCCAATCTGGGCGATCGCAGGCCTAGCGACGCTGTTTGGTCTTTTTGGCGGCAGCTTTCTAGGAGAAGTTTTCGCAAACTGGGCGTTGACGGCCATCATTTTGCGCCTCGGTCTGCCCAAAAAGGCAAATGCTCGAATAGCCGGTATTCCTGACTATTCCTACGGGATTTATATTTGGCACTTCCCGGTGATGCAGTCTCTGCTTGTTTGGCAATCTGACCTAAATCCACTGACGCTTCTGGCTGTCTCTACCCCGGTTTACCTGTCGATTGCCGCGCTCTCGTGGCATTTCATAGAGAAACCTGCCCTGGCCTTTAAAACTGCGCCCCAAATCCGCGATCGCAAGTCAAAGACTTTAGCTTCCCAAGCTCAAACCTTGTCTCCTGCAAGTTCAATTGAGGGAGACGCGCAATGAACGCATCATCGACCGGTTTTGCCAACGATCCGCTGTTTCGCGCCAACCACTTCACCGCGGTGCGCTGGGTGCTAGCTATCGCTGTAGTGCTCGGTCATGTCTGGCTCCTCACGACAGGGTTCGAACCGCTTCGCATCCACGACTGGACCGCCAGTTACATGGCCGTGAATGGCTTTTTCGTGCTGTCCGGTCTCCTGATCGCCAAGAGCCTTCACACCCGGCGCGATATGCGCGCTTATGCGTTATCGCGTTTTCTCCGCATTTATCCAGCTCTAGGCGTGGTGCTTATCGCTTTTGCGCTTGTCTTTGCGCCCGCACTCGGAGCCATAAATGATACATCCATTTTAAAGCCTGATGATTGGCTATACGTCGTCAAGGTTTTAGCTCTGGGGGACCCCGAAAGCGCGCCTGCCCAAATCTTCACAACTAATCCAGAGACAGACTTTAATGGTCCTCTTTGGACCATCCGTTTCGAAATCGCAGCCTACATTCTTGCTGGAATAGCTTTTATGATTGGGCTGGTGAATGGCCCTTGGCGGATACTTGGCGTCTTCACAATCGTACAATCGGTTTACCTAGGTGCGCCATTCGTCATCGATACGAGTGCGCTCCCGCCGAGCGTTATGTCCTTGCTCCGCCTCTCATCGGCCTTTCTGCTCGGAATGACGCTTTGGCACTGGCCTATTTTGCGCAGGCCGCCCCTGTTGGCGGTCGCAGGTCTGATTGTAGCGTTCGCGCTCCTTGGCGGCGGCCCCCTCGGCGAATTGTTTGCGACCCTTGCCCTCACAAGCCTAATGCTTCGAGCTGGATTGCCAAAACGTGCGTCCGTCCGCATCGCCAAAATTCCGGACTATTCGTACGGGATTTATATCTGGCACTATCCGCTTTTACAGGTATTTCTGGTTGGCCAACCAGATCTTAGCCCCGCTGCCCTGGCTATAATGACTGCGCCGCTCATTCTGCTCGTGGCGGCCACTTCGTGGCATGTCATCGAAAAGCCAGTGCTTGCTCTGAAGCTGCGCGCCCGACCGATAAACCAAAAAACCGTATCGCCGGAGGTGGCCGCATGATTTCCGCGCCGCTTTCACTGATTGAAGCGTTGCTTCGGGCTCAAAGCCAATTTGAGAAGCTTATAAGCGGTGCATCTGAAAACACACCCGCAACTAAGTTTGCAGAAATGGCATTCATGACGGCCGAGGTGTGCATTCTTCTTTCTGAGGCATTTGCGAAGTCGATCGAACACCGCCGAGAAAATCTCCTCAGGGCACTTCGGGCGATGGCAGGTGTTTTCAGAGGCCTTGAAAGAGCCTCGCAGGAAACGACGAGCAACAGCCCGAACACGCTCGGGACCGTATGCGGTCAATGCGAAACAGCGATCTACGCTTTTCTTGAAGCAACCGAGCCTGACACTCAGGGGAGATTGAAATGAGCGCGGCGCCCTGGTCTGGCGCGTTGGCCATCGGGGTCGGCTGGGCCGCGCTCGACGCTCGCCTTGGCAAGAACACGGCACATGCTCACTTGGCACATCAGGTCATACTCGGGCTGGATGGCGCAGTCGTGGTGACGACAAACTCAGAGATAATAGCCCCGAAAGGCAAGGCTATTCACATCCCTGCTGGGCAGACCCATTCCATCGGTCCTGAGGGACGCCTGACGCGCTCGATCTATATTGACCCGCGCTTTTCCGGAATTCGAAACGATCAGCAATGCAATCAGCCTGCCTGCCTTTCGGATGATCTATCAGCCGCTCTAGAGCACATCACTGGCACTAATCAGGCGCGCGATTGGGCGAAAAGGTTCGCGGGCCGGTTGCCTGGTTCGGCCATAGATTCACGCCTGCAAAAAGCCCTTGGCAACGTTCGCGCACTCGCCAATCCCGCCGCTCTGGCGCGCGAGCTCACGCTGTCTCCAACTCGGCTGCGAGAGATCGTCAAGGCGGACTTCGGTGTTCCGCCCAGTAAGCTATTGCAATGGTTGCAATTGCTCGGCGCCGCCAAGGCAATGGAGGCGTCGTCCAGTCT
This sequence comes from Henriciella sp., assembly GCA_017642885.1. Lineage (GTDB taxonomy): Bacteria > Pseudomonadota > Alphaproteobacteria > Caulobacterales > Hyphomonadaceae > Henriciella. The sequence continues at coordinate 32,622 of JAEPOM010000001.1, read as the reverse complement.
CGCTGATGCAGCGGCCGCGGGCGGTTTTGCAGACCAGGCGCATTTCACACGCCGACTGCAACAATGGTTCGGGGTGACCCCTAAAATTGGCCTTTCGGGTTTGGAGGTGTCCGTCGATGATCTCAGCTGATCCCTCACCCAACGCGGATTGGTCGGCGCGCTTGTCTTGCTCAAAACAAGCGATGCGGGCCCTAAGTATATATACGGAGTTACCAATACCCCCTATGGGTATTAACTCATTTTCGAAGCAACGCATCGCTGTCGCACAAATTATGTGGCGGCAACAACCAAAGAGAAGGAAAACACCATGCGCCTCATCCCCACTGGGCACGCCCTATCTATTTTTCTAGCCATCACGTTTACGCTCTGTATCGCATGGGGGTTGGTCGCACCGCCTAGTCTCCACATGCACGGTGCGTGGGAACAACTCCTACCCGGATTTGAATTCATTTCGGTTTCAAGCTTCTTCCTCGGCCTCATCGAGTCCTACGTTTACGGCTGGTATATCGCGCTTGTCTTCGTACCGCTCTACCGGCTGTTCAATCGCCAAATAGCCTAATGCCAGAACTCGATTAGAGATCAGCCGCCCAACCCGGGCGCTGACCTTTAAGAGTAACACTGAAGCCAAACCCCGGAGGGGCGGATATGACCAATACCGATCATAAACATCACGACCATAGACATCATGATCACCACCACGGGGATGATCATGATTGTTGCCATGGTGGCGGAGACGCCGATTCCGGCGCGGACGGCAAATATGATCTCGTCCCGCAGGGCTACTCAGGCACGGTCTATACATGTCCGATGCATCCAAACGTTCGCGACGTCCGAAACTCCGGATGCCCGATATGCGGCATGGCGCTGGAGCCCGAAGGTGTTGTTGTAGGCGAAGAAGACACCTCAGAACTCGACGACATGACCCGTAGATTCTGGATCAGCGCCATCTTCACCATCCCACTTGCCATTTACGCCATGGGTGACCTGATCCCCGGCAAACCCCTCGAAGGGCTCCTGCCCGCCGGTTGGTCCCAATGGGCTCAATTTGCGCTGGCCGTTCCTGTCGTCCTCTGGGGCGGATGGCCCTTCTTTGTGCGCGGCGTTCGGTCGGTACGCACGATGAACCTCAACATGTTCACCCTCATCTCGCTTGGCGTCGGCGTGGCTTTTGTCTTCTCGCTTGTTGCAACCGCATTGCCAGGTATTTTTCCGCACGCATTTCGCAATGAGGCCGGCGAGGTCGCTGTATATTATGAAGCCGCTGCGGTGATCACGACGCTCGTATTGCTCGGGCAGGTCCTGGAGCTACGAGCCCGAAGCGCGACATCGGGCGCCATCCGCGCGCTCCTTGAACTCACGCCGCCAACCGCAAACCGGATCATGGCTGACGGCCAGGAAGAAGAGGTTTCCGTCGACGATGTCCAGAGCGGTGACCGGCTACGGGTCCGGCCAGGCGAAAAAGTACCTGTCGACGGCGAGGTTGTTGAAGGGCGTTCGAATGTCGACGAGTCCATGATCACTGGAGAACCTATTCCTGTCGAGAAAGCAGCAGGGGATCCGATTACCGGCGGTACGGTTAACGGCACCGGATCACTCGTTATGACCGCGACGCGCGTCGGCGAAGATACAATGCTATCGCAAATCGTACGCATGGTCGCCGAAGCCCAGCGCTCACGCGCGCCCATCCAGAAGCTCGCCGACACAGTGGCCGGCCTGTTTGTCCCGGCCGTCGTCGTGATCGCGATTATCACATTCATCGTCTGGGCGATTTTTGGGCCGCACCCGGCCATGGCTTTTGCGATCGTCAACGCCGTGGCTGTGTTAATTATTGCGTGTCCCTGCGCACTTGGTCTTGCAACGCCGATGTCAATTATGGTCGCCACAGGAAAGGGCGCACAGAGCGGCATTCTTATCAAAAATGCTGAAGCGCTCGAGACATTTGAGAAAGTCGACACGATCTTCGTCGATAAGACCGGCACTTTGACAGAGGGCCACCCCAAACTTGTGACAGTCGAGCCTGCGAGTGGTCTCGCAGAAGCAGACTTCCTGGCTTACGCTGCCGCGATTGAACGCGGGAGCGAGCACCCTCTTGCGCAAGCCATCGTCAACGGGGCCGAAGAGCGCGGCGCAGCGCGCCTGGAGTCGACTGATTTTGAATCGGTCACCGGAGAAGGCGCGCAGGGCCGGGTCGATGGAAAGCTTTTCGCCATCGGCAACGCCAAGATGATGCGCCGGGTCGGTGCTTTTGACGAAACACTGAAAGCCCATGCTGAAACCTATCGCCGCGACGGCCAGACGGTGATGTTCGCCGCTTTGGACGGCAAACCGGCGGGCCTGATTGGTGTCGCCGATCCAATCAAAGAAACGACCCCTGAAGCCATAGCCGCCTTGCACAAGGCTGGCATGAAAGTCGTCATGCTGACAGGCGACAGCCTGGCAACAGCACAAGCGGTTGCACGCCAAATCGGCATTGATGAGGTAGAGGCCGATGTGTCACCAGAAGACAAAAACCGGATCGTGCGCGAACTCCAATCGAAAGGTGCGGTCGTCGCCATGTGCGGCGACGGCATCAATGACGCGCCTGCCCTTGCTCAAGCGGATATCGGAATAGCCATGGGAACCGGTACAGATGTGGCCATGGAGAGCGCCAGTGTCACCCTGGTCAAAGGCGATCTTCGCGGTGTCGCCCGCGCGCAGCGGCTGAGCCGCGCGACGATGGGCAATATTCGCGAAAACCTGTTCTTTGCCTTTATCTATAATTCGCTCGGCGTGCCGGTTGCTGCCGGCGTCCTCTATCCGTTCTTTGGACTGCTTCTCAGTCCAATTATCGCCGCCGCCGCAATGAGCCTCAGCTCATTCTCGGTCATCGCGAATGCGCTGCGACTACGCTCCGTCAAACTATAATTTCGAAGGAAACACTTATGTCAAAATGGATTCTTGGCGCCTTGGCCACCGCCCTTTTTGCGCTTGCCGCTGGGTTTTTCGTCTCGGGCGGTTTGGCGAGCCCTGCAAATGCGCAAACCATTACCGTCTATAAAACACCCTGGTGTGGATGCTGTACGGCCTGGATAAAACACCTTCAGCGCGATGGTCTTGAAGTACGTGTTATCGAACGCGAAGACCTTGCACCTGTGCGGGCCTCGCTGAACGTGCCCGATGAGCTTGCCTCCTGCCACACTGCGTCGGTTGATGGCTACGCGATTGAGGGCCATGTCCCGGCCTCGGAAATTCGTAAGCTTCTGGAAACCCGGCCAGATGCGGCGGGGCTTTCGGTGCCCGGCATGCCAATGGGCTCTCCCGGAATGGAAACCACAAGCCCGCCTGACGCCTATGATGTCATTCTGTTCAGTGCGGAACAGCAAAGCGTATTCGCGAGCTATGTCGGCCGCTTCCCGGCTGAACAGGCGGTTGGGCAATGAAATCCGAAACCTATAAAAAAGGCTCGCTAAGTCTCGCAGGAACCGTTGCGATGGGCACCGGTGTCATGATTGGCGCCGGGATCTTCGCACTGACCGGGCAAGTCGCGCAATTCTCAGGACCGGCGTTTCCGCTCGCCTTTTTGCTTGCGGCCGTGGTCAGCGGGTTCAGCGCCTACACCTACATCAAAATGTCGAATAAATATCCGTCGGCCGGCGGCATCGCGATGATCCTTCAAAAAGCCTATGGGCCAACGACAATTGCCGCCGCCAGCGCGCTGCTCATGACTATGTCGATGATCATCAATGAGAGCCTCGTCGCTCGCACATTCGGCGCCTACACGTTGCAACTCTTTGATGTTTCGAAAGACAGTATTCTGGTACCAGTTCTGGCCGTCGGATTGATCGTTTTTGCGTTTGTAATCAACATATCCGGAAACAAAATCATTGGCGGCGTATCCAAAGTTGCTGCGGTCCTGAAAGTTGGCGGCATTCTGATCTTTGCTGGCGCTGCGCTCTGGGCGTCCGGCCTTTCTTTTGAAGCAGCCTCCTCGGCCACAACAAATGAGACTGGACCCGCAGGGTTCCTCGCAGGCGTCGCCCTCGCCATTCTTGCTTTTAAAGGGTTCACCACGATCACCAATAGCGGCGATGAAGTCAAAGACCCCAATAAGAATGTCGGCCGCGCGATCATTTGGTCGCTGGCGATCTGCCTTGTTGTCTACATGGCTGTCGCTCTAGCGGTGGGGTCCTCACTGACACTTGAAGAAATTGTCGCAGCCAAGGATTTCTCGCTCGCAGAAGCCTCGCGCCCGGCCTTTGGTGATTTTGGCGTGGCGTTTACCGTGATCATTGCAATCATCGCCACCGCGTCGGGACTGCTCGCCAGTGTCTTCGCGGTTTCGCGCATGCTCGCCATGCTGACGAATATGAACCTGATCCCCCACAAGCATTTTGGCATGCCCGGCGGCATCCAGAAACACACGCTTGTCTATACCGTTGTTTTGGCTGCCTTCCTGGCCGCTTTCTTCGATCTTGGGCGGATCGCTTCACTCGGCGCAATTTATTATCTCGTAATGGATATTATTATCCATTATGGCGTGCTGCGCTATTTACGCGAAGATGTCGGCGCCCGCGCCTCTATTCTAGTCGCCGCCATATTATTCGACTTGATTGCCCTTGGCGCCTTCCTGTTCATCAAAGCGACCGCAGACCCTATGATTGTCGTCATCGCGATTGGGTCAATGGCTGCAATCTTTGCTTTCGAAGCGCTCTATCTCGGCCGGATCCGCGACAAGGAGGCGCCCGATCATCCGCACGCTCACTCGTGATGTAACCGGTCCACCAGGGGTAAACCTGATCGAGTTCTGCGAGCGACCGGTGAGCAGGACTGGGATCCTTATTGGTTTTAATGCGATGGCGCATCCTGCCGCGGGGCGTCTGAGAATGTTTTCATAGGCCCGGCACACAGTTAGAGTTGCGCCATGATCCTGGTGATTGTCATCTCCGGAGGCGCGATTTCAGACTCAGTGGCTCGCCCCTGCTGTGAGCGCGAGATCAAATTTTAAACTGTCTCAATTAACAGGCTCAGGGCGTTCAGTAAGATCAAAATTGTGTAGATATCAACGCCCGCCAATAGCGCGATGCTTATCAATAGAGTGAATTTCGGTATGGATAGGGTCTGCATGACATGAAGGCTCCGTTGATCGGGCCGCCCTTCATGGGCAGCCCATGTCACAACGTCGCGTGATATGTTGCGCCAGATATGCGGATGAATTGCGGAAGAGATGCGGAGCACATGCGCCTATGAAGAAACAAAGCTTTGGCGCAGCACTGGGCGCGCTGATTAAGCAAAAGCGAACGATCATGAGTCTGACGCAATTGCAATTGTCCGAAGACGCTTACCAATCGCCGAGCAAAGTCCGTCGCATCAGCGAGCTCGAGAGCGGCACGGTCGCGAACCCACATCCCAAGACCATCGATCCATTGATTGTGGCTCTCAATATCAGTGATGAAGAACTCGCCCAGTGTATGCGCGCAAGTGACTTTCAACCGGATGCCGACCTTGAAGACGCCTACCGTCATGCCAGCAACCTGATCGACGCCTTGCTCTATCAGTTCGACCACGACAATCCAGATGCAAGTTTCGGTGAGGTCGACGCGTTTCTAAAGGCCAAGGCGAGAGACTGGCGCGAATTGCGAGACCGTATCCAAACGCTCGAAGGTGCAGAAACCGAACTAACAAGGCTGAAAGCCAATGCCACAGCCGCCCTGGAACAAGGCGACTTCGGGGCAGCGGATCAATGCCTCGAACAGGCTGAGGCACTGCGCCAGACTGAGCATACGCTGACCGAGATCCGCAAGCTCGCAGCCATTCGCATCGCGCGCGGTGATGTCAAACTCCTCAGTGGAGACCGTCAGGGCGCATATAATGCCTATGTGGGCGCAGCAGATTTCTTTGGTGCCTTCGACATGGATGAGTTGATCCATACCCTGGACGTCGTGGCCAACCGAATCTATGAGGCGGGCCGCCGCTCTCTCGACAGCCATTTCCAAGTTGCCTCTGACCTACTCAACAAGGCGACAGAAGCCAGGCTTGACCAGGGAAACCAACAATCTGCGGCGCAGTTCAAATACAAAGCGGCGCTTATCACCCGAAACCAAGCGCTCAAGGAAAGCCGGGATAAAGCCAGCGAGCTCGTCGACCGTGCGATCCGTTTGAACCGCGAGGCCAAAGCCGTTCTTGTTCACGGCGAAGATGCCTTTTTTGCCACGACAACACAGATCAATCTTGGCAACTGCCTGATGGATAAGGGCAAACAGCTCGGCGGTGAGGCAGGGATCATCTATTTTGACGAGGCCATTGCGTTATTTGAAAAAGTGTTGGCGCAAAAAGGGATTGAACAGGATTTCCCTGAACTCGCATGTCACGCCAGCAACAATCTCGGAACGGCGCACCTCGCAAAATCCGAAAACAACGATCTCGAGGCGCTCAACGCAGCACTCGAATCTTTTAGACATGCGACAGTACTTAGCGCACAGGCCAATCAGCCCGACATTTGGGCTGCGGCTCACGTCAATACCGGCAACGTCTTGGCGAGCTTGTCTGATCTCAACGAGAACGCTGATGAGAAGGCGTTCATGCGCATACAAGCAATCGCCGCCTATTGCGCCGCTATCGAAGTCTATCCGCTGTCTTTCTTTCCTTATCAGTACGGCCACACCCAATATGGATTGGCGACAATATTACAGGCTCACGCCATGGCGCTGCAGAACGAATTGACGGAGCTGTATCTATTGCGCGCCATCGGCTCCTATGAGGAAGCGTTGAAAGTCTTCTCCGAAGACAGTGATCCACTGATGTGGGCGAGGATCCAGACCTATCTGGGAACAATCTATGCCGCCCATTCAGAGCTCGATGGCACAACCAGCGTTCGGCATGATTGCGAAACCGCAATCGCCCATTTTCAAAAAGCAGCGCGGGTCTTTGAAACTGAGGGCTATACCGAACAGTTGGCAACATGCTCCCGAGCCGCCAAAACGATGCAGCAAAAGCTGGATTCTGTGCCCTCGTCCGAGGTGTAGTGGATCGAAAGAGTCGCTCTGAGGCGCAGCGAAAAACTTTTGAGATGGGTCACTCGCCCAATCAGTTTTGTGACAAGAGCAATTGTTGTATTGAAGGCCGACATAGGAGAATAGAGCCGGCACTGGAACGCTTTTGAAGACGATTTAAAGGGGTCTGATTGCGTTTCGCGTAGTAGCTTAATGCCGAGATATATCTCAAACAGGCGCTTTGAGCGCCGGGGTGAGTTGGGCAGATGAAAAACATATTGTGGAGATACCAATGATGCGGAGTTCACTAATCTATTGCGCGCTCGTGATTTTCGGAGGAGCCGCATATGCGGATGAACCCATGACCCGCGACGCAGTTGTCGAAGCGGCGAAAGATGGGATCGAATTTGTTGGGAACACGTACGTTCAGGAACGGAAGACCAAAAATCCTGACCTAGTATTGATCGATGTGCGAACCGAAGACGAATACGAACTTGGGCATATTCCGGATGCGATCTGGATCCCACGCGGCCGAGTCGAATTTGAAGTCGCCGAAAAAGTACGCGATGCGGAAACCGAAATCATTGTTTACTGCAAGACCGGAAGTCGAGCAGCGCTCGTCAAAAAAGCGCTCGATGCGCAAGGATACCAAAGCGTTGTCGCTCATGAAGGGTTTGAGACCTGGGCGCAGGCCGGCCGGCCCCTGGAGAATGATCTGGGCGTGCTGCAGCTCATTGAAGGCAAAACTGAGGAATGATCGTGTGTCGCTGCGCCCTTCCGGCAAAAGCAGAAATCGCTGCAAATGCCCGTCACCCTAGCTAACGCGATCAATCACGCCATTAGGGAACAAGCGTAAAATGACAGCCTTCTTCACAGTGTTTGTAACCGTTTTCTTGGCTGAGCTGGGAGACAAGACCCAGCTGGCGACGTTGCTATTTGCATCGGACGGCGATCGGAACAAATGGTTTGTGTTCTTCGCCGCCGCTGCCGCATTGACCGCTTCTACGGCGATCGCCGTCATGGTAGGAGCCGCCGCAGAGCGCTGGCTAAGCATGCTGCCATTGAAAATGATTGCGGGCTTGGGATTTGTCGCGATCGGCGCCTGGATGATCCTCGGTCATTTTCAGCGCGCGTGAAACTCAAAATCACAAGAGCCCGGGTATTCGAACCCAACGCCGGGTGCGACGACAACTCTGCTAATCACCAATCAAAGTCTCGACAATTGGGCAGTCTGGCTCATCACCTGCAGCACAATCGTTCGATATTGTCCTCAGCGTGCGTTGCAGCTTTTTCAAATCAGTAATTTTTTTGGAAACAGAGTGCAGGTGATCCTGTGTGACCCCGTGAATTTCTCCACATGTGTAGCTGCCGCTGTCTACCAAAGAAAGAAGACTGCGGATCTCGGCAATCGAAAAGCCGAGTTCGCGGGCGCGCAGGATAAACCTCAATCGCTGCTGATTCTCGGGAGAATAAAGCCTGTGTCCGCTTTTCGTACGTGCGGGCGGCGGCATCAAGCGAATGCTTTCATAATAGCGGATTGTTTCCAAATTGCAGGCGGAACGGCGAGCAAGTTCACCCCGCTTTATGTGATCTCGCGAAACCGTGAACGTCATACTGAAAATTCCTCTTGAGCCTGTAGTTACTACAGACCTTATACAATCATTTACGCTAATCACCAATCGAGTTCCATCACCTCATGTCCGAAATCGCTTCTCAGAATAAAAAGGCCGGCAACGAAAAGCCCTGGCTGGCGGTCGGCGGCGTATTTGGCGCGCTTCTGGCCTCTTCATGCTGTATTTTGCCTTTGATGCTGATCAGCATTGGCGTTTCGGGTGCGTGGATTGGAAGCCTGACTGCATTGGAAGCCTACAAACCTGCATTTATGGCAGTTGCGGGCGCTTTCATCGCAGTCGGATTCTGGCGTGTGTACTTTGCAAAACCAGCCGCGTGCGAAGATGGTTCGGTTTGCGCAAAGGCTGAATCTGGCCGCTTCACCAAAACCGCGCTCTGGACATCGACGATCCTGGTTCTGCTCGCGGCCACGATTGATTTCTGGGCCCCGCTATTTTACTGACCAAGGAGTACCTTATGAACAGGAAACTGATTATCGCAGCGGCTTTTGGAGCTATTGTTCTGGGCGGTCTCACTGTCGTGGCGCAATCGTCAGACGAGGCGACCGTGCACATCGCAGAAGAAGCCACACTAACGAGCGCGACATTCTCAGTCGAGAACATGACATGCGCAACTTGTCCGATCGCGGTGAGCAAAGCGATGCGACGGGTCGAGGGTGTGGAATCGGTTGAGATTGATTATGCAACAAAGATTGCAACCGTGGTCTTTGACCCGGACGAAACGAACGCATCTGAAATTGGCGCAGCATCAACGAGTGTCGGATACCCGGCCGCTCTTCTAGACAGCTAAACCGTAGACTCTGGCTCGGCGATAAGAGTTACGGCGCGATACGCGGCCTCTTGCCGTTGGAGGCGGCCCCTGTCGCCCTCCTCTCAACACTATCTACTCGCTAAAACCAATCAACTGAAAGAAATACGACATGGCAGCCCCGTTTACCAAAGCCACTCACGACCGTTACGAGCTAATCGTCATTGGCGCTGGTTCTGCAGGATTTTCCGCTGCGATCACAGCCGCCGAACAAGGCGCGCGCGTAGCCCTTATCGGGCATGGAACGATTGGTGGCACCTGCGTGAATGTGGGCTGTGTCCCTTCAAAGACGATGATCCGCGCAGCCGAAGCCTTATATGCTGCCCGCACGGCAGATCGTTTCAGCGGTATTATCGGAAGCGCATCGATTAAAGACTGGGCCGCCCTCATCGGCGACAAGGATGCTTTGGTAACGGACCTGCGCCAAAAAAAGTATGTGGATCTGCTAAGTGAGTACAAGGAGATAGACTACCTTGAAGGAGCCGCCCGACTGATCGATGGCGGGGTCCAAATCGGCGATCAGATCGTAGCTGCGGAGCGCATCATCATCGCGACGGGGTCCGCGCCGGCCATTCCTGAAATTCCGGGTCTTCATGAAACCCCTTATTTAACAAGCACATCAGCATTAGAGCTTAGTGAGCTACCCCAATCCCTCATTGTGGTTGGAGGTGGCTATATCGGCTGCGAACTCGCTCAAATGTTCGCGCGTTCAGGTACGCACGTTACCCTTGCGACCCGAAGTAAGCTTCTGCCAGACGCCGAGCCGGAAATATCTGATGCGCTTACCGAACACCTTAAGGCAGAAGGGATTACGGTTAAACGCAACCTCTCCTATAGTTCTGCCGCCAAGTCTGAACTCGGTGTCTGTCTCAGCATCTCGACCGATCAAGGAGAGGAGGCATTGGAAGCAGAACAGCTTCTTTTGACGACAGGTCGAAAACCAAACAGTGAGATGCTCGGCTTGAAAGAAGCTGGTATCGATGTGCTTCCAAATGGTGGCATATTCGTCGACGAGCGTATGCGCACCAGCCGCACTGGTGTCTATGCAGCCGGTGATGTAACGGGTCGTGACCTCTTCGTTTACATGGCGGCCTATGGTGCGAAACTTGCCGCAAAGAACGCCCTGAACAGTAACTCGCAGAGCTATGATAACACTGCGATGCCTTGGGTGGTCTTCACCGACCCTCAAATTGCCGGTGTTGGTTTGAGTGAAGCACAGGCGCAGGCCGCAGGATTCAACGTAAAAACGTCAATCGCGCCGCTCGATCAGGTCCCGCGCGCGCTTGCCGCGCGCGATACTCGAGGGCTCATCAAACTCGTCGCGGATGCAGATACAGATCGTCTGCTCGGGGCACAGATTCTCGCGCCGGAAGGAGCTGACTCAATTCAAACAATCGTGCTTGCGCTGAAGTTCAATATGACAGCCAAGGACCTTGGTGAGACCATCTTCCCTTATCTCACCACGGTTGAGGGCTTGAAACTTGCCGCGCAAGGGTTCGACAAGGATGTAACCAAGCTGTCCTGCTGCGCTGGGTAAAACTGGTTCATCAGACCCCGCTAGGCCGCTGGTGCTCTTATTTGGATACGCCCAAGGTGACAAACGGACTTCCGGCCCGTCCGGATAATCGCAGCAAACGCCGCAGCGCTCCGGATGAGTAAGAAAAGACGCTGCCGGCGAGCCATTTTAAGATCGCTCAAGATTTCGATTTCAGAATGACCTTCAGTCCAAATAGAGCTTACCGTCTCGTTCTATCAGTCGCGGCGCTTGCATTAGGTCATTGCACTTTGCGTCGATGTTTTGACCCGTGGCAACATCAAACCTGTAACCGTGCCATGGGCAGGTGATGTTGCCGCGTTCATCAAGTTTGGCCTCATTTAGGGGGCCGAGCATGTGAGGACAGACGGCGCTATGAACGATCCACTCATCGCGCCATCGCCGCACACAGAAACGACCGGCTTGCGTCTCAACCAAATGAGTTCCGAGCGGGTCCAGCTCAGATACATCCCCCACCAAAACCGACGCTAGACCTGGCGGTTCATCGCGCCGCGCTATCCGATCATCCAACGCAGATTGTCGCCCTGACATTAAGCCAAGGTCTTCATCGTACAAAACGCGATACTGATCTGTCAGATACTTCAGAACGAAGTCGGCAACAGATTTGTCCGCAGGCGCTTCGGGTAGATAGAACCGGACATCGACTTCTATCTCATCGCCAGAGAGTTCTGTCGCCTGCGTATGGATTTCGGTCCCTGTTCCCATTCCGGAAAACACCGTGGATACCCAATAGTGCCTGGTCTCATCAATGATGAGGTCCAAAAGCTGACAATCACCGCCGCCAGGAAGTCCGATCTTTGCGCGCCACCCGCAGGGGCCCTTGCTGATCAGATCGATCGACGCGAATGACGAGGCGTGAACATAAGGAAGATGCTCCCAATCATGCGCATTCTCCATCATTCGGGTCATATTCACCGGCAGACGGCGCACATAGTTTCCGAGAAAGTGGAGGTCCGCGACACGGTCATAGCTCACGCTGTTCGGGCGAGACGCACATAGATCTTTTTCGGTTTCTGCGAGCATGGCATCGGGCCTTCTGAATAGGTGTTCGGACAATCGATAGTGTTCCTAAAATACGAGTCTAGAGCGCAGATCAGCATCCGCTGAGAGCTGGCGTTCTACATGTTGATCAACCCGATATTTGTCGCGGAAAATATCTGGCATTCGAACCGGTCTGCCGGTAGAGAGCGCGATGCAGGCATAATTGGATGCGCCCAGAAAAAGCGTCGTGTCATCAGAACGCCGCAGGATCTGAAACGCGCGGCTGGCTCTTAATCGTCCATCGTTTTGTGTCACCCAGTTGGCAATAATGATTTCATCGCCGAGGCGCGCGGGATGCTGATAGAGCAATTTTGTTTCCCGAACCGCCATGCCGCGGTCGAGCGTGACACACGCCTCCGCCGGCAGCCCTACCGCAGCCGAGTGCGCCGACGCGCAGTCATTCATCCATTTCAGGTACACCGCATTATTGACGTGATTGAAGGCGTCAATATCAGCATCCGAGGCGGTCACTTCTATCGCGAACGCCTCCGGAAGCAGAAGCTTTGGCAGCGCACCGCGAACAGATTTTGTAACGACATCCGAACGCATCACTCTGACACTTCGCTGATGCCATGGATTGACCTGCTGACAATCGCGCGAGCTGCGCCGGCAACGATCGCTTCGATATCTATTTGCCCTCCTATTGCTGCTCTGGCACCGATCTGGCGCGCAAAAGGGCTTGCCAGGGTCGAGGAGTTCGAGTGCGTCACGCGCGGCATCCTTCAATATAGTTTGGGTGAAGGCTGCCGCGATTGAGATGCAAACCTTCTAGTTGGTGATACGGCTTAAACGGGGCTCCCCCGCAATCATTACACTCGATACTTTAGTGAGAACGCGCCTGAAAGCGTTCAAACGTTCAAGACTGCAACGCGTTCGCTGCGATAAAACGGTCCTATGACAAAGCCCCCGACCCCTGATTTCACCCCCGCTCTCGGCCCTCGCGGTTCGATCGGCCTTTATGACCATGTCATCGCGCTGTTGACCCGCGAGAAACAATGGCGCGCAAAGCTATTGGCGGCGCTCGCACCCGAAAATGGGGAAACCATTGTCGATATCGGCGCCGGGACAGCGAGCATGGCGATCCTGATCAAAACCAAGCGCCCAGGTGTCCGCATGGTCGCCCTTGATCCGGATCCGGACATTCGGCTCATCGCTGAAACGAAAGCGGCAAAGGCCGGAACCGATTTAGAGTTCATAACAGCGATGGGAGATGCTGAGGTCGATCTTACGCTCGCGCCTGGAACGGTGGATAAGGTATTGACCAGTCTTGTTCTTCACCAATGCCCGATCCCAGCAAAAAAGAGTATTCTCGCGAACGCTTTTCGCCTGCTGAAACCTGGCGGCATGCTATTGATCGCGGATTATGGTCGGCAGCGTTCCGTTTTTATGAAACTCGCCTTCAATCTCGTTCGTCTGACAGATGGCTTCGACGACACGCGAGCCAATAAGGATGGCCGATTGCCGGACTTCATGTTGGATGCTGGTTTCTCAAATGCCGAAGAACGCAGTGTCACGCTGACCCCCACGGGATCTATCTCGCTTTACACAGCGACCAAGCTAGAAACGTAAGGCGGGACACACGCCGTCGCCAATCAACCAAGACCATCGGTCGATCTTGATCTTTTCGCGCAATAAGCTGCGCTGGAATTTGCAGCCGACGCATCTTTAAGAAACATGTATGAGTAAACCCGTATCGCCCATCCACCCCCAATCTGAGGCGCGTCGGGCGTTCAAGTCGATCTCGACGACCCGATCGCGCAAGCAACAAACTGGATTTTGGGGTGATCTGTACGTAGTCGAAAACGCGAGAAGAATGGACGGCATTGACAAGGCAATCGAAAAGAACAATACATGAACATATAATAAAGATTCACAAAAAACGATGCGGCATGTTTTCCGCATTGTCCTGCTTTCACTTGTCGAACGGCGAATATGCGTCAAGAACGGACGTGAGAAAGCTCGCTAACGAGGGGAGGTTGCGTCTTGTCCCTGGCACTCAAACCAAGAGATCTCGAACCTGCTTTGCAGGCCGTTTCCCCGTTTCGGGAACTTGGCGCTTATGAAGCGCTCTGGCTCGAAAAAGGTGCAAGCTTCAAATCACTTGCCGACAGATTTCGAGCTGATCCGCTTGCGCTGCCGTCAGATTTCGTAGACCCCAAGACTGCAGATGCGGCCGCGAGTAAAGTGCTCAAAAAGTTCAAGGACGCAGGCATTTCTCGCTTCGGTGTGCGGGTGAATAAGGCAGGCGATTATCCCAAACGTCTACGCGAGGCGCGCCACCCCATCGAACTGCTTTATTATCGCGGCACATGGGAACTGACAGAAACCCGCTCCGTCGCCATTGTCGGGAGCCGCAAGGCCTCCATAGAGGGCCAAAGGCGCGCAGCGCGCCTGGCGCGCCATCTCGTAGAACGAGACATCACAGTCGTCTCAGGACTGGCTCAAGGGATCGACACGGCCGCACATATGGCGGCGCTTGAGGCAGGCGGAAAAACGATCACTGTCATCGGGACGCCATTGCACCATGTCTACCCCAAACAAAACAAGGCGCTGCAGGAACGCATCGCAAATGATTTTCTGCTGATCAGTCAGGTGCCCGCCCTACGCTATGATGCCCAAGACTATCGTGTAAATCGCACCTTTTTTCCGGAACGAAATGTGACGATGAGCGCCCTCACTGAAGCAACGATTATTGTTGAAGCCAGTGAAACATCCGGAACGCTCACTCAGGCCCGCGCCGCAATTCATCAGGGCCGCAAACTGTTCATTTTGAACGCTTGCTTCGACCAGGGGTTAAAATGGCCGGAACGCTTCGCCGATCAAGGCGCAATTCGCGTACGCGATCCCGAAGATATCTGGGGCGCTCTTGGCTGACCTGCGACTAACCAAAATCGATGAGTCGCTTCGAGAGCTGCATTTTCACCTTTCCGAAGACGATAGCTGTTATTTCTTGTACGAGTATACTACCGGACAGGGCTTTCGCTACAGCGCAACTAATCAACTCATCGCCAATATTAAAAAAAGCCCGCTGACACGCGGAACGCGGCAATGGGCTTACAAGACGCGCGATATAGGTCGATGCTCTGATGATTTGACGCTCGCCTTGCCGGAAGACGTGATCGAACGTCTGACATTTGTACCTATTCCGCCTTCAAAGGCGCGCGACCATGCTGAATATGACGACCGCATGCGGCGGATTTGCGAAGGGATTGACGATGAGGTCGACGTCCGCGACCTTGTCTACCAGACGCAAAGCACCCGCGCTTCGCACGAGAATGATGATCGGGTCACCGTCGACGAGCTGATGGAGGTCTATGCCATCGACGAAACACTCTGCGACCCACCGCCAACCGCAATCGCGATTGTAGATGACGTCATTACGGCAGGCACTCATTTTCGCGCCATGTCAGATACGCTGCGCGCGAGATTTCCAAATGCGCAAATTATTGGTCTGTTCATCGCACGTCGCGTCTTTCCCGATGAACCCGCTGCTGCAGCCTTCGGCTTTGCACCGGTTTAGAAGCGATCGCAGATCAAATCGAAAATGCGAAGAATGGGATTGTCGAAACGCTCTCCATTCGACACGGATAAACCTTTCTGATGCGGTACGGCCACCACCAGACCGTCGACATACTGTTTCAAATTCATAGAGACGATATCAGACTCTATAGCGAGACAGCGGACAGATTGATTGAAAAGCCCGCTCCGTCTGGCCGATTCCTATCTCAATCCGCGCCTCCCTGATGCAGAGATGCCCTAAATCCTGGGACGCTTTTCCAGCTTGTCCACAGCATAGGGTGTAATTGCCACCCCACCTACTCGCCTGTTCGTTCAGCAGATCTATCAGCGCCAAACCAAAAGGTGCGCAAAGACGAGAACCGCAAGAAGGTATCAGCTAACCCCTCATTCGCTTTGAACTTCACGATGAATACGTACGACCTGGCAGATTGAAGTTCCACGCTGTCCGCAGATCCTGCCACGAGATAAACGCGTTCCGGTTTGTCTTGAGACTTTTTGGATTTGCCGCCACTCCCCCATCCCCAAAAGAATGACGCCCATAAGGGCCAACACGCAAAGTAAAAAAAATCAGGCGCGAGTTTTCAAATTAGCGTTTCATTGTCTGTCGCTCTTGGTGACAAGCGCTCCAAATCGGTTTTTCAAGCTGAGATCGTCACCAAATCATCAGTCAGATAGGCATAGTCTGGGACAGCTAGATTCAGCGGTGCCGGTCCCTTCCTGATCCGACCGGAAATGTCATAGTGCGACCCGTGGCAGGGACAGTACCACCCGCCATAGTCTCCGACCGCGCCCTGATTAGGGCCGACAGGTACACAGCCAAGATGTGTGCACACGCCCGACGTAATTAATATAGCAGGATTTAGCGTACCATCAGCACGCGGTCTGAGACGCGCATCATCCGTCTCAGGGTCCGGTAATCGCTCAATATTCACGCTATTGGCAGCGGCGATCTCTGTTTCAGTGCGCCGACGAACAAAAAACGGCTTACCACCGATCATAGCCCGGATTTCACCGCCTTCCGGAATCTTCGAAACATCGACATCCAAGGAACTTGACGCACGTGTATCACTCGCCGGATTCATCTGATCGACAAGCGGCCAGGCCGCTAAGCCTGCTCCGGCGGCAGCGGCGGCAGTCGTCGCAATATAGATAAAATCACGTCGCTCTGGGTCTGCGGGAACGGTATCTGACATGAATTATACTCCCTGAAGTCTTAGTCACTGGAATAGACGCTGGGCATACCTTTTCCATTACGAGACCTATTGCAGCCTGCTGTCCTTCGTTGAAAGTCTTGCCGCGCCCCATGGTGGCTTTGGGGGACGTATGGGGCACGGCAAGTTCAGAACGCGATCGCACGAGAGGGGGGGAGAGGGCATGATCACGTTCTGTTTCATTGTTCGCCGCTGCGAACAATTTTTGGTCCGGGCCTTCGCAAGCTGTGGGGGGGGGGACGCATTGCGAAGGCCCAGAACCAAGGCGGGGGCGGCGACAAACGACGCCCGCGCGCCTTATTCTGTGGCTGCCTCGTCCTCGCCCGTCATCATTAGGCAGTGCTCAGCTGGATCATGGCCCGTAGCTTGATGCTTGGCCTGACAGTCTTGCGGAGACATTGCATGATCACCTGACGCTTTATGCATTTGATGCCCCTCTGCGTTGTGGTCCATCATTTTTTCCATGTCCATAGCCATGTCGCCCTCGCGCATCATGGGTTTGTCGCCATCCATCTTGTGATCGCCGCTATGATCCATCATATGGCCGTCAGCCATCTTATCTTCCACATTGGCCATACAGCCTTCCATATCCTCCATTTTTTCCATGCTTTCATGACCTACCATACAGGATTTGGCATCAGCGGCGTCTATCTCCGCTTGAACGGCAGGTGTTTCGCTGTGATCATGTGATTTGTGAGCATCTTGCGCCAGCGCCGTCGGCGACAGTGCAAAAACAGTGGCGGCAGCAATCCAGATCGGTTTCATGAGGGGTGTCCTTTTTATGCATTCTCGCCCAAGGGCATTGGGCAACCACAACGTATTACGCATCACACAGGCGGTTCCCTCACATTTGGTTCCATTATTTCTCATGCATTATCGGAGCCCTGGTTTGATTGTGAATCCCGGCATTTTCGCAGCCCTCGTCATGGTCTTATGGGCCTCCTGCTATCCGCTCCTCACGCTGGGTCGGCTATGCGCCTCACCTAATCTTCGCAGCCCTACGCGCCATTCTGACTGGTGGTGTTTTATTACGCATTGCCACTCTGAGCCGGGCCGCGTGGTCTCGCGGGTGGAGCGTTTGGGGCTGGATCACGCTTTCTGGTCCTGGAATGACCGGCATTGGCAACTTCGGAATGTTTCACGCCGCCGAGTTTGTGTCTCCCGGTCTTGCGACCGTGATCGAAAGCCTCCAGCCGCTGATCGCCGCTGTGCTTGCCGTCGTGTTTCCGCGCGAACGCCTTGGACCGATTGGCTGGTTTGGGCTTTGCGTCGGCGGCGTAGCGCTCATCGCGATACCGCGCGCATTGGCTTCAGGTGGGGGATCAACAGTCTTTGGTCTGGTCCTTGTGATTATGGCGACCAGCGGCGTCGCTGCGGGTAACATCGCCATTAAGTCATTATCGACACGCGTCGATGCGGCGATGGCGATGGGGTTACAGCTTTTGGTAGGAGCGATCCCGATCTCGATTTTGGCTTTCACGACCGAATCCCCAACAGCCATAGACTGGTCGCCGCAATTTACAATTTCACTTCTTGGCCTCGCCCTGCCCGGGACGGCGCTGGCCTATTGGTTATGGCAGGTGACGTTGCAGTCGCTGGATGTATCCAAGGCGGCCGCATTTAGTTTTCTCGTTCCGATCATTGGCGTTTCAGTTGGCGCGCTATTCTTCTCTGAGCCGCTGACAATAAATGTCATCGGCGGCGGCGCGTTCGCCGCCATCGGGGTCTATCTCGCATCCCGCCCGAAGTCGGAAACGTCCCAGCTAATGTCTGCTGAAAAAGAAGCCTAATCGAGCTTTTCGACCTGTTCCTGCAAGATTTTTCGGGCGCGGTAGACCCGTGTTTCCACCGCCTTGATGGAGACACCAAGGATTTCGGCCACTTCACTTTGGGGCATGTCTTGTAGAACTTGCAGCGTAAAGGCCTGCCTCAATTTTTCTGGTAATGCGTCAATAAGTTTCGAGACCCGATTGAGCTCATCGCGGTGTTCATAATCATCTTGAACATTTTGCGAGTGGTCCGCGATATCGGGCCGATCCGGGCTCTCCAGAGGTGCTGCTTGAAAGAAAAAGCTTCGCACGGCGCGTTTGCGGCCATGATCACGAACTTTGTTGAGCGCTATGTGGTAGATCCAAGTCGAGAACTTCCGCGATGGATCGTAACGGTCAATCGAGCGCCAGGCCGCGGTAAAGGCTTCCTGCAGCACATCATAGGCGTCGTCATCGCCACGCATCGAGCGATGAACAAAGCGGTAGAGCGGCTCTTTGTAACGGCGCATGAGCTCGGTGAAAGCGCATTCCTCGCCTCCCGCCGCGGCTGCAGCAAGCTCTGCATCTGTTCGCTTTGTGTTGTGCACGTGTATATGTCTAAAGCTCCGTCAGTGCTCGAAAGACTTCAGCGTCAAAAACGATCGCTTGTTCCTCAGTAAGGATCTCGCGTATCTCAAACACATGCTCGATAGTGACTTTTTGCAGCTCCCCCATGTCTGTGTGGAAATCATCGATCGCCGCCTGAACAGCGGGCGAATAGGATTTATCGGCCTCCATTGCGCCAGCGAGCGCGAGGTTGGCCGCGCGAAGTTTTTGTTCCAGCTCAACCGTTATAGCTGCGAAACGATGTTCAATTTGTTCGAGGTCCGCTTCCTGATCCGCTGAAAGATCTAAGTCTTGATGAACCAGCTCATGTAAACCGGAAGGTGTTTCGACTGGATGCGTCATCGCCCAGTTTCCAGCCACAAAAACGCCAGTCATGCCCGCGCACAAAGCTAGGAAAACGACAATAATCCAGTGTTCAAGTTTCATAACTCCTGTTACCTCAGAATCCCAGACGGGGCATATGGCGCATCAACAGAGAAGACCGAAAAATCACTCGATGACGACTGGCTGGGCGCCCCGAACAATCCGACTGAAAGGCCGATTGCAACCGTCAGAACAACCGCCGCTGTTCGACTTACTGCCGGTGTCGCAAAAAGGCGTCCGCCGGTGACAATCGCTGCGGGCGAAGCTGGGTGTTCGGCCGGGTTGCGCGCGTCAATCCGCTCCCAAACCTCGGCTTCGAGGTGGTGAAGGTCGCGATCAAGCGGCGCCGCCTTTAGGTCTTTGATGAGCGCGTCGATGTTATTTTTCATAGCGCTCTCCTTTCGAGAAGCAAATTGAGGGAGGATTACGTATTCTCAGATACGCAACAGCGATAGCGCCCCCTCAAAAAACATTCATAAAAATCAGTATGCACCGATCGCGCGCCTGACAATGCCGATCTGCATGTGAGGTATGATACCTGCCGACACGCAGAAATTGTTAACCTGATCGCATTTTTGCAAAAGACGCCAATGACGCGAGAACTGGACATCCCGAAACCAACCACCGCTTCAAACTGACGGTTGGTACAATTCTGGTTCGCCTAGATTCTGATTATCGCGGTCGCAAACTTGATTTGAGAAATCGCCCACGCGCCGCTTTACACGATCTGGATTGATGTGACACGCGCCGAGATCGCATTCGCGATTGCGCACTGCAAATTTGGCGATGTCCTCATCGCCGGGTCCTCGCCGTCGATCGCCTGGCTCATCGCGGGGCGCGATGGATGGCCAGACATACACAATTGACGATTAGCAGGTTTAAGCCTCCTGATCGGACTGGCCTATACCGTGTTCAGCGAGTGGCCTTCTTGGAGCATGTTAAACCCATTATTCGGTTCGCATTTATACATAGCTGAACCAGTCTTGGCGATTTCAAATCACTGGAACGAATATCATGCCTTTGCCGCCCAATAGCACCCATCGTTTTCTGAAGTTGATCGAGTAACCCTGCTCGCTCCCCCTTATCATACTTGCGTCAGGAATCACTCTTCCTTTCGGTATGCCCGAAAGTAGTTGTTTCTCCACAATGCGACGACTCAATTTCCAATGTTGCATGCGAGATGTTGAAACTGTCGTTCAGGAAAAACTTGATATCGGTTCTGAGTTCTTGAGCCGCTGTGTTAAATTCGGAACTCAATACGATATGAGCGTCGAGCGCGTTTTCATGTTCGCTCATGCGCCAAAGATGAACATGATGAACATCTTCCACTCCTGGTAGATCTTTTATGGCCTGAACGATTGCGTCGCCATCAATATCAGGCGGCGATCCAAGCATCAGAATACGGATGACCGGCCCAATCTCGGAAAAGGACTGCCAGAGAATGTAACCGGCGATCATAAGCGTCACGATAGGATCAACGATGTTCCAGCCGAATAGAAGGATCAAAGTTCCGGCAATAATAACACCGACCGATCCGAGGGCGTCGGCCACATTGTGCAGGAACGCTGCCCTGATATTCATGCTATTTTTGGAGAGCGTGTAGGTGAGCAAGGCCGTCACAGTGTCGATGATCAGAGCTATTCCAGCGATGATCACAATGATCCAACCATCAACGCCCTGAGGATCAAAAAAGCGAAGCACAGCCTCGTAAGAGAGGTAGATACCAATCACAATCAGCGTTGTGTAGTTGATGAGTGCCGCAACAGTTTCGACTCGTACGTAACCAAATGTCATCGTTTTGCTCGCAGGACGCCGCGCAATCCGGCGCGCGCCAAACGCAATAACCAGTGATAGCGCATCAGACAGATTGTGGATGGCGTCAGCGATTAGCGCGAGACTTCCGGAAAGAACGCCGCCAATAATCTGCGCGACCGTTAAGCCGAAATTGACCAGAATTGCGACAAGGACTCGGCGATCTCCTGTTTCGGCATCGATGTGGTGATGGTCATGAGGCATACGAGAAAACAACTTTCTGGCGTGACTGCCGGGAGGACGGGCAGAGCCATCCTTTGCGATCTTCCAGACAGCTAGAATCATCGCCAGTGCTGAGTCGCGTTAGTAACGAAATCCTCCCGCAGACTGGTCTTGCCTCGTCGTTACTGGTGTTTCGCTTAGCAATACCGGCAGATCCGGACCCGAAAGACGGAACGATCTCTAACGTTCTATTCAGATAACGATAGAGCATCACAAAGCGCCTCCCGCTTCGAGTGGTTGATCATGACCCATTCGGTCATTGTTGAAAGCCAGAAGTCGCAGGGCGTTGAACACCACTATGAGCGTTGAACCCTCATGGATGAGAACTGCCGGGCCTATGCCGAGACCAAACAGCGTCGCCGGGATCAAGAATGCAACGACACCTAGACTGGCCCAGAGATTTTGACGAATAATCCGGGTTGTTGCTCGGCTGAGCCCTAAGGCAAATGGAAGCGTTTCTAGATCATCCGCCATCAAGGCGATATCAGCTGTTTCCAAAGCCACATCAGACCCCGCTGCACCCATGGCGATCCCTACTGTCGCATTTGCCATGGCTGGCGCGTCATTCACCCCGTCACCAACCATCACAACCCCACCTTCTGCTTTGAGGGTTTTGATTTTCGTAACTTTATCGTCGGGCATCAAATCGCCAAAAGCTTCATCGAGCCCGACCTCTTTGGCGATGGCGTTGGCGACGTTTTGATTATCTCCTGAGATCATCATCATTCGGGTTACGCCAGTCTCGCGCAGGCGAACGATCACGCCTTTGGCCGATGGACGTGGTGTGTCCATCAGACCAATGGCGCCTAGATAGCGATCACCTTGCCGGACAATCATGGTGGTGCGACCGTTCGCAGACATCGCGTCAACCTTGGCGGCCAGATCGACGGGAAGAGGAACGCCAGGCACTTCCTCAAAGAGCGAGGGTTTTCCAATGTGGACGATTTGCCCTTGATAGGTGGCCGCCACACCGCGGCCGGTAATGCTGGTAAACTCTGATGCGCCGTCAGGAACGCGACCCAGACGCGCTTTTGCATCGCGCACAACAGCCTGCGCCAGCGGATGGTCGCTAAGTGTTTCAACAGCGGCACTTACTTCAAGCAGGGTTTCCTCGCTGATTTCGATGTAAGGTGCGATCTCAACCAGGCGTGGCTCGCCCTCGGTCAACGTCCCGGTCTTATCAAATGCAATAGCGTTGAGATGGCCGAGCGCTTCTAGTGGTGCACCGCCCTTGATGAGCACGCCGCCACGTGCGGCCCGCGCAACTCCCGACAGGATAGCACTTGGGGTCGCAATCGCCAAAGCGCAGGGGCTAGCTGCAACAAGAACTGCCATAGCTCGGTAAAAGCTGTCGGCTGGGCTTTCATTCAGAAACAGGAAGGCTAGAGACGTCACAATCGCCAGAGCAATCACAAAAGGTACGAACATGCGTTCGAACTTCTTTGTAAAACTTTGGGTTGGCGACTGACGGGTTTCTGCTTCACTGACCATCGTTACAACCCGCGCCAGCGTTGTGTCCCCGGAGAGCTTGGTGACTTGGATTTCTAGACTACCTGACCCGTTGATAGATCCTGCAAAGACGCGGGTTTCCGGGGCTAAACTTCCAGGATTGCCCGCTGCCAGATCAGCATTTTCGACAGGATGCTTGTCGACGGGCGCACTCTCACCAGTTATCGGCGCTTGATCAACGGCGCTTTCTCCTTTGATGACAAAGCCATCAGCCGGCAAGCGTTCATTAGAACGGACAACCACGATATCGCCCAATACAAGCGCTTCAACCGCCACGGTTTCGGTCTGGTTTCCGCGCCTGACAAGTGCCTCGGCAGGTGCCAATTCGGCCAGTGCTGAAATGGCGTTTCGAGCCCGCGTCATCGCGTAATTTTCAAGGGCGTGACCAATCGCAAAAAGGAATAAGAGGAAGGCGCCTTCAGCCCATTCGCCAAGAATGGCTGCGCCAGTTGCTGCAATCAGCATCAGAAAGTCGATTTGAAATTGGCCTTTGAGAATTTTTCCGACCGCTTCACGCAGCGCGAAATAGCCGCCGAAGAAGTAAGCGCCGATTATGAGGCCAAATCCTATAGAGTTAGGCAGGATGCTCACTTTCGGACCGAGCCATCCCGTAAGAAGGCAAAGACCCGCCAATCCTGCAAATATCACTTCTGCGCGGGAGCCGAGGACGCTGCTTACGATGTCATCATGATTGTGACCGGAATGGTCTTCATGTTGATTGTGATTTTTATGTTCAGACGTATTCATACTAAGCCCCTAAAATGAAATGCGCCTCAGCGAAAAACTCGCTGAGGCGCTAATGGTTCACTCTGCCGGAGCCGTTCCCACCTGGTGCGGCGTTTCCACGAGTGAGTGATGGCTGTCCGGCTTAGGTGCGAACCACCGGTGCAGGGCTGGCAACACGAGCAAGGTCAGGACCGTGGAGGAGACGAGCCCGCCCATAACCACCGTCGCAAGTGGGCGCTGCACCTCCGCGCCTACGCCCGTCGCAAACAAAAGCGGTGCAAGACCTAATGCTGTCGTCAACGCGGTCATCAGAACCGGCCGGGCCCGAAGGCCCGCCGCTTCGATCGCAAGAGCGTCACGGTCGCGGCCCTGACGCGCGAAGTCATCCATGAAGCTGACCAGCACCATACCGTTGCCGAGTGCAATTCCGAACAATGCGATAAAGCCCACTGTGGCAGGAACCGATACCGGCAGGCCCGTAAGCCAGAGCGCTAAGGCTCCCCCAGTCAAGGCGAGCGGGATGTTCAGAAGGATCAAGATTGCCGATTTGAGACGTCCGAAGGCCAGAAGCAGGATCAGCAAAACGATGCCAAGCGTAATCGGGATAACTACTGCGAAGCGGGCATTCGCCTGCTGTTGCAGTTCAAATTGGCCACCCCACTCCACGCGGTATCCAGGCGGCAATTCGAGAGCGGACTCTGTGGCGATTTGAGCGTCGGCGACGAAGGATCCAATATCGCGTCCACGTACGTTCAATTGCACGGTAATGAAGCGCTCGCCATTCTCACGCGTAATCTGACGCGGACCGATCACGTCGCCGATTGAGGCGACACTGGAAAGCGGTATTTGCGCACCGCTTTCACTCTCCAGGATTAGACGGCCGATGGCGTCGGCATCGTTTCGATGATCTTCCTGAAACCGCACCACGACGGGGAATTGCCGGACGCCTTCAAAAAGCGCCCCGGCCTCGGCACCGCCAACCGCGGCACGCAATGTATCGAGCGCGTCTTCAACCGTGAGGCCGTAGCGGCCCAACGCAGTCCGATCGACGGATACAACAAGTTGCGGCGCACCGGTAATCTGGTCGGCCTGGACATCGCTCGCACCAGGAACATCTTGAAGGATTGATTGCAAATCCTGCGAACCTTCCAACAAAACATTGGTATCCGGGCCGAAGATTTTTACGGCTAGCTGCGCCTTCGTGCCTGTTAAAAGCTCATCGACGGACATGGCGATGGGTTGACCAATGTTCACGCGAATGCCGGGAAACGACTCTAGATTTTCTGAAATTTCAGCTCGTAATTCGTGTGGGCTCACGCCGGGCCTCCACTGCGAGCGTGGCTTCAGTGCGACGAAAGCCTCGATGCTGTTCACGGGATCGGCATGAGCACCAACTTCACCGCGACCAATCCGGCTCACGACAGACTCGATTTCCGGAAAGGTCTCTAACAGACGTTTTTCAACGCGTGTTGATGTTTCTCGCCCCTCAGAGAGTGATATCGAAGGCGCCATCGCAACCCGGAGCAGAATATCACCTTCTTCGAGTGCAGGTGTGAATTCTGAACCAAGCCTAGAACCTGCCAATCCACCGACGAGCAACAGCCCGAGCGCCAGTGCCACAGCGGCAAGCCTCATTCTAACAAAAATTGCTGCTAACGGTTTTACGAAGCCGACAATAATGCCTTCCCCGGACGATTGTCGCTTGGGAGGTTTGATGAGGCCGTAAGCCATGGCTGGCGCAAGCAGCGCAGCGTAAATTAACGAACCAAACATAGCCAGCGCTGCAGAAGCGGCAAGCGGTCTGAAGGTTTTGCCTTCAACACCTTGCAAGGAAAAGAGCGGCAAGAAGACGATAATCACAACCGCGACTGCGGCGATCAGCGGAGCGATGACTTCTGCCGCAGACCGGGCTACGACATCCCGGTCGGCTTCGCCATTGCGCCTCTCACGGAATCCGCGGTCGACGTTTTCAGCGATCACAATGGCGCCATCGACCATCATCCCGATAGCGATTGCAACACCGCCGAGCGACATCAGATTCGCGCTAATCCCGAGAACGCTCATCGCGATGAAGGCGAACCCAACGGAAAACGGGATCGACATTACGACGACCAAGCTCGGTCGCCAGCCGCCCAAGAAAATGAAGACAACGACAGCAACAAGGAGTGCGCCTTGCCAGAGCGCCGTTGTCACCGTCGCAGCAGCACGCTGCACCAGTGTGCCCTGATCGTAGTACGGCACGGCGCGAACGCCCTCGGGAAGAGACGCATTGATTTCATCGAACCGGGCCTTAGCCCGCTCAATCACGTCAGATGTGTTTGTGCCATACAGTTTGAGAACGAGGCCAGCAACGGCTTCTCCCTCTCCGTTTGCCGTCGCCATGCCTTGCCGGACGCCGCCGCCAATAATGACAGATCCAAGATCGCTGACACGGACAGTCCGGCCATCGATCGTTCGCACGGGCGTCTCTTCAAGGTCAGATATCGTGCGCGCAAGGCCAACACCGCGTACGGTGTATTGCTCAGCCCCAACTTCTATGAACTGGGCTCCGGTCGTACGGTTAGCGCTTTCGAGTGCGCCGATCACGTCTGAGACTTGAAGATTATATGCAATCAGCGAGTCAGGGTTAAGACGGACCTGATACTGTTTCTCAAATCCTCCTAATGCAAGGACTTCAGTAACACCCTCAACCGATTGGAGTGGAAATTTGATCATCCAATCAGCGATTTCTCGAAGTTCAGTCAGATTATAATCGCCGGTCTCATCGACCAGACGAAAATACATTATAATACCGAGACCTGATGATATCGGTCCCATTTTCGGCGTGCCGAATCCCTCCGGGATCCCGTCACTCGCCTCAGGCAAACGCTCGCCAACAACCTGGCGGGCGAAATAAACATCCGTACCGTCCTCAAAATAGACATTGACGATCGAAAGACCAAAATTCGAAACCGAGCGTATCTCCTCTACCTGTGGGAGGCCCGACATGGCGGTCTCGACTGGGAAAGTCACATACCGCTCGACTTCTTCAGGCGAGAGCCCTTCGGTTTCGGTGAATATCTGGACCAGAGAAGGTGACGGGTCGGGAAACGCATCTACCGGTAGAGCGCGAAAGGCGAAGAGACCGCCAAGGGTTAAAGCCAGTGCTGCAATTGCAGCTAATAGCCGTCCGCCAGCGAGGCGGTGCATAAGGTTTAGCATGTGTCCGTCCTCCTAGTGCGCGTGGCCGTCGCCAAAAGCGTCTTTTTCAAGCTGTGCTTTCAATGTGAACGCGCCCTCAGACACGTATTCATCGCCAGCCGTGAGCCCCGATTCGATCACGGTCTGACCGCCGATTTCAGGTCCGGTGGTGACGGCGCGTGGTTCAAACCCATCGTCTGTTGGGACAAAGACACTTGCGCGCTCCTCAACAGCAACAATAGCACCCGCAGGCACCTGCAATCGCCAGTCACCATTACCAGTTATGATTTCTGCGGTGACAAACTGGCCGGGGCGCATTCGAGCGCTTTGGTTGTCCACGATCATCCGAGCCGTTGCGGTGCGCGATGTCTCGTCTATTGATGGCAGAACCGTCGCAATCTCGCCTTCTGTCAGAATCACGTCGCTCTCCGTGCGAAGAACCACCTTAGCTCCCGGCTGCACCGCTCCCGCACTTTGTTTGTAGACGGCGATGTCTGCCCACAGAACACTGTCATCCACAATTGTGAATAAAGCTGGAACGCTAGGATCATCTGCGGACACCGCAGCGCCCAATGTAGCGGTACGTCTTGCAATCACACCTGATATGGGCGCGCTCACGCGCACATTTGCTAAAGTTCCATCTGACGCATCAGAAATTGTCGCAAGCTCGTTGTGTGAAACGCCAACTGCGTGGAGTTTGTTTTCGATGCCGCTTTGATTTGCCTTAGCTGCTGCCAGCTCCGCGCGCGCTGTTTGTAAATTTGCCTCTGACGTTATTCGATCTGCAAACAGTGTTTCTTCGCGGGCCAAAGCTTGGCTAGCGAGTTCGACGGCGGTTGCAGAAGTCAGATACTCAGCTTTCAAGTCAGCGAGTTCACGGCTAGAGAGAATTGCGAGTGTCGTACCGCGGGTGACCTCATCGCCTTCCGTGGCGGTGAGACGGATAACGCGTCCACTGACCCTTGGAGAGACGGCGGCTATCCGATCAGCGTCAAAGCGAAGCTCTGCTGGAAGCTTCACGGACTGTCGTAATGGCGCTCGCTCCGCTCGGGATAAAACAATGCCGTACTCTGAAGCTTGATTTGGCGTCAGCTCAACGTGATCTGATCCTTCTTCGTCTCCGTGATCGTCATGATCATCATCGCCGTGATCAGAATGATCATCTTCACCACGATCTTCGTGGTCATCATCGCCGTGATCAGAATGATCATCTTCACCATGATTTTCGTGGTCATCATCGCCGTGATCAGAATGATCATCTTCACCATGATCTTCGTGGTCATCATCGCCGTGATCAGAATGATCATCTTCACCATGATCTTCGTGGTCATCATGGTCATCATGGTCATCTAAATCGGCGTTCGATGTCTGCCGGGTGTCTACGGTCGACTGCGCTCTGGCATCTGTTACGCCATCATCGCCACAAGCGCCAAGCGTAAGGGTCGCGAGAAAAGCTGCTAATAGATATGGTCTTGGTGTCATCGGATTTCTCCATCAAAAGGGGTAGCCCCAATCAGGGCGCGCAGTCGCATATCTTCGCTCTGAAGAGCAAAGTCGGCTTCGATCAAAGCGGATCCAGCCTCAAGAAGGGCGGCCCGAGCATCTAAGGTTGTAGTAAGATCAAAACGACCGATCTCATAGCCTCTGACCGCTGCAGAATAGGCTTCTTCCGCCGCGGGCAAAGCCTCGTTAGTAAGTATATCCAGCCTCGTCTGGGCAGCTCTACGAGAGGCAACAGCTGCGCGTTGTCGTGCGAGGAGGCGTTGTTCGGTGGCTGCCCGGTTTAAGGATGCTATATCACCACGCAGCGACGCCGCACGGGCCGCGTCTCTGCCTCTATCAAACAGCGGAAGCGGCACACTTACTCCAGCCACAAAAGCCTGATCACCAGTCTCTTCGAATCTGCGTAAACCTGCAGATACGGTAATGTCTGGCACGGCGGCGCTTCGGGCAAGATCATGTTCTGCCTGGCGTGTCCTCAGAGCCGCATCTGCTGCATCAAGCGCAGGATGTGAAAGCTCTGATGTTTCAGCTGCTGAATTCTTTGAAGTCATATCGCTTCGAGGCGGCGTGAAGGTCGGATCAGCGCTTCCCCATAGAAGTGAGAGCGCATAGCGCAGCTGATCCACGTTGGCTTCTGCAGTCGCTACGCTTGCGCGCAAAGCCGCTGCATCCGCTCGAGCGCGCGCAAGTTCGGGAGGGGCTGCGGCCCCAGCGTCGACCCGTCGCTCAACCGTGCTGGCGAGTTCGTCAGCGAGATCAGCGCTTTCCAATGCGAGATCCTGGAGCTTCGAAGCGGCGACGAGTTCGGCGAAAAGGACCGCTGCTTCAAGTTCTGTCTCGCGAAGAATAACTTCGCATTCGGCGCTGGCGAGCGCTTGGCGCGCTCTGGCTGCGCGTTCTCCAAGCATTCGTTTTCCGCCGAGGCGAAATGTCTGTTCGATTGCGAAAGTAGACTCGGTTTGATCAAAACCTGAGAGAGGCCCACTTCCAGAAAAGTTGTCCAACTCCAGAGATAAACTCGGGTTTAGTCGTCGCCCAGCCTGATCTGCATCGGCACTCAGTGCGCGTGCTTCAAGACCAGCAGCGCGAGCCGCGGGAGAAGCCCGGCGTATCTCGGTAAAAGCTGCGATGAGCGTGAGCGGCTCGCCCGGCATTAAGATGGACGGTCGTTCTTGCCAAGTAGAACAGGGATTGGCGTTTGCACCAGCAGCGAGAGCGCTGAATGCTAGGGCGGATAAGGCGCCCCTTAAATACAATGACATTGAGTGTAGTCCTTAAGCTGATCCATAGGTCACGTATTGCTCGCGGCGATACGCTGATTGGTCAGGTTCAGGCACGGGGAGGTCGGTAGAGGCTACCAGGAGGGCGCGACAGCAAGCTGACGCTCAACAAGGGGATGTGGGCACCTTCGCTGGCGCAAATGAAGCTGTCTTGATTCCAATCTTTACGCAGCAGATGCTGGAGACAGGGCCCGCTATGATTAGCATGATGGTCGTGATCGCCTTGATTGGGCTGATCTTTATCTGTCTTTTGTAAGCTATGCTCAAAGTTACAGGTGATTTCTGTCACTGTCTCTAAGTGTTCGGCTTCTGCTACAGGCGCATACAGGAACACACACGCAATGATCATTGCGGTGATGAGCCTGAAGGCAACAGAAGAGAATGCAAAGGGCATAATTAGTGACTACAATTATTTCTTCACGATTTGGTTAAGCGATAAAGGCTGATCAATGGTCATGATTGTCATGTCCCATCGAGATCTCAATGTTCTGGCACCGAATGCGGGCGCGTTCAACACCGTCGCTGTTTCGAGTGACGAACCGCGAAGCATCTATTGTAAGAATATCGAGCTTGATAGCAGGATTGGATTTTCCATCTCCGCTGAGTGGAAAATCGTTATGCGTCATCGTCAGTTCTGTATCCGCGACCGACCAAGAGCCGAGACTGTGAAGATCGCCGTCTTTTTTCATGAAGACCGCTACGACGCCGTCTGACATAAAATGTGTAATAGGAGAAGTATCGCACGCATCCACATCACTGCCGCTCGTCCAGGCTCCAGCGATCCCGCTCTCTGCACTTTGTGCAAAAGCGGTGAGGGAAGAGCCGATCACAAAAGCGGCTATGGTTAGGGATTCAAGTCTCATTCATTCTCCTTAACATCTATAGTGGCTGTAGCTGCAAGCGCTTTTTTCTGTCACGTCGTATAGACTACTATAACCGAAAGTCGAGAACATAGCTCAACGAGCGCGGCGCTGTGACGCAGACTTTGCTCGAATGGCACCATACCGCGTCGGTGCTAGAAAATTCAGGCAGTCCGGTTCGACGGACATAGCTAGTCACATCGCCTGAAGGCGCTCATGCGCTTGACTTAAACATGATGCGTGATCGTTCAGTGCTGACATTATTTCACATGTCTCGACGACTCCGCCATCACAGCCCGTCACGATCCGCTTTAACTCACGTTCGAGCGCTCTGAGTTGTTTGAGGCGTGTTCGCACATTCTTCAACTGATCTTGAGCGATCCGTTCCACGACGGCGCAATCTTCGCCCGGATCGGATTGCAGCTCGATCAACTCGCGGATGGCATTCATAGAAAATCCCAGATCTCGCGCATGTCGAATAAACGACAAGCGTTGAACAGATCCGGCTCCATAGAGCCTTTGTCCACTGTCACTGCGGTCGGGCTGGCCCATCAGTCCGATGCTCTCATAATACCGAATAGTGGTGACTTTTACGCCTGCCGCTTTGGACAATCGCCCGATGGTCATTGGTTTCAAAAGAATCTCGCTTTTCGTATTGACCCTACAGTCGCTATAGGGGTTATCGTATAATGAACCCTGAATGGTTTGCAAAGGTATCCTCTATGGCTGACGCAGAAAATTTTAAGCAAGGACTTGCGCTCCTCATGATTGCAAATGCGGTTCTAACATTGCCGATGGCGGTATTGGTGAAAAGGGATTTTTTGCGACTCGGTCACGTGTCCTTGCCCGTGGCAGTGTGGACGGGCGCGGCTATGCATGGCCACGCGATAGCAACATTTGTCATGGCATGGAGCGATAGCGGTTCTGCGTATTCGCCGACACTTTGGTCGTTGGTTCCAGGCGGCCTGATTTTCACCTTTGGCGCATATATCATTTATCTAGGACGCAAGGCATATGGCGATCGGAAAAGGGTTTACGGCTTAAAAGAAAATGAACTGATTGAGCATGGCATCTACAGGCGCTCGCGGAACCCGCAGTATCTTGGATATTGGCTCATGTTTGTCGGTGCGGCGAGCGGTAGCGGATCGCTGCTGGCATTCGGTTTTGCCTTGGTCTTCGCGCTACTGGTCCACGGCTATATCACGATCGTCGAAGAACCTCATTTGAAACGCCACTTTGGCGCAGACTACACACTCTATTGTCAGCGCGTTGCGCGCTACTTTCGCATCGATGCGTCTGAAGACCTTAAGAAAGAACTTGCGGATGGCTGATGATTGCGGTTGCAGCGCCGATGACGAACTGATCGAGAAGTCGCCCGGTTACCGCCGCGCGCTCTGGATCGTAGTCGCGCTCAACGTGGGCTATGGCATCGTTGAACTCTTCGGCGGTTATCTCTCAAACTCACAGGCGCTCAAAGCTGACGCGCTCGATTTTCTGGGTGACGGATCAATCACCTTCGTTGCGATCCTAGCAATCGGTTGGTCGCTCGCATGGCGCGCCCGGGCCGCGGCGATACAGGGATTGTTTCTCAGCGCGATGGCGATTTGGATCCTATATGAGACAGTCTTCAGAATACTTGATCAGAGCGCCGTCGAACCATTTGCGATGGGCATATTCGCGTTCGGCGCGCTCATCGTCAACATTATCGCGATCTTGCCGCTCCTTCCATATCGCGATGGCGACGCCAATGTGAGAGCGGTCTGGCTGTTCTCACGCAACGATGCGATCGGCAATGTCGCGGTGTTGATTGCTGCGGGTCTGGTCGCGCTCACCGGCGCGCCCTGGCCGGATTTGGTCGTGGCCTTGATCATTGCCGGTATTTTTCTTCATTCGGCATGGAACATTTTCATACACGCAAGGCGCGATTTGCATCGAGCGACTGGGGGCTAAACGTAATGTCTCAAGGAGCGCTGACGGATACTTGGTCTGCCCCACTGAGGTGGTCCACCGGTTTTGTTAGTCCGGCGGTTTCCACGTAGCAGCGATCATGCTGCTACCT
>JAEPOM010000019.1 GCA_017642885.1 Henriciella sp. | reverse complement strand
TTGGAAACGCGGCAAACCTTGGACGCCCTCACGACGCGGATCAATTGAGCCGCCGTATGCTCGCCCCGGGACAATCGTTCTCTCGCGCGTCAGATCCTGTTGACTGGAAGCTTCAGGTATACGTGGCCGTCGGCTTCTGCGGGAGGCAAGGCACCGCCGCGGATATTGACCTGTAGCGATGGCAAAATCAGTCTGGGTGCCTGCAGGGTGGCGTCGCGCGCTTCGCGCATGGTGACAAAACCCGCCTCATCCAGCCCGCTTAGATGAACATTGGTCTCGCGTTGCTCCGCCACCGTACTCTCCCAGGCAATTTGATCGCGTGTTGACGGCAGATAATCGTGACCGACAAAAATGCGCGTATCCGGCGGCAGTCGCAGGATCTTCTGGATCGACTTGTACAAGGTCCGGGCATCGCCGCCCGGAAAATCAGCGCGTGCTGTACCATAGTCGGGCATAAACAAAGTGTCGCCCACAAAGGCCGCATCTTCGATCACATAGGTCACGCATGCCGGCGTATGCCCAGGCGTGTGCAGCACTTTGATAGAGGTCGACCCGAACGGGATTTCGTCGCCTTCCTTCAGCAGGGCGTCGAACACGGTACCGCTCGCGCAAACATCCTTGGCGTTAAAGACCGGCCCGAACAATTTCTGAACCTCGGTAATCTTCTCCCCGATGCCGAGCTTCGCGCCTGTTTTCTCGCGAACATAGTCTGCCGCCGACAAGTGATCTGCATGCGCATGGGTATCGAGCACCCAGGTGAGCGTCAGGCCCCGGGCGCTGACATCTGACAGAATGCTATCTATGGATTGCGTCTGCAGCTCTGCCCGGTGCGGTTCATAGTCCAGAACCGGATCGATCAGGACAGCCTGCTGTGTTGCGGTGTCCTCAACCAGATAGGTCACCGTATTGGTGGCGTCATCAAAGTAGGCTTCAACGTGGATCATCGTGTATCTCCTTTGATATTTATATATTAGCTCTTGCTTATTTAGCAATACCTAATATATTAGATCTCATGATGAACACCGTAGACCTGCTCGATCCCACCGTTTTCGAAGCCAAAGCTGAAGTGGCCGCGAGCCTGCTCAAGGCTATGTCCAATCCGCACCGACTGATGATTCTCTGTCGTCTCGGCGCCTCAGAGGCGTCCGTCGGAGAGTTGCAGGCCGATAGTGGTCTGTCTCAGTCGGCTCTGTCCCAGCACCTTGCAGTGCTGCGCGGCCGGGAGCTGGTGGACACACGGCGTGAAGCCCAGACCATCCACTACCGATTGTCCGATCCCGCGGTTCGCCAAGTGATCGAAACCCTGATGAAAATCTACTGTCCGGAGATGTTGAAATGACGACACTGACAAAACTCACCCCGAACGTGGCGGCTGACCGGCTGAAGGCTGGCGATGCTGTGCTGATTGATATCCGCGAACATGATGAATATGCGCGTGAGCATATTCCAGGATCGATTTCCTTGCCTGTGTCCGCCCTGGATAGCGCCGACCTCAAGCTCGAGGCCGGGCAAAAGGCCATCTTCCATTGCAAGTCCGGTATGCGCACAGATTCCAATTGCGCGATCCTGGCCCAGCATGTTGATGGCGAGGCCTTCATGCTGGATGGCGGCCTGGATGCCTGGCGCGCGTTGGGCTTGCCAACTGCGAAAGATGCCAAGGCTCCACTGGAGATTAACCGCCAGGTCCAGATCACTGCTGGCAGCCTGATCTTGCTCGGCGTGCTGCTTGGCTGGTTCGTGAGCCCGGCCTGGTTCGGTCTCGCTGCCTTTGTCGGTGCAGGCCTGATGTTTGCCGGGATCAGTGGATGGTGCGGAATGGCGACGCTGCTGCAGGCGATGCCATGGAACCGGCGCCAACCCGCCTAGATCAACCATGATTGAGCTGACCCCACATATCATTGCCCTGGTTTTGCTCAGCGGCGCGATTGTCGGACTGTTCCTCGGCACGTTCGGGGGCGGCGGCTCGGTCTTGGCGGCGCCATTGCTGCTCTATCTCGTGGGTGTTGAAGATCCTCACGTGGCGATTGGGACGTCCGCGGCCGCAGTTGCCGCGATCGCCCTATTCAGTTTGATCGGACACTGGCGCGGCGGACGCGTGAAGTGGCCATGCGCCATCGTGTTTGCGATGTCCGGTCTGATCGGCTCCATCCTTGGATCGAGCCTGGCAAAAATCACCCAGGGCGATGTCCTGTTGCTCGGCTTCGCAATCGCAATGGCATTGATCGCTTTGTCGATGTTTCGGAAGCCGAAAACGGCTGGCGATCCTGACGTGACGCTCACGCCCCGCATGGTGCTCCAGCTCGCCCCGATCGGACTGGTCGTGGGACTAGCCGCAGGCTTTTTTGGGATTGGCGGCGGCTTTCTTATTGTTCCGGGCTTGATGCTTGCGGTTGGGATGACGATGGCCAATGCAACGGCATCCTCCTTGGTGTCCGTGTCGATTTTTGGAGCGGCCACCTCCGCCAACTATGCCGCGTCAGGCATGGTCGACGGACGCCTGATTCTGTTGCTCCTCGGCGGTGGCGCAGTCGGCGGCTTGGCCGGCATCCTGTTGTCCAAATGGCTGGCCGACAGGATCCGTATGGCCAGAATGTCGTTTGCGTTATTGATTTTGGTGGTCGCCGGCTTTGTCGGGCTCCAAGCCGTACAAGGGTTGGCCGTCGTATAACACGACGGCGCCCAATCATACTCCGAAAGCAGGCACTCGCCTTTACCGCTCCAACACGTCCTTCACCCATGGGCCGAGCTGTGACTCGCCCAGCATGGCGATCTGGGTTTGTGCGGAGACCTCGTTAATCGCTTCCTGTGGGCGTGAAGCAGGATGCACCGGTTTGCGCAGTGGGCGCGTCCCTTTCGGCATGGCGATGATCTCGGCGATGGCGCGCGGGATGTCCATTGGATCAGTTGAGCCGCCGCCGGTGCGCTCGCCCATGCCTGCGGTCAGCGCTGGATAGGCTGCGAGCAAGTCCTCGCTGGTGCGCGCTTTAAGCGGCGCGGAATTACTATTATTATTGGACCATATCTTGGTCGGGTAGCCGCCGGGTTGAATGATGGTAACGTCGACCCCGTGCGGCACCAATTCATAAGCCATCTGCTCACTCATCGCTTCAAGCGCGAACTTTGTCGCTGAGTACATGCCGAACCCCGGAATGATCAAACGTCCCAGCTGAGACGAGACGTTGAAAATCTGTCCACCGCCATTGGCGCGCATGCTTGGCAGAGCCGCGCGGGCCATACGATGGCAGCCATAGACATTGGTCTGGAAGATGATGTCGGTCGCCGCCATGTCCTGAACTTCGATTGGTCCGCCGACCGAGATCCCGGCATTGTTGACGAGCACGTCGAGCTTGCCGCCATTCGCAGCGAGTGCCTCGTTCACGCCCGCCTCGACCTGTTCGTCGGAGGTCACATCAATCTCGATCACGCTGATATCGAGCCCGTCAGCGCTCGCCAGGTCGCGCAGCTCGTCGGCTTCGGGACGTGGGACGTTGCGCATCGTTGCAAACACTTTGGCGCCCTGACGAGCATAATACTCAACGCCGAGACGGCCGAAGCCTGAGGACGATCCGGTTACGAGGATGGACTTGCCGGAGAGATCGGGTGCGCCGTCGGTTGCGGCGACGGTTTGGGCGCACGCGGCCTGGCTGGCCAACGCAGCAGCGCCAGCCCCCAGGGCCAACATTTGGCGGCGGTCAATCTTTGTGGGGTCTGACATGGGAGCTCCTGACATTTCTGTTCGTTTATCTAGAGAGACATGTAGCGGGCGCAGCTATTTTGGCAAAACCGAATTGCGTCGCCGGGAAATTTTGCCTTGCGCGTGTCAGAGTTCTGCGGGCTTATGCGGGCATGAATGTGAACCGACGACACGTTTTGATCAGCGCATCTGGCCTGCTCGCCGGGGCCTGTGCCCAGACCCCTGTTCAGCCAATCGCAACGCTACGGCCGCAGTTTCCAGGGGCGCCGCTGAAAATCTCTGAAGACCGTTTGATGCGGATCACGGTGTGCACGCGCCCCTTCCGGCCCGCGGGCCCAAGGATCGAGCGAGAAATGTTCGGTGAGAAAACCGTGGTTCACAATTACGGCCATGGCGGATCTGGCTGGTCGCTTTCCTGGGGCTGCGCTGAAGACGCTGTGGCACTGACCCAGCCAGGCGAAACGACACATGCCGCGGTCATCGGCGCTGGTGTGATCGGGCTCACCACCGCTCTGCGTCTCATCCAGACCGGCGCGAACGTCACAATCTATGCGAAAGACTTGCCCCGCGAGACCCGCTCAGCCCGCGCGACCGGGGTCTGGTCCCCCAGCAGCCGGATCGGTTTGCGGTCAGCCGTTCCTGAAGGGTTCGGCGACACCTGGGAACGCTGGGCGCGATCCTCTTATCAAACCCATCAGCACTATATTGGAAGCCTCGGCGCGCCGGTGGAATATGTTCCCTTCTATTCCCTGCGCAGCCACACGCCGCCGCCGGGGTCTGCGGCGCAGCGCGACTTCCTTCATTTGTCCCGCCGCGTTCGCAACATGATGCCGCGTGGCCGGTCTTTGTCAGACGACGCGCACGCTTTTCCTGTCGCATCGGCTTGGCGCAGCCTCGACATGGCATTCAACATTGCTGCGTATACAGACCGCCTCGTACGAGATTTTCTGGCGATGGGCGGACGGATGGTCCGCAAGTCCTTCACAGATCGTGCAGAAGTGCTCGCCTTGCCCGAGGGTCTGATCATGAACTGCACCGGCTACGGCGCCAAGACGCTCTGGGGCGCCGAAGACCTCGCCCCCGTGCGCGGTCAGATCAACTGGATGCCTCCGCAGCCGGAAGCACGTTACGGCCTCTACCATGAAGACGTCTACGTGCTCTCACGCGGAGATGGCGTGATCGTCCAATATACCGGCCCTAATGATGATTATGGCTATGGAATCGAGGACGAAGCGCCGGATCGAGACGAGATGCGGCGAGCCGTGGCGACGGTGGAGCCGCTCTTCTCAGCCGCGCTGGCTTAGCTTAACGCGCGCCGTACTCCACGCGCTCCAGGAACAAGCCATCGGCGGGCGCGACGGGGCCGCAAGCGGTGCGGTCCTTGGCTTCGAGGATTTCCGCAATCCAGCCTTCTGGGCGCGCTCCGCGTCCGACTTCGACGAGCGATCCGACAATCGAGCGAACCTGCCGGTGCAGGAAACTCAAAGCCTCGACGGTCACTTCAAGTCCCTCGCCATACCGCGCCACATCAATCTTATCCAGCGTTCGCACCGCATGTCTGGCCTGGCATTCGGCGTCTCGAAAGGTCGAGAAGTCGTGCTGGCCGAGCAGTGCCTTGGCCGCGCGGTCCATGGCTCCGGCGTCTAGCTTGACCGGCACGCGCCAGGCGAGCCCTCTATCAATGGTCAAGTCCGCGCGGCGATTGACGATGACATAGCGATAGGCCCGCAACGTCGCGTTGAAGCGCGCGCTCCAGTCAGCAGCAACCTCCTCCGCCGCCACGACGGCAACAGGGTGCGGGCGGAGGTGAAAGTTGAGGGCGTCTGCGATTTTGCGAATGGGCCGCGGTTTCTGCAGATCAAAGTGGGCCACTTGTCCGGTAGCGTGGACGCCGCGATCTGTTCGCCCGGCGCCTTGCATCAGAACCGGCGCCCCATCGAGCGTCGTCGCAGCCTCCTCCAACGCCTGCTGAACCGAGGGGTGCGCCTCCTGACGCTGCCAGCCAAAGTAGGGGCGGCCATCATATTCAACCGTGATCTTGTAGCGCTGCATGGCCTATGCTCCGAACGCCGCCGGATAGGTGAGCGCGCCGCTTTTGGGTGCGGTTGTATTGAGTTCGAGCGCCATGAAGTTCGGTCCTGCCCAGGGTCCACTAAACTGGGCGGCAAGATCGGACGAAAACCCGAATCTCGGATAATACTCCTTGTGCCCGAGCAGGAAGCAATGGCTACGCCCGGCGCCCTCCATCAGGGTCAGACCCAGTTTGATCAGACCCGCGCCTATGCCGCGCTTCTGAACGTCCGGCCGCGCAGAGACCGGGCCGAGCCCGCAGGCCACGTCGGCGCCATCGATCCAGACTTTGAAGAACTGGATATGCCCGAGGATCTCTCGGTCATTATGCGCGACGAGAGATGCGAGCCCGTCGCCATCTTTCGCCAGCTGCGTGATGATTTGCGCCTCTTCCGGGGTGCCAAATGCAGCATCCGTCAGCTCGGTGATTGTATCGGCGTCGTCATCAGTCGCCGGGCGGATCCAGAGATTGTTCATGAAAAGCATTCCCCAGCAGAGATTGGCAGGCCGCGCAGCAGATCCGAAGCCTGCATGGCCTTCGATCCCGGCTTCTGAGCCTTGAGCAAACGAACCGCCCTCCCGTCGCCGCATTGAACCAGGAGCTCATCATCGAGCAAGGTCCCAGGCGTCGCGTCGCCGCTTCCGTCTTCCAATCGGCTCATCAAGGCTTTCATACGAAGCGGCTCTGTCTCGCCCACGGGTGTGTAATAGAACCAGGCGCTCGGAAACAGTGACAAGCCGCGGATCTGGCAGTCCACTTCTGCGGCAGGCCGTGCCCAGTCGATCCGCTGATCTTCGGCAGTGATTTTGTGGGCATATGTGGCTCCGTCCTCGACCTGCGCGACCGGGCCCAGCGTCCCGTCAGCCAGACCTGCCAGCGCGGTGACGGCGAGGTCTGCGCCAAGCGCCGCTAGCCGGTCATGCACGCTCCCGGTTGTATCGGTAGGGAGGATTTCCGTTTCTTTGGTGGCGAGGACCGGTCCAGTATCCAGTCCTGCTTCCATGATCATTGCTTGCACGCCTGTGACCTGATCTCCGGCGATGATCGCTCGGTGAATGGGCGCGGCACCGCGCCAGCGGGGCAACAAGGATGCGTGCATATTCATGCATCCGAGCCGCGGCGCGTCGAGAATTTCCTGCGGTAGGATCAGGCCATATGCAACCACCACTGCGGCATCCAGATCCAGCGCTGCAAACGCCTCCTGCTCCGGGGCTTTCTTCAATGAGCGCGGAGTACGGACTTCAATCCCGTTCGCGTCCGCCCATTGGTGCACGGGCGTCGGGCGCAGTTTCTTACCCCGTCCCGCCGGACGGGGAGGCTGCGAATAGACGCAGACAATCTCATGCCCAGCCGCGGCTAGCGCAGCCAGCACAGGAACGGCAAAATCAGGACTACCCATAAAGGCGATACGAAGCGGCTCAGTCATGACCGCGCTCTAACGTGAGTTAAGACTGCGATAAAGTGCCGAGCGAATTTAAGCTGCACTCTGTTCTTTGAGGCGCTTGGCTTTCTTGACCTTATCGACGGCGCGCTGACGCTTGAGGCGCGACAGGTAGTCGATGAAGAGCGTGCCTTCCAGATGATCCATTTCATGCTGGATACAAACCGCGAAGAGGCCTTCGGCAACTTCTTCAACTTCATTGCCATCATAATCGAGATAACGGATCCGGCACTCAACCGGGCGTTCAACCTCCTCGAACACATCAGGCACGGACAGACAGCCTTCCTCGTAAGGGAGTTTGTCTTCGGTCAGGGGCAGAATCTCCGGATTTACGAAGAACCGCGGATTCTTTTCGTCGTTTTCCTGAAGATCCATCACGATCACGCGCAAGGGCTCGCCAATCTGAATGGCGGCGAGGCCGATGCCGGGTGCGTCATACATGGTTTCAAGCATGTCATCCATGAGCGCACGGATCTCATCCGTGACGCCGCCTTCAACGGGCTTCGACACTTGCTTCAGCCGGGGATCCGGCACGGTGAGGATTTCTCTAATCGCCATGGGGTTCAAGTATGAGCGCGAAGGCCCAAGGTCAATATCTACTGATGAATCGGATTCCTGTGATCGGCGCGGTCTATTTCGCTAGATCTAGCTCGAGCGTCTTCTGCGCCTCATCGGCCCGGACTTCAACTTTCTTGGTCTCCGGAATGGTCTTGTCCGGCGGGGCGATCGATAACTCTTCGAACTTGCGCATGGTCGGCAAGACCCGCTTGTCGAGCGACGCATTCATCTTGTTGTAATTGTCGACTGCGCCGTTCAACGATCGGCCAAGCTTTTCTATATGGCCCGCCATGGTCGCAATGCGCTCATAGAGTTGCTGGCCGAGCTGCGCTGCTTCGCGGGCATTCTCCGTCATCTTTTCCTGACGCCAGACATAGGCGACGGTCTTCGCGAGCCCGATCAAAGTCGAGGGCGTCGTGACAATCACGTTGCGAGAATAGGCGCGTTCGAGCAGTTCGGGAGCGAATTCGAGCGCGGCGGCAAAGAAGTTCTCACCTGGAATGAACATGGCGACGAAATCGACGCGCTCATCGAGGTTCGCCTGATAGCGTTTCGAGGCCAGCGTATCGACATGCCGCTGCACATTGGTCGCGTGGCTCTTCAAATGGACGTTTCGTTGGGTGGGATCCTCAGCAGATGCGGCCGCCATATAGGCTTCAAGCGAAACTTTTGAGTCGACAACGATCTGCCGTCCGCCGGGAAGATGAATCACCGCGTCTGGGCGCTGGCGGCCATCCTCGGTCTGGTCGTTCACCTGTTCGTTAAAGTCACAATGCGCCGACAGGCCTGCCTGCTCCATTACGTTGCGAAGGGTCATCTCACCCCAGCGACCGCCGCCTTTTGGAGCCGTCAATGCATTGACGAGCTTTCCAGTCTCCTGCGTGTTGCGATGCAGGCTTTCGCCGATCGCTTTCACCTGTTGTTGGATCGCCGACTTATCCTCAGCGCGGACCTTTTCGATATCGGATACGCGTTTCTTGAACTCATCGAAATTCTTGCCGATCGGCTTCATCAGTTCGGACAGCTCACCCTTGGCGCCCTCGCGGTGCTTCTTGAACGTCTCATCCGCCATTTCGACAAATTGAGACTGAGCTTGTTTCATCACCTGTTGGGCGAGGGATTCAAATTCTTCGCGCTGCTTCGCGGTCTGCCCTTTGAGTTCTGCAAACTGGAGTCTGGTCTCCTCAGACACCGCGCGCTGGGTATGAAGTGCCTGCTCGGTTTGCTGCAGGTCCGCCTCGAGCTCTTTCGCCCGCGTGCGCTCCTGGCCGTGTTGCTCATTCAGCCGGTACAGCGCCGCACCGAGCCCCAACGCAATCACAATTGCCAAGAGGTGGATGAGGTCGAGCCCCGTATCGCCGATTTGAATGATGGGTTCCATACTTAATCCTATACCCGATTCGGGCTAGAACATATACGGAACTTTGTCCAGATTAAGCCGGGTTAAACGTTAAACCGGAACAGCAGGACATCGCCATCCTGGACGATATAGTCTTTGCCTTCAGCACGCATCTTCCCGGCTTCTTTGGCACCCGCCTCACCATTATGGGCGACATAGTCGTCAAAGGCGATGGTTTCGGCACGGATGAAGCCCTTTTCGAAATCACCATGAATGACCCCTGCGGCTTGCGGTGCGGTCCATCCTTTGCGGATCGTCCAGGCGCGCGATTCCTTCGGGCCTGCCGTGAAATAGGTCTGCAGGTCCAGCAAGTCGTAACCGGAATGGATCAGACGCGTGAGGCCCGGCTCTTCCAGGCCGAGCGTCTCGAGGAATTCAGCCTGTTCGTCTGCGTCGAGTTGCGAGATTTCCGCCTCGATTTGAGCCGAGATCACAACCGCTTGGGAGCCTTCCTCAGCAGCGAAATCGACGACCCGCTGAGAATACTCGTTGCCGCTCGCAGCGCTGTCCTCATCGACATTTGCAACATACAGCACGGGCTTGGCCGTCAGAAGCTGCATCATGTTCCAAGCCTTGCGGTCTTCCTCATCAATCTGAGCGCGGCGGGCCGGGCGACCTTCATTCAACTCGGCTAGCGCGAGATCGATCAAAGCAACTTGCGCTTTGGCTTCCTTGTCGCCTGAATTGGCCTTCTTGACCCAATTCACCTTGCGCTTTTCGAGGCTTTCCAGATCGGCAAGCATCAACTCCGTCTCGACGACCGCCTGGTCGGCCAAGGGATCGATTTTGCCGGAGACGTGCGTGATATCGTCATCTTCAAAGCAGCGCAGGACATAGATGATCGCATCGGTCTCGCGAATATTGGCGAGGAATTGGTTTCCGAGGCCTTCGCCTTTGGATGCGCCTTCAACCAGACCTGCAATATCGACGAAATTCATGCGCGCCGGGATGATCTCCTTGGAGCCCGCGATCTCTGCGAGTTTGGCCAGGCGCTTCTCGGGCACCGCAACTTCGCCCACGTTTGGTTCGATCGTACAAAACGGATAGTTCGCCGCTTGCGCCGCTGCGGTTTGTGTCAAAGCGTTGAACAAGGTCGACTTGCCGACATTTGGCAGTCCGACAATTCCACATTTGAAGCCCATCTCAGCCTCCGAAAATCTGCTGGCCGGGGCTTAGCGCATTTTGGCGCGATGAACAGGCCTTTTGTGTTGTCAAACGTCTGGCGGGTTACATTACCGACTGGTCATCAGGCACGGTCTTTGCGACACTGCGCGTCAAGGGAGGCGTTGATGGCGCGATATGACGTGTTTCTCGCGAACGCATTAGCGGATCGCGAACAGGCAGAATTGGTCGTTCGGCGCTTGCGGGCTCTGAAGTTCAAGGTTCGCTACGACAAGAAACGCGAACACACGACGCCAACGCCAAGAGATTATCGGGATGCCGACAATTCGGGCGCCGTTCTTGTCCTCTGGTCAGAACATGCGTGTGACACAGATAGCCGCGACAGCGACTGGATCCACGCGATCGCACACCATGCCAGATCCCGGGACGAGGGGCTTGTTCAGGCCGCGCTCGATGCTTCCGTACCGGATGAGCCATTCAGCGAAGATCAACGCTTTGACCTCAGAGGACTAGCGCCGCGCAAGCTGGTAGACGGGATTTATGATCTGGTCGAGCACCTCGGTGTCCGGGACGGCCGCATGGACCTTCGCGACTGGATGACGCTGAAAGCCAGCGACAAGGACGGAAAAGAGGTCTGGAAGGAAAATCATCCGACCGATCCGATTGCGCTTGCAGGGAAACCCAAAATTGCGAAACCGGCGACATCGGCGCCCAAAGCCGAAAGCACAAAATCAGCGCCGCCAATTGCTGCAGCCGGGTTAGAAAAAATCCTGGACGCACCGCGTTCCACGTCGACGAACGTACCCGAGGATCGACTGGGCACGCTCATGCTGGCAGCTGTCGGCGTCGTGGTTGTCGGCATGCTGATGCTGAGCGCAGGTTTACGCTCCGATGTGATCGTCTCACCCCCGATTGACGCGAACGGCGTTCGGCTCGTGGAGCAATGCCCGGCGGGTCAGATCCCAGCATATCTGCTCAGTCCGCCGGTCCGTGCCCCGCTCGAACCAGGTCCGATCATCGACGATACTGAAGACGAGTAAGCGGCTTAGACCTGTTTGGGATCATGCTTTGGCGCTGGCGCCAAGCGCATCACTTCGGTCTGATATCGCTCATCTCCGTCTGATAGCAGGAGCGGCAGAGACCGTGCGCAAGCTTCGATCAGTGCGTCACGCCAAGCCTCATCGGCCTTAGAGAAATCAGCGAGCACATAAGGCATGACGCGCGACTTGTCGCCGGGATGCCCGACCCCCATGCGTACGCGTCGGATGGTCGCCCCGACATTGGCGATCATCGATCGAATGCCATTGTTCCCGGAATGACCGCCGCCGCGTTTGACGCGGGTGCGCCCCGGGGCGAGATCGATCTCGTCGTGAAACACCGTCACGTCCTCGGGGGCTAGCTTATAGAACTGAATCGCTGCCTGCGCCGCACGGCCAGTTTCATTGTAATAGGTTTCCGGCTTCATCAGCAGGACTTTCTCGCCGCCAATCTTGCCTTCGCACACCTGGCTTTGGAACTTGCTCCGCCACGGCCTAAACCCATATTCGGAAGCGATCGCGTCCATGACCATGAAGCCAAGATTGTGCCTGTTGCGCAGATATTTCGGCGCAGGATTTCCTTGTCCGACGAAAATATGCATGACCGGATCCTTTGAGGCATCGGCTGAATCAATAATGGCGGGGCGGCCACGAAGCCACCCCGCCACCAAATTGATTAGCGATTTGATCACTCTTCGGCAGCGCCGTCTTCATCTCCACCTTGCTTGGTGGCTTCGACTTCGCCCGCTTCTGGTGCTTCGTCCTCTTCACCCTCTTCAACATCAGCAGCGATACCGCGGCCAACGATCGACGCGATGGTGAAGTCGCGATCGGTAATGGTCGGCTCTGCGCCGTCTGGGAGTGCGATGT
The DNA here is from genome assembly GCA_017642885.1 of Henriciella sp. Lineage (GTDB taxonomy): Bacteria > Pseudomonadota > Alphaproteobacteria > Caulobacterales > Hyphomonadaceae > Henriciella. Next base: position 62,957 of record JAEPOM010000019.1, on the reverse strand, counting down.
TCGAGATTTTGACGTTGTCACCAATGTCGAGATCGGTGAGGTCAGCGTCCAGAGAATCCGGAATGGCGTCTGCGCGAACGTTCAGCTCAACTGCGTGACGCACAACGTTAAGCGCGCCGCCCTTCTTGAGGCCAGGAGAGGCTTCTTCATTCAGGAAGTTCACGACGACTTCAACGGTAATGATCTGGTCTTTCTTCACGCGGTACAGGTCCACGTGTTGAGGCTGATCCGTGACCGGATGCATCTGAATGGCTTGCGGGATCACCAGCTGCTTCTTGCCGTCATGAACCAGCGTCGCGGTTGATGACAGGAACTGGCCGGTATTGATCGCCTTGACCACTTCGTTTTGCTTCAGGTTGAGCGCGACTGGATCTTCACCGCCGCCGTAAAGCACACCTGGAACAAAACCCTGACGACGCGCTTCGCGGGCGCCGCCTTTACCGATGCGCTCGCGCACGTCGACATTAAATACGATATCTTTTGACATGTTTTTTCCTTTCGCCCTGAAGTCCGCCCATGCCTTGATCTGGCATGATGGGTGACAGCCTGACAGGTACGGCCTCGCGCCGCCCTTTCTTTAAGGCGCTGCCCATACAGGAAACAAACCGCCGCTGCAACCAAGAAGCCGCAGACAGCTTGACGAAACACCGTTTACAGACGTAGATTTACAGGTGTAGCGAAAGAGAGGCAGCGAATGGCCAATCCCAATCCGTCAGAACTTGTGATTCTGAAATATCTCTGGAACAGCGGTGCCAAGACGGCGCGGCAATTACATGAAGCCGTTGGCCCTTCGCAAGACTGGCAGCTTTCAACGACGCGGACGGTGCTCGGCCGGATGGAAGCCAAAGGCTGGGTCCAGCGCAATGGATCTGTCGATCCTGTGACGTTTGAGCCGCTGCTCGACCGAGTTGAAACGCTTGGCAGCCTGGTGCGCCATCTTGCCCGCAAGGTCCTCGATATGGATGGCCCAATTCCAGCCACCATGTTCGCGGAAAGTCCTCACCTATCCAATGATGAGCTCGACGAGCTCGATTCCATTATCAATGCGGCGGAAGCCAAAGAAAACGGAGAGTAGAGTATGTCAGCCCTCTGGTTCATCGCGTTTTCGCTGATCTGGACGGGGTTACTTGCGGGGGGTGCTCATTATTTGAGCCGTGAGCCCGTGCCGGCCCGGTTCGCACACACCATCTGGCGGGGTGCCGCCATCCTCGCCTTCTTGCCCTGGATGATTGCAGGTATTTACGCCCTGATCCCGGCACCGATGGCCACACCCATCCCGGATCTGCCCTATATTGGGGGCGCGGCAGAAGCCTTGTCCGCAAACGGCGCTTTGCAGGCCGCGACGGACTCCAATGCAGCGCCGGTCATTGGCATGGCCCTGATCGCGTTGTTAATCGGCGGCTGGCTTGCCCGCCTTGGCATGAACGCCCTGTGCCAGGTCCGGCTGCAAAATATCAAGAAACTCGCCAAACCGCACGCGCAAGTTCGGTCAGATACGTGGGCGCGCAAGCTGGGCCTCAAACACTCCCCCGCGACAGCGAGCATTCCACATGGTTCACCCTTTTTGGCTGGTATTCGCGAGCGGACTATTTATTTGCCGGAAGCGATTTCCGATCAGCGCGACGCCGATATCATTCTGGCGCACGAGTGCACGCATATCTCACGCGGTGATTTGATTACTCGACCGTTCGAGCGCCTGGTCGCAGATGTCTTCTGGTTCTCGCCGTTTGCCTGGGTCATGCGGCGCCAACTCGATTATTGGCGCGAGGCCGCCTGTGACGAGCAGACTGCAGCCCTGACGGGTGACAATTTCGCTTATGCTCGCGCGCTCGCCAATACAGCGCGCGTGACGCGGCCCCACCCTATCCAGGCGCTGCCTGTAGCCGCCTTTATCCTGCCGCGTCATGAGACGTTGAAGAAGCGTCTGACCCAGCTGCTGGAACGCGATGCGCGCCAACCGCGGCAGCGTCTCGCGGGCCTTGCGCTGCTCGCAGGTCTCATACTTGCGCCGCTGTCTCTCGCTCAAGCCACTTCGGTGGTGAGCGGCAATGTCTTCACACATGCGATCTTCGTGGATTCCTATGCCAAGGTCAGCCAGCCCTTTGGCGAGGTCTATTATGAAAATGAGGATAAATCCTGGTGGCACAGCGGCCTTGATATCAAAGCCAAAGAGGGCACGCCCATTTACAGCCCGACCGAAGCGAAAGTGATCTGGGCGGGCAAGAAGGAAGAGTATGGCTACACCGTCGACCTCTGGCTTGAAGATGGTCGCAAGATGCGCTTCTCGCAGATGTCCAAAATCCTGGTTGAGGAAGATCAGAAGATCAAAGCGGGCACGCTAATTGGCAAAGTCGGCAAGTCCGGCAAAGGCGCCACGGGCCCTCACCTGCACCTGGAAGTCTATAAGGACGGCGAGCATCAAGACCCGCTCAAGGTCAAAGGGCTGGTGCTGTATGAAGGCTGCTGCGACGCCTAGGGCTGGGCATTGCACCCAAGCTTCAAACATCAAAGAGGCTCGGATCGCTGGTCCGAGCCTCTTTTAGTTTTGTCTTGTTGATTTAGTCGAAGAGCTTCGAAACGCTCTCATTGTTGGCAATCCGGCGGATGGCCTCGCCGAGCAGCGGCGCCACGGACAGCACCCGAAGCTTCTTTGACTTCAGATCAGCGTCAGACGGCTGGATGGTGTTGCAAATGACCAGCTCATCCATTTCGGATTTCTCAACACGCGTAACCGCATTGTTAGAGAGCACGCCATGAGTGATATAGGCACTGACCGAAGTCGCGCCCTGTTCCTTTAGCGCGGCAGCCGCATTGCACAATGTGCCGCCGGAGTCGCAAATGTCATCGACCAGAATGCACTGTCGTCCATCTACGTCACCGATAATATTCATGACCTCGGATTTGCCAGCTTCGGGCCGACGCTTGTCGACAATGGCCAGATCAGCGCCGATCCGCTTGGCAAAAGAGCGTGCTCGGACCACACCGCCCGTATCCGGCGAAACGACCATCATCTTGTCTCCGCCGAGGCGTCGCTGGACGTCGTCCACCATCACCGGCAGGGCGACCATATTGTCGGTTGGAATGTCGAAGAAGCCCTGGATCTGACCAGCATGCAGATCCATTGTAAGCACGCGGTCGGCACCGGCAGCGGAAATCAGATTGGCGACGAGCTTCGCAGAAATGGGCGTTCGACCATCTGTTTTGCGATCCTGACGAGCATAACCAAAATACGGGATGACGGCCGTGATCCGCGCCGCTGAGGCCCGGCGCAACGCGTCGATGCAGATCAGCAATTCCATCAGATTGTCGTTGGCGGGCTTTGATGTGGACTGGATGATGAAGACATCCTCGCCGCGCACATTTTCATTGATCCGTACGAAGATTTCATTGTCGGCGAAATTCTTCACTTCGGCATCTGTCAGCGGACAATCGAGATGGTCCGCAATCGCATTTGCCAATGGTCGGTTCGCGTTACAGGAAATAAGTTTCATGGAGGTGCCGCCTTTGCCCGTATCCCTGTCCAAGGCTTAAAGACGAAGGCTCGGTGAGTCGCAAGGTGACTCTGTTATGGCGCTTGGTATTTTGGCAGTGGGTGTGGCTTAACGGCCAAGAATACGCCTCGCCACGGCATCCAGTTTTGACAGGATTGCGGGGTCGCGGGCGTCAGGCGCGGTGATCATCGCATAATCGAGACAGGTCTCGATCCCCTGCGGCGACGACGTGCGCGGCTTCTCCTGAAGCGACTGCGCCAGAGCCGAGACCGCAGCTTTGGCCTTTGACGTATTCGCGGCCATGACCTCCAGAACATTGGTGACCTCGACGGCGGCTTCGCCCTCGCGCCAGCAATCATAATCGGTGACCATGGCAATCGTCGCATAGGGCAGCTCAGCTTCGCGCGCCAGCTTGGCTTCCGGCATATTGGTCATGCCGATCACGTCGCATCCCCATTGGCGATACATATGACTCTCAGCCCGGGAAGAAAATTGCGGGCCCTCCATGGTCAGGTAAGTGCCGCCGCGGTGGACCGTCGCTCCGACCGACTCAGCGGCATCCCCTGCAAGACCTGAAAGGCGCGAGCAGATCGGATCAGCCATGGATACGTGCGCCACCATGCCAGGCCCGAAATAGGATTTCTCACGGGCAAAGGTCCGGTCAATGAACTGATCGACCATCACAAATTCACCTGGGGCGTACTGTTCCTGTAGGGAACCACAGGCGGAAATCGACAGGATGTCCGTACAACCAAGCCGCTTCAACGCATCAATATTGGCGCGGTAAGGTACCGTTGTGGGCGACAAGCGGTGGCCTTTACCATGACGCGGCAGGAAGACCAGTTCGACATCACCGATCCGGCCTTTGACCAGCGCATCCGAAGGCGGGCCCCAAGGCGTGTCGACGCTTTCCTGCTCGGCATGTTCCAGGCCGTCTATCTCATAGAGACCTGAGCCGCCAATGACGCCAATCACCCACTTGGACATAGATTTCCTCCAGATGCGAAAACCCCGCCCTTGGAGCAATCCAGGGCGGGGCCGTCAATTCACTAGACTGTGTTCTATTCTGCTTAGTGGTCCACATTGCGCCAGATGCGCTTGTACGAGAACCAAAGCAGGATCGCCAACAGGACCAGGTAGATCATGGTTGGCAGGGCCAGAGACTTGCGCTGACCTTGTTTTGGATCGCCCGCCCAATGCAGGAACTGGGCAACATCCTTAGCCATTTGAGACGTCGTAGCTTCGGTGCCGTCGATATACTCGACGCGGCCGTCTGGAAGCTGCGGTGCCATGGCGAGGAAGCCGCCATAAGGCGCGTGACGTGGATCGCCGTCCCATTGCGGCGTGGTGTCACCGGCAAAGTATGGGTTGTAATAGAGGCCCGTCGGCTGCGTTAGCGTACCGACTGTCTCGTCCTTGTCGAACTCGAGATAATTGACGTTGAGACCGTCTTCACCGGCCTTCGTCTTGATTTTCTCGGGGTCAGGGTAGCCGGTCAGAAGCGAGTAGACGTAAGAGGCGCCATCGCCTTCATTGCCGTGACCACGCGCTTTGGTGATGACGGAAAGATCTGGTGGCAAGGCCCCGCCATTCGCCGCCATCGCGGCCTGATCGTTTGGATATGGGCTGCGGAACGGATCGGATGGTCGCGCCGGACGATAGAACGGGTCACCATTCTCATCCGGGTTTGGATCAAGAATTTCAATCTCAGCCGCGATCGCTTTGACCAGTGGATTGTCGTTCGCGTTGGAATAATCCGAGCTATAGAACGGACCACCTTTTTCACCGAGATTACGGTAAGACAGCAGCTTCATCCCGTGGCAGGACGCACAGACTTCCTGATAGACTTGGAAGCCGCGCTGGACGCTGTCCTTGTCGAGCTTGCCGGCAGGGACCTTAGCGAACTTCCAGCCATCTTCCGGAGCGTGCGCGTGTTTCGCGCCGCCAGCGGCATGGGCTGTCAGGCCGAGAGCGAGTGCGCCAAGACCTGCGAGGAGAGGACGGAAAAGTTTCATATCCGTGATTCCTTATTCGGCTGGCGCCGCTGCCGGCGCATCATGTCCAAGTATGGACTGGTGAATAGAGTCCGGCTCACCCTTTGGACGCTCGCGGAGGCCCAGAACTGGCAGGATGATCAGGAAGAAGGCGAAATAGTAAGCAGTCAGGATCTGAGACAGAGTCTTGAACGTGAAGGCCGGTGCCTTCTCAATCGCCATGGAGGCAACGCCGCCGCTGTCACGCTGTTCATCGCGGAACTGCGCAGCTGGGGCAAACTCTTCAAAGACGCGGCTACCTTCAAGTCCGGCAGAGTCAGTGTAATTGACCACCAGCTTGTCTTTACCCATCGCGATAACCGCATTGTCCGGATTAGACGCGCCGCACCAGCCAAGCAGCAGGCAGACCACAACAAAGACCATGAAGAACTGCTTCGCCACTGGGCGATAGCGCATGGATTTTACTTTTGACGTGTCGAGCCAAGGCAGCAGGAACAGAACCGCAATCGATCCGAACATGGCGATAACGCCGAGCAGCTTCGCATCCATCGGGCCAATATTGAACGTAATCGCCCGCAGAATCGCGTAGAATGGCAACAGGTACCATTCAGGCACAATGTTCGCTGGGGTCACGAGCGGGTTGGCTTCGATATAATTGTCTGCGTGGCCAAGAACGTTTGGCGCATAGAAGACAAAAACCGCGAAGATGATCAGGAAAACAACAATCGCGAAGCCATCCTTGACCGTGTAATACGGGTGGAACGGAATCGTGTCCTTTTTCGTATCCTGAACTTCAACACCTGTCGGGTTGTTATTGCCAGGTACGTGCAGCGCCCAGATGTGCAGGATCACAACGCCAGCAATCATAAATGGCAGCAAATAGTGCAGCGAGAAGAAGCGCTGAAGCGTCTGGTTGCCGACCGAAGGTCCACCCATCAGCCAGCTTTGAATGCTCTCACCAACCAGCGGAATCGCTCCGAACAGGTTGATGATCACGTTCGCGCCGTGCAGCGACATTTGTCCCCATGGCAGCATGTAGCCGAGGAAGGCGGTCGCCATCATCAAGAGATAGATCACACATCCCAGCAGCCACAACACTTCGCGCGGTGCTTTATAAGACCCGTAATAGAGGCCTCGGAACATGTGGACATAGACGGCGAGGAAGAACATCGACGCGCCGACCATGTGAATATTCCGGATCAGCCAGCCATAAGGCACATCGCGCATAATCCGCTCAACCGACCCGAAGGCCTGGTTGATGTCAGCCGTGTAGTGCATGGCCAGAACGACGCCGGTAATGATCTGGATGACCAGACAGACGGCGAGGATTCCGCCGAATGTGTACCAGTAGTTCAGGTTCTTGGGGGTCGGAAAATCGACAAAGCTATCATGCGCCAGCCGGACAATCGGCAGGCGGCTATCCAGCCACTTGGTGAAGCCTGTCTCTGGCTTGTAGGTGGACTCGTGTCCGCTCATCGGTCTCTTGTCCTTCCTTTAGAGTGAAATCTTGACCAGAGCAGGTGTCACCCACTCATAATCGGGAACCGGCAGGTTCTTCGGGGCAGGACCTTTGCGGATCCGGCCTGACGTGTCGTAGTGCGACCCGTGGCATGGGCAGTACCAGCCGCCATAGTCACCAACGTTGCCTTGTGCAGGTCCAACCGGCACACAACCGAGGTGCGTACAGGCACCAGAGGTGATCAGAATTGCCGGATTGAAAGTGCCATCCGGCAGCGCAACGAGGCGTTCCTCATCGGTCTGCGGGTCTGGCATTTTCGACGCGTCGGTATTCACCGCCGCGGCGATTTCTTCCGGTGTTCGATGGCGTAGGAAGAAAGGCTTACCGCCGATCAGTACGCGAATTTCGCCCCCTTGCGGGACTTTCGAAATGTCGACTTCAAGGCTAGAGGCCGCCTTGGTGTCGCCCGCCGCGTTCATTTGGTCCACAAGTGGGTAGGCCACCAGGCCTGCACCACCAACTGTCGCGGAAATTGCGGCAATATGGATAAAATCCCGGCGTTCTTCGTCGACATGATCCGGGGCCGTCGTATCAGATGCGCTCACGTCTTCTCTTCCTTCGGCATGACTTTGCAGCCTAAATACACAGATTGAGGAAAAGCATCATTGCGGCGCAGCGCCGCAAGCCTCCCCGTCTAACCTCGCCCGCCTAGCCTGCCTCGCGGATGATTTCAAGCTGCAGCCGCTGCTAGACGTGCGACACAATTTCCACCCCCGATACGGACATTTACCGATACTGTCGCTGCTAATGGCTATTTAGCGCTGGCGCTCGCTCAATTACAGGACCCGTCATGACCGAAATCGAGACACAGAAACAACGCGCCTCTGAATGGTTCAAATCCCTTCAGGACGATATCATCGCCCGGTTTGAAGCTCTGGAAGATGAAGCGGACCGCCCGCTCTATTCAGGCGAGGCAGGCCGGTTTGAGAAAACCGAATGGAGCCGCGGTAACGGCGCCGAAGATCTGGGCGGCGGACGTATGGCGATCATGCGCGGCAAGTTCTTCGAGAAAGTCGGGGTCCATTTTTCTGAAGTCTATGGTGAATTCTCTGAAGCCTTCCGGGCGCAGATTCCGGGCGCAGATCAGTCCGATGGCCGGTTCTGGGCCTGCGGTGTTTCTTTGATCGCGCATTTGCATAATCCACGTGTCCCCGCGGTGCACATGAACATAAGAATGCTCGTCACGTCCGAAAGCTGGTTTGGCGGCGGCGGAGATCTGACCCCCCTGCTCGACTATCAGCGCCGCGACGATTTCCCAGACACCGTGGACTTTCATGCCGCGATGCAAGCTGCCTGCGATCCGTTTGACAAGGCATGGTATCCGGATTTCAAGAAGCGCTGCGACGAGTATTTCTACCTGCCCCACCGCGAAGAGCCGCGCGGCACTGGGGGGATCTTTTTCGATCGCCACAACACCGGCGATTGGGATCGCGATTTCGCCTTCACTCAGGAAGTCGGGAAACAGTTCGCCGATATCTATCCAAAACTTGCCCGCCGCCGCATGAATGAAGGCTGGACCGATGATGAGCGGGATGAGCAACTGATCCGCCGCGGCCGCTATGTCGAATTTAACCTGCTCTATGATCGCGGCACGACATTCGGCTTGAAAACCGGTGGCAACGTCACGAGCATTCTCTCTTCTATGCCACCTGTGGTGAAATGGCCGTAAGGCCGGTGACGAATCTCCAGTGACCTGATACGGCTCCTACATGGAGGATCACAAACCGGCTGCGATGATCACGTTTGTGATCGCGACTGTAACCGCTGCTACAGCGGGGCTGGGTGCAGTTGTGTCCAGCAAGGCCGTCGAGATCTGGTACATCGCGCTCGACAAACCGGAACTGACACCCCCGGGCTATGTGTTCTCGATCGTCTGGCCGATCCTGTTCACCTTGATGGCCTTTGCCGCGATCCTGGTGCGCGTGAAGGCTGGCACCTTTTCCGCCTGTTCCGGGGCATTGGGCCTCTATTTCTTCCAGCTGGCTTTCAATCTCGCCTGGAGCTGGATGTTCTTCGGGTTCAAAGAAGTCATGCTGGCCATGATTGTGCTGGTGGTATTGTGGATTTTGATTCTGGCAACCATGCGGGCCTTCTGGAAACACTCGGCTTCAGCGGCGATCCTGATGATACCCTATCTTGTTTGGGTCAGTTTCGCCGGGTACCTGAACGGCTCAATCCTGTTCCTTAACTAGCAGCGGCAGCAAGGCCGCACGCTCCAGGTAAAAGTCGCTTTCAACCCAGACCCGGGCCACCCGGCTCAGCGCCTCACCGATTGCACGTCCCTCCAGTCCTGCCGCCAGCGCATCATCGCCCGTGATCGGAAACTCGGGTTCGCGCCAGGACCGCACTGCCGCCAGAAGATCGCGCACATCGGTGCCGGCCAGCAAGGCTCGGTCGACCACCGCCTGCTTGCCATGCCAAAACAAAGTGGCACGCAGCTCCCTGGATTTCATACCAACTGGCTCTGGAAGATTATCCGCCGCCCAAACCGTCAGGCGCTCAGCTTCCTGATTCGACAGGCGCAGAGTCTGCTGGGTCTGATGCACGGCATGCGCCGATCGCGGCAGCAGCGCCATCAGACGCAGCATTGGGTCGGGTTGCACGCGGGTCAATTGCTCGGTCAGTTCCAGATCGTGAAGCCCCTCAGCGCCGCGATGCTCAGGCAGAACGACATCCAGGACGGCGCTCTCTGCCATCGCTTCGACCGCCAGGCGGGGGTTTGGCGCGCTTAGCAGCTTTTTGAGCTCCTTCCAGATTCGCTCGCGGGCAATCTTTTCCAGACCGCCCCGCTGCCGGGCGCAAGCAGCGAGCCCGTCCATGTCCATCTCCGCGCCATACCAGGCATTAAACCGGAAGAAACGCAGGATCCGCAAATAGTCTTCACGCAGCCGCTCATTCGCATCTCCGATAAAGATGACCCGGCCTGCTTCAGCATCGTCATAACCACCGCCGACCGGATCAAACACTTTTCCATCGGGGCTGGCATAGAGCGCGTTCAGGCGAAAGTCGCGGCGCTTCGCATCCTCCGCCCAGTCTTCCGTGAAGGCGACAACGGCGCGGCGGCCATCGGTCTCCACATCGTGGCGGAGGCTGGTAATCTCGAAGGGTTTCCCGTCGACGATCGCGGTGATCGTGCCATGCTCGATCCCGGTGGGAATGGCGCGAATTTCGGCCGCTTCAAGCGCCGCAAGCGTTTGCTCAGGCGTCAGTTGCGTCGCGATATCGATATCATCGACATCCCGCCCCATGATCGTGTTACGCACACAGCCGCCGACGAACCGCGCACAATCCGCACGCGACGCCTGCAACGCCGCGATCACTTGCTTTGTGTCGTCAGCTTCTAGCCACTCAGCGTTCAGGGTCTTCAAGGCTCTCTGCCGTATCTTCGTCGATTTCGATGCGGTCCCCGTCAAAGTTGCGACGCTCACCCACGCCATCGGCGCGCCCGCCTGGATCTTCGGTTTTCGGTTGACCAATCGATCCGAGGTCTTTCTCACACGGATATCGCTCACCCGGAACGACGACGCCATCGACGATTTGCGTCGGGCGATAACACTCTTCGCGACCGCCGCGATCCAGGAAGATGAAGATCAGCCAAGAGCCGACAGCCAGGCCGAGCCCGACACCGAACAGCAACCGGATCGGCCAGGGCTTGCGCCCGTCCTGCTCAGCTTCTGCAATCGCGATCCGATACACCCCAAACAGGATGAATGGCAGCAGAAACAGTACCAACTGGAATAGAATACGTGCGCCCAAACCTCTTGCTCCTCAGGTCTCGTACAGATTGGCATATAGATCACGAATGATCCCAGCCGTCACACCCCAGATGCGAAAGCCTTGCCAGGGCATTTCAACATAGCGCCGATGCTTGCCTTTCCAATAGGCCTGCCCGGTTTGGTGATTGGTCGTATTAAACAGAAAATCGAGCGGCGCCTCAAATACATCCGCAACTTCGGTCGGATCGGGCCGCGCCTGGAAATCAGGTGGCAACACGCCGATTACGGGCGTGATTCGAAAGGCGGTTCCGGTGACATAAGGCGCCGAGCGGGCGATCAGCTCGACCGTATCGGGGATCACACCGACTTCTTCTTCGGCTTCGCGCAGTGCCGCAGCCACCTCGTCGGCGTCGCCCTGATCGACTTTGCCGCCTGGAAACGCCACCTGACCGGGATGCGACGCCATCGTATCCGGCCTCTGGGTCAACAACGCCGTTGGCCCTTCCGGACGCGGGATCACGGGAATGAGGACGGCTGCCGCGCGGATCGATGTCAGGCTTTCGCGGTCAACAAGATCCAGATCGCCGACTTCCGCCATGCTCGACGCGCCCGAGATCGGGTCCAGGCGGTCACTCGCCCGCGTCAGGAAATCGTCCAGTGTTGTGAAACTCATCAGGCTGCAGGTCCCAACTCAAAAAACTGCTCTTGCGACCAGACGCCGAGCTGTTCGGCAGAGCCTTCATAGGCTTCGGCCATTTCTGCAAGCTCGTAAAAGACTGGCCTGGACAGCTTGGCTTCAAGCCCGTCACGTACGAGGACGTACGGGCTCGGCTCCAGTGCTTCCGGATCTGTCTCAACGCGAATAGGATGCGCGTCGCCAGCAAGCACGACGTCTCCGAGATTGGTCGTAAAGGCCAGTCCCTGCGCGCGTCCAGGTTCGCCAACCCGGTCAACGCGCACCGCTATGAAAGGCGCGTCCTCGACATGAACGATGACTTTCTCATACGGCGTGACCAGATAGATCTGCCCGTCCGGATCCTTGCGCAAAATTCGGGAAAACAATTTGACCAGGCGTTCTCGCTTGATCCGGCTGCCTTCATGCCACCAGCTGCCATCAGCGCGGATTTCCATCTGAATGTCGGCCGAGCGCTCCGGAGTCCACAGGTGAACCGGCGGCAGCGGTCCATCGATTCCGTCCGGCGCGATCGCGGCCAGAACCTCATCGAGTGAGATCACTGATTTTCCATCCGATTTCATGTGGTGCTCCGCCATGTTCTCGCCTAGACCTAGTGCGACTAGTGTAGATAGTGAAGACGGAGTGCTCATGGCAGACGACAATCCAGCCATCGTGGCGGAGGCGGAGGCCGCCGGTGAAACCCTTGCAAACGTGAAGTCCGAGATCGGCAAAGCCGTGTTCGGACAAGAACGCGTGATCGAACTCGCGCTGTCGGCCATCCTTGCTGGAGGGCACGCTTTGTTGATCGGGGCACCCGGGCTCGCGAAGACGCGCCTGGTGGAAGCGATTGGCACTGCGCTCGGCCTGAACAATGCCCGCATCCAGTTCACACCCGACCTTATGCCGGGCGATATTCTTGGCTCGGAAGTGCTCGATGAAGGCGCCGATGGCAGCCGCGCCTTCCGCTTCATCAAGGGCCCGATCTTTACGTCGCTGCTCATGGCCGATGAGATCAACCGCGCCTCGCCCCGTACCCAGTCTGCGCTGCTGCAGGCTATGCAGGAAAAGCACGTGACGGTCGCTGGTGTCCGCTACGACCTGCCACCGCCATTCCATGTGCTCGCGACGCAAAACCCGATCGAGCAAGAAGGCACATATCCACTTCCGGAAGCCCAGCTCGACCGTTTCCTGCTGAAGATTGACGTCACCTATCCCGATCTCGATACAGAGCGGAAAATCCTGATTGAAACGACCGGTAGCGGTGAGCAAACCGTTGAAACAGCCTTGTCGGCTGAAACGCTGATTGGGCTGCAGGCCCTGGTTCGCAAGATGCCGGTCGGGGAAAGCGTTCTGAACGCGATCCTTGCCCTCGTCCGGGACGCCCGGCCCGAGCAAAGCGAAGATGACCGCGTCCGCCGATTTGTCGATTGGGGTCCAAGCCCGCGCGCCGGACAAGCTCTGATGCTGGCCTGCCGGGCCCGCGCGCTGCTGCGCGGCCGTCTTGCGCCAAGCATCGAGGATGTTGAAGCCTTGGCCGAACCCTGCCTCGCCCACCGCATGGGCATGCGCTACGACCCAACCGGCGAAGCGCCCGGACTGAACAAGCTCATCGATGAGCTTGTTCGAAAGGCGGCCTAGCCCGGAGGCAAATGACCGCGTGATTTCTCTCACCACGCTCCGTGCTGAAGCTGAAGCGCTGGCTCGCCAGTTGCCGGATGTCTCGCTGCAGGCCGCTGCCGCTGACCTGGTGCATCCGGGCGCAGCGGGTCGCAAGCGCGCGGGCTCAGGCGAGCAGTTCTGGCAATATAGACGTTACGCTCAGACCGATGCCGCCGACCGCATCGACTGGCGGCGCAGCGCCCGGGGCGACGAGTTTTTCGTCCGCGAGACCGAGTTGGAAACCGCCCGAACGATCCTGTTCTGGAATGATCCGCATGCCGGGTTCGACTGGGCCGGAGATCCTGGACGCGAAACCAAGGCAGACCGAGCTCGCACCATCATGCTCGCGCTGGGCATCACACTCGCCAAGGATGGCGAGCGGATCGGCATGATTGCCGGAAGCCGCGCGCCAAGCCTCGGCAAATCGGCTCCTGACAAGCTGGCGGAAGATCTCGTCGCGACGCAAAGCGGCGATCTCGCGCCTCCTCGATCTCAAGCCCTTGCGGTTATTGCGAGCGATTTCTATGACGGCGTCGATGCCTGGCGAGCGCGCATTGCGCCCCTGGCGAGCACCTGTCGCAGCGGCGTTTTGCTGGCCGTCAGCGACCCGATCGAACATGAGTTTCCTTTTGTCGGCCGGACCCGGTTCAGCCGTCCTGGAACGGCGCTGGACCGCTTATTCGGGCGCGCAGAGACGGTGCGAGATACGTATCTTGAGAAGCTCGCCGCGCATGAAGAGCAGCTTCAAAAACTCGCGGTGAGCATGGGATGGACCCTGGTGCGCCATCGCACTGACCAGACCGCCTTGCGCGGCGCGGCGGCGCTATTTGCTGCCCTTGAAATGTTGGGAGGCAAGGCATGACGCTTGGGCCCTTCCTGTTCATGGCACCTCTCACCTTATTGGGTCTGATCGCGCTCCCCGTCATCTGGTACATTCTGCGAGCGACGCCGCCGACGCCTAAACAAGAACAACTCCCCAGCCTTCGATTGCTCGAAGGCGTTGATCCGAGAGAAGAAACCCCGGCGCGCACCCCTTGGTGGGTGCTGCTGCTGCGCCTCGGAGCGGCCGCGCTCGCGATCCTCGGGCTCGCCATGCCGATTTATGCGCCGGGTGCGCAGAGCGGCGACGACGCAAGCGGGCCTGTTCTAGTCATCGTGGATGATGGCTGGACCAGCGCTGCACGGTGGGGAGAGATACGCTCTGCCGCGCTCTCTGCGATGGACGGAGAATCGCGCGACACCGCCGCCCACATTTTGCTCACAGCTCCAAGGGCCATCGAAGCAGATCCTGCCGAGCGGCTTGATCGCGTCGCGTTCGAAGCCCGTATAAGATCACTGGAGCCTCAGGCCTGGGGCATCGACCGCGCGGCTGCACTGGAGCGCCTGGACGAGAGCCGGTTACAGCCCGGCCGCATTCTCTGGCTGACCGACGGGCTCGACCCGGAAAGCGCGGGTCCATTTGCGCAGGCACTGATCCAGAAGGCCCCGCTGAGCATCTATGCCGCGCGGACCCGCGGACCAGTGGCCGTCACGCGGCTCAGCTCAGATGCAACTGGCGTCCAGCTCTCCGCCGTCCGCGCAGGCAGTTCCGACCCGTCCACGCATTTCATGTCCGCGCTGACGTTGGACGGTGCCGCGCTGGCAACGACAGACCTGGCGTTTGAAACCGGGCAGGACGCAGCGACCGCGAGCTTTTCACTTCCCCCCGCAGCTCTATCGCGGATCGCCCGCTTCCAGGTCACAGGGTCGGCGACACCGGGCACCGTCTGGCTATGGGACAGCGCCGACCGCACGAGACGGGTGGGCCTCGCCAGCGGCGACAGCACCGCGCAGCCGCTGCTCTCGGATATCCATTATGTCCGCAAAGCGCTCGAGCCGTTCGCGACGATCTCTGAAGGCGAGCTGATCGATCTGATCGACGAAAACCCCGACGCGATCATCTTGACCGATATTGGCCAGATCGACGGCGTGACAGCAACCGCGCTCAACGATTGGATTGAGGATGGCGGCGCGCTCATACGGTTTGCGGGACCGCGCATGGCTGGCCCTCAAGCTGGCGAGACTGGCGATACACTCGTCCCGGCGCCGCTGCGCCGCTCATCGCGCGCAATTGGCGGGACCCTCACTTGGGAAGAACCGCAGCCGCTTGGCGCATTTCCAGATGCCTCGCCTTTTGCAGGCCTCACGCCGCCCGGCGATATTCGCGTTCGCCAGCAAGTACTGGCTCGGCCCGGACCGGAACTGGCACGGCGGACCTGGGCGCGTCTCGCAGATGGCAGCCCGCTCGTCACTGCTGATCGTCGGGGCGAGGGCACGCTCGTCTTGTTCCACGTAACGGCGGGGCCGGACTGGTCTGACCTGCCCTATGCTGGAGTATTCGTGGATATGCTGCGCCGGTCCATAGCCGCCGGTCGCGGTGAAGCGATCAGTGACGAGGAAGGCCTTTATTCTCCCAGCCTCACTCTCAATGGGGCCGGACAACTGACGCAGCCCAGCGCCGGAGCGACACCGCTTCGCGCCGGCGATTTTGGCGTGGTCGCGCCGTCCGAAGAGCATCCGCCTGGCCTCTATCAGGGCCCGGCTGGCACGCGGGCATTGAACGTTGCATCAGAGTATCGCGCGATCCCGGTCACCAATTGGCCCGCCGCCGCAACCCTTCTTGGGGACACGGATGCGCGCACGTTCAGATTGGGCGGACTGCTGCTGTCGGCAGCGCTCATTGTGCTTTGCATAGACCTGATTGTCGCCCTGGCGCTGGCTGGACGACTACCCGCTCTGCGACGAGGTGCGGCTGTGATTGCGATCACGGTCATTGGAGGCGCGCTCACACTGCCAGGTGAGAGTTTGGCACAGTTCAGCACGTTCGAGGATGAAGCGGATCTCGACAAGGAAACCGCAGCCGCTCTGGACATGCGGTTCGCCTATATCGAGACCGGCGATGAACGAACCGACCGGGCCACCAAGGCCGGTCTGGACGGTTTGCGCAACGTGCTCTTCCGCCGGTCCAGCGTTGAACCAGCCGCGCCACATTCGGTCGACCTCGAGACCGACGCGCTCGACGTTTATCCTGTTCTGTTCCTGGCGCTGCCAGATACACCGGAGCCGTTCAGCGAAGCCGCTGTCTCGCGGTTGAATGCCTATATGCGCAATGGCGGCGCCTTGTTCATCGACACACGGCGCGGCGGAAACGTGGGGGCGGGAAATAGTTTCGAGGGGCTCGAAACGGTGCTGGCGGGTCTCGATACGCCGCCGCTCGCGCCGGTGCCTGAAGACCATGTACTGACCCGGTCCTATTATCTGCTGCAGTCCTTTCCTGGCCGCTACTCCAACCGCAATCTCTGGATTGAGGCGACGGGCGCAGCCGACAAGACCGAACGTCGCGGCGATGGCGTAAGCCGCCTTTTTGTCGGTGATGCCGATTATCTGGCGGCCTGGGCCGTCGATGATCGCGGGCGTCCGATCTACTCTGTTGATGGCGGTGATCTGGAGCGCGAAATGTCGATCCGGTTTGGCATCAACCTGATCATGTACATCCTGACCGGAAATTACAAAGAGGATCAGGTTCACATCCCGGCACTGCTCGAACGCTTGGGGGAAGATGACGGCGTCGGAGATTTCGATTCTGATCCGGATGGCCCGGACGGTGAGGTCATCCCATGATGGAAGTCTCCCGCCTGTCCTTTGATCCGCTGGTGAGCTGGCCGTTTTTCTGGGGACTGGTTGTCTTAACCGTGCTCGCGCTGGCGATTTACACATTTGCCTTTCGACGGGCCTGGCTGACGCGCAGCCTCGCCGCAGCTCTGGGGCTGCTGGCACTCTCCAATCCCGCCATTGTCGAAGAAGAACGCGAACCCTTGCCGTCTGTCGCTGCGATTGTCGTCGATCGCTCAGACAGTATGCGGTTCGGGGCGCGAACAGAGATTGCGAGTGAAGTCTACGATGCCCTGCGCACGGAGCTCGAGGCCAATCCTTCTATCGATCTGCGCGTTGTCGAAACCGAAACAGAAGGCGATGGCACGCGGCTGATGGGCGCGCTGGAAGGCCTGATGGCGGATGTCCCGCGTGACCGCATTGCAGGTGCGATCCTGATCACCGACGGTCAGATCCACGACATGCCGGAGAATCTTTCGCGAATCCGTGACCTCGGTCCCGTCCATGGTCTGATCACCGGCGATCCAGATGCCAGCGATCGGCGAATTACACTCGTCCAGGCCCCGAATTTTGACATTGTCGGTGACGAGGCAGAATTCATCATCCGCGTCGATGATCCTGAAGGCGGCACGGTTCCTGTCACCTATGCGATTAATGGTGGACGCAATGAGAGCGCCTTTATTGAAGCGGGCGAAGACACCAGCCTGTTCATCGAGGTGGAGCGTCGCGGCGACAATATCGTCGTGTTTGCAACGCCGGAAGGGACGCAGGAGCTTACGCTCGCAAACAATCGCACCGCGGCGACGATTTCGGGGGTTCGCGACGGTCTGCGCGTCTTGCTGGTGACCGGGCGTCCAAACGCCTCAGGCCGGGTCTGGCGCGATTTGCTGAAGTCAGATCCATCGGTCGATCTCGTCCATTTCACCATCCTGCGCCCGCCTTACAAGCAGGACATCACGCCGCTCGAGGAAATGGCTCTGATCGCGTTTCCGACCGAAGAATTGTTCGAAGACAAGCTGGATGGCTTCGATTTGATCATTTTCGATCAGTACGAACGGCGCGGCGTGATCACGATGGGATATCTCGCCGATGTCGCGCGCTATGTCGACGAAGGCGGCGCTTTGCTGGTGGTCGCAGGCGAGAGCTTTGCCGGGCCCGCCAGTCTCGCCCGCACCCCGCTTGCGCAGATCTTACCTGCATTACCGACCGGCGAGATTGTCACCCGCGATATCGTCCCGGAACTCTCCGAAGAAGGCATGCGTCACACGATTACAGAAGATTTTACCGGGCAAACCTGGGGCAAGTGGCTGCGGTTCATCGAAGCGTTTGACGAGACCGGCGACGTCCTGATGCGCACACCAACAGGTGAGCCACTGCTCGCAGTTGACCGGGTCGGAGACGGGCGGGTGGCACAGCTCCTGTCTGACCAGATCTGGCTCTGGGCGCGCGGTTATGATGGCGGCGGCCCTTTTGCAGACCTGATCCGCCGAACCGTGCACTGGCTGATGAAAGAACCTGAGCTCGATGAGCGTCAGCTGCAATTGATTACACAAGGCGACACGGTGCGCGCCAACCTTCGGACGCTGGCCGACCGCGCCGCGCCGCTGGTTATCGAAACACCGGATGGCAGCTTCCTCGAGCCAAGCTGGCGCGAAGAAGGACCGGGCAGCTATAGCGCAGAGGTCCCCGTCGATCAGCTCGGCCTGTATCGGGCGCAATCGGGCGGCCTTGAAGCCGTCGCCCTCAATGGGCCGGCAAATCCGCGTGAGTTTGCGGCGCTCGAAGCCACAGGCGAAGTGCTTCGTCCGCTCAGCGAAAGCTCTGGCGGCGGGATCTACTCGATCTCCCGCACGGGTCAGGTGCCCGATATTCGGATGGTCGGCCGGCGCGCAGATGCGAGCGGCGGCAACTGGATCGGACTAAGGGAACGCGGGGCATTTGCTGTGCGCAGCTCAACCAGCCTGCCCCTTTTGCCAGGACTGCTGGCCATCGGACTTATCTTGCTGGCGCTGCTCGCCGCGTGGCGACGCGAAGGGCGCTAAAAAGCGCGAATTGCGCCAGACAGATCATCAGCGCTACCGCTCAAATCGCGGACCATAACGCGTGACATGTCCTGCGGCCCGGGAAAGCTGAACCGATCCGGTGCCACCAAAGTGAAGCCGAGCTCGCCGAAATAGATCGGGGATCCGATGATCACCGCCGCCCCACACCCGGCCTTGGTAGAGGCCTCCAGCGCTTCTCCGGTGACAGAGAGCCCGAGACGCTGGCCTTGAAAGCCCGGATCCACGGCGACCGGGCCGACAAAGACGGCAGGTATACGCGGCTCACCCACGACGATTGGCCAGATCCGGCAGACGCCGATTACCGCACCATCCGACACCGCAACGCGCGTTAGATCCGGGCGCGACTGATTGCCCTCGCGCAACCGTTCAGCGGTCTTGGCGAAGTGGCCAGGCCCGAATGTGCGATCATACAAAGCCTCAATGGCTTCGGCATGCTGGTCGGGGATTTCTGCAACAATTTCGATCATGGCGCGCGGTGTTTAACCGTTCGCTCTCAAAACGCAACGCGAAACTTAGTAGGACCAGACGCCGAGTTGATCTTTGACGGCCTCGATGAAGGCCAGCGGCTGATCTAGCATGACATGATGTTGGGCATCCGGGATCGAGACCATGTCCATATTGTCCCGCAAGCCGCGCATGTAGTCCCAGATCCGGTCAGAGACGAGGACCGAGTCAGCGCCCCTCATCATCGACACGCGGCAGGTTATTCCCGCGAGCAGGTTGGTCGACATCTTGTCGAATTCGAACTTCACGAACACGCCCGGATCAAACTTCCAGGTCCAGCCGATTTGCCCGGCCTCGTTCTGAACTTCTTTGAGGCTGTGGCGGGCGATATAGTCGACGATATAGTGGTTTTCGCACGGCTGAGCCGGCGCCAGCCGAAACCGCGCCAGCGCCGCTTCGAGCGAGGCATAGACCCGGTTACGTGTCGATCGAACGGGTGGCCCGGACCACTCATCCTCCGGTGGGCGAATACCGCTATCGACGATCATCACGCCGGCAAACTTGTCCGAATGCTTGGAAGCGGTGTTCATGGTGATGAAGCCACCGAATGAGTGTGCGACGATCACCGGTTTGCGCCCGCCTTCAAACAGTCCCGCATGTTCACAAACCACGATTTGCTCTTCGCTGAAGCGGTCGAAATTATAGCTGTCGCGCCAGCTGCTTTCACCCATGCCCGAGAACGACATGGAAATGACCCGGTAGGAGATCGCAAAAGACGGCGCGATGAAGTCATACCAGTGCGCATGTGCGCCATTACCGTGGCAGAGCAGCAGGCCAGGCAAGCTCGGATCACCATAGGCCTGGTATCGAATCCGGATGCCATCCAGTTCGACAAAATGTTCTTCATATGGAGTGGCAACCGCCTCTTCGAACCAGGATGGCGCGTCTGGTTTTGCGCCTTGATACTTGGCCAGCAGGTTCGCCTCTTGTGGGCTTAATTCTTTGATATCGTCGGCCACAGGTTAAACTCGCTTTTCAATAATCTTGAAGATCCCGGTTCCGGTCATCAGCGTTTTCTCGCCGCACCAGATCCGGCCTTCGACTGTATAAATATTGTCGATGATGGACAGGACTTCGCCGCGTCCCTCGACCCAGGAGCCGTGTTTCGCTCCAGAGAGAAAATCGCAGACCAGGCGGATGGTGACCCACCAGGTGTCGTCGTCTTTTTCAACCGCTGCGCCCCAGGCCATGTCGGCGAAAGTCATGACCATTCCGCCATGCGCATTCATCATGCCATTGGTGTGGTGCTCACCGACGCGGAACGCTCGGGTCAGACCGTACTCGTCGCGCTTTTCAAACAGCGGCCCGACCTGACGCCCAAAACCGCGATGCCATGGCAGCGGCTGATAGCCCGCTGGCACGTCATAGATCTGTTCTCGGGTTAAATCGTCACTCATGTCGCCCGACATGGCCGGTCTCACGCCCTCAGGCAACCCCTCACGCTGGGGGATTTGCGGCGAGCCATTGCAACACCAGGACATCGGCATTCGCCACCGCATGCGCGACAATCGGAACACTTACCGTGCCACTGACAAGGCGCAGGATCGCGAACCCCACCCCGCTGAGAAACACCACGAGCATGGCCGCTGGAGAGTACTGCATGTGAATCAGCGCGAAAGCTGCACTGGAAAGGATGACCGCCGCTACCGGACCGATATCGCGTGAGATCAAAGCGCCGAGCGCGACGCCGCGGAACGTAACTTCCTCGACCACGGGTGCCATGACCACTGCCATGAAGACATAAGCCAGCGTCCAATTATGCGGGGCGAAAATGTCGGTGTTGAAGCTCTCTCGATACCGCCATTCGCCTTCGGGCATCAGGCTGCCGACGACGAAGCTCGGCAACAGGATCAGCGCCGGACCGAGCATGATCCCCACCACCAGCCAGCGCATGTCGACGCGAATACGACCAGCAAATGGGCTCGCTCCGATCCAGTTGCTCCAATAGCTGAGGAGCGCGAACCAGAAGAACATCACCACACAATTGACCCGCCATAGGAACTGATACGCCTTTATCTCAGCCTCGGTTCCTGTTTCGAACGGCGTCAGAAACATCGCTGCGATTAAGCCAGAGCTTTGCAGGAACAGGACTGGCGCAAAGATGACCCAAAACAGCGCCACCAGCGGATCCCGCCCGAGCGCCAAGGGGGTTCGGTAGGATTCGCTCACGCGAACCCTCGGACGAGAAGTTCACCGCTCTGGGTCCGGGTCAGGCCATAGATAGACATTGCGCTCGCACTCGATAAACACTCCCCTCTCAACCGTGGATAAACATCATGAGACAGACCGCAATCGGAAAAACACAAGTCGAGGTTGGGGCCATCGCGTACGGATGCTGGCGCTTTGCCGAATCCTCCGTGGAGGATGCCGATACGAAGATTCGCACCGCTCTGGATGCCGGGATGAGCCTGATCGACACGGCCGACATTTACGGGCTTGGGGAACCGCGCGGCTTTGGCGGCGCAGAAGCGGTTCTTGGCGATGTATTGGCGCGCGATCCGGCGCTTCGCTCGCGCATGATCCTGGCGACCAAAGGCGGCATCACACCGCCGCGACCCTACGATAGTAGTTATGACTACCTGACAAAGGCGATGGACGCCTCGCTCTCCCGATTGAAGACGGACAGCGTCGACCTTTACCAAATCCACCGCCCAGATCTGACCGCACCCGTCGAAGAAACGGCGCGGGCCTTGAACGATATGGTGAGGTCCGGAAAAGCGCGTTTCATCGGAGTGTCGAACTATACCGTTCCGCAGACCCGCGCATTGCAGGCACATCTGGATGCGCCGCTTGTTTCAACCCAGCCAGAATTCTCGGCGCTGCGTCAGGACCCAATCGTAGACGGAACGCTTGATTGGTGCAGCGAAACTGGCGCGACGGCGCTGGCCTGGTCGCCGCTCGCAGGCGGCGATATCCCGCGCCTGAGCTCAGGTCATCCGCGCGGCGCTGACGTGATCGCTTGCCTGCAAAAGATCGCAGAAGCCCGTAGTGCAAGCGTCTCCAATATCGCCCTCGCGTTCACGCTGAAGCATCAGGCGAAAATTATCCCGATTATTGGAACGCAAAATCTGGCGAGAATCATGGACTCCGCCAAGGCGGCCGAGATCGATCTCTCGGCCCGCGACTTCTACGATATCGTTGAAGCGTATCGCGGCGAAGCGATGCCGTAACGCTGCCGGGGTGTCTGCCTGTTAGCTAACGTCTTGCGGGCGCTGCGCGACCAGATCGTCAGTCATGCTTTCGATCTTGTTGATCAACGCATCTACAGAACCATTATTCTGATCCAGGATGGACAGGAATTGCGCCTGTTGCTCAATCGCCAGCCAGATCAGATTTCCGTCCGCGTTCAGGGCGACATCGACGACCTGATATTTTCCGCCGCGATTAAGGACACGCCAGCGAACCTCAAGTTCCTGACCATCGGCGCGAACGATTTCCGTATCAACAATCGAATCACGTGCATTGCGATCGGTGGATCCGGTGACTTTCACGTCACGACCGCGATATTCGTGGAAATAGAACTCATAGACGGCAAGCGCATAGGAGCGGAATGTCGTCAAATAGGCGTCCATTTCCTCTGGCGTGAACCGTTTCGAGTACTTGCCGATCACGAACTTCGCAACGGCGTCGAGATTCGTGAACTCATCCATGTAATTCTGGAACTTGGCACGGCGTTCACCGCCATCCAGGCCTGGCTCATTCAGCGAGGCCAGGACGTCGTTGGCATTGGTCCGCACATATTCTTCAGTTTGTGTGTCCGCGAACGCTGGCAACGCAGTAAGGGCCAACATAGCCGCGGAGAGAATCCACTTTCTGGAGGTCATGATTTTATTCCTGTGACTCGAACTCTTCTTCATCGCCGAAATCATAATCATCGAAATCAGGCAAATCTTTGAACGGGTCTTCTTGCTCTCGGCCATCGCGGATCGCGGCGGCTCTTTGTTGCGTATAAGTACGTCTCAAAGCGATATAGGGTTCAGGCTGGTCGCGGAGCACATCAAACTGCTCGATCAGGCTCTCGCGCGCTGAAATCACGCCAACCACGCCGGTTGCGACACGAAACTCCGTGTCGCCTTCAAACTCTGCATAATTCAATGGATTAAAGGCCACATCGACTCCGCGGCCGCCGAGGTCCCGAAGATTGGTTGGGCCCATGAAAGGAAGCATCAGGTACGGTCCGTTTGCAACCCCCCAGACGCCAAGCGTTTGTCCGAAGTCTTCTCGATGTTCCGGAATGTCGATCCGCGTCGCCAGATCGAAAATTCCCGCTATTCCAACGGTCGAATTCAGCACAAAGCGTGCGGCTGTGTCTACAGCGGCGACAGGTTTGCCTTGCAGAATCGTGTTCGCAAATACGACGGGCTGGTTGAGATTGGTCAGGAAGTTCGACACACCATCGCGAACCGGCTCATTTGTCACCGCACGATAGCCCTTGGCCGTCGGTTCGAGAACGGCTTTATCGACGCCTTCATTGAACGCGAACACGCCGCGATTCCAGCCTTCCAGCGGATCGTAAACGGCTGAGGAAGACGTGTCCTCGCCTGTGGTCGCACAGGCGGATAGAGCTACCATCGAGCCCGCCAAGACTAAGCCTAATCGCATTGATATTCGTCCTTCTTCGCGCGAAGCGATATGTGGTGCTCTATGAGCTAAATCAAATAAACCTAACGTGAATATTCAGACAGACGTCGAAATTGTGGCACGCAGGCCACACGAGACCCTTTGGCAATCAGAAGAATTCAACGCTTGCAAATCATATAAAAGATCGTTTATATGATTTATGGCATCCGATCCCGATCTTATCATAGACGCTCTGAAGGCAGCCGGCGAGCCCACTCGCTTGCGGATCCTTGCGCTTTTGCGACGCGGCGATCTGGCGGTCGGAGAACTCGTTCAGATCCTGGATCAAAGCCAGCCGCGCCTGTCGCACCATTTGAAAACACTGACCACCGCTGGTCTGGTAGAGCGACTGCCGGAAGGTGCCTGGGTATTCTACCGTGCCCGGTCTAAAGACTGGGCCGGACGGCTCTTGCAGGCAATTTTCGAAGAAATCGACACGGATGCCGCACCCTATGCAGAGGATCGCATCGCCCTGACAAAAGTACGCCAGGCCCGCGCGCAGTCGGCTGAAACCTACTTTTCCGAGATTGCCGACAGCTGGGATCAGTTGCGAGCGCTGCATTATCCTGAAGCCGATATCGAGCGCGCCATCCTGCAAGAAGTCGAAGGCCAGACCTTTGATCGCGTCGTCGATCTCGGTACTGGTACAGGGCGGATGCTGACCTTGCTGGCCCCGCACGCGAAAGAGGCCGAAGGGCTCGATTTCTCACATCACATGTTGACCGTCGCGCGCGCCAATCTCAACCGCGCCGAGGTCAGAAACGCGCGAGTCAGGCAAGGCGATGTCACGCACACGCCGTTCGAAGATAGAAGCGCCGACCTGGTCATCGTGCATCAGGTTCTGCACTATCTGGAAAACCCTGAAGGCGTCATCGCCGAGGCCGCGCGCATTCTGCGACCGGGTGGCCGTCTGCTATTGGTCGATTTTGCCCCGCACGATCTGGAATTCCTGCGCGAGGCGCAAGGCCATCGCCGCCTCGGCATCCGCCAGGAAGACATGAGCGAATGGGCCGATACTGCCGGACTCGCGCTGCAAGACCCCCTTTCCTTTGATCCTCCCGCGTCGCTCGAGCAAGGCCTCAGTGTCTTGATCTGGACCGCAACGCGCCCCGCCAATCAACAAGAAGCCGCCGCATGAATACGCTTTCCGTCGCCGCCCAACAGGCCAGCCCCGCCCCGAACGTGTCGTTCGAATTCTTTCCGCCAAAGACGGACAAGATGGAGGCCAAGCTATGGGAATCCGTCGCCCGGCTGTCGCCCATGGCCCCCAAATTTGTTTCCGTAACTTATGGCGCGGGCGGCTCGACCCGCGATCGCACACAGAAGACGGTCGCCAAGATCGCTCAGGACACTCCACTCGCGCCAGCCGCTCACCTGACCTGCGTTGGCGCCACCAAGGAAGAAGTCCTGCAAGTCGCGACGGATTTCTGGAAGGCCGGCGTGCGCCATCTGGTTGCCCTGCGCGGTGATCCACCAGAAGGCATGGGCGCGCGCTTTGAGCAGCACCCTGGCGGCTTCCGCGATAGCGTCGATCTGATCCAGGGCATTCGCGATTTTGACATCGCCCTCGGCGCGCGCTTCGAGATCAGCGTTTCCTGCTATCCTGAGCCGCATCCCGACAGCCAGGGCTGGGACAAGGACATTGCGTTCCTGAAGGCCAAGCAGGATGCAGGTGCAGACCGCGCCATTACGCAATTCTTCTTTGAGCCGGATGTCTACTTGAACTTCCTCGAACGCGCCCGCGCCGGCGGTGTGACCATGCCGATTGTGCCGGGCATCATGCTGCAGCCAAACTTCAAGGGGCTCGCGCGGATGGCAAAAGTCGTCCAGGCGAGCGTCCCGCAATGGCTTCATGATGTTTATGAGGGCACCGAAGACGACCCGGAAGCCCGCGAGCTGATCACCGCCAATGTCGCGACCGAACTCTGCCAGAAATTGTCCGAGCAGGGCGTCAATGATTTCCACTTCTACACGCTGAACCGCGCCAGCCTGGCCATCTCGACATGCCGCCTGCTTGGCTTGAAACCGAAAGCGATTTCCGCATGACCAATAGATCTGACCGCATCGCCCAGCTCCACGCCGCTTCGAAAGAGCGTGTTCTTATGCTTGATGGTTCCTGGGGTGTGATGTTCCAGCGCATGGGCCTGGAAGAGGACGACTATCGCGGCGACCGTTTCACAACGGACAAATATCCCGGCCAAATGAAGGGCAATAATGATATTCTCTGCCTGACCCGTCCGGATCGCGTCACCGAGCTGCACGACGCCTATTTCGGCGCGGGCGCGGATATTTCCGAGACCAATACGTTCTCCGCCACGACCATCGCGCAGGATGATTACAGCCTCGACCTGCAATCGGTGATCGACATCAATTTCGAAGGCGCAAAGCTCGCCCGTGCTGCGGCCGACCGTTGGACGGAAAAAGAACCGCATAAGCCACGCTTTGCTGCGGGCTCGATCGGGCCGCTGAACAAGATGCTCTCGATGAGCTCAGACGTGAACGATCCCGGCGCCCGCGAAGTGACTTTTGATCAGGTCTATCAGGCCTATCGCGAGCAAATCGAAGCGCTGAACAAAGGCGGTGTTGACCTCTACATGATCGAGACCATCACCGACACGCTGAACTGCAAAGCAGCGATCAAAGCGATCATGGATCTCGAAGCCGAGGGACTTGAAAAATTGCCCATATGGATCTCGGGCACGATCACCGATCGCTCGGGGCGCACCTTGTCCGGTCAGACGGTCGAAGCGTTCTGGAATTCCGTCCGCCACGCGAAGCCTTTTGCTGTGGGCTTCAATTGCGCGCTCGGCGCCGATCTGATGCGGCCGCACATTGCTGCTATTTCGCGGGTCGCGGATACGCTGGTTGCAGCCTATCCGAATGCCGGCCTGCCGAATGAAATGGGCCAATATGATGAAGAACCACATGAGACCGCTGGCGAAGTGAGCCAGTGGGCGCAGGACGGTATTGTGAACATTCTCGGTGGTTGCTGTGGCACCACGCCAGAACATATTGCTGCCATCGCCAAGTCAATTGAAGGCGTAAAGCCGCGCGATCCCGCCGCCAGCGAAAACACCATGCGCCTGTCTGGCCTCGAACCCTTTGAACTGGCATCTTAAGGCGCATCGCGCACAAGGAGACCGCCCATGAAAGTCTATGACAAACTCGACGACCGCATCATCAGCTTCATCGAAAAGCAAAAGATGTTCTTCGTGGCGTCCGCGCCGCTGTCCGGAGACGGGCACATCAACCTGTCACCAAAGGGCTATGACGCGTTCAAAGTGATTGATGACACCACGGTCGCCTGGCTCGATCTTGGCGGCTCCGGCATTGAGACGCAGGCCCATGTGCAAGAGAATGGCCGGATCACCATAATGTTTTGCGCCTTTGAGGGCCCCGCCAACATTTTGCGCCTGTTCGGCACCGGCGAAGTGGTCAATCCACACCACGCGGAATGGGATGAGATGCTCAGCCTTTTCCCCGGCTTCGAGCGGGCCCGCGGTGTGTTCAAAGTCAAACTCAACCGCATCCAGGATAGCTGCGGCTGGGGCGTACCGTTCTATGAGTTTAAAGGCGAGCGGGATCAGCTGACCCGATATGTCGACAATAAGTCGACCGAGGAATGGGTGGAGAGCCGCTACCAGAAGAACGCTGAGAGCATTGATGGCCTCACAGGCCTCGTCCGGGAGAAGACCTGATGACGTATGTTGATGGCTTTGTCGCGGCCGTACCGGCTGAAAACAAAGAGGCGTATCTCGAGCACGCGCGCGTCACCGGCCCGGTCTTCAAGAAGTATGGTGCCTTGCGGATCATGGACAATTGGGGCGATGAGGTGCCGCAGGGCGAGGTTACGTCTTTCCCACTGGCGGTGAAAGCCAAGCCGGGCGAAGTGATCGTCTTCTCCTGGATCGAATGGCCGTCCAAACAGGCCCGCGACGAAGGCATGGAGCAATGCATGGCCGACCCGATCTTCAATAGCGACCTGCCCATGCCCTTTGACGGCGCCCGCATGCTGATCGGCAGCTTTGAGAACATTTTGGAAGTTTAGAGACGAGAATTAGCCGCTGTTATCCCGGGCGTGGATCCGGGGTCCAACGCGAAAAAGAGACTGGCTCCCGGAGAATCGCTCACGCGATTTCCTGGCTGACATTGAGAAAAGCAAGACTGCGAACATGACCATTTCCGCCTCCCAGAGTTTCGTCAATATTGGCGAGCGTACCAATGTTACCGGCTCCGCCCGGTTCCGGAAGCTGATCGCCAATGGTGATTATGCCGCCGCCGTTGAAGTCGCGCGCCAGCAAGTCGAGAACGGTGCGCAGATCATCGATGTGAACATGGATGAGGGTATGCTGGACGGCGCCGAGGCGATGACCACGTTCCTCAATCTCATCGCGGCGGAACCGGATATTGCCCGTGTCCCGGTCATGATTGACAGCTCCAAGTGGGAGGTCATCGAGGCGGGTCTCAAATGCGTGCAGGGCAAGGCCGTGGTCAACTCGATCTCGATGAAAGAAGGCGAAGATCAATTCCGCGAACAGGCTCGTAAATGTCTGTCTTATGGTGCCGCGGTCGTGGTCATGGCGTTTGATGAAGTTGGTCAGGCCGACACCGCACCGCGCAAGGTTGAGATCTGTCAGCGCGCCTTCAAAATCCTCACCGAAGAGGTCGGCTTCCCGGCTGAAGACATCATTTTCGACCCTAACGTATTCGCCGTCGCGACAGGGATCGAAGAGCACAATAATTATGCCGTCGACTTTATCGAAGCGACAAAGGTGATCCGCGAGACGTGTCCGGGCTGTCACATTTCGGGCGGGCTCTCCAACGTCTCATTCTCCTTCCGGGGCAATGAGCCGGTGCGCCGCGCCATGCACTCGGTTTTCCTGTACTACGCGATCCCCGCTGGGATGGATATGGGCATCGTGAATGCTGGCCAGCTCGATATTTATGACGAGATCGAACCGAAGCTGCGCGAGCTGGTAGAAGACGTCATCCTCAACCGTAACAACGACGCGACCGAGGCGCTGGTTGACTATGCCGAACAGTTCCGCGGCCAAAAAGGCAAGAGCGCTGAAAAGGACATGTCCTGGCGCGAAGCCGATGTGAACAAGCGGCTCGAACACGCGCTGGTCAACGGCATTACCGAATTCATCGAGGAAGACACTGAAGAAGCCCGCGCCGCAGCGACGCGCCCGCTGCACGTCATCGAAGGCCCGCTAATGGATGGTATGAACGTGGTCGGCGACTTGTTCGGTTCGGGTAAAATGTTTCTTCCACAAGTGGTGAAATCGGCGCGCGTGATGAAAGCGGCTGTCGCCTATCTCGACCCGTTCATGGAAGCCGAGAAGGAAGAACTCGGCACCGTCGACGTCTCAAACGGCAAAGTCCTGATGGCGACGGTCAAAGGCGACGTCCACGATATCGGCAAGAACATTGTCGGCGTCGTGCTCGCCTGTAATGGCTACGAGATTGTCGATATGGGCGTCATGGTCCCATGCGAGGATATTCTCGCCAAAGCCAAGGAAGAAAACGCCGACATAATCGGTCTCTCTGGCCTGATCACGCCAAGCCTGGACGAGATGGTCTATGTCGCACGCGAGATGCAGCGCACCGGCATGAAACAGCCGCTGCTGATTGGCGGGGCGACGACGTCCCCGGCGCACACCGCGGTGAAGATCGATCCGGCCCGCGACAATGGCCCGACCATTCACGTCACCGATGCCAGCCGCGCTGTCGGCGTCGTCTCGGCGCTTCTATCGGATGAGGATCGCCCGCTCTTTGTCGAAACGGCGCAGGCCAAATATCAACGTATGCGCGACAGCCGTGCCGGCGGGCCGCCTAAGCCGCGACATCCGATCGGTGTCGCGCGCTCGCATGCCCACAAACTGGAAGAGCCAACGCCGCCTGCGCCAAGCTTTTCCGGCACCAGAGTGTTCGAGGATTTCGACCTCTCTGAAGTCGCTCGCTACATTGACTGGACGCCCTATTTCTCGAGCTGGAACCTGGCCGGCCGGTTCCCGCAAATCCTTGAGGATGACATTGTCGGCGAGGCCGCCCGCGACCTCTGGCGCGATACTGAAAACATGATGCAACAAATCCTCGGTCAGGACTGGTTCAAGCCGAAAGCCGTGATCGGATTCTGGGGCGCTGAGCGCTACGGCGATGACATTAAGCTGGAGACTGGCGACACATTCCACACGCTTCGCCAGCAAATGGTCAAAGACAATAGCCGCGCCAATTTCGCGCTGTCTGACTTTCTCGCTGAGCAAGGCGATCATATTGGCGGCTTCGCCGTCACATCTGGCCCGGAAGCCGAACAAATCGCCAAAAAGTTCGAAGCCGACGCGGACGATTATTCCGCCATCATGGTCAAAGCCCTCGCCGACCGCTTCGCCGAGGCTATGGCGGAATATATGCACGAGCAGGTCCGCAAGATCCATTGGGGCTACGCCGCCGACGAGGCCTTCGATCAGGCTGATCTGGTCAAGGAAGCCTATTCCGGCATCCGCCCGGCGCCGGGCTATCCCTGCCAGCCGGACCACACTGAAAAAGAGACACTGTTTAAGCTCCTCGATGCGGGCCGGATTGGCATGGAGCTCACCAGTTCCTACGCGATGACCCCCGCAGCCTCGGTCTCAGGCCTCTACATGGCGCACCCGGAAAGCGTCTATTTCGCCGTTGGCCGCATCGAACGCGACCAGGTTGAAGACTATGCCCGCCGCAAAGGCATGAAGCTGCGAACCGCAGAACGCTGGCTCGGCCCGATCCTTAACTATGATCCGGGCGAAGCTGAGGTTGAGGCGGCTTGAGCCGATCCATCGCCATCTTCACAATCGTCGTCCCGGACTATGATGCCGGGATCGATTTCTACGTGAGCGCGCTTGGTTTCGAGCTTCTCGAGGATACCCCGCGGGGGCCGACCAAGCGTTGGATCCGCGTTGCGCCTCCGGGGGCTGAGACCGCGATCCTGCTCGCCAAGGCCGATGGCCCGGCACAAACCGCCGCGATCGGCAATCAGACCGGCGGGCGGGTTGGATTTTTCTTGCACACGGATAATTTCGAGCGCGACTATCAGGCCATGAAAGCCAAGGGCGTGGTTTTCAAGGAAGAACCGCGACATGAGGATTATGGCAGCGTCGCTGTTTTTCAGGATCCATGGGGCAATCTCTGGGATCTGATCGAGCCGAAATAGACCGTGTCTTGCCGCGCGCGGGTCCCGAACACGTATCGGCGGCATTGGGGCCATGCCGTAGCGTCATAAAAAAGGCGACCCCGATTGGGACCGCCTTCTTCAAATCGATTGAAACCGAAGCCTAATTCACGTCGAACCGGTCGAGCATCATCACCTTGTTCCAGGCTTTGATGAAGTCACGGGTGAAGCGCTCTTTGGAATCGTTCTGAGCGTAGACTTCCGAAATCGAGCGCAGGATGGAGTTCGAACCGAACACCAGGTCGGCGCGTGTTCCGGTGAACTTCACAGCGCCCGTCTTGCGATCGCGTCCTTCGAACAGTTCCTCGGATGGATCGGCAACCCACTCATTCGCCATGTCGAGGACGTTGACGAAGAAGTCATTGCTGAGCGTGCCGACATTGTCGGTGAAAACACCATGGTTCGATCCCGCAGCATTCGCGCCAAGAACGCGGAGGCCGCCGACCAGAACGGTCATCTCCGGCGCGCTCAGTTTCAGCAGAGCGGCTTTGTCGACCAGTAGTTCTTCGGTCGCACGTGGATCTTCGGTGTCGCTGTAATTGCGGAAGCCATCGACCTTTGGCTCTAGCGCTTCGAACGAATCTGCATCCGTCCATTCCTGAGTCGCGTCACCGCGGCCTGGGGTAAACGGCACAGACGCGCCTGATGCTTTCTCGATGGCTGCGCAGCCGCCGAGGACGATCAGGTCAGCCAGAGAGACTTGCGAGCCGCTGGCATTGAAAGAAGTCTGGATCTCTTTCAGTTTCGCGACCACTTCTGGCACGCCAGATGAGACATTGATGGCCCAGTCTTTTTGCGGCGCCAGAGCGATCCGTGCACCGTTCGCGCCACCGCGCTTATCAGAGTCGCGGAAGGTTGAAGCGGATGCCCAGGCTGTGTTGACCAATTGAGACACGCTCAGGCCAGAGCCGAGGATTTGCGCTTTCAGATCGGCAATGTCTGCGTCACTGATAGCCGGGCCAGACGCTGCTGGGATCGGATCCTGCCAGATCAGATCTTCCGCTGGAACTTCCGGGCCGACATAGCGAGACTTTGGTCCCATATCGCGGTGGGTCAGCTTGAACCAGGCGCGGGCATATGCGTCAGCAAACTTGTCTGGGTTGGCCAGGAAGTCGGCTGAGATTTTTGCATAGTCCGGGAACATTTTCAGAGACATGTCTGCCGTCGTCATCATCAGAGGTTGAGTTTTGGACGGGTCATGCGCCATCGGGGCTTCAGGAGCTCCTTGGCCTGGCTTTGGCTGCCACTGAACGTGTCCAGCCGGGCTCTTTACCTGTTCCCACTCATATTTCAGCAGGTTCTCGAAATAGGTCATGTCCCACGTGTCTGGCGTTGGGGTCCATGGACCTTCAAAGCCAGCCGTCGTGGTGTCGTCGCCTTTACCGGAGCCGTGGCTGTTCATCCAGCCAAAGCCCATATTCTGCATTGGTGCGCCTTCTGGCTCAACGCCAACCAGGTCTTCTGGTCCAGCGCCGTGGCCTTTCCCGAACGTGTGACCACCGGCAACCAGCGCAACGGTCTCTTCGTCATTCATCGCCATGCGGGCGAAAGTCACGCGGATATCGTGCGCTTCAGCAATTGGATCCGGAACCGCATCCGGGCCTTCTGGGTTCACATAGATCAGGCCCATCATCACCGCGCCAAGCGGCGTATCGAGCTTCGCTGCGTCTGCGTCTGAGGCTTTGTAGTCGCGTTGACCAGCATAGCGGCTCTTCTCATTGCCGGAGGAAAGCAGCCAATCCGCTTCAGGACCCCAGTAAATGTCTTCTTCAGGCTCAAACCAGTCCGCACGGCCGCCGGAAAAGCCGAACGTCTTCAGGCCACATGTTTCCATGCCGACATTGGCGGCAAGGATCATCAGGTCGGCCCAGGAAATCTTGTTGCCGTACTTTTGCTTGATCGGCCAAAGCAGGCGGCGGGCCTTGTCGAGGTTGCCATTGTCTGGCCAGCTATTCAGGGGCGCAAAGCGCTGCGAACCGGAATTCGCGCCGCCGCGACCATCATAGGTGCGATACGTCCCGGCGCTGTGCCAGGCCATGCGAACGAAGAAGCCTGTATAGTTGCCATAGTCAGCTGGCCACCATTCCTGGCTTTCCGTAACCAGTGCGGCGAGATCTTTTTTCAGCGCGTCATAATCGAGCGACTCAAATTCCTTGGCATAGTCAAAATCATCTTCCAGAGGGCTCACCTGCGGGGCATTCTGGTTGAGCATCTTCAAGTTGAGTTGCTCAGGCCACCAGCTTTTATTGGCAAGGTCACCGGATTTGAAACCGCCGCGCATTGGGCACTTCATGTCATCAGCCATGGAATCTCCTGTCATGTTTTGAGTGGGCGTCAGGTAGGATTACCCAACTATGGTGCTGGCCTACCGCGCCAAGGGGCATAAATCCAATTAATAATAGTACTAGCCCCTAGAGGTTTTAACTATACCGAGTGAGGCGCCGCACGCGCACAACTCATCCGCGAATGGCCGTTCGGGTGCGCTAAGACTCGTGCCTCAGTGCCTGTAAGGGACTTCTTTTCGTGGAGGATCAGGTCACGCTCTTCTGGGTTGAGCCATCGGCCCGAACGATCATGTGCAGCTCGATTTGAGCCGTATCGATGGTAAGGCTTCCAATACTCCCCCAAGGAGTCGGAATACCAGGGGTCACCCATTCCGCATTGACCGCACCCCGAACATACAACTCATCCTGAAACCCCTTCAAACCCAGTCGACTCACGCAATCAGGCATCGGTCGGAGATTGTAGCTATGGTTGGTGGTGCTGCTCAGAAGTCGCCAACCCGGACCGGGATTGTGAAACTTGATCCGCAAATTGTTGAACCCAAGAATTTTACAGGGATCATCGGTATCAACACTGCAGTCCACCTTTAGGATCAGTCGGAACCCATTCAGCGCACTCGCCGGTGTGTATTGATGATCGTGCGTTGCAGTTCGTGTTGTAATTGGCATAGAGAATCCTTCATCAGGATGTCCCTAGACTCGTCATACACTTATATTGTAACACTATTCAGTGCAATAGACAGAGATTATCAAATATTAAGTCTATATTTAATTCGGTTTTGTTACCCGCATACGATCATAGCTGCCTGCGAGTCGGATCAATCGCTCCAGCCCCTAATCCAGCGCCCCGCAGCGGCTCTCATACATCTCAATCGCGGACGGCATCCACTGACGGAAATTGCTCGCGCGGGTCTCTGACGCCGGGTGTGTGCTCATCCATTCCGGGGGACGCTGGCCGCCGCCAATCTGGCCCATGCGTTGCCACAGCTCGGGCGCTTCGCGCGGGTCGTAGCAAGCGCGGACCAGCAGCTCGAGCCCGATCTTGTCGGCCTCCGTTTCATGCTCTCGAGAGAAGGCCATCAGCCCGCCCCGCGCCGCCATGCCGAGGGCTTGCTGGACCATTTGCGCCTGGCCTGGATCCATGTCGCCGAGACCGAGACCAACCGCCATCGTGCCCATCTGTGCGAGGCGGGTATTACTCATCCGCTTGGCGCCGTGATGCGCCAGGGCGTGGCCAATCTCGTGCCCCATGACCACAGCCAACTTGTCGACATCGGCAATGTCTTCCAGCGTCACGCGCTGATCGTAATTGCCGGTAATGTCGAGAATGCCGGTATAGATGGCGACATAGCCGCCGGGCAGGCAGAATGCATTCGGTTGCTCGGACTGGATCACGTTGAACGTCCAGTCGAACTCCTTTGCGACCGGCTCAAATTCATAACCGGCAGCCAGATAGTCACGCTCCATCTCGATCGCAGCAACGCGCAGGCGCTCGCCGATCTCGTTGACGGTATTGTAGACCCTCCGCCCGGCCAGATCACAGCTCGCAGCGCCGCTACCGCAGATCACATTGCCGCCTTCCTGACGCAGCATCTGGACATAGGATTGCGCGCCGAGCTTGCTCGCCTGGTCGATCGAGATCGTGTTGAACTCGGTCTTGCCCGAATACGGGTTCACTTCCTGATTGGACATATAATACACGACCAGCCCGATCAGGCCGATAATGATGATGCTAAAGCGTCCACCCGGCATTGCGCGTCTCCATATCCCGTTAACCCTGCCTTACCCCACTGGCTGGGCGCAGGAAAGGCGTTGACCCACACAATCGCACCCGGCAACACTGCACATATGAGCGAGACCCCTACCCCGCCTGAGACTTCGCCTGAAACCTCAGCTGAGGCTTCGGCTATGACCCGGTCTACATCCGCAGTCATCGAGCCACAGCGCGCCCTGCCGATTTGGGACGTGCTCAGCGAAATGGCGCTTTATGCCTCCACCGCGCTGATCATTACTGGACTCGTCCTGCCCTCAATCTGGAAGCCGAACAGTTTCGGCTTTGGCGGGCAGGAATATAATCTCTACGGCATCGTGCAGACCCTGTTCGAGAGCGGCCTGCCGTTTCTGGGCCTGGTCGTGATCTTCTTTTCCGGGATCTTCCCGCTGGCCAAGACGATCACTGCGGCGATCATTTTCCGCCAGGGCGCGCATCCGAGCCCGAAACTGGCCAGCCTGCTCAACCTGCTCGGCAAGTGGTCGATGCTGGACGTTTTCCTCGCCGCTTTACTGATCGGGATCAGCCAGATCAGCATCTATATCGGCTTCGAGACCCGCGCCGGCCTGTATTATTTCGCCCTGGGCGTGCTGCTGAACAATGCCGCCACGATGCGGCTTACCTTTACGCGGTTCAAATAATCCTTATCTGACCTGCCATGACCGAACAGACATCTGACCAAGCCCCCGCACAAGCGCCAGAGCCCAAGCTCGATATTCGCATCATCCCCGTCACGCCGTTGCAGCAGAACACCTCGCTGGTCTGGCATCGCGACACGATGGAAGGCGTCTTCGTCGATCCGGGCGGCGAGACTGATCGTCTGATGGCGGCAGCGGAGCAGTTCGGCGTCAAGATCGTCGCCGTCTGGCTGACCCATGGCCATCTCGACCATGCCGGCGCCGCGACTGCCGTGAGTGAACGCACCGGCTGCCCGATCATTGGCCCACACAAGGATGACCAGTGGCTGCTCGACGAGATCGAGGCCCAGGGCGCGAAATATGGCATTGCCGACGGCAAGAATGTCGTCCCGACGCGCTACCTGGACGAAGGCGACACGCTGACCCTGGGCGACCAGACCTTCGGCGTCACCCACTGCCCCGGCCACACGCCCGGCCATGTTGTGATCTATCACGAGACCGGCCAGCTCGCTTTCGTTGGCGACGTTCTGTTCAGAGGCTCAATCGGCCGCACAGACTTTCCGAAAGGC
The DNA here is from genome assembly GCA_017642885.1 of Henriciella sp. Lineage (GTDB taxonomy): Bacteria > Pseudomonadota > Alphaproteobacteria > Caulobacterales > Hyphomonadaceae > Henriciella. The sequence continues at coordinate 26,597 of JAEPOM010000019.1, read as the reverse complement.
AATCACCAGCAGCTGATTGACAGCATCGTCCAGAACCTCTGGCCCCTTGGCGACGGCATGCGCTTCGTCCCCGGCCACGGCCCCATGAGCACATTCGGCCAGGAGCGGAAGGACAATCCGTTCGTGGCAGATGCTGTGTTAGGGTGAGATAATTTGCTCGGAGTACTCAAACTTCCACCAAGGATCGACCTTGTTGCGATAGAATCGTTCGACACGCCAGCCGCAAAACCCAAACGCGGTCCCATTTTCAAAGGGCGAGTTTGTTTGCGCCTTGAACGACGTTAAATCGAAAAAAGTGCCTGTTCGGTTTGTCCACCATAGTTTTCCGGCTGATCCCAAAAAAATGGCTCCTGTGCCATCAGTATTAATGTGGGCGAAAGTGCTACGAGTTTTCTCAACTGGCACGAATTCAACGTCATCGGGAAATACGCGAACCGGGAAATAGTCATTGTGAGCAGTGTCCATATGAACCAATCTCGGCTGCTGAGCTGAGACGTCAATTCCCGCGACACAAATGCCATTTTCATCCGCTATTCTTTCGTCCGACGGATCGAAGCAAACAATCAATCTGCGCTCATTGCGAGGCGTTTCAATGGCCCCAACTTCACCGGGGCGCATTTTCGACAATCGTGAGGTGCGGCCGTACTTCATCAAATAGTTACTCCCAGCCGTTTCGCAGATCTGTTCGATTACACTTCGGACAATGAATCGCGAACGTTGGCTTTTTCTCGTCTCTCGCTCGTCGCTCTTCTTCGCGGGTTAAGACCTGCGCCTCAAAGCGATGGCCGCAATTGTTACATCTCATTTTCGCAGAACTAGGCATAACTGATGCCCGCCTGTTCCAGGAGTGAGTCCCACAAGAATTTTGCGACACCATCGGGCGAAAGTTGTTCTTTTCTGCTAGTCCCAAATAGCGGACCACCATGGACTTCGAAGTAAAGAGAATAGTCAGTATGACCTATGGAACACCAGCCATTGGAGCTGCCGTCGGCCGCATTTTCTTGGTTTGACCACGAAAGATCACCGAAACTCGCGGCTCCAGAGCTTCCCATTCTGACAGTAATATGAGCGATTCCTCGACCAAATGACTCATTCATCACTGTGCAGGTAAACGAATACTCATTTAACTTACGGAACGTCGCGCTAAGTCCACTGGTTTGGGACAACTCTCTACAGCTTCGCTCGAAATACTGAAAGATCTCGGCATACCCTTGTTCTCTGAACTTAATTTTATCGATTTCGTCGAAAGAGCGTTTGGCTATATATTTTGGCGATTCAGAAGCAATCGGTGAAGAAGAGACTGGGGCTCCTGAATCATTCCCAGGTTGCTTACTGCCGTGGTCGCTGGTTATCCGCCGAAGCTCGGAAATGACGTTCAAAAACGCCATGTTCTCGTTATCCCAGAGCGCGACCGCCATTCCATCTCGTGGCGTAACCATGAACCTTGATAATGGTGTTTCCAGCCACTCGCAGGGCTCCACGATCACCGAGACTATCTGCAGGTTTCCAGCTTCTTGAAGCGCGAACGCATGCTGGAGTTCTTTGTCGTAGCAATAACCTGATGCAATAAAGTCGGGACTGACCACACACAAGAAAAGCTGTGCGCTATCGAGTTCTGCGAGAATAGTGTCGTCTAACAAAGACCCCGCAGTGATCAGACGGTCATAAAAACTCGTTACGGAGCCCTCTCGCTCTAACGCGGCCATGTGTTTCCGAAGTCGCTCGACATAGCGTTCGTCTTCGTGCGCATATGAGATAAACGCTTTCATAATCCCCACATTTGTTCACGTAACGTCTCTAGAACAAAACTGATCGAAATGCAAGTTCATAACGACGAATCGGAAAGTACTTACAAGGCCTAATACTAATAGGCCTTCAAGTCCAAACTTAATACAGATTCATCAGTTCTGAAATTTTGTTCATACACATGACAGCTCATCTTCATATAAGGCAAATTTTCCAACCGCGCGCATCTGCCGAATACAGGTGAATCCCCCCTCAATCCCCACCCTTCAAAACCGTGATAGTCTCCGGGCTATCTTCCCTCGATGAAGGGCTTGTCCGGAACAGCTTGGCAGGAGGGGAGAGCGGTGGTCGCGTCGCTGAGGATTGGGATCTGAGCCCGTCCCCGGTAACGCGCCGGGTCAGTGTCAAAATCCTGGTCCCAACGGATTCAGGCTACGAATGAACGTAAGACAGAGCCTCGCCCGGCGGTGTCTGGCCCAGGTGGCCACGCCCTAAATCCTGAAAAACATGCCGCCGCAAGCGCGCGTGAGGGGTTTCGTGCTTTGCGCTATTTGATCCCGTAATGGGCGCGGAATTCCTGCTGCCCGATGCGGGCGTCTTCATCGACGGTTTTGACCGCGTCGCGCGTCTTCAGCGTCTCGACCAGCGCATCGGCGCCGGGAAGCTCTGCCGACAGGTCCCAGTCGAAGACGATTTTCGCGACATTCTTGGCCATCGGATAGGTGTAGAGGAACACGAAGTCGGCATAGGTGATCGCCTCTCCGGCGAGGTAGGGCGCAAAGCTCGCCTGTCGTCTCAGCGCCGCAACGCCGCGCTCCAGGATGGTCCGAACCTCGGCTTTGGTCTGGTCTGGCGTTGGCCCGCTGCCGAAGAAGGCTTCGCCGTAACAGCGGCGCGCGGCGAGCTCCAGATACAGCTCGGTATACTTGATCAGCTCACGCACACGCGCCTTGCCGAACGGATCCGCCGGGTAGAAGGATGGGCCGCCCTGGGTCTCGTCAATATAATCCAGGATGACCGCCGTCTCGCTGACAAAGCCCTGCTCGGTTTCCAGGAACGGCACTTTCCCCATGGCGCTTTTGGCCAGCATGTCCTCGCTCTGCCCAGTATAGACGCGCACATCCTCGTACGGCACGCCTTTCTCGAGCAGCGCCAGCTTGACCATGTTGAAATAGTTCGATGCGGGAAACCCGTGGAGTTTGATCATATCGTCGCCTCTGCCCTGTCTTGATGAGCAGAGCAGAAGCGACGAAACGGTCCGGGAGTCAATTGGACATCGCGATGCGACGTTTGGGCGTGTTCCGACGTTACGCCGCGTCGCTCTCACTTTCGCCACTGACCCCAAACAGGCAGAACGCCAGGAGCAGCGTCGCGAGGACGCCGGAGCCGCCCGCGATCGGCGATGGCACAAAGCCGTTCAGGCCGAACATCATGACCAGCGTGTTGGCGACAAAAGCCACCGCGCCGACCAGTGCGGTCAGGCCGCCCAACGCCTTGCCGCCGGCTTTCATCTTGGCCATGCCGAACTCCAGCGCGGCGAGACCGAGCAGGATCTTCGCGGCATTATAGCCAAAGAAAGAATACGCAACGACGGCGAAGGCAACGCCGCCAAGCTCTGGATTGGCCTCAGCCGCTTCGCGGAACGGACCAAACTGCGTGAGGCCAACGCCAACCTGGACAACGTTCAGCACCGCGGCAAAGGCTATTGCCGAAAAGCCCAGCGTATAGCGCTTGGCCATGACCAGGGCAGACCCGGCAAACGCTGCCGTGACGACGAAGAGCAGGCCTTCAAAGCCCCAGAGGAATTGCCGGTCGACCTCAGGCGCTCCAAGATAGAGCGCAGTGTAAATCGGCTGGGTCACCGCTGCCAGGAGCAACAGGATGGCGAGAATTTTGACGGTACGGCTGTGCGAGAGATCCATAGCGTGAGTCCTTCATGCAAACGGCCCACGACATCAGATCCCAGGCCCAAGGCGCGGAAACTAGGGGGAGTTGTGGACAAGCTCAATGATAATCGCCTGAGCTGTGATCAAGTTATGGTGAGCGACAGACGCTAGGGTCGTGGGCCGAAACTTGTGCGTCCGCCCTCAAGGGTGCGCCAGGCATGATGGACGAAATCGACAAGCAATGGCCGTGTGTCTCGAGGATCGATGATCTCTTCGGCGTAAAATGCCTCCGCCGTTCGGAACGGTGAGGCGATGGCGTCGAAGCGTTTGTAGAGACTTTTGAGATAGGCCTCTTTGTCTTCAGCCTCGAGGATTTCCTTGCGGTAGGCGGCCTCTATGCCGCCCGCCATCGGGAGAGAGCCCCAGTCGCCACTTGGCCAGCAATAGCGCCATTTCGCTTTGCTGGGATTGAACATCGCGCTGCCCGCCAGGCCATAGGCTTTGCGGATAACCACAGCGCAAATCGGAACGGTCGCCTGGTAAACCGCCGCCATGGCCCGCACGCCTTTGCGCGTCACGCCCGCCGTCTCATGCTTCACGCCGCAGGCAAAGCCGGGGCAGTCGACGAAGTGAATGACGGGGAGATGAAAAGTGGAACAGAGATCCATGTGACGCGTGACCTTGTCGCAAACGTCAGCCGTCCACGCACCGTCGAGGAAAAATGGATCGCCCGCCAGGATGCCGACAGGATGGCCATCAATCCGGGCAAACCCGGTCACAATGCCCCGGCCCCACTGCTCGCCGATTTCAAAGAAGCTATCTGTGTCGACCGTCGCCGCGATGATCTTGCGCGGCTTGTACGGCGTTTTGCCATCGGTCGGAACAATCGAGAGAAGCTCTTCCTCCCGCCGGTTCGGGTCGTCGGACGCAGCCTGAACGGGCGGGCGGTCATGCACCGAGGAGGGAAGGTAAGAGAGAAATTGCCGGGCCGCTTCGAACGCGTCGGCCTCACTATCAACGACGGCGTCAACGGTTCCATTGCGGGCTTGAATCTGCCAGCCGCCCAATTCTTCCTTGGTGACATCTTCGCCAAGCGCTCGGGTCACAGGCGGGCCAGCGACGAAGACTTGAGAGAGCTCTTTGACAAGGACAGAAAAATGACTGGCGGCCAGGCGGCCCGCCCCCATTCCGGCACATGGACCGAGCCCGAGCGAGACATAAGGCACTTCGGCCATGCCGGACACGATATATTCCCAGCCTGGGGTTTCCGGAATATATGTCCGCGGGTCTTTCTCGAACATCTTGATCGATCCGCCGCCGCCCGTACCGTCAATCAGTTGAACCAGCGGCATTCGGTATTCCTGGCTCTGCTTCAGCGATTGTAGCAACTTACCGCGGATCGAAGCGTCTGCCGCTCCGCCGCGGACCGTGAAGTCGTCGCCAAGTATGAAGACGGGTCGGTCGTTCAAGGTCGCCCGGCCCATCACTGAATTGGACGCCATGAAGTGCTCAAGTTCTTCATTGTCATTATAGCGCGCCACGCCGGCAATCTTGCCGATCTCGTGAAAACTGCCGGGGTCGGCCAGAAACGCGACGCGCTCGCGCACGGTCAGTTTACCTCGACCCTTTTGGCGCGAGACCGGCTCATCGCCACCCATTTCCTCCGCCAGGCGTTCGCGGCGGCGCAATTCTTCGATCGATTTATCCCAGGACATGGCTCTGTTTCGAAACCTTACGCAGCGGTCGGTCAAGGCAAAAATCTGCCTGGCGGTTAGAACCGTCATTCAACTTGCTGCAGTTTACGTAAGCGGCACCCTTGCCGCGAACCGTTTCGCCTGCTTTATCAGCAGCAGGAGCATTTTACAGGGAGGCTTCCTCATGGATCTCGCAGAACTCACAACCAAAGCCGCCGCAGCAGTTGCTGGTGGCGATAGCGGTTTTTCCAAAAAAGTTAAGTTCGACTTCGGCGACGTTGGCAAACTCTTCATCGACGGCGCGAATGGCGTCGCGAACAATGACGACGCTGACGCAGACGCGACTGTCAAAGTTGATTGGGAAGATTTCGGCAAGCTGGCAGCAGGCCAGATGGACCCGACCATGGCATTCATGCAGGGCAAACTGAAAGTCCTCGGCGACATGTCTGTTGCGATGCAGCTGCAAACCATCATGAGCAAGCTCGGCTAAGCTGACAGCTCAGTGATTTGATCGAAAGCCTCATCCGGCCTAAACGCGGGATGAGGCTTTTTCATAGGCGTGGACACATTGATGACTGAAAACAAGACTGACCGTATCGTCGACGTGCCGGGCAATCCTCGGCCAGACGGCGCACGGATTGTGTGGTTTGAAGGGGTCGGCGGGCGCCGCTTGCGCGCTTGCCTCGCGCCTGCAACCGCCGAAACACCGCGCGGCACTTGCATTGTTTGTCCGGGCCGAACCGAATTTATCGAAAAGTATTTTGAGGTCGCGCGGGAACTTCAGGATCGCGGCTTCGCGGTTTTGATCATTGATTGGCCGGGACAAGGCCTGTCGCAGCGACTCCTCGATGACCCTCAGAAAGGGCATATCGATCGATTTGAAACCTTCATGGGCGCGCTTCGCAATGGACTCGATGCGTTTGAGGAATTGCCGAGACCGTATGTCTCGCTCGCTCACTCCATGGGCGGCGCGATCGCGCTAGCGGCGATTGGGCAAGGATTGGTCAAAGTAGAAGCGGCAGCATTCTGCGCACCCATGTGGGGGCTCCCTCTCGGGAGGGTTCAACGCTACTTTATCTGGGCCATGCGCATCATGGGACGATCAGACGATTTTGCCCAGAAGCCTGGGCCGCCAGAGCGCTTTGAGGACAATGTGGTCACCCATGACGAGCGCCATTGGCAATTGAACAAGGATCTGACGGACGCGGCGCCGGAGCTCTCGCTTGGGCCCGTCACCTGGGGCTGGCTCGGCGCTTCGCTCGATATCGTCGGCCGGATCAACAAACCCGAAACTTTGCGGGCTATCGACATTCCCATCTTCGTCGCCAGCGCTGCGGACGAGAAGTTAGTCGACAACCGCTCGCACGCTCATACTGCGAGCCACCTGCCCAATTGCGAGCACATCATCGTAGACAACGCGATGCACGAAATCCTGATGGAAAAGCCCGACAAGCGCGCCGAGTATTGGGCTGGGTTTGACCGTATGCTCGAACGCGCCGGAATCTAAATCGACGGTTAGTCGGCTTTGAAACCGGCTTCTTTATGAGCCCCATCGCAGAACGGTTTGTTTGCGGATCGACCACAGCGACAGAGATATGCTTTGCGCCCCGACCAGGCGACGCGTCCCGATCCCGCGCGGAGGGTGAAATTGCCGGATACTTCGAGCGGACCATCCGGAATTCGCTTAACGGTCAGCGGTCCACCGTTTTCGATTTCCGGCAGCCCCGTATCTCCAACCGCGCCCGCATCCTGGAACCCGAGTTCGCGGTGTGAGTTGTCACAAAATGGTTTGTTTTTGGACGCCCCGCACCGGCACAGTGCGGCCCGGCGTTTGACCGAATGCATGTCTTCGCTTGCGCCATCAATCGAGAGGTCACCTGACGCGTAAAGCGGACCATCATTGGACACGTGGATTTCGTTGCTTGCCGGGACCGCTTCGGTCTGGAGGGCGCCCGCCGCATCTTTGACCGCAAGCGCACCCGTTGGGCACCGTGCGACGACATTCCCGACATCATCCTGGTTTGAATGGTTCGGATCGCACCAGGGATCTCGGCCAGTCTCAAACAAATCGCCCTTCGCGCGACCGCATTCTCCAACGTGGATGCACAACCGGCGATCCCAGGTGACCGTCTGACTGTCACCTTTGTATTCGAAGATGGTTGTTTTCGACATGGCGCGTCCCGCTTTTTTACTCAATCAATGCGCATTCGCCTCAGATTGAAGTTGAATATAGCTCTGGATTCCGATCCGCTCGATCAGCTCAAACTGTGTTTCAATGTAATCGACATGTTCTTCCTCGTTATGGAGGATCTTGCCGAACAGATCGCGACTGACATAGTCGCGGACTTTCTCACAATGCTCCATCGCATCTCGAAGAAGCGGAATCGCGTCTTCTTCAAGCTTAAGATCACAACCGAGAATCTCCTCGACGCTCTCGCCGATGCGGAGCTTGCCGAGGTCTTGCAGGTTGGGCAGACCGCCCAGGAAGAGAATCCGCTCGATCAGCCAATCGGCATGATTCATTTCTTCGATGGATTCCTTGTATTCATAATCACCCAACTTGCTAACGCCCCAGTCCTTCAGCATCCGGGAATGTAGGAAATACTGGTTGATGGCTGTCAGCTCATTTTTGAGCGCCTTGTTGAGAAATTCGATGACCTTCGCGTCGCCTTTCATGGGACCACTCCGTAAAACTACCTATGACCCTAGATAGCCTTGAGTCGGCACATTTCAACAATTTTATTCAATAAAATCAATTGACTATGATAGTGCGAAGCATTTGCAAGGCGACTGAAAATCAGTCTCATATTGCGGTGGAGGAATTGGTCAAAGAAATCCGGGACCTAAGCAGCGCTCTACTCGCCCAATGCGGCTTGCCGCATATCGTAAATTTCATCCAGCTGCGCATCCATCGCGATCGCCATCATGACCACACTATCAACGGATTTCAGGAACCAGTCCTGGTTGATGTTCTCGAAATCATCGCTCGGCTTGTGATAATCCGCGTGATCCTCAACCCCAAAATAGACGTGCGGAATGCCGGCCCTGAAGAAGGCCGCATGATCGGAGAGCAGCGTCCAGTCCTCTCGTGCCTCACCTTGATCAAATCCCATTTCGATTTGCACGGGAGCGCTCTCAGCGACACGCGACACGATTGGTTTCATGTCTGGCCAGTGTGCAGTCCCTGACGCCCAAAGCTTGCCATTGTCACCTCTCGACAGCATGTCGAAATTGATGTTCAGCGCAACATCACCCAATGGCGTAGGCGGATTAGCGACATAAGCGATGGAGCCACCTAGACCATCTTCCTCAGCATCGAACGCCAAGAAGGTAATGTCATGCTTAGGAGGGTTCGCGGCGAAGTACTCGGCAGCTGCGACCAAGCCAACGACGCCTGATGCGTTATCGTCCGCGCCATTATAAATCTCGCCGTCGATCTCACCGACATGATCATAGTGCGCAGTGATGATCATTGAGATGTCGCTATCAGCGGTGCCTTCAATATGGCCGAGAATGTTGATTCCACTTTTTGCGGTGCTCGCGTCCTCGAAAGGTCCATAGGCGAACGGCAGCTCATATCCACCCGCACCGGGGACGACCCCAAGCGCTTGAAACCGCTCGATAATCATGTCGCGGGCTTTGGCATTTTCTTCCGTCCCGACCTTTCGGCCCTTCATTTCGTCTGTACTCAGGGCTTCAAGCAAGTCGATCGCAGGAGCGGCTTCGAAATGGTTTGGCTGATAGAGCGTCTCGCCAGAGCACGCAGCTAGACTAACCGCAAAAAAGGCACTCGCGGTCAATTTATGATGGACCATGTTTCTCACCCCGGAACATTCGTTAGGTCCCCGCTTCTAGGCACCAATGGTTGCCCTAAGCTTATGCCATCAGGAAATCACGTTTGCCAATCTCCACACCCTGGTGGCGAAGCAGCGCAAATGCGATCGAAGCGTGGAAGTGCATATTTGGAAGGACAAAAGTCGACAGGTATTGGCGCCCCTCCCAGTTCACAGTCATCTGTCCAAGCGGGATCTCCATAACGGTCCGCTCTCCGGCATTGAGGTCTTCATCTTCGATGCTCTGGACGAACTGGTTGCACTTTTCGATGCGCTCCAAAAGCTCATCGACAGTGGTTTCAGTATCAGGAAAACTCGGCATTTCGAGCCCGGCAATGCGCGCAGCTGCACGGGCCGGTGTCTCAGCTGCCATCTGGTATTGGTTCAATAGCGGCAGCATGTCCGGATAAAGACGCGCGGATAGAAGCACGGTCTCTTCGACCCCTTTGTCGATCGCATAGTTGCGGCCCTTTATAAGTGTGCTGGCCATGGCAGGCAGGATCTGTCCGGTCGCTGATTTCAGCATGAATGAGATAGTGTCGCCCATAGTGGTGTTCTCCAAATTATCTTCAGTTTCGCAAATTGGGGCTGACGGACGCTTTCACCAGAAAAAAAGTTTGATCCAATGAGATTAAGTGCGCGTAAGCCTTATCAGAGAGCGTAATCTCTCGTTGCTGAGGTCGGTCAAAACGTTTCCTCCCTCCCAGTTTTTGCTGGCCTGGCAACTCACTTCTGGTCCATCGGAATGATATGCGCTTCGGCCATATATTCGATGGACCTCATTTCATGCAGCCGACTTGCCGTGCGCTGAAATTCAAAACTGCCGTCGCCCTCCGGGTACAAACTTTCCGGCTCAGCTGCTGCGCTGGCGACGAGTTTGACTTTGGCTTCATACAGAGTGTCGATCAATGCCACAAAACGGGCCGCTTCGTTACGTTTGGCTGGGCTTAGCGTTGGGATGTCCTGCAGCAGGATGGTGTGAAAAGTCGCAGCAATCGCTCTGTAGTCTTCAGCCCAAAGCGGACGTGCGCAGAGCTCATCAAATGTGAAGCGCGCGACTCCAGCAGCCTCCCTCTCCACCGGAAGTTTACGCCCCTTGATTGTCAGCATGCAGCTTTGCGGAGCGGCACCAAGCGTCAGTCGGTCAAAGGCTTGGTCGAGCGCCTTAGAGCCCTCGCCAATAGGATACCAGACGGGCGCCTCGGTCAGGCGTTCCAGACGATAATCTCGATCTGAGGCGAGTTCAAATACCTCAGTTTGTTGTTTCAAAAGGTCTATAAACGGTAGGAACAGGTGGCGATTGAGGCCGTCTTTATAGAGCTCATCCGGGTGGCGGTTCGACGTCGCCACAACCGACACACCACGCTTGAACAGCTCCTCGAACAAGCCCGCCAGGATCATAGCGTCGGCAATTTGCGTGACCTGAAACTCGTCAAAACAAATGAGCCTTGCCTCGGATGCAAATTGTTTTGCGACCGGGAAGATCGGATTCGAAACGTCCTTGCGTTTTCGCGCGGAATTGAGGCGATCCTGCACCCGGCCCATGAATTCGTGAAAATGGACGCGCATAGCTTTGACCGGCGCCTGCGCGTAGAACAGATCCATCAGCATGGACTTCCCGCGCCCAACGCCGCCCCAAAGATACAGCCCGCGCGCCGGTTTTGGCTTCGAGAATAATCCGCCTTTTCCAGAACGTTGCAATCGTTGGAGTAGCTCATCCAGCTTCTCCGCCGCTTCCATTTGAGCGGGGTCAGGGCTGAGGGTACCTGCATTGATGCGCGCGTTCAGCGTTTCAGTAATCGACCCCAAGCTCAGCTCCCCCCAAGCGCCCTGGCAACCTGCTGTGAGAAATTGGATAGCGCAGCTGGCTGGACGGCAATCGTCACTAGGATGCCTGCAAGCGCGCCGCCCAAATGTGCTTCGTGCCCAATCCTTTTATTGTCTCTTTGCGACAAGATCGCGCTGCCGACCAAGAACACGATTCCGAGAACCACTGCAGGCATGAAGAACGGGATTGGAAAAATCATCAACGGCTCGAACGGGCGGAACAGAATGAAACTCATCACGATGCCCGATGTCGCGCCCGAAGCGCCCAGCGCGCGATAAGACGGCTTAGCCTTGTTCTCTAAAAGCGCCCACGCGTTGCCGCCAAGCAGAGCAGCAAAATAGATGATCAAATAGGCGACCGGCCCCACGACACGTTCCACAAATCCACCGAACATGAAGAGGACATACATATTTACCAAAAGGTGCAGAATTCCGCCATGCAGGAACCCGCTAGTCACCATGCGGTGCCACTCTTTTTGCTGCAGGATCGGCCCTACATGGAATAGGTTTTTAGCCATGAAGGACGGATTGGAGAGGGCAATCAAACTGGCGATCACATTCCCCGCGATCAGCAATGACGTCACCGGAGTGGTTAGCATTTGTTCCATAACAACGCCCTAGTATATCCCGCGCAGGGATGCATCAGGTTTTTCTCAAACCAGGTCGCCATAGAGATCCGGACGCCGATCTCTGAAAAAGCCCCAGGCCGCCCGTTCGCGGTCGATTTCGTCCAACGCAAAGGTCGCGGCAACAAAGCCTTGTTCGGTGCGATCCAAGTCGCTCACGACTTCACCGACATGGTCGCAAATAAAGCTCGTGCCGTAAAAGACCTGCCCCTCTTCGTCGCCGACGCGGTTGGCCGCAACCACGGGGATGACATTGCTGACAGCGTGACCTTGCATGGCCCGACGCCAACGCGCTGCAGTGTCCAGAGAATCGTCCTGCGGTTCGGCTCCAATCGCTGTTGGATAGAGCAAGACATCTGCCCCCATCAGGGCCATTGCACGCGCAGCTTCGGGGAACCATTGGTCCCAGCAGATACCGACACCAATCCGACCTTTTTGAGTGTTCCAGACTTTGAAACCGGTATTGCCAGGGCGGAAGTAGAACTTCTCCTGATAGCCGGGGCCATCTGGGATGTGGCTCTTCCTGTAAACGCCAAGAGCCTTACCATCGGCATCAATCACAACCACCGAGTTGTAGTATTCTGGTCCGTCCTTCTCAAAAATTGAAACCGGAATGACCACGCCCAGCTCTCGTGCCAGGTCTTGCATTTTCGTGACCGCTGGATGGTCTCGCCACGCGGTGGCGGCAGCGAAATGGTGTTCTTCCTGAGATTTGCAGAAATAGTGATCGCAGAACAATTCTGACGGCAGGATAATCTCTGCACCCTGCGCCGCTGCGTTGCGGACTGCGGCCGCGACGCGCGAAATGTTCTCCGCAAGATCGCCCTTCGCAAAAGACAATTGAAGAGCGGCAACATTAAGCGTTCGGGTCATGATGTGAAATCCTCAAACCGGGGCACCTGCTGCGTCATACAATGAAAAGCCCCACCGCCGGATAGAATATTGCCCGCAGGAAGAGCAATCACTTTGTGATCCGGCATTACTTGTTCAAGCGCGGCGACCGCTTCAGATGCAAAACGCGTTTCGTAGACGGGAAGATAAACAACCTCGTTACTGATCAGGAAATTCATATGACTGGCAGGCAATACAGCGCCGTCACCGTCTGAAATCAGTCCGGGTGAAGGGATTGTCAGCACTTCGAGGCCAGCGTTCAGGAGCGAGCGTTGAATACGCTGTAGCACATCTCGATTAGGGTCATTCCCGCCGGTGGGTTGTTGGCAGACGACGCGGCCGGGCCCGATAAAACGCGCAATATTGTCGACGTGACCATCCGTGTGATCACTTAGCAAACCCTCATCCAGCCAGATCACCTGATCCACGCCGAACGCTTGCTTCAATGCCCGCTCGGCGACGTCCTGTGTCCAATCCGTGTTGCGGTTCCGATTGAGCACGCATTGGCGTGTCGTCAGCAATCGCCCGGCGCCATCAAGATCGACAGCTCCACCCTCCAATACGAAATCGAAGTTACGAAGGCAGGCCTGCTCAACAGATGCAATCGCTTGCGCCGTTTCGGTGTCTCCCGGCATAACGTACTTTCCGCCCCAGCCATTGAACCGGAACCGGAGCGCGGTCAGCTCGCCTTCGCCGCGCGCCAATACAGGGCCGGTGTCGCGCAACCAGATATCCCCGGCCAAAATCGTATGGAGCTGAACCTGCCCAGTCTCTATGAGGTCATCCAGAGCGAGCCAGGCGCTGGTATACGCCTCTCGTGATCCACACGCGATGCGAACGGGTGTGGTCTCGCTCAGGGAACGTACAAAGGCGGCGATCTCTCGCCTCGCGCCGTCGAACGCATCACCCCACTCTCCGCGCAGGTGCGGCCAACCGACCCAAACAGCCGATTGAGGCGCCCATTCCGGCGGTACATATGTGTGATCCAAACTCATCGCGGCGCGTGTGCCATAGCTTGTTACCAAGTTCAAAGAAAAAGGGCGGCCCAAAAAGAGCCGCCCTTCCAAGATTGTATTTAGCCGAAGCCTAGAACTCGTACTTGATACCGAACTGAACTTGCCAGACTGACTGAGACAACACTTCAAGGTTCTTGATGCTGCCGTCGCTATTCAGATTGGAATACTCGTACTGACCGTTATTGGTGATCCGTGCAGAAACCACATCCCGTTCGTATTCATAGCGGGTGCGCTCAATGCGCCCCCAATCCGAATTGAGAAGGTTGCCCAGATTTTCGATGTCCAGGAAGACAAATGTTCTATGATCTTCCATTACGCCCGGAAATTCTTGCTGCAATCGCAGATCAATAATTGTCGACCAACGAGAATTGTCACCATTCCGTGGTGCGATACCGCCAGCATACTGAGCCAACTCCGAACTATTGATATAGTCAAAGAAAGCTTGCTGCTCGGTTGCATCTCCACCAAATGATGTCGCCGCAAATAGCGGATCTGTTGCGCCAAACGGCACATAAAGCAGATGTCCGGCATCATCATTGCGGCTTTCGCGCGCACAGCGGTCTCCGGTGAGATACGCGTTCGTCGTGTCTGAATCGAGGTCGAATACACAGGTATTGTTTTCGCTGAAGGTATAGCTGTAAGGCTGACCAGAGCGACGTGTCGCGAAGAGCGACGCTTTCGTTGCATATCCCTCAAAGAACTCTTTTTTCCAGCTCGCGCGCATTTTCCACAAATGCTCGACCTGAAAGTTCGACGTTCCGATGGTTGGCCTCTGGCGGTCAAAAGCGGCGAAGTCTGAATAGTTAGACGTCGCTGTCGATGATGTGCCGTAACCAATATCGTCTACATCCGCGTGGGTGTAGCTGGTGAAGAAGTCGATATCGCCCCAATTCGTTTCCCAATCTTTTGACGCAGATACCGCTAGCAATGTGCTGTCAGCATCGGCGGTGGAAGAACCGAGGACAATCGCTTCGGGACGGCCGCAATCGTAGATGCCGCGTCCATCTGGTGCAGTAGCGACCGGATTTTCACAAGTTTGATTGTACCAATAACTCGAGCCGTCCAGCTGATTGTGAAGGAAGTCAACTGATAGCAACCAGTCTTCGCCGAGCAATGGAAGGTCAGCGCTATAGGCGGCGCCCAAGCTCAATTTCCAAGTGGTTGGAATCTCGAAATCCGGGGCCAGAGCATTGACAGATCCGTCTGGAGCGTTGCTTGACAGGGCAGTCAGGACGCTCGCCGGAATATACTGGCCGGTTGCAGAGTCCGGTGTCGTAGGAACATTCACTACACCAAACGCGTTCGAACTGTCCGAAATCACGCCATCGTTAGAATAGCTGTTGGAGATCCAAACGCCTGGTGATCCGCCGGAGAAGCGTCCGACGCCACCACGGATGGTGAGGTCAGAAGTTGGCTGCCAATCAAACGACAAACGCGGCAGAATTACATCCAAGCCATCAATGTCGCCCGCGTTCGAAAAGCCATATCGATTAATGAAGTTCTGGTTCTCACGGATCTCACCGTCCGAACCGTAAACATCGTACCGAAGACCTGCATCAAAGGTCAGATTTGGACCGGGAGACCAAGTGTCTTGCACATAAAACGAGGTATAGTCATAGCCCCAAATCGCGCGCAGATCATTTTCGTCATTGGTCACAGCGTTGTTATAGAGCAAGCCTGACGCCGTTGCGTTTTGCAGGTCGGCGACACTGTCAAAAACGTAGGAGCCTTCAGAATTCTGAGCAAACAAGTTGTTTACATCGACTTCTTCACGCTCGAATCCAACTTTGAGCAGGTGATCGCCATTGCTATATTCGACAACCCCTTTGATCTGGAAAAAGTCCTGATCGAGCTGGTTACCATGCCGGAAGCGGTCTGGGCCGGTGACCAGATAATTTTCATCACCGTCCGCTCCGGTCCGAAGGAATACCGCAAATGATGGGAAATCAGCACCATTCAAAGAATCCTGACCGGTTGCTTGAGTAGTGCTCGCGATCTTGAATTGAGTGGAGAGGTTTGGTGTCCAATCCGAGAACAAGTGGCCGATATAGCTCTCGACTTTTTCCGAGCGATCATACCATGCAGACGACGCACCGAGAATATTATCCGACGCCAGGAAGTTGTTACCGTTCTGCTCGCGAATGGTGTTACCTTCCGTTCGGATGTAGGTAAATTTCGCGCGGTGATTATCGTTGATGTTCCAGTCGAAATTGGCGAGGATCTTCTCGTCCTCAGCAGGACCCTTGCTAAATCCGCCAATATCAAAGCCCCAGACGTTTTGAACGATCTGGCTAACTTCATCGACGTCTGACTGCAAAATGTCATCGAATGTATTGAGGGCACCGGATCCTGCAGGTCCGTTGAGCAATGGCGCAACTTCTTCATACTTGTCATAGGCAACAAAGAAGAAAAGCTTGTCCTTGATGATTGGACCGCCGAGCGTTGCAACAATAGTTTCTTCTTCGAACGTGAAGTCGAAATCGTCTTCCTGGTTTTTGTCACCGATCAGTGAATCGTCCGTCTTGTAGTAAGCGAGCGAGCCATGGAATTCATTGGTGCCGGATTTAGTAACAGCATTGATGGTTCCGCCGGTAAAACCGTTAAACTCAACATCGTAAGGTGCGGTCTGGATCGACAGCGACTCGATCGCGTCGTAGGAAATCGGCGACCGCTGGGTCGGATACCCATTGGCGTTCAGACCAAACCGGTCGTTCAGCGCAACGCCGTCGATGGTCAAAGAGTTAAAGCGGTTGTTTGCACCAGCAATACTCAGTTCTTTTGCGCCTCCGGTCTGGGCATTTACGCTTGCAAACGGGTCAAGTTGCGCTGCATCCGTGATGTCGCGGTCGATTGATGTGATTTCGTTCAGTGCTTCCAAACCGAGGCTTGTGCTGAGCCCCTCGTTTGAGAAGCCTGCGAGAGCGCGTGTTCCGGTAACGACAACGGTGTCCATTGTGCGCGCGCCAGTAACAGTTACTGGAAGGCTCAGCGTGTTATCGAGCGTCAGGTACACATCGGTAATCTCGACTGGCGCAAACTCGCCGCCGCTGATCGCCACGGTGTAAGGACCGCCAACACGAAGACCGCGCGCCGAAAAGGCACCACTTGCATTCGTCGTAGCCAATGACACGGTACCTGAAGGCGTGTGAGTGATCGTAACCGCAGCATTCGGCACAACGGCCCCAGCGTCGGTCGTGACATTGCCACGAATACTAGAGGTCGTAACCTGCGCCTCAGCCGGAGCAACGATAGCTGCGGTCATGATAGAGGCGGCGGCAACACCTGATAGGAGTTTCCAGTTGGACATGAGTTTCCCCTCAATTTGTCACTAAAGCAGGCTGAGCGGGATGCTCAGAGGACTACTGAGCGTCCCACTATTTGCGCGCCATTACAGAAATGTGACAGTCATGTTAGACTCCTGTGACATTGCTGAATCAGACAGTTGGCATTGCAAATAAGCCACACATGCGGCGAAGGGTTTATGTCTTCGCCATGGCAGCTTAATGGAACCTCATGTCGCAAAAAGCCCTCCTCTCAGACACCCAGTCAAAGCTCGCAATCGCAATAATCGCGGGACTTCTGGCCATGCGGTTATTGCTGGTGGTCTGGTCGCCGCTCGAGCTTTACGCAGATGAGGCACAGTATTGGCGATGGGGACAAAGCCTCGAATGGGGTTATTACTCGAAACCGCCAATGATCGCCTGGGTGATCCACCTATCGACCGCTCTGTTCGGCGATTCGGAAGCAGCGATTCGGATTCTGGCACCGGTCTTTCACGCCATCGCGGCGCTCTTCTTGTTTCTCTTATCGCGGCGCATGTTCAATAGTTGGGCAGGCCTCATTACTGTCCTGACCTATCTTTTCATGCCTGGGATCGTTCTGTCATCGGGCGTCATTTCGACGGACGGGGTCTTGTTCCCCTTCTGGTGCGGTGCGCTCTACTTATTCTGGCGCTTACGGGAAGAAGACCTGGGTTGGGTAGGTGTGGCCGCGCTCGGGCTCGCCATTGGAGCCGGGTTTCTTTCGAAATACGCCATGCTCTATTTCGCGATTGGCATCGCACTCACAAGTGTTTTCGATCGCGATACCAGGACCGCTCTACTAAGCCGGAAAGGGATCGTAGCGCTACTCATCGCTGCGGCGGTGTTCGCGCCACATCTGCTTTGGAACGCGGCAAATGATTTCAAGACCGTCAGTCATACGGTCGATAATGCCAATCTGGGCGGGCAGCTGTTCAATCTTGAAAATCTGCCCAAGTTTCTCGGCGACCAGATGGGCGTGTTTGGTCCGGTTAGCTTTGTTGCGCTCATTGCAGGGCTGGCATTTCTGCGTCCGCGTCGCGTTCTAGCCGATCTTGGCGACGCTGCGCATGCACAGCGCACAAAAGAAACCTGGCTTGCGTGTTTCATTATTCCGGTCCTCCTGATCATCGCGTTCCAAGCCGTACTTTCGCGCGCCCACGCGAACTGGGCAGCCACCGCATACCCGGCTGCAAGCGTTTGGATCGGCGGGTTTCTGTTGCGCTCAAAAGGTTGGCGACCGGCTTTTTGGTCAGGCCTCGCTTTTCAAGGCATTGTGGGGGTTCTCGCAACAGTTCTCGCTCTGGGGCCTCAAAGCTGGACGGCTGCGATGGGCCGGGACAATGACTTGAAACGCGTACGGGGCTGGCAGGACTTGTCAGAGCAACTGAAACTCGAAGTGGAACGGTTACAGCCGAGCGCCATTCTGGTCGATGAGCGTGAGGTTTGGCATGGGCTTGATTATTATCTCAAAGACCAGCTCGACGTGCCGTTGATCATGTGGCGCTATAATCCGAGCCCGAAGAGTTTCGCAGAAGGCGTGGACCTTGCAGATCTGGAGTCCAATCGCGTCCTCGTTGCGAGTTACCGATCGAACCTTCGTCCACCCATTCAAGCCGATTTCGCGACCTGGCAACCAGAAGGCGCCGTCTCCGTCGATCTCGGCCACCGGTCAAATGGTTGCCCGATCCAGCGCGAGCTCAGACTGTACCTCGCGGGTGATTATGATCCCCTACCACGCACAGCAGAATGGACGCACGCGTTCAAAACCGATGACGGCGACGGAATTCTTGTCGACCGTCATATTGACCGCCCCGAACGCTGCCCCAAATAGCTGGTCTTCCCTCCGAACGGACTCCATAAGCTCCCCTCATGGCCATTCTCAAAGCCATTCTCGGCCCGACGAATACGGGTAAGACCCATTACGCGCTTGATCGCATGCTGGGGCACACGACCGGTATGATCGGCCTACCCCTGCGCCTGCTCGCACGTGAGGTGTATGACCGGGTGGTCGAGATGAAAGGTGAGCGGGCCGTCGCGCTGATCACCGGCGAGGAACGCATTGTTCCGGACAAAGCCCGCTATTGGATATGCACTGTCGAGTCCATGCCAGTAGATGTTTCGGTAGAGTTTCTGGCGGTCGATGAAATCCAGATCGCTGAAGACCAAGATCGCGGGCACGTATTCACTGATCGCATCCTGCATGCGCGCGGCACACAGGAAACACTGCTCCTCGGCGCCGAAACCATGCGCGAAGTATTACGCGAGCTCGATTTCGACATTGCAACTGATGTCAGAGAACGTTTCTCGACCCTGACTTATGCCGGTCAGAAGAAGATCACAAAACTCCCAAAACGATCAGCCATCGTCGCTTTCAGTGCAGATAAAGTATACGCGATTGCCGAAGTGCTACGGCGACAGAAGGGAGGTTGCGCGGTGGTGATGGGCGGCCTTAGCCCCCGCACACGAAATGCCCAGGTGGAGCTGTATCAATCCGGAGAGGTGGACCACCTCGTTGCCACCGATGCGATTGGGATGGGACTGAATCTCGATGTCGACCGGATCGCATTCGCAGGACGGTCCAAATTCGACGGCCGGCGCCATCGTTGGCTAAGCAACGCAGAAATGGGCCAGATCGCAGGTCGTGCGGGCCGATTTCGAGATGATGGCGCGTTCGGAGAGAGCAATGATTGTCCGCCCTTTGAGGACGAGCTCATACGCGCCATCGAAGATCATCGCTATGACCCGGTTACCGACCTTATGTGGCGCAACAGCAATCTCGATTATCGCTCGATCAAAACCCTGATTGCCAGCCTGGCACGCCCGAGCCCGCGTGAATGCTTGCGTCAGAATCCTTACGGGTTAGACGAATGGGTGCTCCGCAGAATGGCTGAAGACGGCGCGATTGGGCCTGAGGTTCGCGGCGACCGCAATGTGAGACGCTTGTGGGATCTTGCCCGTCTTCCCGATTTTCGAAAAGCGGGTCATGAAGGACATGGCCGGCTCGTGCTGGGACTCGCTGAGACCCTGTCGGATCCGGATGCGCGTCTTGGCGATACGGCGATGGATGAGCGCCTGAAAGCACTGGATGTTACGATCGGTGACATTGGTCTGTTACAGCAGCGCCTGGCAATGATTCGCACTTGGACTTACGCAAGTTTCAGACATGATTGGCTTGAAAATCCTGAATATTGGCGCGAAAGAACGCGGGATATTGAAGATCGCTTGTCTGATGCGCTACACGACGCCCTCACGCAGCGATTTGTCGATCGCAGAACAACCGCCCTGATTGCTGGGCTGAAAAGGGAAGACCTCTTGAGCACCGACGTATCCGACACCGGAGAAGTGACGATTGAAGGCCACGTAGTTGGCAAACTGGTTGGACTGACCTTTGAGCCTGACGCCAGCGCATCAGAGCTTGAAGGCAAAACACTTCGCCATGCAGCAATGCAAGCGCTCGAACCCGTGATCGCCGATCGTCTCAAAGCTATCGCCGGAGCGCCAGAAACCGCCCTGTCGATAAATGACGCCTCTCAAATCGTCTGGGACACCGCGCCTATCGCTCAGGTAAACGCCGGACCCCATTGGCTGGCTCCATCGGCAAAGCTGATCGGCGGACAAGATGCAGAGCAGCACCAGCAGGATGCCGCAACGACGCGCGTCAATGAATGGTTGGGCACAGAAATCGAGAAACGTCTGCCGACGCATTTCAAGCTCAAATTCTCGACTGACGACTCCACCCTTGACGGGCTCGCCCGCGGGCTTGCCTTTCGCCTGGTCGAAAGCGGGGCCGCCTGCGATCTGCGCGGTGAAGACCGCGCGTTGCTTCCAGGCCCCGAGGATCGGACCAAGCTGAAAGAAGCGGGAATTCGTTCCGGTCGCATCGCCGCGCACATTCCGGATGCGCAAAAGCCTGCGGCACAAAAAATGATCTCGATCCTCTTGTCGCTTTCAGATGGGCGCGTGCGCAAGACCGCCCCCGAGGGTGCTGGCAGCTTCGAACTCGATGGAAGCTGGCCAGATGAAGATCTGACGGCGCAAGGATATCTGCGTTTCGGCAAGCGCGCTGTCCGGGCCGACCTCGCTGAACGCCTCGGATGGGAGCTTTCAAAGCGGCGCAAGGAAGCTGATCAGGCCAAGTTTGCAATCCCCCCGGAACTTGCTTCGATGGTCTCTTGCCCGCTTGAGGATTTTCACAACGTCCTGAAGGGGTTTCGAATTGCGCCTGCTGAGAAAGATCCGGAAACAGGTGCTGTAACCCTCTGGCGGTTCCAGTCTAAAGCGCATGTCGAAGCTCAGGAGCAGCGCCGGACCGCACGCAAGGATGCGCGGAATACTCAACGCAAAAGTGGACCGCGCAAGAAACAGGAACGTACATCGGGCAAGCCGCGACACCAAAATCAGAACCGCCGGCCGGCCCGCCGCGAACCCGATCCCGATAGTCCGTTCGCAGCATTGGCGGCTTTGCTCCCGGAGAAGCAAAAATCTCCACCAAAAAAACGCAAGCCCAAGAAGCCAAAGCCAGATCCAAAACCTGTTGAAGCGGAAACAAATGCGCCCCCTTCCGAAGCTCCCGTAACGGACGGCAGCGCCACGAATGAGTGAGAGTGCGAACGATGAGGTTCGCGTTGATATCTGGCTCTGGCGCGCGCGTTTCTTTAAAACCCGAGCTCTGGCGACGGACTATGTCACGCGAAAAGGGATACGCATCACGCGCAATGGCCAAACCCGAAAAACCGGAAAGGCAGGACAGCGCGTGAGCGCCGGCGATGTCCTGACCTTCTACAAAGCCAAGTCAATCGAAACGGTTGAAGTGCTGCAAGTTGGCGAACGGCGCGGACCCGCCGCCGAAGCGCAAACTCTTTACAGACGGATCGACGCCAGCGCATAAGACTTTCCATGGCAGGTTTTTTCTCTCGTTTATTTGGTGGATCACGCCCTGAACCCCCGGTTCGTGACCTGGATCCTTATGAAGCGGCCGCGGCGCTACTCGTCGAAGCGGCTTTGGTGGACGGCGTATACGCAAATCTCGAAAGCGATATGATCGCCGAGATTCTCGTGACCAGCCTCGATATGACAGCGGATCGGGCGGACGAAGTGTTGCAGCGCGGCGAACTCATCGCCGAAGAGGCTACGGACACTCACGCTCTGACCCGTCATGTCAAAACGCTGCCCCAAACCGAGCGCGCTCGGGTGATCGAAGGCCTGTATCGCGTCTCGTTCGCGGATGGAGAGGCCTGTAAATACGAAGAATCCTTCATTCGACACGTGGCCAGCCTTTTGCATGTGGATGACGTCACGCGTGCGCACGCAAAGAAGAGAGCAGAACTAAACGCTCCGTGACAGTCAGATGCATTGACTTGTGAGACCTCCGAAGCCATGTGCTGCGCTGCACTAAGAATACAGAGCTGTTGAATGACCTATATCGTTTTGGATGCCTGCATCCGTTGCAAGTATATGGACTGCGTAGAAGTTTGCCCAGTGGATTGCTTCTACGAAGGTGAAAACATGCTCGTTATTCACCCTGATGAGTGCATCGATTGCGGGGTCTGCGAACCGGAGTGCCCGGTCGAAGCGATCAAGCCAGACACTGAGGATGATCCGGACGCCAAATGGTTGAAGCTCAACACCGAGTACGCAAAGGTGTGGCCGAACATCACGCGGATGAAAGAACCCCCGGCTGACCGTGAAGAATTTGCGCAAAAAACCAACAAACTCGCAGAATTTTTCAGCCCGAATCCCGGCGAGGGCGACTAGCGTCTCTAATCCTTGGACATTGACGATCGGACCGGAAGGCCCGAACACTGGCGCTTGAAGTCTTGTAATTGGGGATCGAAATGAGAATTATTATCGGAGCGCTGGCTGCCCTGTCATTGACCGGATGCGTGACCGTCAATGCAACGGACGTAACCGCCCAAATAAACACTCAGCCGAGCGATGCAGAAGCCATGGCGATCGTTCAGGCGCGCAATACATATTACGAACAACTCGTCGCCGAACAGGATGTCGACAGCTTGATCGCGCTCCACACAGAGGACTACGCAGTTTTCCGTCCCGGTCGTGCCAATGTCGAAGGACGTTCGGCGCAACGCGAATATTGGGAAACGGCATTCGAGACCATGAATGGCCTCAGCATTGATGAGAAAACCGTCTTCTTCGCCGGTCCGGACACGATCATCTCGCACGATTTCTACCAGACCTATTCCGACGGTGACGCAATTGGCGGAGGGCAATCCGTGATTGTCTGGAAGAAAGTGGACGATGCTTGGCTGGTTCACTGGGAAATGTTCAACTGACACTCACAATCCCGCGATTTCCAGCCGGTCTCCCATCATGTAGCGAAAGAGGTCACCATAACTCAGCGCGAGCGTCACCCCCATCACGGCAATCGCAATCCAGAGCCAACGACCGAACCAGGTCCGGGACACTGTGACGGTGCCCTGCAGTGACGCCATATAGAACAGAGTCGGCGTCCAGAACAGAATTTGACCGACCCCGATGATGCGGGTGAAGCCAAACTGGCTGTACACGACGAATGTCATGGCGAGCCCCATCATTGTACCAAACACAATGGCGCGGGCTTCGTGGCGAACCAAACCGAACAGAACCGCAATCGAGAGCGTCCCCCCCAGCACCTGGAGAAGGATGAGTTTCCACTCCGGGCTGCGAGTCAGTACGTCTTCGAAAAATCGCTCGAATAGTTCCATTCCTCCCTCCCCCAATTGAATGTCATGCCGCGAAGAGTTGCCCCATATCCGCGAAGGCTTTTAACTCGATCGCGTTGCCGGACGGATCACGGAAGAACATGGTCGCCTGCTCGCCGGGTTCGCCTTTGAAACGAACATACGGCTCGATCACAAACTCGACCCTGTCGGTTAATCGCTCGGCCAGACCTGCCCAGGTCTCCATATCAAGCACCAGACCGAAATGCCGGACCGGCACCTGCTTGCCGTCGACGTCCGATTTTTGGCCCTCAGCACATTCGCTCGGCGCGAGATGCGCAACAATCTGATGGCCAAAAAAGTCGAAGTCGACCCAATGCTCGCTCGATCGCCCCTCAAGGCAGCCCAGCAGCCCCCCGTAGAACTCACGCGCGGCGCTTAGATCATGGACGGGAAAAGCGAGATGAAATGGCGGCATGCCGATGCTGTAGCAATTGCTTAAGTTTTTGTCATCTCAGGCTGTGCGTTGGGTACTCGACAGTCATGAAATCGCGCCAGCCCGCATCGGTCAGAACAAAATCCGTCGATTTCAATCCCCCATCGCTCCACGTGTACACGGAGCGACCAATCTCTGTCTGCGGATCGACCCACACAATTGTCAGAGAATTATCATCATAACGCCCCGACAGATCCAGGATCGCGCCTCGTGAATCTTCCCAGACGCCATCTATCGCCCCCTCTTCGAACCGGTAGAGACCGCGTCCGGCGAAGATGGGTACCCCGTCCATCGCAAGCACAATCGAGTAGTCTTGCACGACATGGTTCGTGCTGAGTCCCGGTCGCCAGATTGATGTACAGGTAGCTTCCAGACCGCGGGCGACACAGGGGCCGCTCCAGGTCCCAAAGTAAGCGAAGGCCGCGTCTGGCGTAACGTCCGAATTTGTCACCGGTCCGATCGATGCCGATAGAATCCCGAGTGCGGCGAGTTTTGATTTGGTCATATGATTTTCCTCCTCCGGAATGACCGGGGAACAGCCCCGTTCCTATCCAGACGAATCAGGCTGCGCGAAATTGACTCTTCGGTTCATTTTCCTCTCGCAGGTGGATGAGCTTTCCGAGCTAAACCCTTGCGAATGAATCTTATTTTTCAACGCTTCGTTTTTCATTAAAAACAGTTCATTAACAACGCTGTAGCCGATTTGCCACACCGCCGAAATGGCTTGAATTCTCAACGCTCGGAAATCACATTCTGGTCACATTTGAAGCCGATCTCGCCTCTGCGCGTCATGCGCATACAGGAGAGTAAAAAATGAAAACGTTTCTTCCCACACTCATGTTGACCGCAGCAATCGCTGTATCTCCCGCAGCTCTGGCAGAAGGCTGGTACGCGGATGGTGGCTACACACACATCACGACTGATGTAGACACCGGAGTGGGCTCTGCTGACATTGATCTCGGAGCGTTGTCTGGCCGTCTCGGCTATGACTTTCACCCGAACTTCGGCGTCGAAGGCGAGCTCGCGTTTGGCGTCAATGATGAAGAGGCCACGCAAGGCGGTGTCACCGCATCACTTGGCCTCAACTATCTGGTTGGTGCCTACGGTAAGGCCCAGCTACCTGTCGCGGAAAACATCAATCTGTTCGCCCGTGCCGGGATCGTCCAGGCAGAACTCGAAGCCGAAGTCACCGGCCTGGGCTCTGCATCTGACAGTGAAACCGGCGCCGGTTACGGCGTTGGCGGAACCGTCGACGTTGCCGAGAATATCTACATTCGCGGCGACTATACCCGCTACGACATCGAAGATGTTGAAGCCGATGCCTTCACAATTGGCGTTGGCGTGAAATTCTAGTTTCACCCACGTCTCTTCGAAGACAGACGAGCCCCCGCGCCAGAACGGTGCGGGGGTTTTCTGTTTGCTATGCCAACCGCCTCACCCAGTTCAAGGCGCGCAATTGCCTTCCCACTGGACGTGCATGCTGTAGACCTCGCGCCCTGGCAGATTGTAATTGATCAGAAGCGGCTTATCTGCCGCTGCCGCGCGCTCCAGCGTGGTCAGGACCCGGTCCCAGCGATTGGTCTCGCCGGTCGACGCGATGGGCACAGGCGCCCCGGTCGGCAGGTGACGGATGGCGTCGGGTTCAAAATTGAAGCGCTGATCGCCCGAAGAGGTCTTGAGCACGAACATGGTCGCGATCCGGCTCAGGCTCTGAATGTTGTAGACCTGATGCTTGATACAGCCGACGGCGCGGCCGGTGCTCGCCCCCGTCAGGTCTTTCAGGGCTGGCGCTTTATCGAGCGGCACCTGGACCTGTTTCGGCAATTCGAGCTGCTGCATCTGCTGCGGCAAATCCCGCGCAAGGGCGGTCCCGCCGACGCCGAGCGCCGCGATTGCGATCAGTTGAAGTTTCATAATGCGTCCCTTTCCTGCTCCCCCGAGCCCGGCGGAGTGTAGGCGAGCCAGCGAGCAGGGTCCAGATTGGCGGATAGAACGCTGACGGAACACGGTTTTGAAGGAAGGGACTTGAGCGGGGGATTGGGATGGATGAATGCCGGAAGCGGCCAAAAGCTGAAGCCGACCTAATGTCTTGTGTGGATGGCTCCTGCGTTGCAAGGGCTTTTTGACGTTTCGGCATGCCTTGGTCTGGTACGGTCTTGTGTCCGGCCTGTTGATCGCGGGGTAATTGCCGCTGGCCCTGATGGTTTCCGCGAACCTGGTCCCATTCTGCTTTGCGGACATTCGATGTCCTTGACATTAGTCGGGGTGTCTCGGTTCCCGGGTAGACCCGGATTGCCATCATGTCTCATCGTCCTTGCAAGTTCGTGTGTCCTTCTCCTCGTGTCAGGCGCCTATGCGGCACTCAGGTTTCGGTAGGGTTCGTTTCGTGTCAGCACAGCCCAGACAATGCGGGCCGTCTTGTTGGCCATGGCGACGGTTGCGAGGCGGACTGGCTTTCGTTCCAGCAGACTGGCAACCCACCGATCAGCCCGTTCCGGGTGCGCCTTGGCAGCTCTGACGCGTGAGGTCATGCCGGTGACGAGAAGCTTCCTTAGATATTGATCTCCCATTCGGGTAATCTTCCCAAGCCGCTCACGTCCACCGCTTGATTTATTGAGGGG
>JAEPOM010000018.1 GCA_017642885.1 Henriciella sp. | reverse complement strand
CGGTATGTGGGGCAGCAACTGAATCGAATCCAGTATATGCCGGCGCCAGACCCGACCAAACTCTGATGGACCAATCAGATTGGTCTTTCGCCGCCACTCATCCAATTCGCTCACAATGATTTTGAGGCGCTCGAGTGTTTCACGTGAAACATCGACAAAATCCCGAAGGTCTTCTGGGCCGAACCCGTCCAGATCACGCATGCGCAGATTGCTTTCGGCTTGGGCGGCGGCGCACATATGCGAGAAGCGCCGTCAGGGCGCCCGGGGTCATACCCTCAATCCGGCCGGCCTGACCGAGTGTGGCTGGGCGGATCATGTCCAGTTTTGCGCGAACTTCATTGGTCAGACCGCCTACCGCAGCATAATCGAGATCCGCGGGAAGCCTCAAAGCTTCCTCCCGGCGAAGCGCTTCGACATCATCCTTCTGGCGCTCGATGTATCCGGCATACATGGCCTCGATTTCCAATTGTGCTTTGATCGCGGGCGATAGATTGGCAAGATCAGGAAACGCTAGGACGATCGCTGCCATGTCGATGCTTGGATAAGCCAGATATTCCCAAGCCGATCGGCGCTGACCGTCTTGATTGACCTTCCATCCGAGCTTCTGGGCTTCATTCGGTGTCATAGTCTGTGATCGAAGCGCGTCCCGGCCCGCATTCAGGGCTGTTTGTTTCACGTGAAACATTTCGGCGCGCGTTTCACCCACCAAACCCAGCGCGATGCCGCGTTCGGTCAATCTCTGATCCGCATTATCTGACCGGAGCGAAAGACGATATTCCGCGCGCGATGTGAACATCCTATAGGGTTCGGTCACACCGCGTGTAACCAGGTCATCGATCAAAACGCCAATATAAGCCTCGGCGCGATCAAATGTTTCATGGGGTTCGCCGCTGGCAGATCTCACGGCATTCATTCCAGCGACCAGTCCCTGCGCGCCCGCTTCCTCGTATCCAGTTGTACCATTGATCTGGCCTGCCAAATACAATCCTGACAGCGCTTTGACTTGCAACCCCGCATCCAGAGCGCGTGGGTCGACATAATCATATTCGATCGCATAGCCGTATTCGAGGATCTCTACGGTCTCGAGCCCTTCGATCTTTCGGATAAACGCGTCCTGGACTTCCCGTGGCAGAGACGTCGAGATGCCATTCGGATAGACCGTGTCATCATCCAGGCCTTCCGGTTCAAGGAAGATTTGATGGCGCGTCTTTTCCGCAAAGCGGTGAATCTTGTCCTCAATGGATGGACAATAACGGGGCCCCCGGCCCGCGATGGCACCCGAATAGACCGCGGATTGCGCGATGTTGTCCGAAATGATCTCGTGGGCTTCTGGATTGGTGAAGGTAATGCCACATGAAACTTGCGGCACCTCAATCCGATCCATGAGATACGAAAACGGGATGGGTTCATCGTCGGCGGGTTGTTTCTCCAGAAGGTCCCAGTTTATCGTTTTGCCGTTGAGGCGCGCGGGTGTTCCGGTCTTCAATCGGCCCATTGGGAGATCCAGGGCGTAAAGCCGATCGGACAATCCAATCGCAGGTTTCTCACCCACGCGTCCCGCCGGAATACGTTCGGCGCCGCGATGGATAATGCCTTTGAGGAACGTACCCGTCGTAATCACGACCGCGGACGCGGCATATGAAGTTCCGGACTCGCCGATCACGCCGCCGACCCTCTCTCCGGAAACAATCAAATCCTCAACACCGTCCTGAATGATGGTGAGGTTCTCATGGTTCAGGATTTCTTCCTGCATGGCCTCGCGATAGAGTTTTCGATCGATTTGCGCGCGCGGTCCCCAGACTGCCGGACCCTTTGAACGGTTGAGCATTCGAAATTGGATACCGGATCGATCCGCGATTCGACCCATCAATCCGTCGAGCGCATCGATTTCCCGAACCAGATGACCTTTCCCAAGACCGCCAATGGCCGGGTTGCAGGACATCTCCCCAATCGTCGCGATCTTGTGCGTAATCAATGCGGTGCGCGCACCCATTCGTGCGGCCGCAGATGCGGCTTCGCATCCGGCATGGCCGCCGCCAACTACAATGACGTCAAATTTAGTCTGATCTTGCATCGTTCGCGCCTTCACTCGAACGCCTCATATAATATCCAGCGCGGGAGAAACAGACTATTTGCCGATACAGAACGAAGAAAACACAGCGCCGAGAACGGACTCAGGATCGACATGCCCTGTCAAGGTTCCGAGTTCGCGGCTCGCAAGACGAACATCTTCCGATACGAACTCCGACCCAATCCCGGCTTTAAGGTGGTCGATCGCGGCCTCGAGTTGCGTCAACGCGCGCTCCAATCCCTGGCGATGTCGCGCCCTGGTTATGATCGGGGCGCCAACATTCTTCGTCAAAGCCCCCAACCGCTCGACGATCGCGGCTTCGATAAGATCGATGCCAAACCCGGTCTTCGCAGAGATAGACAATGTTTCACGTGAAACACTTTCCGGGTCCGCCAGGTCAGACTTGTTGGAAACCACCAGGTCGCCCGGTTGGACCCGGTCGGACTCTATTGGCTCACGCGCATCATGAATCCAAAGTCTCAAGTCGGCTTCGTCTGCGACTTTCAGGGCGCGGCGAACGCCTTCGGCTTCGACCACATCTACAGTTTCGCGCAATCCTGCCGTATCAGATATCCAGACGAGATAACCTCCCAAGACGAGTCGGACTTCGACCACATCTCGGGTCGTACCCGGAATGTCCGTGACGATCGCAGCCTCTCGTTTGGCGAGTTGATTGAGTAGCGTGGACTTACCGGCATTGGGCTTCCCAAGGATTGCGACCTTGAAACCGTCGCGAATCCGCTCGGTGATATTCCCGTCGGCAAGCGCGTCGATCAAGTCTGAGCGCAGCGTGTTCAGTTTTTCAAGGACCGGGGCATCCACACGATCCGGCGCATCTTCTTCATCCGGAAAGTCGATGCTCGCTTCGAGAAGCGCCAGCATTTCCGTCAAATCCGCGCGCCACCCTGAATACAGGTCTTCGAGCGCGCCATCCATTTGTTTCAATGCTTGAGAGAGTTGGGCTTCGCTTTCGGCATCGATCAAGTCCGCAACCGCTTCGGCGCGTGTCAGATCCAGCTTTCCGGCCTCGAATGCGCGACGGGTAAATTCACCAGGCTCAGCCAAACGCGCGCCCGCCGACATGATGGATTCGAGCGCGAGCTCGGTGATCATCCGGCCACCATGCAAAGAGATCTCAAGTGTGTCTTCACCGGTATAACTGGCCGGACCCGGCATATAAATCGCCAGACCGGAATCGATTACCGATCCCGACCGTGACCGTAAATCGACCAAGCTTGCGTGTCTTGGTTTGAGCGGTGAAACCGACAGCCGCGATTGAATAATGCTAGTCGTCGCCGGGCCGGATATTCGGATCACCGAGATGGCCGACGGCGGCAGGCCGCTCGCCAGAGCACAAATCGTGTCCCGGCGGATCGCCATATCTAGTTTTTCATTGCCTCGAAGAATTCGTCATTCGCCTTCGTCTGCTTGAGCTTGTCGAGCAGGAAGTCGATGGCGTCCGAGGTTCCCATTGGATTCAGGATGCGGCGCAACACATAGATTTTCTGAAGCTGCGCCTTCTCGGTGATCAGCTCTTCTTTCCGCGTGCCTGACTTCATGATGTCGATGGCTGGGAAGGTCCGCTTGTCTGCGACTTTGCGATCCAGAACGATTTCGGAGTTACCCGTCCCTTTAAACTCTTCGAAGATAACCTCGTCCATACGTGATCCGGTATCGATCAAGGCTGTTGCGACAATGGTTAGCGAGCCGCCATGTTCGACGTTCCGCGCGGCACCAAAGAATCGCTTCGGACGCTGCAATGCGTTAGCATCAACACCGCCGGTCAGAACCTTACCGGAGCTAGGTACGGTCGTATTGTACGCACGTCCAAGTCGAGTGATCGAATCGAGCAAAATAACAACATCCCGGCCATGTTCGACCAGGCGCTTTGCCTTTTCGATGACCATATCGGCAACCGCGACGTGGCGAGACGCTGGCTCGTCAAAGGTTGAGGAAATCACCTCACCCTTCACTGAGCGCTTCATGTCTGTCACCTCTTCCGGGCGCTCATCGATCAACAAAACGAGAAGGTAACACTCCGGGTGATTTTCCTCGATCGCGGCGGCGATGTTTTGCAGCAGAACAGTTTTACCGGTTCGCGGCGGCGCAACGATCAGGGCCCGTTGACCCTTCCCGATCGGTGAAACAATGTCGATCACGCGGCCGGATCGATCCTTTTTAGTAGGATCCTGGCTCTCCATCAGGAGACGCTCTTCCGGGTAGAGCGGGGTTAAGTTGTCAAAATGGACTTTCTGACGAGCTTTCTCTGGGTCCTCAAAATTGATTGAGCTCACATCCATGAGCGCAAAGTATCTTTCGTTCTCTCCAGGTTCAACAATTGGACCCTCCACAGTGTCACCTGTCTTGAGGCCTGCCTTCTTCAGTACTTTCGGGCTGACATAGATATCATCCGGTCCAGCCAGATAATTAGACTCTGGCGAGCGTAGGAACCCAAATCCGTCCTGAAGCACTTCCACAACACCGCGCCCAATAATCTGGACTTCCTGTTCGGCCAGTTCCTTCAGGATCGCGAACAACATATCCTGCGTTCTCAGGGAAGAAGCGTTCTCAACTTCCAGCATCTCAGCATAGGCCAGAAGCTCAGTTGGAGATTTTGCTTTCAATTCGCGGAGATAAACTTCGCTCGGCAGTTCAATTTCGGGTGCAGTATCAGGCATAGGGTGCCGGTTTCCAAATTTTCAGAATGGGGAAATGTGAGCGCAAAAGGCCCGCGCGCCGGACGGCGACTTGATCCGCATATGCGCCTAAGCGGCGAGATGGTCAAGGGGTGTGGCTGTGAAGCCTTAGAAAGGTTTACCGACGGCGAGGATGACCACAACGATCATGATCAGGAAAGGAACCTCGTTCAGCATCTTCAGAGTCTTGGAAGTCGGGGCCACGTCGCCGCGGTCGATCTTCTTGCCGATCGAAATGAAATACCCATGCAAACCGGAAAGGATCAAAACCAGGAGCAGCTTCGTATGCATCCATCCCTGACTGAGCAGGCTCTGATTCAAATAAATCATGGTCAGCCCGAGCACCCAAACCAGGACCAATGCCGGATTGAGGATAATCTTCCGCAACCGATTTGACGCCTCTTTCATCGTTTCAAACAGCTCATCACCCGGCTTGGAGCTCAATTGATGCAGCTTGTAGCGGGGATAGATCAGGAGCCCGGCCATCAGTGCGATGACGAAGATAATATGTATGGCTTTGATCCAAAGGTATAACGTCATCTATGAAACGCCTTCGCGGACCAGCTCAACGACGCGCTCGACGTTTTTAATTGGCGTTTCGGGACGGACGCCGTGCCCAAGATTGAAAATGTGAGGCCGATCAGAGTAAGCTGAAAGTATCTCCCTGACCCGTGCATCCATTTTCTCGCCGCCAGCAATCAATAGCAGCGGATCAAGATGACCTTGCACGGCCATCGATTTCGGAACTGCGCTCGAAATATGCGCAGGATCGATCGCCGTATCCAACCCGACTCCATTTACAGGGACCTGAGACGTGTATTTGCTAAGCATAGTTGCAGCGCCGCGCGGAAATCCAATGATCGGAACGCCAATTCCCATTTCTCGGAGCCGCTTTACCAGTTTCGCATTCGGTTCGATCACGAGCGTCTGGAACAGGTCCGAAGGAAGCCCCTCAGCCCAGGACTCAAAAATCATCAGCGCATCCGCGCCGGCTTTGACTTGTTCTGAAAGATATTGAGCGCTCGCCTCGATCAGCAGATCCAGAAGTTTGGCAAGCAAATCCGGATGCGTATAAGCCCAGCTTCTTGCCGTGCTTTTATCTGTCCCGCCTCGGCCTTCAATTGCATAGAGCGCAACAGTCCATGGCGCTCCGCAGAAGCCAATCAGGGCTTTGTTGTCATCCAGTTTGGATCGAACGCGATCTACCGTTTCATATACTGGCGACAGTCTTTGGACCGCCTTTTCCAATGAAACACGATTGAGGTCGGCCTCGGTGTTCACAGTTTCAACAATAGGGCCCACACCCTTTTCGAACCGCACATCTAGACCAATCGCATCCAGGATCAGCAATATGTCTGCAAACAGGATAGCCGCATCCATATCATATCGACGGATAGGTTGCAGTGTGGCTTCAGCCGCCATGGAAGGAGAGTAGCAAAAATCCAGAAAATCTTTCGCTCTGGCTCTAAGCTCAAGATATTCAGGGAGATGTCGTCCAGCTTGTCTCATCATCCAGATGGGAACTGGAGACGAAGGGGTGCCAGAGAGCACCTTCAGAAAACGTGATGATTGAGAGTCAGCCATAAGAAAATTAAACCCAGAACCTAATTCAAAACGACTTATCATTATTAAGACCGGAGTCTCGTGGAAAACACCGGGTGAGGTCTTTTGTCCCTCCTAATTTCACAGCCTATCCCCAGTTCCTCCCAGAGTTTACGATTTGTTAACGAATTGAAAAAACTGTAAATAATTGGTTAACGCAGGTTGGTAACAGATGTCTGGAACAGGCTAGAAACTTGATGAGTCAGATTCGTTCACCTGTGCGATTCAGAGTCGGATTCCAGGCACAATCGACTTATCCACAATGCATCCACAGGGCTTGTCGAATTCCCGCCCTTCCGGCACAGGACGTGTAGTTTAACTCAGGATAGTCATGCGACTTTCGATCTACTTCAATGTGCACCTGGTCTCAGATTCCACGGGCGAAACGCTGAACGCGGTCATGCGGGCAGCTGCGGCGCAATTCGACCGGACAATACCGCTTGAGCACAATTACTATCTGGTCCGGTCCGAACGACAGCTCGATCGGGTCATGGCGGAGATTGAGGCAGCGCCTGGAGTTGTCTGGTATACGGTTTCTGACGAGAATCTTCGTCGGAAACTGGAGCAGTTCTGTCGGCAACGCGGTATTCAGACCCTGCCAGTCCTCGACCCGTCCATCCACATGTTGTCCCGACATCTCGGAATTGCCGCCAGTGAAAAGATCGCAAGCCAACATGCGCTCAACGAAGACTATTTTAAGCGCATCTCCGCGATCGACTTCGCGCTGAACCATGATGATGGACAGAACGTTGCCGGATTGGTGGACGCCGATGTCGTTCTGCTCGGTGTCAGTCGTACATCTAAGACCCCGACCTGTGTCTATCTTGCCAATCGCGGCGTCAAAGCGGGCAATATCCCGCTTGTTCCTGGCATTCCGCTTCCGTCCATGGTCGAGGAATTGAAGCACCCCATGGTGGTGGGCTTGAAAATCGGCGTGGAAAGACTGTTACAGATCCGGAGCCAGCGCCTGATGTCGCTTAACGAAAACTCGCAGACGGACTATGTCGACGAAGAAGCCGTTCGCGCCGAAGTCACTGATGCGAGTCGCTTGTTCCAGAGAAACAAGTGGCCAGTCATCGACGTGTCGCGGCGTAGCGTCGAAGAAACCGCAGCCGCTATTCTCAACAAATTGAACGAACGCCGGGGATTTGTCTGATGAGTGATGTGATCTTGGCTTCGGGAAGCGCAAGTCGCCGCGCGCTCCTCGCCGGCGCGGGGGTGGTCGCCACACCAATCAAACCGAATGTCGACGAAGACGCGGCGAAGGCTGGCATGCGCGCGGAAGGCTTGAGCGTTCGCGACCAGGCGATGCAGCTTGCAGAATTGAAGGCGGTAAAGGTTTCTCGCTCGACGCCAGGTCTTGTGATTGGTGGAGATCAAATGCTCAATTTAGACGGCGAGGCATTTGATAAACCTACAGATATGGACGCGGCACGATCGCATTTGGTAAAACTCTCAGGTAAGGCTCACAGGCTGGAGACGGCTATTGTTGTCGCCGAAAACGGCATTCCGGTCTGGCGTCATTTGGCTCGGCCTAAGCTGACCGTCCGTACACTGACCGCGGATTTCATCGATGAGTACCTATCGGTATGCGGCGACAAATTGCTAGGCACTGTTGGGGCGTATCAACTTGAAGACCGCGGATCACAAATCTTCACTCAAATTGAGGGAGATTACTTCACCATCCTGGGATTGCCGTTGCTGCCACTGCTCGACTATCTTCGGGTACGAGGTGTTTTACCGACATGACCAAATTGCTTGGTGTGATTGGTGACCCGATCGCGCACTCTCTTTCTCCATTGATACATAATGGATGGCTACAGGATATGGGTTTCAACGCGACTTATGAAGCAATGCAGGTCCCGCCCGGCGAATTCAATAAGGCTCTGAAAACACTGGAAAACCGAGACTGTATCGGCGTGAACGTAACCTTGCCCCACAAAGGTGCTGCGCTTCAGGCGGCGAGCGAGGTCAGCGAAACAGCGCGGACCATCGGCGCTGCGAATACGTTGACCTATCTCGGGAGAAGTCAGTGGCGCGCGGACAACTCAGACGTACCTGGTTTCATTGAAGCGCTAGGTCAGCTCAAACCGGAGACAGACAGAGTCGTGATACTTGGCGCCGGCGGCTCGGCCCGCGCGATTGTTCATGCATTATCAGCATCCGGAGTATCTCATACAATTCTCAATCGAACCGTGAGCAAGGCACAAGATCTCGCTTCAGAACTAGGCTGCAATATAGCGCAGTATGGATCACTGGATCAGTACAAAGACTATATCGATTCCGCAACAATCGTGATCAACACGACAAGCATGGGCCACGCAGGTGAGTTGCTTGACCTCGGTGATGGATCGGATCGCCTGTTCTTCGATATTTCGTACGGAAAAATTTCCGCACCTCAATTGCAATTGGCGAGAGATCGGGGCTGGCGCGTAAAGGACGGACTCACCATGTTGGTTGCGCAAGCGGCATTTAGTTTCGAGATTTGGTTCGGTGAAATGCCTGACATGGAGTCTGGGCTGAAGCGATGCCACGCGGCATTGGAGGCAGCATCATGATTATACTTGGGCTGACCGGATCGATCGGTATGGGCAAGTCCGCGACCGCTGCGATGTTTGCGACTGAAGGCTTGCCTGTCTACGACGCCGATGCTGCCGTACATGCGCTCTATGAAAAGGGCGGCGCTGCAGTCGCACCTTTGTCCGAAAGATTTGGCGATATTCTCAAAGATGGAGCGGTGGATCGCGCGGCCTTGCGTGCAAAAGTCGTCGATCATCCGGACGCCATGAAAGATCTAGAACAAATCGTGCATCCGCTGGTGGGGCAAAGTCAGTTGAACTTTCGCCAGCAAGCGCTTGAAAGTGAGTCAAAAATCGCGGTCCTAGACATTCCGCTTCTGTTTGAGACCGGCGGCGACCAGCGGTGCGATTTTGTGGCGGTGGTCACCGCACCGGCCGATCTTCAGAAAGCCCGGGTTCTTGCGCGTGGTGAGATGTCGGAAGAGCAGTTCGAACAGATCCGAGCCAAACAGATGTCCGACGCAGATAAACGAGCCCGCGCCGACTTTATTATCAGTACGGCTTTTGGCTTTGACTTCGCCCGAGCACACGTCCAAGCCATTATAGAACTTCTGAACAGCCTGGATCAAAACGATGACTGACTTTGTTCGTGAGATTGCATTCGATACCGAAACCACGGGGCTTGAATGGGATAAAGACGATCGGGTCATCGAGCTTGGTGCGGTTGAGTTGATCAATCACGTGCCTAGCGGCAAGACGTTTCAGAGCTATATCAACCCCGGGCGCCCCGTGTCCGAAGCGACGATCCGGATTACCGGAATCACCGATGATGACCTGGTCGATAAACCAGGCTTTGAAGATCCGACGATTGTCGACGCGTTTCTGGAGTTTATCGGCGACGCAACGCTTGTGGCGCACAATGCCAAGTTCGACCGCGGGTTTCTGAATATGGAGCTACAGCGCTGCGGGAAATCGATCATCCCCGAAGAGCGTTGGGTCGATACTGTGGCAATCGCGCGCAAGAAATATCCGGGCGCACCGGCAAGCCTGGATGCCCTATGCAAGCGTTTCGACATTAATTCAGACGCGCGTACGTTTCACGGCGCGTTGCTGGATAGCCAGCTGCTAGCCGAAGTTTACCTCGAGCTGCTGGGCGGCCGCGCGAGAAAATTTGATTTTGGGGGAGCGACCGGATCGGCGGGCGGTGAGCGCGCGCCAGCAAAACAGCGCCCAGACCCACTTGATCGCAATGTTCCAGAGGACGACCAGGCCACCCACGCCGAGTTTGTCGAAACGCTCGGCGAGGATGCTATCTGGTCGCGTTACGCCTGAGGTTCAGTCGGGGCCGGAGTGTCCTGCTGCTGCGCCGCGGCCTGAGCCGCACGCTGCTTCTGAGTATTATAGAGCGCCCCAAAATCGACCGGATCGATCCGCAGTGGCGGGAAGCCGCCTTCAGCAGAGATATCTGCAATGATACGACGCGCAAACGGGAACAGGATGCGAGGACATTCGATCAGAAGGATCGGTTCGATATCGGCTTGAGCGAAGCCTTGCAGGTGGAACAGGCCTGCATAGTCCATCTCGATCAGGAATAGCGCAGTGGTTTCTGTTCCGGCGCGGGCCTTCAATTTCAATGTGACTTCAAAAACACCTTCCTGGCCTTGCTGCGGTGCCGCACCAACATCGATTCCGAGCTCGATGTTCGGTTGATCCTGAACGGTGGCGCCGGGATTCTCAAAGGACAGGTCCTTGATGTACTGGCTGAGGACGCGAATAGCAGGCCCTTGTGGTTGAGCATTGTCTTGCGGCTGAGTTGCCATATCTGGGGTTTCGGTCATTGAAATTCACTCTAAGGCTAAGGTGACACGCGCGTAACATGTGCCAGAAAGTGGCGCAACGGTGGGTGGCACTTCCGGGAAAGCGCCTATATGACACTGTGAGAGACAAAAGAAAGAGCCATACATGTCGTCATCCATGATCGAGTTTCTGCTCCTGGCAGGGATCGCCTTGTTTATCGGTTGGCGACTGTTCGTGACGCTTGGCCAGGATGAGGGTCCTCCAGAGGGTCGCAGCCGCGCCCCAAATCCGGGACCAAGCCCTGCGCCGACGGAGCAGGCGCCTGCGGGCGGCGAAGTGGTTCAGATTCGGCCTAACTTTACTGGACCGGCAGCGGCCGGAATGGATGCGATCTACGATGTTGACCCATCCTTTGAGCCCGTCGGCTTTATGCGAGGTGCCCGCGGCGCTTACGAAATGATTGTGGGTGCGTTTGGTCGAGGGGATCGCGCCGCGCTGAAACCCCTTCTCGATACAGATGTTTATGAGGCCTGGGACGCGGCAATCACTGAGCGCGAAGCCACGGGCGCGGAAGGGTTGCAACTCTTGCGAATTCGCAAAGCGGAGATCACCGATGCGTCGCTCGACGCGACGGGAATGGCGCGGGTGACGGTGCATTACGAATCTGAACTCGGCGATGGCGAGACCACGAGTAAAGCCAGCGAGCTTTGGACCTTCATGCGTCAGACCAGTTCCTCCGACCCGAATTGGTTGCTGGATGATGTCGATACCGCGGACTAGCTGGCGCGCACCGACCAATCGTAACTTGAGCCCTCTGGACTTTCGCGCCTAGACTCGCAGGCATGCGAATCATTGGCCTTCTTTGTGGAGCGGCTCTGGCGCTATCCGGGTGTGTCTCTACGCCCCGCCAGCCCGTACCGTCCCAGCCCGTTCAGGTTCAACAACCCGATCCTGTAGATCAGAGCTTGTGGCAATCCCTGCCCCGGCCCGTGGCTTATGACAGTTTGCCGGGTTGGCAGACGGCAGACCTGGCACCCGGCTTGTCAGCCCTGACGCGAAGCTGCGCAGTTTTTTCAGCGCGTTCACCCCAAAGCCTGGTTTCCACGCGTGCGCCTTGGGCGGGTCGACATGATGATTGGGCGCCAGCCTGTGCAGCCTTGGATGTAATCGCCGACGCGCAAAGCGCGCGGGCCGTGATGCAGGCTTTGTTCACGCCAGTGGAGATTGCAGCGCCGGACGGCCAATCGCGGTTTACAGGCTATTTTGAACCCACCTATCAGGCGCGGCTCGTTCCTGAAGCGCCTTATACAGAGCCGGTTCCCGGGCGGCCTGCAGACTTGGTGACCTCAGCCGGGAATGTTTATCAGATGCTGCCCGACGGCACGCGGCGCGCCTATCCCAGCCGTGCGGAGATTACGCGGGCGGGCGTTCGTCCCCTCGCCTATGCCCATCCGGGAGACGTGTTTTTCTTACAGATCCAAGGCTCGGGCCGCCTGATCCTTCCAGATGGCAGAACCCTGCGCGCTGTTTACGCCGCGAATAATGGGCAACCGTTTCGATCGACCGCCAACTGGCTGATGGAGCGTGGGTGGATCAGCCGCGGCGAAGCGAGTATGCGCGGGATCCGGGCCTGGATGGACCGAACGACGCCTCAGCGTGCGCGAGAGGCGATGAATGCCAATCCGCGCTTCGTCTTCTTTGATATAGAGCCCGAGGGCGATCCGAGGCTTGGGCCGAAAGGGTCGTTCGGGGTGCCTTTGACCCCGCTTGGATCAATGGCCGTGGACCTTGATTTTCATGCAGGTGGTGTACCGATGTTTGTGCAGACGACCGCTCCGGCCCTGGGTGGAACCTGGTCAGGGCTGGTCGTTTCGCAGGATACCGGCGGAGCCATCAAGGGCGCCGTGCGGGGGGATCTTTATTTCGGCACTGGCGATGCCGCGGGCGCGCGGGCTGACACTGTAAATGCGCCTGGTCGTATGTGGGTTCTTCTGCCGCGCGCGGTCGCCGAGCGGATCAGGATGAGCAATGCGGCGGAAGCATCAGGGACTGGACCTGTTGTTCTAACGCCCTAGAACGCCTTGCATGAGCAGGCGGGATCTCACCGATAAAGACAAGTTAGCCTGGGCGGCGGTTAGCCGGACGGTCAAACCGTTGTCGGGTCGACGTGCTGCACCAGCGGGAACGCCGCGCGCGCAGGATGAGTCCAAACTGCTCTCACCGCCGAAACTCCGTAATCGTCCCCTGCCTGCCCCGCAGAATCGCCAGAACGAGCGATCGGTTCGCCGCGGCAAGCAAGCGATATCGGCGACGTTCGATTTGCATGGTCACACCAAAGAGAGCGCATTTCAGCTGCTGCCGCGGGTTCTGCGACTGGAACAAGCCAAAGGGTCTCAATGCGTAATTGTGATTACCGGGAAAGGAAAGCATGGCGAAGGCGTGCTTCGGCGCGGTTTTCTTCACTGGCTGGAACTACCGGAGGCACGCGCGCTGATCAGCGGCTTTGCGCCGGCGCATGCCAAACACGGCGGCGGCGGCGCCTGGTATGTGTTCCTGCGTCGCCGCTAAGCGGTTCAGAAATCACCAAATGAAAAGGGGCAGCCGGTAAGCTGCCCCTGAACACTCAACACACTCTACTGAGGAGTGGGTATAGGTCGTCAATATTAATGAATTACGACTGCTTTGCGAGGAGATTGCGAATTTCTTCGAGCAGAACTTCCTGGCGTGGTGGGGCAGGCGGTTCGGCGGGCGCTTCCTCTTCCTTCTTCATCATATTGTTCATGCCCTTGATGATCATGAACATGACAAAAGCAACGATTAAGAATGAAATCACGGCGGCGACAAACTCACCGATTTTGATGCTGACGGCTTCGGTCACCACCGCACCATCCGCTCCAAGGACGGCTGCAGACATGACATATTCCCAGCTACCAAAATCGAGGCCGCCGAGAACGGGACTAAGCGCCGGTAGGAACACGCCTTGGATGAAAGCCGTGACGACAGTCGCAAACGCGCCGCCCATGACAAAGCCGACGGCCATGTCGACGAGATTGCCCTTCATGGCAAACTGCTTGAATTCGTTGAACATAATAAACCCCTTCTATGATCCAGACCCCGTAAAGGTCATATCATAGAATGTTGGAATTCTGCCCGAGGGTCAATTCCAAGAAACATTAATATTTACAATATGTTAGCGGGATTCCGGATCGATTCCGTCATTCACGCGCGCCCGCAATTCCTTGCCGGGTCGGAAAAAGGGTACGGATTTCGCCTCAACCTGCACAGATTCTCCCGTGCGAGGATTTCGCCCATTCCGGGCTTTGCGGTGACGAACCGAGAATGCGCCGAAGCCACGAAGCTCTACGCGGTCTCCGCGTGCGAGGGCATCTGCAATCTCATCCAGGATCACACCAACAACTTTTTCGAGGTCTTCGGGGCGCAACTCGGGATTCTCATCCGCTAGTTTTGCTATCAGTT
Source organism: Henriciella sp. (assembly GCA_017642885.1). GTDB lineage: Bacteria > Pseudomonadota > Alphaproteobacteria > Caulobacterales > Hyphomonadaceae > Henriciella. The sequence goes on along the minus strand of JAEPOM010000018.1, from coordinate 62,748 downwards.
CGGATCTCAGCATGTCTTTGAACCTAAACGAAAAATGCGCCGGAGACTAGGCCTCCGGCGCAAAATACTTGTCCATTACCAGAAAGTTAGGTTGGGACGTAAACAGAGTTAGGCGTCGTCGCCTTCATCTGCCTTTTTCTTCTTGGGTGCAGCTTTCTTCTTTGGTGCAGCCTTTTTCTTTGCAGGCTTTTCCTCAGCTTCAGCTACAACCTCGGCCTCAACCTCGGCTTCGACCTTCACCTCTTCCTCGACCGGGGCTTCAGCAGTGTCGCCAGTGGCGAGCGCTGCGCCCAGGATGTCACCGAGAGATGCACCGCTGTCTGCAGAACCGTACTGTGCGACGGCTTCTTGCTCCTCGGAGATCTCAAGCGCTTTGATTGAGACTGAGATACGGCGAGACGAGCGGTCAACTTGCGTGACTTTCGCATCGACCTTGTCGCCAACCGCGAAACGCTCTGGGCGTTGTTCGCTGCGATCGCGAGACAGGTCTGAGCGTCGAACGAAGGCTTTGACCGGTGGATCGCCGAAGGTCACTTCGATGCCGCCAGAGGCAACTTCGCTAACCGTACAGGTCACGATTGCTCCGCGCTTAACGCTGCCATTGTCAGCGATTGGGTCGCCGCCAACTTGCTTGATGCCGAGCGAGATACGCTCTTTCTCAGTATCAACGTCGAGGACGCGGGCTGTGACCGTGTCGCCTTTATTGAACGCCTGGATCGCTTCCTCACCAGACTGCTCCCACGAGATGTCATTGATGTGGACCATACCGTCGAGGTCTGGGCCAAGGCCAACGAACAGACCGAACTCGGTGATGCCGCGAACTTCGCCTTCAATGTCAGTGCCGACCGGGTGCTCAGCCATAAAGGCAGACCATGGATTGTCCTGGGTCTGCTTGAGACCGAGTGAAATCCGGCGCTTTTCGCTATCGACATCGAGAACCTCAACGAGGACTTCCTGAGACGTAGAAACGATCTTGCCTGGGTGTACGTTCTTCTTGGTCCAGCTCATTTCAGAGACGTGGATCAGACCTTCGACACCATCTTCCAGCTCAACAAATGCACCATAGTCGGTGATGTTGGTGACCTGACCATTCATGCGCGTTCCAACTGTGTACTTGCTCTCGATATCGTCCCAAGGATCGCTTTCGAGTTGCTTCATACCAAGGCTGATGCGTTGTGTTTCCGGATTGATCTTGATGATCTGAACTTTGACCGTATCGCCAACATTGACGACCTGGCTTGGGTGATTGACCCGCTTCCAGCTCATGTCAGTGACGTGCAGAAGGCCATCGATACCGCCAAGGTCAACGAACGCACCGTAATCGGTGATGTTCTTGACGACGCCTTCGCGGGTATCGCCTTCGTTCATATCGCCAACGATCTCGGCACGTTGTTCGGCGCGGCTCTCTTCAAGGATGGCACGGCGAGAGACAACAACGTTGCCGCGCGCGCGGTCCATTTTGAGGATGGCAAAAGGCTGAACTTCATTCATCAGTGGGCCGACGTCGCGTACAGGACGGATGTCGACTTGTGAGCCAGGAAGGAAGGCGTTGACGCCGCCGAGGTCAACGGTGAAGCCACCTTTGACACGGCCAACAATCGCGCCTTTGACAGGCTCTTCCTTGTTGTAATTATCTTCCAGGCGGATCCAGCTTTCTTCGCGGCGGGCTTTGTCGCGCGAAAGAACAGCTTCGCCCATCAGGTTTTCGATACGATCGAGGTAAACTTCGACAATATCGCCGGCTTCAGGTTGTTTTTCCTCAAGCAGGAATTCTTTTGCTGCGACACGGCCTTCAGTTTTCAGGCCAACGTCGAGAACAAGAAAATCGCCATTATTTGAAATGACGGTGGCTGGAACAACTTTGCCCTCTTGCAGGGTAGAAGCACCAGCGCTTTCCTCGAACATAGAGGCAAAATCCTCAGTCGAGGGATTCATTGAGTCAGTCATGGGGTCTCCAGTAACGCAGCCAGTACGGGGTTTACTGCCAGATGCCCAATGCGTCTGGTCAGACGTCGCTGCGATGTCAGGGATAAGCTTGCGAACCCTTTTAGATTTGAACCCTAGGGTCCAGAGCGCTCGGCTTTTTGGGCGATTACGGCGTCGACCGCTGCCCGTGCTTTATCCACAGCCGCGTCTATAGTCAGGTGAGTGGTATCGATCAAGACTGAATCTGCGGCTGCCACCATAGGCGCATCGCTGCGGTTTCGGTCGCGTTCATCGCGTTCTTTCAACTGAGCGATCATTTCGTCCAGGGACAGCGTCTCGCCCTTCTCGCTCAGCTCCTTCCAGCGCCGGGTCGCGCGGGCCTCAACGGAGGCGTCGACCCAGAGCTTCACATCGGCATCCGGGCACACGACTGTACCGATATCGCGGCCATCGAGGACAGCGCCTTTTGGTTGGTTCGCGAACGCGCGCTGTAGCTCTAGCAAAGCCGCCCGCACCGCTGGAACGGCGGCGACTTTTGAAGCTGCTTGCCCCGCTTCTGCCGTTCGCAGCTGGTCTTCGTCATAGTCATTGAGGTCCAGGCTGAGCGCGACCTCCGCCAATGCTGCCGGATTTTCAAAGTTCACACCTTTGTTAAGGGCGGCTACCCCAGTCGCGCGGTACAGTCTGCCAGTATCCATATGCGCGAGACCATACCAGCGCGACAGTCGCCGAGCGATTGTGCCTTTACCAGAAGCAAGCGTGCCGTCGATCGCGATAATCATGCGGGGCCCGACCGAAGATCTGCACCCAAAGCCTGCATATGATCCATAAAGTCCGGATAACTCGTTGCGATCATGCTCGCGTCATCGATCGAGACCGGCTTCTGACTGGCGGTGCCCATGACCAGTGCGCTCATCGCGATGCGGTGGTCGTGATGGGTTTCAACCAGCCCGCCGCCGGGGATCGCGCCGTCGCATCCCTGGACGATAAAGCCGTCTTTGGTCTCTTCGACGTCAACGCCATTTACCCGCAACATGTTCACAACCGCAGAAATCCGGTCGCTTTCCTTCACCCGTAGCTCTTCAGCGCCCTTAACCACGGTGACGCCCGAGGCGTGAGCGGCGAGAACGGCGAGGATCGGAAACTCGTCAATCATACTTGGGACGAGATCGACTGGGATCTCAGCGCCGCGCAGGTCAGCGCTTTCAAAACTCATATCAATCAGACGTTCACCAGCGGCATCGCCGACATCCTCTGCGCCAACATGCGCGCCCATCAGGCTTGCGGCGCGATAGAAGCCATCTCGCGTTTCGTTTGACATCATGCCTTCAACGACGACGCCTCCACCAGTTGAGATCATTGCCGCGGCAGCAAGGAATGCTGCTGAGCTCGGATCGCCGGGGACGAGCGTTTCCTGAGCGGTGAGATTTTGTCCGCCGCGGATTGAAACAATATTCGCCGCGCCATCGCGAGCGGTTGCCACTTCTGCGCCGAACCCTCGCAACATCCGTTCCGAATGGTCTCGCGTGATCCGGCTTTCGCGCACCACGGTTTCGCCTTCGGCATTGAGGCCTGCCAGAAGGATACAGGATTTTACCTGAGCAGAGGCATGTGGCGGCTCATATTGAATAGCGCGTAAATCAGATCGCCCGGAAAGAACAAGCGGCAGGGTCTTCCCTTCGCTTGCTTCGTAAGTCACGCCCATTTGCTCCAGGGGATCGAGCACTCGGCCCATGGGTCTGCCTGAAAGGCTCGCATCACCGACAAAGCGCGCCTCGATCGGATAGCCAGCGACCACGCCGAGCATAAGCCGCGATCCAGTGCCAGAATTGCCAAAATCAAGATCGACATTTGGCGTCTTCAATCCAGAAGATCCGACGCCCGTGACGCGCCAGGCGCCTTCACCGACGCGCTCCACTTCGGCGCCGAGGGCCGCCATGACGCGTCCTGTATTGAGAACGTCTTCGCCTTCGAGCAAGCCAGAGATTTCAGAAGTGCCTGCTGCCAGGCCGCCAAGAATAAGCGCGCGGTGCGAGCACGACTTGTCGCCAGGCGCACGCAGCGTTCCGGTGATCTTTGTCACCGGATGGGAGGTCCACATCATCTTTGTGGGTTCCTTGAGTTACAGTACCGAGCGAAAAGCGCTTTGACAGGCGTGAACGTTTCTGGCAAGCGCGCGGGCAACGAATTTCACACCGATGGATAAAAAATATGGCTGATCCGGAACTGGGTACAAAGCAAGTTTGCCCGAGCTGCGAAGCAAAATTCTACGATCTGAATAAACGTCCGGCGACCTGTCCGAAGTGCGGGCACTCCTTCGACCCGGCCGACGAAATCGTCCAGGCGACCAAAACCAAAGTCCGCGCCGCGGCCGCTAAAGAAGCTGTTCCTGAAGATGAGGATGAAGATCCTGAAGAGGAAGAAGCTGTAAAAGCTGCTGCAACCACCAGCGATGATGACGAAGAAGATGCGGCCGAGGATGAAGCCAAGGAACTCGGTGGCGACGAAAACGAAGTCGTCCTGGATATGTCGGGCGGCGACGAAGACGATGAAGCGCCGGGCAAAATGCCCGCTGGCTTCAGCGAGGATGGCGTCGATTCAGACGATGAAGACGAAGACGAGGAAGAGATCGATCTCGACGAAGAATTCGACCTTGGCGGCGATATCGACCTTGATGACAACAATGAACTCGGCGAGCCTGATGCCGACGACATTGTGCCCGAAAGCGATGATAAATAGGGCTTGATTGCTCGGGCGGGAGACACTATTCCCGCCTTTCCCACAGTTGGGGCCATAGCTCAGTTGGGAGAGCGCTTGCATGGCATGCAAGAGGTCGTCGGTTCGATTCCGTCTGGCTCCACCATTTATTCCATATGCGCAGCCAATCCTTGATCTAGCGGATCAAAAGTCCCGTAACGTCTTGCTCTGAATAAGATGCAGACGCGTGGTGATTAATCTGAGACAAGCTCCACTTCGGGACGCAATCCTTCGAACAATGCGTCGATTGATGCGGCAAGCGTTGGGACCGAATCTCGGCCCGTGCGTAAGTCGTACAATCCGGCTTCCGCAACCAGTGCATTAAGGAAGGCGGCAATCAGTTTCGGATCTGCCGCGCTCAACTCGCCCGCATGAATGGCTTCATCCAGCAAGGATTCTATGCGGCTGAGGCTGTTTCGGTCTTCAATCGACTTGGCCTTTCTTGCCCCGAGCGCACTCGGACCGATCTCGAAAATGATTTTCGAAACATCCGGCGCGCGGACCGCTTTTGTCCATTCCAGGCAAGCCGCTCGTAGCTGTTCGAGGGGTGACGCGGAGGGGTCAGCTTGCGACATGGCTTGGTCAATTGTCGTCCGGGACTCGTGCTCGAACAGGGCTTCTATGATTTCTTCCTTGCTTCCGAAATGATGATAGAGGGCGCCTTTGGAAAGGCCCGTCTGGTCGAGGACATGTTTCATCGTTGTCGCTGCATATCCGCGCTCGAGAAAGGAGCGCCGAAATGCGTTCAGCAATTTCAACCGGGTCTCTTCGGATCTCTGTTTCTGCGTCGCCATTCGCTTCCTTTACAATTCTGCTCCACGATTGTAAACAAACCGTCGGTCGGTATATAAAAGAATGATAAATGGAGACTAAAATGGCTGCTTACATGAAGAGTTTGGAGAAGATGATGGCGGTCTGGAATACGACTGCCCCTGCCGAGCAGCGCGCGCTGGTCGATGCGTCGATGGAGCATAATGTTCATTTTGTTGACCCCAACCACAATATTATCGGGCGTGACGCATTCTTGAAAATGGCGACGCTGGTGCAGAGCCAGATTCCTGGAGCCGTCTATTCACGCGCCAGCGAAGTGGACATGCAAAATAATTTCTGCCGCTATCATTGGGCAATCCATCTGGACGGAAAGCTGATCATGCCCGGTTTCGATGTGACCGAAGTCAATGATGCGGGTAAGATCGTTAAAGTGATCGGCTTCTTCCAGAAGCTCGAACGGACGGGCTAGATGATGCCCGTTCAGATTTCTTAACAACTGAATGTGAATATGGTCGCCTTGAAGGTGACAAGGTCGAATCCTAGATTCAAGCTAACACCGAACCTCTATCGGCGGGGCTGCCAAGATGGGGCCTCCGGAGGAATGGGTGTTCTGGTCCTGTCTGAAACGGAAGGAGTAGACCATGACCAACATGACGAAACTAACCGCTGACGCACCTGATTTCAGCCGGTTTGTCTATTTCCGCGACATCAATGAGCGAGAGCTTGCTGAATTGCCGCCTGAAGCGCTGCGATCGATCGACCAAGTCGAAGACCTGGTTGTTGTGACCAACGGCGAAGGCCAGAAGCTGGCAATTATTGAAGGTCGCGAAGCTGCTGCTGCTGCTGCTGAGGCCTACAAGCTGCAAGCTGTGAGCGTGCACTAGCCCCGATTTAGAGAATAGCCGGAATAACGCGATCAGGTGGGCGGTGCCCATCGGCGAAGGTTTTTATATTGATGATGACCTTCTCGCCCATCTCGTTGCGACCCTCGACTGTCGCTGACCCCATGTGAGGCAGCAGGATGACATTCGGCAACCCGACCAGGTCCGGATTGACCGCGGGTTCGCGCTCGAACACGTCGAGGCCGGCCCCGGCGATTTTGCCGCCTTTGATGGCCCTCGCAAGCGCCGCTTCATCGATGACTTCACCGCGCGCTGTGTTCACGATGAACGCATCTGGCTTCATCAGTTCCAGACGGCGGGAATTCAGCAAATGGAACGTCGCGGGTGTGTGCGGGCAATTCACAGACACAATATCCATGCGAGATAGCATCTGATCCAGGCTATCCCAGAACGTCGCGTCGAGTTCTTCCTCGACCGGACGAGAGACCTTTTTGCGATTGTGATAGTGAATTTGCAGACCAAACGCCTTGGCGCGTCGCGCGACGGCTTGGCCAATGCGGCCCATACCAATAATGCCGAGGCGTTTTCCAGAGAGGCGCCGCCCCATCATCCAGGTCGGTGCCCAGCCATCAAACTTGCCCGCATGCATCAGCTCGATGCCTTCGTGCAGGCGGCGCGGTACAGCCAGGATCAGTGCCATAGTGACGTCGGCGGTGTCATCTGTCAGTACGCCCGGCGTGTTTGTCACCGTGATACCGCGCTGCGTGGCCGACTGGACATCGATATTGTCGACGCCGGCTCCGAACTGAGCGATCATTCGCAACTGCTCGCCGGCTTGTGCCAGGACGCGGCCATCGACTTGATCCGTAACGGTCGAAACCAGCACATCCGCGCTTTTGACCGCATCGACGAGTTGGTCGGCGGTGAAGGCGACGTCAGATTGATTGAGCTCGGTGTCAAAAAGTTCCTTCAGGCGCAATTCCACCGCATCCGGGAGACGGCGGGTCACAACAACCTTCAGGCGCTTATCTGACATTTGTCCTCGCTTTCTGAACCGCGCTTAGCAGAGCAAAAGCAGATCGCCAATGCGCTGTTTTACCGACGATTCACTTCGATCGGTGAAAAAGCATATATGACAGCGCTATTTTCTCGCCTTCTGCTTTGCTTTGCCCTGATGGGCGGCCTCGGCACGCTTGTCGTAGAAGCGCGTCAGGAAGCTCAAACGATAAAGATTAGCCGGTTCTCCGGCAAGCCTCTGCCGCGATTTGAATCACTTCGCTATTCGGCTGTCCATGGCCGCCAGGGGCCAAACCTCGATCATCCGATCTTGTGGCGATATGAGCGCGAGGGTCTGCCCATGCTGGTGGTGCGCGAAACCCATGGCTGGCGGCGGGTCCGCGATCCGGATGGTGACGAAGTCTGGATGCAGGCCCGGATGTTGTCGACAGTGCGAACGGCTTTGATCACGCGCGAGGTGGAGCTGAAGCGTCGCCCTTCGGAAGATGCCGCTTCAAAAGCGCGCCTCAGGTCCGGTGTCATCGCAGAGCTCGGCGATTGCGAGGACGGTTGGTGCGAAGTCCAGATCGGCCGTGAGCGCGGTTGGGTGAGCAAATCTGTCCTGTGGGGCACCGAGGTTGCGACCGGAACTCTCTAGACCTCAAGCCTTGCCGCCGGGCCGCCAAACGGTTAACAGGCCCGTCACCTTATTCACGCCGATCCGGCGCATCATCACAGAGCGAGGTCAGACCCCATGAAGGGACCGCACGAATTTCACACGCCGCAATCGTCTTACAGCAAGGAAGACCTGCTGAAGTCTGGCGCCGGCGAGCTGTTTGGCCCTGGAAATGCGCAATTGCCGATTCCGCCCATGCTGATGATGGATCGGATCACCGAGATTTCCGAAGATGGCGGTGAGTATGGCAAAGGTCACGTAGTTGGCGAGTTTGATATCCATCCTGATCTTTGGTTTTTCGAATGTCACTTCCCAGGAGATCCGGTGATGCCGGGCTGTCTCGGACTGGATGCGATGTGGCAGGCGGTCGGGTATTGGCTCGGCTGGAGCGGATCGTATGGCAAGGGCCGGGCCCTCGGCGTCGGTGACGTTCGATTCACAGGCGAGATCACGCCGGATACGAAACTGGTTCGCTATGAAATCGACATGAAGCGCGTCCGCCGCGGTCGCCTCATTCTTGGAATCGCTGACGGACGGGTCTTCGCGGACGACGTGAAGATTTACACCGCAAAGGACATGCGGGTTGGTCTGGTCGATAAGCTTGGGCTTAAAAGCTAAGGCACGTAGACCGTGTAGACGACTTCCACTTGGAAATCGAACGTCCCGAGCGAGAGATCATAGCCGTTCAAATTGGCGGCTCTGATCGAATACTCGGCGTCAAATCTCACTGACTGATCGGCGATCGTGCCGGGGGAGAGCGCTGTGCGCTGATTCCCGGTGAACATGTTGCGCGGGTTTCTGAGGTCCCAAAGCCTCAAAAGCGGCGAAAAGCCAGAGCTCGGCCCGCCCGAATGCGGTAATTGAGCGCTCGATCCAAAGGCCAGCCCGTCATCGCCGTTCAGGGTTGCTGATAGTTGGACGCGGGTAATCAGCAGCAGGATGAATTCTGTAAACGTGCTCGGCGTAAAGGCTTGTGCATCAATTGCGAACGGGACATTTGAGGCGACGTAAAAGCTGGAGCTTTGCCGTACAGCGTCGACGCGGGCGTCTGTAATGTCTTGCAGGCCGAACGAGGTGAATGAATCTGCGCCGCTGACCACACCGTCGCCATTGGTATCGGTGGAGAATGTGCCGCGACCCGTATTCGTCAGCAGAAATGGCATCCCGCCCGTAGCGCTGGCCACACCGGTTTGGGTTGGCACCAACGTGCCGGTCACCACGGTATGGGCGTCCGAAGAAATCAGATCGACATCGCCGGACGTTGCGGCCGACGTACCCGACCCGGTATCGAGCACGAAGTCTGAAATAACTGGAGCGTTGCTGGCGCCGTCAGCGCCCCAGACAATGACCATGCCTTTGACGTTAAAATGTGGGCGGTCGACCAGCTCAGCGTTTGCCGGCTGAGCTGCAAACAGCATAGCTGCTCCCAGTCCCATTGCTGGGATCGTGTATCGAAATGCCCGTTCCAAGAGTTCAAGGTTAAAACCCGATGGCTAAGAACCGCTTAAGCCCAGCGCGTTTCGGCTTCGACAAGGTTAATCAGCGGCGAGGATCAGGTTTGGCGGGACGTCGCCAGACCATGAGATTTCCAGTTCTATGGACTGGCTCAGAGGGGCACCGCGCCGCACAGCCGTTTTAGCGTTTTGCCGAAACAGGCTTTCCGGCGTTTGTGCTGGGCGTATCTGAGCGTTCTCGCGGACGCCAAGAATTTCGACGACGACATCTTGTACCGCGTCACCGTTATCGGCTTTTAGCGAAAACGCCGTGTTGCTGGCGATAGCGATGATCATGCGCTTGTCGCTATCGTGCGTCGAGGGCAACAGCGTTCCAGCCCCGAGAAGTTGGTTGTTTGTCGTATCGCTGTGAGAAGACAGTGCAATCCGATCACCTCGCGCGATCAGAGTTCCGGCCTGCCAGACGAGAATCTGCGCCGGTTGGGCAAACCGGACGTGATGCACCGTGCCTGCCATAGCGGCGGCACTGGCTGCAATCGCCAGCATGCATAGCGTTCCTTGCTTTAAAGCCCTCATTCTAAGCGCCTGCCACGGTTAACGTCCGTTAACTTTTTCCTAAGGCAGGAAATTCGGTTCGGCTAGGGCCTTGTTGGGACGACGTAATCAGCCTGTTGCTTGACGCGGCAGGCGCGCCCGAATAGCCCTCTCCTCAACGACTATATCAGCAAGGAGCGGACACATGGCCGATTACGGAGACATGCCTACCGGAAACCTGATGGCAGGCAAGCGCGGCATCATCATGGGCGTGGCCAATAAGAATTCCATCGCATGGGGCATCGCCCAGCAATTGGCGGCGCAGGGCGCTGAGATTTGCTTCACCTATCAAGGCGAAAGCCTGGAACGCCGGGTGCGCCCCTTGGTTGAAAGCATCGGCATGGATTTCATGCTCGAAGCCGACGTGACCGATGATGCCAGCATGGATACCGCCTTTGCTGCTGTAAAAGAAAAATGGGGCAAGATCGATTTTCTGGTCCATTCCATCGCTTTCGCAGGCAAGGATGAGTTGATGGGCTCTATGGTTGCAAACACATCCCGCGAAGGCTTCCGCCGAGCCATGGATATTTCTGTCTATAGCTTTATCGATTCTGCACGCCGAGCTTCGGAGATCATGCCCGATGGCGGCGCGATTATCTGCATGACCTATCTCGGCGCGGAGCGGACTGTGCCTAGCTACAATGTCATGGGTGTTGCGAAGGCCGCGCTCGAGGCGTCAACGCGCTATGCTGCGCGCGATCTCGGCACGCAGGGCATCCGCGTGAACGCAATTTCTGCCGGTGCGATGCGGACTCTCTCGCTCGCCGGTATTCGCGGCGGCAAGTCCCTGATGGGGACTGGTAAGGACTGGTCACTGCTGAAAGAAGATACCCGCATGGAAGGCGTCGCGGGGTGTGCGCTCTACTTGCTGTCCGCGCTTGGCCATTCGATTGCGGGAGAGGTGCTGCACGTGGACGCCGGATTCCACGCGGTTGGCGTTCCGGACCTTCCGGAGGAATAGGCGTTGGCCGCAAAAATCTTCCTCTGGGTTGGGCATCCGAACGATACATCGCTGAGTCATGGCCTGGCTGATGCTTATCAGCGCGGCGCCGAAGCTGCCGGGGCTGAGGTGCGGCGGATGAATCTGCACGATATGGCCTTCGACCTTGACCTGACCCATGGCTACAAACAGCGCAAAGATCATGAGCCTTGCCTGATTGAGTTTCTCGAGAACATCAAATGGGCCGACACGCTCGCCTGGTTCCATCCGCTTTGGTGGGGCGGGATGCCGGCTAAAATGCAGGGCGTGATCGATCGTACGTTCCTGCCTGGGATTGCCTTCGATTATCATGAAGACGATCCCTGGTGGGATAAACTGTTCGAGGGGCGCACCGCAGACGTGTTCGTCAATGCGGATACGCCGGGCTTCTTCATCAAGTGGATGTACGGAAATCCGCACAAGAACCGGATCACGAAACAGGTCCTTGGGTTCACTGGTGTAAAAGTGAAAACATACTCGCATTTTGCGCAGGCCAAGACCGCGGATGAAAAGAAGATCGGCACCTGGCTCAGCAAGGCCGAGAAAATCGGAGCGGAGGCTGCGAAGCGATGAAAACGTCTCCTGAAACCCATGTCCCGTTGAGCTCGGACTTTCCGCATTATCCGGAAGCGGAGATGCAAGCGCGCGCGATCGCGCATCACGAGCAAATGCAATCGCGGCGCTCCGTCAGATCCTTCTCGTCAAAGCCGGTTTCGCAAGACGTCATTGAGCAATGCGTGTTGACGGCGGGGACCGCACCGAGCGGTGCCAACCACCAGCCCTGGTTTTTCGCCTGTGTGGGATCGACCGCCGCTAAAAAGGAAATCCGTGAAGCGGCTGAGGCTGAAGAGCGCGAGTTTTATTCCGGCCGAGCAGCCCAGGAGTGGATCGATGCCCTGGCCCCGATCGGCACAGACGCGGACAAGCCTTATATGGAAATCGCGCCATGGCTGATCTGCATCTTCGCGCAGCGCCGCGGCGGCATTCGTGAAGGCGATGACAAGAAGAATTACTACATCCATGAGAGCGTTGGGATTGCCACAGGCATGTTGATCAGCGCCTGCCATAACGCTGGACTCGCTACGCTGGTGCACACGCCCAATCCGATGAAATTTCTGAACGGGATATGTGGTCGGCCCGAGACAGAAAAACCGTTTCTGATCCTTGTTGCGGGTCACCCCGCCGAGGATGCCATGGTGCCAAACCATGCGCTCGTGAAGAAGCCTCTGAATGAGGTTGCTAGCTTCCTGTAGCCGGGACGATTTCGATCGTCGGACCGGACGGGTAGATCCATGTCACAAGGGTGCGCGTAACCGGACCTTCCTCATATTCCTGCGTGATCTCAGCGCGAACACTGAGCCCTGTGTCTCCGCGCAGGTTTGCCGGGATCTGACCCATTTCGAGGTCGATCATTTCGTCGCCTTGTGACAGAGCAAAATTCGCCACTTCCCAACCCGGCGTGCGCGCCGTTAGCTCCAGTGGCCGTGAGGCGGAAACGGTAATCGGCGCGGGCTCGGATAGTGTTCCCAGAACGTCGGCAAACAGTTGCGTGACGTAATACCCGGTCTCGTTTCGGGCCACGCCGACAGATATATGAGTCATATCGGGGTCGAGTATGTTTTTGCGATGTCCTTCGCTGTTCATCAGCTTCACGTGGAGCTCGTTAGTGACATATTCCCGCGTCGGTGGCTTGAATCCGCGGACCCTTCCGCACGAAACCTCCCGGTCACGGTGGTCGACACATACCGAAGGCCCGAACTGTGCCAGGTTTTCAGCGGTGCCTTCAGCCAGCAACGTTCGATCAAAAGCTGCGACTCGGGCCGCATGTGCCCGCCCGCTTGGTGTCTGGTGGCTGAAGAACTCGTTGAGCCCCATATCGAGACTATGGAATCTTGCCGCGGGCCGGAGCCCAGGACGCACGATCAAGGCGCTGAGCCCGTGATCCGCACGAGCTCCGTTCACTGCATCAACGAAGAGTTGCTCCGTGACCGGGTCAAACCGAAAGGCCTCCGGCGGCGAGGCCAGACAGGAATGTCCATTGCTGACATAGTCGATGAGGGTCCCAGCTCGGCTATTCGTCTGCATTTCGCAGGCAACAGCGGCAGGTGCAGCCAGACCGAGGGCACTGAGAAGACAAAGAGCACGCAACATGAGCAACCAATCTAGTTGCATTTGGCGCTAAAGCACACCCTCTCCGCGTAACCGCGATAGAATGGGAGCAATCATACGGTTGATCGCTTCATCGCTGGGACGCACTTGACCATAGGCGGGAAGACCCTCGTCGGCGATCACAAGATCGGCTTCAAACTTGGCCGGAAATGTGTGGCGATAGTGAGCGGCGCGGACCGTGCCGAGATATTGCGCCAGCACGCTTTCCACGCTGCGGCCGCGCTCTACAACATCCCGGCGAATTCGGCGTGCCAGACGCAAATCGTCGGGCGTATCGACATAAATTGACAGATCGATCAGAGGCAATACTTCCGGTACCGATAGCGCGTGAATCCCCTCGAGAATGATCACCGGCGCAGGCGCAATGCTCAGCGTCTCGGTTTTTCGGTCGTGCAGATCGTAATCGTAGATGGGCTGCTCGATTGTGATACCGGCCTTCAGGTCAGCAAGCTGCCGTGCCATTAGGCTGGTCTCCTTCGAGACCGGGTCATCATAGTTCACTTTTGAGATGATCGCCTTGCGCTGCTCTTCGGTTTCGGCAGGTCCGTAGTGGGACATGGGCCAATAATAGCCGTCCTCGTGAAAGATCACGACACCGACAGATTGGCAGGCTTCAACGAGGGCTTCAGCGACCGTCGACTTTCCAGACCCGGACCCTCCGGACATGGCGATCAGAAAGGGAGCTTTGCGCGTCACCAGTCTTAGTCGTCGCCGTCTTTGAGCGGCACCGCATAGAGTTCGAGGCGGTGATCAACCAGGCGATAGCCATGCTCGCGAGCGATTTCTTCCTGCAGGCGCTCGATTTCCTCATTGTGGAATTCGATGACTTTGCCCGATTTCACATCGATCAAGTGATCATGGTGTTCATCAGGCACTTCTTCATAGCGCGCGCGGCCATCGCCAAAATCATGGCTCTCGATAATACCATACTCTTCGAACAGCTTGACCGTTCGATAGACCGTCGCGAGCGAAATGTTCTTATCGACCGCGTTCGCTCGGCGATGCAGCTCTTCGGCATCGGGATGGTCGTCCGCAAGGGACAAGATGCGCGCAATGACCTTGCGTTGCTCGGTCATGCGGAGGCCTTTTTCGGCGCAGAGTTTTTCCAAACGGTCCATGATCGGTCCTGTAGCCCCTTACGTAATGCCCTGTCTAGCCATGGGCTTGGACATCAAGATGGCATCCACACGTTTTCCTTCAACCCGTTGATAGTAACCGTGGCGGCGTCCGTCAGTTGAAAATCCGTTTCGCGCATAGAATTCGAGGCCCGGTGCATTGTCAGCCGCAACGTCCAACAGCCACACGGCTGTCCCGCGCAGGACCAATTCTGCCTCCACTTGGTGGAGCAGGTTTCCGGCCAAACCGTTGCGGCGTTGGTTGGGGGCGGTTGCGAGCGTCAGGATCTCTGCTTGGTCAACGGCGATCTGGATCAGGATGAAGCTGACGAGTTCGCTGCCGTGAACGATGCCGCGGGCGATCACGCCGTCTTGCGCCATGAGGTCTTCAAACTGACGGACACTCCAGGACTCGCCAGGCGGGAATGCATCAAGATGAACGCCGGCCATGCGCGTAGCATCTGCCGCGATTAACGCTATGAACTCCTGCTGTGATGAGGAGCCCCTCACGTCTCGGTTCTTGCTTTAGGTAAGGCAGCATCCGGCGCGCGCGCGTAGGTAGGCCGCGCTGTTCGGGTTTCGGGATCCAGCGCGCTGGCGAGTTGCGCGGCGCGCGCTGCTGAAGGCGCAGCGGCATGAACCGTAAGCTCCGGCATTTCGGCGATCAGCGCCGCGGCATCGCCGTAGACCATGTGAGGATGGCTGGTCAGGCGATCGGTCAAGGCTTGGAGCGATGTTTCGCAAGCCTCATCTGTCGCGGCACCGGATCGGAACGTTTGTGCCCAATAGGTGATGTCGGGCGGACGCTTCTGGGCGGGTAGAACGACAATGGCTGAGCCTTGCTGACCGGCTGGAAGCGCCGCCTCAAGCGTCGTGATCCCGAGGCATGGCTTTCCTGTGGCGAGCGCCAGACCGCGCGCGAAGGCCACCCCGACTCGGATACCGGTAAAGCTGCCCGGTCCGGTCGTGACGGCAAAGCGATCAATAGCCTCCAATGTCAGGCCCGCATTTGCGAGTAGCTCTTGGGTGAGTCCTGGCAATCGTGCGTCTTGCCCCCGCAGCATGGCCGCGGATTCTTCATGCAGGATCTCACTGTCCCGAACAATCGCGAGCTCGCAGGCGGGCCCTGCCGTATGGAAACCAAGAACAATCATCCGGCGCGACTTAGAGGATCAAGCAAGCATCGTCGAAGCTCAGACGGGGGCTTCGTTCAAAGATCGTGCTGTCATCGCCATGCCCGATATTGCATAGCCAGTTGGAACGCCAGGTCTTGGTTGCGTCATCTCCAAGGAAGAACTCTTCATCGACGCCAGCATTGTTGAACCCCGACATCGGACCGCAATCCAGGCCGAGCGCGCGGGCGGCGAGCATCAGATACGCGCCTTGCAGCGTGCCGTTTCGAAAGGCTGTGAGGTGCCGGTTCTGTTCCTCGGCGAACCAGTCTTTAGCGCCCGGATTGTGTGGAAACAGTTCGGGAATTTTCTCATGGAAATCCAGATCGTGCGCAATGATCACGACCCATGGCGCCGCGAGGGTCTTCTCGACATTGCCTTCCATCAAGTGGGGCTTGAGCCGCTCTTTCGCCTCGGTTGATTGTAGAAAGACAAACCGCGCCGGGGAGCAATTGGCGCTGGTCATGCCCATTTTGGTGAGGTCATAGGTGGCGCGAATAAGGGTTTCAGGAACCTGTGCGTCGGTCCAACCATTATACGAGCGTCCGTGCCGCCAAATCTGATCGAGGGCGGCGTCATTTACGGGGGTTTTGGTCATTCTCAGCTCCAGCCTATGCACTTGGATGCATTACATAGGCTGGAACAAAGATTAGGGGAATGCCATCCCGCAGGATGATAGCGGGGGGCTAGAAAACTACCCGCGCGGTTGGTTGAGTTGGATCGACCAAACCACTTCCATCGTGCCGATTTCGCGATCCTTGGAGTCGGTCATCGAAACATCGACTTCAAACTTGACCCGTCCTTCGCGATTGAACTCTTCGACGATCTCGGCGCCGCTGCGACGCAATAAGCCGGTGGCGCGAACGACACCGCGCGCGGCGCGGGCATAGTGTATGGTCGCGGTTGTGATCGCGGCGCGGACCATCAAAACCTTGTCAGCAAAAAGCGACACCATGGCGGCGCCAGATGCAGCTTCTGCCAGGGTGAACAGGGCACCAGCGTGCTGCGAGCCCATATGGTTCTGCGTTTCTTTCCAGTCGGGAAGCTGGGCCATGCCGCGCCCATCGGAAATCTCAAGTAGTTCAATACCACTATGCTTGGCGTATGGAACATTCTCTTCGAAGAATGTTTTCATCATCTTGTATACTTGGTCATTGGATTCGATCACGGATTTCTTCCCATCAATTTTACTCTAACTTGCATGCGCCTTTTCCACCGTCAATTGTTTCATGAATAGTGAAGCAATTCGTAAAAATTCGCCGGGTGTCTCAATAAACTTTCAACTTAACCGCCGGCGTTAACCAAGTCGCAAGCTTGATTGATGGTTTCTAAAAAACATGAACGCAGATTAACGAAGGCTGCGACCAGTTTTTCAAGACATGTATGGTTATGTGCCAGCATGCGCATCACCACCAAAACCATGTTTGACAGCATTGTGCACGGTAAAACGGAGCTTCCGGACGGGGAGTTGCGTCAACTCGTTTTGCGAGAACTGTTTGATCAGCTAGCTGCGGTGATGAAGCCGCTCTCGTTGATCACTGCGATCAATGGGACGGTCGTGGCGCTGATCTTCGTTCAATTTACCCAGTGGTGGCTGGCGCTGATGTGGTGGGCGCCAATCGCATACTTCTCTTACTTTCAGTATGTCGGCGCCAAGGCGATGGACAATGTCCCTAAGGACGCAAAGCTGTCGGGAGGCTTTCTGAAGAAGGGCGCTCGCAACAATTTCCTCTTCGGGGCTTGGTGGGCCTTGAGCTGTATTGTATTTGCCGGACCTGATCCTGCGGCCAATATCACGCTGGCAGCCTTGTCGACGGGTATGTGTGCAGCGGCTGCGGCGTGTCTCGGATCGAACTCAGCCATGTCCGCGCGCTTCCTCGCTGGTGCGCTGCCAGTGACGATTTGTTCGCTTGTCTTTATCGATGGCGCGGCAGCGATCATCACCGCAGCGATGGGTGGGACGCTGGGCGTCACCATGGTCTATATGGCGCACCTGAAATACCATGAGACGGTCGAGATGCTGCGTGTTCGCCTCGGTCTTCAATTGTCAAAAGGTCGTCTGGAATCGGCCGTGAAAACACTCGGCATTGGTCTGGAGATCCAGGACAATTCTGGAGACGTTGTGTTCTGCAACGCAACGATGGAAAAGAACCGTGAGGCGCTACAGCATGGTGGGCGCACGCGCGAAGGCTTCTATTTCTGGGACGGCCAATACTATCGCAAAACAGACTTTAACGGCGTTGCCGGTGATCGCATCGAACTGATTGAGAATGTCAGCTCGTTGGTGGAAAGCCAGCAGACAATCCTGGAATCACGCCAGCAGGCCGAACAGGCCCTGCAGACAAAGTCGGCCTTCTTTGAGTCGATTTCGCGGGAAGTGATCTATCCGATCAAGACGATCCGGAAGTATGCACGCCTGCTTCAGCCGGATTCTCGCATCAAGTTCGATGATGACGAATTGGGAAATCTCGCCAATTTGATCATGAACGCATCCAAGGACCTTGAGGGCCTGATGTCCTCCATGACGCGTCACTCGCTCGACGATAATGCGCACCTGGTCGATTCCGAAGCGGTTCGGCTGCGGGAGATTTTCGCGGAAGAATTTGCCCAGATGGCGCATTCCGACTTGTCCGATACAGCTGTAGCCGCCCTTGTTAAGGCGATCCCAGAAGACCTGCTGGTCAAGTCTTCTGCGAGCGGATCTCTCACCCGGGCGCTTGGGCAAATGTGCCTAAAAGCGCATCGCACGGTCGGGAATACGGGTCGTCTTTCGCTTTACGTGCGTGCGATGACGGATGGTTCCAGCTCGATCTGCTTCATTGTTCGCGGGGCTTATGCCGCGACGACTACGCTTGAAAAAGACGCGGTAACGGAGACCATCGAAACCTCTGATGGTTCGGAAGTGACGCTCGACGAGTATGCCTCCTATATGTCTGAAACCCATATCGCGAACCTGGGCGGGAAGTATCAGGAGAATCTCAGCGGCGATAAATCCGTGAACCTTGTCGCGATCATTCCAGGCGACCACGTTTACAGCACAGGTCAGGAGCTCAAGGCGCTACCTTTGCAAGCAGCTGTGCGTTAAAACTCGAAATCGTTGAAACCGCTTCGTGCGAGAAGCTGGCGCCGGTATGGAAGGTGTTGTTCTCGCCCTGCATCGCAGTCATCGCCGCGATCAACCCATCCTGGATAGCAGTGGATTTATAGGTCGGCATGTAGGACCATACGACTTGCTGAACCAAGCGC
This sequence comes from Henriciella sp., assembly GCA_017642885.1. Lineage (GTDB taxonomy): Bacteria > Pseudomonadota > Alphaproteobacteria > Caulobacterales > Hyphomonadaceae > Henriciella. Next base: position 44,051 of record JAEPOM010000018.1, on the reverse strand, counting down.
GGATCAACCGCGCCACGCTCCTGCGCGCTGAAGCGTGCCAGTTCGGTTAGTTCGCCAAGCTCATAAGCGGATGATAGCTGCCCAACAGTGACCAGCATGCGTCCGTCCTCGTCCTCACATTCCATCCGCGAGAACAGAATTTGCCCGTCATTGGCATCAGTTGCGCAGGTTGCGCTCCAGGCATTTACAGGCACGTCATGCGGCCACTCTGCGACCGAAAGGAGCGATGTGGTGTAGCCGCCCCAGTCGATTGCATTGCCCACGCGAACTTCCGCCTCCGAGGGCTCGGTCAGCTGATTGAATGCGTCCAACGGGATCGTGTTAATCAGGCGTTCGGCTTCGAATTCGGCACCATTCTCCGTAACAACGAGAATGCCGGACGCGTCTCGTTTTATTGTTGCGGCGCGTTGAGCCAGATGAATGTTAAGCCCCTGGGCAAACTTGTCCCAGAAGCGCTGCCAGCCGCCATCGGGCATAACGGTGAACTTTAGCAGCCCTGTCACCATCATGTTGAAATCCACCCATCGGAATGCATGGATCAGCGGTAAGCGGTTGAGATATCCGTATCCGATCGATGTCACGACCCGATGCATCATATTTTCGATCTTGCCGAGATTATGCGCGCGGAGCCAATCAGAGGTTGGCTGCGCCAAAATGGCGTTGATCTCTGGGTCGTTTGCGTCAGCCTTTGCAATGAGTCGACCGCGGAGGCGCAAATACTTGAAGACTTGCCAGAGAAAGGAGGGTCCACTGCCATCGCGAATATAGTCCATCAGCTCGCGACCATCGATCCGCTGCGCCCTGAGATAGTTTCGCTTGATGCCAAGCTTCTTCATTTGCTTGAGAATATATTTGTGAGACCAGATGGCGTAGCACGTACCGAATTCCACGACATGGTCGCCTATTTCAGAGGAGAGGCATTTGCCGCCAACCTTTTCTGACGCCTCGATCAGAATGACATCATCGACCCCTCGATCTGCCAACATCCGCGCCATGGTCAGCCCGGCGGGGCCGGCACCGAGGATAATATATTTCGCTCGCGCGATGTCATGAGAGGGAGGGGGTGTGGTCATTTATCTCAGTATAAAAATTAACAATATCGATGCTATTCAAATTAACCTTGAGTCCCCCCGGGCTCACGGATAATAGTTCGAGTCGAGTATGGATCTATTCTTTAGCCTCTTGTTAACCGTGTTTCGGACTTATCTCGGCCCCCGAGATGCCAATGTCTGGAATGGCACCAGATATCGCTTCAAACCGAAGTTTTGGGATCGCACAAGTGGCGGCCAATTGTTTCCATCCAGAATCCCGTCTTTTATCGATATTTCCCTTATCAATTTCTTTATTGGCACTCGCATGTCAGCAGTGGTCCGCCGCAATGGCTGGATTCCGATCGTCGTCAGTTCGGTCCAGACACGTCGGCAACCCGCAATTCCCGGCGGAGAATTGGAAATCCACACGCGCGTCGTCGGCTGGGAAGACCAATATGTCGAGATCGAGCACACGTGGTTCGATGCGATGGGCGCGGAGGTTTTGAACTCAGTATATCTCACCCGGGTGACGCATGCCGGACGCGACAAGGTTACCGGCGCGGACATGTTGCGCGAACTCGGCGAGGCCTATGTTGAGGCGCCATTGTCGCCAACCGCGCGCGGGCTGCTGGACGAGTACTTGCGCGTAAAAGATGCCAATCAGGCCCTAAGTCTTGCCTAATCGTTTCCAGGCCAACCCCAAATTCAAAAATCAACTGTAACGAGATTCAAAGCTTGCTTGGCTAGGGTCTGATCTTCCTAATCCGGAAAGTATCATGGCCGCATCTCCTGTTTCGAATTTTGTTCCTAATCTCAACCCGTCTTCGGTGATCGAAGCTGATCGGCTGCACGACAAGATTTTCGAAGCTGAGAGCGCCTATGGCGATGCGCCTTTCCTGACCACCGCGTTGCCAAACGGCCAGTCCGAAACAACCGATTTCAAAACGGCGATCCAATCCGCGCAGAAACTCGCCCGTTACCTTCGTGAGGATCTTGGCTACGATCAGGGCGACGTGGTCGCGATCCAGTCGCCAAATTGCACGTCTTACATTGTCAGCTTGCTCGGTGTGTACCTGGCCGGTCTCACCATCACCAATGTGAACCCGCTTTACACAGCAGCAGAGACGCGCCGTCAGCTGAAGGATAGCGGTGCGCGCTGTCTAATCGGCTCGACGATCTTTTCGGAGATGATGGAAGACGCCGTCGAAGGCACCAATGTTGATCAGGTCATCTCGATCTCGCTCACAGACTTTTTCAGCCCGATGACACGTAGTTTCCTCAACTTGCTGCTGCAGAAGGTCAAGAAACTCGACCGCCCGTTTAAGGGCGCTCACACCCGTCTGGTCGACATTCTTTCAGCCGATGCACCGCACCGTGTGCGCTATGTTGATACGCTCGAGCCGACGCGTGACACGATTTACCAGTATTCTGGCGGAACAACCGGTGTGTCCAAAGGGGTCCGCCTCACAGAGCAAGGCCTGATGAGCAACATAGCTCAATTTGCTGTCGCGTCGCCGGAGCTCCTGAATACACCGCAGCAGACCATGCTGCTTGCCCTGCCCGTTTATCATGTGTTCGGCATGCTCGCCTCGGTCATTGCGATCACCAATGGGGGGCATCTGGTCCTCGTCCCGAATCCTCGTCCGCTGACCAATATGAAGCCGGCCTTCAAGAAGTTTAAGCCGGACTATTTCCCGGGCGTGAACACCTTGTTCGAGAAACTGCTCGAAGAAGACTGGTTCCTGGAGCACGGTCGTAGCCTTAAGATCACAATTTCAGGCGCCGCCGCACTGCACGATCGTGTTGCCCGGCGATGGATGGAAGTCACCGGCTCCAACATCATCGAAGGCTACGGCATGACTGAAGCCACGACTTTGATTGCGGTGCGCGATCATTCGAAGAGTACCGCGAGAGGGTCAGCGGGAACACCGCTTCCAGGCACTGAAGTGCGTCTGTTGAGCAACGGTGCGCTCACGCAGGCTCCGAACATTGTCGGCGAAATCGTCATCTCCGGACCACAAGTGATGACCGGCTATCTTGGCCGCGAGCAGGAGACGAAAGCTTCCTATCACGGTGACTGGTTCAAGACCGGGGACATGGGAAAATTCGACAAGTCGGGCGAGCTGCACATTGTCGATCGTTGCAAGGACATGGTGCTTGTCAGCGGATTCAACGTCTTCCCGAATGAAGTTGATGAAGTCCTCAGCGCCTGCCCAGGCGTTGGCGAAGCGGCGAGCGCTGGCATTCGCAGCGAAGACGGCGGCGAAGAGCTGCACGCCTTTATCGTCAAAGGGGAAGGTGAGCTTCGCGAAGCCGATGTCCTTGCCTACTGCCGCGATCACCTGACCGGGTACAAAGTTCCTCGCAAAGTGCACTTCATCGAAGAGCTACCGAAAAACCCAATCGGAAAGATCCTCCGTCGCAAGCTGCAGGAATGCCTCTAAAAGCGCTCTTGATAGACGAGCCCCCTTTCTTCGTGTCACAATGAGGGATGGGAGATTTTTTTGGATCGCGAGCTCGTCTGAAGTGGCCGAGCGTTTCTGCGCTCCTACTGATCTTGGCGTTTTGTGCGACCGAAACGGCGTCTGCCACCGAGCGGAATTCCTTGTCTTTGCTCCCTAATGAAGACAACTGGCCGATCGTCACGATAAGCATAAATGGTCAATCCACCTCCGCGCTGATCGATACAGGGGCCACGATCGCCGTGGTCGATGACAATCTTCTGGACACTGAACTGAGAGACCAGGACGCCGGCGAAACAAAGGTGCTTGGGTTAGGGGGGCAACGTACGTTTCCGCTGACGCGTGTAAGCTCCATCGCCGTGGGGGCACAATCATGGTCCGGTATTGCCGCCGCGGTGAACACAAAAGACGAGTTTCCCATAGAGCAGTGCGTGCTGCCAGCGGCGCTTTTTGTATCTCAGATCATTGATTTCGACTTTCCGAATGATCGCGTGGACTTCTATGAGGGATATCCAAAATTTGCGCGTGGAAAAACGCGCAGCTCGATCAGTTACACCCTGAAGGGCGGACTGATTTTCATTCCAGTGCGGATCAATGGCGTTCGCGGCGAGGCATTGGTCGATACGGGCGCGAGCGTGAGTTTTGTGAATCCATCCTTTGCCGAGCGCGCGCGAGGCGTGCGCAGGATAGAGTCCGAAAAGGAGATGCACGGGGCTGATCTATCGCGCAAACGCATAGAAACTTACAATTTACGCGACTTCAAAATGGGCAAATTCAGTGTTTCCCGCATGAGCCTTCCGGTTCTGGATTCGGAACTGTTTCACCAGATAGGCTTTGAGAACGAACCGATGATGGTGATCGGCGTGGATTACCTCGAGAATTTTCGAGTCCAAATTGATCAGGGCCGAAAGCGGATTGTATTTCTACACTAATGTCCGATCGCATCGGACATGAGACAGCCAGCTTTCTTACCACCCCAAAAAGAAAAACCCCTGCGCCGTGAGGCACAGGGGTTTTCTCAAACGAATTCGCCGGTTGTTTAAACCAGACCCTCACGCTGGGCGCGCTTACGAGCAAGTTTGCGAGCGCGGCGCACAGCTTCGGCCTTCTGGCGAGCCTTCTTTTCAGATGGCTTCTCGAAATAAGTGCGAGATTTCATTTCACGGAACAGGCCTTCGCGTTGCATCTTCTTCTTGAGCGCGCGCAGGGCTTGTTCGACATTATTGTCGCGAACGGTAATCTGAATAATGGTCAACTCTCCATAAAAGTCGGGGCAGGACGGACCTGCGAGTGTGCGGTTGTGGCCCATAGGGGCCGAAACAAGCCGCGCCTATAACATGTGGATACCGCCTTGCCTATCCCCGGAGTCAGATATGAGCACGCCATCGGAAAAATTGCGCGATCGCTGGCTGGATGCACTGCTGCCAGAAGTGGGTCAAACCGGTTGGACGGTCGGCGCAATGCGCAGATCCGCTGAAGCAGCAGGTCTTTCTGACGGTGAGTGCGCCCTGGCGGCCCCAAATGGCGTGACCGACCTCATTGACCACTTCTTCGAGCGCTCGACGGATCAGATGTTGGTTACCCTGGCGCGCCAGGATCTGTCTGTGCTGCGCACACATGAGCGAGTTGCAGCGGGATTGCTGGCCTGGCTGGACGCGCTTGCATCCGACAAAGGTGCTGTTCGCAAGGCAGCGGGGCGCGGTTTAGCGCCATGGGGCGCCGGCGCCGCCGTGAAACGGATCTGGGCGATAGCCGACGTGATCTGGGAAGCCGCGGGAGATCAGGCGACAGACTATAACCGCCAGACCAAGCGGGCGCTTCTAAGTGCCGTCATTCCATCCATCGTGCTGCGATGGCTGGACACCGAAGACCCGGAAGAGATGCGGGCATTCATTGAGCGCAGGCTTCAGCAAGCCATGACGGTCGGGAAAACCGGCGGAAAACTCGTATCGCCATTTCTCGATTTTGCCGAGAAAGTCAGAACTCGCACGAATCCGCGCGATCTGTAGTAATTATAGGCAGATACACATTGCAGTTGCTTTACGTCGACCTCCCCGGCTAGAAAGGTCGGCCCAATAAAAACCACAGGCGGGGAGGCCTATGCCGCGACCAGCAGGCGTTCGAAATCATAATTTTGAGGCGAAGCGCTCTGCTCTGCTGGATACGCTGACGGAATTTGCCCTGCAGGATGATTTGCGCCGTCCATCGCTGCGCCAGTTCGCGCTGGCGGCTGATGCGTCTGAGCCGACCCTGCGCCACTATTTTCGCGACCGGCAAGGCGTTGTGATCGCCATTCTAGAGCATATTCATGTCCGTGCACTGCCACTTTGGGACGTCATCAAAACAGGTGCGGACGATACAGCGACGGCGGTGGCCGAGTATTTTCGGGTAACTGAGGCCGGGCTCACGCATGGCGGATTTGCGCGGGCCCATGCGTTCGGGCTTATCGAGGGCATGGCGGATGAGACTGTTGGGCGGGCCTATCTGGAGAATTTGCTCGATCCAGCGTTGGAGGCTGTGTCGGCTAAAATGGATTCCACCCCGGGGCGCCCAGAGACAGAAGCCGAGCGAAAAGCTGCGGCCTTCATGATGCTCTCGCCAATCCTCGTCATGACGCTGCACCAACAATTGCTCGGTGGCAAAGAGGCGTCACCAATTGATACGAAGGGATTCATGACGCTGATGCAGACCTGGCTGGCTTCAGGACTCAGCCAGTAAATCTCGCATCGCCTCAAGGTCGCTGGCGAGTGTCGTCCAAGAGCAGACAAAGCGATACGAGCCGCCGGGCCACGGATAGCACTTTACGCCGGCTTTCCTGATTAATGCCTCGATCTTCGGCGGCAGCATGCAGAACACTTCATTACCATCAACAGGATAGGCGAGCGTCACGCCGGGTTTGGCGCATAGAATGTCCGCGAATTCCCTGGCTGTTTGATTGGCTTTTGCGGCGAGCGTCATCCATAGATTGTCTGTCAGCATCGCTTCGGCTTGAGCCGCCAGGAAACGCATTTTTGGCGGCATATGTCCGGAGCGTTTCGCGCGGGCCTGTAGCTGAGGAAACTCTGCGCGTTTCGACCCAAACACGAGGATGATTTCGCAGCCAATCGCACCGGTCTTGGTCAGACCGAGCGTCAGTACATCGATCCCGGCTTTCCAGCTCATCTCGGCAGGGCTTGCACCGGTGGAGGCCAGTGCGTTTGCCAGACGTGCGCCATCCAGATGCGCGTTCAGCCCCTCTGCTTTAGCGAGTGAGACGAATTGCTCGATTTTCGAGGTTGGATAGGCGGTGCCGCATTCCGTAAGATTGGTCAGAGAGAGCGCTTCTAGCGGCGTCTCGTGCACAAAATTTGGATTATTGGCCGCCAAAGCCGCGCGCAGGGCGGTTTCGTCAATCTGGCCGCCGTGCCCAGGTAACAGCCTTAGCTTCGCTCCGCCGGAAAAAAATTCAGGCGCGCCGCGCTCATCGCGTTCGATGTGCGCTTCTTCGTGGCAGGCGATCGCCCCGATGGGGGAGCAAAGTATCGAAAGGGCCAGAGCGTTAGACGCGGTTCCACTTGCGCAAAGCCAGAAATCTAAATCGTCGGTTTCGAATGTCTCTGAAAGGTGGCGGCGGAGGCGGGCCGTGACCTCATCCCCCCCATAGCTTGGTTGGTTGCCTTGATTGGCGGCTGCAATCGCTTCGATAACAGCAGGATGCGCCGGAGCAGCGGTGTCAGACGAAAAATCCATGGATTACAACAAGACATCCGGCGTTTGCCACATCAGGTGCTGGCCGCCATCGCTGGCAATCAATTGACCAGTAATGCTGTCGGCCTCGATCAGATAGCGCAGCGTCTTCACGATTTCCCCGGGATTGGATCCTTGCTGCGTCAGGGTCGCTTGAGCTTCGGCGGCGAACTCGCCCGGTTTTTGATGCACATTTTCCAGCGTCGGGCCCGGTCCGATCCCGTTGACGCGAATATTCGGCGCAAATGACTGCGCCATCGTTCGTGTTGCGGTCCAGAGCGCGGACTTGGAGAGTGTGTAGGTGAAGAAGAGGGGGTTCAGCTTCAGGACGCGCATATCGATCATGTTGACGATTAGACCCGCTTCGTCTTGCGGCAAGGCGCGGGCAAAATGCTGGGCCAACAGAATGGGTGCGCGCAGATTGGGACCCATATGGAAGTCCCAGTTCTTGCGCGAGTGCTCTAGCGCGGAGTCGTCTTCGAAGGTTGAAGCTGAATTGACCAGAAGTGTCAGCGGTCCGCCAAGCGCTTCATGGGCGGCGCGTTCCAGTGTCGCCGTTTGCTCTTCGTCAGACAGGTCCGCCTGAACCAGCTCGGCGCGGCCACCGGCATTTCGGATCGTTTCAGCGGTTGCCTCTGCGCCAGATTTGGAGCCGCGATAATGGACCGCGACAGACCAGCCATCTTCGCCGAGCGCTTCGGCCATGGCTTTTCCCAAACGAGCCCCGGCGCCGGTCACTAGCGCGCGCTTTGGTCCATCGGATACGCGGTTTGACACTGAAATCCTCCTATGTCGGCGAGGATATTCCGCTTAATCGATACGACGGAAATCGATCAGATTGAGAATTCCAAAAACAGCTACAGTTGCCAGAATGGCCCAGATAGATGCGTGGATCATGGCGACAGCCCCTCAATAAAACTTGCGTCCTGTTAGACTGTCTTTATCGATTTGGCGAGCCCTGAAACTGAAAACGTGGTGTCGCATCTTGTTTGACCTGAGATCCCAGCTGTTTCGGACCTGGTTTCGCCTGTCCCGACCGATGACGCTCGGGGTGCGGGGCATCGTTGAGGACGCGCACGGTCAGGTTTTGTTGGTGCGCCACACTTACACTAAGGGGCTGTTCCTGCCGGGCGGCGGAGTCGAGCGGGGTGAGACCACTGAATTGTCGCTGCGCCGAGAGTTGGAAGAAGAAGGCGGCGTGAAAGTCACGGGTAATCCGGAACTGCTCGGCGTGTTTTCCAATCACAGGGTCTTCAGAAACGATCACGTCCTGCTCTACCGCGTCAGCAGTCAGGACTGGGAGCATTGCGGCGACCCGATTGGGCGAGAAATATCCGAGATTATTTGGTGCGATCCACGCGCTTTACCCGATGACGCCACGCCGGGGACGCAGCGGCGTCTGCGCGAACTGCTCAACGGTGACGCACAGTCTCTGATGTGGTGATCACCCACCGGCAAAGGCGAACAGAGCCGGCATGGTCATAAAGACGATCGCTGATAGCAAGAGCATGAGAAGCCCGTATCGATGCCAAATCTGTTTCATGAGATCTGTTTGACGCGCAATCCGGGCGTCATTTGGATCGGCGGGTGGCACAATTTAGGCGGGAAAATTAAATGGGCGTTAAAGCCTCACATGCCAAATAGACAGCCATGCCGGGTGTCCCCTTTTCCGGCGTGAATTGCAGGCAACCAGCGCGGTAATTCCTCCCCCTTTATGGCGCGCTGGCCCGGAACGAGACGACCGCGCTAATTGCTAGCGCGGTCGTTTTGGTTTGCGATGAGCGCGCCGACATAGAGGCCGAGCGTGTAGACGGCGAGGGCCGCTGCGATCCAGACCAGAACAAGGCCTACGACCCATAGCGCGGCGCTGAAAAGGGCGTTTGCGAGCAAGAGTGCGCCAATCCCCAGCATCTCGATCGCCGTCTTCCACTTGGCGAGCTGCGAGACCGGCATCTCGACTTCCGGCATCAGGCGCAGGCCGGTCGCGGTAAAGTCTCGCACCACAATCACAAGTGTCGGGATGGCCAATGCGAGCAAGCCGTCGCGTGTGATCGTGAGGGCCGCCAGGCTGATCCCGACAAGCAATTTGTCAGCGATAGGGTCGAGGAAAGCGCCGAACGCCGAAACCGCGTTCAGCCGCCGCGCGGCGAACCCATCCAGAAAATCCGTCAGCGCCACGCCGACAAAGGCCAGGAAGGGCCAAAAGGAAAGGGCTGGATATGTGTAAATCAGCCACCCCACCCATACCGCTAATCCGCACCGGGCGAGGGTCAACGCATTGGGCAGCCAGGAATAGGAATGCGGTTGGGTCATCACACTTGCGGGCGCCAATCCGGCGGGGCGAGCTCAAACCCGGAAAACTCAAACGCGGGGGCGACCACGCAGGACACCAAGCTCCAGGCGCCGAGGCTTTCAGCAGTCTGCCAATAATCCGCCGGGACATTGAATTGTGGGCGCTGTCCTGCTCGCAAGTCGGGGCCTAGAGTATGGGCCTCAGCGCCCTTGCCGTCAGCGGGCGAGATGGTCAGCGCGAGGGGGCCGCCCGCATGCCAGAGCCAGTGCTCGTCGGCATCAACCCGGTGCCAGGCGGAAACTTGGTCGGCTTGCAAGAGGTAATAGATCGCGGTCGAGGCCGCCCTGCCCTGCCCGCTCGCACGGAAGGTTTCGGCATAGTGTCCGCCCTCGGGATGTGGCTGCATGTCAAGCAGGCGAATGATTTCATTCGCGCCGAGATCGCCGGATAGCGCCGCCACCTAGAACCGGTCCTTGCGCCCGCGGATCTCACCAAAGGTCGCTGCAGCGTCGCCGGGATGGCCCATCGCGGACTGAAGCGCCGCCACGTCCGCGCGCAGGAAAGGATTGGTCTCGAGCTCTCGGGCGAGACCCATGGGCACTGTGCGTTCGCCGCGGGCGCGCTTTTCATCAATCTCGGCGATATAGGCCGCCAGCGCCGCATTATCGGTCTCAATGGTCTCGGCAAAGCGGGCATTGGACTGGGTGTATTCGTGCGCGCAATACAGAGTGGTCTCGGGCGGGAGCGCTTTAATTGCCTGCATCGACGCCCACATCATCGCCATGTCGCCTTCAAAAACGCGCCCGCAGCCAAGCGCGAACACAGCGTCGCCAACGAAGGCGGTTCTGGCCGCTGCGATGTGAAAGGCAATGTGACCCAGTGTATGGCCGGGGACATCTATGATGGCCGCCTCCAGGCCGCCCAGCGCGACCGTATCGCCGCCTCCAACCGCGCGATCGATGCCAGGAATCTTTTCGGCTTCGCCTTTTGGGCCAATAATGGCGCAGCCCGTGGCGTCTTTAATCCTCAGGTTTCCGCCGGCATGGTCCGGGTGCCAGTGCGTGTTCCAGATCGCTGTTATGGTCCAGCCTTTAGCCTCCGCTTCGGCGAGATACTTGTCGGCGTCGGGTGTATCGATCGCAGCGGTTTCGCCCGAGACTGGATCATGAGCGAGGTAGCCATAATTATCATTCAGGCAGGGGAATTGATGTATGGTCAGCATGATCCCATCTCTCCACGGTGGATATTGAACTGAAAGACTAGAGCCATATGCGCCAGCCTGCGGCAACCCTCGAAGCTTTTTATCAATCGCGATTGGGCGGATCAGCCGCGCGTTTGATAGGCGCTCGTATGCTAGATCTTTGGGGGCCGTGCGACGGTATGCGCGTGCTTGGCATAGGGTTTCCGGGCCCGTTGCTGTCGCTTTGGCAGAACGATGCAGCGACATGCGTCGGCGCAGTCCCGGAAGAAATTGGGCCGGTACGGCACACCTCAGAGAAAGGACAGATTCTCTGCAGCGTGCCTGAACACCGATTGCCGTTCCCGGAAGGCCTGTTTGATCGCGTTTTCCTGTTACACGCGCTGGAAGAGGCCGACAGTCCGCGCCAGCTCCTGCGAGAAGCTTGGCGGATTCTGGCACCGGAGGGACGCATTGTTGTGGCCGTGACCAATCGGCGCAGCATGTGGTCGCTCGCTGATAATAAGCCGTTCGGCCATGGGCGCCCCTGGACGCGGCAGCAGCTGGTTCGGTTCCTGAATGACAGCTTGTTTCAAGTCACCGCCAGCACAACAGCGGTGCATATGCCGCCGCTCGACTGGCGTTTGATTACCGGCGCATCGAAATCCTGGGAACGCGCTGGCGAACTGGTTCTTCCTGGTTTGGGAGGTGTTGTGCTGGTCGAGGCTGTGAAGCGGCTTTACTCCAAACCCGGCGGCAGCGCGGCTGCGCCGGTCACGAAAGCTGTAAAGGCGGGCAAACCGAAGCCGGTCATGCCTAGAAAACTGGCAGGGCGACAGGCGGCGCAGCCTGTTGAAAACACAGCGATTGACCTTCTGAGAAGAGCCGATAGGCCTATACGTAACGAAACTACTGGAGCCGGGGAAACATGAAACTCGTAACCGCAATCTTCAAACCCAGCCGACTTGACGCTGTGATCGATGCGTTGGGTGAGGCCGATGTTTCTGGCCTGACCGTTTCCGAAGTCCGGGGCTATGGCCGCCAGCAAGGCAAGACGGAGGTGTATCGCGGCGCGGAATATGAAGTCCGCCTGTTGCCCAAGGTCAAAGTCGAAGTCGCTTGTAGCGGCGCTGAAGTGGATCGTGTCGTTGAGGCGATCACTGCCGCGGCCAATACGGGCACGATCGGTGACGGCAAGGTCTTCGTGGCCGATCTTGAGACCATTGTGCGGATCCGTACGGGCGAGCGCAACGAGCAGGCCATCGGCAGCTAATCAAAAATCCTCTTTGCCGCAGCGAGATTTGGCGTATGTCAATCGCGCAGCGAGTAGAGAGCTAACATGAATTTCGCAATTATCGGGGCCGGCCTGGCCGGTCTGGAACTGGCCAGGCGGTTATCGGCTTCTCATTCTGTCACCGTGTTTGAAAAAGCGCGTGGCCCCGGCGGACGTATGTCGACCCGCCGGGCGACGCCCTACGCATTTGACCATGGCGCACAATATTTCACCGCAGAGACCGAGGCGTTCAAGGCATTCCTGAAGCCGTTTGTGACAGCCGGCAGCGTCGCCGGGTGGCCGGATACAATCCAGCTCGAAGGGGACGCGAAAGTGTCCGACAAGGCGAGATTTGCCGCCGCGCCGGGCATGAACAGCATTTGCAAGTCTCTCGCTAGCGGCCTCGATGTGCGCGCAGGCTGCAAGATCGACGCGATGGAACGGAGCCAGGAGGGCTGGCGCCTGCAGGAGGCGTCGGGCGATATCCATGGCCCGTTCGACTGGGTCATCTCGACCGCGCCTGCCCCGCAAACTGAAATCCTGTTTCCGAAGAGCTTTAGCGGCATGGAGTCTCTGTCTCAGGTCGAAATGCTGGGGTGCTTTGCTTTGATGCTAGGGTTTGATGCCGCCCTCGACCTGCCATGGAGCGCCTTGAAATCTGGTGTGCCGCCGGTTGGCTGGATGGCGATCAACTCGGCCAAGCCCGGTCGCGAGGACGCTTTCTCGCTGCTGGTGCAATCAAACAATACATGGGCAGAACAGCATTTGGAGGATGATCCAGAGGCAGTGAAGTCTGCGCTTTTGCTGACGGCTTCGGATTTCGCCGGCATCGACCTTTCAATAGCGACGCATCAGGTTCTACACAGATGGCGATACGCCGCGACCGCAACCCCAGTAGGTGAGCCTTATCTGATTGACCGCGATCTCCAGATCGCGGCTTGCGGAGATTGGTGCCTTGGCAGCAAAGTCGAAGCGGCATTTCTCAGCGCCAATGCCTTGGCTAACGCGCTCTGAGAAACCCGTGGCGCACCAAAAACCGCACCTGCCCCAGAAGACCTGCCTCGGCTGCCAGCGCCCATTTGTCTGGCGAAAGAAGTGGGAGCGAAATTGGGACGAGGTGAAATTTTGCTCAAAAAGGTGCCGAACCAAGGGCCGGGCAAATCCTGCAAGCTCTTGATTTTCGCGGCCATAGGCGGCAGGTCAACTCGCTCAACCATGGAGTCCCTTATGACTGGGCCGCAGCCACTGCCGAACATCCTCGAAATCACGCCTTACAAAGGTGGTGAGAAACTGGTCGACGCGCACAAGCTTTCGTCGAACGAAAATCCGCTGGGATGTAGCCCTGCAGCGCAGGCCGCGGTCGTCGAGGCAGCCAAGCATATGGAGCTTTACCCGGATGGATCTGCCGCGGCGCTCCGCAACGCGATCGGAGCCAAGTATGGCATTGATTCAGAGCGTATTGTTTGCGGCGCTGGGTCTGATGAGATTTTCCAATTACTAGGCCGCGCCTATCTGCGCCCGGGTGATAATATTGTGCAAAGCCAGCACGGCTTTCTCGTCTATCGTCTGGTGGCGCAGCAAGCTGGAGCTGAGACCCGCAGCGCGCCCGAAAAGGAGCTGACCACGGACGTCGACGCGATGCTCGAGCGCGTGGATGAACGGACAAAAATTGTCTTCCTGGCCAATCCGAACAATCCAACTGGGAGCTATATTCCTTACTCTGATGTGAAGCGGCTGCACGAAGGCCTGCCTGAGAACGTGCTTCTCGTGCTGGACGGCGCTTATGCGGAATATGTTCGCAACAATGATTATAGCGCCGGAATGGAACTGGCCGGTGAGCGCTCAAATGTGCTGATGACGCGCACCTTTTCGAAGATCCACGGCCTTGCGGCGCTGCGCTTGGGGTGGGCCTACGGACCGGAAAGCGTGATCGACGCCATTCACCGGACGCGCGGACCTTTCAATGTCAGTGCCGTCGCCCAGACGGCTGGGATCGCTGCGCTCAATGATGATGTATTCCAGGCAAAGTCTGTCGACCACAATTCAGCCGAGCTCATTCGGGTACGAGACGCCGTCGAGAAGGCCGGTTTCAAAACCTATCCGAGCGTTGGAAATTTCACTCTGATCGAATTTCCCGACGCACCTGGGCGCACGAGCGCAGAGGCGGATGCTTTCCTTCGTAGTCGCGGCGTCGTTATCCGAAACGTGAATGTATATGGTCTGCCGACCTGCTTGCGCGCCTCGATTGGCACAACAGAGCAGAATGACGATCTCATCGCGGCTGTAGAGGCGTTTGCGAAAAGCTGATGTCCGACGTGCAATTCGAAAAGCTTGCCATCCTTGGCATTGGCCTCCTCGGCTCTTCCATCGCGCATGCGGTGAACGCCTATGGCGGCGCTGAACGCGTGGCTTTGTGGGACGGGTCTTCCGATGTACGAGCGCGCGCGGCCCGAGTTCTCGGCGCAGAAGTCACCGAGACCGCACAGGACGCGGTGCGGGACGCCAGTTGCGTCATCCTTTGCACCCCAGTCGGCGTGTTCGGTGAGGTGGCTGAGCTGATCAAGGACGCCTTGATGCCCGGCGCGATCCTGACCGATGTCGGTTCGGTCAAAGTCACAGCGGCGCGCGATATGGCCGCGCATTGCCCTTCGGATGTTCATCTTATCCCCGGACACCCGATCGCAGGGACTGAGAAGTCTGGCCCCGATGCCGGATTCGCCAGCTTGTTTCAGGGATCCTGGAACATTCTCACACCGCTGAAAGACGGCGATGAGGCCTATGATGACGCAGTCCAACGGCTGACAGATTTCTGGAAGCGCATTGGCGCGCGGGTTGAAACAATGGGTCCGGAGCGCCACGATCGCGTGCTTGCGATCACCTCGCACCTTCCGCACTTGATCGCGTACAATATCGTGTCGACGGCCTATGATATGGAGAGCGTAGAGCAGGGCGAAGTGGTCAAGTATTCCGCAGGCGGTTTTCGGGACTTTACCCGCATTGCAGCGTCCGATCCGACCATGTGGCGTGATGTGTTCTTGAACAATAAGGATGCGGTGCTCGAAACGCTGGGTCGGTTCAGCGAAGACCTTGCCGCGCTGCAGCGAGCCATCCGATGGGGTGACGGGGAGACTCTGATGAAGGAGTTTTCGCGTGCGCGCGGTATCCGGGAAGCGATTATCGATGCAGGGCTCGATACGGCCGAAGCAGATTTCGGGCGTCGGCATATTGATCCAAGCTCAGATAAATGAACGGACGACGTTCCCCTTTTTAAAAAACGCCGTCCGCTCGATGTGCACGTGAAGCACGGCACGTTCGCGAAGACTGTAGAGCCCGTTTCGGACTAGCAATCCTCGCTACTGGACGCCTACGAAGCTTGGTAACTGCGGATCACCAAGCCTGTCCCCCGTCCTGTGAGCGTGTCTAGCGAACCTTATCTGAATGAACTTCGTGTAATGTGTTGGCTGGCGTTCATGTTGAGTCGGCTACGGTTCAGCTGTGGGAAACTGCGGGAGGACAATATGAAGAATTTAACACGGATGTACGCGCTAGCCAGCGCTTGCCTGCTGGCTTCAGCCTGCACCACGGCGGATCTTGAAGCCATTTCCGCCGGGTTGGCTCAGGGTTTTGCAGAAGCGCCCTATGAAGCGAATGCCTACGCTCCAAACTCAGGTGCTTTTACCAACGCGTATAACGGTGCTTATTATGCACCATCAGGGTTTTCATCCTATTCAGGTTGGCCTTCATCCTACTCTTATGGCCAATATGTCGGCGCTTTCGGTTGCACGCACACGGGTAGCTTTTACACGTGCGATAGCGACGGGGACGGCTATGCGGACATGTATGGGAACACCTCGAGCGGATCTTTTTCGTCATCCCATTTGCGGGTGAACGGAATGGGAGAAGCATTCACCTGGGACTCTGATTGCGGTTGCTGGCAGAGAAACCGCGCCTATGATGGCGAACGAAAAGAGCGCTATTCACACTATAAGGATTACGACTATGACTAAATGGATTGCAGTTTCAGCTCTGGCGCTCCTCGGAGCCTGTGCGACCAGTGTGCCTTATGGTCCGGCGAGCTCTGACAGTGCGAAAGGTTATTCCGTCCAACCGATTGAGAACAATCGATTTCGGATCGCGTATCGGGACAATTCGATGGACGTCGCACGCAGCCGTGCGCTTCGTCGTGCCGCGGAAGTGACGCTTGAGAAAGGCGATGAATGGTTTTTGGTCGTGAACGCTTATTCTGACACTGGAGAGCTCGCTGGCGGCGGGTCATCCGTCTCAATCGGAGGCGGATCAAGCTCGGGCGGTCGGTCAAGTGTCGGTCTCGGTGTTGGGATATCTTTGCCGCTTGGCGGGTCATCCGGCCCGGTCGAGCATGTGATGGAGATCATCACAGGCAGCGGCCAAAAACCCGAGAACGCAGACGCCTATGACGCCAATGATGTGCTTGCCAATCTGAGCGGTGCTTAAGCCGGAATCTCAGCTCCGGCCCAGTCAAAAGCCTTGCCGCTATTGTTCGGGGTGAGGTCATCGATCACGCTCAGTAAATGAGCTGCAGACTGCTGCGGTGAAAACAATTGCTTGTCTGGAACGTTGCCCTGAAAGGGCGCCGATAAGTCCGTATCGACTGTGCCTGGGTGCAGGCTGGCCGCAATAAAATCCGGATTTCGCCGAGCCTGCTCGATCGCGTAGTTTCGGATCAGCATATTTAGCGCGGCCTTTGACGCCCGATAAGCATGCCAGCCGCCGATCCGATTGTCTGAAATCGAGCCCACACGCGCTGACAGGGCCGCAAAGACCGCCCTGCCCTGTCGCGGCATAACAGGCAGAAAATGCTTCGCGACCAGAGCGGGCCCGATCGTATTGACGGCGAACACCTGTTCAAAAGCGGCGCGGCTCTGGTGGCGGTAGGACTTTTCCGGCTGCAAGTCCGGGCCAGATGACAAGACACCACTGGCAACGATCGCCAGCTCAATTGGACCATTGGCGGATGCACTGGTGGCCGCAGTGGAAACGCTCTTCTCATCCAGGATGTCGATTTCACAAGCGACCACTTTCGGATGCGCCGCTGTCTCCCCAGAGCGGCTTAAAGCATATACCTGCGTGACATCCGTGCGTTCGGCGAGCGCTTCGGTCAAGGCACGCCCAATTCCGCCTGTTGCCCCAATAATGACTGCCCGCATTTGCCACCTCCTGATGAAGACGGAACTAGACTGATCGTGTGTCAGGCAAAGTCAGACGCGCAGGCCGGTCTTGTCGCGATAGATCATCAACAGATCAAGCTGGCTCGCTGTGGGGTCGCCTTCCGCCTCAGAAATCGCCACGAGCATGCCATCCAGATCGACCAGTTCCTTGTTGGTCATGCCTGGGCTTTTGCGCACAAAGTCGGTCATCTTGGACATGACAACGTGGCTGGCTCCTGCGCTTCTGGATAGCCATCCCGCTTGCGAGATCAGCGAATTAGCATCACCCTCAGCAAACTCAAAATGATGCATAATTTCGCCGCGAATGACGGCTTCCTGTTTCTCGGTGAGCGTACCGCGGGCCTGCGCGATTTCCAGCATCAGGATGGTGGCAGCCTCACGTGGATCCTCGACGACGGATAGACCCCCTTTGCCGGATTGATGTCGAAAGCGCATCTTGCGGGGTAGGTTGGCCACGGTCTCTGCGACCTTGCGCCCATCGCGGGCCACGTCGCGCAGCATCTTCAGCCGCCAATACCAGACGGCAATGAATCCAAGAAATCCTAGCAGCGCGACGATAATGTGCATGAGCAGCCCCTCAACGGCGTTAAGTAACCGTAACCTCGATCTGACGATGATTGAAGTGGAGTCTATTCCTTGTCATGGTCTTTTTATGACCTTGGACGAATATAATGACTTTTGCGGGGCTCTAACCGCGACGAGCCGGGTGGTGCAATGGGGCGGCAGCCACGTTTGGAAGGTGGGCGGCAAAGTGTTCGCGATCGCCGGTTGGGGCGATGAGGATTTCTTCGCTGTCACTTTCAAAGTCACGCCGCTCTCCTATGAGATCCTGCAGGAGCAACCAGGTCTGCGCCCTGCCCCATATCTTGCCTCGCGCGGGATGAAATGGATTCAGCACTATGCCGATCCCGGCCTCAAGGATCGCGATCTCAAGGCTTATATAGAAACAAGCCACCGACTGGTCGCCGATGGCTTGTCCAAGAAAAAACAGAAAGAGCTTGGTTTGCTCCTCGCCTGACGGCTGCGCGGATTAAGGCGTGCCACCTTCGCTGGCGATGGCATCATCGATGCCGCCTGAATTGTGAGCCTGCTGCACGACATAGGCGCGGATTGATTCAACATCGTCTTCTGACAGGACGTCCGCAAAGGAGACCATGCCCAGCGATTGCAGATTGCCATCCACCACAACACCCTTCCAGGCGTCAGCACTGGACGTGTAGGTCGACCAACGAAGATCTGGCAGAACGCCGGAGCTGGACGCGAATGGCCCGTGACACACAGTGCAATTGCGAGCGTATTGAACAAGACCGTTTGCCAATTGTGCTTCGGTGCCGAACTCGTCAGCTTTGGGCGTGGCCTCGACCAGCTGCAAGTCGACTTCCGGGATCGTGCCGGTCGCGCCAAGCTTGAAGGTGACGACCTTACCGACAGTGGGCTGAACCGGCTGCGGCGCTGCGACACCCCCTGCAGACAGCAAATAGGCTGAGCCCCAACCGGTTGTAATCGTGACGTATTGCTCACCATCGATCTCAAACGTGCCTGGGCCTGAAGCGGCGCCTGATTTCACATCTTGCGCCCATAGCCGCTCCCCCGTTCCGGCATCATAGGCGACGAACTCGCCATTTAGTTTGCCTTGGAAGATAACCCCACCTGCCGTCGACAGGACGCCACCATTCCAGGGGCCTTCATGCTCCACGGTCCAGCGCGCTTCGTTGGCGACCGGATCCCAGGCAATCAGCCGGCCTTTCAGGCCAGAGCGCAGGAATTTGAAGACCTCGCTCGGGATCAGCTGAGGCACCCCGGCGGCAAAGTCTGCACCGGTGTTCCATTTCGACGATTCGTCCTGAAAGCGCGGATCGGTACCATAGGCCTGCGGGATTTCCTGTGCAGGAATGTAAGCGAGCCCAACATCTGGATTGTATGCCATCGGGTGCCAGTTATGGCCGCCAAGCGGTCCTGGCGTTTGAAGGTAAGGAATTTCCGCATATCGCGCTTCCGGCACTTCGATCGGGCGTCCCTCATCCGACAACCCGGTTGCCCAGTTCGTTGGCACGTAATTATTGCCTTGGATGAAATCACCGGTCGCGGCATCCAGCACGTAGAAGAACCCATTCTTTGGCGCTTGCATGACAACGCGGCGGTCGGCACCATCAGCCCCCAGCGGAAGCGTCGCGATGATCAGAGTCTGCGTAGCTGTATAGTCCCAATTATCGCCAGGCGTGGTCTGGAAGTGCCACTTATACGCACCGCTATCGGCGTCGACCGCGACGATTGAAGACAAGAACAGATTATCGAGACCGGATGGGTCACGCAGACGCTGGTTCCAGGGGGAGCCATTGCCAACGCCGAAAATGACAGTGTCATTGGCGTCGTCATAAATGATCGAATCCCAAACGGTGCCGCCGCCACCATCGGTTTTCCAGGCACCCGTGTCGCCCCAGGTGACGTTACCGACTTGCTCAAAAGCGCTATCAGACGCCGCTCCGTCGGGCTGTTTGTCAGCACTTGGAACAGTGTAGAAGCGCCAGATCAGATCACCTGTATCGGCGTCCAGCGCGTTCAAATAGCCACGTACACCGAGCTCGGCGCCGCCATTCCCAATCAGCACCTTGCCATCGACCACGCGCGGGGCGCCGGTGATCGTATAGGGCTTTGATTGGTCCACGGTAACAGTCGACCAAACGACCTCACCTGTTTTGGCATCGAGCGCCTCGACCCGACCATCAATCACGCCGAGATAAAGCTTCCCGTCATAGACCGCGACACCGCGGTTCACGACATCGCAACACGCATTGACGCCAACAGCGCGATCGACATCTGGGTCATAGACCCAAAGTTCTTCGCCGGTCTTGGGGTCGAGTGCATACACGACAGACCAGGCTGACGTGACGTACATGGTGCCGTCAACCACGATCGGAGTTGATTCAACCCCGCGATTGGTGGCGAGGTCATAGGTCCAGGCGACGCCCAGGTCGGCGACGTTTTCCGTCGTTATCCCAGTGAGGGGAGAGTGCCGCGTCTCTTCGCGGTCAAAGCCGTAGCCTAGCCATTCCTGCGGGGTTGCTTCCGCATTATCGAGCCGGTCATCGGTCACGTCCGCGAAGACGGCCGTTGACGTTTCGGCTTCCGGGGTTTCCGCGTCCTCACCGCCTGAACAGGCCGATAATGCAAACACGGATACGGCCGCCAGGGCCGCTAGTTGAAGCGGTTTCATGTGCGCTTTCCTCGTTTCCTCACTTCCAGTCAGCGTCTGTCGCGCTGTTGTGAAAGCCAGACTAGGCAAATTGCCACGAGTGTCGAGGCTGTACGCTGGGGAAAGTTAGGGTGAAGGCCCTAGAATTTCGATTGAACCACTAATTCTATGGTGCTGGTCGAGAGGTGTCTTATGTCACCACCGAATCCGATTCGATGCGGGGCGCTATCGGGGCGCAACCTCGTTGAGGTCAGCTTGAGCCAGGTCAATTGCCTTGGTGACAAGACCTCGCCAGTTTTCCGTACTCGTTGCACTTTCAGACCCAGAAGGGAATGTCACAGAGCGAGAGGCGTTCACGCAGCCACCTTCCATGCGATTGCCACCATTACGCGCCGGTACAAACCCGGCCATCGCCTCGGCCGCCCCCGCGCCCTGAGCGCCATAACCCGGCACAAGAAATAGAGCGTCTGGCGCCAGTGCCCTTAGCTGGCGTGCTTCATCCGGCCCGGTCGCTCCCGTGACGAGCGTTAAGCCGGACCAGCCGCTACTCCCTTTGAGGCGATCAATCATGGGCGCTAAACTCTCAACGACGCGGGCATAAAGCGGCGCGCCTTCGAGATCCTTTGCTTGATAGTCAGCGCTTCCTGGGTTGCTTGTTCGAGCGAGCACAATCACACCTTTGCCAGACTCTTCCGCGGTGCGCACATGCGGTTCCAGCGTGTCGAGGCCCATATACGGATTGACCGTCAGCGCATCACAGACAAACGGCGAATTCGCGGCAAGATATGCCTTGGCATAGCCTTCCGCCGTTGATCCGATATCGCCGCGCTTTGCGTCCATAAGTACGATCAGACCGTGATCCTTCGCAGCGGCGCAAACCTGAGCGAGGGCCCGCATGCCTTGCCAGCCGTGGCGTTCGAATAAGCCTGCTTGCGGCTTGACGATTCCGGCGCGCCCGGCGGCCGCTTCAACAACAGAAATTCCCCATCGCTCCAGACCCTCGGGTGTATCGCCGCCAAAAAGGTCCGGGATGCGGCCCGCATGTGGATCAATCCCCACGCATAAGGGGCCATGCGCGCGAGTCGCGGCTATCAGGCGGTCAGCGAACATGCGCGATTACTCTTCCACGCTGCAGGCGACTTTAACGACTTGCAGGTTGCGACGCGCATGATCGGCCTCGCGGCCATACGTTTCTTTTGAGAAATTGCGCGGCGTTTCACCCATCGTATCGATGCCTGTGGCCTTGACGAAATTGGCGACGGTTTCGGGGGCTGCGGTATAGATCCTCCCCCGCCGCGCGCTCTCGGCCACGATGACACCGCGAACATTACCAGCCTGATCATACACAGGACCACCGCTGAGTCCGCCCAAAGACCCCATCAGTCCGCGCGTCCGGCCGGTTTCTGCCCAGGCGAGCACAGATTCGCTATTTGAACGCTGGCCGCGCGAAATCAGATTTGAGCGGGCCATGAGCCGTGATGCAGCTTCCCCGGGGCGCCCTTGAGGGTAGCCAACGTGGAATCCGTAGGCACCGATCCGCAAATCATTTTCCGTATCGAGAGGCGCTGGGTTCGGGCTCGTCTCGGTTTCGATCAGTGCGAGGTCATACTTTTCCGATACGACCACGCTGCGTGCCGAGGCGTACTGTCCAGGAGCGACGAGAAGCGAGACCTCATTGCAGCCTTCGACCACGTGCCGTGCTGTGAGCCATTGTCCCTCGCCATTCACAGCAAAGGCTGTCCCGATCCCGCTTTTCGGCGCGGTGACCTGCACCAGGACCCTCTCATCAAATGCCGATGGAGGAGGCAGCATAGCGCCTTCTTGCTGGATGGCTTCAGGCGGGGGAGGGGGCGTGTCGTCAGAGTCGCCCGAGAACACGGCCCATAGCACGACGCTCAGCGCCAAGGCGTAGAGTATCCAGTCGGGTATCCACCTCAACACGTGCGGTAATCCTTCCTATATGCGCCCGATATTCGGGTCCCATAGTCCAGCCGCGAGGATCATCGCGGCTGCTAGTTTTGCGGCGATCAGAACAATAGCAGCACCAGCCTCATCATTCTGGATGCGAGTCGGAATGTCGCGCAGCAGCATGTCGATAATGCGGTAGGTCAGCAATTGCAGCAGCAGCGCCACGACGCCCCAGACAATCAGATCCAGGAGGGTCAGACTGGATGCAAGGCATGACGCGATCGGGATCGCTAGTCCGGCAATCGCCCCTGAGAGCGCAAGCCCTGCAGCGCCGTTTCCGCCGCGCACCAGAGCGAGTTCTTTCCAGGGGGTGAGCAGGATGTAAACGGTACTCGCGAGCACCAGAAGAATCCCTGCGGTCCCTGTCATCAGCAGAAAATCAGGGAAGCCCTGGCGAAAAGATTCAAGCGTTGCCGACATCGTTTAAACTCTTGCCTGTTAAGCCACCTGCAAATGCTCTAACCAAGGCCGCGCACACTCTCAAGGCAGAAGGACTAAAAATGCTCAAAGGAAAGACGGCTTTGGTCACGGGGTCGACCAGCGGGATTGGACTGGGAATCGCAAAATCGCTGGCAGAACAGGGCGCTGACGTGGTTTTGAGCGGCCTTGCATCGGATGATGAGGTCGCCGCCCTTAAATCTGAATTACAGGACACGTTCGGTGTGAAAGTTGGGTTTTCGGGCGCAAATCTGACCGACCCAGACGCTATTGAGGGATTGATGGGCTACGTCGCTCGCGATTTTGGCGGCGCAGATATCCTCGTTAATAATGCCGGGGTCCAGCACGTGTCGCCGATCGAAGACTTTCCGGTCGATCGCTGGGACCTGATCATCTCACTCAACCTGTCGGCAGCATTTCACACGACGCGGATGGCGATCTCCGGAATGAAGAAGAAAGGCTGGGGGCGGATCATCAATACTGCGTCTGCGCACGCTCTGGTCGCCTCCCCTTATAAATCGGCCTATGTCGCGGCCAAGCATGGCATAGCTGGCCTCACCAAGGTTGTTGCGCTGGAAGGTGCTGAGCATGGCGTGCGCTGCAATGCGATCTGCCCGGGATATGTTTACACGCCCCTCGTCGAGGGACAGGTCGCCGATACCGCCAAGGCACGCGGCATTACCGAAGAAGAAGTGAAGCGGGATGTCTTGCTCGCAGCGCAACCGACCAAGGAGTTCGTCACGACAGAGCAGATCGGGGCCTTCGCGACGTTCCTCTGCTCTCCCGGCGGAGACGGCATCAATGGCGCGATCTTGAGCATGGATGGCGGTTGGGTTGCTCAGTAGGGCATAAGCGCCGCTGCAGCTGCAATTCGCTTCAATGCGCCGCGTATTTCGGTTGATCTGAAATAGGTTATTCGGTAGCGAGCTTTCGAACGCGGTTTTTGCCGGGCAACCTTGAGAGACAGCCATGACGCTTGCCGGCTACGAGATTTTCGCGCTGATCGGGTTCTTCTTCGCGGCTTATGCGGTCATCGCTAACGACTCGATCCAGACCCTCGGCACATTCCTCGCTTCAAACTCTCATCGCCCTTGGTGGATGCTGTGGTTGTTTGCAGCCGGGATCATGGTCGGTGCGCTAATGTTCCAACTGTTTTATGGCGGCGGGGACATCGCGGATGGCAAACTCAACAAGATTCCGTATCCTGAAGGCGGTATCGAATGGTGGCACGCACTTCCGCCGATCGTCCTCCTATTTCTGACCCGGTTCGGAATTCCGGTTTCAACGACGTTTCTGGTTCTGACCGTATTCGCTCTGTCTGGCGGTGGGGCAACAGAGGGCGTGATGAGCTCGATGCTGATCAAGTCGCTCACAGGCTATGTCGTGGCTTTTGCGGCAGGTGCTGCGGTTTGGCTGCTTATATCGCGCGCCTGGGAGGTCTGGGTCGGACGCACACGTGACGATGATGAGCGGCTGCACCCTATGTGGACCGTGTTCCAATGGGCGACGACGGGCTTCCTGTGGTGGACCTGGTTGCTTCAGGATTTCGCCAACATCTTCGTATTCATGCCGCGCGAGCCTGTGTTTGCCGCCGATGGCAGCATTGAGATGATGGTGTTCAAACCTGAGATCATTATCGGCGGCGCGCTGCTTATGGCCGCGATGATGGCGTACATCTTCAAGACACGCGGCGGTGAGATTCAGAAAATCGTTTTGTCAAAGACGCACACAACGGACATTCGTGCTGCGACCATCGTCGACCTGATCTACGCGATTGTGCTGTTCTACTTCAAAGAATTGAACGATGTCCCGATGAGCACGACATGGGTCTTCCTCGGCCTATTGGCCGGCCGCGAAATGGCCATCTCGTTCGTCACCGCTTTGCGGGAACGAGGCGAGGCCATGATGGACGCCGGATCCGATGCGGGCCGCGCCCTAATCGGCTTGATTATCAGCGTCATCCTCGCCGTGGGCATGCCCTGGGCGGCAACCGGACAAATGCCAGTCTTCTAGCTGAGCTTAGCGCTGTTCGAATGGGTCGCGCATCAGGATGACGTCCTCGCGCTCGGGAGACGTCGAGACCAGAGCGCAGGGCTTGCCAACCAGCTCTTCCAGGCGCCGAACGTACTTCACCGCTTCAGCCGGCAGATCGTTCCAGGACCGAGCTCCGCGCGTCGAGCCGCTCCAACCCGGCATGCTTTCATAGATCGGCTCAACCGCTTCTTGTGCAGCTGCTGTCGCTGGCAGGTAGTCAAGGATCTCGTCGCCCAGCTTGTAGCCTGTACAAACTTTGATTTCTTCCATCCCGTCCAGAACGTCGAGCTTGGTCAGCGCCAATCCATCGACGCCTGAGACCGCGCAGGCTTGGCGGACCATGACAGCATCAAACCAACCGCATCGACGGGCCCGACCGGTCACGGTGCCGAACTCGTGGCCGCGCTCCCCGAGACCCTGACCAACCTCATCGAAGAGTTCCGTTGGGAATGGGCCTGTTCCGACCCGGGTGGTGTAAGCTTTGGCGAGCCCCAATACATAACTCACAGCGCGGGGACCAAGCCCGGTTCCAGCGGCGGCCTGACCCGAGACGACATTCGAAGATGTGACGAATGGATAGGTGCCGTGATCAACGTCCAGCATAACCCCTTGCGCGCCTTCAAACAGAATGCGTCGCCCGAGTTTCTGACTTTCACCAAGGACTTTCCAAGCCGGTCCTGCGAATGCGAGCACCTGAGGCGCAATCTCAAGCAGTTCTGCCTTGAGCGCAGCGGCGTCGGGCTTGTCGAGGCCCAGTCCCGCGCGGAGCGGCGCATGGTGGGCAATCAGGCGTTCGAGCTTTTGGTCCAGCGCGGCTTCGTCTGCGAGGTCTGCAACCCGGATGGCGCGGCGACCCACTTTATCTTCATAGGCTGGGCCGATGCCGCGTTTGGTTGTGCCGATTTTGGCCTTGTCGCTGGCTTCGCCTTCTCTGGCGGCATCCAGATCGCGGTGCCAAGGCAAGATGAGGCAGGCTGTTTCGGCCAGCAGCAAATCATCGGGCGAGAGTGAAATTCCCGCCTTCGCCATGCCTTCAAGCTCGGACAGGAGCTGCCAGGGGTCGACGACCACGCCGTTGCCAATGACCGACAGTTTGCCGCCGCGGACGACGCCAGACGGCAGCAGGTTCAACTTGTAGACGGTGCCATCAATTACCAGGGTGTGCCCAGCATTGTGC
The DNA here is from genome assembly GCA_017642885.1 of Henriciella sp. Taxonomy (GTDB): domain Bacteria; phylum Pseudomonadota; class Alphaproteobacteria; order Caulobacterales; family Hyphomonadaceae; genus Henriciella. The sequence continues at coordinate 18,072 of JAEPOM010000018.1, read as the reverse complement.
CCGCCCTGGAACCTGGCGACAACGTCGGCGCGATGCGACAGCCAGTCCACAATTTTGCCCTTGCCTTCATCGCCCCACTGAGCGCCGACAACCACAACACCTGCCATGTTCTGAAACTCCTAAATCAGGACCCGCGCCAATGACCTCGTTTGGCTCCAAAAAGCAAGCCCCACACGAACAATCCCCGTGAGAGAATCGATAAAATTCGATCTTTCCAGTTATCCAGACCCAAACCCGACTATGGTAAATCGGCGGAATGGGAGATTTGAAGATCGATAATAAATGGGCGTGGGCGCGCATGAGCGTTGTGTTTGTCGGGGCTGGATTGAGCCTCTCTCAGACATCGATGGGCAGTGTTGTTGACCGCCCCCATTTCAACGTGGACGGCGTCGCCATTGTTTGGGCCGCCGATGCCAGCGGCACAGCACCAATTGTTTCGGATTTCATCATCGATAGCGGCGGGGCCGATACCGATTTGATCAATGGCGATGTACATACCGTCATTACGGGAAGCCTGGCCGCAACGGATAACGCTTTTCCGGATGGGACCGGCGCAACCTTGCGCATCCAAAACAGTCCGGGGGGCGGCAACCAGAACACGCGGCAAGGCGACCGCTTCACCTCTGCGGCTGATGTCCTCAATCCGTTTCGGCTAAATGGCGCGACGGACGTCCGCACGATCCGCAGCGATATCCTGACCAGTTTCTATGTCGCTACCAATAAGGCGTTCAATATTGACGTCGTCGCCGCGCCGGTGAGTGATCCGGCGGATCTGAACCTGATCCGCGTCCGCATGCGCATGACGCAGTCCGGTACGGATGATGGTCTCGCGTTTGGCAGCGCGGCTCAGATCCCGCATTCAAGCAACACCAATAGTTCCGGGGTGCAGTGGAATGGCTATCGCAGACTTTCCACACTGACGGCAGGCCGTGACATTTTCCGCGGTAACCGTCGCACGGCGGCGAGCCCGGGCACGATTGCCGATCAATCTGTACGGTTTGATCTCGATTATCGCTGGAACACGGGCAATATCGACCTGAGCGACGGTACGTTCGACGTCGAAGCGGACGTGATCTACACGGTCTACATTCCCTGATCAGTGAAAAATGGCCGGCTTCGCGGCGTCGAACTTTGCCTGTGCTTTGGCGATAGAGCGTTGTTGCGCACTCGGCGCCATACCGTAGGTTTGATCTCGCAGGAAGCTCATCAATTCATGGCGTTTGCCTGCACTGGCCAGGGTTTCCGGGGTGAGGGTTTCCCCAATGTGAACCTGTATAGCCGTCCCGACCCGGCGTTTGACTTCGCGAAAGATTAGCGCCAGCCGCAACTCGATCGAGACATGGCTCGCCCATTGGAACAAGCGTGAGTTTTGCCCTTCAAAAAAGACCGGTGTCACGTGCGCTCCGCTGCGCGTGATCAATTTCGCGGTGAAGGGCTTCCAGGTATCATCGACCGCAGCGCGATAAAACGGTGTTGGCGAGGTCGACACCCCGCCTGCTGGGAAAACGATGATGCACTCACCTGCCCCTAGACGCTCCAGGCATTCCGCGCGGGTCGCGATATTCGTTGCCCGGGCTTCTTTTGTTGGTGCAAAATCTATGGGCAGAAGCCATTCGCGTGCTTCTGGCGCGCCATCAAGCACGGCATTTGTCAGGACTTTGAAATCCTTGCGACGGAGCGAAATGAGCCAGGAAATCAGCAAGCCATCGAGGACGCCGAATGGATGATTGGCGACCACGACAAGCGGTCCGGTTTCGGGAATCTGGGCCAGATGCGCGGAACTGAATTCCACATCGAGATTTAGGAGCTTTACCGCGGCAGCGAAGAACGGCTCGTCGGTCAGGCTTTCGCGATAGGTTTCATACAAGCGTTGCAGATAAGGCTGACCTGAGAGGCGCTCAATCGTGCGCACCACGCCGCGTTTCAGCGGGTGATCAAAATACTCTGCGTATGAGAGTTTTGGGGCCTCCTCCATCGCTCAGAGGTGACGCAATTTGTGGGGTCCGGCAAGAAAACGAGTCAGTCCTTCATCAGGCCCGCGGCCTTCAGCGTCTTGCCCGCTCGGATGACGCGCGCGAGCTTTTCTTCTGAAGATCGGTCACCGCTATTGGAATCGGGATGGAACCGGCGGACATATTCAGCGTATCGGGCGCGCACTTCCGGTGCTTTCGCATCAGCATCCAGGTCCAACTCGGCCAGGGCGCGTTTGGCGACGCCGGTGGCCGACCGATTGGCGCGGCGATGCTCGCGCGCCTCGGCGGCGTTTTCGAAGAATTCAGAGCCACGCCAGGTCTTGGGGTCGTGTGACTTGCCAGCCTTGTCGCCGCCCATTGGGCCCGCGCCGAACTTCCAGGTCTGCTTGAAGCCGTAGCGCGCATTCTCGTTAAACGCTTTCAACTGTTCTTCGTTCATCGTGTCGAAGAAGTTGAAGCTTTTATTGTACTCCGCAGCGTGGCGTTTGCAGAACCAATGTTTGCCGTCACCAAACTGCATAGGGGCCGGGTGTTCCCCCGCCAGATCGCAGCTGGGATACTCACAGGTTCTTGTTTTCGCGGCTTTTTCACGCGAGCTCTCGTCGGCCGGTGGTTTCACTCTTATATCAGTGAACTTAGGGCGATATTTGTATCGGTCATCCATAGGCGCGGTAACATAGGTGCTTCGGGTTAAAGAGACCAGAACTAATGAACAGATCAGAACGCATTCGTCAGATTTTGACAGACGCTTTCCAGCCAGAGGCGCTGGATGTGGTGGATGATAGCCATAAACATGCCGGTCATTCCGGCGCCCGGCCAGAGGGCGAAACGCACTATACAGTGGTCATCTCCGCCTCGTCGTTTGAGGGTCTTTCACGCGTTGCGAGACAGCGCGCCGTCATGGATGTTCTGAAGCCTGAATTCGAAACCGGCCTGCACGCGCTTTCGATTAAAGCGAGTTCATGATTGATCGCTGATAGGTTTCGTTAAGCCATCGCGGCTATTTTACGAGACTACCGGACTAGCACCGGAGCGTAGAATGACAGCAACAGCGTATTCAATCCCGCGCGGCGAAGACAGCCGCATGACCGTTCGTGTCAGTGCGACGCCAGATCAGACCTGGGCGCTCGACGCCGAGTATCTGCATGCGCGCACAGACGTTCTGAAACGCCTAGGCGCACACTATGCGAACCAGATCGCGTTGCTCAACCTGGTATCGGACTTCCTGTTGCTCGCAGGCGTGATCTGCACATTCTTTGTCGCCTGGTGGACCTGTATTCCGATCGTCGGATTCGCCGTGCTTCAGCGTATCGCGAACAAAAGACTGGCTGGCGAAATGGCCGGGAAGGCGGCGCAGGAATCGACCGACGCATTTCTCTATCTGTATAATTCAGGCGCGCTTTGGCTGGAGCGCCCTACCAATCACTCATCGGACCCGCTACGCCGTCTTCTGTCGCGCTAGCTTTTTGCGTGAGGAATCGGCGCAGGGGTGAAATCTTCGACGCTGCGATCATGCCAAGCGTGCGGATGGGCTTCGTCCAGCTTGCATCATTCGAGAACAGGCGATCAATCGCATCTAGCGCAAGCGCGGTGCCCGTGCCGTCAAATCTGCGCGCCTGGCTGTAGGCTTCCAACATTTGCGGTGAGCCAATCTCTCCGCCCAGATGAAGGGTCTGCTCGGCGATGTCGATGAGGGCTGCGACGTCCCGGAAGCCTTGATTGAGGCCCTGCCCTGCCAACGGATTCACGCGCCGCGCCGCATCGCCAACAAGAGCAGCGCGAGGTCCCGTCATCTCTGTCGCGAGTTGCAGGATTAGCGGATACGATCCGGCCTTGCCTTCAATTTTCATCTCTCCCGCGAAATCGGAGAACCGCGAATTCAGTTCCGCTTCGGCGTCTGATTTTGGCATGGCGGCCAGCGCCTCTGCAGCACCGCGCTGCATGTACCAGGCGAGATTGGCGCGATCGCCGCACAGGGGAAGCGTCGCGAACGGCCCTTCTGGAGTAAACAATTGCCGGGCGATGCCTTCGTGCGGGCGGCTCAGCGAGACGTTCGCGGTGAAGACGGATTTGTCATAGTCGCGCCCCTCGGTCGCGATCCCGAGAGACTGGCGCACAGGAGAGTTCATACCGTCTGAACCCACGAGCAATCGGGTCTTCAATTGCCGCCCACTCTTCAAGTCGATGAGCACAGCGTCGGCTAAGCTCGTCTGAGCGGCGAAAAAGTCCGGTGCGATCCGTTCGATGCCATCCGCTGCATCCATAGCGCGATCCAACGCGGCCTGTAATGGTTCAGCCATAACCATCTGACCGAGCGGCTCATCGGGATCAGCGCTGTCGAGATCTTCTTGCGTAAACAGAATTGAGGGTCGGCCAAAAAAGTGTGTGCCGCCATCTACGGCTTCTAGTCCTCGCAAGGGCTGGCTCTTTTCTTCCAGTTGCGCAGCGATGCCCAATTTACGCAGCATGCGCCAGCTTCCTGTGACAATCGCGAAATTGCGGCCGTCGGCCTTCAATTCAGCTTCGGGATCACGCGTGTCGATCACCGCTACGCTTAAGCCCGCGTGCGCCAGTCCGAGCGCCAGGGCGGCTCCTGTTGGGCCTGCGCCAACAATCGCTACGTCGTAGATCTGATCTTCCATGGAATTCAGATATGAAACCGCGCGCGTGAGGTCCATGCCTGACAGACAAACGGGCGTTTGGGTCGCAGCCTGCTCGATTTTTGATCAAAGATGGGGCGGCTGTAGTTTCTTCCTCTCAAAGTTCTGGCGCGAATTTAGGCAGACGGCTTTGTTGCCCAAGTCAATCAATCAGAGCTGCGGGAGATACGGGCTATGAAACTATGGATGAAAACAGCAATGCGGGGCGCGATGATGCTCCCGGTTGCCGGGCTAGCGGGGCTCGCTGCCCACGCCCAGGATGCAAGCGCGGTCAGCGCTTATGTGGACAGCTCGTATCTGTTCCTCATTGGTGGTCTGATCGTGATGTTCATGGCCGCGGGCTTCCTCTGCCTCGAAGCTGGCCTGGTGCGGTCCAAGAACGCGTCTATGCAGTCTTTGAAGAATATCGCGCTGTTCTCAATCGCCGGCCTGATGTTCTGGCTGGTCGGTTACAATATGGCGTATCCGAGCGAGACTATTCTGAATGGTATTTTTGGGGTTCCCGCCTTCATCTGGGCTGGTGAAGAAAGCCTCGATACGGGTTATGCCGCAAGCTCTGACTGGTTCTTCCAGATGGTGTTTGTCGCGACCGCCGCATCGATTGTCTCCGGTACGGTCGCTGAGCGCGTGAAGCTCTGGTCGTTCCTGGCTTTCGTGGCCGTTCTGACAGCCTTCATCTACCCGATCGTCGCGTCCTGGGAATGGGGCGGCGGCTATCTCGACAGCGAGTGGGGCTTCTCCGACTTTGCTGGATCGACGCTTGTTCACTCAACCGGTGGCTGGGCCGCGCTGATCGGTGCCATCATCATCGGACCTCGCGCTGGCAAGTATTTCGGCGAGAAGGTGAACCCGATGCCTGGCTCCAACATTCCTTTGGCAGCGCTTGGTACGTTCATTCTCTGGTTCGGCTGGTTCGGCTTTAACGGCGCGTCTCAGCTCGCCGCAGGAACCTTTGACGACATCAACGCCGTCTCCAAGATCTTCGCCAATACGAATATGGCTGCTGTCGGCGGCGTGCTCGCCGCGATGGTCCTGACTTCCGTGCTCTACAAGGGCAAAGTCGATCCAACCATGGCCTTTAACGGCGCAATTGGTGGCCTCGTTTCAATCACAGCCGAACCGCTCGCCCCAAGCATGGGCGGAGCCGTCGCCATCGGTGCTGTTGGCGGGGTTCTCGTGGTCCTGACCGTACCGCTGCTCGACAAGCTGAAGATTGACGATGTCGTTGGCGCGATCCCAGCCCACCTCGTGTGCGGTATTTGGGGAACCATCATCGTCGCGGCCTCGTACGGCAATGTCATCATGCCACCAGCTGCAGACGCGGAAGGCGCGATTGGCGTCAGCTATGTCGGCCAGCTTGTCGGCGTCGTCCTAACCGGTGTGTTCGTTTGCGCCGCCTCTGCTGCAGTGTGGATGCTCCTGAAACTCACCATCGGTGTTCGCGTCAGCGAAGAGGAAGAACAGCTTGGCCTCGACCGCGCGGATACAGGTGTCGAAGCCTATCCAGAGTTTGCTTCCTAATCCCAGTTTACCAGCGCCGACAGGCTCGGCGCTGGTTACCAGTACGCTTCCATAGTTCGGAAGCGTTTCCTCCCGACTTACCCCCGGCGCTTCGGCTCCGGGGGTTTTTTCGTCAAAATCATGTCTGTTAGCGCCGTTTTAAGGCCGTCCTTGTAATTTCATTTTTGGTTCAGAACGTCCGTCCGATCCCGGAGTGTAGATTATGGCGAATACAATCGCAGAAGCGGCGCCCATGCGCGAAGTGTCAGATCCTGTCTGGCGTATTATTACAGGCACCGGGGCGTTCGCCCTTGGGGTCTTCATCTGTGGCAGCGTCGGCTCGTACGACCCGCTTGATCCTAGCTGGAATGCAGCCAGTGATCGCGGTGTCGAAAACCTGTTCGGGGCCGGCGGCGCTGTGTTCGCAGATGTCATGCGCCAACTGCTCGGCTGGTCGGCCTGGGTCGCGGGGCTCGCGCTGATGATTGGCGGCGCTATGCGCGCGGTGCTGATCGGGGCGCCGAAAATCCGGAGGTGGATGCTCGGCTTTTTGTTCGTTCCTCTGTCAGCGGCGTGCTTTGCCGCCTGGCCGGTGCCGACCTCCTGGCCGCTTCGCGCTGGACTGGGCGGCATGGTCGGGGATGGCTTGCATGATCTCGCGGCGATGCCGTTTAGAGCCCTATTACTGCCGATGCCAGAGCTTCTTTCCGGCTTTGTCGCGGGCGGTCTCGGACTGATTTGCGCCTTCGCAGCACTTGGTTTCCGCCGCGGTGATGCCCTCTTGCTCCAGTCAGCAGCCGCGAAATCCAGCGCCCGCGCAGCGCAGCGGGCTGGCGGCTTATGGTCTCGCTTCAGTTTCGGCCGGAAATCAGGCGCGGAAACGGACGAAGACGAAAGCGACCTGTTCCGAATTCGCCGGCCAAATGAGCCCACTAACGAGGTCATTGAGCCTGACTTGGATGAGGATGTATTCGTCGAAGACGAGGAACCACCTGCACCAGCTGCATCACCAACAAAACCGGTCACTGTGACGGCCCCGCGCTCTGCGACGATCCCGAAAACGCGCGTGAAACGCTCCCGCAAAGGACGCGGCGGAAAAGTGCCGCCTATGGACTTGCTGCAAGTTCCACCGGCCCAGCGGAACGAAATCGACGAAGATGATTTGCTCTCCAAGGCCAATCGACTTGCGGAAGTTCTGCGCGAGTTTGGTGTGCGCGGCCGTATTCGCGAAGTTCGCCCGGGCCCGGTTGTCACTTTGTTCGAACTCGAACCGGCTGCCGGCGTGAAATCGTCCCGTGTGATCTCTCTCGCCGACGATGTCGCCCGCTCCATGTCCGCCGTGTCGTGCCGGATCGCGGTTGTGCCTGGCAAGAACGCCATCGGGATCGAGCTTCCGAACGAAGAGCGCCAGACGGTCTACTTGCGCTCCTTGCTCGACCATGATGCCTACACCAAAACCAAAGCCGTCCTGCCTATGGCGCTTGGCGAAGATATTGGCGGCGCCCCGACGGTCGTCGAACTGGCCAAGATGCCTCACTTGTTGATCGCTGGGACGACAGGCTCAGGTAAGTCGGTTGGCGTGAACGCGATGATCCTGTCGCTGATCTTCAAGCTGCCGCCAGAAGAGTGCCGGTTTATCTTCATCGATCCGAAAATGCTCGAGCTGAGCATCTATGAGGGCATTCCACATCTGCTCTCGCCGGTGGTGACCGATCCAAAGAAAGCGGTTCTGGCGCTGCAATGGGCCGTCCGCGAAATGGAAATGCGCTACGAACTGATGTCCAAGGCGGGCGTCCGCAACCTCGCGGGCTTCAACAAGAAAGCTGCCGAGTTCCGCACGCGCGGCGACCAGATGACCCGCAAAGTTCAAACCGGCTTTGATGATCGCGGCAAGCCGCAATACGAAACCGAAATCCTACCACTCGATCATGTGCCGAACCTGGTCATTGTCATCGACGAAATGGCTGACCTGATGATGGTCGCTGGTAAGGAGATCGAAGGGTGCGTCCAACGCCTCGCGCAGATGGCGCGGGCCGCGGGCATTCACCTGATTACCGCGACGCAGCGCCCGTCGGTGGACGTCATCACGGGGACGATTAAAGCCAACTTCCCGACGCGTATCTCGTACATGGTAACGACGAAAATCGACTCGCGCACCATTCTGGGTGAGCAAGGTGCGGAACAGCTGCTCGGCATGGGCGACCTGCTCTATCAGGCAGCGGGTGTCAAAACCAAACGCTGCCACGGCCCATTCGTGTCCGATGAAGAAGTCCAAGCGGTTGTTGACTGGCTCCGGGATAATGGTGGAGAGCCTGACTACAATCCTGAAGTCCTGGAAGAGCCTGCAGAAGGCACTGGCAGCGCCATCATGGATGCCATGCTCGGCACCTCGACAGGCGACAAGGACGAGGATCTCTACGCCCAGGCCATGGCGGTCGTACTGCGCGATAAGCGCGCCTCGACCAGCTATCTACAGCGCCGCCTCAAGGTTGGCTATAACAAGGCTGCGACCTTGATCGAGCGCCTCGAGGAAGAGGGCGTAATCTCAGCGCCTAACCATGCCGGGAAGCGCACGATCCTCAAGCAGGGCGACGGCGAGTAACGTAACGATATACGCATTTCTCCGAAGTGACGGAGGCGGAATAGATGGCTCTTCTGGGTTCAAGCAACCCAGAGGAGCCATTTTCGATGAGCCATACACCACATGAACTCGCCGATGATTTCCCAAGCGAAAAACAGCGAATCTCTGAACTGAAACGAACCAGCCCGCATTTCGCAAATCTGGCGGATCGCTATCATGAGATCAATCGCACCATTCACCGAATGGAAGAGCGGATTGAGCCGGTAACCGACACGACAGAACTAGCGCTGCGGCGCGAGCGCATGCAGCTAAAAGACCAGCTTTATGCGATGATGCAGCCAAGCGGCTTCACCCGCGCGAGTTAGGCCAAATCAGGTTCGGGAACGCGTTAGCTGACTTCCTCCTTCCGGGCGCATATTGCCCGTTGACGCTAACGCGTTTTCCCCGCTATACGCCCCATTCCTTTTTCGTGCCCAGATGGCGGAATTGGTAGACGCGCTACGTTCAGGTCGTAGTGTCCTTTTGGACGTGGAGGTTCGAGTCCTCTTCTGGGCACCAACTGCGTGTATGTTTTGAGATCGACGATCGAATCTGCACGTGCCGCAGTGACTAATCCAACAGCATTATCCCGTAGAAACTGCGATCCAGACGGCGATTCCGACAAGACTAATCGAAAAGAATAGTCTGGCCGATAAAGACGTTCGCCATTTTTCGAGGCGGCGGCCCAAATTAGCGCCGAGGAACACGATCAGTAGATGGATCGCAATGGAGATTCCGAGATGCACCGCGCCGAGAATTATGATCTGCCACCACAACGCGCCGAGTTCCGGCCTGGTGAATTGGCCAATGATAATGACGTAGAATACCAAGGCCTTTGGATTAAGAAGATTGGCGAAGAAACCGCGCCGGAAACCTTTCTCTGACAGACCGGCTACAGGAACCGTCGAACCGACCTCAGAGTAAGCCTGCCAGGCCAACCAAAGCATAAACAAAACGCCCGCCCAGCGCAGAGCGTGATAAACCACCGGAAGCTCTGAGAGCAATGCAGCGACGCCGGTTGCCGCGAGGACGATTTGCGCGGCCAAACCAAGCGTTACGCCCGCGACCGCCATCACTCCTACGCGTGAGCCGTGCTGTGCAGAAAGCGCTGCGAGCCATCCCATGTTTGGACCGGGAGTCATTTCTATGAGCAGCATCGCTATGAGAAATGCGCGCCAATCCAGTTGTGAGAACAATTCCATGCTTGGCTCATAGCCACTTGATCACAAGTTTCAAATGAGCACACCTGTCTTGTTCCGGTTTTACCGGCAAACCGTCGCGGGGTTCGCGTATTGCTACACCAGACTCTCAGATCTTACGGTGGACATCAGATGAAACGGTCATCCTTGGACCGCAAACCTCAAGACTAAATATGGCGTCAATCCAAAGGTTAGCATCAGAACTTTGTAGAATGAAAAGAACTGAAAATAGAGCCTTGGCAGGTCTTCTTTTGCGACGCCGGTCATTCCGCTGTGTAGGGCGATGATCGGGTTGCGAAACATCATTAGAGCGATCCAGGCAACGATCATCAGAGCGTAGTTGATCAGGGCGAACCATCCGAAGAAAGCAGTCAGGGCTTCGTGGGTCATTGCATGCTCCATGTCGGTTGAACAATGCAAGTATACGAAGCTCGCAGACGATGAATATACAGGTAGTTGCGTATACTCGACCAACCCAGCGCAATACGCGCGCGTATCGCCGCCGCAACTGGTTTCCAACTCAGAATTTGAGTATTCCGCGAATTGCTGTTGCCCCGACAGACAAAGGCGCTAGGCGAGTGCGGCGCTTGTCGCTATATGCCCGCTTATGACACCACGTGATAAAATCCGAAATTTCTCCATTGTCGCGCATATCGACCATGGCAAGTCGACGCTCGCGGATCGCCTGATCCAGCAGACCGGCACGCTGACCGAGCGGGAAATGTCTGAGCAAGTGCTCGACTCGATGGATATCGAGAAAGAGCGCGGCATCACGATCAAAGCGCAGACCGTCCGTCTCGACTATACGGCGAAGGATGGGGAGACCTATGCGCTGAATCTGATGGACACGCCGGGGCATGTCGACTTTTCCTATGAGGTCAGTCGCTGTCTCGCCGCTTGCGAAGGATCGCTTCTGGTCGTGGATGCGAGCCAGGGGGTCGAGGCTCAGACGCTGGCCAACGTCTACCAGGCAATCGATCAAGATCACGAGATCGTCCCGGTTCTCAACAAGATTGACTTGCCGGCTGCCGATGTTCCCGCGGTGAAAGAGCAAATCGAGGATGTGATCGGCCTAGATGCATCTGATGCCGTGGAGATTTCGGCCAAGACGGGCATTGGGATTGATGACGTTTTGGAAGCGATCGTGACCCGGCTGCCTGCACCGGCGCATGGTGAGGCGGATGCCCCGCTCAAAGCAGCCCTCGTCGATGCCTATTACGACCCTTACCTCGGCGTTGTAGTGATCGTGCGTATGCATGACGGTGTCTTGAAGAAGAAAATGAAGATCAAGATGATGAAGACCGGTGCGACATATGAAGTCGACAAGGTTGGAGTCTTCAAACCGAAACCCACAGATGTCGATGAACTCGGCCCGGGTGAAGTCGGGTTTCTGATCGCCTCGATCAAAGAAGTCGCAGATTGCGCTATCGGTGATACGATCACGACCGAGAAACATGGCAGCGTCGAAGCCCTGCCGGGCTATAAAGACGTTCAGCCGGTCGTCTTTTGCGGCTTGTTCCCGATGGACGCCGGTGATTTTGACGAGTTACGGGCCGCGATGGGCAAGCTTCGCCTGAACGATGCTTCGTTTACCTGGGAGATGGAAACCTCGGCCGCGCTCGGTATGGGCTTTCGGTGCGGCTTCCTCGGCCTGCTTCACTTGGAAATCATTCAAGAGCGATTGAGCCGCGAGTTTGACCTCGACCTGATCGCGACGGCGCCGAGCGTTGTCTATGAAATGACCATGACCGACGGCACCGAAATCGAGCTGCACAATCCGGCGGACATGCCGGATGTGGTCAAGATTGCTGAAGTGCGCGAGCCCTGGATTCAGGCCACCATCTACACGCCGGACGAATATCTCGGCTCGATCCTGAAGCTCTGCCAGGACAGGCGCGGAATTCAGACCGAGCTGTCCTATGTCGGTGGCCGGGCCCTGGTGCAGTATGAGTTGCCGCTCAACGAGGTTGTGTTCGACTTCTATGATCGCCTGAAATCGATATCGCGTGGCTATGCGAGCTTTGACTATGAGATTGTTGGCCACCGCGCCGAGAATCTCGTGAAGATGAATATCCTGGTCAATGACGAGCCGGTAGATGCGCTCGCCATGCTCGTTCACCGTGATCGCGCGGAAAGCCGTGGACGGCAAATGTGCGAGCGGCTAAAAGACCTGATCCCGCGCCAGATGTTCAAGATTCCGATCCAGGCAGCGATTGGCGGGCGGATCATCGCGCGCGAGACGATATCCGCTCTGCGCAAAGATGTGACCGCGAAATGTTATGGCGGCGACGCGACGCGAAAGCGCAAGCTGCTGGACAAGCAAAAGGCCGGTAAGCAGCGCATGCGCCAGTTCGGTAAAGTCGAGATCCCTCAGGAAGCGTTTGTTGCGGCACTCCGCATGGATGGAGATTAAGTCCAGACCTAAGGTCAGGATCGGCAATTTTCGGGTGGCATCAAAACGCAATCGCCACTACCTGAACGCGCATGTCTTCGACACTGCGCCTCGGATTTCTCTGCTGTCTCGGCTGCTACACGATCTGGGGTGGGTTGCCGCTCTATTTCAGAGCGCTGGACCATATCCAGCCAACGGAAATGTTGGCCCACCGGATCGTCTGGAGTGTCCCGACGGGTCTCATCTTGATTGCTATCGCAAGAAACTGGGGCCAGCTGCGGGCGGCCCTGACGCGCCAGCATCTGTTTTGGCTGAGCATCTCTGCCGTGCTGATTGGTATTAACTGGCTGATCTATATCTGGGCTGTCGGTCAGGAGCGCGTGATGGAGGCTAGCCTCGGCTACTATATCAACCCGCTGGTCAACGTTCTGATCGGTGCCCTGTTCTTTGCGGAGCGGTTACGGCCGGCGCAATGGGCCGCTGTCGGGCTCGCAGCGATAGGGGTTGCGATTATGACGGCGGCGCTCGGTTACTTGCCTTGGGTGGCATTGGTTCTGTGCCTGACCTTCGCTTTCTATTCCGTCATTCGCAAACAGGTCCAGGTTGATAGTCGGGCCGGGTTTGTAGTGGAAGCCGCTCTGCTTGCGCCGCTCGCTATGCTCTGGTTCGGGTGGTTTGTGGGACAGCCGAACGGACGCCTGATGGGCGAAGGCGGATGGGACATTGTCATGTTGCTCGCCGCAGGGCCGATCACCGCCGTTCCACTGATTCTATTCGCGCTTGCGGCCAAGCGCCTTCGTCTTTCGACCATGGGGATGATGCAATATATCGGGCCGACTTTGCAGTTCCTGATCTCGGTCCTCGTGTTCAAGGAAGCTTTTGGGCTGACGCACGCACTCGCGTTTGCATTCATTTGGACGGCGCTCATCGTGTTTACGATTGATAGCCTGATGGGTGATGCCAAGGCGCGGCGTCTGGCCCGGGCGGCCGCTTCCGTCAGATAAAAAAATGCCCGGCTGAAACAGCCGGGCGCAGGTAAACATGATGGAGATTTGAGTTTCCAAACTCCAATCGTACTTCGCAACAATCGTACCAGCTGCTCCAACTGATCGGAGGCTTCATCAAAAATGCTTTATAAACAACCATATAGCGCCTGAATCAGCCGCGTCGCGCGCGGGTCGGCCTGTAGACTGTTGGACTGACGATTCATCACATAAGCGGCGCTGAGGTGTCGATCTGGGTCACCAAGCGCCAGCGATCCGCCCCAGCCCGAATGGCACATCGTATCGGGATTGGGACCATACAGTCCGATATTGTTCCGCATCACCCCGGCGGCGAATTCGGTGACATAGGGCAGCACCAGATCCTGTCCCTTCACGCGGCTTTCGATCAGGCTCTCGAAAGCAGAGTCTGGGATAACGCTCTGGCCTCGCAGTTCGCCGTCATGTGCGTAGATGCCATATAGCTCTGCCACCGCTTTGGCCGAGCCGATGCCATTGGCGGACGGAATTTCGATCTCGCGCCAGATGGCGCCGCCGCGATCCGGGGCGGCCCATTTCGTCAGGAAGGCGGCGCGAGTGGCGTCATTGATCTCACCCAGATCCGGCAAGGCGCGGGGGCGCATGATCTCGGCGACGCGGTGATGCTCAGATTCTGGGGTCCCGATTTGAAAGTCGATCCCTGCGGGTCCGGCAATATCCTCACGCAGGATCGTCCCAAGACTGCGGCCATCAATGCGGCGCACCAATTCCCCAATCAGATAGCCCCAGCTGAGCGGATGGTAGCCATGCGCTGTGCCTGGCTCCCAGAGTGGAGCCAAAGGCGCGAGCGCCGCTGCGCAAGCGTCCGGATCCAGCCAAAGGCCCGGGTCAACCGGGTCGACAAATCCCGGCAATCCCGCCTGGTGCGATACCATCTGAGCAATGGTCACAGCGTCTTTACCGTTCGCGCCAAATTCAGGCCAGACATCTGCGACCGGGGTTTCGTATCCTGCCGGTAAGGCCTCAATCACGCTCGCCAGGACCAAAGCGGCAATGGGCTTGGTCGTGGAGTAGACCGGAACAATGGTTTCCTCCGTCCACGCATTTTGCTTTTTGCGATCTGCGTAGCCGCCCTTCAAGTCGACAATCAGCGCGCCATCCAGATACGCCGCGAAGCCCGCGCCGAGTTCCGTGTCCTCAGCGAAGTTCGCTTCAAACGCCTCCTGAACCGGTTCGAAGCCGGGTGCGGTGAAACCAGAAATGGGAAAATCAGTCATTCGAGCATCCTTACAGGCGTTTGGTCATGCGTGCACGCGGCAGCGACTGGCCATCGACCTCGACCGTTTCGTGGTAATCAATTTCAAATCCCATGGCTGCAAAAGCCGGTTGCGCCATCAGGCTCGCATGGGTCGAGAGTTCCGTATCGCCTTGCGCTTTGGCCCGGTCGAGGACGGCCTCGAACAGCTGCCGGAACAGGCCGCTGCCTTGCGCGCCCGGGCGGATATAGGCGAAGTCGACATAGCCGCCAGGCTCGATCGACATGAAGCCCTGTATCTCGCCGCCCTGTTCCGCCGCGATGATGTGCTGGCTGGCGAGGCGTTCTGCCCAGTCCGGACCACTGCGCGGCGCTGGCGCCCACGCTTTGGATTGCGCCGGTGTATATTGGGTCGGGCCATTGTGGATGGCATCGAATATCAGCTCACCCAAGGCATCGTAATCCTCAGGACCAGCGGTGCGGAGAAGATAGTTGGTCGGCATACTTAACCCGGGGCCAAGAGTTGATTTCAGTCGCGCGAGCGGGCACTCGTGTCGCGTTCGATCTCGTCCGTCAAGGAGACATACATGTCAGTTTCAGTCCATCGCCCCCGTCGTTCCTGCCTGTACATGCCGGGCGCCAATCCGCGCGCGCTTGAGAAAGCCAAGACGCTTGCCGCCGATACGCTGATCTTCGACTTAGAGGACGCCGTCGCGCCCGACGCCAAGATTGAGGCGCGGGGCACAGTCTGCGAGGCCGTCCAGTCCGGCGGCTATGGCAAGCGCGAGGTGGTGGTGCGCGTCAACGGACTCGATACCGAATGGGGGCTCGACGACATGAAGGCCGCCGTCGCAGCTGGCCCTGATGCGATCCTCGCCCCGAAAGTCATTGATGGCGGCGACATTGACCGGCTCGACGATGCGATGAGCCGGGCCGGTGCGCCGGAAGATATGGGTCTCTGGGTGATGATCGAGATGCCCAAGGCCATCCTCAACATTCAGGATATTGCTGAAGCGGTTGGCCGCACGCGCCTGACCGCCTTTGTCATGGGCACCAATGACCTCGCCAAGGAGCTGCGCGGCGTCAACGATCCCCCGCTGCGCACCGCGTTCCAGACCGCGCTGGGGCTCTCCGTCGCGGCCGCGCGGGCCTATGACTTGCTGGCTATAGACGGCGTGTTCAACGGCATTGGCGACGAAGACGGGCTCGCCGCCGAGTGCACGCAAGGGCGCTTGATGGGCTTTGACGGCAAGACCCTGATCCATCCGTCCCAGCTCGCCGCGGCGAACGAGATCTTCGCCCCCGCTGAGGCCGATGTCGACCAGGCCCACGCCGTCATCGCCGCCTTCGCCGACCCGGAAAATGCCGGCAAAGGCGTGCTCAAGGTGAACGGCAAAATGACCGAGCTACTGCACCTTGAAGAGGCGCAGCGCACGGTCGCGGTGGCGGCAGCGATCGCGGCGATGGGGGGGTAGTCCACTCTCGCATTTGGCAATGTGCTAGAGAATGTCCGCTTTGGGTCATAAGCGGACGTTATCCGAGTGGCCTTTCTGGGGCGAGTTTAGCACGCTTAATCGGAGGCCGCTGTCGGTATCTACGCGGATGTAAACCAGCCTCAAAAAAGGTCGATCACAAATTTCGTTTTCGCCAACCAAGCGTGAGCAACCAGAACATGAACACCAACTCACCCAGAGCCAATAATAACACCCAACCGAGATCGAGGTTGGACATGAAGTATTTCGCAAGAAACAAGATTACGTATGACGCCCCCGCCAATGCGACGACGACAGCAAGCCATCGGGGAACATGCGTTGACCGCCAGATCAAGACACTCAACAACCACAAATGAACGCCGAAGAAGCACAGCGCGATCGACTCCATGGTTTTCGCCGATGAGAGTTGAATCATCACTTCTGTGTGTAAAACGGTACCGCTAAGCACGTCCGAGGCAAACCCAGAGGTTGCGAGATCATAGGCGCTGAAACTTGCCCAGAGGCCCACAAATGCGAGTGCTGTATAGACAAGTCGAGCCCACGCGACCAGCAGAGCCAGCGACGTTTGACCGGGTCGTAGGTACCAGTACAAGGCCCAGGCAACGATGACGTCCATAACGTAGGTGGTAAAAAGAAGAGTAGCGCCGATCAAATATGACGTGCCATTGGCCTGTAGATTTTCGACCGTCGCCGCGGCGTTTTCAGGTACGATGCTTTGGCCCATAAAATAAAAGTTGGCGAACGGCGCAGTTAGCGTCATCACCAACAATCCGAGACCTGCAATCAAGGCGGCGCTTGGGAGTGACAATGCTCCTTTCGTACGCGCATCTGCATGAGTTTCCATGTTTGACCTTTCCGTTTATCGATAAATGATGGGTGCGATGGGTGCGATGGGTGCGATGGGTGAATATTGCAACAAAAAAGCCTCCCATTATACAGAGGCTCCGATTTCTTCAGCACTCGGGGTTCCATCGTGAACCAAATTCAATTTGTATCGAAGATTCCTTCGGCGAAGGAGTGAGGGTGCAGGACCTTGCAGTCCTCTGATTTTGCGTCATCACGGGCACGAAACAGATTATGTGGAGGCAGCATGCTGCTGAGACGCATCACAAAGCACGTCAAGGATCAAAACTGGTTCGCGGTCGTATTGGACTTCGCTATTGTTGTGGCAGGCGTGATGATTGCTCTGCAAGTTGCAAATTGGAGCGAGGCGCAATCAAGGAAAGAAGGCGCGACCAACACTTTGCTTCGATTGAAAAATGAGGTCGCGATTAATATCACAGCCTTAGAAGATCGGATAAATTCCATCGAGGCTTCGCGTTCGGTGCGGGATAGAGCGTTGCTCGCGCTTGCTCAATGCGACGGCAAAGATGACGCGATGAATGCGGTTAGCGAAACCATCTCTGAGATGAGTGGCGATACGCTCCCATCTTTTGTGGATAGCTCGTTGCGCGAACTTGGTAGAAGCGACCGCTATCTTGATTTGTTAACGAACGACTTCCGTGCAGCGTTTAATACATACGACGCCCGTCTCGCTGACGAACGATCCCAGCTCAAGATCAATTTTGAGCTCATGTGGGATGATCACATACTTCGAAATCCTGCCGTCTACTTGGTCGCGCCGGAAGGCGACTTGAGCAGGGCTTCAGTCGCATTTGTTCGTCCAATGGTCGAGCTCTGCGAGGACCCGATTTTTAGCCGGCAGTTGATCATGACTGAAGGCTGGCACCAAGTTGCAACTACTCGAATGACAAGATTCAAGAGACAGAGTGAGACATTTCTCCTCGATATTGATGCTGAATTGGAACGATTGAATTAAATTTGTGCGGTGCCGCCTACCTCGCATCGAAGCAAACCTTCCCCAAGCAACATCCACGACACTCAATGCCCTATCACCAATAGGATTTGATGAGCGTTTTGTTTAGGGCAATTCTGTTGAAAAACTCGCGGCTGATTTCAGCAACCTTTTGATCCGATGTTCTTCGGCGTCCTATATCTGC
>JAEPOM010000017.1:57103-77267 GCA_017642885.1 Henriciella sp. | reverse complement strand
GCCGTGTTAATGGTGATGCCGCGGGCTTTTTCTTCAGGCGCGCTGTCAATGTCTTCATACGAACGCTTCTCAGCACCCGTCACATCTGCCAGCACCATCGTAATCGCTGCCGTCAGCGTCGTCTTACCATGGTCAACGTGACCAATCGTGCCGATGTTTACGTGCGGCTTATTACGCTCAAACTTCTCTTTGGCCATGCCAGGCCTCCTTTTCTCAAGTGTCCGGCCCACCGGACGTTGGTCCTTTCTCAAAGCGGGCCAGAAGAGTCCCGTTGAAGCGCGCCACATACACACGCCCGCCTAAGGTTTCAAGCACCTATAACGCTGTCGTATGCAGACAAATTCTGCGCAACCCGGAATCCGCTTGACAAAGCCGCCCAATAAAGGCCCTTCCCTGCAGCCATGACGCAAGGATATGTATTCAAAACATTCGACAACAAAGCGACCCTTCAGGCCGCTGCTGCGAGCTGGATCGCAGACGCATTGAAGGACGCAATCGCCCGGCGGGACAGCGCTGTATTCATGGGGTCCGGTGGAACCACTCCCGGGCCCATCTATGAAGCGCTTTCGCAGACGGAGCTTGCCTGGGAAAAAGTTCAGATAGGCCTCTGCGACGAACGCTGGGTGGATGTCGACCATCCCGCTTCGAATGGCGCGATGATGGAGCGGACCTTGTTGCAGAACAATGCAGCCGCGGCTGAATATACGCCCATGAAGATACCCGGCTCCGATCCGTTCATTGCCGTCGATCAGGTCGATGACTTGTATCAGGACGCCGCGCTCACAGACGTGATGCTGCTCGGCATGGGGCCAGACGCCCATACGCTTTCCTGGTTCCAGGGCGGGCGCGGCTATGAGGATGCGATATCGTCCGACTCGACATCGGTCGTCGCCGCGGTTGAAGCGATTCAGAGTGACGTGACGGGTCCGAATCTTCTGCGCATGACACTGACTGAGCCGTGCGTCGCCTATGCGCGTAACGTGTTGCTACTGATCACGGGCGCGGAAAAGAAAGCAGTGTTCGACACCGCGCCAGAAACGGCACCTGTCAGCATCATGAAACGCGCTGCGGGACAAGCGCTGACAGTCTATTACTGCGATTAGGAATGGAATTCTCATGACTTTTGACGACCTGAACGAGTTGGCCGCTAAGACGAAAGCCAGTGAATTGCGCGATCTCGCCGCGGCACACACCTCCGCCCCTATGAAGGCTGCGGGCTGGACTGCAGATGTCTCGCGTCAGTTTTTGCCTGCAGACGTCGATGCCGCTCTGCTCGAATATGCCCAGCAAGAGAACCTGTCAGGGGCAATAGAAGACCTGTTTTCGGCGGCCATCGTCAATCCGTCCGAAGATCGTCCGGCTCTGCATTGGGCGCTGCGCCTGCCGCCAGAAAGTGATCTGACCGCCGCAGAACACGCCACCACGGTGAAGGCCTTGCTAAAGGCCGATGAGCTTGCTGCCGACACGACAGTCTCAGCTATTGTGCATATCGGCATCGGTGGATCAGACTTCGGGCCGCGGCTCTACGCGGACGCGTTTGCAGACCGGTTGTTACCGCACGTAGACTTGAGGTTCTGCGCAAATGTCGACCCGTTGGACCTGGAATTAGCGCTCGCCGGACTCGATCCATCGACCACGCTGATCATTGGCATCTCCAAATCCTTTGGGACAGAAGAGACCCTCTACAATCTCGGGCGAGCTAAAGCCTGGTTAGAGACGGCGCTTGGCCCAGCAGAGGCCGCTAAACACCTCTTATTGGTAACGGCGAACCCGGACCGGGCCACCAATTGGTTGAGCGGCGTGCCAGCGACGACGCTCGACATGCCTCTGAGTGTCGGCGGACGTTACTCTATCTGGTCAGCCGCCTCTGTAGCGGTCATGGCGAGCTTTGGGGTCGAGACATTCCGCGAATTCCTAGCCGGGGCAGCGGAAATGGATCGTCACGTCAAAACCACCCCCCTAAAGGAAAATCTCGCCGCACGGCTGGCGCTGCTGGACTTCTGGAACACAAGCTTCATGGGGTTTGGCTCTCGTGCGGTCCTCGCCTATTCGCGACGTCTGCGCATGCTGCCGACCTACTTGCAACAGCTCGAAATGGAATCGAACGGAAAATCAGTTGGTCCAGAAGGCCACGAAGCGCCCCTACCAACCGCTCCTTTGCTTTGGGGCGGAGAAGGCTCCGTTGGGCAACACTCGTACCACCAATGGCTCCATCAGGGCACGCATGTCGTGCCGACCGAATTCATCCTTGCTCCGGGCAGCCGTAGCGACGGTGACGGGGTCGAAGCTCTTACGGCGCATGCGCTTGCGCAGGCTGAAGTGCTCGCGAACGGCCGGAGCCTTTCTGAAATCAACGCAGAAGAGCCCGATCTACCCGCTCATATTGCCCGGCAAAAGATCCACCCTGGTGGACGCCCTTCGACGGTCTTGCATACAGAAGAACTCACGCCGGCGCGCCTCGGCGCCTTAATCGCACTCTACGAGCATAGAACTTATCTCGCTGGTGTGCTGTGGCAGATTAACAGCTTCGATCAATGGGGCGTCGAACGCGGAAAAACCATGGCGACCCGGCTCAAACCGGCGTTGCGTGGAGAATCGGCAGCTGATGATCCGGTGACGCAGCGCTTAGTTGATCAACTAAAATAGAAAACCCGCACTCGAGCGAGCACGGGTTACCTGAATAGACAATTTTAGCTTGTTAAGCGATCTTGTCGACTTGTGAAAAGTCCAGGTCGACCGGTGTGGCGCGACCAAAGATCGAGACGTTCACCTTCATGCGGCCCGTTTCCGGATCGAATTCCTCGACCGTCCCTTCGAAACCCTGGAAAGCACCTTCGTTGACGCGAACTTCCTGACCGATCTCGTAGACGATGGTTGGCTTTGGACGTTCCTCGATCGGCTCGTCAGCGGTACCAAGAATGCGATCCACTTCTCTTTGCGGAACCGCCAGTGGTCGCTTGCCGCCATCGGCACCAAGAAAACCAGTCACTTTCGGCGTGTCTTTTACCAAGTGGTAGACATCATCGGTCATCTTCGCCTTCATCAGGACGTAGCCTGGAAAATAGCGCTTTTCGATCGTCTTCTTCTTGCCGCGAACAACCTCAACAACTTCTTCGGTCGGGACTTCAAGGTCCTCGATCATGTCGTCGAGGCCCTTCATCGCAGCCTGATCTCTAATCGCTTGCGCCACTTTCTTTTCGAAATTGGAATAGGCGTGAACGATGTACCATTTAGCCTCAGCCATAGGCGAAGCACTCCTTATTATGGGGTCTAGCTACCCAGACCCGTGAGAAGACGGATGACCATTGCAATCAACTGGTCAGAGAGGAACAGAAATAGCGCGATGATAATCGACATAACGATCACCATGATCGTCGCCTGAATGGTCTCAGGCGTAGATGTCCAGGTGACCTTCCGACCCTCTGCCTGCACCTGGCGGGCAAAGGTAATCGGACCAACACTGTTCTTTTTGTCCTTGTCGGCCATTCTCTCGCGTTCCTGACTTTTTGGGGTAATCCGGCTCCATACTGCGCATTTCCGCGCTTGTGAAGTCACTTGGGTGCAAAGCGCATGAAACGCAAGCTTTCCGCTATCTAGAGCTGCCAAACTCCGGCACGGGAAGACCGGGAATTTCAACGTCCAGCGCAAACAAACTCCCCGCCATGGGTTGGCGATCAAGCGCCGCGTCTGAGAGGCCAATCCGAGCAGACGTAATATACAGGGTCTTCAAGTCTTCACCACCAAAGGCGCAGCTGGTCGGACGGGACACTGGTAAATTGACGATGCGGTCGATCTCTCCTTGCGGAGAGTAGCGAACCACACGCGAGCCTGCCCATTGAGCGTTCCAGAGATACCCTTCCGCATCTATGGTTGATCCATCTGGATAACACCCCGCCTCCAGCGTCGACGCAAACACGCGGCGATTGGAGAGTGCGCCCGACCCCTGATCATAATCGTAAGCCAGGATCATTTGTTCGGCGCTGTCGCATGTATAAAACGTTCCCCCATCCGGTGAGAATTGCATCGTATTGGTCACGAGAACCTCTGGCAGAACCATTCTCTCGACGGTCAAATCGGGCGCAAGTTGATAGTATTGTCCTTCGGCCAACGCTTCAGCATCGTCCATCGTTCCAAACCAAAAGCTACCATCGGGTGCCAGGCCACCATCATTCGTTCTAAATCCGTCGGGTTCGTTGAGATTGACGATCGGTCGATAGCTCTCTGTGGCGGTATCATAACGCCCGACTTCGCGATCACCGACCATGATCAAAGCGCCATCCGAAAGAGCGAGCGCACTTGCGTGCAGTGGCAAGTCATATCGGCGTGTGTTTCCAGTCTTTGGATTGTGTCGATGCAGTTTCGCGCGCTTAATATCGACCCACCACAAGAACCCTTCTGAGGGGCTCCACAATGGCCCTTCCCCCAGCAGACAGCCCGTTGGCGCAACACATCTGACTTCGCTCAAATCGATTCCTCGCTTCGGATTGCAATCCTCGTCTCCGCGTTAGTCGGGCGGATGTCAATTCCCGACCAACTTATGTTCAGATGCCGGATTTTTGCTTTCCAGGACTTGCCACTCGCTATGAGAGCTATAGGCGCAGAATCAACCGAATTCCTGGAGGCTATCGCGATGACAGATACAGCACTTCAACCGCCTTATGATTTCGATGACTTGTTGCAAATCATGAAGCGACTTCGAACACCAGAAACCGGTTGCGCATGGGATCTTGAGCAGTCCTTCGAAACAATCGCTCCTTATACGATTGAGGAAGCCTATGAAGTCGCGGATGCGATTGAACGGGATGATATGCGCGAATTGCCAGACGAGCTTGGAGATCTTCTCCTCCAGGTCGTGTTCCACGCTCAAATCGGATCGGACGAAGGCCACTTCTCCATTCAAGATGTAACGCAAGCCATTTCCGAGAAAATGATTCGACGACATCCCCATGTTTTCGGAGACGCGGAACAGAAGACGAGCGATCAACAGGTCACAAACTGGGAAAGCATCAAGGCTGCGGAGCGCGCCGGGAAAAACGAGTTTGATTCCAGCGCATTGTCTGGAATTGCCTTGGCGTTACCTGCACTGATGCGGGCTGAAAAACTGCAAAAGCGCGCTGCACGAACGGGTTTTGACTGGATCGATCCCAAGGACATCCTGGACAAGCTGCAAGAAGAAAAAGCTGAAATCGAAGAAGCCATGGCGTCGGAAGATCAGGCGCATATTGAAGAAGAAATCGGTGATCTGTTGTTCGTCGTGGCGAACCTGGCGCGGCGCCTGAAAGTGGATCCTGAAATCGCATTGCGAAAAGCCAACGTGAAATTCGAGCGCCGGTTTCGAGCTATGGAATCATTGGCGGAGGAAAACTCGGTCGACTTCTCGAGCCTGACTCTCGAGGAGCAAGAAGCATATTGGCAACAGATCAAAGCGACCGAACGCGCTTAGAGAGCGGCCAATCCCACAATCAGGCGATGTAACCCAGCGCATAGGCCCGCATCACCGCACTGACCCTGTCTGACACATCCAGTTTTTCAAAGATGCGCTTCATGTACGTGTTGATCGTGTTTATCGAAACGCTCAGCTCTACAGCCACGTTTTGATTGCTCTGCCCGCGGGCGATCAAGTTGATGATTTCAAGCTCACGGCTGGAAAGCGATCGACCTTCGATGTCATCACGATACATAACATCCAGAAGCTTCAGATAAGCGGTCTGTGAAATCGAGTGCATCATAAGAATTTCGGTGTCGTCATACACCCGGCCCTCGCGCCCATGGAAACAGAAGTATCCGTGCCTGAACAGAGGTCCGAAAACAGGCACAACGATGCCATCACCCAAAGATGCAATTTCTCGGCGATACGAGGCAATCTGCGGAGACTTGGCGTCCAGAATTGTGTTCACATCGCTCCAGCGAAAGGGTTTGGGGCTTTTCACTGATGCATGGAGAAAGGCATCGAGGTAACCCGGAGCGTCTTGAAGTGCGGTCGCCAATTCCTCACTAAACCCTTCCGTCGTTGAGAAAAATACGGTTTGAGCGGCGCTGGCATTAGATGGAAAACACCGACAACACGCACCTTTAATCTCAGTCCGGCGGCAGACTTCCGTCATGATTTGCCAGACTTCTTCTCCCGTCTTGGATTGGCTGATCCTGGCAGCAACATCCGTAAAATCGACCGCTGGGCCTTCGTTCGCCGCGATATCGTCTTCTCCAACGGTCTCGCTGGCGGTTGCATACGCTGAATCTGGCATTTTCACTTCCCCGCTCACCTGTTCCCCCGCCTCTCTGTGTAGGCGTCGTGGGGACCCTCAATTGAGCAGGCTTACAAATTGAACGGTTGGAGGCAAGAGTTTACAACTTACGCGTACACCTCGCTTGAGTGAATCAGGTATACTAAATCGACGGCGGTGGCCTCAAGAAACCTTGGTTTCGACATGCGCTCGGCGAAGCGCTTCTTCCGCAAGGGCCAAATATTCTTCTAGTTCATTGCGGGTTTCTGGAGACAATCCTTCGGGTAGATTGTCTGGAGATCGCAGACTCTCCAAACAGTCGGCCACTAATTTCATGTGGTCGTTCTCTTTGCCACTATTTCGGGTAAAGGAGATGCTGTTAGGATCTGAATTCATGAACATAATCGACGGCCACCCTGATCTATAACTGTTCTATACGATGCAAAATTCGATTCGACTGTCACACGATCTTGTGACGATGACGCATTAGCCTCCGAACGCGCCCTTTTATTCACTTTCACAACGAAAAACGCCGGAGTGTTTCTACTCCGGCGCCTTAAATGTCTGCCTATCGGCTAAAGAATATTGATTAGACTTTGTAGTACATGTCGAACTCGACCGGGTGTGGGTGAAGCTCGAGGCGCATCACTTCTTCCATCTTCAGTTCAATGTAAGCATCGATCTGGTCGTCATCGAAAACACCGCCCTTTTTGAGGAAGTCTCGATCTGCATCTAACGCACCAAGCGCTTCGCGCAGCGAGCCACAAACTTGAGGAATGGCTTTAGCTTCTTCTGGTGGCAGGTCGTAGAGATCCTTGTCCATAGCGTCGCCTGGGTGGATCTTGTTTTCGATACCATCAAGGCCCGCCATGAGAAGCGCCGCAAACGCGAGGTACGGATTTGCGGTTGGATCAGGGAAGCGCGTCTCAATCCGTTTGGCTTTTTCACCGGTTCCGAATGGAATACGGATTGAAGCAGAGCGATTGCGTGCAGAGTAAGCCAGCATGACTGGCGCCTCAAACCCTGGGACCAAGCGCTTGTACGAGTTGGTTGATGCATTGGTCAGGGCGTTGAGAGCACGCGCGTGCTTAATGATGCCGCCAATATAGTGCAGGCAAGTTTCGGACAATCCGGCATACTGATCACCGGCAAAAGTCGGCTTGCCACCACTCCAGATGGACTGGTGAACGTGCATGCCAGAGCCGTTATCATCGAAGTAAGGCTTCGGCATGAAGGTTGCGGTCTTGCCGTAGCTAGCCGCAACATTGTGGATAACATATTTGTAGAGCTGAAGGTTGTCAGCCATCGTCACCAGCGTGTTGAACTTCATGCCCAGCTCGTGCTGTGCAGGTGCAACTTCGTGGTGGTGCTTTTCGGGCTCGAGACCCAGCTCACCCATGACGGAGAGCATTTCAGAGCGCATATCTTGCTCTGAATCCACTGGAGGTACTGGGAAGTAACCACCTTTAGGACCAGGACGGTGACCCATATTGCCCATTTCATACTGCTTGCCGGTATTGGCTGGCAGCTCGGTAGAATCGAAGCTGTAGCCCGTCACATGAGGCTCAGTGTTCCAACGTACGTCGTCGAATACGAAGAACTCGGCTTCAGGGCCGAAATAGGCCGTGTCACCAACGCCAGTCGACTTGAGATAGGCTTCTGCTTTCTTCGCCGTCATCCGAGGATCGCGGTTGTAAGCCTGGCCCGTAATCGGATCGAGAATGTCGCACATCACAGCCAGCGTCGTTTGCTGGAAGAATGGGTCAATCTTGGCCGTCGCGAGATCAGGCATCAGGGTCATGTCTGATTCGTTGATGGCCTTCCAACCCGCAACCGAAGAGCCGTCAAACATCTGGCCGTCTTCGAAGAAATCGGCGTCGATCATGCCCTTGTCGAACGTGACGTGCTGCAACTTCCCGCGTGGATCCGTAAAACGAAGGTCGACGAACTCTACGTCATTATCCTTCATCATTTTCATAACACTATCGGCCATAAAGCCCTCCAATATATTTCCTGTCAGTGATTGTGTTTGGCGCTAAAGCGCGCCGTCGCCAGTTTCGCCGGTCCGGATACGAACGGCTTCGCCGATATCTGAAACGAAGATCTTGCCATCGCCGATCTTGCCGGTCTGCGCCGCCTTGGTGATTGCCTCGATTGCGCCGGTGACTGCAGCATCTGCAACAACGGCTTCAACTTTAAGCTTGGGAAGAAAATCCACCACATACTCTGCGCCGCGATACAGTTCGGTATGTCCGCGCTGGCGACCGAAGCCTTTTGCTTCGACGACAGTCATTCCCTGAACCCCAACTTCGTGGAGAGCTTCTTTAACATCATCCAGTTTGAATGGCTTGATGATCGCTTCAATCTTCTTCATTCCCGCAACCCTTTAATCGCTAAGTTGCCCTCGGCATAAGACGGCTCAGACCACGATGCGATAGCGTGAACGTCGGTAGACGCCGGCAAACAGCTGCGTGACCGCTTATTCGGCAGCGGTGCCTTAATCTTGAGCAGGATTGACGCATAAATTCATGACGCCTGCGTCATTGTTTGATTCGCGATGATCTGGTATGAAGAACAGGTATTGAGGAGTCCAACGAATGAACCGGCCCGTCCCCTTCATTGATCCAAACCGTCCAAAGCCTAAGCGGCGCCCCATTAAGGCGTGGCGGCATATGCAGAACCTGATCGCCGATAAGGAAGATACCGAACAGGTCTTCCATATCATCGAAGCGCTGAATGGCGGTTCAACCCGAAAAGACTTTATGCGCTTCATGGCATCCGAGAACGGACCTCGCCTTCTCGAGCAACGCTCATTCCTACCCGACATTCTCGACGATCACGCGCCCCTTAAATCGCTACCCGTCGGCACGGTTGGACGAACATATGTCGAGTTTATGGAACGTGAGGGCCTGACAGCGCATGGTTTGGTCGAAGAGAGCCTCTCCAACCGACAAGAACATGAGAATTTTGACGATGACTTGCTTTGGTACGTCAACCGCCTGCGCGATACGCATGATATGTATCACGTCCTGACTGGTTATGGCCGAGACGCCCTCGGCGAAGACGCCCTACTCGGTTATACGCACGGACAGCATGGCGGCCTCGGCATCAGTTTCATCGCCTTTATGGGCAACCGGCAGATCGCCAAGATGGCGCCTAAAGCGGCGCGAGTACGAGACGTTCTCGCAGAAGGGCGCCGCAACGGGAAAGCCGCGAAACGAATCGTCGAAGAAGATATTGTTTCGCTGCTTGATCAGCCGATCGATCAGGTTCGCAAACGATTGAACATCGCCAAGCCCGTCCTCTATAGACAGGCGCTGGAAGTCTTCCGCGAAAACGAACAAGACCCACAACTCGTTGCTGCATGATCTATTTTGTAAGACACGGAGAAGCGGCCGCAAGCTGGGGCGAACACCCCGATCCGGGGTTATCCGATAAGGGTTGGATACAAGCAGAAGCCGTCGCCACGCGTTTGATTGCGATGGATATTTCTACTGCGCTGACCAGTCCAATGACGCGATGTCAGGAAACAGCTTCGGCGTATGCCGAAGTTTCGGGAAAACCGTTGACCATTGAGCCATACGTCACTGAGATCCCAACGCCGGGTGATGTCGAGGATCGTCGTACGTGGCTGCGAAATCTCATGGCGGGTGATTGGGATGAGGCGCCGGATCTGGTCCAGACCTGGCGGAGCAATCTCCTCAAGACCGTATCGCAACTCCCGGACAATACGGTGGTTTTCAGCCATTTCATCGCCATCAACGCGATTGTTGGACATCTGACCGGCGCTTCAACGGTCACTTCATTCCGACCAAACTATTGCAGCATCACAGTGCTCGAACGCAAAGGATCAGAGCTCACTCTGGTCGAGCAAGGCGACAGCTTGGATACGCGCGTACTATAAGTCTGGAAAATGGTGGGCGGTAACGGGCTCGAACCGCTGACCCTCTCGGTGTAAACGAGAATACATCTCTTTATTCAAGGGGTTATGGCTGTTAACTGCGGCCCGTTTTCGACGTGAACATGCGGCGAACCTGTTAACTGAGGTGGCGTAGGATTTGCATGTCGCATCAGAATGACGGATGCGAGTACATCAAAGCACTCTGAGCGGGTTCCAATCGACCACGCGGGAGAATTGCCCTGCGACGAGAAAACACGTTTGGCTTTAATTGAGTCGCAGAACGAACTCAGAGAAACAGCAAGAAAACTCGGTGAGTTTTTTTTCGCTGGTCTCTCCGACGAGGAGTGTAAACGTGTTCCGAAAATCACTGAGATGTTCAGTGCTCGGGAACGCGAAGCCTGGAAGGCCTTACCCAACGAAAAGACGAAATCATACGTCTATCGGAGTCTCATTTTGCAATCATTGAGGCTCGATCCAAACATGCGAGTTTCGGCTTCAAACACTCATTTTCGCAGAAGAATTGCTACGTTGTGTGCGATTCTGTTTGAAGCCCGAGAGCAGCTACGTGTTGACTGGGAAAATGGGTACTTCGACAATGAAGAAGACGACAAAAGCGGCAATCGACCGGAACGCCTTTCAAAGGCATCCTTAGTCGAAGGTGCATTGGAAGAAATCCTATACCCGGACACCGAGTTCGAAGCAGGTGCATATGCTGACCAAATGCTCAGCCAGAATTTGCCGTTCGCGATTCCCGATAATTTCGAGAGCGAGAAAGAGCGAAAAGCCTGGATCACAAGGCAACGTAGAAAACTGGCCGAAGAAAACCACTGGTTTGGCGATTGGACCATCGAGCAAATGGTAGGATTAGATCCACCGCCGGACTCCGGGTCCGGAAATTAGCGTATGAGGCGGCATAGATTGCTCCGATCAAAAGGAGAGCCAAATGCCAAAGCCGAGCATTCGCGGTAGAATACTTCGCCGCCAACTCATGACATTCAAGAAAATTCTCGATGACGCGAAGAGAGTGGGTGAGAACGACGTCTTTCTTGCTCTGTGCCGATTTCGGATTGCCGAAACTGAAGCTGCCATTGAACGCGAAAATTCTCGGAGGGCGGCATGAACAAGACACCACCAGCCGGTTGCTACAGATGGCGAATAACAACGAAACCCCTGGGTTGGAGCAAAGACACCCCCTCGTCTGCATTCAAAGTCATTCACGTCGTCGCCGCCAACGCGGGTATCGTGGATAATCACCTATGCCTATGGGATTTGGACGGCAAAATGGTATTGATGCGAGCCAACGGCAGCTTTCTAGACGTGAGCAGATGCGAATGGAACGAGAGCACTCAAAAATACGAACCCGTTGTATTTATTGAATAATTATAGCGCACTAGCTTCGAAACCGCGATAATCGGTAAACCTCTGAATTTATTGAAGTTTCATTTTTGGATCGATTTTTAAGGTTGCTCTGGCTTGCACCTCACGGGTGTTTCGCGAAATTCTTCAATAAAATTATATACCTAAATCCAAACCGGGACTTCAATCACGCCGCGAGTTGCAGTTTCTAGTTTCACACCCCCCCCCCTAAGGGGGGTGAAATAGAACTGAAACGCAGCGGTTGAGTCGGGCGTTTTTTGGAACCCCCAAATTAGGCGAGTGTGTGGATCAGATAACAAGTGTCCGGAATTGATCGCGTTTGCAGTTAAATAGACCGCCTCCCATATGAAACTAAATCAAAGGAAACCGAGACATGCCAGGAATAGATTGGTCTGCGTTTAGTTGGGAAGCATTTGCGACATTGGTGGCAGGTTCGTCAGCCGTGATTGGTGCGGTGTTCGTCGCGAGCCGTCAGCAAAAGATACTGAAACACCAATCGGAAATTGAACGGTTGAAACTGCGAAGCGACACATTTGAATTGCGCTGGTCCGTGTATCAAACAACTATCGATTGGCTGAGGCATTGGTATCAGCATGAAAATGTACCGGCCATAGATCTGCACAATGAATTCATGATGGCTATGGAGCGTTCGAAATTCCTGTTTCGCCCTGCTGTTTACAAGAAGCTTCGCGAATGGGATTCAAAGCGGCAAAAAATCAAAGTGTTGGTAGATCGAGTGGAGCGCATGACGCTCCCCGATGCTGACGTCGCTCACATCCAAGATCAGATAGCGCGCATTTCTGACGATCTCAATCAAGCGTTTAAAGAAGTCTCAGATTTGTTCGGAAAAGAAATGAAAATGAGCGAACATCACTTTCCTCTCGAACCGCTGATGAAGCCGCCAAAGCCGGGAGAGGCCGAATCATGACGCAAGATGTATGGCAAACCGTATGGCGACAGCAAAACACCCCTGTGATTTGGAGGCGGAAACCACCGCCTATTTGGGTGCGACTCCCGTACAAGCCGGGAAATCGAAATTGGATGCGCCCCGAACGTGGGCACCAACCGTTTTGGAACAAACCCGAAGGGCGTTGGGAAGTGCCTGGGACTTGGTTCAATGACTTGGTCAACAAATGCCTAGAACGTTTCGGCGCTGTTTATATAATTGAACCTCACCGCCCGATGATGAAGTGCGCGCCTGCTTGCCGAAAAGCGACCGGGCATATTTGTGAATGCTCTTGTCTAGGGGCAAATCATGGCATCGAACACCACGATGGTTGGTACGACGTGAGTGAGACATTCTCGTTCAAGTACGGGTCTGAGGAACTGATGAGCCGCCGATTGACGAAGAGCGGACCTTCATATGCCTAAGAAAATCCCCACTCGTCGTCCGCGAAATCTGCCGACCCGCGCTGAGCAAAATGCATTGTACGAGAAGAAACGTCGTAATCGTGATCCCTATCGAAATTGGTATCACAGGGCTGCGTGGAAGGCGTTGCGAAAACAAGTGCTCGAAAACAATCCCTTTTGTGTTCGATGTAAGCGCCGAGGGATCGTGACTGTCGCGGATACCGTGAACCATATAAAAAAGCACGAGAGTGATGAGGAGTTGTTCTACGACATTGAGAACCTAGAATCTGTCTGCGCATCTTGCCACGGCAGAGAGATTCAGTCCGAAGAGAAGCGCCGGTCTTAAGAGGCGCCTTCTGGTTGCAGAATGATACTTGTGTAGTCTCTTTGGTCGATATTCTCACCCTTGGACACGAGTCGCCATCGCTTGAACGCGATACAATCACTAGGCACTCTCAGATGTTCCCCGTTCGTGATGTTAAACGCAGTACCGGTCGTCGAATTACCGCCTTTTCTGGCGTACATCCCGATATCACCGTCACTGGTCAGGAACATTTGACCGCCCATCATTTCGGTTTCGCTTACTTCCGCCGACGCTAGGTCGGGAACGAGCATCATAACGTCGTCGACATCCCACGCGAGCCCGGTGAGGGAGTGCGGATCGATAAACGCCATCTGTCTGAAACTATGAAAGTGGAATGCTAGGAACTCTCCATACTCATCTTTGATCTTTGTCTGAATGTATAAAAAACCCGTCCCGTTCTGACCTGGAGGACGAACGATTAAGCGGCCCGGTTTCAGATGATCACCAAGATGTATCGGTGTTCCATATTCCATACTCTGCCAGTTCCTTTCATGTCATACCGTGATCATCACTGTGATCAGCATTCGGATAAATGGTAAAGTCATCCCCAAATACCCCTTATATTGTACCAGAATTCAAAGACCGGAGACCTGTGGGGAGCAGAAAAATCTTGGGCGCAGGTTTTTTCACCCTAAAAACAATGCGGTAGGTGGTTAATTTTATTTGACCCTAATCCTCGAACTGTGGCGTTCATTCGGAACTCGTACGCGAGTTAGTTCCCAGATTTTCACTTATTGTCCGGACCCAGACTCCGGAAAGTAAATTTCACCGTCGTCTAGATGGTCCGTTGTCGCCAATTCCCCGGCGCACAACGAAAGGAAAAACCATGACTCTCGCAGAGTTACTTGAAAAGCGCGCCGCCAAATTGAAGCAGATGCGTCAAATCCAATCAGCGGGTAATCTCGACGACGAGAAACGCGCCAAGCTGAACGTTACCCCTACCACCCTACTCTTCAACACTTACGGCAAGCCGTGGACAGCGGACGGACTTTCATCTTCGTTCTATCGACATCGCGCAACTGCGATGGAGGGCGACGACCTGCCATCCATCCATGATCTACGAAAAACCGCTGCGACCAACATGGTCGTAACGCAGCAGAGGTTCCCAGACGTGATCACCGACCAGGTACTTTGCGACATGTTCGGCTGGACCACCGGCACGCTCGCTAAGATGAAGCGAATTTACGTGAGCGACGTCGCTGTCATCGAGGCGATGACCTCCAATTAGCGGATTAAGGTTCTTCAGCCTCGTCCAATAGCTTCAGCAACAAGCTCACGAACGCGATAAATTCTAGCGCCCTCTCAGGGTCATCAATCATCAGGCGATGAGCGCGGGGATTTCGTAGTCCCGCCACGGCACCCTTGAAAAGCATCATAAAACCGACCTGTTCGTCACGATCTGATTGGTCTGCGAGGTCGTTGAATTGCAATGTTGGTTCTTTGCCGCCGAACGCCTGTTCCATTAGTTTTGAGCCATCCAAATCGATTTCGCTCTTTAGTCGAACCTGTGTGTTTAGCACCTTTACAGCTTTTTCGACGGCCTCGGCGTAGTGCCCATCCCGATAAAGTGGACTACAATTACGTTGAATTTTGGCATGGAGTTCCAGTCCGCCATAGGCTCGGATTGCCTTTCCAGCTCCGCCAATTCCGGCACCCGCATCTTCAAGAGCCTCCTCAAAAATCGACTTGATGCTGTTCAAGGCCGCGAGCGCCTTTTCCTTCCCCTTCCGATATCCATCCGTAATCTCATAACCAGTTCTTCGACCGCCCATGACCATTGGCCCGCCATAGAGGTGAGTCAGCGGCAATAGATAACGATTATGCTCGATAGTGCCGGGCGGATAAATCGCGTTTAAGAAATCAGAAAGCTTGTTGCTAAGGATTGAAGCTTCGGCTGAGCCAATTTCCTGCTGTTTGCTCGGCTCGAATGCTTCTACGTCTGCGATTCGACGTTCCAGTTTTGGCATAGCTTCTTGAATTTGCTGAACAGAGAGGTTGGCCGATTGCTTTCTCTCGACGGTTTTTCCTGCCATTTCGGTTGTCCCCTGATGAAGATGTGGCTGACGCAGCAATGCTCGATGTTATCTGGAATCCCGACACAGAACAAGAACAGAACCTGTTAACTGGGGTGTTAACTGGCCCAACGCGGTACGGTCAAAAAGCCGCTAAGTCCTTGAAAACAATGGTGGGCGGTAACGGGCTCGAACCGCTGACCCTCTCGGTGTAAACGACGCACTTTTTCTTATTTTACATGGAGTTCTCTGTAAACCGCATCAGGTTTTCCGTATTAAAAACAAGGCTCGTTGGCACCACGTGTAAACCGCAAATGTCATCACTCTGGCATCGGAACTAGGCGCTTGTCGTCATGTCTTCCTCGCTTGCCCAATCGGACTGGTCCACCCGTAAAGTTAGAGTTGGCGGTTTCTGAAATGCCTGGCTCTGGTGGCCCAGTCGTGGTGCTAAAATACAGCAGCGATGAAGTGCTTGGCTCTGGTAGTCCGGCCTTGGTGTTAAAATCCAGCAGCGATTTTGGCCTTGCCAGCATGGCACAGGCCGACGTTGCGGGCAAACTCGGCAGGAGATTGCCCATTGTGAGCCGTATGAGGTCTCCTCTCACTGTAGTCCATTCTCGACGTCTCAAGTAGCTGTATTGCTACGGTCAAGGAAACGAACCCGTTGGCGTTCATCCCGGAGCGATCCATTAAAGGAATTCATGTGCACGCCATCTACCGAGGTACTGGGCCACGAGAAATCCATTTTGATTTGTTTAGATACGTACAAGAGCCCAAGATTTGATCGGTAAGCGCGTCACCATTGTAAGATAGCTAAAGCACTTGCCGGATCACTTTCGTCAGATCCCGTCAATGGTTGAGCTTTATCAACGTCTCTTTTCTATCGATTGAATTCAAACAATAGAGGTTGCTCCAGCCCCTTCTTTATCCGCATACTGATTCTGTCAAGCAACACCTTTACTGAATGCGCGGATGAGTTGGCTGAGCGCTCCCTCGGCTTCAGCGAAGCACGAGCCCGGTTCGCCCCGCTCATGATATTCGCTAATGACTGCCAGGCAGATAGCTGCTAGCTCTCTGGCTAATCCATTCGCGCCTGCGGATGCTTCGAGGCTTTTGCGAAAATCATTTGTCAATCGATTAGCAGCCGCGCCGACCTTGCGGGATTCGACGTTCGGACGCGCGAGCAACAATTCGCGCCTCCGAAGATGCCAGCCTTTCTGAACGAGAGACAAGGATGGCTTACCAAGTTCGGCGGCAACAAACCCGTCGATCAGATTGGCAAGCAAAGTGCATACGGCCAAGTTTGCTACGTCATTGCGGAAACCATTCTCAAGCATCCTTGTTTGCGCAGTATAAAGGCCCAAAAGAATATCGACGGCGGCAGATGAGAGCCTCCCCACAGGCACGTCAGCTTTGTCATCGCCTACCGCATTTCTCGCCAATGCCGCGACAACAGTCACTCGCCCGGACCCGATTGAAGTTTTCTGCACAAGAACAATAGCCTACATTTCCCCCAAGAGAGCCGGCCTCAAAGCGGCAAGACCAATCGAGTGCGCAATAACTCATACTTCGGACCGCTTGATCAGAAGCAGAGCCAGCCAAGGCGAGGACTCTTATACTGGAGCCTATTTAGGGAGCACATACCGCCACGATGTTCTGAGACGTTTCGGACAGTCCATCGATGCGCGCTTGCCGGTCCGGTATTTCTGCCGACTCAACAAGCTCGTCAATGGACTCTTGTCCTTGTTCTTCAGCGCCTGTTGTTAAGCACTCACAAAAATCCTGACTTTCCTCCTCACTCAAACCGTCTGCAACAGAAACCGTTACGCAGACGCGCTGTAAATCATCTCGGCTCTCTGCTTGCGCGCTCGCATAAGACAGGGCCGCAAAACCAAAGGCAATCAAAGCAAACCGTTTCAACATTTTACTACTCCCCTTTTATTAGACTTGGTTCGAATAGAATTCCTGAGCCAATTGCAGCATATACATTTTGGTATTGTCGTTTCGCATTAACGATACACCGCACTCACTTTTTATCCGGCTCCTGAATGAAATTCATGACGAGTTTTTCAAATCTTGCCGCATGTTCAATTTGCGCCCAGTGCCCGCACTCTCCAAAGACATGCAACTGAGACCTCTTGATCAACTGCGACAGCCGCAGGCCATTTTCCAGCGGCACAACCACGTCTTCACGCCCATGAATAATCAGAACCTCATGAGGAATTTTCTGGATATCGCGTTCATCACTTGCCAAGTGCTCTAGCCATCTCCCCCGAGGCGCAGGAAACATCGCTGAGAATGACTCCTGAAAACCCGGACGAATGCTTGCTTTGTACCGTAGTTCAGCAAGCTCATCCGTTACCAAACTTCGATCATATGCAAAGATATCCAGCAAACGGCGCATATTTTCAATGGATGGAGAATACCCCCAAACCTGGTCAAGTCCCTCACTCAGCCCCAACGCCAAACCCGCGCTTCCCATCAGAACAATGCGCCGAACTCTATCCGGGTGTCGAATGGCCATCGCAAGAGAAATCGCACCCCCGAAGGAATTGCCTACGAGATCGGTCCGTTCAATATCAAGAGCATCCATCAACCCAACAACCTGATCGAGCCAACTTTCCATATTATAGTACTCTTTACCCGGACGTTCCGAATATCCGAAGCCGAGCATATCAGGAGCAATTACTCTGGCCACCTCACTAAAATTTGGCATTGCCAATCGCCAGTTTGCCCACGCCGAAACCCCCGGCCCTGATCCGTGAATCAGAAAGAGCGGTTTCCCAGAGCCGAGATCATGATAGTTCGTCTTTACACCGTGAACTTCAATGTTACGTGCGATCTCTGGGTTGGTATCTTCAGATACGCTCTGAATGGCCATGCTAGAATCTCCTAAATGCAGCGTCGGGGGTCGGACGAATTTGGATCAGTTTTGCGGACGCGCCGCTCAAGCTCCTGTGCCCATAAACTTATGTCCCCACATGCTGATGCTGTCATATCGGACGACAGACCAATCTGACTCGATGGGTCGAGCGCCCCATCCATACTCGACAGCAAAGCCGGAAGGCGTGACGCCGTAGAACGAATACATGTGATCATTTGTGTGCCGACCGAGCGTCATCACGATCTCATTCTTCTCTGACACGCGATCATATGCGCGCCCGACATCATCGAACGACCCCACTTCCAGCATAAAGTGATGTAACTTCTTGGAAGCGGGCGCTTGGATTAATGCCAGGCTATGATGGCGCCTGTTGCAATGGAGAAAGTTCACCTGAAGCTTCACGTCCGGATTGACCTGCCAGTCGATGATGTCGGATAGCTCCATCCCCAGTCCACGGATGTAGAAATCCAACGAACGTTCAATATCTTCAACACTCAGGACATAGTGCCCAAGTCCCTGATCCTGAGTTAGAAATCCAGATACACCCGTAGGTGAAATAAACGGCTCTTCGTAGAGCTCGCTGGCACCATAATAGACCTCAATCTTGATCCCTGACGGATCAAGGCAGGATACCAAATCAATCACTCCCCGTTGCGCCAACAGCTTGGAATCGGCCTGCTCGACGGAAATGCCCATTTCCTCTAGTCTTTCAGCGATCTCAAGCATCTCGGCTCGATTCGAAACTTCGAACCCCGCATACAAGAGATCATCTGCCGCGCCCGGATGGACTGCAACCCGCCAATTTCGGGAATCCATTCTCAGAAAGAGAGTGTCATTTCTCGTCCCAGCATCCATTAGCCCTAACGTTCCGGTTGCGTAATCCCGCCAAGCATCAATGTCTGATGCAGAAAAACCCAAATATCCCAACTTCTTTACGCTCATTGTCTTCTCCCTGTCTTTCTGATTTTAGTATGTATCCGCACTATTTTGTGCTTCACGCGACCGTCTTTGCCGCCAATTTGAAAATGTCTTTCATGCGAATGAGCGGATCACGAATCGATTCAGCATCTACCAGCATCCTCCGCTCAATGATTTTTGATGCGAAAGAAAAGTCTGCCGACTGGTCTATTGAAACAGCAGATTGAAGCTCCCCACCATTCAATCGACACACCGTCATTCCGGTCCCTCCGGGATCAACCCGAGTGACGACATCGCCAGGACCAG
This sequence comes from Henriciella sp., assembly GCA_017642885.1. GTDB lineage: Bacteria > Pseudomonadota > Alphaproteobacteria > Caulobacterales > Hyphomonadaceae > Henriciella. The sequence continues at coordinate 57,931 of JAEPOM010000017.1, read as the reverse complement.
TGACTTCGCCCATCATCTGTATCCGATGCCCCGCTATCTCCGTCCAAGAAATCGGAACTTGCGGTGCTGGCTCACCCTTTCCGAGCATTGCTCCCGCAGCCACAGCCGCCTGGTTTTGAGAATTCAGATAAGTCTCCAGACTGCGGCGCCCTCCGCTCCTGAGAGGCCAACTTGCGACATCGCCCGCTGCGTACACCGTGTCGCTTGAAGCCATACCAACTGAATTTACAATGATGCCCCTCGCGCACGCCAATCCAGCATGCTCTGCTAAAGCGGTGACCGGCTCCGCACCAACGCTGACGATTGCCAGATCACCAGAAAATCTTCTTCCGTCGCCGCATCGTACTTCCCGGAACGAGGGGTCTAGATCTACATGAGTAATTGAGACGCCCGTGTGGACTTCAACCCCTATGGCCTCCAATTCCTCTCGACACCACGAGCCTATTGTCTTGCCCAGAACACGCAACAAGAGCTCATTGGCAGTCTCAAGGATAATCGCCTTTGCACCCATCTTCTGAATTGTAGTGGCAAGCTCACATCCAATGAGGCCTCCCCCGATGATGATGACTTGTGCCCCAGGGGAGATTGCTCCCTGTAGAGCCACGCAATCGTCAAGTGTCCGCAGTGAGTAAAGTCCCGGCGTCTCGCTATGCGCATCTAGACGCAGAGACCGCGCCCGAGACCCAGTGGCAAAAAGGAGCTTGTCAAACTTGAGGTCCGAGCCAGAGCTCACCTCAATACGCATCGAGGGCAAGTCTATTGTTTCAACGCGAACTCCCAGACATTTCTCGACCCTGAATTCTTCGCTCCAATTACAACCCAGGAACA
>JAEPOM010000017.1:0-57093 GCA_017642885.1 Henriciella sp. | reverse complement strand
AAGGGGGGGCAGATTTGGTCGCTAAAGCAGACTTGGACAAAGAGGGTCGATCATATGGCTCATACGGCTCGTCGCCAAAGAGGAAAATCTTTCCCTCAAACCCCTGGTCTCTGAGCGACCGACACGCTGTCGCCCCCGCCAGACCCGCACCTATGATCGCGAAACTCTGCATCAATCGTTGACCTTACCAGATTCGAAATCCACGTAGACGTCGTTGCCCTCCACCTTCACGGGATAAACAGTTAAGGCCGCGCAAGCGGGTGGAGCCTTCACTTTTCCCGTCCGCACACAGAATTTTCCCCAGTGAAGCGTACACTCAATGACGCCATTTTCGAGAAAGCCATCCGCTAACGACCAGTCGCCATGTGTGCAGCGGTCCTGAGTCGCGAGGATCTCTCCGTCTAAGTTGAATAGCGCGATAGGTTCGTCGAACAACTCCACCCGCAACGCGTCACCTTCAGGAACTTCGTCTAGGCTGCAAACTTTCTTAAAAGCCATCACGATACCTAGAAAAAGATGCTGAGATTATTAGAGAGAATCGTACTTTGATCGATGTGTATGGTTCTCTTAGCGATCATGAAGCCGAGCTTGTTGTCACTGCGGCGCAGTACATCCATTCGCTCTCCTGCAAAAATATCGACCTGCCGTTCCAGACGATTTCGGTAAAGAATAAATGACGACGTCACATGAACTTCCTGATCATCACTTGCATCGTTAATGATGACGTTCGCTATGATGTGGCGCGTTCGCGAAGCCGGGCTTTCAGACCATCCGACATCCGACATTAATTTCCGCTGCCGCCCACGCATCATCACTAGATCATCATCAAAATGCGCGTACTCACCGTCCTTAGAGTATTCGAGCTTTTGATCGCGCCGCGTGCGATTCGTTCTCAACGGCATAAAGTACCTGATGTCCTTGTCCAGAAGGTCAAACCAATCGTTGAACTCGTGCCGATCAAGCAGAAGAGACTCCTTATAATAGAATTGCTCAACTTCATGCTGCAGCAGCAGAGCGGCAGTGCTTATCTGCGACGCTGATGACTCTGGTCCCACTTTTTCTTTCAGCATAATTATCTCCAATTTGCGCGATTTATGCGCCCGTTATTCGCGAGGGTTAATAGAACTATCGGTTGAGCGCACTTCGCTCTGCCTACGAAACGGGTGATCCGCTCACAGACCTCCCTACTTTGGCCCGAGTGTGTCCCAATCAGGTTCAGTCATCATACGGATCCACTGATGATAGAGTCCGCGAGCGGCTTCTTCATTGTACACATACCCAATACTGCCCGGGTAATGCGGATTATCGGCAGCAGAACGACCTTTTCCCATTTGAATGTTGAGCCGGCGCTTCCTAGCCTGATGCCCTCGCAACACAGCCTGGATTTCGACCCAGTTTTCACCATCGTCTTGCTCGAATACGCCTCCGGCAGAAAACGTTCTTAATGTCTGACGGCGGTACTCTTCCTTGATCTCGTCAGGAGCATCAGCATCTACAACTGTAAATGCCCATATCTCTGTCTCGTTCGGGCCTCTCGGCTGCCAGGTTCGAACGGTGTTGATACCGGGAAGGAATGAGCAGGTTGGGAAAACAGTCATGTGCTGGACCATCAATTGACGCGCACGCTCTGCGCTTCCCAAGCGCCTCTCCGCCCTGGCGGCCGCTTCACCTTCCGTCCAATATTTAGCAATCTTGGGCCCCATGATAGCCACTAGCATACCTGGCTCTCCGACATAGAAACCCGTTCCATGCCCGCCCCACTTCGCCCTGAACTGGTATCCCACCGTCGGAATCTTCGCATCCGAAAGCTCCATACCTTCGGGCAGGCCCGCCTCGATACCGGACAGATGGGATACGGTTCCGGCATGATACATGTCACTACAAAACTGCTCAGCGGCAAACTTCCAGTTGCATGGGATAACCCATTTCTGCATGCCGCTGATAACTTCAGTACCCGCCTCGGTTCGATCGAGCATGTGGTCCATGTAGAATGTCGCGTCGCCAAGATACTCGCGCAGATTTGGCGCGTTTTTATCCCAGTTCGCGAAGATCAAGCCCTTGTAGGTCTCAACCCTTGCCTGGCCCGGCCCCCACTCGGCCTTGTTGAAGTCCTCACAGAATGCCTCAGACTCATATGGTACGTTCACCAAGTTTCCGCCGATGTCGTACGCCCAACCATGATAGCTGCATGTAAACGATTTTGCGTTGCCGCCATCGGTTCGACAGATTCTCATCCCCCTATGCGGGCACTGGTTTAGAAAAACCTTCAAGCTTCTATCTTTTTGACGCACAAGAATGACGGGATCCTCGCCCATATAGGCCGTCAAAAAGTCACCGGCTTTGGGAACATGTGTCTCGTGCCCGAGCATAATCCATGATCGTCCGAAAACGCGTTCCTGTTCCAACTCATACAGATCCTGATCTGAATAAATTCTTGGATCAAGCGTGCCATTCTCTTCGTCAAGCAGAGCCGTTATCTCCTCGACATTCCAAACATTTTTCTTCTCGAACGCCTTTGGTTCGTGCCCGATGTTCAGGCGCGTCTTTGTTTTAGCCGTCGTCATATTTGTAACCTTCCTTGATATCATGAGCCGCCCATGCCTCCATTTTTAATATGAGGCCTGCCGGCAGAATTAGCCTTCCTTGTCCGGACTTTCCAAAATCAGACCACGCCCCTTCAAGAATTCTACGGCTGACCAAATATGAAAAGATAGCGCCTCAACCGCCGCATCGGCGTCACGCGCAATGGCCAACTCGAAAATCTTCTCGTGTTCAGAATGAGCCAACACGCCAGGGCTTACTCGACTGGCTGTAGACAACCGCCGGTAGCGTTCCGCTTGCTTGTAGAGAATAACTCGGAACTTCTGCACCCAGCGAGAGGAAGAAGCCGATACGAGCGCATCATGAAATTCCTGATTGCGCTGCTCCCATATCTCGAATCCTGCGATTGGATTAGCTTCGAGCCTTTTCTCCGCAAGGGACAGTTGGTGATATGCTTGGACAACCCGACCTTCCCAGTCATCTTTCCCGGATACGATACTATCCCGCAACGCTGATGCTTCCAGCAGGACCCGCGCCTTGGTCAAATCCTCGAAATCAACAAGCGACATCGGCGCCACTCGAAAACCTTTTTGGGATTGAGTAAGGACGAGCCCATCCGACACGAGGAGAGATAACGACTCCCTCACAGTGCCAACACTCACTCCATAATTTTCACTTAGTGGCTGAAGTCGCAGCTTGTCACCCGGCCCATACTTGCCGTGTACAATATCGAGACTCAACTGCTCGTAAGTCGACTCAATCAGGCTCCGAGGCCCGTCTGATTCGGACTCAGTTTCCGTCCGACGCTGGAACATTTCACCCGTGGACATGATTGATAGCCTCTTCCTCACCTTGGATTATTCTTTTTTATCAAATAAAATTATTTTTTTTCTTATGTCAACAAAATTCAGGATGCATTCCCCAATTTCTCAGCATTCCGTCTGGGCCATAGAGTCCCACGCACGCCCGAAAATTCGTGTTCATTATCCTTTGCCCAAGCGCCTGATAAAATGTTCACTCGGGAGATAATACAGACGCACGTTAGCGTGCGCACTTCCGCGTAGCGCGCCTCAAACAAGCTCTCTCATGAATCCCAAAACCAATTCATTTACTTCCTCAGGCCGTTCTTGTTGGATCCAATGACCGCATCCGGACAGAATGTGTGACCCGACATAATTCGGAACGAACTCGCCTACACGATCAATTGCCTCTAGTCCCCATCCTGTCGTGACATCGCACTCTCCTCCAATAAACATCGCAGGTGGGCGAAGCTGAGTGCCGTCATGTGACTCAAGCTGCTCCCAACTGTTTTGAATACTTCGATAATAGGAAAAAGGCCCTATCATTCCTGACCGCTCGAACTCCTGCGTATAGAACTCCAAATCATCCGTTCTCAACCAGACCGGAAGATCGGCGGGCGCATGCATTTTGTCCCGCATTCGAGCACCAAACGGTATACTAAGGGCGCTCGCACGTATGATGTCCACTTGCGGTAAGTCCAAAAGGCCAGAAAAACCCGCAGCCTTCATACTCTCGCCTGAAAAGGCCCACAGAACGTCACGTATCCAACCACCCGAATCTTCTTCGAATTCCCGTATGGCCGGTGCCAGCGAACCAAAATAGTCCTGATAGAATTGTTGGTCTGGTCCAGCCAATTCTTTATGAATATCTTCTGGAGAGCGTTCACCGAAAGGAGAGCCAGGCAGAGCAATTAGCCCGCGCCCAGAGAAAGGAATTGCAAGCCCCACAACGCCACGGAAGATTTCAGGATGCAACCAGGCCGCTGTCCAGGCAATCATTGCCCCCCAGTCATGCCCAACGACAACGGCACTTGAGGCACCTAACGCCCTGACCACACCCACGATGTCCTCGACAACAGACTTGATCAGATAATATTCGGAGTCCAAGAATTTGGATGATCGCCCATAGCCTCTTAGATCAATGGCAACGGCCTGGTAACCGGCCTCGGCTAAAGCTGAAAGCTGGTGGCGCCACGAATACCAGGACTCCGGAAAGCCGTGAACGAGTATGACTAGTGGGCCTTCGCCTTCGCACACGGCGTGAATTCGGGCAGAGCCGACAGTCAAGAATTGTGAGCTTCTTTGTTGCATGATTTTTTCCGAAATCAGAAATCAAAATTGTCTCTGTGCGTCCGTGAAGGCCGGTTCCAAAAAGCAAGTCCGGAAAGCCCCTCGGGAGGTATCCTGCTGCTCCAAATAACTTGACAGCATAGCTCTCCGCCGAACTATTCAATTCTCAAAACGACGTTGCCCGGCAACGCTCCGCTCTCAACCAGTTCATGGGCTTCCACGAGATTTGCAAAGCTCACCTTTTTTGCAATATTATGCAGGACGTTCTTGTCCTTAAGCATGTCTTGGAGCACCAACAGGGCTCTTTGCCTATCTGACCTGGATAATTTGTACACGATGAAAAAGCGATAACAGATATTGCGTCCGATTGACGGCGAGAAAGGTAAAGCGATTTCTTTTTGACTGCTGCCATAGATGACGGCCAGCCCCCCCTCTTTCATAATCGCCACGTCTGTTTGAATGTTGGCAGCCAGGTCTACTTCGATTATCCGGTCGACGCCCCGATGGTCCGTAACCTTGTTGATTTCTTCGACCAGCGTGTCTGTTTTGTAGTTGAATACAAAATCTGCTCCTGCGCGCCTCGCTAGGGCCGCCTTCTCCTCACTGCTGACTGTCGCAATGACAATTCTGGCACCACAAAATTTTGCCGCCTGAATCGCGTAATGGCCAACCGCACCTGCGCCACCCGCGACGAGGACAATCTGCCCTCGAACTCCTCCGTCAGTTGCGACGGCATGACAGGCGGTCATTGCAGGAATGCCGAGACATGCACCGTTCTCAAGCGCCAGCCCGTCCGGCATATGCTCGACCTGCTCAGAAGGCAGCACAACGAACTCAGCGGCAGTTCCATTGCTTCTGTTCCATGCGGCATTCCAGACCCAAACCGCATCGCCCGGCTGAAAATCGTCAACGCCATCACCAATCATATCAACCAGTCCGGCTCCGTCACTATGAGGAATGCGTGGAAATGGGATTGTGGAGGGGATGTGCCCACTGCGGGTTTTGACATCAGAAGGGTTCACACCCGACCATTTTAACCGCACCCGAACTTCGCCGGCCCCAGGCGCCGGCATCACCATCTCCCGCAGCGTCAATACGTCCGCAGCTGGCCCTGTATTCTCGTAGATATAAGCTTTCATGTTTTCCCTTTCTGGCGTCAATTCCAGATTCAAAAATTACTCATCCGTGGGCCGCCAAGACATTTGCCATTGTGGTGAGGCCGGATACGCGCCTACCGAGCAATGGCTGAAGTGATATCATTCAATACCTGCGGGTCATCGATCGTCGCCGGAACTACATAGTCTTGCGACTCCGCAATGCTCTTGATCGTTTTCCGTAGAATCTTTCCCGACCTTGTTTTTGGAAGTTGATCGACAACGATGACGCGCTTGAAGGCAGTTACCGGACCAATTTCGGTTCTCACCAAGTTTACGATTTCTCTCGTAATTTCTTCCTCTGCACGCGTGACCCCATCGTTCAAAACGATGAGCCCAATTGGTAATTCTCCCTTCAAAGAATCTGCAACTCCAATAACGGCGCACTCCGCGACATCTGGATGCGCCGCCACCACTTCCTCGATTGCACCAGTGGACAGGCGATGACCCGCAACGTTAATAATGTCGTCAACGCGGCTCATGACGAAGATGTAGCCCTTATCGTCTATATATCCGGCATCCCCGGTCTTGTAGTATCCGGGGTATTCCTCAAAGTATGATTTTAGAAATGCCTCATCGTCTTCCCACAGTGACAGCAAACACCCCGGTGGAAGCGGCAGCTTTATGACAATAGCTCCGTGCCCACCTTGCGGCATTTCAGAACCGCTCTCATCCACAATGCGAACATCAAATCCAGGCATAGGAACTGTGCTAGAACCATATTCTGTTGGCAGCTGTTCTATTCCCAACGGATTGGCTGCGATCGGCCACCCTGTTTCAGTCTGCCACCAGTGATCTACGACTGGCACATCAAGGAGACGCTCTGCCCACTGGATCGTGTCAGGATCTGCTCGTTCACCCGCAAGGAACAGCTGTCTGAAACCGGAATGATCGTAACCGGAAAATAATGAGCCTGCTGGGTCGACTTTCTTGATCGCCCTTAACGCCGTGGGTGCCGTAAAGAGCGTATTAACCCGGTGCCGCTCAATCACCCTCCAAAAGGTTGCAGCGTCTGGTGTTCCGACCGGCTTTCCTTCAAACAGTATCGTCGCACTGGCGTTAAGAAGCGGACCATACACAATATACGAATGACCGACGACCCATCCTACATCCGATGCGGCCCAGAACACCTCTCCCGGTTTGACATTGTATACATATTCCATCGACCATTTGAGAGCGACCGCATACCCCCCGTGATCCCTGACGATACCCTTCGGCTTTCCAGTCGTCCCCGATGTATGCAGAATGTATAGCGGGTCGGTAGACGCCACGCTCACACATTCGGCTCTCTCGCCAGCCGTTCTTGCGGTTTCAACCAGGGCGGCCCAGTCGAAGTCCCGCTCATGCTCAAGCTCGCACGTCCTGCTAGAACGCTGGAAAATGATTGAACACTCAGGTTTGTGCGGGCTGAGCCTGATCGCCTCATCAAGGAGAGGCTTGTACTCAACGATACGACCAGGCTCGAGCCCGCAGGACGCTGACAACACAATTCTTGGCGTCGCGTCCTCGATTCGAGTGGCAAGCTCTCTAGCTGCGAACCCCCCGAATACGACCACATGGACTGCTCCGATGCGCGCCGTCGCAAGCATCGCAATCACAGCCTCGGGAACCATTGGCATGTAAATCAAGACCCGATCGCCGGCATTCACCCCACGCTCTTTTAGCACGGTCGCAAGTATACCAACCTCATCGAGTAGTTCAGAATAAGTATACTTCCGCACCGCTCCCGTCATTGCGCTATCGTAAATCAACGCCAGATCATCTCCACGGCCATCGCGCACATGACGGTCCAAAGCATTCCAGCATATGTTGCATTCGGCGCCGACAAACCAACGGGTCGCATGATCTTTCGATTCTCTGAGTACGTCGTAAGGTCTATACCACTCCACGGCATGAGACGCTGCCTCCCAAAACTTATCAGGTGCCGATTCCCATTTCTGGTATGTCGTTCTATAACTTCCCATAAGAATGTCTTCCAATACTGCCGGGTCCGCCTTGCCGCCACTATGTTCTTTACAACCGCACAACCAGTTTCCGGCCTGTGACCAAGACGGAATAGTTCCAATTTTCTTCGGTGTGAATCGTAGCTCGGCAGCACGTGCGGGTTGGCAATCTTGATGAATGCCAACCCGAGAGTGACTAGCGTTTGTCTCTCAATTTATCGACGTCGAACAAAGAATTGTCCATCTGATCAACTTTCTCCCAATCCGACGACATGCTGAGTATCGTGTGCCGTTGTGAAATCAAGTTTGGAATAATCAGTGAACGCCACATTGCGCGTCCCGTTGTGGGCTGCCACCAGCGTGAATCGTCCCAAGTCCGCCATAGGTTACCCCGACGATCGTACATTTCCATCCACTGGGTATAGTAGAGTTCCTTATCTACCCAAATGCGTTTTTTGGAGTACTGGTAGCTGTTGGTGAGATCATCGATATCATAAACCCATACCGGCCTCAGCTCCATGTCAACAATTCCCGTCAAAGCGCAATGCGCCTCATCCGGACGATAAGGATCGTATGCTGCACCAACCTCCGGTGCGGCTAATACGAAGCCCTCTTTAACCATGGTGTACTTGAATTTGCGTTTATCAGTTTTGGTCCACTGACTACGCCATTCGTCCCAAGTAAGCTCCAGAGACGGAGCAATTGGATCTTGGCCATTGGTACCAGTAAGAGTGCGAGTACGACGGAGCGTAGGGATGAAAATCTTGAAGTTGTCATCTTTGTCAGCATCCGCGTACCGAAGTCGGACACCGGCTAATCCTCGCACATCCCTAGGCGAAGTTAGTAGCAAAGAACCCGCTTCGGTGACACCTTCATATCCCGGAACATTACCGAGCGGAGTTTTACCAACTCTACCCGCCATCTTGCGCCACCAAATATTGCCTGTGTAAGAGCGTTCGACCTTATTGCTGGAGCTACAGCCGGTCATCAGTACCGGGTTGAACCAGAGATCTTCTGTTCCCACGCCGTGCGCATTGAACAACCAGTTTAGTTCATCACCATTTTTTGGTGTCAGGAAAGGCAATCCGCTCTTTGTGAGAACGCCATTTTTTCCGTCCCTGTCTACCAGCTCACCCTTTTCATTAATCGTGAAGGGATCTTTGCCCAGCTTCTTGGTCGCATCGAGCAGAGCTTTCTGCATATAATAATGGTTCGTGGGAACAATGCGGATACCCTTGACACCCATCCACTCACTATTGAGCCGATCAATCCAGAACTTTGGAAGATAGTCTGACAACCAAGGCATTGACGCCAGGTTGTCTTTCGTGATGATTAACCCTGGTTTTAGCTCGCCCGGAATATCGGCGTCCTCTATGAGGCTCGAGGCCGTGTAACCTCTGAAATCCTTCCACTCTTTCTCAAGTTTTCGGGTCTCATCATTGTCAAGCATATCAGCCCAGGCTTTGTGTTCGGGCAAGCCCGTCTCCTTGGCAAACGCCTTCCAGCGCTCGATATAATCTTCTTGTGCATTCGCTACGGGCGTTGCTGCAGTCGCAACTGCCATAAGCGCCGTCGCTCCGATCAGAAAGCTTTTCAAGCTTAACCGTTTCATTTTCTTCTCCATCATCAAGAACCAGACATCTTTGCGTTATCGTTATGTTTCTCTAGAATTGGTAGGTCAGAGAAAACTCAACGTAGTCCGATTTGTTATAGAGCCCCAAAAGGCCCTGCTCATCCTTCCCGCTAAAGTAGCCCACTTCAATTCTGGGCTTCCAATTTCCTCCTCCTACGGAGAAATCTATTCTCTGCCTTATCGCAACGCCACCTTTATCCATGTCCCAGATCGCCAAGCCATCCAGAGTCACTTTGTCGTTTAAGAAACCCTTCGTGTACGTCTGAGTTATGAATTCCTGGTTCTCTTCAACATTTGTAAGCGCGTAAGGCGCCTGAAACAGGAGCCCATCAGCATCTTCGGTATGGATCTCGAAAAACTGAGTTGTCATAAAAATCGAACTGCGCTGGGATTCCCACCCCGGCACCCAGAAATTATAATCAAATCCGACCAAGACAGACAGCTGATCTCGTCTCGCGATTGTGTCGTCACGGGTAGTAATGAGAGCTGGTGTTCCGACGGTCACACGCCCGGGCACAAAGGGGTTCTGAATCACCCCCTTGTTGAAGGGTTTGTCAAACTCGTATGCCGCCTCCAAACGCAGTACCGGAGAGACATCCTTTCTACCGAATCGGAACTCCGTCATATCGCGTGTGAATGAAAAACCGACGGTCTTTTGCCGGAGTGTGTAATCGAGGTCAAAATCTGCAGTAATAGAACACGGCACCCCTCCCGCCGCCGGATCCAGAATATCAAGGCAGCCGAACGGAATTAAAGGAAAGTCCCCTGGCGCCGCAGTCCCAGCTGCTAGAGACTGGATGAAATCAACGTACTGACCCGGCGCATTCATCGCACCTATGGTGGTTGGGAGATCAATGGGCACATTGACAACGCCCGCTGCATTTGGATCTCCGATAAATGTGCCAATATGAACTGTTGCACCGGTGTTGACGACGATCGGCAGATCCTGAAAACCGTAAAAACCATTAACTGTCCCCTGCCCGCCAAGGACATCGAATTTTAGCCGCATGCCGACCTCGGAATCTTCCCAGTCGTCTGTTTCCTTGTCCGACAGCTTTGCTCCCAACAAAGGCATTCCAAAACCGGACTGCCCTTCCACCAATCTCGGAAAGGGCAGTCCGAAGGGCCCTCCGGACGTGCTGGAATTCGGCGTGGGATTATTCACGATGAATTCGGAATGGCGTACCACCGGAGTGTAGATCACTTCCAGTGATGGATCCTTGAGTCCTAGCCCCTCAAAAGGAGCAGCCAACCCAAGCTGGTCAATATCCAAAGATAGGGCAGCACTCCACTGAGGTATCCGCAAATCCTCGGTGTCTGTAAATATACTCCTTTGGCGGAGATCCTGTGGGTTCAGAATATCAAGAAGGCGCAGACCATCTGCTTGCCCCCACCCTCGCTGAAACTTTCCGACTTTTAGAGACGCGCGTCCCTCTGAATCAGCAAACGCTATCGACAGCTCTCTAATCACATCCTGCTCGAAATCATCGAGTATGCGATTTTCTTCACCGCTATTACCAAACGGTTCAGGAAGCGTGAGCGCCCCATCCTGCGAGAGTAAAAAATCAAAGCGATCTAGAAACGGAGGGCCTTTAGTAAAGTCTTGCGTGCCAGGCCCGGTTGAATCTCCATCATCAAGATCATAGTACCAATCGCCGCGCAGCCAAAAATCGGAAACGACCGTCACGTTGCTATTGGGAGTCCACTCAGCCTGAAGCTGCGCTACAAACTGGGAAGGCCCCACTCCAGTTCCACCACCATACCGGTCAAAATAGACGCCCGTCCCTTGCGTCAGACGTCCGCCCACCCAGACATTGTCGGGCAGGTTCAGCGCTTCAGCCAATGACTCGGCATTCGCTGCCAGCGGCATCATAAGGACTGTGGAAAATGCTGTAGCCCCGAGCAGGCATAGCTTTTGCGACTTAGTTTTAGTTTTTTTATTCTTGGTATTCATCTTTCTCTCCCTCACTTTCTATTTTTCCCGATGCGCAGCCAGGCTCTATCGCCCTCAATCTAACCAACCATAGCCCTGACTATTTTCTTCTGTGTGCTAAACGGAAATCCCCGTGGCTTCAGCAAGCCGATTGCTGCAGGCACAACAGTGAGCGCCCCCACCATGTTGAACATCAAGATGATCGCCAACAGAACGCCCATCTCGGCTTGGAACCTGATCGGAGACAGGAAGTACCACGGCAATAGCGGCAGTATCATCGTCAGTGCCGTAACTATCACGGCAATACCAGACGTGTTGAACGCCCGGCCCGCCGCCTTCGCGAATTCATGGCCGTGCCTCATTTCGTCGCGTATCCGGTCTGCCATGTAGATGCTGTAATCAACACCACGGCCCAAACCCAACGCAGCAAGCGGCAGCGTATTCAAGTTCATCCCCACGTCCATAAGCGTCATGACACTCATGGTGATAAAGTGAGATGTCGTCAGTACAAGTATGATCACGACTGCGACTGCGGGTGATCGATATAGCCAGAGCAGGTTAACTGCGATAACGATGATAATGGCAATAAGGAGTACATTTTCTTTGTGCTCGATCTCGTCGTTACTCGCCTTAATTATACCGATCTGTCCGCCGGCGAACCTCACACGCGGCTCCCCATCTGAAAACTGATAGGTGTTTAGAAATTCATGGCCCGCCGCCATCAACGCATTCACGGTGTCAGCACTATGCTCCCCCGTATAAATTGAGAGCTTACCGATGCTCCATTCCGGGTTCGTATAGGCGGCAAAGTCTCCTGGCTCACCGCCAGACCGGAACATGTAAATGTTAAACCCTATTTCTTCTTCTGTATCAGGAATTGTTTGGTATGAAGGGTCCCCTTCCCACAAAACCATGTTGATATTTTTTACAATTGGAACAAGGCTTTGTGCGCGAGTTGCGGGAAGAACTCGTTCGTAAATATAGCGATCAAATGCTTCGATCTGATGATACACACGCGGATCTAGCATTATCTCTCCATCACCGGAGAAATAGGCCTGCATTACATCCGTACCGACACGGTCAAAGCTCGAGTTGATTTTTTTGACATCTTTGTTGTATTGGGAATCTTTCCACAGGATCGGGCTCCCTTCTGCGTCACCTATTTTTAGCCCCTGCGAAATGAAAATGCCCGCAATCAACGCAGCGACAAAAGCCGGGAGGAATACATATCTGGACGCTTTCAGCCCAAAAATTTTGGCCAATACGGCTTGACCGGGTAAGGTGGTGCGGAATTTTGTCGGCTTCCGAAGGACCGCCATGAACGCCGCAGCAACAATAATTCCCGGGGTCAGCGTTAGAAGCCAAAACGTGCAAATGAAGGCAAGCGACTGTATGCTTGGGATAGTCACCAGAGCCAGAACCGTAAATCCAGCTGCATCGGTAATCACAGCCGCAGTGCTCGGGAACAGAAGGCGCTCAAGGCCTTCTTTTACTGCATCACGCATGGTGGCACTATTTTCGATTTCATCGAAAACGCGCGAAACGAATTGAACTGAATGGGATAAGACAGTGGCGAAGACGAAGAATGGGAGCAAGAGCAACAGGGGATCAAGATTGTAACCGACCAAGCCAATGACGCCAAAGCCCCAAATCGTGACGGCGAAGGCCACGAGCATTGGAACAGCAACGCCCACCCAGGACCTGAAATAGAAAAATAGGACGGCAGCGATAGCCAGCACAGAGGCCGCAAAAACCAACAGCATATGAGGCAGATATTTCTTAACCGTGCCCAGAAGTACGGGCCTGCCAACGACTGATATTTTTACATCTTTCGTCGAGAATTCTGATTTTAGATTGTCAATAAAGGCGACAAACTCCCGAGAATCCACCTCCTCTGAAAGCTCGGCAGAAATAAGCATTGAATGCTCATCCAGTGAGACCAATGAGCCGAGAAACTGCCCCCTGACGATTTGTTTGAAATGCTCCATATCAGACTCAGAGCGGGGCACTTCCGGCCACATAAGAGGACTGACCAGAATTTGCCCCTCCCCGCCGGCCACCGATCTCGTCTTCCGGAGATTGGCCGCCTCAAACAGAGGGCGGATATTGTTATCGTGAAAATAGAACTCGTCTGATACTTCCCGATACGTTTCAAGAAAGTCCGAATTGTAGATGTCGCCTGCTTTATTTTCGACTTCGACAAGGACATTATTGACTCCACCAAACTGACTCCGGAACTCCTTATAGAGTTCGACATTCGAATGGTTTGCAGGCAGCATATCTTCGATAACGACCTTCAACGAGACACCTGTCACGCCGAAATAAGCCGCCCCCGATGTGACCAGAAAAGCGATTGCCAGAATGATTCTGGGAAATCTTATGACGAAATTCGAAATATAACTTACCACTGAATTTGAGCCTTTGATTGAATTTGCAACAAGCGAACTACTCCTGTTACCACCGCACTAACGGCTCCGGATCTGAGACATCGAATTCGGTTTTTAGTACGGCACCGTTCGCCCCAACGACAACATACCCTCCGTGTTCTGATGTTTTAGAGACTCCTCCGTACCAAAGGAATCCTGGCTTACTCTCCAAGGGCAACAAATCCGATACAGGCAATCCAGCTTTTACACGGACCACACCGCCCTGGCCTACGATCACTCCGTCACCATCTTGGTCTAATGTTAGATCGAACAAATGCGCATCTGTCCCCGAGGACAAAGCTGTGATCGTCGGGACACGGTCCATTAAGCGTCCCGAGCCCTCTTCAACGTCACTGTCCGAACCAAATCGAACCATTGTAAGCTTGCCGCCAAGCCCAGATATTAGCGCCTCCGAACGCCATGCATCTACCGCTGTGAATGTGACCGAGGCATCGGGCGCGTCCAGCACCTCCCAGCTCAATCCATCATCGATTGACGACGCTATCAGGCCGAACTCCCCAACCAAAACCAACCGCCCGTCCTCGAGACGTGTAATGCCATTCAATCTCGGTAGATCACGTCCCTGATATCCGGATAACGCCTGAGTTTGCCACGTTTTACCGCCATCGGACGTGTGAAGCACTGTAGCCTCATGTCCGACGACCCAAGCTGTCTGGGCGTCGAGACAGTAGACATCTCGCAAGTTAATGCCCGACTCAATATGCACAACTTCCCAATGTGCGCCCCCGTCTTCAGACCTCAGGATCTTTCCTCTACTCGTGACAGCAATGCCGACGGACTCGTCCACAAAGTCGATCCGCCTAATTAAGTCCGTAAACGGTAAGGGCTCGCGCTTCCAGTGCCCTCCTCCATCCTCGGTCTTCAGTAGCGTCCCGTAGTATCCACCCGCCCAGCCCACAGAATCAGAGACAAAATCGACGGCAAATAAATTATCAGGAACAAACCGTACACGTCCGTCAGTTGGTAGCTCTATATTTGACCGAGGGCTTATGTCGGGGGCCGGTAAAACGGCCTGCTCAGCCAGCGCCCCAGGTTGGGAGAAGTAAAGTACCCCAGCAGCAACGGTAGCATGAGCGAATTTGAAGACCGGCAGGTTCATAGATTTGATCCAAAAGACCGCCAGCACTGCTGGCACAATTTCAACTTAGTTGGTGAACGCGTTCAGGCTGGGTCAGCCCACGCCAATACCGCCATCGGACAAGATGGTTGTGCCTGTGACGTATCGAGCCGACACCGGACAGGCAAGCAACGCATATAGCGCTACATGGTCTTCAGGCTTTGCGGCAAATCCGAGCGGTGTCATGCCCTCGAGAAGTTTGTCGATCTCTGGAATCTCAGCCATCTGGGACTTTGCGTGCTCGGATGAGGGCGACCCGGAAAGATTGGTAATCGTACCTCCTGGAGCTACGCCATTAACCCTAACGTCTGGCGCGACTTCCTTCGCAAGCTGCTTGATGAGTCCAATCACAGCGTGTTTCGATGCCACATATAGCGGACCACCTCCGCCCGTAAAAAAGCTTGAGCTAGAGGCCGTGAAAATTATGGACCCTTTAGACTGGCGAAGCGCAGGAAGACACGCGTACGCTCCGAGCGCGTACCCCTTTACATTCACACCAAAAATATCATCGCAGACTCTTTCGAGCTTTTCTTCATCCTGCGCTTCCAGAGGCGTTATAAAATCCCATATCCCTGCATTGCCGATAAAGGTGTTCAGTCCACCGAATCTCTCCACGGCAAGGGCCGCAGCGCGCTGATTGTCTGCCAGACTGCGCACATCCCCAATTACTGTTTCAACCTCAGCCCCGAACTCACCCCGCAACGAACTCGCCTGTTCGTCATTGACGCACAGAACACACAGTCTGGCACCTTCCTCGACAAAATGATGGACCACCGCCCGACCAATTCCCGTGGCTCCGCCCGTAATCAAAACGGAACTGCCGCTTAGTTTTGGCATATTTAAGTACCTCCCTAACAACCTTGCTTGAGGTGCAAGATTTTGTTCTTTTTTTGAGAAAAAATGATTTTTTTGATTGTGTCAATATTTATTTACGAACAGCGCGAGCTCAAATTCCGTAGCAAGGATCGAAATCTGCATGTGGCCAAAGGCAACTGTGCTATCGATGCCGCTGTTAATTTCGCCATACGGAACAGACGCCAGCGCAACTTAGTGCACCTGACTCCCGGATTGGAGCAGTGCTCGCCGCCCCGGATGTCGAAAAGCCATTTCCCGACTCCGAGATTTTTGTTCCGTATACTCGCTTATTTCTATCGGTTGTTCGGGAACGCTCAGAACGCAGTCCATGTTCCCACATGTCCGATTATTCGCGCATTGGCCGCTTTCGGGAATATTCTCGACGCACAAATATCATGGGTAGGCCTACAGAATTCCAATCCTGTTCACCCGAGCGCGTAGATTTCATAAAGTTTCACAATGTGGGAGCGATGCCACCCATTCGTATCCGGCCAGGTTGACGCGCAACCGGATCGCGGCACAACTCAAATGTGTCGTGTCAGGTTGAACTTCACTGCCATTCAAGGTCAGGGAACGCTCAAGAGATACGACAACCAGTCTGTTTCCTCCGGCGGAGCTAGGTCTCCGCCAAACTCTGGGAGCCTAAGCGGCTCCCATTTTTTTGACCTCTCATCTCCACATGATCAGGCGCCGGCCCCTAAAGTGGAAGAGATTGACTGAGCTACCCCGTTGAGCTGAATCAGGCGATCACGCTGTTCTTTAGGACTCGCCCACCTCTGGCTAGATGAACTAGAAATTGCGCCCACGACCATTCCCCGCGAAGTGAAGACTGGCACAGCGATGCAATAAAGTGCGTTATGAACCTCGCCATCGTCAACGCCGAATCCCCTAATGCGCGTGCGATGTAGTTCTCGTTCGATTTCGGCTGGGTCCGTGATCGTTTTATCCGTGAGCTTTGGAAAGGGCCCGCTGGTTATATACGCCTGTCGCTCGTCGACCGTCATGTGCGAGAGCAACACCTTGCCGATAGCAGAACAGTACGCCTCCAGCTGCCCTTTCTCGCGCGTGAACACCTCCTCTCCTTCAAATACCGCCTTCGCGAGGTAGGTAACCATGTCGTTCTCCAGAATGCCAAAGTGGGTCGTGGTTTCCAACGCGACACTTAGTTGTTCCAAAATGGGTCGTACTATTTCCGACAGCACAGCATGTGGTGTGAACCCCTCCAGCTTCTTCAAAAAAACAGGGTTTGGCAAATATCGTCCACGTTTGGATCGGCAGATGAGCCCGGCCGAATGGAGGGCATTCAGATGCCTGTACAGAGTCGATTCCGGCACTCCGAGCTGGACACTCATTGCGTCTGATTCGAATACACCGTCCTGCGCAACAAGTGCTCCGAACAAGGCCATCGCCTTGTCGAAGGAAGACATGGATCGTGTCACACGGATCTCCATTTATCACATTGTGATAGCAATTGGCCTGCCTCGGATTGCAGTGTCAAGTATATCGCGTAGTTAGCGATCTACATTCCAAGTTACTTACGGACGCGAACCAGACCATGATCTCCAGAGATGAAATTCAAAAGGCTGCGGATGCACTGTTCAACGCACACGCTGGACAAACCTACTGCGCGCCAGTGCGTGATCTCATTGGTCTTGATCCGCAAGCCGGATACGAGGTCCAGGCGATCAACACAGCCCGGTGGGTATCCGCAGGGCGACGGATTGTTGGCCGGAAAATTGGCCTGACGTCAGCGGCAGTCCAAAATCAACTTGGCGTAGACCAGCCCGATTTTGGCGTCCTCTATGCGGATATGGAATATTGCGACGGTGATGAAATTCCGTTGTCAGCAACTCAACAACCCAAGGCCGAGGCTGAAATAGCCGTTATACTCGGCAGGGACATCAACGCGCAGGATACAACGCCAAGCGAACTGATCCGAGCCATAGACCACGTCGTGCCTGCCATCGAAATTGTGGGCAGTCGTATCAAGGACTGGGATATCCGCATTTCGGATACGATCGCGGATAACGCCTCATCAGGCCTATATGTCCTGGGCGGTCCTGTTCGTGCACTGCATGGGCTTGATCTCGTCAATGCTGGCATGGTGATGAAATGCAATGGACGCCCGGTTTCATATGGCGCCGGCATCGCGTGCCTTGGAAATCCGCTAAACGCCGCACTCTGGCTCGCACGAAAATGCGCAGAGCTCGGAGCACCTCTCAAGGCCGGCGACGTCGTTCTGACAGGTGCTCTTGGCCCGATGGCCTCAATGGAGCCTGGTGATCTGTTTGAAGCAGATATCGAAGGTATTGGGTCGGTTCGCCTCGCAATTGCGGCGAAATAGGAGACATTGGAAATGACAACTCTCAAGAAGACCAAGGTTGCGATCATCGGATCCGGAAATATCGGAACTGACCTCATGATCAAGGTCATACGCAAGTCAAAGGGTCTCGAAATGGGCGCGATGGTCGGGATCGATCCCGACTCGGACGGCCTTGCCCGGGCAAAGCGCATGGGTATCGCGACCACGCATGAAGGAATTGAGGGTCTCGTTAAGCTCGACGTGTGGCCCGAAATCGGAATTGTCTTTGATGCGACATCTGCTGGCGCACACAAGCGGCACAATGAAGTCGTCACGTCCGCCGGAAAGGTGATGATCGACCTCACGCCTGCGGCGATCGGGCCGTATGTCATACCCGTCGTCAATGGTGACGCGCATCTGGATGCGTCAAATGTCAACATGGTCACTTGCGGCGGGCAGGCGACGATCCCAATCGTGGCAGCAGTAGCATCCGTCGCGACAGTCCACTATGCGGAGATCGTCGCTTCCATCGCCTCCAAGTCAGCCGGGCCGGGAACGCGGGCCAACATTGATGAATTCACCGAGACCACCTCAAAGGGTATAGAAGAGGTTGGAGGAGCCCGGAAAGGCAAAGCCATAATCGTCCTGAACCCGGCGGAGCCTCCGATGATCATGCGCGATACGGTATTCACCCTCTCTAGTGGCGCAGATGAGCCGACAATTGAGGCCTCAATCGAAGCAATGGTTGCAAAGGTCAATGCCTATGTGCCCGGCTATCGGATGAAGCAAAAGGTTCAGTTCGAACGGTTCGGCTCGAACAACCCGGTCAAGATTCCGGGCCTGGGCACGTTTGAAGGCATCAAGACCAGCGTCTTCCTGGAAGTCGAGGGTGCGGCCCACTACTTGCCTGCATACGCGGGAAATCTCGACATAATGACGTCAGCTGGCATTGCGACCGCTGAGAAGATCGCCGCGCAGCGGCTAGCCAAGGAGACTGCCTGATGGCGTTCGATCCAAAATCCGACAATCTTTACATTCAGGACGTCACTCTGCGCGACGGGATGCATGCGATCCGACACCAATACGGTATCGAGCACGTCAGCAAGATTGCCGCCGCCCTTGACCAGGCCGGGGTCGACGCAATCGAGATTGCACATGGAGACGGCCTGAATGGCTCAAGCTTCAATTATGGTTTTGGTGCCCACACAGACTGGGAGTGGATTGAAGCCGTCGCAGATTCAGTGAAAACGGCGAAACTGACCACGCTCCTCCTTCCCGGGATCGGAACGATCGAGGAGCTGAAGCATGCCTACAAGCTTGGCGTCAGGTCTGTCAGGATCGCCACACACTGCACGGAAGCCGACGTATCGAAACAGCATATCGGTGTTGCCAGAGATCTGGGTATGGACACGGTTGGCTTTCTTATGATGTCCCACATGGTTGAGCCTGAGAAATTGGCTGAACAAGCCGCCATGATGGAAAGCTATGGTGCCGAATGTATCTATGTCACCGATAGTGGCGGCGCGCTCGACATGGATGGATACATCGCACGGCTTCAAGCCTACGAAAAAGTCCTGAAGCCGGAAACTGAACGGGGTATCCACGCCCACCACAATCTGTCGCTTGGCGTCGCCAATTCCATTGTCGGCGTTCAACATGGCGCAAGACGCGTGGATGCTTCGCTGGCCGGCATGGGTGCCGGGGCCGGAAACGCACCGCTTGAGGTGTTCATCGCAGCCGCCGAGCGAAAGGGGTGGAAGCATGGATGCGATCTTTTCGCGCTCATGGATGCCGCTGAGGAACTTGTCCGCCCACTCCAGGACCGCCCCGTCCGCGTTGATCGCGAAACGCTCTCGCTGGGCTATGCCGGGGTGTACTCGTCCTTCCTCCGGCATTCAGAGAAGGCAGCGAAAGATTATGGGATCGATACACGTGAAATCCTGGTTGAACTAGGACGTAGGCGTATGGTTGGTGGCCAGGAAGATATGATCGTCGACGTAGCCCTGGATATATTGAAAGAACAACAATCCACTCAAAAACTTGCGACGTGAGCGACCAATCTTTATTGACTGTTGTCTTGCATCGCGGTCACGATGCGAGACTACAATCATCTATCTGGTATCAATCTCTCGATGCAGCCTGTTGTAATTGTGACGGCTGCGAGATTCAATCTGTCTGGACGAACGGCGCAGTCAGAACACGCTCAATCTGCTTATGTGCGTACAGTGCTTTTGGCTCGGTGAGCGCACTTTTTCATCGCCTTTTGACCTAAGCGAGCAACCTTGAAGTTTCCATGATAAATTGAAATTGGCACGCCTTCTGCATTCCCCTGACGCGGGAGGCAGATCCATGCTTGTTCACACGATAGAAGACCTGAACGATACCCTCGCCAGGTATGACTACACCGCCAATCTCTCACGCGGGAACTGGGCCTGGGAATTCGCCCGGCGCAATTCCGCGCTGAAAGCCGCCGCCTATGCTGCGCAACCTGACTTTGAAACAAGAACGGCATGTTGTGACATACAGCTTCTCCGGCTTTGCGAGCAGGACCGCCAAGCCGAAGACTGGGGACTTCTCTATTTTCCGAACCCAGATCAGTCGGCCCTTACCACGCATGTCTTCTGGTCCGACAAGACCTATCCCCGCAAGGTCGCCGTTCACGTGCGTGAAAGAGAGCGCGGCGAGATCGACGAAATCTTCGAAAAGAGCACGCGCCTCTGCAAGATCATCCATCTCGTGGATGCCTTCGAGCACGAACACATCCTTGTCAAAGGTAAGAAGTGCTCGATCCAGGTCAGGTGCAGTGGCAAGTCGCTCTTGTCCCTCGAGCCTGTAAAAATGGAATTCTCCATCTCGGGATTCAGCACAATGCAGGATCACGTGAATGCGCTGAACCGTGCCCAGAAGGTCTACGGCGACGACGACATGTCGCCTCCTGTCTGGTCACGCAAGGGCCTCGGCTATCGCAACGCTCTTGTCGCCTTGGATGCCCACGACGCGGGACTCACCTATCGTGAAACCGCGACGATTTTCTATGGTGAGAAGCGCATCTCGGAAGAATGGGGCGGACCGTCGTCCGCCATGAAGTCCGAAATGGCCCGCCTGCTCGCCAAGGGCCAGCGCCTTCGGGACGGCGAATATTTCTCCCTTTTGGAAGAGAACCTTTGACCTGCCCCTCCGCACATCGAAGAGCGCATACGACGTCATCCGGTCGAACGCTCTATTTCGATTAGCGGCTTACGAACTGGTAGACACCTCTTAGTATCTCAAAGCACTTGTAAGCATCGCCCCTCCCCCGCCTGCTGACGCGGGGCTGTCCGGGAGACGAGAGCCCTCCACCTCGTCCACGTCACCTGACCGGGCCCGGCTCGTCTCCGGTCACGCGGCCACCCGTTCGGGTCGCCGCGCGCTGCGGGGGCTCGCCGGCGGGGGCCGCGCTTTGCTTCCCACTGGCCTTACGGCCAGAGGGGTCAGGCGCGCGTGGCCTCTCGATACCTCAATCTGCCTCGGGCGAGGGCATGAGCCATTTGCCGAGAACGGTCACATCCTGGCGCTCGTAGCCGAGGGCATTGTAGAAGGCAGTCGCGGTCTCGTTCTCCCCGCGCACCATGAGCTGCACCTTCGGCGTCCCCCGCGCCGTCAGCCAAAGCTCGGCTTCGGCCATCATTTCGCGCCCATGGCCGCAGGCTTTACGGTCTGGGCTGACAGCCAGATAGTAGATCCAGCCGCGATGGTCGTCATGGCCGACCACGGCGCTGGCAATGACATCGTTATCTAATGTACCGACGAGGATCGTGGCATCGCGGGATGCGATCGACCGGTCCATGTCTGCATTCGGGTCGTCCCATGGCCGGGTCAGCGCACACGCCTCCCAAAGCGCAATCAGCGCTGCGCGGTCAGCTTCCCGGAAGTCTCGTATATCCAAGGCCATGGCTGTCGGGTCTGGAAGGATTCGTATCCACGGCACCAGCCTGCCTGTTTGGTGTTTGAAAGCGTGGACAAGCTTTCCCAGCAGCCGGGAGGGGGCGGACGGCGCGTCTGCCCGGGCGCGGCCCGCGCGCAAGGCGCCGGTGACCTGGGTCCGCCGGTTCTTTCCGTGCCTCCTACCTTTCCGCCTTGCCCCCGGCCCTCATACGCCCGGGCGCCCGCACCTTTCGTCCGCCCCCTCCCGCCTGCCGGGAAAGGCACGCGGGCGAGGTTCAATTTTGCGAGGCTGACATGACCCCTTCACACGAGACTCCCGCTCCCCTTGGAACAGCGACCGGACCAGATTTGCGGGACACGCCCCGCATCTATGTCGCCTGTCTTGCCGCGTATAATAATGGACGGCTCCACGGGGCGTGGATCGACGCGACAGAACCGGACGAGATGATGCAGGGCGTCCGCGCCATGCTGGCGGCGTCGCCTGAACCGGGTGCGGAGGAATGGTCAATTCATGACTATGAGGGGTTCGAAGGCGCGCGCATTTCCGAATATGCCTCCTTCGAGACAGTTTGCGCCCTTGCGGACTTCATCACCGAACACGGGAGCCTTGGAGCGAAACTCTACCGCGAATTCGGCGATGACCTTGAACAGGCTCACGCCGCGTTTGAAGACTATGCAGGCGAATATCGCAGCGCCGCAGACTTTGCCGAGGAAGTGACGCGCGACAGCGGGACAGAGATTCCGGCCTCGCTCGATTACTATATCGACTGGACCGCGCTTGCCCGCGACATGGCGATGAATGGCGAGATCATGGTGTTCCAGACGGGCTTTGATGAAGTCCACATTTTCTGGAGCCGCTGAGTCATGGCGTTCCGGGAGAGATTTGACCGCTATGTGTGCGAGGGCGACAGCATTGCCGTCGAGATTGACGGCTTTCGCGTCACCGCGCGGATCGTCCGCGACGACTGTCCGGATAGTCCAGACGAGCGCCAGGACGGATTCTGGCCATCGCTCAATATTGGCGACCCGGGATTTATCGGACCCGGAAACAATTTCCGCGAGCGGCTGACGAAGGCGCAAGCAGACGCCGAAGCCGTCATGGACGCGTGGCGCAAGGATGAGTGGTTCTATTGCGGAATCGTGCTCGCCATTGAACGCGAAAGCGTGGAACTGGAATCTCATGCCGCCAGCATCTGGGGTATAGAGGCCAACGATCCGAGGTCGGAGAACGCCTACCTGACTGAAGTCGCATGCGAACTGCTCCCCGAAGCCTTGCAAGCCGGGCACAGAGCCTTAGCGCGTTTGATGGCGTCCGCACCTGCACGGGTCGCGCAGGCATGAGCGCGCTGGATGACCTATTAGGGCCACGTCCGCACATGACCCTCGTCATAGAGGAGTCCCGCGTCGTCGAAATCTGGGTCGATGGCCGCGCGCCGCTGATTGGCCTGCATGACTATGACTGGGGCGAGACCGATCCGGACGCAAACCGCGACGCGGAAGGCCTCCCCTTCAGCCCGATCAACTGGAAAGGCCCGGCATGGGCGCTTGGCCTTTCACTTTACCCGCCAGAACAGGAGGACAATCCCATGGCACAACCCGCACTGAAAACACTTCCCCTTGAGCAACTCCATATCAGCAAGCTCAACATGCGGCACAACCGCAAGGCGCCTGATGTCTCCGACATCTTGCCCTCCATCCGGGAGAAAGGAATCCGCCAGACACTTCTGGTGCGCCCCGAAGGTGATGGCTATGGCGTCGTCGCGGGACGGCGGCGCTTCCATGCCTTGCAGGTCATTGCCGCTGAGACCGGCAAGTCAATCGCCGTCCCGTGCGCAATCATGGAAGCGGATGACGACGCCGCAGCGGTGGAGGCCTCGCTCATCGAAAATGTCGCCCGCCTGCCCGCCACGGAAATGGAGCAATACAATGCGTTCGGAAAGCTGGCGCATGCAGGCCGGACGGTGGAAGAGATTGCCGGACATTTCGGGGTCACGGACCTGAAAGTCCGGCGTATCCTCGCCCTCGCCAATCTCTCCAGCCCGATCCGTGCGCTTTACGCCAAAGACGAAATCGACCCGGAGACAATCCGCGCGCTCACACTTGCTACGAAGGACCAGCAGGCAGACTGGCTGGCCCTGTTTCGAAGTGAAACAGAGCGCGCGCCCATGGGCCGCGCCTGCAAGGCATGGATCACGGGCGGGGCCACCATCACGACCGACAAGGCGCTGTTTGATCTGGCGATCTATGAAGGCAAAGTGGCAGCTGACCTCTTCGGTGAGACAGGTGTCTTCGCAGAGGCCGACACGTTTTGGAAAGCCCAATCGGCAGCGCTTGCGGCCAAGGTCGAGACCTACATTGACGCCGGGTGGCGCAATGTAGAGGTTCTCGAACGCGGGAAATATTTTGCCAGTTGGGAGTATTTGAAGCGCCCCCGGACGAAGGGCGGCAGCGTGATTGTCGAAGTCCGCGATGATGGCACTGTGACCTTCCATGAGGGCTACATTACGCAGGCCGAAGCCCGGAAACTGGAGAAGCGCGCAAGGCCGGACGGTGATGCGGAAGCAGCCGACACCAAGCCCGAAATGTCCGGGCCGCTCGCACAATACATTGCCCTCCACCGCCATGGCGCAGCGCGTACAACCTTGCTTGGACACCCTGGAATCGCCCTCCGGCTGATGGTGGCGCATGCCATGGTCGGGTCCGCTCTTTGGACTGTCAGGCGGCACGACTTCCTCGCCCGGAAGGAGGACATACAGGCCAGCGTGGAGGCATCACGCGCCGCCGCAGAAATGCGGGCCGCCGGGGACCATGTCCGCAGCCTGTTTGACGCCCATGGGGTCGCATCCCTGCGCGCAAACGGGGACGCCTATCACCTCAGCGAGGTCTTTGCGGCGCTGCTCGAAATGAACGATGCGGAAACCCTGACCGTGCTGGCTTTTGTGATGGCGGATACGCTGGAAGCGGGCGGCCCGGTTGTGGAAGCCGTCGCTGTCGCCACCGAAACCGACATGGCCGCTTACTGGAAGCCGGAGCGTGTCTTCCTTGATCTCGTTCGGGACAAGCGCGCCATTAACGCCATGGTGGCAGACATTGCGTCTCCATCGACGGCGAAAGCAGCGCTCACAGACACGGGCAAAGCCCAGAAGGAACTGGTCTGGAACCGGATCACTGGCGAAGAGTGTGAGGCCAATCCGGGCTGGCGTCCGGGATGGATGCAGGTGCCGCCTACGCGCCTTGTTACAAACGCAGGGTCGCCGCCAGCAGATGCATGGGTCCGGATCGCCAGCCTGTTTACCTCTGGCGAGGACGAAGCTTCTCCCGAAGACCAGTCTGTCGCAGAGCAGGACGCCGCCTGACATGTTGCAGTCTCCTTGTCCGTGGAAGCGAAAGCCGTTCGGCAGCATGCCGGGCGGCATTTCCACATGCTTCTACCGGATGAGTGTGTACTCCTGCGGTTCAGATCAAGACAGATGCGCCTCCGAAAAATCGCCCGTCTGTGGGTTTCTTTTTGCCTCCGAGTGCGATTGCCAAAGCGGTCTGTTCCGCTCTCCGCTTGCCCCGAAAGACCCCTTGTTCCCGTCTATTGCCGTGTGACCTGGACGACACGAAACGGCCCTGAAACCGGACAGTCCCACGAATTTCCCCGCCGCTTTGCGGCTCCTCGCGAGACAAATTCATGCGCCTGTCCGGTGCTCCGCTTTGCTGCGCCCTTGCAGGTTCAGGCCCGCCCCGCGCCGTCCGGGCGGTCCGGCGTCGACGGGGACAAGGTGTCCCTCGAAGACAGCCACGGAAACGAAAAGGAGACCCCCATGGCAAACGCACTCGGATATGTCAGCGAAACCAAAACCGGCTTCGAAGGCGCCCTCGCAATGATGAACCTCTCAGCCGCCATCCGCATCGAAAAGAACGCGGACAAAGCTGAAGAGGCCCAGCCGGACTACCGCATCTTCGCCGGTGAGACCGCGACCGAAATCGGCGGCGGCTGGATGCGCAAGGCAAAGTCTTCCGGCCGCGAATACGTCTCCCTGACCCTCGCAGATCCGCAGATTGGCCCGCGCCGCATCTACGCGAACCTCGCACCGGTCAAAGGCAAGAAAGGCCGCCACGTGATCCTCTGGAACCCCAAGGACTAGCCCCGCACTCATCGCCAAACTGGCCGCTCCGGAGATCATTCCGGGGCGGCTTCTGGCATGTTTAATTCGCTCGATAGAGGGGCATCTGTATGCTTACGAAGTCATGCGCGCTGCGCATGGTTAAACAGGGTATCGCCGCGGAGCCGCATATCTTCGTGACTCCCAATTAGAATTTTCTTTTGTTTTCTGGGACGTGTTGAAGCCGCCACGTTGATCTGTGCCCGGCAAGACGGGGTACGGGGAATGAACGAGGCAAAAGGACGTCCAAGTCCTTTCCTGACGACGAAAGAGGCGGCGGCTTATCTGCGTATCACGGTTCGCACGATGGAGAACTGGCGCTGGTCGAACAATGGACCGCAATACAGAAAACATGGCGGCACCGTCGTCTATCATGTCGATGATTTGAATGATTATTCGACCGTCTGGAATAGGTCCCGGGGAGGCGGTCATGGCGCTTGAAATCAGGGCATTGAGAACAGATTCAATCACATTGTCGATGGCCAATTGGAGACTTCTTTCGAGCAACTGGAGGGGCTTTTCATGAGCCTCCGCGCAGTATTTTGGAGCGGTATTTCTGTGCTCGGAGTGGCATTGACAGGCCTTCCGGCGACTGGTGTTTTACCGCCCATATTACTCTACAATCCGAGCGAAAGTGCTCCGCTTGGGTGGTATCGCGTCGAACCTTTGGAGGTGATTTCGCGGGGTGATCTGGTTGTCTCGAACCTGCCAGAGGCCGCTTCGAGACTCGCGATCCAGAGGCGCTATCTTGCGCCAGGCATCCCCGTCATCAAGAACGTCCGGGCGCTCGAAGGCGACACGGTTTGTGAGATCAAGGGTGTGTTACAGATCAACGGGACTTCGACTGTCCGCCTGCTATCAACAGATAGTATGGGACGCGCCCTGCCGTCTCCCTGGACGGGCTGCAGGCAGCTTCAGGCAGAAGAGGTTCTGCTCCTTTCTGATCGCACACCGGATTCCTTTGATGGACGGTATTTTGGAGCGGTCAGGGAGGGCGACATCATTGGTCGTGCGGTGTGGATAGGCGGTGATCGGAAGGAGCATGCAGAAGGGTTGATTGGGAAAAATGGGGACAGATCGGAATGCTGTCGTAACCCCGCCCGCCCCCTGCCGAGAGTCCGGTCTCGAAGGCTTCAGGTATGATGGCGGTTTTCACGAAGGGAGACAGCCATGATTGTATTTGCAGGTTTGGATATTTCGCTGGAGGAGACGCATGTCTGCGTCGTTGACAGCAATGGAAAGACACTCAAGGAAGCGCGTGTTCCGACAGAACCGGACGCCATTGTGCCGGTGCTTCAGCGGTTCGGCGAAAGCCTGAAACGGATCGGATTTGAAGCCAGTTCGCTGTCGCCCTGGCTGAGCAATGAGCTGACAAAGCATGGACTTCCAGCGATCATTGTCGAAGCCAGGCACATGGCAGGCGCGCTCAGTGCGATGCGCAACAAAACCGACCGGAATGACGCGCGAGGCCTCGCCCAGATGATGCGGACCGGCTGGTTCCGGCAGGTCCATGTGAAGAGCGATGACAGCCATCGCATCCGGGTTCTGCTCGCCAACCGCCGCATGCTGAAGCGCAAGTTTCTCGACATCGAGAACGCAATCAGGGGCACGCTAAAAGTCTTCGGCGTGAAGATGACGCGGACGACGCGCGGACGGTTCGAGGAGGATCTGCGCGAACGCCTGCGCGAGGAAGATCCGGTCCTGCAGGACATGACGGAATGCATGCTCCATGCGCGGCGCACATTGTATGAAGAGTTCCAGAAATGCCACCGGCTGGTGATGCAGATTGCCCGCGAAGATGAGGTCTGTCTGCGCTTCATGACGGTGCCGGGCGTTGGCCCAGTCACCGCCTTGTCGTTCAAATCCTGCATCGACGATCCAGGGCGGTTCAGGCGATCAAAGACAGTTGGGGCACACCTTGGTCTGACGCCGAAACGCTTCCAGTCAGGAACTGTCGATTACAACAGCCGGATATCAAAATGCGGCGATCCGGAGACGCGCTGGCTGCTGGTCGAGGCCGGCAACTCGATCCTGTCGAATGTGCGAACATGGTCAGTGCTGAAGGCCTGGGGCATGCGTCTGCAGAAGCGGCTTGGCCACCGGCGCGCGGCCGTCGCCCTCGCACGAAAACTGTCCGTCATCCTGCATCGGATGTGGCTCGAAGGCAGCACCTTCATGCCCTCGAACGCCGATCTGAAAGCGCGAGCAATCTGATGGATGCGGACCTGAAACATGACGCCAGGAGAACTTCCATGACCTCTTAAACCGACACCCGAATCCGCTTCGGCGGAGGCGACCCTGACGGGCCGCGGGTTGGATGATCCCGCTATCTTGCCTGCACAGGAAGTCCACCAAACAGGCTTCTGGAACAGTGCGCTGTGAGTGCTTCGAGGACGTCCATCCCCATCGAACCAGAGCATGTGCGAGGCCTCAGCGCTTCAGCACGAAGTAGTGCATGGGCCGTCAGCACCGCGATCAATCGAAAGGAAATATCATGTTGAAACAGGATCAAATGCGACCCTCACAGGCGAAATCACGGTTGACAGGAAGGCCGGGGTTAGTGAGTGCAAGATAAAAGCTCATGGAGCCAATGAGGGTCTATCACCTTGTCTGCACATCGATTTTTATGGTTCCATGCCTCAGTGTGTAGCTCTGTGGTTTGATGGAATCCTCAGCAAGGACTACAGATTGGCATGGTTCCATTCGCAGAAACTGGCCTGTTTTCCGCTGGATCGGTTCAAATGAGCACGCCGCAGGACAATCCCTTC
The DNA here is from genome assembly GCA_017642885.1 of Henriciella sp. Taxonomy (GTDB): domain Bacteria; phylum Pseudomonadota; class Alphaproteobacteria; order Caulobacterales; family Hyphomonadaceae; genus Henriciella. The sequence continues at coordinate 28,235 of JAEPOM010000017.1, read as the reverse complement.
ACTCCCAGACCTGGCAGGATTCGGTCTGCCGGATCAGGGGGGCGCGCGAAGACCTATCTGACGCGGATGACGAAGGCGCTGTCGTCCGTCGGCGGCGTTCGCCGCACTACCCTTCCCGCCCGGCCCCGTATCGGTGCACGCGGTGGGCAGAGGCGCGTCATCGTCAAGGCACGCATTGTGCGCATGTCGGCATCGAGCGTGGCGGCACTGGCAGCCCACATCGGATACATCCGGCGCGACGCAGCGCTGGAAGAGAAGGATCGCGGGAAACTGTTTGACGCCATGAGCGAGGATGCCAACGCGTCCGATCTCGTCAAATCCATTACCGAAGACAGGCATCATTTCCGGTTCATTGTTTCGCCCGAAGACGGCGCCGAAATGGCAGACCTCAAGCCCTTCGTCCGTGATCTCGTCTCGCAGATGGAAACCGATCTGGGGACGCGGCTCGAATGGGTCGGCGCAGTCCACCATGATACGGGCCGGCCGCATGCGCATTTGGTCATCCGGGGGCGGCGTGAAGATGGCTCTGACCTTGTCATGCCGCGGGCGTATATTTCGCATGGGATCCGGGAGCGGGCCGAGGACCTTGTAACGCTGGAACTCGGGCCTGAAACTCGGCTCGAGCAGGAGCGCAAACTTCAATCGGATATCGCTGCCGAGCGCGTGACACGGATCGATCATTTTATCGCGCGTCAGGTAGGTCCCGAACAGGAATTTCGGTTGAAGGATAGTCCTTCACAGTATCGTACTTTGCATGCCGCGCGGCTGCGGACTCTGGAACGGCTTGGGCTTGCAGAGAAACTCGGAGCTGGACGCTGGCAGATGAAGGAGAATTTCCGCGAGGTTTTGCGGGGCTTGTCGGAAAGGCACGACATCATCAAGACGATGAACCGTGCTCTTGCCGGACGCGGTGACCGGCGGCTCGATACGGACGCTATCTTCGACAAGTCCGATCCCGGCGGGCGGAGCGTGACGGGCGTGGTTCTTCAGACGGGTCTTACGGGTGAAGCGCATGACCGGACCTATGTCATCATCGACGGTCTGGATGGGCGCGCCGTGTTTGTGGAGCTGGGTGTCGCCGGCGAGGTCGAGGAAGTAAAGCGCGGGGCGATTGTGACGGTGTCTCCGCCGAACATTGAACCGAAGCCGTCAGACATCACGATTGATCGGATCGCACGCGCGAATGGTGGGAGCTATTCGGCAGGTCTGCACCAGGCGGACGATCCCCGATACAGCCCGGAATTTGTCGCGGCTCATGTGCGACGGCTGGAGGCTTTGCGGCGGGCTGGTCATGCAGAGCGTTCAGCTGATGCGGAGTGGAAGGTTCCACCGGATTATCTAGACCGAGCGAGTTCGTACGAGCGGGCACAGGCGCGGTTACGGGCGGCGCAGGTGTTAGTTCGCTCGGAGCTTGGCTTGGCAGATCAGGAAACGGCCCTTGGTGTGACCTGGCTGGATGACGTCCCTGCCCCGTCTGGCGTGCCGCTCGGATTCGGAAAAGAGGTGGCTGAGGCGCAGGTGAAGCGACGGGCGTTTCTGACGGGGATTGGAATGAAGGTAGCGGCTGGCACTGGCTTGTCTGCGGCACAGAAGACGGAGTTGATGAAGCGAGATTTCGCGCGAGCTGCCCGGACGCTGAGCGTAGAGATCGGTAAGCCATATTCGCCAGCGCCGGAACGAGGACATGTCGATGGTACGTATCGCGAGCATGTGTCTCGGGTGAGTGGGAAGTTCGCGGTGATTGAGCGGCAGAGGGATTTTACGATTGTACCTTGGCGGCAGGTGCTGGAGCAGCGGCGCGGGATGGCCGTGTCGGGTGTCGTGCGCGGGGGACGGATTTCGTGGGCGCTGGGGCGCGGGATTGGAATAGCGGATTAATATTGGTAGCACTAGTTTGGCCAGTGCCTCCATTACTATTTGAGCCAATCATTCTTTGTGTATGCAATCCGAACTTAGATGGCGACGCGCAGCGTGAACGCCGCCCTTCCGCGCCGCCACACCAAGGCTCTGTTCGTCCATTAGACTTTACTCAGGAGAACGAGTCCTTTACCCACTCTTAACTAAGAATGGGCAGAAGACCCATTTCCGAGGGCCACGTGATTTACGTATCAACATCCAAGGTAATCGAATTGACTGGCTTGTCCGCTGTGGTTCTGCGCGAGTGGACGCGGCGCCGTGCGCTAATACCCGCAGATATACCCGCAGCCGGAAAGGGCAATGCGGCAAAGTTCAGTTGGAGAACAGTACTCATCATTCGGATTGCCAATCAGCTGAAAGAGGAGTTTCACCTACAACTCCAAGCCCATGCGCCGCAGTTTTCCGAGTTACGTGAGGTGCTTTCAGAACATTCATTTCTGGCGCTTTATGGAACCGCCATTGTTTGCAGCCCAAGCGAACCGTGGAGATTATCGCGGGCCGATGAGTTTGGCCCGACTTGTGCCTTTCTCAAACTACCTCTTCATGACCATCTGGAAGCCATTTGCGGAGCGTTCGGTAAAGCAAGCCCACGAACACGATCGCAACAGTTTGACTTATTTCCGGCAACCGAAATCAGAACTATGCGAGTCGACTTTGAGCGTAGCGGGCGTGATGTCGGACGGAGGCAAGCATGAAACGTGCGCCCCGTGCAGTCAAATGGCTACCGAATCACTGGCAAATGTTCGTCTTTTGTTCTATGCCGTTAGGCACTAGTCCAACAGGTTTCCCCAATGACTGACACGATCTTCGACGAATGGCTCCGACGTCTCGGTTATGCCGATTTTGGAAAGTCTCTCCATCGTAGCGCTGCCGATGTCGACCCGCGCCACCCATATGCGCCAGAATTGAATGCTCTGCTTGCCGAGGACGGTTCGATTCGTGCCCGGGCTGTGTTCGATGTTGACGGCGTCCCTACCGTGGTTTTCGTAAGTGGAGATGGAACTCCGCTTACGAAGGTAGAGCTTAACCATGTTCGGCAGCGTGTGTGGAATCAGAACCTAGCGCAAATCATCTTGGAAATTGACAGTGACCGGGTATTGGTTCGACCGGTTATCAAGGCTCCGGATTCACTAGAAATTGTCACTGCGGAAGAAGCACGTCCAGACGGGCCTTTCTCCGGTTTCGACGTATCCTCAAACAGTCTCGCACGCCGTCTCCCAGAATGGTTCGACGCTGGGGATCGGGTTGATCGCATGCTTCTCACAAACTTGTCGGTTTGTGTGCGCGAGGTGGCGCAGGCTGGTTACGGCGAGCTACCAGTAGACGATTTTTCTCGACGTCTGGCTGAATTACTCATGGGTCAGGTGCTGTTCGTTTCCTATCTTGAACATCGCGGCATAGTCAGCGACGTATATCGCTCTCACCATAAGGTTGGACGCCTGCATCAGTTGGTTACAGAACGCGACATTGGCGGAGTGCGCCGCCTTATTGACAGGCTCAAAGAAGACTTCAACGGAGACTTCCTAAGCGATGACCGACACGATCCATGGCAGTCTCTCAATGCTTTTGGATTTGAAGCGCTGGAACGTTTTCTTAACCGCACCGATATGAGTACCGGCCAAGGCGACTTTTGGAACTACGATTTTAGTCTGATTCCCGTCGAGTTGCTGTCGGGACTCTATGAGTCCTTTCTTTCAGAAGACGTACAATCGTCAACAGGCGCCTATTACACGCCACGCCACCTAGCAATGCTGGCTGTTGACCAGGCTTTCAGCGCGTCGGCCGATCCACTGCAGGAGACAGTGTTCGATGGCGCGTGTGGCTCTGGAATTCTTTTGACAACAGCTTTTCGCCGGATGATCGCACTGACAGAAGCACGCGAGGGTTCGCCGCTTAGTTTCAAGCAACGCCGCCAGTTGCTGGCCAGGCACATCTTTGGCGCAGATATCAATGAAATGGCATGTCGTGTGACGGCGTTCAGTCTATATCTATCCCTATTGGAGGGCCTTGATCCGTCAGATATCCGCGAAGCACAGAGCAAAGAGCGAGTGAAACTCCCTACGCTGAAAGGGGTGAATCTTCTGTTCGGAGCCACAGGTGACTTTTTTAGCCCGGACCACGGATTCAACGGTCGCACATTTTCTCTTGTCCTTTCCAACCCTCCATGGATCGAGCCACGCGGCAGCGACGTGACGAGCGCCGACATTTGGGCACAACAGATGAAGGCCCCCGTAGGACATCGGCAAGTTGCTGCGGCGTTCTCAATCAGAGCCTTGGAGTTTCTCTCCGACGGCGGGCGCCTTTGCTTGATCCTTCCAATTAATTTGTTTCTCGGGCCATCGAAGCAGTCCTTCGTGAAACATCTATTCGAGACTGCTCGTCCAATCCGGTTGATCAACTTCGGTGATTTTCAAAATTTACTCTTTCCTTCCGCCGAACACACTTGCCACGTGCTATTGGCTGAAAAGCGCAACTCCCGTCCAGTGGTGATCGCTGTTGAGGAACGGTTTGACTACTGTGTGCCGAAGGCTGACATGAGTTTGGCCTACGGTCGCTTGACACTTTCTTCCAACGATCGCCATAGCGTTGCGACACGGGCAGTAATCGACCAGCAAGATATCCTAACTGTATTCATGTGGGGTGACGCGTTCGACCAATCCTTACTCCATCGACTTGGGGTGTTCGGAGAACTCGGCGATTATTGGAGTGGCCCGAAAAAAACAAGGCGCTGGCAAGCACGCAAAGGCATTCACATAATAGATCGGCAACGTGAGCCAGTGAGCGCAGAGCCTCTCCGAGGAATGCCCCATGTCGCCACAACCGCACTGGGCGCTGGTGTCCCCGTACTGCATCCTGATCTATTACAGCCTTGGCCCGAGGAGATTGATCAAGTAAGCCACATTTCTGACGAAGTCCTTGAAGTCTTCAAAGGTCCACGCATTCTGTATACTGATGGATTTTCCAAAGAAGATCTTTCAGTTCGGGCTGCGTACACTGAAAGCACAGCGAGTTTTACGGCGAGTGTGGGTGTTATTTCAGGCCCCCACGACGACGCCCGTCTCCTACGCTTCGTAGCAGCCTATTTGCGTTCGACGTTGGCTCGATATGTCCTTATGTTCCGATCCTGGACAATGTTGTGCGAGCGAAATGCGGTCCGGCTAGTAGACATCGGCGGTTTCCCATTCCACGAACCTGAGAATGCGGATAAGCCTGAGGTAGCACGTAGGGCGTTCGATAGAACGGTCGAGTTGATGCTTAAACTGGAAGGTTTGCCAGATTTAGAGCAACGCCGCGCATATGAAGATATGGAATCGGAAATCGACGAGCACCTGTTCGACTATTTTGCAATTGATGCCTTCGAACGAGCAATCATCTCCGAAACGGTGGCGCTTCTTTTGCCATCAATCCGACCGCGTAGCTTCGGTAATCTTGACACACCAGCTCAAACTCGCGCCGGTCTTTCTGACGTTCGTTCCTATGTTCGTGCACTCGCGACGGCACTCGACGTCTGGATAGCCCGCACAAACGGCAATGGACGTTTTGATGTTTCTGCTCTTTCAAGCTCCGCACACGCTGCGGGCGGAATGGGAGCAATTAGGATTTATTACAAACAGAACAATTCTCTCCGCTCGAAAGCAAATGCACGCAGCGACAGCGATGCCTTGATGGCATTGCTTAATCAGGCCCGCGCCGACGGATTTGGCCGGGTCTCTGCCGGGTTCGGCCTTGGACTAGCGCCTGATGCTTTTGTGTGGACCGACGACGCGTTGATAATCGCCAGGCCCCTGACCCGGCGCAACTTCTCATTACGACAGGCGTTCCGCGATGCCGAAACAATTGTCGAACAAGTTCAATTCAACAACGCAGCAGCGAAGGTCGCATGACTATCGGAGGGGCGCCGCCGGACTGGATTTCCGCATTTCCGCGGCAACCGGTAGAAGCTGCTGCTGCAACGCTTCAGCAAGCGTGGCAGGAACTTGTTCGCCGTAACGCGCCAGGCTTCCAACCGAAAGATCGAGAAGATCGCCTCACTGCAAAATTAAAGTTTCATTGTGATACTGTAGCTCGCAAACGCGGATTGTTGGGATCTTGGAGTGCCGAAAACAAGGTCGGAAATCTTGATGTCGAGTCCGGAGATATCATCTGGCAAAAGCGCACGGATATCTCTTTTCATTGGAACGACGACCAACAAACCATGGTGTTCGTATTTGAATTCAAAAAAGTCAGCCATACAGTGACGAGCCGAAAGGCATACCTGGGTGATGATGGTATGGGCCGTTTCGTAGACGGATATTACAGCCAAGATGAAACTGCAGCAGCTATGGTAGCGCTACTAACAGGTCCCGAAGAAAAAATTGTGCCCAACCTCCAGCACTCCTTAAGCGATGGATCATACGAGGCGAAACTTCGACAGCGCAAGAACGGTAGCAGCAAGCTAATCACTCAGCCATCACAAGTAATCGCGCTGGCTGCCTTCGACACAGACCATGATCGCTCGAACAATCGCGCACCCATACGCTTAGCGCACATATTTCTCGGCTGGCCTACTCCTTAGTCTTAGCTACGTGGCAATCCCGCGTACGGCTGTTGTTGGACCGTACGCCAACGTCGATTGTTGATCAGAGTACTAAGCCTGCCATTCTTTGCCGATAATACGAATACTGTCGACAATTTGCTTAACGGGCTAGCGATCCCCAAAGAAATTGGATCCCACAAATTCTTCCCGGCACTTCACCCACACCACTCACCAGTTCCGAAATCTTCAGAATACCCCCTGATTTCCCCCAATTTCCTCTCTGGAGACTGAGGCGATGATTGGTCAGGTTCAGTGTCATGAAACATGGCACGAACCTCTTCTGGCAGATCCTCCTTGTCTTGCTCGTCGTCCTCCTGGCGCTTTGGTGCGCGACGGAGTGGACAGCGTGGTCGCTTGGCTGGTCACCCCGGCTTGGTGAACCCTTCTTCGTCATCCTCGACATGCCGGTGTACGTGCCCTGGGCCTTCTTCGGCTGGTGGTACGCGTTCGATGCTTACGCGCCGGATGTGTTTGACCGGGGCGGACTTATCGCCGCTTCGGGCGGTGTCGCGGCCATCGTGATCGCGGTAACTGGGTCGATCCTCCGCGCACGCTGGGACAAGCGGGTCTCAACGTTTGGCTCTGCGCGCTGGGCGGAAGGCAAGGATTTGCGTAAGTCCGGACTTTTGAAGCCAGCCGGCGTGTTCCTGGGCCAAGCATCAGGATCCTATCTCCGCCATGACGGACCCGATCATGTCATGGCCTTTGCGCCGACCCGCTCCGGCAAGGGCGTGGGCCTTGTTGTCCCGACGCTCCTCTCCTGGCCGCATTCTGTTCTGGTGCACGACATCAAGGGCGAGAATTGGCAGTTGACCTCAGGCTGGCGCTCGGAGTTTTCCCACTGCGTGCGGTTCGACCCGACCGACGTGGTCTCGGCGCATTTCAATCCCCTGATGGAAGTGCGTAAGGGGCATTGCGAAGTGCGCGACGTCCAGAACATTGCCGATATTCTCGTGGACCCTCAGGGCAAGCTCGGAGATCTCGGGCACTGGGTCGACAAGGCGAACTCCCTGCTCGTCGGCGTGATCCTGCACGTCCTTTATGCCGAGCGCGAGAAGACGCTGGCGCGCGTATCGAGCTTCCTTGCCGATCCCGACCGGACATTCCGCACGACGCTGTCGATCATGCTCCGGACAAACCACCTTGGGACCAGCGATGCGCCAAAGGTTCATCCCGTCGTCGCCGAGACAGCCCGAGAATTGATGAACCAGGCGGAGAACGAGCTCTCCGGCGTGCTGTCAACAGCGCTGCGGTTCCTGTCGCTCTATCGCGACCCGGTGATTGCCGAAGTCACCTCGCGGAGCGATTTCCGGATCGAGGATCTGGTGTCCGGCGACCGGCCGCTTTCGCTCTACCTCGTCGTCCCGCCCTCGGACCTTTCGCGGACGAAGCCCCTGATGCGCCTCATCCTCAATCAGGTGGGCCGGCGGCTGACGGAGCATCTCGAGATTCGTCCTTCGGTATTCTCGCGTGGCAGATCGCTTTTGGCGAACATTCTCGGAGTTTGCGGGCTGCTTACGCCGCAGGTTTCTGTGCCGGTCGTAAAGTCCCGTCGGCGTGTCCTGTTCATGCTGGACGAGTTTCCTGCCCTTGGGCGCCTCGACTTCTTCGAAAGCACGCTCGCCTATATGGCAGGCTATGGCCTCAAGGCCTTCCTGATCGCGCAATCCCTCAATCAGATCGAAAAGGCTTATGGCCCCTCGAATGCGATCCTCGACAATTGTCATGTCCGGGTGGCGTTCGCGACAAATGACGAGCGCACGGCGAAGCGGATTTCCGATGCACTCGGCACCAAGACCGAACAGCGGGCCATGAAGAATTATGCAGGCCACCGGCTCGCGCCCTGGCTGTCGCACAAAATGGTGTCGCGTCAGGAAACTGCCCGCCAATTGCTGACGCCCGGCGAAGTGATGCAACTGCCCGCAGACCAGGAACTCGTCCTTGTCGCAGGCTCCCCGCCGGTGCGCGCGCTGAAGCTACGCTATTACGAGGACCAGAACTTCACCGAACGTCTCAAAGACGCCCCTGCCTTCGCGGCCTGTATTCCGGACGTGCGGGTTGATGATTGGGGCAGCGAGGTCCGGTCGATCCATGAAGGCCTGATGCAGGCTGCAGAGCTCGAGCCTGAAGTCGAGGGCCTTGGGCCTCAGAAGGCGCGGGATGCGGCCGAGGATCGCGCGCGGCTTGCAGGCCCCTCGAAGCCAGGCACGGCGCGGCGCAAGGTGTGCAATCCCCTGCAGGCTAGTCTCTTCGACGCCCTCGTGCAGGCTGACAGCCTCGAACAGGCGACCGGCATTGATCTCACGGGGAATGGCCAATGAAGCTCCGGATCCAGCCCTATATCTCGCCAGAGAATTTTCACTGGCTGAAGGCCATGGCCAAACGCCCTGGCCTGTCAGAAAGCACGATCATCGATGGGGCAGTAACGGCCTACCGGGCAGGCGAGTCCGACAATAAGCGCGAAGCCGCCATCAATCGCCGGCTCGACCGACTGACGCGCCAATTCGGGCGGATCGAGCGGGACAATCTCGTCCTTGCCGAAACGCTCGCGACCTTCGTGCATTATTTCCTGACGGTGACGCCGCCGGTGCCGGCCAACCAGGTCGAGGCCGCCCGGGCCAAGGGCGACATGCGGTTTGACCTCTTTGTGAGGCAGGTCGCGGAGGCCCTCAGGTCGGGCCAGCGCATTCTTCAGAATGCCGTTGAGGATGTGACAGCGGACGCGGCCAGTCTTGAGCGCGAGCCCGAACATATGGGCGAGGTGCGGACCGATGCGTGACGTACAAAGCCAGACACGTACCCGCGCCATGCTGATAACGGCATTGGGGAGCGAGATTGTTGCAGCGCTGGACGACCCCGCCGTTGTCGAAATCATGATCAATCCCGACGGCAGGCTCTGGATCGAGCGGCATGGGTCTGGCCGATCCGAATCCGGCCTGGTTGTCACCGCTGGCGATGTCGAACGCGTCATCCGGCTGGTCGCAAGCCATATGGGCCGGCGCGTCGACGCAGCGTCGCCCATCGTGTCAGCAGAGCTGCCAATGGGCGGAGAGCGGTTCGAAGGCGTCCTGCCGCCGGTGGCGCCGGGGCCTTGTTTCTCGATCCGCAAACCAGCGGGACGGGTGGTCGCTTTGGGTGAGTATGTCGCCTCCGGCGTAATGGCACCTCATCACGCCGAAGCCTTGCGGTTGGCGGTCAGGACCCGCGAGAACATTCTCGTCGTCGGCGGCACGGGCTCGGGCAAGACGACGCTTGCCAATGCCCTGCTGGCCGAGATTGCCCGCACTGGGGACCGGCTTGTGATCCTGGAAGATACGCGCGAACTTGTTTCGACAGCCCGCGACTCTGTCCAGCTGCGCACTCAGCCCGGATCAGTAACTCTTGCAGACCTTGTCCGCTCGACCCTGCGCCTCAGGCCAGACCGGATCATTATCGGTGAAGTGCGCGGCGCCGAGGCGCTCGACATGCTGAAGGCCTGGAATACCGGCCATCCGGGCGGCATCGCCACCCTGCATGCCAACTCGGCCCTGGGCGGACTCTCCCGGCTCGAACAGCTGATTGGCGAGACCTCGGCGCAGGTGCCGCACGACCTCATCGCAGAAACAATCGACTGCGTCGTCTACATCTCCCGGCGCGCCGGGGTTCACCGCGTCGAGACAGTCGCGCGCATGAACGGGCTCGGGCGTCAGGGCTATGACCTGATCCCCGTCCAGCCGGACCTGCAGCTCGTCCTGCCGAGCCTGCCCTTTTCCGAACCGCTTCTCTCCACCGCTCCAGAAAGGACACCACCCCAATGAAATACAGACTGATCAAAGCCCTGAGCCTGACGGCTTTTGCCGTCGCGCTCACCTTCCCGGCCCATGCGGCTGGCTCCGGCATGCCCTGGGAAGCCCCGCTGCAATCGATCCTCGACTCCATCGAAGGGCCGGTCGCCAAGATCCTCGCAACCATCGTCATCATCCTGACCGGCCTTGGCCTTGCTTTCGGTGAGAGTGGCGGCGGCATGCGCAAGCTCTTGCAGATCGTGTTCGGTCTCTCGATCGCCTTTGCTGCGACCTCGTTCTTCCTGTCGTTCTTTTCGTTCGGTGGCGGGGCGACGCTCTGATGGCGGACAACCGTCCCCTGCCCCCTGGCTATAGCGTGCCGGTGCATCGCTCTTTGACGGCGCCGATCCTGCTCGCAGGGGCGCCACGGCTGGCGACGATCGTCAATGGTACGCTGGCCGCCGCGCTCGGCATCGGCCTGCAGCTCTGGGGCGTGGGGCTCGTCTTCTGGATCGTGGCGCAGGGCATCTGCGTGTTCGCTGCAAGGCGCGATCCGCAATTTGCCGACGTGCTGATCCGGCACATAAGAACGAGGGGCTATTACGCATGCTGAATCTTCGTGAATATCGCGCCCGCCCGGCTGCGCTCGCCGACCATCTCAAATGGGCCTGCCTGATCGCGCCCGGCATCCTGCTCAACAAGGATGGCAGCTTGCAGCGGACCTGTTTCTATCGCGGACCCGATCTTGAAAGCTCGACACCGGAAGAACTCGTCGCCGTCACAGCCCGCATGAACAATCTCCTCAGCCGGTTCGGGTCAGGTTGGGCGCTGCATATAGAAGCGGACCGGCGACCATCCGTCACCTATCCCGAAAGTTCCTGGCGCGACGCAGCCGCCTGGCTGGTCGATGAGGAACGCCGGGCGGCGTTCGAAGAGCACGGGCGCCACTTCGAGACCGATTGCTACCTGACCCTCACATGGATGCCACCGGCCGACCGGACGGCCCGGATCGAGCAGCTCTTCATCGACGATCCGGCAGACGCTCCAGCTGCGTTCTGGAGCGAGCATCTGGCGCATTTCGAAACCGAAACTTCCCGGGCGCGCGACATGATGGCGGATCTGATGCCGGAGGCGCGGTTCCTGGATGACGATGAGACGCTGACCTACCTGCATGCCTGCATCTCGGTGGCGCGGCAGACGGTGAAGGCACCCTCGCTGCCGATGTGCCTTGATGCGCTCATGGTCGATACGCCGCTGACGGGCGGGCTGTCACCCCGCTTAGGGGACGAAACGCTGAAAGTCCTCACGATCAACGGGTTCCCCGCAACCGGCGAGCCCGGGCTGCTCTCAGAGCTCGACCAGCTCGGCTTTGCCTATCGCTGGGTGACGCGGTTCCTGCCCCTCGACAAGCCCGAGGCCGAAAAGACGCTCAATGCCTATGTCCGCAACTGGTTTGCGAAACGCCGGTCGCTTACCTCTTATTTGCGCGAAATCCTCACCAATGAGCCCGCAACACTCCTCAACTCAGATGCCGACAATCAGGCCGCCGATGCCGACGAGGCCCTGCAGGCGCTCGGCGCAGGCCATGTTGCATTCGGCTATTGCACGACGGCGATTGTCGTTCGGCATGCGGATGCAGCGATCGCCGACGACCAGATCCGCGCCGTCGAGCGCGTGATCCGGGGGCGCGGGTTCACCTGCGTTTCCGAAAGCGTCAATGCCGTCGAAGCCTGGCTCGGCACGCTTCCGGGTGAAGCCTATGCCAATGTCCGCCAGCCGCTACTGAACACGATCAACCTTGCGCATATGGCCCCCTTGTCGGCACTCTGGGCAGGGCCGGAGCGCAACACGCACCTGGACGGCCCGCCGCTCCTGATGGCGCGCTCGGCCAGTGCGACACCGTTCCGGCTGGTGACCCATCAGGGCGATGTCGGGCACATGATGGTGGTCGGACCGACTGGGGCCGGCAAGTCGGTGTTGCTATCGCTCCTCGCCTTGCAGTTCCGCCGCTACGAGCGGGCGCAGGTCTTCATCTTCGACAAGGGTGGCTCGGCGCGCTGCGCGACGCTTGCCCTTGGCGGTACCTGGTACGACCTCGGCCTCGACGGCGACCTTGCGTTCCAGCCCTTGCGGGACATTGATAGCGAAGCCGGGATCGCCGAAGCACAGGCTTGGGTGTTGGGTCTGATTGCTCAAGAAAACGTCGCTGTGACGCCCGAAGTGAAGCAGGCCGTTTGGACGGCTCTGCAGAGCCTTGGCGCGGCACCGGTGGCGCAACGCACTCTGACGGGTCTTACAGCGCTGGTGCAGTCATCAGAGCTTCGGCAGGCGCTGGAACCCTATACGCTGGCCGGTCCCTATGGTGCCCTGCTCGATGCCGATGAGGACAGTTTGGCATCAGGGGATGTCCTCTGCTTCGAAATGGACGCGCTGATGCAGGACAAGCGTCTGGCAGCGCCGGTTCTGGCGCATCTCTTCACGAAGCTCGAAGCCCGGTTCGACGGGCGGCCGACAATGCTGATCCTCGACGAGGCCTGGCTGTTCCTCGACCATCCGATGTTTGCGGGGCGCCTTCGCGACTGGCTGAAGACACTCCGCAAGAAGAACGTGTCCGTCGTGTTCGCGACGCAGAGCCTGTCGGACATTTCGGCAAGCGCGATCGCGCCAAGCCTCATCGAGAGCGCACCGACCCGCATCTTCCTGGCCAATGCGCGCGCCGAGGAGCCCTCGCAGCGCGCAGCGTATGAAGCGTTCGGACTCAATGCCCGTCAGGTCGAACTGATCGCGCGGGCGACCCCGAAGCGCGACTACTATGTTCAGTGTCCGGATGGAAACCGCCTGTTCGACCTCGATCTGGGGCCGGTTGCGCTCGCCTTCTGCGCCGCCGGATCGAAGGCTGATCAGAATCTGATCTCCGAGATTCTTAGTGCTTCAGGCCCGGACGGGTTCGCGCCGGCCTGGCTTGCCGCGCGCGGGCTCCATTGGGCCGCAGACCTGATCGGGACAGAAGGAGACGTGCCATGCGCCGCCGAATGATCGCCATTCTTCTTGGGTCAGTGTCCTCGCTCAGCCTGATTGCACCACCGGCAAACGCCCTTCTGGGCGTCGGCGATGTCGTGATCGACCCGACGAACCTCGTTCAGAATGTCGTGACGGCCACCAATACGCTCGAACAGATCAACAACCAGATCCAGCAACTCCAGCATGAGGCGCAGATGCTGGTGAACCAGGCCGAGGACCTGAAACGGCTCGACTATGCCTCAATCGAACACCTCAAACGCGTGCTCGAGCGGATCGACACGCTGATGCGCGAAGCGGGCGAGGTCACTTACGAAGTCGAAGAGTCCGAACGCCAATACGAAGAGGCCTTCCCCGACTCCTATGAAGACCTCTCCAATGAGGAGATCGTGGTTGAAGCTGCTGATCAGTGGCGGATCAGCCGGGACGCGTTCCGGGCTTCGATCCAGGTCCAGTCGGGAATCGTGACCTCGATTGCAGACTCCCGCGAGACGCTGAGCGACCTTGCCCGCGAGAGCCAGGCGGCAACCGGCAACCTGTCAGTCGCCCAGGCGGGTAACCAGCTTGTCGCACTTTCCGTCGAACAACAGATGCAGATGCAGCAATTGATGGCGGCGCAATACCGGATGGTGGCGCTCGAAGAATCCCGCCGGGCGGCCATCGAGGAACAGGCCCGCATTCGTCACAAACGCTTCCGCGGCGACGGCGTCGCCTACAGGCGGGATTAGGGCCATGGAAGACCTGAGCGTCATCGACCAGTTTGTTGCGACCTTCTCCGCTTACATCGATAGCGGGTTCGGTCTCCTGCAGCCGGATGTCGCTTTCCTGACAAGCGCCCTCATCGCAATTGACATCACGCTCGCCGGACTTTTCTGGGCCATGGGCCCCGATACCGACATTGTCGGCAGGTTCCTGAAGAAGGTCCTCTATGTCGGCGCCTTCGCGCTGATCCTCGGCAATTTCGCGCTCCTGTCGGACGTCGTGTTCATGAGCTTTGCGCAGCTCGGCCTCAATGCCACCGGCGGCACGATCACCGCTGACGATATCATGAAACCCGGTTTCGTGGCCGCAACCGGATTTGATGCGGCCCTGCCCCTGCTCGACGAAATCGAGAAGCTCACGGGCCCGATCGCCTTCTTCCAGAACATCGTCATCATCGCTGTCCTGTTCCTCGCCTGGATCATCACGCTCCTTGCGTTCTTCTTCCTCGCCATCCAGCTCTTCGTCACCATCATCGAATTCAAGCTGACGACACTGGCCGGGTTCGTGCTGATACCCTTTGCGCTCTGGAACAAGACGTCGTTCCTCGCCGAGAAAGTCCTCGGCAATGTCATCGCGTCGGGCATCAAGCTCATGGTGCTGGCGATCATTGTCGGCATTGGTTCGACAATCTTCTCCTCCATCACATCGACCTTCCAGCCAGACGAGGTGACCCTGGAACAGGCTGCCTCCGTCATCCTCGGATCCCTCTCGCTTCTGGCCCTCGGCCTGTTCGGACCCGGCATCGCCACAGGCCTTGTCTCCGGGGCACCGCAGCTCGGCGCAGGCGCGGCGATCGGCTCAGCCGCTGGCGTTGCCGCCGGAACCGTCGCGGGTGGCAGCCTCGCCAAATCGGCCGTGGGGGCAGCCGCCGGTGGCGCGCGCAGTGCGGTCGGCGCCGCCGCCTCGATGACGGGCGGGGCGCGCACGGCCTACCAGATGAATGCGGCAGCCTCCGGCAAGACTGGTGTCGGCGCGGCCATGGCCGGCATGAGCGGGGTTGCCGGCGCCGGGGCACGGGCCGCGGCGTCCGGTGCGCGCGGCTTTGCAAGCCGCGTCTTCGGGTCTCCTGAAACAAGTCACCAGGCAGGCGCGCGTGCCGCTTTCGCGGCAACCGGCGGAACAGGCGCGCCAAACGCCAGTCCTGCCAATGGGCAGAACTCATCCCCGGACTGGGCCCGGCGCATAAGACGCGACCAGTCCACCCGGGATGCCGGGATGATGGCGGCTTCTGCCGTCCGCGACGGCGACCGTCCCGGCGGCGGCACGTCGATACAACTGAAGAATGACGAGGACTGACATGAAGCTCTGGAAGCGAACATCCACCCGCTATGGCGAGACACCGGAACCTGTGACGCCCTACCAGCGCGCCGCACAGGCCTGGGACGACCGGATCGGGTCTGCCCGCGTACAGGCGGCAAACTGGCGGCTGGCCGCACTAGGCAGCCTTGGCCTCTCGTTCGTGCTCGCGGGTGGGCTCGTCTGGCGTTCGACCCAATCCTTCGTCACGCCCTATGTAGTCGAGCTGACCGGCGAAGGCGCCGTGCGCGCCGTCGGCCCGGCCGACGGACGCTACGAGCCGACTGATGCGCAGATCGCCTTCCATCTCGCCGAGTTCGTCAAGAATACGCGGTCCATCTCGATTGATCCGGTTATTGTCCGGCAGAACTGGCTGAAGGCCTATGCCTATGCGACCGACCGGGCAGCCGCGACGCTCAACGACTATGCCCGCGACAATGACCCGTTTGCGGATCTCGGACGCAGATCGGTGTCCGTCGATGTGACGAGCGTCGTGCGCGCCTCTGATGACAGCTTCACGGTGCGCTGGCGCGAGACGGCCTATCGCAACGGCACAGAGACCGGCCAGTCAAACCATACCGGCGTGTTCTCGATCGTCATCGATCCACCCCGCACCGAAGAGGCCCTCCGGGCCAATCCCCTCGGCCTCTACGTCCACGGCCTCAACTGGTCGAAAGACCATCAATAGGAGCATATCCCCCATGAAACGCTTTGCCCTGATCCTCCTCGCCTCGTCCGCCCTCGCGGCCTGCGAGTCTTTCCCCGCAGCCGTCGGTCCAGACATTACACTCGATGAACCGGACTATGTCGAAGATCTCTATCTCGCCCCTGACGCCGAAGAGATCCATCTTACAGACGCGGACCTGTCTTCGACGCCGGTCGTCTACCGCACCTATACGCCGACAATTGTGTCGGGGACCGTGCCCGACCAGCTGAAGCCGATGCCCACGAAGACGGAGACGCAATCCCTCAAACCCTATCAGGCGATCGAGACCGCAAACGGCAAGGCTGCTGTCGAACCCTCGCTCGACAATTACATGAACGCGATCCAAGTCTATCCCTATACAGTGGGCGCGCTCTACCAAGTCTATTGCGCACCCGAGCAGGTGACCGACATCGTCCTCCAGCCGGGCGAGGAACTCGTTTCGGTCTCGGCTGGCGACACGGTGCGATGGGTGCTCGGGGATACGATCTCCGGCACCGGTGACGGCGCGCAGGCCCATATCCTGATCAAGCCGACACAGGCGGGCCTCAAAACGAACCTCATCATCACGACGAGCCTTCGTGCCTACCATCTTGAACTGCGCGCGTTCGAAGAGACCTATATGGCGGCTGTCTCATGGCGCTATGCAGACCAGCAATTGGTGACGCGGGTGGCGAGGTCTGGCGCGGCAGGTGCGTCGGCATCGCCGTCGTCTGCAGGGTTGCAGCTCGAACGGCTAAAGTTCCGGTACGATTTGGATGGGGATTTCCCACACTGGCGGCCGGATCGCGTCTTTGACGATGGCCGCAAGGTCTATATCCAGTTCCCGGCCCGGCTCGACCAGGGCGAAGCCCCGGCCCTGTTCGTCATCGGCCGGGACGGCAAGGCCCAGCTCGTCAACTATCGCATGTCAGGCGACTATTATGTCGTCGACCGCCTGTTCGCCCGCGCAGAGCTGCGCCTCGGGGAAAAGCGCCAGGATGTCGTGAAGATTGCGCGCAATGATCTTGGCGGCGCGCGGCCATGACTGAAGCTGCTTCCCCTCCACCCAAGCCGCTTGAAATCCGCGGCCGCCCGAGACCCGTCAAACGGTTTTCCAAGCGGGCGCTCATGATCCTGTTTGGGACTGGCAGTGCGATTGTACTCGGCTCGCTGGCCTTTGCCTTGCAGGGTCCGAAGGAAGACGCTGGTGGCCCCGCGCGTGAGCTTTACAACACCGGGCACAATCCGGAGGCGGATGGCCTGTCAGAGCTTCCGAAATCCTATGGCGAGCTACCGCGGGAGGACATTCTCGGACCGCCGCTTCCAGGCGATCTCGGCACACCCATCTTAAAGGCGCAGCGCGAAGGGCGCATGGGATTGTCGGAGGAAGATGCGCCTGAGGCGGATCCGATGCGGGAACACCTGGCGGCGCTGGAGGCGGAGTTACGAGAACGTGAAGCAGCCCTCTCTGATGCGGCACGTGGGAGCGGGGTGTTTTTCCAGGTTGGTGCGAGTGCCGGGTCGAACAATGGCATCGGCAGTGTTGCGCCCGCGGCGCCTGCTTCGTTGAGCTTCCCGGACTTGTCGGCATTTGCGCCGTCCGACGGCAGCGCGTTCGGGTCATCTTTAAGTGAAGACCCGAACCGTCAGGTTCGAAAGCTCGACTTTCTTGGCGCCGATCCTGATCCATCGATCTACAATCCACACCGGCTGGAGACGCCGGTCTCTCCGTACCAGCTGATGGCGGGGACGATTATTCCGGCAACCCTGCTGACGGGCGTGAACTCCGATCTTCCCGGACAGGTCATCGCGCAGGTGACGAGCCCGGTCTATGACACGGTCACGGGAGAGATCGTGCTCGTGCCGCAGGGCGCGAGGCTCATCGGTCGCTATGACAGTGTCATCGCGTTCGGCCAGTCGCGCGCGCTGCTCGTCTGGAGCCGGATCATGATGCCGGACGGCACCTCGATCCGGATCGACAATCTAGCTGGCGTCGATGCCCGCGGCTATGCGGGGCTGGCAGACAAGGTCGACTATCATTCCTGGAAATTGCTCCAGGGTGTCGCGCTCTCCACCCTGCTCGGCGTCGGATCCGAACTCGCAAGCGATGACGAAGGCGACATTGCCCGGGCGCTTCGCCGTTCGGCACAGACCGGCGCTAATGAAGCCGGTCAGGAAATCGTGCGCCGCAATCTCGAAGTCCAGCCCTCGATCACCATCCGGCCCGGTTGGCGGCTCGGTGTGCTGGTCAACAAGGACATTGTTCTGAAACCTTATGAAGGAGGCATACAACCATGAGTGAAGTCAGTTTGAAGATCGGGCCACTACCGGACCGGACGCCGCAGAAACTGTCGATCAGTCTCGAGCCATCTCTGGCTGCGGACCTCGAAGCGTATTCTCGGATCCATGCAGCAACCTACGGAGCTGAGTCATCGGTGGCTATGCTGGTTCCTCTGATGCTTGAAGCTTTCCTTTCGAGCGATCCTGGCTTTCGTAAGGCCATGAAGACTCAAACGTACCAGTGATGTCGAGCAATGGCCCGAACGCAGATACCCCCACATCTAAAAACCTGTGAAATCAAGCGCCGCCTCAAAACGCTGATCGCTGCAGCGAAAGATACAGGATTTGACGTATGCGGCGTTCGGCTCATGCCTGACGGCGAGATTACGCTTCTGGACAAGGCCTCTCTCAGGCTCGAAACTGATTCGGAGGCGAAATGGCTAGGGAGCTGACCATGTCCATCAAGGGACTGCATGTAATTGCGAAGAAGCTCGCGACGGGTCAGACCCGCTACTATTATTACGCGTTTCGCGGTGGCCCAAAGTTCTGGACGAGTGAAGGATCCAGGTTGGATGAGCCTGGCAAGCGACTGCCCCCAGAATTCATCCAGGCCTATTCAGAGGTGATGGAGGATGAAAGAGCGCCAGTCGCAGATTCGTTCGCCATGGCGGTTATGCTCTATCGGAAGAAGTCTCCCGCATTCAGAAAGATGAAGACAAAAGGGCAAACGGCCAGGATCAAGTACCTCGACAAGTGGTTGGAAATGCCCCTGAAGGCGGGCCAGCCAGCTGCGAACGCACCGCTTTCGGTTTTCGATAGCAGACGCATTATCAAGTTTATCACGTCCCACCGTGATCGTGTCTGGGGTCACTCTCCGAGCTCAGCTGATGAGGCCGTCCTGGCTCTGTCGGCCTTCCTGACCTGGTGCAAAAAGGACGGGCGACTGGACTGGAACCGAGCGCATGGAATCGAGCCGCTTTACGAACGGCCGACGGAAGCGCGTATTTGGTCTCTGGAAGAGCAGGCAAAGTTTCTCAAGACCGCGTCGGCGCATCTGGCCTGGGCGTTCAAGCTGGCTCTTCACACCGGACTTCGCCGTGAAGATCTGACCCGCTTGCCCCTTTCGGCGATCACGAAGCAGCATCTGATCATTCCTACGGGCAAGAGCCGTGGCCGCAACACTGCCCTTATCCCCATCACGCCTCCGCTTCGGTCGTTGCTTGATGAAATCGATGCGGCGCGCGCCAAACTCGCGACGGCACCCCTCACGATTCTTTTCTCCAGCAAGGGCAAGCCTTGGACTGCAGAAGGGTTCGGCACGAGCTTTGATCGCCATCGCAGCCGTATAGGACTTGGCCCTGAAAACCACGGTCCAACCATCCACGACATGCGCAAGACATGCGCGACGAATATGGTCATCCTTCAGCACCTTTACCCGACTCTGATATCAGATCAGGTTCTGACCGATTTGTTCGGCTGGACGCCCGGCACACTTGCGAAAATGAAGCGGATTTACGTGTCAGATGCAGCTGTCATTGAAGCGATGACGACTTCGCTCTAGGAGCCAGGTCTCGTAGAGTATCCCGCCTGCATAGGTAAGAAATCGCTTGGTGTTGATTTACACCAATTTGGTGATTTTCTTTACACGTTAGCTGGACATGTAAAGAAAATTGCGTTTCTTTGACATATCATGTCGAAATTACCAGATTCCTCGTACAAATTGCCAGACCTTCCGCCACCGGTCGAGATAGAGACGGTACCGGTGCTGAAGGCACTTGCGCGCGCCAACAGGGCACTGGCGGAATTGAAGGGCGCAGCCAAAGCCATCCCCAACCAGGGTATCTTGATCGACACGCTGGCCTTGCAGGAGGCCAAGGCAAGTTCTGAAATTGAAAACATCGTCACCACTCAAGACGAACTGTTCCAGGCAGACTTGTTCCCCGAAGGACCTGGCTCAGCAGCCGCAAAAGAGGTGGCGCTCTATCGTGATGCCCTGAGACTTGGATTTGACCAGCTACGCAAGACACAGGGATTGATTACCAACCGCATCATCATCGACATGTTTCGTTTGTTGAAGGGGCGAGACGATGGCTTCAGAACGCAGGCCGGAACAGAGCTGAAGAATGATCGCACAGGCGAAACCGTCTATGTGCCACCACAGGGCCCGCGTGAGATTGAAACCCTTATGGCTGGGCTCGAAGTCTTCATCAATGATGATGACGCCTGCGATCTGGACCCGCTCATCAAAATGGCGATCATTCACCATCAATTTGAGAGCATCCACCCGTTCCCGGACGGCAATGGCCGCATCGGGCGCATCCTTAATGTACTTTATCTGACGCGCACGGGCCTGCTCGACATTCCCATTCTCTATCTCAGCCGTCACATCACAGGTACGAAAAGCGACTATTATCGATTGCTGCAGGCCGTGCGAGATGACGGCGCCTGGGAAGATTGGGTACTCTACATTCTGGAAGCGGTGGCAGAGACATCTCAGACGACCCTGCAGCTGATCGAAGGCTTGCGCGCCCAGATGGCGGACTACAAGAAACGGATGCGAGCAGAGCTCGGCAAGATCTACAGTCAGGACTTGTTGAACAACATCTTCCGCCACCCTTACACGCGCATCGATTATGTGATGCACGACCTGCATGTCAGCCGACCGACCGCCACCAAGTATCTCGACCAACTGGCCGAAGCGGGTTTCGTGACCAAGCATCAGGCCGGCCGGAACAATTACTATATCAACGAACCGCTTCTCGCACTGTTCATGCGTGTGTCTGACGGTGGTGGACGGCAAGAAGGGAAGTAATCGAGCAGCGGCTAAGCCGGGACCGCTTCACTGATAAAGTCCTCACCGATCTGTTCGACTGGACACCTAAGACATGCAAAAAAATCAAGCTCGCACACACGTTTGCCGCGACCGTTCTGGGCGGATGAGCGCCACATTTTAAGGACGGAACAAGAACAGAACCTGTAAACTATGCTGTAAACTGTTCTCTGATGTTCTTTTTTCCACAGGCTAGTGCCTTGTTTTTATGGTGGGCGGTAACGGGTTCGAACCGCTGACCCTCTCGGTGTAAACGAGATGCTCTACCAACTGAGCTAACCGCCCTTCCGGGACGCTTCCTTTGCCTCGTCTGAAGCAGAAAAGCAAGACGGCCTCTGTCAGAAAAAACAGAGGCCGCCGAGATTTTTGTAGCGCCGTTTAGTGGCGGACCGATGGATTGCCATCATTGGGCGTTGGCCGGCCTGACAAAGTTGCGGCGAGCGCTTCTTCATCCTTCTCGGACCACTCAATCGGCGTCAAAGAGTTGGTCAATGCCCGTGCAAGCACTTCATTGATATCCGAAACCGGAACGATGGTCAGGCTCTCTCTCACATTCTCCGGAATGTCGGCGAGATCCTTCTCATTCTCCTGCGGAATGAGGACGGTTTTGATGCCGCCGCGCAACGCCGCAAGAAGCTTCTCTTTCAAGCCGCCAATTGGCAGTACGCGCCCGCGCAAGGAGATCTCGCCCGTCATCGCAATATCGCGGTGCACCGGATTGCCGGTCAATAGGGAGACCATAGCGGTGGTCATCGCAATACCCGCGCTCGGACCGTCTTTTGGCGTAGCGCCATCAGGCACGTGGACGTGAATGTCCGTTGTGTTAAAGACGCTCGGCTTAATACCAAGATCCACTGCCCGCGACCGAACCAAAGATTGAGCCGCAGAAATCGACTCTTTCATGACGTCCCGCAGGTTTCCGGTGACCTTGGTGTTGCCGCGTCCCGGCATGGACACTGCCTCAATCGTCAACAGATCGCCGCCAACTTCCGTCCAGGCAAGGCCAGTTACGGCGCCAACCTGGTCTTCTTCATCTGCAAGTCCGAAGCGGAACTTCCGTACACCGGAATAATCGTTGAGATTCTCCGGCGTCACCACAACTTGCGTCACGCCTTCATTACCGAGTTCACGGACAGCTTTACGTGCGAGCTTCGCCAATTCCCGTTCGAGAGACCGCACGCCGGCTTCACGCGTATAGTAACGCAGCAAGTCGTTGATCGCATCTTCCTGAACGACCCACTCGGACTCGTCCAGGCCGTGATCAGCGCGGATCTTGGGCAACAAATGACGCACAGCAATTTCACGCTTTTCGTCCTCTGTGTAACCAGCGATCCGAATGATCTCCATCCGATCCAGCAAAGGCTGAGGCATGTTGAGGCTGTTCGCAGTCGTCACGAACATCACGTCCGAAAGATCATAATCTACCTCGAGGTAGTGATCGTTGAACGTCGAGTTCTGAGCAGGATCCAAGACTTCAAGCAGAGCTGCAGACGGATCGCCGCGGTGATCCATTCCCATCTTGTCGATTTCGTCCAACAAGAAGAGCGGATTGCCCGTCTTCGCCTTTTTGAGGCTCTGAATGATTCGACCGGGCATAGACCCGATATAAGTCCGACGGTGACCGCGGATCTCACTCTCGTCACGAACACCACCCAGAGAAACACGAACAAAATCTCGCCCTGTAGCTTCGGCAATCGATTTACCGAGCGAGGTTTTACCCACGCCGGGCGGGCCAACGAGACACAGTATCGGACCACGCAATTTGTTGGTGCGCTTCTGAACCGCGAGGTATTCGAGGATCCGCTCTTTGACTTTCTGAAGACCGTAATGGTCATCATTGAGCTGGGTCTCAGC
The DNA here is from genome assembly GCA_017642885.1 of Henriciella sp. Lineage (GTDB taxonomy): Bacteria > Pseudomonadota > Alphaproteobacteria > Caulobacterales > Hyphomonadaceae > Henriciella. The sequence goes on along the minus strand of JAEPOM010000017.1, from coordinate 5,253 downwards.
GGCATCGAGATCTGTGGAGATATCCTTGCGCTTGTCCCATGGCAGCGAGAGCAACCAATCAAGATAGTTGCGCACCACTGTCGATTCTGCCGACATCGGGCTCATCTGACGGAGCTTTTTGATCTCTTGCTCAGCTTTGGTGCGCGCCTCTTCAGACAGACCGGTATCCCGGATCTTGTCTTCGAGCTCACCAACTTCGTCACGCTCTCCTTCGCCCTGGTCACCCAGTTCGCGTTGGATCGCTTTCATCTGCTCATTCAGATAATACTCGCGCTGAGACTTCTCCATTTGACGCTTGACGCGGTTTTTGATTTTCCGCTCCATCTGCATCATGCCCATCTCGCCTTCCATGAGCGAGAGGACTTTCTCTAGGCGATCTTTGACGTCGGACAGCTCAAGCAGACCCTGCTTTTCAGCGAGCTTCACCTGCAACTGGGACGCGACCGCGTCAGCAAGTTTTCCAGGCTCTACAATTTCGGAGATCGTCGAGACGGATTCTGGCGCGATTTTACGGTTCAGCTTGGCATAGCTTTCAAACTGCTCGACCACGGCGCGCATCAGCGCCTCGAGCTCGCTTGTATTGCCTTCATCAGCGTCGATTACGCCGATTTCCGCGACATAATGGTCTCCGCGATCTTCGAGCATATTAACACGGGCACGGTGACTACCTTCGACCAGCACTTTCACCGTGCCGTCGGGAAGCTTCAGCAGTTGCAGGATCGTCGCGGTCGTACCGACTGGGTGCAGATCGTCCGCACCAGGGTCATCCGTCGAGGGATCTTTCTGGGCAACCAGCATAATTTCATTGTCGCTCTCATCCACCATTTCGAGCGCGCGTACAGACTTGTCACGGCCCACGAAAAGCGGCGCCACCATGTCTGGAAATACAACAATATCTCGCAGCGGGAGAACCGGGAGGGTTTTCGTCGTCATAATCGACTCCTTTGCATCTGGTCCCGCTCAGCGGCGACCATAACCTTCATCCTGTTGTCGGATGATTCTGGCGTCTGTTTCATTTGATGTTCGCACAAGACGAGTTCAACCACCAAATAACGGTGGAATTCTGACAATTAAGCCTTATGAGCGCCTGATTTTTAGGACGCTTCGCTCGGCTGAACCTGCTTTGCGTGCACGTAAAGCGGTTTTGTGTTGCCTTCGACAACATCCGCGTTGATCACGACCTCGTCAACGCCGCGCAATCCGGGCAGCTCAAACATGGTGTCGAGCAGAATAGATTCCATAATTGAGCGAAGGCCACGTGCACCCGTTTTGCGGACAATGGCCTTTTTCGCCACAGCCGTCAGCGCATCTGGCGTAAAGGTCAGGTTCACATCCTCCATCTCAAACAGCTTCTGGTACTGTTTGATCAGAGCGTTCTTTGGCGCCGTAAGAATGGTGATCAGGGCATCCTCATCCAGGTCTTCCAGCGTCGCCAATACTGGCAAGCGACCGATAAATTCTGGAATCAGGCCGTAGCGTTGAAGGTCTTCCGGCTCGACAGTCCGCAGTACGTCGCCGACGCGACGCGCTTCAGGATCTTTCACATCAGCACCAAAGCCGATGGAGGTCGCTTCACCGCGTGATGAAATGATCTTGTCGAGGCCAGCAAATGCTCCGCCACAAATAAACAGGATGTTCGTCGTGTCGACTTGCAGGAATTCTTGTTGAGGGTGCTTGCGGCCGCCCTGAGGTGGAACGGCTGCGACAGTGCCTTCCATCAGCTTCAGGAGCGCTTGCTGCACGCCCTCACCCGAAACATCACGGGTAATGGATGGATTATCGGATTTGCGCGAAATCTTGTCGATCTCGTCGATATAGACGATGCCGCGCTGCGCACGCTCGACATTATAGTCGGACGCCTGGAGCAGTTTTAGAACGATATTCTCGACATCTTCACCGACATAGCCTGCTTCGGTCAGCGTCGTCGCATCGGCCATTGTGAACGGCACATCGAGAACGCGCGCAAGCGTTTGAGCTAAAAGGGTCTTACCGCAACCGGTTGGTCCAATCAGCATGATGTTTGATTTGGCGAGTTCAACACCGTCAGCGCCACCAGGATTGGCGAGCCGCTTATAATGATTGTGAACCGCTACGGACAGAATCCGTTTCGCGTAAGCCTGTCCAATGACATAGTCATCCAGAACTTCGCAGATCTCTTGAGGTGTCGGGACGCCCTCTTTCGCCTTGAAGCCAGAGGCCTTGTTCTCTTCACGGATAATATCCATGCAGAGCTCAACGCATTCATCACAAATGAAGACCGTAGGCCCTGCGATGAGTTTCTTAACTTCGTGCTGGCTCTTCCCGCAGAAAGAGCAATAGAGCGTATTCTTTGAATCGCCGCTGGAACCGTTTTGCTTTGCCATTGGCAACCTCTATGACACGCATGCCTTAACATGCGATTTACCGGGAACGAATCCCAGACACTAGTTACAACTTTAGAACCCTGACATTGTCACGCAAGTCTTAGCTTCCAATCGTGATGCAGGATGAGTGCCGTTTAATCTTCCGCCAAATCCGCACGACGCTCATAAACCGTATCGACAATGCCAAACTCTTTCGCATCATCCGCAGTCATGAACGTGTCACGATCGAGCTTTTTCTCAATCGTTTCATAGTCTTGGCCTGTATGCTTCACGTAAATCTCGTTGAGACGTCGCTTCAGGTCGAGGATTTCCTCGGCATGACGCTCAATATCTGTTGCCACGCCGCGATATCCGCCAGATGGCTGGTGAACCATGACGCGAGAGTTCGGAAGCGCGATTCTGTTCCCTTTATCGCCCGCCGCAAGCAGTAGTGAGCCCATGCTCGCTGCCTGACCAATACATAAAGTTGAGATTGGACAGCGGATGTATTGCATTGTGTCGTAGATCGCGAGGCCCGCCGTCACATAACCACCAGGGCTGTTGATATAGATGCCAACATCCTTTTTCGGGTTTTCTGACTCAAGAAAGAGAAGCTGCGCGCAAACCAGCGAAGCCGTCGTATCGTCGATCGGGCCTGTGATAAAAATCAGGCGCTCTTTCAACAAACGCGAGAAAATGTCGAATGCACGCTCTCCCCGGCTGGTTTGCTCAATAACTGTTGGGACGAGATTCACATCAGTCGTGCGTGGATCGAACATAAAACTACCTTCAAGCGGAATCGATTTGGCCAAGGGTCTGGCAGACGCCCTTATATTTGTCCATTCGTAGCGTGTTGCAAGGTGTGCATATCGCTTAACTCCCTCGCGGAACAGCGATCCCGAACCGGACAGCAAAATACTTTGCGATTTCCCGCGCTGATCCGAGATATGCGACTCCGTTCGCGCGAGGTGCGTCGACCAATTCTTCGTGCGTAGGGGAAAGTATCAGCGTCGGCGCATTCCATCGCCCTTCTCCCAAAACCTCACAAATCGGATCGCGAGGATGCGATATGCCGACATAGCGAATATCTACCGCCTCCTTGATCGCAGGATAATAATGAAGCACGCCCCACATCTCTGCGCATTCGGGGCAGAACTCGCGCCGGTCATTATCTTCAAAACCGGGCGGTAGCAGAAACAGAATATCTTTGTCGCTCATTCAATCCGCTTTCTCAATTTGTGCGCTTAACTCAGCTGGGAACCGCGCGGCCAGTCGTCCAAATTCATCTCGCGTCAGGCTCAGGATCAGCCTCGCCTCACCCGTTTCGGAGTAGGTCTCTTCTTCAACCTGAGTGTTTTCGTACAACCAGGCTCTGAAAGCACCATCCTTGTTGGTCAACTTTACGCGCACGCGGGCTCGCCCCTCGTCCAGCATGTGTTCTATGGCTTCGATTAAGTCCGGGAAGCCTTCTCCGGTGATAGCCGAGACTGGCACCGCGATATGCCCCTCCCTACGCTCTGTCAGCTCGGCGATGAGACCTTCGCGCACAAATTCAGGAAGGAGGTCAATTTTGTTCCATGCCTCAATCATCGGAGGCAGATCGACATTCTCCAACTCCGCCAACTGATTGAGCACGTGAAGGACATCCCGCTTTTGCTCCTCATCTGCTTCGCTGGAGCGATCGCGAACGTGGATCAGCAGATCTGCCTCCAAAGCCTCTTCAAGCGTTGCCCGGAAACTATCAACCAAGTGCGTCGGCAGGTCAGATATGAACCCGACAGTATCCACCAGGCTTGCTTCTCCGATCACGGGCAGATCGAGCTTTCGGATCGTCGTATCCAGGGTAGCAAACGGCATATCCTTAGCCATGACATTTGCACCGGTCAGTCGGTTGAACAGCGTCGACTTTCCTGCATTTGTGTAACCGACAAGTGCCACGACTCGGCTGTCTCGGCGCTTACGACCTTCTCGCTGTACTCTGCGCGTTCGTTTTACGTCTTCCAGATCGCTTCGCAGGCGCCCCACCGCGCGGTCGATCATACGCTTATCGGCCTCGAGCTGAGTTTCACCGGGGCCGCCAAGGAAGCCTCGTCCACCCCGTTGCCGCTCAAGATGCGTCCAGGTTCTCACCAGGCGGGACCGCTCATATAGCAATCGCGCAAGCTCAACCTGCAACCGGCCTTCCTTGGTTCTGGCTCGCAGGCCAAAAATCTCAAGAATGAGCCCGGTACGGTCAATAACCTTTACGCCCAGTCGGTTTTCGAGATTTCGCTGCTGGATTGGCGACAGGGAGGCATCGATGATCACCATTGAGCAATCAAATCCCTTCACATCCTCTGCGAGGCGATCCAACAAACCGCCAGACAACAGATACCCCGGTGTCGGCTTACGGACTTGTTCGGCCCGCAGGAAAGCGAGCTCGCACCCAAGCGCTTCTACGAGCCCCGATGTTTCTTCCAACCGTTCGTTGCCCGGCCGATCTGCGACCTGGGTCCATGGAATGATGATCCCCGCCGTTTCTGGCGGCTGTTCGAGATCAATCGGTTTTTGCGTCAAATGACCTAGCTATCTTCTTCATCGAAGAGCTGAACGTGAGCACCTGGCGCAATCGTTGAGATTGCGTGCTTGTAAACCAGTTGCGGTGGGCGGCCATCGCCGCGCAGCAACACACAAAAGTTGTCAAACCAGGTGACGACGCCCTGCAACTTCACGCCATTGACCAAAAATATTGTCAACGGAGTCTTGGATTTGCGGACTGCGTTAAGGAAAGTATCCTGGAGGTTTTGCTTTTTATCTGAAGACATTGTTCGTCTGCCCTTCTTTTATATTGCAGGTGACCTGAGACCCGATTGGTCCCGCATTTGAATTGAGAGTCTCTGACAACGGAGACCCAAATGCGAAAGAGCAGATT
>JAEPOM010000016.1 GCA_017642885.1 Henriciella sp. | reverse complement strand
CCGTGGTCGATCCACGGTTCAGCTACAAAGGAGAAGATGTCGTGCAAACCCTCGACCAGGCTTGCAAAATCTTTGGCTATCCAAAATCGATTAGGGCAGACAATGGTCCGGAGTTTGTCTCCCGAGATCTCGATCTCTGGGCATACCAGAACGACGTCATCTTGGACTTCTCACGGCCTGGCAAACCGACCGACAACGCCTTCATCGAGTCGTTCAATGGGAAATTCCGTGCCGAATGCCTGAACGCACACTGGTTCATGGGGCTCGAAGATGCCCGTTCGAAACTGGAAGCTTGGCGTAGAGACTACAACGAGGTAAGACCGCATAGCGCCATCGGATACGAAGTCCCGAAGGCGCTCATGAAACGCGCGATGGCAAATCAACCATCATGCACCTGAAACCCGGAAAGTCCTCCAACCGGGTGGCCCAGAGATGGGGAGCAGGTCAAAAAACCCGGAAAGTCCTCCAACCGGGTGGCCCAGAGATGGGGAGCAGGTCACGAACAGGACGATTTCACCTTCAGTTGGCAGGTGTCGGATATAGCGCTGAAAGTACCACTGACCGCGTTCGGTCTCGGTGGGCTTCTCCAGGGCGACAACGCGCGCGCCGCGTGGGTTGAGGTGTTCGGTAAAGCGCTTGATCGTGCCGCCCTTACCGGCAGCGTCGCGGCCTTCGAATAGGATGACGATTTTCTGTCCGGTCTCTTTGACCCAGTGCTGCACCTTCAGCAACTCGACCTGCAGCTCGGCTTTGTGACGCTCATAGGTCTTGCGCGGCATTCTTGTTTTGTAGGGATACTCGCCATTCTCAAAAAGCTCGCGAATACGATCAGGGTCGTGGCGTTGCTGTCCGATTGTGACCTTGGATGGTGTCTCGGTCTGTTTGTCCGCACCATTCCCTGTTGCGTTGGTCGCCATGTGGTTCCCTCGTTCTCATAGTAATGCCAATCCCAATCGTGGGACTCTAGGGCGCTGAGAGTGGGAACAAATATGTGAAACTACTTAGCTCAAGGGCAGCAGGAACAAACTCAATGAGGGCTGATCCATATGGGCGATGACCATGCCATCTCCTGGATCGTGGGGGCGATCACAGAGAGCGGTGCCTGGCCGAGACGGAGGCTGTCATAGGTGGACCAGCGACAGGTCGGATTCTCAATCACCCGCGCATAGTAAAACGCGTTTTGGTCCGGCGCGTAATCCATGTCGGTCCAGACCCGTTTCAAATCTGCAGCGCCAGTCGACGTCAGCGAGCAGTCTGAGAGATCTACCGACGCGTCTGTCTCCGAGCACCGAGCCGTTTCCGCGTCTGGTGTGCGCCCGTTGCTGCAGACGATGTCGAACACTTGCTCCTGCGCTTCACCGTTTTCCGTCCAGGCTTTGATAATCTGAATACGATCGAGGGGGGCAGACAATGGATCACGCATGGCCCAGACCAGGAAAGAGGGCGGACCGTCCGTGGAGGCCTGCAAAGCTCCACCCATTGGAACCCCTGACGCGTATGCTGCTTCGGCAAGGTCGGGCGTGCTCAACAGCTCTGGTGCGAGGTCGAAGCCGGCAAAGAAGCGCAGCCGAATGCGCGTGCCGCTGGTGGCATACACCTCCTTGCGCTGCATCGCCTCGAACAGCGCGGCGCGCGTGTTTTCTTCAGACCAGATCGCTGCGAGACCGCCTGGATTATTGTTCAGGCTGCGCGCGCGCGGGGCGGTCAGGCGGGTTTTTGCGGGGGCTGAGAATATCCCACTAGCACCGCGATAGTCATACTCTTCCGCGTCACCCGGATTAGAGTTGTGGACGTCCGTGCTGCCGATCAGTCCAAAAGCGAGCGGGTTGAACCCGAGATCATCTTCCAAGGTCAGGCCCTTTTTGAGGCCATCTCGAATCATCGATGTCGGGAAGATACAGCCCGTCTCCTGACCGTCCTTGCAAACGGGGAGGAACTGTTCGAACGCGCAATCTTCGTCGGTTGTACCAAACCCGATTACGCATTCGGAATTGCCTTTGACCTGGAACATCTCAACCAGCGGTTCCACCTCCTGGCGAAGACGCCAATCTTCGTCAGTATACGCATCACCATCAATCGTAACGCCTGCGAAAGCGAGGCCCCATGACTTGTTCGGATTGTGGGGAATGGTGAGATAGGAGCAGGGTTGCTGGCAGCCCTCATTCAGTTGTCGCCACAGGTCGAGCTCGGTGAGCGCGTCGAATGCCGACGGCGCATGGTTTGGCGTGTCGCTGGATTTGAAGATCACATTGCGATGAATTTTCCCTCGATCGAGGAGGGGCGGGGAGTACTCGTAAGCCGCAAAGGCCGTGAGTTCACCGGGCGCATTGTGTCGGTCCGCGGCCTCGACGGTCCGGCGCCATGTGGCGGTCTTGAGGGCGTTCGCAGTGTCCGCTTCACCAACAAAGCCATCCAGGATCTGTTGGGGCGGGCGCTTTTCGCCTTGGGCGCGGAGTTCCAGGAAGAACCGGGCATCTGGGCGTTCCATCCGATCACAATAGGCCTGCAAGTCTGCAGACTTTTGTGCGAGATCACACGCTTCGTGCAGGCCGAAACCCTCGGCGTGATCCGTGATGGCGACAAAATCAAGTGGCCGGGTTAACTGCATCACCTCGCCGACTGCGTTTTCGACCCTTTCTCCCCGTGCGAAACGATAGGCGTCATCCAGCGACAAGCGATTACCGAACAAATAGGAGTCGAACGAATTCGCCGAGTGCACGTGCAGATCGCCGAAGTATACATTCTTTGTTGGCTGCGTCGGAGGATACAAAGCGGGTTCTGGCTGAGGCGCATTAAAAGCGGTCTCGTTCTGGGCCGCGACTTCGGACCGCAATTCCGCGATCGCATCCTCGGAGACGACCGGCGCGTTCAGGCGTGATTGAACGTAGAAGAATCCGGCGGCGCCCAAACCCGCAACACCCAGAATGGCCCATACCCACCAACGCATTTGGCTCGCTCCGTCTCACCTGACCTATTAGAAAGGTGGCATGGATCGACGGGAATCCCAAACCGTGTCGTCGCGAGATGCGGCGCTACAGCAATTCGCGCACGTCGATGCGGGCTTTAGTCCGTGCTTCGGTGGCTTCCAGAAGCGGCACAATGTGCGCCGCAACGGCCTCGGCTGAAGGCAGCGTCATCGGATCTTCACCTGGCATCGCATCCGCGCGCATTTGAGTTCGAGTGGCGCCAGGGTCGAACAGGTTGACGCGAAGCGCCGTCTGTTCGTTTTCGTCTGCCCAGGCATAGACCAAAGCCTCGAGCCCAGCCTTCGAAGCCTGGTATGGGCCCCAGAACGCTCTAGGGCGCGGAACCACGCCGGAGGTCACGAACACGGCGCGCGGAGCTTCCGATCGACGCAGTAGCGGGTCCATGACGCGGATCAGACGCCAGTTTGCGCTCAGATTGACATCGATTGTCTCGTTGAACTGACGCTCGCCGCCCGCCTGCAATGGGCCGATATGGCCGAGCAATCCAGCGTTTCCCAACAAACCATCAAGTCGCCCAAACTTCTCATTGATCGCCTGACCAAGAGGCTCGTAGGCCGCCGCATCCTTGAGGTCGAACGGGATCAGGGTCATTGACCCGCCCGCAGCACGAATTTCATCATCGAGCGCCTCGAGCGCTTTCTTCGAACGCGCGAGGCCGATGACGTGATGGCCAGCTTTGGCAAGAGCCAGACACGCGGCGCGGCCAATGCCTTGCGACGCGCCGGTAACGAGGGTGATGCGTTTATCCATGCGCGCGGCCTAACTAAGCATTTCAGACTAGTCCAGAAGCGAAAGCTGTCTTTCTTTGCTGCTTTCGTTTTGATCGTGATCGATCAGGCGTGTGGGATAGTCGCCGGTGAAGCAATGGTCAGCAAAAGCCGGTGTCTCAGGGTCATAATCAACCCCAATCGCGCGATACAGACCGGGTACGGACAGGAAGCCCAGGCTTTCGACTTTTAGATAGTCGCGCATCTCTTCCAGAGAGTGATTGGCCGCCAGAAGTTCGGATCTATCGGCCATGTCGATGCCATAAAAGTCCTGATGCGTGATCGGCGGACTTGCTGACCGGAAGTGGATTTCCTTGGCGCCAGCATCGCGGACCATCTGTACGATTTTGCGGGACGTGTTGCCGCGAACGATGGAGTCATCGACAAGCAATACGCGCTTCCCATCGAGGACCGCCTTGTTCGGTGAGTGCTTACGCGACACCGCCCGCTGGCGACCGGTTTGCGTTGGCTGGATGAACGTCCGCCCGACATAGTGGCTCCGGATAATACCGAGCTGAAACGGTACACCGGAATGCTCCGAGAAGCCGATCGCAGCAGGCACGCCTGAATCTGGAACTGGAACAACAACGTCGATCTCTGCTGGATGTTCCATGGCCAGCTGGTGCCCCATCTTCCGACGGACATCGTAAACTGACCGCCCCTGAACGATGCTATCCGGACGCGCGAAGTAGACATACTCGAACAGACAAGGGCGTACCGGACGGGACGGGAACGGATTGTAAGAACGCACGCCTTCCTTGGTGATAATAACGACTTCGCCAGGATCAATCTCACGGACAAATTCTGCGCCCATCAAGTCCAATGCGCAGGTCTCAGATGCCAACACATAAGATGTTCCAATCTGGCCGAGTACCAGAGGTCTAAGCCCTGAAGGATCGCGCGCGCCGATCAGCTTCTTGTTCGTCATGCCGATAAAAGAAAAGCCACCCTCAATTTGACGGATGGCATCTAGAAAGCGGTCTGAAACTGTCTCTTGGTCGCTGCGGGCGAGGAGGTGCAGGATGACTTCGGTGTCCATGGTGGACTGGAAGATCGATCCCTTGCGCACCAGTTTCTTTCGCAAGGCCCTGGCATTGGTCAGGTTGCCATTATGAGCGATCGCAAACCCACCGGTATCCAGGTCGGCATAAATCGGCTGAATGTTGCGGATCGCTGGCTTGCCCTGCGTCGAGTAGCGGTTGTGACCGATGCTGAAGCTGCCGGGCAGGCGATCCGAAACGTCGCCGCCGAAGTTTTCGCCGACGAGGCCCATATGGCGTTCGCCGTGAAACTTCTCGCCATCAAAACTGGTAATGCCGCAAGCTTCCTGACCGCGATGTTGAAGCGCGTGCAATCCGAGAGCAACGAGAAGGGCGGCTTGGGGGTGTCCGTAGACGCCAACGACGCCACATTCTTCGCGAGGCTTGTCGTCATCATGGTCAAACAACATTCGACTAACCCTCGCGGTCTTGTTCGTGCGCGAATTATTCTGACGACGTCTCCGCGTCAAGGTCTGATGTCTGTGCCGTACGCTCTGCGAGCTCTGGCGCGCGGTCGGTGAGATAGTCAGCGCCGGCGGAAATGATCGGATAAGTCCTTGCCTGCGTTACGAATTCCGGAATCTGGTCCCGGTCCATGGCAAGGTTAAGCAGATAAACAAAGAAAACCAGCACAACGCCGCCGCGCGCAAATCCGAACAGGCCTCCGGCAACGCGGTCTAACAAACCGATTCCATCGACGCCTTGAATGGTTTTGGACAGATTTGCCCCAAACCAGGCAACGGCGACATAGACGACTAGAAACACGACGACAAAGATAATCGCGTCCGGCATCCATTCCGGAGAGCCGGTGGGCAATAACCCGTCCAATTGGTCAACAAAGTACCGTCTGGCGAAAAAGGCTGCCGCGATGGCAGCTATGAAAGCACCGAGCGTTGCAAGCTCGCGCATGAAGCCACGTGCCAGAGCCATTAATGTTGAAACGATCACAATCACAATCGCCACGGCATCAAAGGCTGTAAGGGCTTCCATCATGGGGCAGCTTCCGGTGCGATCAACTCTACTAATTGAGATAGGCGCTTGATTGGCGTAATCGTCAAGCCTTCTACAGCTGTTGGACTGCCATCCGGGACGAACGCATGCTCGAATCCGAGCCTTGCAGCTTCCTTTAAACGCTGCTCCATGCGCGATACCGGTCGGATGGCGCCCGAGAGCGATAGCTCACCGAAATAGATTGCCTTGTTCGGACCCGGATTTGACGAGGCCGACGTCAATAGGGCTGCAGCGGCGGCGAGATCACCTGCCGGTTCAGACATCCTGTAACCTCCTGCTACCGAGAGATAGACATCCCGGCTGCCCAGAGAGACGCCGCACCTGGACTCGAGCACAGCGAGGAGCATGGCCAGTCGATTACTGTCCCAGCCGACGATCGATCTGCGTGGCGTACCATAGGTGCTTGGGGCAACCAGCGCCTGAACTTCCGCCAGAACCGGGCGTGAGCCTTCCATCGCTGCGAAAACGGCAGTGCCGCCATTCTCATCAGCTTCTGATGAGAGGAACAGCGCGGACGGCTCAGGCGCGGGCGCCAGACCGTATTGATGCATCTCGAAAATACCAATCTCGTCTGTCGGGCCGAATCTGTTTTTGACTGCCCGCAAGATCCGGAACTGGTGACCGCGTTCGCCTTCGAAATAGAAGACCGTGTCGACCATGTGTTCAACGACACGGGGTCCAGCAATCTGTCCTTCTTTGGTCACATGCCCCACCAGGACCAAAGCGGCACCAGACGTTTTCGCCCAGCGGGTTAGTTCCTGCCCGCAGGCCCGAACCTGGCTGACGCTGCCGGGCGCAGCTTCAAGACTATCCGACCACATGGTTTGGATAGAATCGATCACCACGAAATCCGGCTTAGCAGATTTCAGCGCGGCCAGAACTTTACGTAGGTCGGTCTCAGTTGCGAGTTGCACCGGGCTGTCGGCAACTTTGAGACGTCGAGCCCGGTCCTGGATTTGCGCAATCGCTTCCTCGCCGGACACGTAGACAGATGTCAGTCCATTGCGCGCCAGCCGCGCCGCGACTTGGAGGAGAAGTGTGGACTTGCCAATACCGGGGTCACCGCCAATCAAAGTCGCGCTAGACGGTACAATTCCGCCACCGAAGACCCGGTCCAGCTCATCGACGCCAATAACAATCCGATCCGGCGGGGCATCGTCGCCATTCAAGGCAGAGAATGCGGCTTTGCTCGAGCGCTTTGCGCCAGACTTTGGCGACTTCAATCCTCCAGGTGGTCCGGACATGGCTTCCTCGACCAGCGTATTCCATTCGCCGCAGGCATCACAGCGGCCAGACCATTTGGAATGTGCGGCCCCGCAGGACTGACAGATGAAGTGAGATTTCGCCATGACCTTGTGGTTAGCGGGGTCCGCGCTTGAGTAAAAGAGAGAATATGCGGATCGATGTTACAAGTGTAGTAACAAAAAGTTCATATTGTTTTTCGATAAAACCGTGCTATGCATCATCTACCGGGAAGAGAGAACAACAATAAACCTCAGCAGTAGGATACAAAATGACCCTTCCCAAAGCACTTGTTTCAATCGCCCTCGCAACTTCCGTCACCGCCATGGTTCCGGCATTTGCCGCAACCAGCGACGCGCATGTGAAAACTCAGAACGTTTCCATCTTGGGATACGACTTGTCCGACCGTGCAGACGCAGAGCGCGTGCTCAGCAAAATTGAATCAGCGGCAGAGCGCGTATGCACGCTCTCTACGGCTCGGGTGACGATCCAGGAACGCAAGCTTCGCCAGCAATGTGCTGAGAAAGCCATCGATATCGCGGTCAAATCATTGAAGTCCCCAACGCTGTCGGAAGCCTTGATCGCCTCGCGCGAAAGCTAATCCGTCAGACGACTGCCTTGCACAGAAGAGGGCGTGGCAAAATTTTGCTGCGCCCTCTCGCTTTTCTGAACGCGCTGGCGCACTCTGCCCGTCAAATGCGGGAGACTGAGATATGAAAATGCCTGAGCAAGGACGCGCTTGGCAAGACATCCAGAGCGACATGATCAAGCGGGGCGCCGGGGATGCCAAATGGCGAGACGGTCGCACAGCCGTCTATGTATTCAATGCTGGCGAGGAGATCGCTGCGATCCAGAAAGAGGCTTATGCCGCCTTCATGTCCGAGAATGGTCTGGGGCCACTCGCATTCCCGTCTTTGGCACAAATGGAGAAGGACGTGATATCCATGGGGCTTGGATTGCTGCACGGACCTGAGGGAAGCACTGGTGCGATGACCTCAGGTGGCACTGACTCCATCACTATGGCGATCAAGACCGCACGGGACTTTGCGCGCGCCGACGGACGGGCGCGTGAACGATCCAACATTGTCCTGCCTCAATCGGCGCATCTGGCTTTTGATAAAGCCGCTCACCTGATGGATATTGAGGTCCGCCGCGTCGCCCTCAAGACCGATGGTACGTTCGAGGCGGATTCGAGCGCGATGGGCGAGGCGTGTGATGACGACACGATCATGATGGTTGGCTCCGCCCCAAATTTCCCCCATGGCATCATCGATCCGATTGAAGCTCTTGGAGAGATTGCCAAGCAGAAGGGCGTCTGGCTGCATGTGGATGCCTGCGTCGGCGGATACTTCGCGCCCTTCGCCCGGATGAACGGTGTTCCGGTTCCCGCCTTCGATTTCGACGTGCCCGCCGTTCACTCAATGAGCGCGGACCTGCACAAGTATGGCTACGCGGCCAAAGGCGCTTCGACGGTCCTGTTTCGCTCTGAAGAACTATTCAAGCACATGCCCTTCGACATGAATCAATGGTCGGGGGCTCCGATGAAGACGCCAACGCTCGCCGGGACACGCCCCGGTGGCGCGATCTCAGCGGCTTGGGCGGTGATGAACCATCTCGGCATAGAAGGTTACAAGCGCCTGCAAGGCCAGGTATGCGCCACGCGGGAGCGGGTCGAGGAGGGTGTGAAGCGTCTCGGCTTTGAAGTGCTGGGCAATCCGATGTTGGGCCTGATCGCATTTCGCCATCCCGATCACCATGCCTTTGCGATTTACGGCGAGATATATCGCCGTGGCTGGTTCACTTCAGTGACCAAAGAACCCCCGAGCCTGCATCTCATGCTATCTCCCAAACACGCCGATTTCATTGAGGAATATCTAGCCGATCTAGAGGCCAGCTTGCGGGCGGTCGAGGCCAGCGCGGACGCCGAAAAACTGAAAGTCGAAGCCCGCTATAGCTAACCCACGACCGACGTGTTCAGGGCGCAGCGAACGGCATCTGCAAAAAAACAATTTCCCTATTGGACAAGCGCGGGAAGGGCGGCTAATAAGCCGCTTCCCTGTTTGGCCTGCCCGGGTAGCTCAGGGGTAGAGCAGCGGATTGAAAATCCGCGTGTCGGTGGTTCAAATCCGCCCCCGGGCACCATTTTTCCAGTCAGTAAGCCCAAACAATATCCATGCATTGACCGCCGGATCGATGGCGCAGTTGCGCGCTCGATCCTGCTTAATCAATGACTATTCGACATCCTCTCCCGTCACGCCGAGGCGAGGCAGGGGTTTTGGTGTGAGGTTGGGAATCGGTTCCGCGTCGATCTTATCGTCAAGGTAGGCCAGGGCGCGCGCGAGTTGCGCATCCTCTCCAGAATAGGTAGCTCTTGGTGGGTTGATGACTTCGATGTCTGGCGAAACACCCCGCCCTTCAATCAGCCAGCGACCATCGGCGCCATATTGCGCGAACTCGGCGACGCGCGCCTGACCGCGGTCGCTCAGCGGATTGCGGTCTGACAACCAGATCCCAGCGCCTGCCGTCTGCGTCCCGATCGTCGGACCGAGCTCCAGCGCCTTAATCCCTGCAGCGAAAGTCTCGCCATCAGAATAGGTGCCCTCATTGATGAGAACAGTCAGGTGTCCGCGGAAGGTTTGCTGCATGTTCGTGGTGGCGGGGCCGCCGGCTGGAGACTTCCAGAACGCCCAGGCCTGGCGAAGCAAGGTGCTCAGGATGATGCTGTCGACATTGCCGCCACTGTTTCCGCGGACGTCAATGATCAGGCCGGACTTGTCGTGATGCTCGTAGAAATCGCGAGCGAAGCTCGCAAGGTCACCGGACCCCATGGCGCGAATGTGCATATATCCGATCTCTCCGCCGGATTGTTCCGCGACGCGCGCGCGGTTGCGCTCTACCCAGTCGCGATACCGAAGCATGGATGTTTGCCGGGCTGTCATTGGCTTGACGATTTCCTGGCGGGCGTCACGCCCTCGCAAGAGGTCGAGTAAAACTTCTTCACCCGCTTTCATGGTCAGCGCATTTGCGAGTTCGCTTTGCGTCCGGACCGGCGTGCCATCGACGGCGCGAATGATATCACCGACCGCCACGTCTATGCCGGGGGTCTGAAGCGTGCCGAGCGTATCGATCCGGTCTGCTTCCCCGGAAAAGATATTGGTGATTTCCAACCCGTTGGATCGCGCCTTGTAGGTTGCACCCAGGAAGCTTGGTTCACCGCTTTCTGAGTCTTCGGGCTGATCGCCGCCGCGGACCTGACTGTGCAGAATCCCGAGCTCGGCTGACATCTGGCGCAGCAGGTCGTTCACTTCGGAACGGTGCCCAATTCGGTCCCGCAAGGGGACGTATCGCTCTCGCACAGCGTCCCAGTCGACGCCGCGCAATTCAGGATCATAAGCAAAGTCACGATGCAGACGCCAGGCATCCAGAACCAGTTGCCGCCACTCATCTCTTGGATCGATTTTCAGGGTCCAGTCAGACAGACGAACGGTTTGGTTGCGGGTGTCTGAAGGGTAGTCCTTGTCGGAGGGCGCGATGACAAAGTTTGGAGTTCGCCCATTCCCTGTCTGCACGAAAAGCTTTTTGCCGTCTGCAGAAAGCTCGAAGTTCTGAACGTTGGAAGCATAGTCTGAAAGCTCGGGATCTTCGTGAGTGAACCGCACGCGTTTTAGCGGGGCGTTGCCGTCGACGGAGACGACGAAAAGGTGTTTCGCTGTTGCCGCCAGAGCCGCAAAATTTCCTGCCTCAACCGGCACTTGATAGAGGCGCGACGACAAGCCGTTAAAGTCAATATCGGGTTCGCCGCTCTCATCCCCATTCTCATCAGATTCGCTTGTCCCTGAGCTGTCAGACGATGAGAGTTCGCTTGGCGGATCAAACGGAAACGCCGCTTCAGGATCAAGTTGGACGGCATAGATCAATCCTCGCGAATCGAAGGCAGGTCCCATATTCCTGTCGCCCCACGGCGAACCCGGCGTCGCATTAAAGTTCCGGTTTGAGAGGAAATAGAGCCATGCGCCGTCGGCGGATAAGGCCGGCGCGAAGGATTCGTACTTACCAGTCGTGACGACGGCTTTCTTCCCCGATTGGGTGTCATAAAGCCCGATCCGGCGCATCGCACGATCGTCCAAATAGGTGTATGCGAGATAACGCCCACCGGCCGACCAGTTAAAGTCAAAGAAAGCAAAATCACCGCCACTGGTCGTGGTCTCGATCAATTGGCTTCGACGTGTTTCGGGATCAAGCTGGTAGAGGCGTCCGCCTTTGTCTGAATACAGGAGCGTATTGTCGTGCGGCGAAGGATACAGCTCCCAAATATATTTATCGGTATCGCGTGTGAGCTGAACGGGCTCGCCCTGGCCATTGGCCGGAAACTGCCAGATCTCGCCGGAATCATCATGATCAAGAATGGCATAAATGGACTCGCCATCGCCGCTATAGGCCGCTGACCGAGCGCGCTGTTCTTTTGGGAACTGGTGATCGATGCGCCGGCGTTGTCCGGTAAAGGCAGACGCCATGCGCCCGCGGGCCGTGACGACAACTGCATCGCCTTGTGGGTTCATTCGGGCGTTTTCGAGGTAAGCTAGCGGATCATCAATCCAGCGCTCGCGTCCGTAATCGCCATCGCTCATCAGGAACAGATCGACTTGCGTTATTTCACCGCCGCCGAGATCGTAGGTGAACAGGTCAGCGCCGCTTTGGAACACGATCGTGTCGCCGTTCAGATATGGCGTCCGGATCTGCCACTGCTGGCGGTCGGTATGTTGCTGCGCGTCACTGCCGTCTTGCGCAACCGACCAGATATTGTCCGCGCCGGATTTGTCGCTGACGAAGTAGACGCGACGATTCGCATACATCGGGTGGCGAATGGGTGCAGCGAAATCGGCGGCTAAGCGCACCGCTTCAGCCTCGCCATCGAGGTCGCCGCGCCAAAGCTGCGCCATGCGTCCTCCGCGATAGAGGACGGCATTGTCGGAGAACATCGACAGGCCATATCGAGTGAAGAAGATCTGATCGTTGGTGGAATCGATCGTAGCGAGATCCGCATTGTCGTATGGGATGTCGGAAACGCTCAGGTTGCGATGATCAACCGTTCTAAGGATGCGCGGAATGCGTCCTGAAATATTCGTGGTGCGATAGAGGACGCGATCATCGTCGACCCAGCCCCGTACGGTGGCGCCGCCGCCTTCATGTGTCAGACGTTGCGGCGTGCCGCCTGTGACGGACATTATGTAAACTTCCGAAGGGCCATCATAGCTTGCCTGGAACGCGATCCATTTTCCATCTGGCGACAAGACCGGCGCGGTTTCGACTTCCGGATGGGTGGTCAAGCGCACGGCGGTTCCGCCATTGGTATTCGCTCGCCATAAATCGCCTTCACTTGAAAAGACCAATGTGTCGCCGTGGAGGGCGGGTGTCTGATAATAGCCGCGCTCCTGCGCGCTCGCGATGCCTGCGAATGTCGCGATGGAAAGCGTCGCGATTGCGAGCAGTGAATTCTTCATTTGATGCCCCAGGTTTACGTCTTTGATGACCTTAGAAGTTCAACCCGATCGGGCAAGGGCACCTGTAATGTTTCTTACGCGTCACGCATTTGCCTGAACCAGCCAGCAAGCCGATTTCATTTTTACCCGTCCATCAGGCTCAGCGTTTTCGGCGAGCCGGTCCGTGACCGCTGATAGGATGGATTGCGGGTCGAGATCTTGTTCAGCGATCAATCGGGACAAAGGCCCGAGCTGCAACATGAAACGGGCGCTGGTTTCAACATCGTTGCCGGGCAACGTGATCTCTGTTTCGAAAGGCTCGATCGAGCTGTTCCGCCAGCCAGCCTCGGTCAGTATGTCCGCGAGCCGCTCCTTGTCGGCAAACGCGAAAGGCCCTGGCGCGGTTGGATCAGGGCTAGGCGGCGCTTCTTTCAACAATGGCAACGCGGCCTGGAATGGCGCAAAGGCCCAATCGTTCAACGAGAGCGCTTGCCAGCACATGAAAGCCATGCGCCCGTCGGTGCGAATCTGTCCATGGATTTTGGCAAAGGCGGCTGCCGGATCTTCAAAAAACATCACGCCAAAGCGAGAGATCATAAGATCGAGCTTATATTCTGCGGTGTAAGCACTCGCATCTGCTTGCTCGAATGTGGCGGGTGAACCTGCCTCGGCGGCGCGCTTGCGAGCCAGGGCAAGAAGCGGCGTCGAGACATCTACACCGAGCGATCCGACAGCTCCCCCAGACTTCGCGGTTGCGCCGAGCGTCAGAACGCCTGCGCCACAACCGATGTCTAACGCGCGTTCGCCTGACTGGATCGCCGCTGCGTCGAGTACGCCATCAGCGAATTGGCCGAGCATGGCATCCAATCGATCCGACTGGTCGACCCATTTCTGTCCGGCGGCGCCGTTCCAGTATTCGATCATCGCATCATTGTTCATGTCTCGGGTCCTTGTTCTATCTCATTGCACCTCGATATGGGGTGCGCCTTGCGTGATGTCACCAATCTTCCAGATTGGCTCTTCCGCAGCCTCAAATGCCTCGAATACCTGCGCGGTCTTTGCTGCGGGGATCGTGGCTAACAAGCCGCCGCATGTTTGAGGGTCGAAGAGAAGGTCGGTCAGCGGCGAAGCGGTCATGGTCATCTGTTCCGCTCTCTCTGCATTTGACGGCCAAAGGGTCGAGCGGACGCCGTCGCTCGCCAGGTTCAACGCACCTTCCAGGAGCGGAATGTCTGAGAGATCGATACGCGCCGCTACGCCGGAAGTGTTCAGAATATTGAACAAGTGACCGGCGAGGCCGAAGCCGGTGACATCGGTTAGCGCGGTCGCATGGTCTCGGAGCAAGCTAGACGCCTCAGACTGCAGTCGCGTCATGCTCGTGAGCGCCGCCTGATAATCGTCGCCATCGGCAAGCTGGCGCATTTCTGCTGCGAGGAGGACGCCTGTGCCGATGGGTTTGGTCAGGATCAGGCAATCACCGGGCGACGCTCCGGATTGGGTGATCGGGGCGTGGTCAAGGTTTCCTGCAATCGAAAACCCAATCATCAATTCTGCACCATTGCTCGTATGTCCGCCGGAAATCTTCGTGTCGCAGGCGGAAAACACGTCTCCGGCGCCGGCCATGATTTCGCGCATCATTTGAGCCTGCTTCTTGGGAGAAAGCGGCGGCAGAACTATATGAGCGAGCACCGCGTCTGGCGTCGCGCCCATGGCCCAGATATCTCCAAGCGCGTGGATCGCTGCGACCTTGGCCAACGTATACGGGTCTTGATTGAAGGCGCGCAGGTGGTCCGTGCTGAAGACTTGGGATGTCGCGCCATGATTGATGATCGCTGCGTCCTCAAGCGATCCATCAAGTGCGTTGTCCAGACCTTTCTCCAAAGTGCCTTGCGCGACTTTGGCGCCGCAAGCTCCGCACTGATGCGTGTGCGCCTCATACAAGTCGTCGAGCCCGGACGCGCGCCTCGCAGGCAGATCCGGGATCTCCATGTTTGTAGGATGTCGAAACTGATCCATGAACGCTTGATCGATGCGATTCTTTAGTCGCCAGATGCGCTTCCCCGACAGCCCAATGCCCCATTTATCAGTGATCGCAGATTTTCGTCCGGTCGAGATGAGCTTCAAATAAGACTTTTGAGGGGTGAAATTTCGGAGCGGTTGATCGGCAAGATCGGCGCAGAGGTTCTCAAACAGAACGGGCGCCTGGCGGACGGCAAACACGCCAGCTTTGGGGCGAGGCGCGTGGGTCAGGTGGGCGCAATCGCCTGTGGCAAAGACGTTTGGTGTGTTGGTTGAGCGCAGCGTTGGCGCCACCGCAATATACCCCGCCTCCAGGTCGAGCGATGTTTCAGATAGCCAGCAATGCGGCATCGCCCCGGCGGTGCTGACGATAAAGTCCGCTGGAACGAGCGCGTCATCTGGGCCCCGGCAAAAGCCCTGTTCAGTGAACGCGGTGACCGTCGTCTCCGTTATGACTTCGATCTCTGCGTGTTTTAGTTCCGAGATTAGTTTGCGCCGTGCGCCAGAGCTGGCTTCTCTCAGGATCGTATCCGCCGCCTCAATCAAACCAACCGTTCCGGAGATGCCGAGCTCTTTCAATCGGTGGTCCATGGCGAGTGCGAGCTCGATCCCTGCGACACCGGCGCCGATGACTGCAATGTTGAGGGGGCGGCGTTTCAATTGCGCGTCTTCGATCAAAGCTGACCAGGAATCTGCGAACCGGCCCAGCGGCTTGGCCGGGACGAGATGGTCTGACGCTCCGGGTAAATCCATCAAGGCGGACGTGATGCCAATGTCGATGGACAGCGTGTCATAGCAGATGTCGGGTCGCGATTTCAGTTGGACCGTCTTGGCCTCTGTATCGATGCCGATGGCGCGGTCGATGATGAGCCGCGCGCCCGCTTGCCGGGCCAGACGCACCATATCGATATCCAGATCGGCGCGCTGGTAGTGACCGGCGACAAAGCCAGGGAGCATCCCGGTATAAGGCGCTTTCGCATCCGGATTGACCAAGGTGACTTGCGCTCCGGGGAGCGGCGCCATCGCCCACTTTTTCAAGACCAAGGCATGCGCGTGCCCTCCGCCCAGCAGAACCAGGTCGCGCGTGATTGGGAGTGGTCGATTTGATTGCAAGCGCGGCGGCTCCAGGATTCAGGTTGAGGCGAACCATGGTCGCCAAAAAGCGATCAGCCCGGTTTTCCAACCGGGCTGACCAGATCGGAACAAGCTACGATCACGTCGTCAGTGCGTCGACCACTTGATCATAGACCGCCGCCGCCTTGGTGCGCATTTCATCATCGGTCGCATCCTGAATCGGATGATCGACGAGGACAAATCGCGCATCGCTCATGCCGAGCGCGTCGCGCTGGGTCACGGCGGCGTTATGAAATTCGCTAGAAGCGATGGTAACTGCCGGAAGGCCCTGGATTTCAAACCAGACTGTGTCGTGCATACTGCACGTCGTACAAGACCCTCAGTCAGCTAACCCTTCAACGACGAAATCACATTCAGCCTTCATCTGCGTCCGTAAATCGTCGGGGCAGGGCTTGGTGAAGGTTGGCTTGGCGTAGCGCCGGACTTCGATACCCGGCATTCGTTCCCCGAGAAGACGTTCAAGCTCATCGAGCAAAATGTCGCCTCTCGGTTTTCGAATGTCCATCAAGCCAACCACGCCGGTGACCTGGCCAGAGCGCGGCGTAATTTGCCGACTGACCGGTACAGCTTCGTCAGTTGGATCTAGAATGACTGTCATTCGTCCTCCTTCTTCTAAACATCTTCAATCTTGCGGGAAACTGACTGCGAGCCCATCGGTCCGGTGACCCAGCCATGATAAGCACTCGAGAATTTCCCAGCATCTGATCCTGCGACCACAATATGGATATGGTCTGGCTTGGCAAATTTCGGGACGAGTCTATCGAGCTGATCCTCATCAAGATTAGCCGCAGCCGCCCGGGTCATTCCTGCGCCAGAGACTTCATTTGCAACCATATCGCGGAGCGGCCGCATCGTGACCACCTGGACGCGAGCACGCAGACGATCCTTGTCGTATGCACCATCCCGCATCAACGTATCGACATGCTCTGGGCAGACCACCAGAAGCGTGTCGACTGGCATCATGTGGTATTTGGGCAGGAAGAGCGACTCGAGTCCCAAACCCAGTGTTCCAGCGATCTCGTCTGGCGCGCGCGATTCCTGATCGACGATATGAACCGGTCCGGACGTCATGGCGAAGGCTGTGACCACGGAGTCTTCCGCTTTGAACCCGCGCTCAACATGGAGAGGCGCCCAGGGCGAGCGATCCTCGCGTTCAGCAAAGCACATTGTGAATTTCATCGGTGAGCCCAGCGTGGAGCGATCCGTGCCGCCTGGTTTTGATCCCCCGATATTACGAATGGCGAGGCGCACGGCGCGCCCGATCGTGGCGTTCGCGCGATTGCCCGTGCCCAATGCCATCAAACCGCTATTCATATCGAGGCGATCGCGAATAGGGCCGTTCACGACGAGGACCGGCGATGCGCCCATGGTCGTGGCCATCACGCCGTGAATGTTGAACTCATCCGTGCAGACGGCTTCGATCGCGGCGATCACCACCGGCAGATATTCCGGCTTGCACCCTGCCATGACCGCGTTGATGGCGATCTTTTCCACCGTTGCTTCGCCCATATTGGGCGGCATTTGAGCGATCACGTCTTTGGGCGAGCGCCGCGTGCCGCTGAGCATGCGCACCACGCGCTCTGGCGTCGGGGGGACGATCGGAAGGCCGTCGGAGAAGCCTTGGTCAAACATGAATTCAGCGACGTCGTCGGCACTGGCGATTTCGATTTTCCGGGCACGGATCGGGCTGTCCGAGGCTTCTGCGAGCAGTCGGTCGTGGATCTCCGGATCCAGATGTTTGGACCCGCATCCGGGCCGCCAATCGGGCAGGGTGTCCCAATCGATCTTGGCAACTTCCGTGTCGAGCATTTCGGCTATTTTTTGATCCACGCCTTGCCATTCGCTTTTCACGAACCCCTCGAAATGGGTGTCGAGTGCTGCGCCGTCGGGGCACCAATAAAGCGCGGGAACAATATCGAACCCGTAGGCGAACGAGGTTTGCAGGTCGGCATCTTCCAGAATCGGAAGGCTCAGTCCGTGCCGGTCTTTCAAGACCAGGCTACCCTCGCGTGTCTGGCTGATCATCCAGACATTTGCGGTGTCGCTATAAGCTTGCGCAAAGGCCTCCAGGACCGGAGCGGCAAGATTGCAGGTTTCGCAATCCTCTTTGACGAAGCAGATGAGCGTTGGGTCCGTCGACGGGAACGTTCGCGGTGCGCCGTCGAGGTCATCTAGTTCGAAACCCGAAATCTCAGCCATCGTCACCTCCTGCGCGATGCTAGGCTTAACTCGACGGGGTTGTCCATCAGTTGCGCCGCGTCATGTCTTTGGCGGAGGCGGATGGGAATCGAACCCACCACACGCCGGTTACGACGCGTCGCTGGTTTTGAAGACCAGGGAAGCCACCAGACTCCAGTCGCCTCCGCATTTGTTCAGACTT
The DNA here is from genome assembly GCA_017642885.1 of Henriciella sp. GTDB lineage: Bacteria > Pseudomonadota > Alphaproteobacteria > Caulobacterales > Hyphomonadaceae > Henriciella. The sequence continues at coordinate 64,201 of JAEPOM010000016.1, read as the reverse complement.
AGACCCGTGAAGGAGAGGCGCAAGTGAGAATCGGACAGGCTTACGCCGCGAGAATCCGGACATCTTCTTCACGAGACGTGACACCTTTTCGGTCAAACAATTCGAGCAGCGGTACGACGGTTTTGCGGTTCGTCGCGAGCGCGGCGCGGGCCTCTCCCGTCGTGAAAGGCGTTCCGTGAGGAAACTGTTTCCTCAAGGTGTCTTGAGCAGCGGCGACGACGTCTGCATGCAAGAGAATGTGCTGTCGCAATCCGTGATTATAGAGGCGTACGGCAACGCCCAGATGGATCAATAATTCGATTAGGTCTTCCTGCTCAGCGCTGGTGGTTTGGTCAGCGAAGAGCGGTGTCGGTCGCAAGCCCATTTCTGCAAGCCGCGCCGCCGCTTGCTCGTAGTCCAGCAGCTGTTGGGGCGTCATAGAAGTGTGTGGGTCATGAGATGCTAACGCTAGTCCAGATGCGGTTTCGAGCACCTCCCCGGATCGGACCAAATCGCGCTCAACCCAGTCCAGGATAGACGCAGGGGCCTGACGCAGCTTCGATGTGACGGTGGCAGACGCGTGGAAGGGGCGGATCGGGCGCGCTCGGTGCAAGGATGTAAGGGCTTCGCGGAACTCGCCTGTAGCCGACCGGACTTCGGAATGACGAAGGGCGAGCTTGGGTGAGGCCAGGAGGAACTCTCTGCGAAGGGCGTCCTCAACTTCCGACACGGTTTTACCGGAAAGCCGGGCGGCGTCCTTCACGCGAACCTCTCCGCGATCACGGTCGGCCAAGGCGTGTGAAATTGCGACAGGATTGCTGGTCTCCGCGGCGCGCAACACGGCCAAGTGCAAAGGCTTCCTGCGCGGGACAGTCGGTGCGATCGGATCTAAAATCGTGCCGCCGACCACGGTCTCCGAAGCGGCTGGATTCCGTAAGACGAAATGCTGCCCGTGATACCCGACAAGCGGTTGACGGAGTTCGAGTTGGGCGAAGACTGGTTCGCCAGGTTCAGTCCCGCTAGAGATCATTCGCACGCGCGCCGGTAGGTAAGCCGTGCCCGCCATAATCATCACCTGATCCGTGTGTTTCAGTTTTGGACGCTCTCCACTTGCGCCCCGCAGCACAACGTCAAATCGTGAAGACGGCTCGAACGCGTTTGGCGCACACACAACATCGCCTTTCCGAACCTCGGATTGATTGATCCCGCGAAGGTTTAGAGCCACGCGCGATCCGGCGGAGGCTGACCCGACCGGCACACCGGCTACCTGGATCCCCCGAATGGTAACAAGTTCCGTTCCGATGGAGGCGCCGGTTCCTCTCTCAACTCCGCCACCGATCAGCGTTCCCGTAACGATTGTCCCGACGCCGGGGGCGTTGAAGACGCGATCAATAGGAAGAAAGAAATCCGTCAGTTTCGCTCGACTCGCGGGCACTGAGAGGAACGAGACCAGCTCGTGTATGAGGTCGCGCAGTCCATCCGATGCGCGTGCTGAGCAGCTGATGATGGGCAGAGATGAATCGCCTGCTTCAACCGCCAGGGCATTGATCTCCGCTCTCCGGGTTTCGATTATCGCCTCGCTCGCCAGGTCGCACTTTGTAAGCGTGACCATCACGCGCTCGATCCCCAGGAGGCGGGCGAGTCTGAAATGCTCTCGCGTCTGGGCTTCGATGCCTTCGCTCGCTGAGACGACCAGCAAAACAGAGTCGACGCCGCTGAGCCCTGACACCGTGGTGCGGATAAAATCCGCATGCCCCGGAGCATCAATGAAGTGTAGGGTTCCGGCAGACATCTGAAGATGTGCAAACCCAAGTGTGATTGTGAGGCCGCGCGCGCGTTCCTCAGCCAGTGTGTCGGTATTGGTACCCGTAAGTGCCTCGACCAGAGCTGTTTTACCGTGATCCACGTGGCCGATAACGGCGATCGATTTATGCGTCATGCGGCCAAAGGGTTTGCGCGACACGTGCGATCAAATCGACTTCTTCATCGGAAACCGCGCGCATATCCAGCAGGAACGTATCCTTGGATATGCGGCCAATCACGGGCAGATTGGCGCTCCTGAATTGGGCGGAGACGTGCTCCGCGGATGACTGTTCGTTCGAAACCGCGACGGCGGCGCTCGGCAAGTCCTGTTGCGGTAATGAACCGGCGCCAGCACGAGCCGTGGTCTCCACCACCTCTGCATTCAGTCGTGTCTCATCGCGGATCGCCTGAGCCAGTTTCCTGGCGCGTGTTTCGATCGCTTCAATCGGCTCTGCTAGCATTTGCAAGACCGGGATGCGGGCCATGGGATCGTGCGGAGCGCGATACAATTCCAGCGTTGCACGCAAGGCGGCGAGCGAGAGCTTGTCGATGCGAACGGCGCGGGCAATCGGGTGGCGGCGAACGGTATCCACGAGTGCCCGCTTTCCAGCGATGATCCCGGCCTGGGGCCCGCCGAGCAATTTGTCGCCTGAAAATGTCACCAGATCGACGCCGTCTGCGATGACGTCTCGAACCACCGGTTCTTCTTTCAATCCATACTCTGCGAGATTGATGAGGACGCCGCTTCCCAGGTCCTCGACCAGGATGGTTCCGGTTTTTCGAGCGAGCGCAGAGAGCGCCTGTCGGCTTGGTGCGGATGTGAACCCGACTATGCTGAAATTGCTGGTGTGGCTCTTCAGCAGAATGGCGGCATCATCATCGATGGCTTGCTCATAGTCGCTGAGATGAGTTTTGTTGGTCGTCCCCACTTCGCGCAACACAGCGCCGCTTTGGGTAATGACGTCTGGCATGCGGAAGGACCCGCCAATCTCCACCAATTCTCCTCTTGAGGCGATGACATGCTTTCCGCTTGCGAGTGCGCTCAGGCAAGACAGGATGGCCGCAGCGCAATTATTCACGACCATGGCAGCTTCGGCGCCGGTGAGTTGGCAGATCAAAGTCTCCACATGTGCGTGACGCGATCCCCGCTTGCCGTCTTGGAGGGTCAGTTCGAGAGAAGAGTAATTCGCGGCGACAGTCTGTACCGCCTCTATCGCTTCCGGTGCGAGCCTAGCGCGTCCGAGGTTGGTGTGAATAATCACGCCTGTGGCATTGATAGCGCGCTTAAGGGTGTTGGCGTTCCTGGCGCTCAGGTCGTCGGCGATTTCATTGAAAAAGACCGGCTCGGAGATCGGGCTCGTCGAGGCGCCGCCTGCGGCCATGATTTTAGATCGGGCAATGTTGAGTTTCGCTCGGACCGCATCGGCAACGTCTTCGCGCCCATGTAGTGAAATCAATCGCGCTGCAGCGTCAGATTCCAGCAGGGTCTGGACTTTCGGGAGGCGTCTCAATTCATCTTGCATAGCCTATTGTTTCCGAACTCCGGCGCAGGTGCAAGACCGGGTGGAGGGGCGTGAATTGCAACCTTGATTGCAATTAGGTGTTGAGCCGGGTCTCGAATAGCTTCTAGTGTCCCGGTTTATCGCGCCGCTGGCGCACGTCTAACGCAACCCAAACGGATGTCTTTTTATGCGTCTACCAGTCATTGTCAGCATGGGCGGAGTGAACGCCGCTGGCCGCACATCGGGGCATCAGGCCTATCGCAGAATGATCATCGACGCCTTGGCTGAGGATGAAGCCAACAAAACGATTGTGGGTCTCGCGGTCATGATGGGGCTGGTGAAAGCCAACGGAGAGGCTGGCTTCGTAAATGCGGACAATGAGACGCTGAGCGCCGCAGAGGTTGCGGATCGATACAAAGCCGACGTTTTGAACGGAACACTCGTTCGCCGGATCGAGCCAGAACGGTTCAACGTTGACGCGCTTTACTGGCAGTCAAACGCGGCCCTCTCGCCGCTTTCCGAGGATGGCGATGACACGATCCGCGTGGTCGCCGACAAATCAGCGATTCCGGATCCACTGCCGGACACCTGGACGGTCGCGCCTCATGATGAGGGGCGCGTCCAGATCACCATCAAAGGGGACTTGAACGTCTTCTTGTCGAACGTCCGCGAATTCCCCGTAAAGGCCGCGGGACAGTTACCCAGCGGCTTCGATATGGCGAGCCTCTACAATTCTCGCTTCCAACCGCGTGGCTTGCAAATGGCCTTGTTCGGTGCCACCGACGCGCTTCGCTCGCTCGGCATCGAGTGGGACGATGTCCTTGCGCGTATCGAGCCGGATGACGTTGGCGTCTATTCCAGCAGCGGGTTCGGTCAGATGGACAAAGAAGGCTATGGCGGCATGCATCAGGCCCGCATGTCGGGCCAGCGCGTCACGGCCAAATCGCTCGTCATGGGTATCAATTCGATGCCGACGGATTTCATCAATGCTTATGTCCTGTCCAATGTCGGGATCGCCAGCAGTGCCGTAGCCGCTTGTGCGACGTTCCTTTCCAATCTGCGCCACGCCGTCGCCGACATTCAAGCCGGCAAGGTTCGTGTCGCCATGGTCGGCAATAGCGAAGCGCCGGTTGTGCCAGAGATCATGGATGGTTTTGGCACGATGGGCGCGCTCGCCACCGACGACAACATGACCACGATCTACGGCGACGGCGAAATCGATTATCGCCGTGCCAGTCGCCCGTTCGGCGAAAATTGCGGGTTCACGATCGGCGAGGCCAGTCAGTACTTCATCCTAATGGATGATGCCTTAGCGCTCGAGCTGGGGGCGCCTTGTCTCGGCTCCATCACGGATGTGTTTGTCGACGCGGACGGCACCAAGAAATCGATCACCGCGCCGGGCCCCGGAAACCATATCAGCATGGCCAAAGCCGTTGCGGCGGCTTGTGCTGTTGCCGGACGCGATACAGTTCAGAAGCACAGTTTCATCCTCGCTCATGGATCAAGCACGCCTCAGAACCGGACGACTGAGTCTCAGATCTTTGATCAGGTGGCGGCGGTGTTTGGGATCGAGGACTGGCCGCTCATCGCGGTGAAAGCCTATCTCGGCCATACGATTGCACCCGCGAGTGGCGACCAGCTGGCGACCGCGCTTGGCTGTTTTGAGCATGGCATCTTGCCGGGGATCCCAACCCTGGACCGCGTGGCCGACGATGTTCATCAGGATCGACTTGTGCTTGGATCCGAGCATCAAAAACGAGACCCGAGTGAGCTCGAGGTTGCGATCCTGAATTCGAAGGGGTTTGGCGGTAACAACGCCTCCGCCGTCGTTCTGTCACCGCACCGGACTGAGGCGATGCTCGAGAAGCGTCACGGCAGTGAAGCGTTTGCCGACTATGCGAAACGCCGGGAAACTGCGCTGACCAGGTCGCGAGATTATCACGAACAGGCAGATCGCGGAGAATATGCACCGATCTATCGCTTCGGCGAAGAGGTTATATCTGATGCCGATGTCCTGATGACCGATACAGCGATCTCGCTGAAAGGCGCTAGCAATCCGATCTCACTGCCGACCGAAAATCCCTACGAAGATATGACCTGACCGGGTCTTATTCGGCGGCTGGGCGAATGTCGGCGTCGGGCTCGGCCCACGCCTTGTCTTCGACGAACGGGTCGTTGGCAGGGGCATCGCGGCCCAGCATCCGGTTGATCATTCGATCGCGCCAGCGGCCCATCTTTGCTGGAGCGGCGAGCCAGACGGGTGTCACGATCAGCGTCAGCATGGTCGAGAAACCAAGTCCAAATACGACCGCCGTGGCCAGTGGCACCCACCATTCAGCTGTAATGCCGCCAAATGAGATGGCCCCTTTGATGAAGCTCACATTCATCATGAACACCATTGGCAACAGCCCACAGATGGTCGTCAGTGTGGTCAACAGGATCGGGCGAATGCGTTGGGCAGCCGCTGCAATCGCAGCTTGCTCGCTGGTCCGACCGTCACGCTTGAGACGTTGATATGTATCGATGAGCACGATGTTATTGTTCACAACAATACCCGCAAGCGCGACTATTCCCGTTCCGATCATGAGGGTCGAAATGTAAGGCAGGATCAGCTGAATACCGATCAGCACGCCCGCAGTCGAAAGCACGACGGCCGAGAGCGTGAGCACCACATGGTAGAAATTGTTGAACTCCCAAAGCAGGATAATGCCCATGAGGAACAGAGCCGACAGGGCCGCAATCTGGAAGAAGGCAGCGGCTTCTGCAGCGTCTTCATCCGCCCCTTCGAACTGAACGTCGACCGCAGGATTGAGGTTGGCGGTTTCCAGCCAGTCTTTGATTTCGGCAACCTTGGCTGCACCTTCGCCTTGAACGACGGCATTGGCGCGAACGAGGATGAGGCGCTTGCCGTCTCGGCGTTCAATCTTGGTGACTTTTTGCGCGGGTACACGCGTTACGAACTGTGACAGCGGAACCTGCCCACCCGGCGTCGCGATCCGAAGTCGATCCAGCGCCTGAACGCTGCGTTCGTCTTCGGGTAGACGGACCCGGATATCGATCTCATCGAGGGCATCGTCTGGTCGATACCGGCCGACGAGGATACCATTGGTGACCAATTGAACGGCTGCGCCCACCTGGCTGACATCAATTCCAAACTTACCAGCTTGCGCGCGATCGACTTCCAGCTGGTATTCAATGCCCGGCAGCGGACGGCTGTCTTCGACTTCCCGCAAGCCTTCCATGCTGGCGACGAACTCGCTGACTTGCGCCGCAACTTCTAGCAGGGCGGCCCCATCATTGGAGCGAATGGCGATCTGAACATCCTTGCCCACGGGTGGGCCTTGTTCCAGTTTTTGAACCTCGGTTCGAACACCGGGAACACCGACGAGCGCATCACGAATATTCTGCTCGGTGACGCGGCCATCATAGCCGGTATCGCGGTCTTTCAGGTTGATCAGGATCCGGCCTACCGTGTCTTGCGGGGGAGAGCCGACGCCGTCGAAATTGAACGAACCAGATCCTTCGCTCCCAGAGGTCGATGCCATGGATTCGATGCCATCGAGCGGCAAGAGGCGATCCACAACACGGTCCACGATTTCATACTCTTCGTCCGCGGACAGGTTTCCTTGCGCCTGAACAAACACATAAAGCTGCTCAGGTTCCACATCCAGGAAGAGCTCGGATTTGTGATCAGTGGCTCCGAACCACATGAATATCGCGATGATCACCGCCACCGCGCCACCCGTCACGAGGAAGGGACGTTTGATCAATTCGTTTGTTGCGCGGGCATAGCGACCAAACCAGCCGGGCGCCTCAAGCGGATCGCCGCCGACACCGGACACTTCAACCAGGCCACCAGTGGCTTCCTTGGTCCCGCGGCCGCCAAGCACAGAGCCAAGCACTGGGAGAAAGATCAGCGCCATGACCAGCGATGCCACCAGAACAAAGATCAGCGTGATCGGCAGGTAGGACATGAACTTGCCGACCAAGCTGTCCCAGAAGAGGAACGGGAAGAACGCTGCGAGTGTTGTCGCGGATGAGGCAACGATCGGCCAGAACATGCGTTTCGCCGCCATTGCATAGGCCTGTTTTCGGTCCAGCCCTTCCGCCATTTTTCGGTCAGCATATTCGACGACGACAATCGCACCATCGACGAGGATTCCGACCGCGATGACCATGCCGAACATCACCATCATATTGATCGTGTAGCCAAACATTCCGAGCATCAGGAAGGCCATCACAAACGATCCCGGGATCGCGAGACCTACCATCGCGGCAGATCGGAGGCCAAGCGCAGCGACGACAATGATCATCACCAGAACCACCGCCACACCAATGGAGGATTGAAGTTGCCCCAGCTGGCTGTCGATCATCTCGGACATGTCGGATGTCAGTGTTACGTTGACCGTTTCTGGCCACCGCGATTGTTGCACGGCGACCACGTCCTGAACTTCAGCGACGGTGTCGAGAATATTTGCCCCGGTCCGCTTCACGATTTGAATTGAGACGGCAGGCTGACCGTTGAACTTGGCGTACTGTTCGCGGTCCTTAAATGTACGGCGCACGGTCGAGACGTCCGCAAGGGTAATTGAGGAATCGCCCTGCGATTTCACGGGCAGGTCAAAGGCGTCTTGTGCGGTCTTGATCAATCCGGGGACTTTGACCGGGAACCGGCCTTCACCCATATCGATCCGCCCGGCGGGCACGAGGCGGTTATTGTTGGCAACCGCGGCGAAGATTTCCTGGTAAGACAGATTGTAGGTTTCAAGTTTCGCCGGATCGACGACGATTTCGAGCACTTCTTCCCGATCGCCCTGCAGCCGCGCTTCGAGAACACCTTCAAGGCCTTCCAGTTCTTCCTGTAATTCCTGGCCAATCTTGTACAGGCCGCGCTCCGGGGCGTCGCCGTACAGGTTGATGTTCAGGATCGGAAACAGCGAGGCATTGATCTCGGTGATAATCGGCTCGCGCGCCTCTTCTGGGAATTCGCGTTGGGCGAGATCTACCTTCTCCTGAACGTCCAGAACCGCCTGATCCTGATCGAAAGAAACGTCAAATTCGATGATGATCTGACCCGCACCTTCGAGCGCGAAAGAGTCGATTTGCTTGACCCCCTCAATACTCTTCAGCTCCGTTTCTACCGGTCGCACGAGCAACCGCTCCGCGTCCTCAGGTGAAACCCCTTCAAGCGGGATCGTCACGCCGACAAATGGGATCGGAACATCGGGGTCGGCTTCTTTAGGCAGACCAATATAGGTAATCGTTCCGGCAATCAGGGCAACGAGCAGGATAGCGAGGACCATCCGTGCCCGATCAATTGCGCCATCAATCAGAGCGTTCATCGTCTATCGCTCCTGAACCAGCTGAGGTTCGACCTTCACGCCTTCGCGAAGAAAGTCCTGTCCGGCGGCTAGCAAGTTTGCCCCTTCCGGGATGCCGGTGACCCAAATCCCGTCCTGGGCGTCATCGACCACCGAAACTTCGGTGAATTGTACTATGTCAGTGTCATCAACGTAGCGTACGCCAACTCGTCCATCATCGTGAAGAACCAATGAAGCAGGGGTCATCAGTAACGCCGGCGCAACGCCGAGGCCGACCTGTACAGACGCGGTCAATCCGGCTGCGATGCCATTGTCTGGGTTCGGGATTTCAATTTCAACCCGAAACGTCCGGGTCTGAGCGTTTGCCGTCCGAGCGATGTAGCGGACATTTCCCGTGGTTTCCACGCCCGTTGCGAGTTCAACACTAACCGGCGTTTCCGGATTAATCGCCGTAAGCTGATTTTCAGTGGCATCCACGGCCACAATGATTGGATCAAGATCGACGAGACGACCGCAGGCAGCGCCGACTGACAAGAAGTCGCCGCGCTCCGCGAGACGGGTTTCGAACACGCCATTGAACGGGGCTGTAATCCGGGTCTTGTTCAGTTCGATCTTGGCAGCTGCAAGGCCCGCTTCAGCGCGATCGAGCGCAGCTTTTGCTGCCGCTGCGTTGTTGGACGTCGTCCAGCCTTTTTCTTGAAGTTGCTGAGCGGCATCAAAATCCAGTTGCGCGGATGCGACGCTTGCCTCTGCTTCAGCAATCCGAGCAGCGCGGCTTTCAACATCCAGTCCACACAAAACTGTACCGCGCGAGACCACCTGGCCCTCGGAAATCCGGGCGTCGATGACGGTGCCCATAGTCTCGGACCGCACGGTAACCTCGCGATCTGGCTCGGTGCTACCTTTCAAAGTCGCGAACACCGTGTGCGGCTTCAATTGTGCCGGAGTCACGATTACTTGCGGAATGGCCCGCTCAGTAGAAGTTACAGGCGCGCTGTCGGCCGGCGCACTTTCTTCAGCAGGGGCACGAAACAGCGCACTGGCGACAAAATAGATAAGCAGTGCTAGCAAAATGAACCCTGCTATACGGACGGAATTGGGCATGGATGGCATCGGGAGGAAGCTCTTTTTCTTTTGCGCGCGCGCAATCGGCTTTGGTTGATCGGCGTTAACCGTAATAGCGACCAGAGATTTCCATCCAGAAAAGACGGGCCGGGATTTTGATTGAACGGATAAACATATAGTTCATTTTTCAGGGAATTTGAGCCCCCGAATTGTCGCGCGGCGATATACGGCAGAATTGACGACCAATTCTGGACTAATTTGGCACGCTGCCTGCGGCTGACTAGCCTTCAATTCCGAGCGCGTCATAGGCGAAAGCTCGAATACTTTTATAGTCGGCTTTGCCATTTGGGGCGCGCTTCAAGTCGGAGCTGACAAGGACGCGCTTCGGGGATTTGTAGGCGGCTAGCCGGGTTCGAACGAAGGCTTTGAGTTCGTCCTCAGACACGCTGGCATTCTCAGCGAGTTCGACCACGCCGGTGACCGCTTGCCCCCATTTATCGTCTGGAATGCCGACCACGAGCGCATCGCGGACCGCTTCGTGCTCTTTCAGTGCTTCTTCGACTTCTTCCGGATAAATCTTCTCGCCCGCCGAGTTGATGCAGTTTGAACCGCGCCCGAGCAGCGTCATAGTTCCATCTTTAGCCACAAGACACCAGTCACCAGGGATCGCGTAGCGGACGCCATTGATCGTCTTGAAGGTTTCAGCGGATTTCTTCTCGTCTTTGTAATAGCCGAGCGGGACGGCGCCGCCGCGAGCGATCAAGCCGGGTTTGTCAGATCCGGGTTCGACTTCGACGCCGTTCTCGTCGAAGACTTTGCAATGCTCCCCGATCTCGAACTTTGCAGTTTCGATGATGCCCTCAGCCGTGGTGACGGACATCCCGAACCCTACCGCTTCCGACGCCCCGAAACTGTCCATCAAGGCGACTTGTGGCAGGTGTTCGATCAAGCCCTGTTTGACTTCGTGGCTCCACATCACGCCTGAAGAGGTGATGCTGGCAACGCTTGATAAGTCATATTTGCCAGGGGCGTCATTCAAGACGGCAAGCATCGGCTTTGCGAAGGCATCACCGACAATCGCCATTGCGGTGACGCCGTGGCGGTCCACGGTTTGCCAGAGCTCATCGGGAACAAACTTCTTCTTGTTCTCCAGGGTGACGATTGCGCCCCCCATGAGGAATGCGCCAAGGGCGGTAAACAGGCCGGTGCCGTGCATGAGCGGGCACGCCGGAAGCTGGCGGCCATGCTTGCCAACCTCCTGCACGAACGCGCGATGCTCTTCCCACGTTTCCGGCGCGGCGCCATAGATGCGTTTGAGCCCATCTAGATTGGCTTCACGCCAGATCCCGTGAGACCACATCACGCCTTTCGGCATGCCGGTCGTTCCACCGGTATAGAGGAACATCTGATCGTCCGGTGAGCGGTCAATCTCGAGCGGACTGCCGTCACCGCCCTTGGCGAGGTCTTCATAATCTGTCGCAAAGTCTGGAGCATCGCCGGCGCCACCAACTTCGACCCAGATCTTGACCTTGGGTAGTCGCTCTCGGACGCGCTCTACATTGTCCCGAAACTCGATATCATAGAGCACGACGGCGCTGTCTGAATTGTCGATAATGTAGGACAGTTCATCATCGAGATAGCGGTAATTGACGTTGACTTGCGTGAGCCTGGCTTTGAACGCCGCGGCGAGTCCTTCGACATATTCAGGTTGATTGCGCAGATAGAAGCCAATCTTGTCGCCAGGTTGGGCGCCGCGATCAAGGAGCGCTCGGGCTACATTGTTCGACCGGGCCGACATTTCCGGCCAGGATACGATCCTGTCCCCGTGGATGAGCGCAGGGTCCTCCGAACCGAGATGCGTCGCATTGTCGTCCAGAAGATCTCCGAAATTCCAAATCGATTTGGCCATGTCGCCGGGCCTCCAAAAGCTTTTTTTTGAGCTTAGCGATGAATTGCCTATCGAAAAGGGCCGCCGCAGGGGCAAGAGCCTAGAACAAATCACCTTGATCGGTTGGATCCGTTTTCGGCTTTGTTTTCGGAGGCCTCGATGGCGTCGGCGCCGCAGCTTGGCCGGACGGCTTGAGCGAAACGGTGCCGTCGGAGAGGGTCAGGTCGACCTGACTGGATGCCGTCACCGCTTTAGCGGTGCGCAGCACTTTACCTTTGTCGTCGCGCACAATTGCGTACCCGCGATCGAGAGTTGCCTGATAGGACAGCGTCTCTAGGAGTTTCGCTTGCGCGCTCAGTGCGGTTTGCTTCGCATCCCAGATCCTGTTCAGCGCTGGGCGGGCGCGTCGGGCTGCGTCAGTGAGTGCTGTCCGTGCTCGTTTCGCATCAGCGGCTACCGGTTCAGGGCGCAGGCGCGACGCAGTTTTCGCAAACGCGATCCGTTTCCTCGAAGCCGCGCTCGCCAATCCAGACCCTAGGCGCATGGAAAGGTTTTCGAGTTTGGCGAGCTTGGCGGAGACGATTTGCTTCGGGCTGATCAGCCCCGCACTGATCGTATCGAGCTTCGCACGGTTTCGTTGCACCAGTGTCCGCACGGCAGAGGGCAGGCGATCGGCGACCGCATCGTATCGCTGGCGTTTGGCGTCGAGCAGACGGTTCGGCGGTGGTAGCCGGTTTGCCTCAATCCGATCCTGACCTCGCTTGATGTATCGCACCAGTGCGCGTTTGAGACGTTGTTCCATATCGCCGATTTGCAATTGCAGATCGGATCGGACGGGGACGGCGATTTCAGCTGCACCGGTCGGCGTTGGTGCGCGCGCATCAGAGACGAAGTCGATCAGCGTGGTGTCCGTCTCGTGTCCGACAGCTGAGATGAGTGGGATCTCGCTCTCAAAGGCGGCGCGCACCACGTCTTCTTCATTGAACGGCCAAAGGTCTTCAATCGAACCGCCGCCGCGACCGACAATCAGGACATCGGGTCGGTTTGCACCAGTCATTTCGTTGAAGCCGCGAATGGCTGCGGTGATTTGCGGGGCCGCGGTATCGCCCTGGACCAGAGCCGGCCACAAAATGACGCGCACGGGAAACCTGTCCCGGATGCGATGGAGGATGTCTCGGATAACGGCGCCGGTCGGCGAGGTGACGACCCCGACGGTGCGCGGCAAGAAGGGCAACGGCTTTTTATGCTGCTGATCGAACAAGCCCTCAGCGGCGAGTTTCTTCTTTCGCTCTTCCAGCAGAGCCATCAGCGCGCCGACGCCAGCCGGACGCATATCGTCAGCGATCAGCTGATAATTGGATCGTCCGGGATAAGTCGACATCCGCCCCGTCGCGATAACCTCCAGGCCTTCTTCCGGGCGGAAGGGCAGGCGAGAGACCTGACCTTTCCACATAATCGTATTGAGGACCGCTTTTTCGTCCTTCAGGTCAGCATACATATGACCGGAGCGCGCGATCGTCACCCGGCCAAGTTCCCCGCGCACGCGGACATGGTCATAGGCCGTCTCAATCGTTCGCTTCAGCGCCGAAGACAGCTCTGAAACGGTGAGTTCGGGCATGTTGGACGCGGGTGAATCAGCCATAATTTGAACTTAGCGTCGACGGTCTCGTGCGTCACCCTTTGTCTACGCGTTGCCAGCTTGTTTTAGGAGCAGCCTTCAACTGGGGACTTGATCCCTCATCCAGTCCGGTCCAGTAGCTGCGCGCATGAAAGTTCTTGTTGTCGGATCGGGCGGCCGCGAACACGCCCTCGCATGGAAAATCGCGAAGTCTGAAATCGTCGACGAAGTGTTCTGCACGCCGGGCAATCCCGGAATGGATGCGATTGGCCCCTGTTTCGACGTCGAGCCAACCGATCTGCACAAGATGCAGGAACTGGTCTTGCAGCTCTCACCTGACCTGATTGTCATCGGTCCTGAGGCCCCGCTGGCCGCGGGATTGTCCGATGCTCTGCGTGCCCGAGGATTTGATGTGTTCGGGCCGAGCGAGAAAGCGGCGCAATTGGAAAGCTCCAAGGGTTTCTCAAAGGACATGATGAAGCAGTTTGATATCCCGACCGCCGCCTATGGCCGGTTCACGGATCTCACTGAGGCGCTCGATTTCCTCGAAACGATGGACGCCCCTTATGTGATCAAGGCCGATGGCCTTGCGGCAGGGAAGGGTGTCGTCATCTGCGACACACTCGAAGAGGCTGAAAACGAAGTCGAAGCCATGATGACCGGCAAGTTCGGGGATGCCTCGACTGAAGTCGTGATCGAAGAGTTCATGGACGGCGAAGAAGCGTCTATCTTCGTGCTGACCGATGGCGACGGCGCAATTTATTTGCCGCCGGCCCAGGATCACAAGCGCGTTGGTGATGGCGACAAGGGACCGAATACGGGCGGCATGGGATCTTACGCACCTGCGCCTGTCGTTACACCCCGGATCATGGAGCTGGTTCAAACGCTCATCGTTGAGCCGCTGCTCTCGGGCATGGCAGAACAAGGCATGCCGTATCAGGGCGTGCTTTATGTCGGGATCATGGTGACCGAGTCTGGTCCGAGAGTGGTCGAGTTCAACGCTCGATTTGGAGATCCGGAATGTCAGGTCCTGATGGCGGGATTGCCCGGTGATATCGTGCCTGCGCTGCTGATCTGCGCGACAGGCGGTCTGGTGCATGGCCATCGTGAAGTCGCTGAAATGATGGGCGTAAATGCGTTCCAACCAACCGCATGTGTTGTGATGGCAACCGAAGGCTACCCGGAATCCTATGCCAAAGGCTCGATCATTGAAGGGGTCGAGGCGGCCGATGCGGTTGAAAACGTCACGGTGTTCCATGCGGGCACGGACAAAGACAGCGACGGAAAGCTGATTGCGGTCGGTGGTCGGGTGCTGGGGGTTACCGCTACGGGGCCTGATCTGCGCGCCGCGGTTGATAGTGCTTATGCGGGAGTAGACGCGATCAACTGGCCGCAAGGCTTCAATCGCAGAGATATTGGCTGGCGGGCCCTGAAATAGTGGCAGAACGAGACCTCTCGACGCTTCTATCGAGCTTGCAAGTCGAACAGCATGATGGCGTGTGGCGGTTCGAGACAATCGCGGCGGACCAGGCCTCATGGGTCGAGCTGGTCAATCTCAAGGATACGCGCGGCATCGCAATGCTATTTCAAGAGCGTGAGGGGCTGACGGTTGTGACCCAGGCCACAGACGAAACGCCCGAAGCCAATCGTTGGGCGTGGCTTGAGCTGACTGTTTACTCCGATTTGCAAGCTGTGGGGTTCCTTGCGCGGGTGGCGGCAGCGCTCTCTGAGGCAGGAATTCCCTGCAACGCCGTCGCCGCATTCCACCATGATCATATTTTCGTGCCGGAAGCGCGCGCCAAAGACGCTTCCGAAGCCATTCTGGCGCTTCGACCGCGCAGCTGACCCTGCGTCTGACTTGTCGCGCGTGACGGCTTCGCTAAACAGGTTTCAGAAGAGAATTCCACTTTGGGAGGTGCGCCATGGTCCACAGCGGCAATGCACAAGAAATGTTCACCGGCACTAAAGATGTGGTCGATAGCCACAAATTTGATGAGGCCAGTCTCGAAGCCTGGATGGTCGAGAATGTTGAAGGGTTTGAAGGCCCTCTGACGGTCAAACAGTTCAAAGGTGGCCAGTCCAATCCGACCTATAAATTGTTCGCGGGTGGCAAGACCTATGTGATGCGCCGCAAGCCCCCGGGTAAATTGCTGCCTTCCGCGCATGCGGTAGACCGCGAATTTCGGGTCATTGACGCGCTCTACCCGCTCGGGTTCCCAGTCGCGCGGCCGTACGGTCTCTGCATGGATGAGAGTGTGGTGGGTACGATATTCTACGTCATGGATTGCGTCGAAGGCCGGATTCTCTGGGACGGGACGTTGCCGGACCTGGAGCCGTCGGAGCGCCGTGCGATCTACGAAGCCAAGATCAAGACGTTCGCAGATCTACACAATGTGGATTGGCGCGCTGCCGGCCTCGAAGGCTTCGGCAAGGAAGGCGATTATATCGCTCGCCAGACCCACCGCTGGACCAAGCAATATGTTGCCTCCGAAACCAAGAAAATCCCGGAAATGGATGCGCTGATCGAATGGTTGCCGAAGAATATTCCGGATGGCGACAGGACGACGATCGTGCATGGCGACTATCGCCTCGACAATATGATCCTGCATCCGACGGAGCCGAAAGTGATTGCCGTCCTCGATTGGGAGCTTTGCACGCTGGGCGACCCACTGGCAGACTTTACGTATCACCTGATGAATTGGGTCATGCCGAGTTCTGATCCCTCTCGCGGGGCCCTGGTCGATATTGATGACATGAAAGCCTATGGCATCCCGACCATGGAAGAATACACGGCGCTCTATTGCGAGCACACGGGCCGGGATGGCCTGCCGGAAGTTGACTTTTACTTCGCGTATAACGCGTTCCGCCTAGCCGCGATTTGCCAAGGCATAGTAGGCCGTGTTCGTGATGGGACAGCGTCCAACGCAGCGGCGGCGACCATGGAGGCACGGGTCGCACCGCTCGCGGAGTTCGCGGCGGACTGCGCCCGTAAAGCCGGGATGGAAGGATGAGTTTCGACACGCCGATTTCGGAGCAAGACGGAGTCCTGAGCGGTCCGTTTCGATCACCTGCAAACATGCTGATCGAACAGGAATATGGCGGACATAAATCCATCCATGATGACGCCGAAGCCGAACGGCTTGGATTCAAAGCGGGTCCAATTGAGGGGCCGACACATTTCAGTCAGTTCGATCCCCTGCTTGTGCGGCTTTGGGGGCAGGCCTGGTTCGAGCAAGGCTGCATCTCCTGCCATTATAAGAACATGGTGGTTGAGGGCGAAGAGGTCCGCGTCTTCGTGAAGCCTGTTTCCGACACGAGCGCAGAGTGCTGGGCCGAAAAGTCAGATGGTACTCCGGTGCTGGAAGCGTCAGCCACGCTTGGGCCGGATCATGGTCAGACCTTGCTGGAAGCCCGGATGGAAAAGCTTCGCCCAGCCGGCGAGCTGGTGATCCTTTCCGATCTGACCGTTGGTATGGTTGGCAAACAGGATGAGCCGATCCGGATGGCAGCGGACCAGAATATGGGCGCTCTTTACCCGTTTTCGCTGAATGAGAAGCTCCAGAAGATTACAGAACGCTCGACCTGGTATGACAGTGCCGAGGCGTCTCCCTGGGAGCGAGCCATCATTCCAACCGAGATGATCAGCGTCCTCGCTGAGTACACCAATCGATTGGCTGGATTTCCGGTAAAAGGCCCAGCGATTGGCCTTTTTGCGGATCTGGAAATTCGCTATCTGGACGGTCCGGTCTTCGTCGATGAGCCTTATCTCATTCGCCGTGAGATTGTTGGCCTGTCCCAGGGGCGGCGAACTGAGAATTATTGGACCCGGACCCGCATTTTTGATGCGACGGGCACAGTTCAGAAAGCCGAGACACTGCTCAATCACGGCGTGCTGAAGCATTCCTATGAAGGCTATCCGTCCGAATTACTGGCTTGAGCTAGATCGCACGCAGCCTTCCAAGGGCCGATTTGTTTACGCGACGGGTTAAGCCTGTCTCCAAATTCATGACCTCCGCGGTCAGCCATTGATAGTGTTGCTCTATCCGCGTGATCAAATCCATATCGAGATCCGGTCGGCTGGCCACGTCTTCGCGCCACGCTTCAATGACGCGGACCTGGGTTTTCAGCCATTCAAGCATATCGCTGGACTGGAAATGATAGCACATGAAGCTCTCCTGCAAATGAGAATGATTTGCATCTGTTGGCATGGTTCAGATCTTCCCGCAAGAGCGGAAAGTTCAGTTTGGATTTATTGAGACGCTTGCAAAAAATGCCTCAGCAGTCTGCGCCGTCCAGGTCTCTATTGAAGATGTACGTCTCATCGGAGATCGGTTCGGTGATCTCTTTGTAAACTTGATTGTTCGGGTCGCTCCACGACTGCGCGAAAGCTTCCATCCTGACGATCCGGTCACCAAGGAACGCGCGAATGTGTTTCGCATCAAGCATACCCCAATAGTCCTTCGGATCGACCCGGCACTCATGGTCGAGCGCGGCATCCAGCATTTTTAAGCTGATACGCTCGATATAGGCGACATCGACACGTTGACCCTTGAGGTGATCGCGCATGTGATCAGCGCCGCTGCGGTGCATGACGTATCCGAAATCATAGCCAAGCTGCGCTGACATGAGTGCAATTGGGGTAGGCGGGGCATCATTTTTCAACCAGCCCCACCAGGTTCGATAGTCCATCATCGTGATCCCGTGAACGGCAATATGCGCCGAGTGGTGGATATGGACTTCATCAAGACCAGGCAGAATGACCATGGCGCAGGCGGACATGCATTGGCCCGCGATCACCGCTGGCTCACCACGATTGTCCAGAATGGTGCTCATTCCGCGCGCTGTCGCCACGTTTCCGCCCGGGCTGGTTATGATGATCCGGCTAGCTTCAGGGAGGGCATTCAGTTTCAAGAACTGTTCGGGGAAGATTGCCGCGTTATAGCAGATTACATCCGTGCCCTCGAGCATCGTAACGCCCTCGGTCGCCAGACATTGCTCGACCAGTTGGTCGGTTCTTGCGTCTGGGCGGTCGAACGCTGGTGCACCTATTGCCTGAGCGTGGTCCTGAACTTGGGCCTGTACAAGCGGCGCAATAGCCAATGCGCCCAGCAATGCAAACAACCATGATCTCATCTTGGTTCCTTTCCTGACCATTCAAACATGCGTGAAGATTCCGGCAAATCCAAGGCCGCGACCGCTCTCAGACTTGCGGATCATAGCAGCGAGGTTCAAGGTGCTGAAAACGGGAGAGTACGATGAAATCATTCGCGAAAGCCTGCCTCGGCGCGCTGGCTGGACTGGCATTTGTTGCGGGCGCTGGGGCGCAGGAAACCAAGACAGTGATCGAAGCAGGCTACCTGCTTGCGCAGCCGGGTGAAGGCTACCTGAAAAACCGCACGATCACGATCGAGGATGGACGTATTGTCCGCATAGAGCGCGGCTTTAAAAATCAGACGGACTCCACAAAGGTGATCAATCTGCGAGATGCCTATGTGATCCCAGGTCTGATCGACAGCCACGTTCATCTGACCAGCGAATTCTCACCGACCATGCGGCTGAACATTTTGAGTGATTCTGAAGTCGACGCCGCGCTCGACGGGGCGTCCCATGCCAAGAAAACACTTCTGGCGGGTTTTACCACGGTTCAGGATGTCGGCGGTGCAAATGAAGCGATTTTCTCACTTCGTGATGCGATTCGGGCTGGCAAGGTTCCGGGACCTAGAATCCGCGCGTCGGGGGCCGCAATCACGCCGAGCGGCGGCCATGGCGACGCGAACGGGTTCTCGCCCGCATTGACCAAGATCTTTACCGGTCCGAACGCGTGTAACGGCGTAGACGATTGCCGCCGCGCGGTGCGCGAAACCATCCGCTCCGGCGCAGACGTCATCAAGATCACCGCGACGGGCGGCGTGCTCTCAAACACAAGGGCCGGCCTGGAACAGCAGTTCTTCGATGACGAAATCGCCGCGATTGTTGAGACGGCTGAGATGATGGGCCGGAAAGTGACCGCTCACGCACACGGTAAGGGCGGCATAGAAGCCGCTCTGCGAAACGGCGTGCAATCGATCGAACACGGTACCTATCTCGACGACGAGACAATCGATCTCTTCAAATCGACCGGAGGGACCTTGGTTCCGACCGTGCTTGCGGGTGTCACCGTTTCTGGCTGGACCGATCAACCATGGTTGCCAGCGCCGTCCAGGGAAAAAGCTGCCATCATTGGTCCGCTCATGGTGGATATGATGCGCCGCGCACGAGAGGGCGGTGTGAAAATCGCGTTTGGAACCGATACAGGCGTCTCCAAGCACGGTGACAATGCGGAAGAGTTTGTCCTGATGGTCGAGGCGGGGTTCACGCCAGAGGAGGCCATTCGTGCCGCGACAATCGTAGCGGCGGAGCACCTGGAAATGTCGGATCAGATCGGCACGATCGAGGAAGGGAAGTTCGCGGACATGGTGGTTCTCGAGGAGGATCCTCTAGACGATATCTCTGTGCTTAAGTCTGTCGGATTTGTCATCAAGAATGGCGAAGAATATCGCCAGTAATCCCACGCATTCCCTTCCAATATACGGCGATCAGAGCTAGGTCTCGGATGTAGAGTAAGATTTGGGGCGAGATATGCACTCAACGCGCACGGGCGTGATTGCGATTGTATTGGGCGCAGGCCTTGCGGCTTGCAACCCGATCAGCGATGCGACCTTAACCAACGCGGCCCAATGCGTCGACATTCCGGATGGGCAGTTCTTCGAGTTTATCGATGGCAAGCTAGTTGCGGTGTCTTCATTGGATGAACAGGGGGGCGAGCAGTCTATCCTGACGGCGCAGCGTATCGGGCGCAGTCTCGCCGGACAGGGTTTCCCATGGCTCACGGTGGCCTGGGACGGCCAAACCGCAACGATTGGCGGCCTGGCACCAAACGAAGCCAGCCGGATCGATGGATTTCGAAATGCGAGGGATGCTTTCGAGAAAGATCCAAAGATCGGCGAGACTGTTCAGCAGGTCGTCAACAATATCGAATTACGGTTCCAGAATGCTGATGTCTCCTCCACCCTGGATGATGCGTTCGCCGCGATGCGGATCTCCTGGTTGAAAGCCGATGTCAAAAACCAGGTCGTCATTCTGCACGGAATGGCACCGGATGGAGCAACGAAGCAGGACGCCTACCGCGCTGCCATGAATGCGATCAGTATTCAGCTAAACGATGATGATACGGTATATGTTGCTGTCGACGCGATTTCGGTTGCCGGTCAGACGGAACCGGTTGGTGAGGCCTTGCTGACACTCAGCGATGCGCCATCGTTGATCGAATGCGACAATGCTTTTTTCGAAACGATGGATGACCAGTCTATTGCCTTCGTCGAAGGGGAGGCGATCGTCGCGAATTCGAGCAAGCCGCTTATGGACGCGCTTGCGGGAGTGGCAAGTCTTTGCCGTGGTTACGAGATCGAAATCCGGCAGCACGCCGCCGGACCATCAGACGATGTGGACGTGCTGGAACTATCTCAAAATCGTGCTTCGGCGATCCGGGACCAGCTGTCCATTTTCGCTGATCGAGACTCTATCGATGCGCGCGGGTTTGGCGCGCAAAACCCGGTGGATACCAGTGACACGCCGGAAGCGCGCGCCCGCAATCAGCGTACGGTATTCATGGTGCACGAACGCGAAGACTAGAACTTACAGACCAGGCCCTGATCGGCGGGAACGTTCGCCTCAACTGTCTCCAGCCAGGCTTGCGTGATCGCGTCTGTACCTTCCACCATTTTAGGTGTCACGAAGGACCGTGAAACCGGGTAGAAAGCTACCAGGTCTTTCCCTGTGCGGGCGTCGAGCTCGCCGGGTGGGAGCTGTTTTGAACGATTGGCGGCATAATCCGGTACGAAGAACAGCGTCGGAGTTGGGCCGGGAAGATCTGCTGTCGGCATGCGGTCGGTTTCCCAATCCGTAGCGCCGATGATCATGCTGTGCGCCAGACTATCGCCACATGCGACGTGAACGGCTTTTGTAAGTTCGGGACGTCCGACAAAATCAACGTAAGCAACCGCGCCAGATGCCCTATAGGAACTGACTTCGTCATAGGTCAGCACTTCATCATACAAACCGCTCTTCTTGACGAACTCCACGTTCCGGGGGGACGTGATACCGACGGTGCGAACGCCTTGGCGCTGCAAGCTGTGGGCAGCGGCAATCGCTGTCTTCGATGAGGCGCTGGAGATCAGCGCAGCGTCTGGCCGTGGTTCTGCCTGCATCAGGAAATCGCAAATCATCCATCCGGTCAGGTAAAGCGGTCGAAATAGCATCTGCTCTGGCTCGGCGCCCTCCAGATAGGCGGGATCAGTCGAGGTGAAGGCGTAGGTATTATAAATCGGCGCAAGACCTTGCCGATGCGCGGCACCGTCCATGAACCCTCGCTCAGATACCCGAGTTGGGCTGACGATGAGTTCCTCAGAAATCGGGAAATAGCCATACACGCGTTGCCCTTCGGATACGCCATCGGCTTTGGACTCGGCAATCGTTGCGAAGCCCCAGACCGGAACGCGTCCCTGAGCATCGCTGCTCGTCGGAAAGAAATTCCAGTAGTGCATCGGTGCGCCACCAAAAGCGGCGTATGTGACATTGTTGGCTGTGAGCGCGAACGCATCGAGGCGCAGACGGACATCTCCATCTGCCAGATCGCCCGCAGGCTGGTCGACCCATTGCGTCTCACGCAGATTGGATTTCGAAATGTGGTGCTGCTTGGCCATGGAATTCTCCGCCTCTGTCGGTCGTTGGCGACACCATGTGCGGATGGCGGACGATAATCAAGCTTGACGTTGGAGGACCTAATGGTGAGTCGGATTCGCCGTGCTTTTGGGCTGCGCCAGTTCCAGGTCGCGCACATGATGTTTCAAGGCCGCGAGGGCTTCACGCGCTTCTTCCAGAACGACCGGGGCTTCTGATCGATAGAACTTGTATTCCGGACTTTCAGGCGCCGCCGTGCAGGCGGATTCGAGTTCGTTCAACGCCCGTGAAAGCACCTGCGCATAAAACGTCCACGGAGAGGATTTCAAAGCCATTTTGATTTCCGAAAAAAGAATCAACTTCCTGATGCACGGAAATAAGTATTCAAACAATTACAAAGTGCAAAAATACGAATACATTCAAAAGTAGACTTATCGATTATTTGCTGTCGGATGCGCGGGACCGTTTCGTGCTCTCGATTAGGTCGGCAAAAGGGAGCGACAATTCAGGAGATTGAATGCCCGTCTCGATCTGATCGAGGACCTTCTGGGGTGAGACCGCGGCACCAGTTTTGTCTTTGATTGCGAGCAGTGTCACGACGCCTGCATGGTTTTTCGCGTTGCGCAGGAAGCGCTGCCCCAGCACGAGAAACGCGTCATCCCACCCATGAATTTGTGTTTCGAGGGAAAACGGTTTCGGAGCCCGTAGCATGCGGTTGATGGTCATGGTCTGACCGTAGATTTCGGTCTTCCACCCGTTCGCTTTCAAGACGTTTCGCAAACCGGAGCGGCTGAACAGATCAATGCGACCAAGATCGCTGAAGGACAGGTATCGGCTATTGGTCATGTGCATGAACATGTCCTGATCCGTCAGCCAAACCCGAAACTTCAGGAATGCTGGCGCAGTCACCGGCGTATGCCTGGCGCCAAAGCGCGCTCGCAGCATAACCCACAGAAGGCGAAACAACAGGTTCATGCCGGAAACCTAGAGCTGGCGCGCTCTGACGGGCGCAGAAAGGAATAACTGGAATAAGCGATCATGTTCTTTGCGTGGGGGCTTGGTGCGATGAGTTGCAACCCAATGGGAGACACAATTCAAGCGCCAATTTGTTAAATTAGTCGCGCCAAAGCTTGTCCAATTCTGCTGCAATCGCAAACGACTTCCTCGCCGCGCCACCCCCGATGCGCAGGCCGATCATGGCAGACCCTTCGAGGGCAGACGGATCATCGCTGTTGCGCGCCCATCTGCTTCCGGCGACAAAGCCTTCGTCCAACTCGGATAGGAACGCACCAAAGTCTTCCTCGCGGCCGTCTGCGAAGAGCGGTAGCCAGATCAGAAACTTCGCTTTCGGCCATTTACGCATGGCGCGAGGTACCCAATTGGCGAGTGCGTCCATATCGGCTTCGGTCTCGTAGCTTGGATCCAGCACGACCAGCATGTCTTCGGCTCGGCGCGGTTGCAGGCGCAGGGCACCGCGATACCCGTCTTCCTTGCGAATCTGCACGCGATCATCTTTGCGCAAAGCCTGAGATAGCGCCGTGTGCTCAGCTGGATGCAGCTCGAACAGGGCCAGTCTGGCCTTGGGGCCGAGGATCTGCGAAGCTAGGGCAGGGGATCCCGGATAAGACCCCGGACCTTTCGATTGCACATGACGCAACCATGGCTGCAGAGCGTTCGCCGCCTTTTTGGCTTTAGGCATGGCGAGAACGCCCGTCAGCGCTTCGCCCGTCTTGATCGATTGCGCACTGTTCAAATCATAGAAACCGCGTGCAGCGTGAGTCTCGACATAGAGCAACGGACGGTCTGCCTCGGCTTCGGTTTCTAGCACAGCATGCAAGACGGCGTGCTTCAGCACGTCCGCCTTGTTACCTGCGTGGAAGCCGTGCTGGTAGGACAGCAACGCCTTGTCTACTCTTCGCGTTCGGCGAGCGATGCCTGGCGGATCGCTTCGAACTCGTTGCCGGGATACCAGGTTGGCCAGGCATCAGACTGGGCAATCTTCAATCCGACAGAATAGAGCGCTGCGATGTCTTGCTCCATGCCGGACAGATCCCAATTGTCATTATATTCGTCCATCGGCTTGTGGTAGCGCTGCGCCGTGTAGGTGTCGCCAATTGCTTTACCGGCTGCGATCCCGCCATCTACTTTGTCGACACCACCATCAGCGTACAGCATGGGCACGCCTTTCTTGGCAAAAGACACGTGGTCGGAGCGATAGAAGTATCCGGCTTGTGGGTTCGGGTCGGGCACGATGACACGGCCGGTCTCGTCGAGATGCTCTTTGAGCAAGTCTTCCAGCTCAGATGCACCATAACCGACAACGACCATATCATTCGTCTGGCCCACCGGCAGCATACCGTCCATATTCAGACCAGCGACGATCTGGTTCATCGGAATGGTTGGGTTCTCAGCATAGTAAGCTGAGCCGAGTAGACCGGATTCTTCCAGAGTCACGGCGAGGAACAAGGCCGAGCGATTGAGGTCCTCAACCGCCATTGCCTCCGCCATCTCCAACAGGGCCGATGTGCCAGTCGCATTGTCGACCGCTCCGTTGAAGATGTCGTCCTGGTAGAAATCCTGATTAGGCTCTCCGGCCTTTTCCTCGGACTTTTTGCCGAGATGATCCCAGTGCGCGGTGAACAGCATATATTCGTCCGGCGCCGTTGAGCCCGGCAGCATGCCGACAACGTTGCGGGACTGTGTGGTGGTCACCGATTGAACCAGGTTTCCGCTAGCCGTGAGGCCGCCCATGTCGACCGGACGGAACCCTTGCGTTTTGGCAGCGATTTTCATCTCGGAAAAATCAAGGCCCGCCTCCGCGAACAGGGATCGCGCGGTTTCTTCGGTGATCCAGGACTCAAACAGAGTGCGATTGTCGCCGCCATCGGTCCGCACCAGATCCGCTTGCGCGCCCGACCAGGAATTTCCAACCACGTCCCAGCCATATGAAGCGGGTGCGGTTTCGTGCACGACAATTGCGCCTGTTGCGCCCCGGCGACCGGCTTCTTCGAACTTGTAGGTCCAGCGGCCATAATAGGTCATGGACTTGCCTTTGAAGAGCTCGCCTTCCAGTGCGTAGCCTGGGTCATTGACCAGCATGACGACGGTTTTTCCCTCGACATCGAGGCCTTCATAATCGTTCCAGCCATATTCAGGCGCGACGACACCATAGCCGACAAAAACCAACTCGGAATCCGTCCATTCGGCCTGGTCGCGGTCTTGCTTCTTGGTCCACAGAACTGCGTCTTCCTTCAGCGCCATCGGGAAGTCTTCACCAGATGCGCCGCCAGAGAATGTGAGCGCTGATGCGTTTTCGTCCAACGTCTGCTCGACCATTCCGACAGTCTGGAACCAGCTGCCATTCTCGCCTGCGGGTTGAAGGCCGACACGCGCCATCTCAGCGGCGATCCAGTCGGCAGCCTGTTCGCCTTTTTCGGCGGCTGGTCCACGTCCTTCAAATGCGTCATCTGCAAGCGCTGCGATGCGCTGGCGCAGATCATCCGCGCTAATCGCCGGGCTCGTCCCTTCAGGAAGCGGCATGAGCAGGGCGTCGCCCTCGCTCGTCTCAGTTTCCGCGGGTGGAGTTTCCGGTGTGATTGGGTCGGTGTCTTCCGCGGTCTGCCCGCAAGCCGTGATCAGCACCAGCGCTGATGCCGCAATTGTGAGACGAATCATGGTCTCTCGCTCCTGTGATTTTCTATGGCGCCCGGTGTGGCACAGGGCGCTCAGAGCGACAAGGTTGCTTCTGAAACCGTTTATTCCCCGGGCAGGGGAATGTGCTCGACCTCGCCGTCTGGCAACGTGAACGGCGTGCCATTCCAATTGCCTTCAATAGAGGCCCGCCAGTCGGCCTTGGCCTGTTCAATGCGTGCTTTGTCAGTGGCAACAAAATTCCAGTCAATCTTGCGCGGTCCGTCCATCGGTTCTCCGCCTGCCAGCATGAAGCGCGTACCCGCAGAAACAGACACTTCGACATCAGCACCTGGCGTCAGAATGGCCATCTGACCGGCTTCAATCGTTTCGTTGTTGATTGAGGCGGACCCAAAAGCCACGTACAGCGCCCGTTCCTCTGCCTCATTTGCGCCAATGGTGAAGTCGGCGCCAGCGTCAGCTTCTGCGCCGACATACCAGATGCCCCATGGAAACTCGACTGGCGAGGTATGCCCAAAGGCGGTTCCTGCAAGGACACGTGCGTTGGCGCCGCCAAGATCAAACGCGGGTATCGCATCTGCTGGGTGGTGAACGAAATCCGGGGCAACTTCCGCATATTCCTTCGGCAGGGCGACCCAGGTCTGGATGCCGTGCATGGACTGGCCCGCCACGCGTTCTGCGTCGGGTGTCCGCTCGGAGTGGCAGATCCCGCGCCCGGCCGTCATCCAGTTCACAGCGCCCGGTCGAATGACGAGATCATTCCCCAGATTGTCCTTGTGCCGGATGGCACCTTCGAACAGAAAGGTCACGGTTGAGAGACCTATATGCGGATGCGGGCGGACATCGAATCCCTGTCCTGGTGCATACTCAACCGGCCCGAAATGATCGAAGAATATGAATGGACCAACCATTTTGCGACTGTGGAATGGGAGGATCCGTCGCACGACAAATCCGTCACCTAGGTCTTTTTCTCGCGGTTTTATGATTTGCTCGATTTGTGCACTCATGGTTCTCGTCCTCAGTATTTGAGATTCAGGAAGTAATTAGTCCAATGAGCACCGATCTCCATAATTTCGTAGCCGAGATCCGCGCATGTCAATTATGCAAAGCTGACATGGAGCGTCCGCCGAAACCGATATTGCAAGTGTCCAATACGGCCAGAATTTTGATTGCGGGTCAGGCGCCGGGTAATCTCGCGATGGAGTCGGGTCGGCCTTTCACCGATCCGTCCGGCGTTCGATTGCGGGACTGGCTGAACGTGGATGAAAAGACGTTCTACGACGCATCCAAAGTTGCGATTGTCCCGATGGGATTCTGTTTTCCGGGATATGACAAGAATGGCGGCGATATTCCACCGATGAAGCGCTGCGCCGAAACCTGGCGTCAGCCGCTGCTGGACCGGATGTCGAATATCGGACTGACCGTTTTGATCGGCGGCTATGCTCAGAAGTGGCATATCGGCGATCAGATGGAAAAGACGCTCACGGCCACGGTGCAAAAATGGCAGAGCTTTCTGGATCAGGGTGTCATCGTTACGCCACATCCCAGCTGGAGAAATAATGCATGGTTGAAGCGCAATCCTTGGTTCGAAACCGATCTGTTGCCCGAATTGCGAAAGCGGGTTCGCTCCTTGCTCTCCTGATTGCAATCGGCTTTGGGTTTCTGGCCGCCTGTGTCACGCCGGCCACTTTGAAATCGCTTAACCTCGAGAACCCGCCCATGCCCATGCTGGAGCCAGATGCCAACCGAATGATCAGCTTCGACGGAGCCGAGCTTGGCCTCACCGTTTGGGATACAGAGACGCCGCCGGAAATCGTTATTGTCGGTGTGCACGGCATGAATGACTACGCCAACGCCTTTCACATGGCGGCACCCTACTGGTCAGCGCGCGGAGTAAAGACGTACGCGTACGATCAGCGAGGCTTTGGGCGGTCTTACGGGCGTGGAGAATGGCCGGATGAAGAGTCCATGCGCGAAGACCTGCGCACAGCGGTTCGTCTGGTGAGAGCGGATCACCCAGACGCCGTACTGGCTGTGGTCGGGATCTCGATGGGCGGCGCTGTGACGATGACTGCGTTTGGATCGGACCGGCCGCCTCAGGGCGTTGATCGAGTCGTATTTTCCGGGCCGGGCCTACGCGGGTGGGGGTCCATTCCCGTCGTGCAACGTGTGGCGCTGTGGACGAGTGTCCGCGCGCGTCCTGGCTGGGTGGTCCGACCGCCACGCTTCGTGAAGATCGAGCCGAGCGACAATGTCGAAATGCTCCAGCGTCTGTGGACTGACCCGCTCGGCATCCGCACCAATAAGATTGAACAAGTGCACGGCGTCGTCTCTCTGATGGAAAATGCCCATAAGGCAGCGCCGAACCTGAAATCGGATATTCCAATGCTCCTGACCTATGGGGCAAAGGATATTGTC
The DNA here is from genome assembly GCA_017642885.1 of Henriciella sp. GTDB lineage: Bacteria > Pseudomonadota > Alphaproteobacteria > Caulobacterales > Hyphomonadaceae > Henriciella. Next base: position 36,238 of record JAEPOM010000016.1, on the reverse strand, counting down.
ATTCCAAAAAATGGCGTCCGTCGCACCGCAAAACGCCTACCGGGTCATGTGCGCACCGCGTACTATCCCAATGGCTATCACATGCTGCTTCGTGACTTGCAGGCAGAAACGGTGTTCGAAGATGTGCTCACATTCCTGCGTGATCCAAACGCGCCACTTCCCAGCAATGTGAACGAAGTTCCGGGACGAACGTCCGACTGATTGTTGACCCAGCGCGAAGAGGCGTTACACCGCCGCTTTGTTTCAAATGCAACCATGACGATGGGCAGCCGGTATGTTTGACAATCCCGCATTCGATAATCACGAGGGCGTACACTTTTTCTCGGACGAGCCAAGTGGTCTGCGCGCAGTCATAGCGATCCACTCAACGGCGCTCGGCCCATCATCCGGCGGAACGCGGATGTGGGACTATTCGGATAGCCATTCCATGGTCACGGATGTGCTGCGGTTGAGCCAGGGCATGAGCTATAAGAATGCCATGGCTTCCATTCCGCACGGCGGTGGCAAGGCGGTCATCTGGGGTAACTCCAAAACCGATAAGACTGAAGCCTTGTTCCTGGCTTTCGGGCGTGCCGTCGACAGCCTGCAAGGGCGTTACTGGACGGCTGAAGACGTTGGTATCGATACCGCGGACATCGAAATTGCGGCTCAGGAGACCCGCTATGCCGCCGGGCTCACAACTGGCGATGCTGCGAGCGGCGACCCATCGCCCGTAACGGCGCTGGGCGTCTTTAAGGGCATTCAACAAACCGCGCTGCGCGCCTTCGGCAGTGACGATCTGAACGGCAAGACGGTCGCTGTTCAAGGCGTTGGATCCGTTGGCGGATATACTTGCGAACACCTCGCCGACGCGGGAGCCAATCTGGTGATCACCGACATTGATCAGGACGCCCTGGCGGAGATTGCAAAAAATACCGGGGCCAAGATTGTCGCGCCGGATGACATCTATGATGTCGACGCCGACATCTTCTCCCCCAATGCTTTGGGTGCGATCATCAATGAAGACACGTTGAAACGCCTCAAAGTGAAGGTCATTGCGGGCGGCGCGAACAATCAGCTGGTGACACCTGCGATGGGCGAGTTTGTGCGCCGCGCGGGCATCCTGTACGCGCCTGATTACGTTATAAATGGCGGCGGGATCATCAACGTGGCGGCTGAAATCTCCGGCGACTATTCGCGCGCCTGGGTCGATCAGAAGCTTGAGACTTTGATCGTTACGCTTGGCAGCGTTCTCGATACTGCATTGGATAGCGGGCGACCGACGAACGAGGTCGCGGACGAGATTGCTCGCGCCCGGATCGCTGCTGCGCGAACCTAGTTTTCGTCAGGCACAGCCTCAACAGTATCCGGATCTTGATCTGGCTCTGACGCTTCCTCCACGGCGGGCGGTATCTGCGTGGCTACGCCTTCGCAGGCAAATGGTTCGGCAGCTACAGGCTTCCCCTCGATCAAGCGAACGGCCCGCGCGGTGCCGCGGGCATTGCCTGCGGTCAGCGCGAACGTGCCCTCAAGCACATTCACGTTGCGCTGATAGAAGGGCAGGTATCCCGACCAGGTCCTGCGCGTCAAAGTTGGTGCGAGTTCAAACCGCCCCGTCGAGGCTCGGCGCGCGCCTTCGAACCGGCCGGTCAGAGAGACACGATTGATTTCCTTCGTGCCGACGAAGCTCACCGGAAACCGCCCTCTTGGTGCGATTAGCTGGAACGCCTCTTCGACTTTTTCACCGTTCCCCACCACCGGCGCAGCGAGCGGGTCATCTGACAGAAACACCCGCCAGGCCAGATGCAGCCCTTGATATGTTGAAAGGTCTGCCGTCTCCGTACAGGTGTCGATTTGCCATTCCCCATCCAGTCTGAATTTCTCGTACTGCATCCAGCCCGTCACGACCGCGGTGGTCGCGGTAAATGCTACGGACGCGTATTTGATAAATTCCAACATTGCCCAATCCCCTCAGATCTCTCGAGGGTCAGCTTAGCCGAAGCTGTGTCAGAGGGTAAGCCGGTAGCTATAGTGCGGGTTGGATCGGGCCGTCTGCGCGTCCGTGCACGAATTGATCGACATGAGCGTTGCCGCTGTCGTCAATCATGCTTGCCGGGCCGCGCCAGATGATCTTGCCCTCGAACAGCATGGCGATCTCATCGGCAATCTTGCGCGCGCTCGCCATATCATGGGTGATCGATATCGCTGCAGCGCCGAGGGCTTTGGTTTGCTCAACGATCAGGTCGTTGATGGCGTCCGCGGTTATTGGGTCGAGGCCGGTGGTTGGCTCGTCAAAGAAAATCAGTTCCGGGCGCGAGGCGATAGCGCGAGCGAGGCCAACCCGCTTTTGCATGCCGCCTGAGATTTCGGCTGGGGTGAGATCAGCGACGTCGGATCCGAGGCGAACCTGCTTCAGTGTTTCGATGGCGCGTTCCTTGGCTTCTTTGCGCTTCATGCCGTCCGCATTTAGCAGTCTGAAGGCTATGTTCTCCCACACGGTCAGGCTGTCGAACAAAGCCGCTGACTGGAACAACATGCCGATGCGCGCGCGCATCGCCTCACGGGTTTTGCCCTGATCATGAGTGACGTCTTCACCATCGAACAGGATTTTCCCCTGGTTTGGCGTCATCAGGCCAAGCGCATTCTTGAGCATGACCGATTTGCCCGAACCTGAGCCTCCCAGCACAACCAGGGATTTGCCCGGAGCGACGTCGATATCCACGCCCTTCAGGACTTGTTTGGGGCCAAAGGACTTATGCACGTCCTTCAGTTCGAGAAGAGGTTTCGTGCTCATGATCCGAAATCCACCAGGACGGTTGAGATGAGGTAGTTGAACGCAAGGATCAGGACCGCAGCGCCGACCATCGCAAAGGTCGCAGCGCGACCAACGCCTGTCGCGCCAGCCGTGGACTTGTCTCCGTGATAACAGCCGAGGATCGCGATCACGCCGCCGAAGACTACCGCCTTGATCAGGCCGACTGTCACGTCCTGCCAGGTCAGGAAATCGATTGTGTTGCGCAAATAAGTGGTTGAGTCGAAGCCGAGCCCTAACGTACTGACGGCCCAGCCGCCCATGACCCCGATGACGTCGGCAATCAGGACCAGAATGGGCAGGGTTAGGATCCCGGCCAGAAAGCGCGGCGCGTACAGATAACGAAATGGATTGGCGCTCAGCGTCTTCAGCGCGTCGATCTGTTCGGTGACGCGCATGGCGCCAATCTCCGCCGCGATTCCGGCAGAGACACGCCCGGCCAGCATCAAGCCGGTAATCGTGACGCCGAGCTCGCGGGTGATGCCGAGGACGACAATGTTCGGAACGAATTGCTCCGCGCCAAACCGGCTGCCGCCAGAATAGATGTTCAGAGCAAGCGCAGCGCCGATAAAGATCGCGGATAGACCGACCACAGGCAGGCTGTAGAAACCAATCGCGATCATTTGCCGGATGATCTGAGACGGGTACCAACGCGGGCTAAAGCTCGCACCCATGGTTTTCGCGGTGAAAATCGAGAGACGACCCATCTCGCCCAGCATGGCCAGCGTTGCGCCGCCGAGCCATTGGAGCGGATTGGGGAAACCCGATTTAGCTTTCGTAGATGCGTTTGACACGAGGCGTCAGTCCTGTGGTGAGTTCGTAACCAATGGTGCCCGCCAGGGCGGCTTGTTCTTCTAAAGGAGCGTCAGGCCCGATCAATTGGGCATAAACACCGGGACGTGCAAGGTCCGCGGCATTTGTGACGTCAACAGTAATCAAATCCATCGAGACACGCCCGATAATCGGACAACGCTTCTTGCCCAGGATCGCAAAGCTCTTGTTTGAGGCAGACCGCGGAAACCCGTCACCATAGCCGATTGCCAGCGTTGCAACTAATGTGGGCTCGGTCGCCCGCCATGTGGCGCCATAGCCAACCGTGTCTCCGGCTTCGAGCTGGCGAACCTGAAGAATTGGGGCTTCGAGAGTCAGTCCGGGCTTAAGAATTAGGCCTTCTGGCGGATGCCCGCCGCCATAGAGTGCAATACCAGGCCGGGTCAGCGTCTGGTGATAGTCGGCGCCCAGCCAGACGCCGCCAGAATTGCTGAGGCTGAGCGGTACATCCGGAAATGCATTGGAGAGTGTCTTGAGCGCCTCAAGTTGATGCGCGTTCATCATCGCGCTCGCATCTTCAGAACAAGCCAGATGCGAGATGATCAAAACGGGGTCCTGGGCTTCACTCGCCGCTGCGAGATCGTGGGCGTCCTTTGGCGGCAGACCCAGCCGGTTCATGCCGGTGTCAAAGTGCAGGACGTAACCGCGAGGCATCTTCACGCCGTCGACCAGCCAGTCCGCCATTGTCCGGAACTGAAAACTGGAATTGATCACCGGGATGAGCGCGTTCTCGCGGTAAAGCGCTTCTTCATCCGGGGAGGGACCGTTCAGGACATAAATATTCGGATGGCTGCCCAGTGTCGCGCGCGTCACTTCTGCTTCATGAATGTGGGCGACGAAAAAGTGGTCGCACCCTGCATCATGCAAGGTCGCCGCAACGTGCGGCAAGCCATGTCCATAGGCGTCCGCCTTGATGACCGCAGCCGTTACGCCGCCCACTTGCGCAGCGCTAACCGTGCGCCAATTGTCGGCGATATTGGACAGATGGATATGGGCGCGTGGTCTCAGGCTCATACGCGCCGGATTACAGCGCTTTGCGGCAGATGTAAGGCCTATTCCTCAAATGCACTCTGCGATGGTCGTGCGAGGTTGCCGAAACGCGTCACATTGGCGTCGAACGTGAGAACCACTTTGCCGATAGGACCGTGGCGCTGTTTGCCGAGAATGACTTCTGCAGTTCCGTATACCTCGTCCATGCGTTGTCGCCAGGAGGCCCACTTATCAGCCGCCGCCGGATCGCCGCCATCTGCCTGCGGTTCAGTTCGCTCGAGATAGTAGCTCTCGCGATAGACAAACATCACCACGTCAGCGTCTTGCTCGATCGAACCAGATTCACGCAAGTCAGAGAGTTGTGGGCGTTTATCGTCACGCTGTTCGACCTGACGCGACAGCTGGGACAGCGCGATCACAGGGACGTGGAGTTCTTTAGCAAGCGCCTTCAGCGTCGTTGTGATCTGGGTGATTTCCTGGACCCGGTTCACATCTGACTTACCGGACGTGCCAGTGAGCAGCTGAAGGTAGTCGATAACGATCAGGTCTATCCCTTGTGCGCGCTGCAGACGGCGCGCGCGGGCGGCTAGTTGGCTGACCGAGATGCCGCCCTGGTCATCGATATAGAGCGGCAGGTTTTGCAGTTCTTCGGTCGCTTCGCGCAGGGTTTCGAAATCGTTCTTATCGAGATCGCCCTGTCTGATCTTGTGTGCGTTGATGCTGGTGCGCTCAGCCAAAATCCGAGTTGCGAGCTGCTCTGATGACATTTCCAGAGAGAAGAAAGCGACCTTGCCGCCATCCATGGTCTTGGTCGAACCGTCTTCTTGTTTCTCACCGCGATAACTTGCAGCGACATTGTAAGCGATATTGGTGACCAGCGACGTCTTACCCATCGAGGGACGACCTGCGAGGATGATCAGATCGGATTTATGCAGCCCGCCCATCTTGTGATCGAGATCGTCCAGAAGCGTCGCAATGCCTGCAATCTTGCCCTCACGCTTGAAGGCGGCTTCCGCCATTTGCAGGGACTCGGTTAGTGCTTCCGAGAAGGTGGAGAAGCCGCGTCCGGTGGATCCACGTTCGGCCAGGGAGAATAGCTCGCGCTCGGCCAGCTCAATCTGTTGCGTGCCATCAACTTCTCGGTCGTGATGCTGCGCACGCGACTGAACTCCGGCGCCAATATCGATGAGCTCCCGGCGCATCGCGAGGTCGCGGATAATGCGCGCATAGTCCTGGACCTCTGGTCCGAACGCAGCGCTGTCGAGCAGGTCAGCGAGGTATTGCGCGCCGCCGATCTGAGTCAGCCGCTCATCCTTCTCAAACTGTTCGCGCAAGGTGACACCATCCGCCACGCGACCATTTTGAATGAGCATCATGCAGGCTTCAAAGATCTCCTGATGTGCGGGTGCGTAAAAATCACCCGGACGTAGAAAGTCAGAGACGCGCTGAAACGCGTTATTATCATACAGGATCGACCCGATGACGGCGGCCTCTGCAGACAAATTGTGCGGCAGTTCGCGTCCAGGTTCATCCGATTCCGGAAGGGGTGAGATAGCAGTGCTCATGCGCAAGTGTTAACCATAGTTATGAGTTTTGATCATCCCCCGGATGCAGGAAACCCACGGACTTCATGCAACTTATCCACAGTTGACCACGCCTGCATTATTGCACGGAAATGGTGGCTGCAACGCATCGGGTGGCGTTTCTGATTCTATACGCTATGTAGCGCCCTTCGCTCTGATTTGATTCACCAAAACTCCGCGGAGAGCTTTCTTCATGAGCCCGGTCTCGATGCTGTCTAATCTCTCCAGCCCGGCTTCCGTTTATGGAGCGCCGTTCGGGCTTGACGTGTTGCGCCTGATTGAGGCGTTGGACGAGCGCGGCTCTGCAGCTCTGTATGTCGCGCGGGATGACAAGCAGGCGGCGACGGCGTTCAAATTGGCGCAGTTCTACCGCCCCTCGCTCGAGATTGTGCGCCTGCCGGGATGGGACGTTCTACCTTATGACCGGGTTAGTCCATCGCCCGCCGTCGCTGCTGCGCGATGTGCGGGATTGGCGTTTCTTGCTCAGCGTGCGGCAAATGCAGAACCGTGCCTCGTCATCACGACGGCGAGCTCTTTGGTCCAGCGGGTGCCGCCAATTGAGACGATGCGCGCCAGCTCGCTCTCCGTATATACAGGCGGCAGAATACAGCAGGATGAGCTGTCCTCATATCTCGCGATCAATGGATACATTCGCGTTGCGTCCGTATCGGAGAAAGGCGAGTATTCGATCCGAGGCGGCAAGGTGGACATATATCCGCCAATCGGTGACGAGCCAGTTCGCCTCGACCTGTTCGGCGATGAAATCGAGACGATCAAGGCGTTCGATCCGGAAACACAGATCTCGACCCGCGTCCTGAACCGTGTCGCGCTCGCTCCGGTTTCGGAAGTTTTGTTCAATGAGCAAACGCTTGGATTGTTCCGGACGCGCTATCTGGAAGCGCTGGGATCGCCCGTCGGTGACCCGATGTATGAGGCCGCCCGAGCGGAGATCCGCCGCGGCGGTATCGAAAGCTGGTTGTCGCTGTTTCATGACCGCTTGCAAACGCTGTTCGACTATCTTGGCCCTGGGGTCCTGATCGGGCTTGGCGCTTTGTCCGCAGAGGCGGCGGGTGAACGCTTGGCGCAGGCCAAGGATTATTATGAAGCGAGGCTCGAAGCGGCGGGTGAAGAGCGCCAAGCCCGGGTATTGCCGCCCGACCATCTCTATCTGACGGAGAAAGAGCTGACTGAGGCGTTGCAAACACGCGGCGTCGCTCGGTTCCATAGCGGTTCTGGGGAAGGGGGCTTGGACCTTGGCGGCGCGCAGGGGCGTGACTTTGCGCCAGAGCGTGCCCAGCCTGAGGTCAATATTTTCGAAGTTGCCGCCGCCCACGCAAAGGGCAAACATGATGCTGGAAAAACCATCATCTTCGGCGCCTGGACGGAAGGCTCAGCCAGTCGCCTCGAAGGGGTTCTGGAAGATCACGGCCTTCCCGATGCGACGCGAATTTACTCGCTCGAAGCTGCGAAACAGGCCGAGATCGCAATCTGTGAGCTGCCGCTGGAGAGTGGCTTTGAGACCGATGACCTCGTTATCATTGGCGAGCCGGATATTCTGGGAGACCGCCTCGCGGCTCCGCGCCGCAAGCGCAAGGCTGCGAACTTCATAGCAGAGGCGGGAAGTCTCAACCCCGGTGATTTGGTGGTTCACGTTGACCACGGCGTCGGGCGCTATGTCGGGCTGAAAACGCTCGACCTGGCAGGGGCGGCGCATGATTGCCTGGAGCTTGGCTATAGCAAAGGCGACAAGGTTTTCCTGCCGGTTGAGAATATCGATCTGATCAGTCGGTATGGCAGCGAAGATGCCGAGAGCGCGATTGACGCGCTCGGCGGTGCTGGCTGGCAGACCCGCAAGGCGAAAGCCAAGAAGAAAATCCTCGAAATGGCGGCCGAGCTCATGGCTATCGCGGCGGCCCGCGAGATGAAGAAAGCCGATTCCGTCGTAACCGGAGATGGCTTGTACGAAGAGTTCGCGGCGCGCTTCCCATATGAAGAGACCGATGACCAGTTGAACGCCATCGAAGATGCATTGTCGGACTTGTCATCCGGAAAGCCAATGGACCGCCTGGTTTGCGGTGATGTCGGATTTGGCAAAACCGAAGTTGCGCTGCGTGCGGCTTTTGTCGCCGCAATGGCTGGGCAACAAGTGGCGATCATCGCGCCGACAACGCTGTTGGCCCGGCAGCACTATAATACGTTCGCAGCACGGTTCGCAGGTTGGCCGCTCAATGTCCGTCCGCTGTCGCGTTTCGTGTCAGCAAAAGAGGCGAATGAAACGAAAGCGGGTATGACGAACGGGACGGTTGATGTCGTCATCGGCACTCACGCGTTGCTGGCTAAGAATGTCGAGTTCAAACGGCTGGGTCTGCTCATCGTTGATGAGGAACAGCGTTTTGGGGTGAAGCACAAAGAGCGTTTGAAAGAACTGAAGGCAGACGTGCACGTCCTGACCTTGTCGGCGACGCCGATCCCCCGCACGCTGCAAATGGCGCTCACGGGGATCCGTGATCTTTCTATCATTGCGACACCTCCCGTCGACCGTCTTGCGGTGCGCACGTATGTCACTGAATTCGATACCGTCACGGTCCGCGAAGCGCTGCTGCGTGAAAAGTATCGCGGCGGCCAAAGCTACTATGTTGCGCCGCGCATTTCAGACCTGGATTACCTGGAGAACTTCCTCAGATCGAACGTCCCGGAAGTGAAGTTCTGCGTGGCCCATGGCCAGATGCCGGCCGGCGAACTCGAAGACCTGATGACGGCGTTTTACGAGGGCGAGTATGACGTGCTGCTCTCGACCACGATTGTCGAAAGTGGTCTTGATATTCCGCGCGCCAACACGCTGGTCATTCACAAGGCAGATCGGTTTGGTCTGGCGCAGCTTTACCAGCTTCGCGGCCGTGTCGGACGATCAAAACTGCGCGCTTATGCCTATCTGACCACCCCGGCAGACCGGGTGATCTCGCAATCCGCGGAACGGCGACTACGCGTTTTGCAATCGCTCGACAGCCTTGGCGCTGGATTCCAGCTCGCCAGTCATGACCTGGACATGCGCGGGGGCGGCAACCTCTTGGGCGATCAGCAATCCGGACATGTTCGCGAAGTCGGCGTCGAGCTTTACCAGCAGATGCTAGAAGACGCGGTCAAGGCGCTTCAGTCCGGATCGAACGATGTTGATGATGTGGCGGACGAATGGTCGCCGCAGATCAATCTGGGGCTCTCAGTTCTTATTCCAGAAGGATATGTTGAAGACCTTGGAGTGCGCCTTGGCTTGTATCGCCGGCTTGCCGATCTTGCGACTGAGCAGGAGCGCGAGGCTTTTGCGGCCGAATTGATCGACCGTTTCGGACCTTTGCCGAAAGAGACCCAGCAACTGCTCGATGTCACCGCCGTCAAAGTAACGTGCAAATCGCTTGGCATTTCCAAGCTCGACGCTGGACCTAAAGGTGTCGTGCTTACGTTCCGGGAAGACACCGCCGTGGACCCTGCCAAGCTTATGATGTTGGTCCGGTCGCGGCCTGGAAAAATGAAGCTGCGCCCAGACAGCAAGCTGGTCATCATGGGCGTGCCTGCCGATGCAGACGCGCGAATGTTATCTGTTAAAGGTCTGCTGACTGAGTTAGCCGCAACGGCGGTATCGGCTTAGGATGCGGTTCGCTGCCGCGTGAAGGGCGACTTTGCCGTCAGGCCGCCGATCAGAGTTTTCAGCGTATGGAACTGACGTCGCTCAATCGCGCGCCAAGACAGACGTCCGCCCACAGCTTCCTCGATACGGCGCGATAGCACGACCGCCCCTCGATAAGAGGTTTCAGGCAATGTAATGCAAACATGCTGGGAATCGAGGCGTGCGGCCAGATCTGTGTCGCGCAGCATCGACTTGATTGTCAGCGCAACCGAGCGAATGTCATGTTCCGGTGTCAGCGTGAAGGCGACGACAGTGAGCGGGATGAGCAGACGATCGGCTTGTTCCATTTGGGCTTCGAGATGCGATTCAAGATATTCCCGAGAGACCAATCCCGTCGCGTGATCTTCAATCATACCGGCGGGTATCTGATGTGCATCGCGTTCGACCAATACTTCATGGGACAAGGCGTGCAAATTGTTGGCGATGCTTTCAAGGTTCGAGCTCAGGTCCAGAATCTCATCCGCGTTGGACATGTCTTCGCTCGAAATTTGGCCAGCCAGTTCAGGACGAAGAAGCAATACCACGCGCGGGATTGTGACGATTTGCATCGACTTTACTCGGGTCAGAAGTTTCGCCGCTTCGTCGTTGGCGCTAGCGGGGCAGAGGACCAGAGTCTGGAACCGCCCGCTCGCGAGATAGTCTTCCGCCGTCAACCGGCTTATGGCGGCAACGAGCGTGACTTGCGCTTCGGCGAGGTTGGACTTGATGGCGTTCAGAAACGGGGCGTCCTGGCCAAGCCACAGCACACGGGCGCGGCCGACAGGGGTTGCCGAAGCAGTGCCGGTTCCAAACTTTTCAGCTGTTCGGGCGCGCAATTGAATTTCGCGCTGACGCTGACTTTCGCGCTGTCGAATGGCCAGCCGCGCCGGCAACGATTCGATCTGGGCGACATCGGCGAGGTGGATATCGCTATGCACCGTAGAAAGGCCTTGCTTGCCGATGGTGACAATCAGTCGATTATCCAATCCGTCAAACTCGCTACGGTGGGTCAGATTATCGATCAGGGCGGGGGCTGAATCTGGTGGAAGGTAAGATCCACGCACCGGAACTGGCCGCAGGCCAGCTTGCCGAAGCCGCGTCTGGAGCATTTCCAGGCGGGGGCTTTCGGATACGACATGTATCACCGGTGCATCGAACCGTTGGTCATTGAGCATTTTGTTCGCCCTCGAGTCGACGTTGCGTCATGCCTTTCCTTTGCGCCCTTGAGTCTTAAGGTCTGGTTGATCTGAGTGGTTATTTAGCCCGCACAATAGGGAGAGAACGATGGCGCAAGGTCCATTGGATGGCGTAAAAATTGTCGAATTTGCAGGGATCGGTCCTGGTCCGTTTTGCGGGATGTTGCTCAGCGACATGGGAGCAGATGTCGTGCGAATCGATCGGGCGGGCTCGAATCGACCCGGCAATCCGGCAGACGTTATGAGTCGCGGCCGTCGCTCGATCGCGCTCAATCTGAAAGACGATGCGGATCGCGAAACCGCATTCAAGCTACTGGAACAAGCCGATGGCCTGATTGAAGGATTTCGTCCTGGTGTCATGGAACGCAATGGTCTCGGTCCAGATGAGGTCCTGGCGCGCAATCCAAAGCTTGTTTACGGGCGCATGACCGGATGGGGGCAGCATGGCGCGCTTTCACACTCAGCGGGGCATGACCTCAATTATATTGCAATTACGGGTGCACTGCATGCGATGGGGGATGGAGATGGTCGCCCGCGCCCACCTCTGAACCTGATTGGCGATTATGGTGGCGGCGCGTTGTATCTGGCGATGGGGCTGTTGGCAGGCATCATCAGCGTAAAGAATGGCGGCGGCGGACAAGTGATTGATTGTGCTATGTCAGATGGGGCAGCGTCCCTTGCAACCATGTTTTACGGCATGCGCGCCATGGGTATCTGGACCGATGATCGCGAAGCCAACCTACTGGATGGCGGCGCTCATTTCTACGACACGTATGAGTGTGCAGACGGGAAATGGGTCTCGATTGGTTCGATCGAGCCGCAATTCTACGCATTGTTGGTTGAAAAGGCGGGTCTCACAGATCCTGACTTCCAGGCTCAGATGGATCGCTCCAAGTGGCCGGATTTAAAGGCAAAACTTATGGCGGTGATGAAAACCAAAACACGCGATGAGTGGTGCGAGATCATGGAAGGCACGGATATCTGCTTCGCCCCTGTTCTCTCCATGTCTGAAGCACCAGAGTACAAGCACAATACGGATCGCGGAACGTTTGAGACGATTGACGGAGTCGTCCAGCCGGGCCCTGCGCCGCGCTTTTCAAAAACGCCGGGTGCCATTCAGGGCAAACCCGCCGGAATCGGGCAGCATCAGGAAGAGGTGCTCAAAGACTGGGGAATCGCTTAAAACCCGCCTCCTGAACCTTATTGAGCGGAGACATGAATGGGCGCACTTCCCGGCACCACCGGACGACGGCGGATCTATCTGATGCGACACGGTTTTGTCGACTATACGTCGCCAGAAGTTCGCGCGGCTCAGGATCCGACGATTGCTTATCTCACCGAGCGAGGGCGTGACGAAGCGCGCGCAGCGGGCATTGCGCTGTCGGAAGTTTCACTCGACGCGGCCTTCCATACGGGTCTGCGCCGAACGCAGGAGACTGCCGAGATTGTGCTATCGGAACACGAACTAGAGACGCCGGAGCTTGAAAAGGAATCCCGGTTTCAGGAGCTGCGGTCTGGTCAGTATATTGATTTCAAGTCCGCAGAGCACCTTGCAGCAACGATGACGTTCCAGTTCGAGCAGGCCGGAAAACCGGGCGCGACGTTTCTGGATGGCGGTGAGAAATTCTCCGATGCCATGGAGCGGATCGAGGATGGACTGAAAGGCCTGCTCTCTCGTCCAGGTTGGGCGTCTGCGCTTTTAGTGGCGCACGAGGTCGTCAATCGAATGATTCTGGCCTGGGCAATTGGAGCGCCGCTCGGATCTAGCGCTGGCTTCGAACAGGATACCGGCTGCATTAATATTATCGATTTCGATCTGGTGCCGGATGAAGTTGGAAACACGCGTATCGAGCGCGCGATGATCAAGGCGGTTAATCTGACCCCCGCTAACTATCTGAAAAATGGAATGAATTTGCGCTCGCTCGAGGCAATTTTTACCCGCGCCGAAGCCTGAACCAGTTCCAACTAAGGCAGAAACCGGGCGCGAAAATGAACGGAACCTACAGAAACGGCTCCGACTGCGTTCATGTTGGTTCGACTATACAGGTGATGTCGACGGAGTTCCCGTCTGGTTTCAGACGGTCCGACGACGTCCTTCTTGCTTGACCTTGGCCGTTCTTATGAACGGCCTTTTTTTTGCGCGATGCTTTCGGCGCGGGCCATTGCCGTGTTCAGATTGTCTTCAAGTCGCTGGCGAAGCGTTTCGCGATCGTCGGTCTCATTCGGAAACACCGCTTCGCCGAAAACCAACGCCCCGCGTGTGAAGGGATAAGGGATGCGAAATCCATCCCAGGTGTTGAGGCGCCGTCGAGGGGCGGAGACAATTGCATAAGGAAGAATCGGAGCGCTTGTACGTTGCGCCATGATGATCGGGCCATTCTGAGCAATTTCGGCTGGGCCACGCGGTCCATCAGGCGTGATGCAAATGCCGCCCCCATTCTTGAGGATGCGCAATGCTTCTGCGAGCGCTTTCATTCCGCCTTTGTCGCGTTTCTTGCGCTTGTGCGTCGATGATCCTCGTACCGCTTCGAGTCCGAGATGCTTGATCGCCTTGGCAACCGGTTCGCCGTCTTTGGACAGTGAAATCAACATGGCGGACCGAGTTTTTTGCCCTGGCCACTTCTGGATGATCCGGTTCCACCCCGACGGCAACAATAAGATAGTTGAGTGCCAGGCTGCGATGATGATGCCTGGGTTTTCTAACCAGACCTTCAGGGCTTCTTCGTCTCCCTCAACGGTCCAACGAATGGTGCGGTTGCACAAGGCCATGTAGGCCCAAATCAACCAGCCCAGAAGACTGGCGACAAATGCACTTCGCAGGATCGCTTTCATGGCGCCGTTATGTAGCGGTGATTGCAGGCGGCGCATAGAGGCCGATACAGAAACGCTCAGCCCTGACGAACAGGGCTGAGCGCTTTTGCTCGATGGCTCGAGAAGGTCGGTGTCGTCGCTTACGGGACGTAGACCGTGTAAACGACTTCTGCTTCGACTTCACCGGCACCCATAGACAGGTCGTATCCGGTTGTGCCCAGCTCATAAGTCGCGTCAAAGCGAACAGACTGAGCGGTGATCGAGCCAGCAGATGCCGCCGTGCGCAGGTTACCTGTATAGACAGGAGTTGCTCCGGTCATCGCGCCGAGATTAGCGAACGTGCCGAACGAACCACCTGGGTCCTGAGCGTTGCCACCAAAGTCGATGCCGTCATTGGCAGCCGTACCTGCGACAGTGACGCCCATAGAGAAGCTGATATCGGTCATGTCGAAATCACCAGATTCAGTCAGTGGCGTCGCGGCGCCATTGATGTTGAAGCCTGTGTTCGAAGCAACGAAGAAGCTTGAATTGTGTGTCAGATCGCCAGACAGCGACTCACCTGTGACATCAAAAGCGCCAAAAGATGTTGGCGTGCCTGTATCGACCGACTGCGTCACGCCATTCGTCGCGTCACCATCATTGTCGATTGTCAGGATGTCGCCAAGAGCGGCGGTAGACGTGGAGTCTTTAGTTGGTGTCAAAGAACCAGTGACCACAGTTCGACCGTCAAGAGCGGCTCCGCCAATCAGGTCTGTATCGTTAGAAGCAGTGCCACCAACGCTGTCATCAATGATGAAGTCTGTTGCGATTGGCGTGTTGCCATTCGTCTCGTCAGCTGCCCAGACAATCACAACGCCGAGCACTTTAAAGTGCGGGCGGTCAATGATCGAGGCATGTGCCGGAGTGGCGACAGCGGCAGTACTGGCCGCAAGTGCGGCACCTGCCAGAAGCAGTTTGCGAAAGCTCATTATTTTCATCTCCATTGGATGGCAGCGTGATTGCCGCCGTACGGGCCTTTTGACCTCATGTTCCCAATGTCTCAGAAAAATTCTTATATTCCGCTAAAAGCATACGAAATTCTGTTTTGCTTCGTTAACCATGTTTTAGGAGGCTAATTCGGCTTGTCGGAGAGCTCCGCATAGCGACCGCCATGATAAACCAGCGGCATCGAGGACGGGTCTGATGAGAGACGCTCCACTTTGGCGATGAAGAGTAAGTGATCGCCGGCGGGATATTTAGCGAACAAAGAGCACTCCAGGCGTGCGGCGCAATCTGGCAGCAGAGGCACGCCGCCCAGGCCGGGTTCTACGGCGAGCTGGCGAAACTTATCTGTTCCGGATGTAGCAAACCTTTGCGACAGGTCAGCCTGATCGTCCCGCAGGATATGCACGGCAAAAGCTTCAGCGTCAGAAAAGGCGTTTAAGCTGAGCGCCTTCTGTCCCACTGACCAGAGAATGAGAGGTGGATCGAGCGAGACGGAGTTGAAGGAATTCGCAGTGATGCCAACTGGGTCACCGCGATCGTCACGTGTAGTGATGATGGTCACGCCCGTAACAAACAGTCCGAGCGTCTCGCGGAAGGTGCGGAGGTCAAAACTCATGTTGGTCTATTTGGACTATTTGAGACACGGGTCCAGCCCCTGATTGCGTAAGTAACACTCAATTTCCGCGTTCGATGGCGAGAATGTATCTAATGCCTCGAATGTTTGTTTCTGAATTGATTCTTTTCGTGAGCGAAAATGGTGCTGACGTCGACGAATCCAATGCGAAAAAATGGCGAGCGCTGTCATATCGCAAAAAACAGATACCCCAAAAGAGCATGGCTGCTATGCGTATTTGGAATATTGGTTGTGTTCGCAACCAGTGTGAAAGCTGCCGTTAACTAG
Source organism: Henriciella sp. (assembly GCA_017642885.1). GTDB lineage: Bacteria > Pseudomonadota > Alphaproteobacteria > Caulobacterales > Hyphomonadaceae > Henriciella. The sequence continues at coordinate 20,490 of JAEPOM010000016.1, read as the reverse complement.
GGAAGCCTTCGTGCGGTGTGCTATAAATCAAGGCAATTATTGGATTTTCGACACTTTTGTGAAAGCTGGATGTTAACGGTTCATGCGATGAACATCTGTTCATTATGAACGGCTGTTCATCGAGTTTCCTTATCGAAAGTTCATCCAAAAAAGACCTTGTATGTAAGATTTATAACAGGCATCTAGGAAGCGCTTAGAGCGGGCAGCAAGCCCCGAAATGCAGTGAAGGACATCTTTTAACAGTTGCCGAAAATATCTGCGGGCAACGACCAAGATGCAGAGAGTGAGAACAATGAAAGACTGGTGTAACAACGACGGCGCTCGCCGTCTGAAAGACAAAATTGCTGAGTATTGGTCCGAGCGTGGCTACGATGTCGAAGTCGACCTTGTGGATGCTGGATTCGTCCCTGCAATGCGCAGTGCACGTACCGATGTGCGCAGCAACATGGTCAACGGCATGCCTCGCCGTAAGATCGTGAATGTGAACGAAGTTCGCAATGAGTATCGTCCAGACTAAGTCTGGATGGTGAGCTTTGGAGAGAGCTCACCGATTACCGCGCCGCGAATCAGATGTATTCGGGCGGTCACATTGGGGGTGGCAGGAGAGTGCCACACCCTGGTGACACGGACAGGAAGGGCAGCTTCGCATCGCGAGCTGCCCTTTCGTGTGTCTGGAGACTAAAAAACATTCCCCAAAACCGCATTCGGGAGTGTTTCCCAAAAGACCTAATCGAATCTGCACCCGGACGGGCACAATAGGGCTCGCAACGACTCAGATCTTGCTCTAGTCCAGTCCCAGAACGTTCACGAGGGAACTTTGCGATGGCAAATCGTGCGGCAGTGATCTTGGCGGCGGGGCAGGGAACGCGCATGCAATCTGCTCTTCCCAAAGTTTTGCATCCGGTTGGCGGACGCCCAATGATCGATTGGTCAATCGCGCTCGCGCAATCGGTTGGATGTGATCGTATTTTGGTCGTGTGTTCGCCTGCGGGCGAGGCTGTTCGGGACCATGTTGTCGATTTGCTTGGGCCGAGCGCGGTCACGATCCAGGATCCTCCGCGTGGAACCGGGCACGCCGTCCTGACGGCACAGCAAGCGCTCAGCGATTTTGAAGGTGAGCTTGTCGTCCTGTGCGGTGACGTACCATTGATCGAAACCGAAACCCTTGAAGGCCTCTTTGCCGAAGTCAGCGCAGGCGCCACTGTCGGCGTCCTTGGATTTGAAGCCGCTGACCCAGGCGCTTATGGACGATTGATCACCGATGCAGCCGGCAATCTCGAAGCCATTGTCGAAGCCCGAGCAGCTCGCTGTTTCGTTCTGCAATTCCGGTGTGATCGCGGCGCCGTCAAAGATCATGTTCGATCTGCTCAGCAAAGTGACGAACGATAATATCAAGGGTGAGTATTACCTCACGGACATTGTCGAACTGGCGCGTGAAGCGGGCGGTATTTGCCGGACGGTCAGCTGCGATGAAGCGCAGGTGATGGGGATAAATACGCGCGCCCAGCTGGCTAATGCGGAAGCGGCATTCCAGGCCCGCACCCGGTCGCAGGTATTGGCGTCTGGCGTCACGATGACCGCACCAGAAACCGTGTATTTCAGCTACGACACGGAAATCGAGACCGATGCGGTCATCGAACCTAATGTTGTATTCGCTCCCGGAGTGACCGTGAAAAGCGGTGCTCGGATCCGCGCTTTCTCGCACCTGGAAGGGGCTGTTGTCGGCGCGGAGAGCGTCATCGGGCCCTTCGTCAGGCTGCGCCCCGGCGCGGAGCTTGAATCGAACGTAAAGATCGGAAACTTTGTCGAGGTCAAGAACACCAAAATGGGGGCGGGTGCCCAGGCAAGCCATCTATCCTATCTGGGCGATGGCGAGATTGGAGCGGGCGCGAATATCGGTGCCGGGACGATCTTCTGCAATTATGACGGGTTCCTGAAACACAAAACCACAGTCGGCAAGGATGCCTTTATCGGCTCGAACTCGGCGCTTGTGGCGCCCGTGGCCATTGGCGATGGCGCCTTTGTCGGATCCGGGTCTGTGATCACCAAAGATGTCGAAGCGAATGCCCTGGCTGTGGCGCGCGGTCGGCAGATGCAAAAGGCCGGCTGGGCGACGGCGTTCCGAGATAAGATGGCGGAGATAAAGGCCGCTAGAAAAAAGGGCTGATGGAGGCTGAATTTGGCAAATGAGCTAGAAAAAGAAAACGCGGCTCAAGCGGCTATGGATTTTGTCGAAGACGGAATGACGATTGGGCTCGGTACGGGGTCGACGGCTAAGTTCTTTGTTGAGTACCTAGCCGAGGAAATCGCCGAGGGCTTGGTGGTTCGCGGCGTGCCGACCAGTGAGCAGACGCGGCGTCTTGCGGAGTCGCTTGGTGTGCCTCTTGTTGATGTCGAGCAGGTCGATCGAATTCACCTGACGGTCGATGGCGCCGATGAAGTCGACGAACATGCGCAGTTGATCAAAGGCGGCGGCGCTGCGTTACTCCGCGAAAAAATCATCGCCAATGCGAGCGATCTGATGATCGTGATCGCGGACAGTTCGAAGAGCGTCGAGATGTTGGGGCAGTTTCCCTTGCCCGTCGAAGTGACACCCTTCGGCTACACGATCACCGCCAAGAAAGTTTATGATGCGCTGAAGAAGGCTGGCGTACTGAAACCGATGATCAATGTGCGCACCGGTCCTGGAAACAAACCCATCGTTACGGACGGCGGAAACTTCATTCTCGACTGTTCATGCGGCGCCATACCTGAAGCACCCCTCGCTTCAGCCTTGCTGTCCAACATTCCAGGCGTGGTCGAACACGGATTGTTTATCAATCTGGCGCGGACTGTGATCATAGGATCGGACGACGGCGCCACCATATTTGAATACTAGAGCGGCAACGCCATATACGGCGACCACCACACCTCACCGCATCTTCCTATAAGGACCAAGCCATGGCTGATCATTCATACGACTACGATCTATTTGTGATTGGCGGCGGTTCCGGCGGAGTCCGCGCAGCGCGAATTGCGGCGGGTCACGGCGCAAAAGTTGCGCTCGCCGAAGAGTATCGCATGGGCGGCACCTGCGTGATCCGTGGCTGCGTACCGAAAAAGTTCATGGTCTATGCGAGTGACTACGGTCGCAAGCTCGAAGAAGCGAAAAAGTTTGGCTGGGATATTACGATCGGCGAGTTCGATTTCCCAGGATTCATGGCCAATCTTCACGCCGAAGTTGATCGCCTTTCCGGCCTGTATATGAGTGGGCAGGTGAACGCAGGTGTGGAAGTGTTTGAAGAGCGTGCAGAATTTGTCGATGCACATACGCTGAAACTTGTCACCAGCGGCGAGACGGTCACCGCCGACAAAATCCTCATCGCGGTCGGTGGATCACCTTGGCGGCCGTCTCAAGATGAGTTGCCGGGCGTCGAGCACACGATCACCTCCGACGGTGTCTTCCAGCTGACCGAACTTCCGAAGCATATTGTGATTGCGGGCGGCGGATACATTGCCTGTGAGTTTGCTCACGTCTTTGCCGGACTCGGTGTTGAGACTTGCCTCGTTTATCGCAGTGATACCGTCTTGCGCGGTTTCGATATGGACGTCCGGACCGAGGTTCATGAGGGGCTGAAGGAAGCCGGCGTTCGCGTGATTACCAACACGGTGTTTGAGTCGATTGAGAAGACCGACAATGCCGAACGACCGCTCCATTTGAAATTGAACAATGGCATGATGCTCGATGCGGATGTCGTGATGATGGCAGTTGGTCGCCGGCCGCACATTGACGGACTTGGTCTGGATAAGGCTGGAGTCATGACGGGTGATCGACACGAAATTGTTGTCGACGATTATTCAAAAACCAATGTCGACAATATCTGGGCAGTCGGCGATGTAACGCGTCGTGCGGAATTGACCCCGGTCGCCATTCGCGAAGGTCACGCTTTTGCGGATACCGAGTTTGGCGGCAATCCCCGCACGTTTGATCACGACAAGATCGCGACAGCGGTGTTCACGCAGCCTGAAGTTGGAACAGTGGGTCTCGCTGAGCATGAGGCGCGCAAGAAATTTGGCGCCGTCGATATCTACAAGGCGAAGTTCCGTCCGATGAAGAACATGCTCAACGGAAAGTCGGAACGTGTTTTCATGAAACTGATCGTCCGCCAGGAAGACCAGGTCGTGGTTGGGGCGCACGTCGTCTCGCCGGATGCGGGTGAGATGATCCAGATGCTCGGTATTGCGATCAAAATGGGCGCCACCAAACAGCAATTCGACGAGACTTGCGCCGTGCACCCAACCATCGCGGAAGAGATCGTTACGATGAAGACGAAGTGGCAACCGAACGCGGCTTAGCCTCTCTAGTTTGCCTTCTAAGGCGTACCTTCTCCGTAAACATTGATCGCATGGCCATATGGCAGGTGGCGGTCTTCGTCATACCCTGAAGCCACGTCGAACTCGCCATCCCAGAGGATGGTCGCCTCGGCGTGGGGCAACAGGGATCGAACTGTGTCCTGACTGTTCGTATCGAGCGACTGGAAGTGCTCGCGCAGGCGTTCGAGGCAATAGACGCGGTATCGGGAAACCGGCAGGTCGCGATAGGCGCAGCCCTGAACGGACATTTCGAAACTGGATTGCCCCGCGCCATAGGCTGCGGCGTTTGAGGCAAGCTGTTGCAGATGCGTCTCGCAGATTTCCTTCAGCATCGGTTTCAGCTCATCGGAGATCTTGAAAACGAACGTGCCCTCCGGGACTTGCCGGGCAGCCCACATGCGCGCGACCCATTCATAGACGAGCGGTGCCCGCGTGCGCATGATTTCTTCCGGATCTGGATCCTGGCTGAAATGCCTGAACATCGGCGCCATGAACCCGAAATCTGCGAGCGAGGGCTTCGTGCCGAGGAGAAAACGGCGATGCTCAAGGATCTGGCTCATGCAGTCGAGCGCTTGCAAATATCCACGCTCAATATGATCCCGAGTCGACGCAGTGACCCCATCGCGCTTTGTGAAATACTTGATTTGACGCCGACGGATCATCCGCCGAACAATGAAACGAGGAAGCGGGACGGGTGTGCTGATTTCGTCGACAAGAATGTTTGAAAGGAGCTCGCGGCTATACCGGTAACTCCATCGATAGTGCATCGCGGAGCGCCAAAGCCACTCATCTGCATAATCCTCCATCAGTAACGCGATGAAGGCCACGACAGGATCATCCGGCAGGATAGAGTTGTCGGGCATTTCCTTTTCGAGCTCGAACAAGATTGGCGTCGTGTCAGACATCCAGCGCCCGTCTTCGCGATCGACAATTGGCATCTGGATCGAGCCGACTTTCTCTTTCAACTCATCCGCTTTGTCGTATGGCATGCCATGAAGCGTGTACGGAACGCCTTTGTACTTGAGGTAGGATTCCAGCTTCCCGGTATAATAGGAAACGCGAGAGCCATAGATTTTCATGCCAGCCTCCGAAGTAATCCGGCGAACCCTAACCCGCGATGGCTGAAAGAATCCATGCTGAATTTATCAGGACGCGTGTTAGAAAGGGCGTTCGAGTAGGCAAGGAGCCGGAATGAAACCACCCATCATGATCATGGGAATCATGGCCTCCGGAAAATCCCGGATTGGTGAGCGCATTGCGGCATTGCGGGGCGGCCATTTTATCGAGTGCGATGATTGGCACCCGAAAGAGAATGTCGAGAAAATGGCTGCTGGCATCCCGCTGACAGATGAAGATCGCGCGCCCTGGCTAAACCATCTCGCGGCGGAAGTCGGAGCGGCAAGAGAGATGGGGCCGCAAACAGTGTTCTCCTGCTCCGCGCTCAAGCTCGTCTATCGCGAACGCTTGCGAGCAAGATTACCTGGTTTGACGACGATCTGTCTGACGCTAGATGCCGCCACGGCTGCGCAGCGGGCAGGGGGCCGAACCGAGCATTTCATGCCGACCGCTCTGGTTGAGAGTCAACTCGCCACACTCGAACTACCAGAGAATGAACCGAGAACTGCGATTGTCGATGCGACGCAATCGTTCGAGCGCGTCCTGGAGGATGTCGAGTCTGCGTTGAAAGAACTGGAATAAAGCTATCTCGTCTAGAGCTCGCCGAGCGCGATGTGGACGCGGGAGGTTTGAGCAACCAGTTCCGAGACGGGTGTCGGCGTTGACTCTGCCAAGGGGCCGGTCGTGGGCCACATAGCCAACAAAGCTTCGAGCTCAGCGACCAGGCGATCTGTGTTTCGATCTTCGATCCGGCTCGCGATTCCCAGCGCGACGACCGTAAACCCAAACGCATCCTGATACTCGCCAGCATCGGTGATGACACCATTGGTGACGCCGATCCGGTACTCTTCGAAGACAGTGTCCATCAGGTAGCTGATGACATCTACAGGATCGCCGCCTGCATTTTGCTGCATCAGGGTCATGTTCGCTTCGGCTGCCGCCAGTTGGGGTTCAATCTCATCAGCCGGGCGGCCCTGTTCCAGCGCCACGGAAACCTCGATGAAAATATCCTGGTCAAAGCCAAGCGCGTCAATGCCTGCGCGCTCTGCCTCGTGTGTTTCCGATACTGGGTGCATCAAGTGTTTGGCAGCTTGATCCGGTGCACCCGCGCGGAATAGGGCCAGACCCGCTTCGACATGCCCAGACATAAACGCCACGCGTTTCTCGACCGGCAGCATATCCATGCCGTGTCCAGCTTCGCCGCCTTCGCCTTCTCCCTCGCCTTCACCGCTTTCGCCACCCTCACCTAAGTTTGAAACGGAGACGGGCGGCTCTTCTGCTGATGGGCCGTCATCGCTCGGCGCCTGGCCACACGCCGCGACAGCTCCCGATGCCAGCGCGGTGCTCAGTCCCAGTTTTGCCCAGGTCTTCATGCGGAGCTTCATCGATTTATTTCCTTCAGATAAGCTGCAAGATGCACTACGTCTTATGCGCTTAATGAAAATCAGTCGCAAGTAGGGAAACATGCTTATTTCGATCTCTCAGGTGCTCGACGCCGATCAGCGGGAGCTGTTGAGCGGAATGCTCGACGCACTGGTCTGGAAAGATGGCGCTGAAACCGCAGGACGCGTGGCCGCGCAGGTGAAACGAAATCAGCGGGCTGATTTGAATCAATCGATCGGCCCAAAAGTTGAGCAGATCCTGTTTGGCGCCATTTCCGCGCATCCGGTCCTGCGCGCCGCAGCGCAACCGCACAAATTTTCGTCGGTCCTGATTAGCAAGACGACCACGGGCGGCGGCTATGGGTTGCACGTGGACAATCCATTTATGGGAGATGGAGAGCAGAGCCTGAGAACGGATCTTTCCTTCACACTCTTTCTGTCTCGACCAGAGACATATGAGGGCGGCGAATTACTGGTCGAGCATGCCGGGCAAACACAGTCGATGAAGCCTAATGCCGGCGATCTCGTCCTCTATCCCTCCTCTAGCCTGCACCAGGTCGCCGAAGTTACATCGGGTGAGCGCCTTGTCTGCGTTGGCTGGATCGAGAGCCGCGCTCGGCGCGTCGAAGACAGGGAAACGCTTTTCGATCTGATCAATCTAAAAGCTGAGCTGGCGGGCCGTCTGGATGATCAGTCTCCGGAGATGCTCACACTGTCCAAGGTCATCGCGAACCTGAAGCGCCGCTTCTGATCCGACATCACACAAAAGAAAAGGGAGGCCGAAAAGGGCCTCCCTGAAGTTTTGAGAACAATTTGTTTTTGAGAGCCGGCTTTCGCCGGCGCTCATGATTAGAAGGCGTATCGTACCGATACTTCGAACCGTCGGTCATTGACGAAGCTAGACCGCGCGTAGCGTTGTCCCGCCTGATCGACCTGTTGGCTCGCGAACGCTTTCGTGTCGAGCAGGTTGGCCCCCAGTACGCTGAGCTGAACCTGATCCGTGATGTCCCATTTGAACGAGGCATCAAGGAAGCCAATCTCTTCTTGAATGATCGGGTTCCCGGTCACGAAGTCACGATAAGAGCTGAAATAGTCAGACCGCCAGTTATATGCGAGGCGAGCCTCAAAACGATCATCCTGGTAGATACCGATCAGGTTGCCTGACAGGTCTGAAAGACCAAGCAGCTCGTCAATGCCATACCGATAGACGGTCAGGAAGTCGTCCGGGATGCCGTCACCATCCGCATCTTCGAATGCAGGCAGAGCTGTTGCTTCAGACTCGATGATTGTAAAGTTGGCCTGAATGCCGAGGTTTCCGAACAGACCCGGCAGGTCGGTGTAGAACTGCTGATAGGCGACTTCGATACCTTGAACGGAACCGTCATTGAGGTTGACGTTACCACCGAAGTCTATCGGGATCGTGTACCCATCAAATGTTGCCGATCCTTCGTTGGTCGTACCGTAGACAATGATGTTCTCAATGTCTTTTTGGAACGCGGAGACCGTGAACTGACCGTCATCACCAAAGTACCATTCGAACGACAGATCGAAGTTTGTCGCTTCGATAGGCTGCAGGTTCGGGTTGCCACCGTCGACACGGACCGCATCAGGGATGATGTCGACTACACCGGGCAAGGTGCCAGGCGCCGGGTTCGGGTCGGTTACAATGCCAAGCAGAGCCCGCGAGTTACGGCTCGCATTGAGGTCTGCAATATTTGGCGGAGTGATTGCCTGGCTCGCCGCAAAGCGGATCAGGATTTCATCCGTCAGCTCCCACTTCATGTTCAACGAAGGCAGCCAATACTCATAGCTGTTGTCGATCCCGATCTGCGTATCAGCTTGATCAAGATACGCTGCGAGTTCCGGCAGATAAGTGCGTGGGTTCGACGCGGCATTTGTCGGGTCGAGGTCTGCAAATTCCGAGAACCCTCCAACGCCGCCGCCGGAGATGTCGGTTTTGACATAACGGACGCCCACATTACCAGAGAGCGCTTGTCCGTTGTCGAACTCTTCGCCGAAGTTCAGCATACCGTAGACATTGGTGGTTTCTTCGCGAACGGAACCATCGATCCCACGACCGGCATAGTCAATGACGCCGTTCTGAACCAGAGGGGCCCAGTCGCCGATTTGCAGATTTCCGTCGGAATTGGTCGCTGTAGTGATCAGCGGCTCATTCGCGATAGAGTCGACGAATGCCTGATAGTTTTGCATCTGATCGCGAGATGGGAAGACCACGCCCGCATCACCGATGAAGAGGCCACCGCGCTGGAAATCAGAAAAATCAAAGACTTCAAATGCGTCGGAATCTGCACGATTTGAGTAAGGCAAATAGCCGCCCGCCCAAGGTGGCGCGATGCCCGCCCAGTTGAGGCCTGCACTGCGGTTCTGTTGCTCACGCTCTGAACGACGCGCGCCAAACTTGACGGAGTCAAACCATCCTTCGTCCGCGAACTCGTATTCCGCATCGGCGCGGAAGGCGAACAGGTCACCCGTATTGTCTTCGAACTGGTCAGCCGCGTACAGCAGATACGCGGTCGATGGATCTGCTAGAGACGTTGGCGGCGTGTTTGGTTGACCGCCGCGAGGGACCCAAGACTGCAATTGCGTGCCTGTTTGGAACAGGGAAATCGCCGGGTTCATTGGGTCGGTGAAGTCATAGGCGTAGTCGCCAAAGTGATTGCCGCCCGCCCAGAGACGATCGAGCGTTGCTTCGGCTTCCGTATAGTGGGTATCGAATTCGAAGAACCACTGATCATTGGCGCGCCATTTCAGGTTTGCGCTGATGTCTTGCGTAACCGATTCACGCGCTTCGTAAACAGCGAGCGACTGGAACGGCGTGCCGAGGCTGCCAGTGCCAGTGGCGCCGTCACCCAGCCAATCGCGCAAGCCGTTTGAGACGACACCGCGATCAAAGAGACCGCCGTCTACCGGACGGAGGGTTTCACAAATGCCGATACCGCCATTTGCCGCTTCGCCGTTGCCGTTACACTGCGAAATGCCATCGGACGTAAACGGACGGAGATTGAACGCCGTGCCGTCGCCAAGGAATTCCCAAGATGCCCAAGACTCAGCGTCGGTGAAGAATTCGAATGTGCGCTCATCTGATTGCGTATCGTTTTCGACGCGGACGCCTTTGACGGTCAGCTCGGTATTCCCATCTGGGGAGCGCCATTGCCCTGCGAGATAGTAGCTATCGCGTTCACGTTGGAATTCGACGTCACGCGCTTGCCAGCCGCCTGGAAGCGCGATCGTTGAACCGGGGTTGAATTGATTATCGAGCGTCAAAAGAGGACCAAATTGGAAGCCGTGAATGGCTGAGTTCAGTTCAGACGTAGAGAAAGAGCCTAGAAGGCCAAACTCACCCGCATCGGTTTCCCAGCGATTGCCGAGAACCGCGCTGAAACCTGGGCTCCATTCTTCTGCCAGATCGGTATACGTCCCGTCTGCGATCACAACCGCAACAAGGCCGTCGCGGTCAAATGGTTCGAGCGTACGCAGGTTCACAACGCCTGAGATGCCGCCTTCGATCATGTCAGCGCGTTGGTTTTTGAAGACGTCAACCGCACCGATCAATTCTGGCGGGATGCTTGCCCATTCCAGCGCGCGACCGCCATTGGCGGAGAACGCATCACGACCGTTAAACTCGGAGCGTACATATTGCAGGCCACGGACGATATTGCCTGAGCCTTCGGGGGACGGGAAGTCACCGTCACTGCCACCCAGTTCGAAGCGTTGGGTAACAACGCCGGGAACACGCGCGAGCGCCTCTGCCACAGACAGGTCTGGGAGCTGGGACACGTCTGACGCAGTGATCGAATCCACAAACGTGTCAGAATCCCGCTTCAAGTTCCGCGCATTTTGCAGCGCGCCACGAACACCCTGGACAACAATAACGTCCTGACGGGCCTCATCTTCGGTTGTGTTATCGCTAACATTTTCAACCTGAGCGTCTTCGGCTTGATCGTCAGCCTGCGCCCACGCGGTTTGCGCGCCGAACGCTGCGAACAGTGCCGTCGTTCCCAGAAGCGTGAGTTTGTTTGGCCCTTTGCGGCCGATCTTCAACTTCGATTTCACTGATGTATCTCCCTCAATCGAATTCAGTGATCTTGATAGAAAAACCGATGATTGGATGTCGGTTTTTTTGTCCGCATTTGAGCCTGGCAAAATTGTGCCAATGCCTCATGCACGGATAACTCGTGATTTATCAGATATCTTCCCTGAACATGCGCCACACTTTAGGGTAGCACTGGTTTCCTCCCTGACACGCTCTGGTTTCTTCTCTTGACCGTGAGCTGCGTCTCGAATTGATAGCGCTATCATTTTTTATTCCTTGATGGCAAGAGAAGAGTCATAAAAGTGATATGTAGAGGCAGGATGAGGGTTGCGACGTGAACAAGATGCGGAAGATCTGTATCCTTGGGGGAGGCACCGCCGGCTGGATGGCCGCGGCCGCACTTTCTAATAAATTCAACGCATTAGGTCTCGATATCGAGCTGGTGGAGTCGGATCAGATCGGCACGATCGGCGTAGGTGAGGCAACTTTACCACACATTCGGTTTTTTAATCAGGCACTGGGAATCGACGAGCGAGAGTTCATGAAATCGACCCACGCAACCTTCAAACTTGGAATCGAATTCTGCGATTGGGGTCGGCTAGGCGATCACTATGTACATCCCTTCGGCGACTATGGGTTCCCGGTGGGTGATTTGGATTTTCATCAGTTGTGGTTGAAGCTCAATGCAGCCAAACGGGTCCCGCGTCTGGATGAGTATTCTTATCCGGTTGTCGCCGCAGAGAAGGGCAAATTTCAATTGCCTGGCCCGGACACAAATAAGATTGGATCGAACTTTGGATATGCTTACCAGTTCGACTCAAGCCTCTATGCAAAGTTCCTGCGAACCTATTGCGAGGGCAAAGGGGTCGCTCGCACCGAGGGCAAAGTGGTCAATGCTGTTCGCGATCCGAACACCGGGGATGTGCGCAAGATTGAGCTGGACGATGGCCGGGAAATTGAGGCCGACCTCTACGTTGACTGCTCTGGCTTCCGCGGCGTGCTGATCGAGCAGTCGCTTGAAACCGGATATGATGACTGGAGCCATTGGTTGCCGTGCAATCGCGCCGTTGCCGTGCCAAGCGAGTCCCGCGGGAAGTTGCTGCCCTACACACGGGCTACGGCTCGCAAAGCCGGATGGCAATGGCGCATTCCCTTGCAACATCGCACCGGCAACGGGCACGTCTATTGGAACGAGTTCATTTCAGACGACGAAGCGACAGCGCAGTTGATGGGTACACTGGAGGGTCCGGCGCTCGCAGATCCCAAACAGCTATACTTTAAAACCGGGCGTCGTCGTAAATTCTGGAATCAAAATGTAGTCTGTATCGGCCTCTCGGGAGGCTTTCTGGAGCCATTGGAATCGACATCGATCCATCTCATCCAGGAAGGTATCACCGCCCTCATTGAGCTCTTCCCGGATGGCAGCATCAACGCGCTGGATCGCGAAGAGTACAATGAGCGCATGGCGTTGAATTTCGAGCGCGTGCGAGACTTCCTTCTTCTTCATTATGTCGCTACGCAACGCGATGATAGCGAAATGTGGCGCTACTTTCGAAATATGAAGCTGCCCGATAGTTTGAACGAAAAGCTCGAGGCCTGGCTGACCCGCGGCTACATTCTGAAGTACGAATTCGGCGTGTTTCTTCCACCAAGCTGGATCGCTGTCATGCTCGGACAGAATCTCGTTCCGAGCGGATACGATCCAAGAGCTGACCGGTTTGCCGATACCGACGCGATGAGCAAACTGGAGCGTATTCTGCGCGAAAATCACAAAGCTGTGGAGACAACACCAGAGCAGCAAACCTTCCTGACACGTTATGGCGCCGAATCGGAATCGGCGCGATTGGCAGCAGGCCGCATGGACGCACGAGGAACGTGATCAATTCGATGACTAACCCTTCTCGCACGATCGTAGTTTACGGCGGCGGTTTCGCCGCCCACCTGACCGCTGCCGCATTTTCTCGCAGCTTGGGCCGAGCAGCGCGCCTCGTCATCGTGGCATCGGATCAGACGGCTGAGTCGGATGCGCTGTATGGCAGCGCTTCAGCGCCAACAGCGCATAATTTCTTTGAATCTATCGGGCTCGATGAGCCGACTTTGATGGTGCGCACGCATTCGGCGTTTTCGCTCGGAACGCGGTTCACCAACTGGCCCTCCGGATCGCCATCCTGGATACAGACCTACCATTTGCCCTTTCCGATATTGTCTGGCGTGCCGTTTCAGCACTTTCTGACCGAGCGCGGGGCCGCGCTCGAGCCATATCTCATATCCGCGCGGGCAGCCGCAAAAGGAGTGTTCGCGCACCCGCCGGATGATCCCAGGCATCCATTGTCTCGTGCTGAATACGGGTACCAATTTTCCGTTTCAGAGTTGCAAGAATTCTTATCGAAGCGGAATGAAACGCAAGAAATTGAACTCGTGGCGGAGCGCCTGCGTGAGGTGCAAGTCGCAGACGGAAGGATTTCCGCGCTAGTGCTTGAGAGCGGCCGCCAGATTGAGGCGGATCTATTCATCGATTGCTCGGCAGACGAACGCGCGCTCGTGAGTGCCTTGGGGGCTTCGTTCGAGACTGTTCGAGAATTGCGCGCATCCTCGTCCCGGCAAGAAGGCGGGCAATTAGGCCCTGCGTATCGGTCGCTTACAGCCAGCGATCATGGCTGGAGTGCGATCACACCATTGCAAGGACGAACGGAGACCTTGTCGATAACCCACCCGAGCGCCCAGCAGGCCCCGACAGCTTTTGAGTTCACGACGGGAAAGCTGGATGAGGCGTGGGTCGGAAACTGCGTCGCGATCGGTCATGCGGCATGGGGCGTTGAGCCCCTCACGCCTGCGCCAATGATGCTGTTACAGCGGGACATTGAGCGCGCGCTTGATCTCATCCCGGTCACCAACGATCACAGAGTGGAAGCGCGCGAGTATAATCGCCGATTTGAGGATGATATCGCCCATACCAATGCGTTTCAGCGGGCTTTGTTCGCAGTCGAGAATGTGCCGGAGGATCGATACTGGCAGGATGCGGTGGCCGTCCCGGTTGATGCAAAGCTTCAAAGAAAACTCACTCAGTTTAAAAGCCGCGGAATCCTGGTTCGCTACGACCTCGAGCCGTTCAATGAAGAGGATTGGGCGATCTTGCTGAACGGTATGGGCATAAAGCCAGAGCGGTATGACCGACAAGTCGACGGCGTTGATCAAGCGTCTATCATTCAGCAGCTGGAGGGGATCGAACGCGCGGTTGCTCAAATGGTATCCAAAATGCCGCCCCATCACGTCTATATGACCAATATGAAACGATATCTTGAGAAGCAGAACCATGGATGAGTCAGCGAACAATCTGGTGACATCAATTGTCATTGTCGGTGGTGGATCTGCTGGCTGGATGACGGCTGCGGCCTTGTCGAGTTTGCTCGACCCGCGTTCGGTTAAGATCACCCTGATTGAATCTGAGGAGATTGGAACCGTAGGTGTCGGCGAAGCGACGATCCCGGATATCATCAACTTTAATGGAATACTGGGAATCAAGGAAACAGACTTCCTTCGTGCGACCAATGGCACGTTCAAGCTTGGTATCGAGTTCAATAATTGGGGGCGTTTAGGCGATACTTATTTCCATCCGTTCGGGGAGCATGGCGTCGATATGCAAGGGATCGACTTCCATCAGTATTGGATGCGGTTCCAGCGCGCCAATCCCGGCAGTTCGATCGAGGAATTTAGCCTCAGCGCGGTTGCCTCTCGCGCGGGCAAATTCGCAATGCCGACAAACGATCCGCGGTCGGTTCTCTCGCAATTGCGCTACGCCTATCACTTCGATGCCACGGCATATGCTAGGTTCCTGCGAGACTATGCCGAACAGCGCGGCGTGAAGCGCGTCGAGGGTAAGGTGGTTGAGGTCAATCTGAAGGACGAGACCGGATTCATCTCGGATGTGCAATTGGAGGATGGATCAAAATTGATCGGTGATCTGTTCTTCGACTGCTCTGGCTTTCGCGCGCTGCTGCTGGGCGATACGCTTGGAGTGGATTACGAGGACTGGGCACACTGGCTGCCCTGCGACACGGCGCAGGCGGTCGCGTGCGAGCGCACCGGCGATCTGTTGCCATACACAAAATCCACCGCAAAGACGGCCGGGTGGCAATGGCGGATTCCGACACAGCATCGCACCGGAAATGGTCACATCTATTGCAGCTCGATGATGGATGATGAGGCCGCAATTGACAGCCTGCTCGCGGATCTGGATGGGCCAGCGTTGGGCTCGCCGCGGAAGATCCGCTTCAGAACCGGATGCCGAACACGCTTCTGGGACAAGAACTGTATCGCAATAGGCTTGTCCGGAGGGTTTCTCGAGCCACTAGAGTCGACCTCGCTCTACTTGATTCAGGAAGGTATCAGCAAGTTCATCTCACTGTTCCCGAGCAAGAATATGCCGACCGCCATTCGCGATGAATATAACCGACAGCTCACTCAGAAATTCGAACAGGTGCGCGATTTCATCATCCTTCACTACAAGGCGACGGAGCGCGACGACAGCGAGTTTTGGAACTATTGTCGAACCATGAGTGTCCCAGACTCGCTCACCCGAAAGATCGAGCTCTTCCGGGAAGCCGGACGAGTATTCCGCTATGAAGACGAGTTGTTTTCCAAACCTAGCTGGGTGGCAGTTTTGCTCGGGCAGAACATTCTCCCGAAGACGACTGATCCAATTGTGGAAGGCGTCCCCGAAGAACAAGTTGAGCGCAGCTTGGGATCTATGAAGGCAGCGATGAACAACGCAGTTATGAAAATGGAAACACACCAGGCGTTCTTGAACAGATATGCGCCAGCAATGCGCGACTAGGAAAACAGAGATGCACGACAAGAATATCAAAGACATTGTGATCGTTGGCGGCGGAACGGCAGGCTGGATGGCTGCTTCGGCGTTAGCGATTATGCTGCGAAATCCCGAGATCCGGATCCGTCTCGTGGAATCGGAGCAAATCGGAACGGTTGGTGTTGGTGAGGCCACCATTCCGCACATCCGGTATTTCAATCAGCTGCTGAACTTAAATGAAAACGATTTTCTGCGGCAGACCAATGCGACGTTCAAAGTTGGAATTGAGTTCGTGAATTGGGGGCAGGTGGGTGAGCGATATTTCCATTCGTTCAGTCCCTATGGCGTGAATATGGAAGGCGTTCACTTCCATCATTTCTGGCTTCGCCATGCGATGCAGGAAGACGCCGCGCCGATCGACGAGTACAATCTCCATTGTCTGGGCTCTAAGCAGAACAAATTCGCGCATCCGAAACCGGACCTCAGAGGCTCACCTCTTAGTTCGATCGAGTACGCGTTTCAGTTTGATGCTGCACTATACGCGAAATATATGCGCGGCGTTGCGGAAGCGAGAGGCGTGCAACGGATTGAAGGCAAGATTGTCGATACCCGGAAACGCGCTGAAGACGGCTTCATCGAAAGTGTCGTATTGGAATCTGGCGAAGAAGTTGCGGGCGACCTGTTTATAGATTGTTCGGGGTTTCGAGGATTGCTGATCGAACAGGCGCTCGAGACCGGATATGAAGACTGGTCGCATTATCTGCCATGCAATCGCGCTGTCGCTCAGGGGTGCGAGTCGGATGGTCCACCCATTCCATATACGCGCGCGACTGCTCACAAAGCCGGTTGGCAATGGCGCATTCCGTTGCAGAATCGGATTGGCAACGGTCACGTCTATTGCAGCGAGTACATTAGTGACGACGAAGCTTATGCGCAGTTGAGGTCCGGCTTGGATGGTGCGCCGATGGGGGAGCCCAAATTCTTGCGCTTCACGACCGGCATCCGCAAGAAAAACTGGAACAAGAACGTCGTCGCGCTCGGGCTGTCCGCTGGCTTCCTGGAGCCATTGGAGTCAACCTCTATCCACCTGATTCAATCTGCTGTCGCGCGCTTGCTGACATACTTCCCCGACAAGCATTTCAATCAAAAAGATATCGATTACTTCAATTACAAGACCCAATTGGAGTTTGAACAGGTCCGGGATTTTCTGATCTTGCATTACTATGCGACCCAACGCACCGACAGTCCGTTTTGGGATTATGTGCGTTCGATGGAGATCCCCGACACGCTGCGTGAGCGGATCGATATTTATATGGAGAATGGTCGCCTTTATCGGGACAACCATGAATTATTTAGTGAAAACAGTTGGTTTGCTGTTTTCGAGGGGCAAAATTTTCGCCCCAAAAGATACCATCCAGTTATTGATTTTATGTCAGACGATGCTCTGGATCGCCGTATGGCCGAGGTGCGTCGGACCATGCATAAATGTCTCGACGCGTTCGAGGACCACTCAACCTACCTTAACAAGTTGTGTCAGAACGGGTAAGATGCGCCCGGGAGTTGAGGACACTATAGACAAGAAAAGGCATAAAAATGCGCAAGAACACAAAACGTTTCCTCTCTACAATCGCAATTGCTGCGGCAATGAGCTTGGCTGCACCCATCGCTGCCGCTCAGGACGAAGCCGCCGAATCGGAAAGCGAAGACCGCGTCCTAGACACGGTTGAAGTTGTCGGGGTTCAGAACGATGCGGCCATGGCGGCGTTTCGAGCCGGAGACTTTGAAACCGCAGAAATCGAATTCCTCGACAATGCCATGTGCGCTTTGCGCCGCGAGCGCAATGTGAGGGCGTCGGTGGATTCCGCGCAAATCAACTCGCAGAGAGCAGAAGTGTTCACGAATTCCGCTATAACTGACTCTGGTGCGTCGTCGCAGGGGGCAAATGCGGGTGCTGGGCAAACCACACCAACCGGCGTCGCCGCCACAGACGGCGTGGCGGTGCGCAACCTGCGCAATACCTATGATCGAACTTGTGATGCGAAAGCAAAGCAGCTTTATTTTGCGGGCTTGTCTCAGATCCAGCTTGGCAAAACAAATGAGGCTTTGAGAAGTTTTGAAAAAGCAACTGCCTCTAGCCGAATTTTGTACGATGCACATTACAAGATTGGGTTGATTAAGCTTCTGACCGGCGACACGCGTAAAGCAGAATCTGAGCTTCGGAAGATGGAAGGTATCCTGGAGCGCTGCAGAGACTGCGAAGCAAAACAAGAAATCGTCGATCGCATCGATCACCTGTCGAAAGCGATCAATGGTGAGGTTAGCCTGCAATAGGCAGAGTGCGCCTCGAAGCTGCCGTATTTCGAAAACAAAATTGTGATCATTCCCATCAAGGGGATGGTCACTTTGGCGCACTTATGGTAGCGCTAACATTATCGGTGGTTGTTGCGAAACGTAATCTCTCAAAGAGCGTGCAATGACCCGAAGACATCCGGAATTGGAGTGCCGGGAAATGGGAGGAATAGATAAAATGAAGTCCGTAAAACTGTTTGTTGCTGGCAGTGCTTTGGCTATGTCATTGGCGCTCGCGCCGACGGTCGCCGCTGATCCGCAGTTTGAAGTTGCGCCAGTGACGCAAGGAGCCTTACCCGGCGATTTGATCCACAATCCGATGGCGATCAAATGGAACCCAGAAGGTGGCAATAAGAGCGTCTCGATCGTAGAATCTGAGGGCGTTCCCGGCTCGCAGGCGATCAGTTTTCGCGTGCGCAAAAAGAGCAACAAGCCATGGGATATTCGAATGCGCGCACCGTTTGATAAGAGCATCTCAGCGGGCGAAGAAATCGAAGTCTATTTCTGGGCGCGCGCTGCGAAACCAGCGCGTCGAAGCGAGACAGGTAAGATCAGCGTTGCAATCGGACGCGACGTCGAGCCATATGACACTGTGCTGAACGCGGAAATTCTGCCCACTGAGGAATGGAAAATGTACCGCGTCTCGGGAGTTGCTGAGAGGTATTTTCCAACCAGTGAATCCGAGATGGGTTTCAATTTCGGTTTCGTGAAGCAAACAATCGAACTTGGTCCATTTTACGCCATCTCCAAAGGAATGCCTTCTGAGTGATTAGGTCCGTGCATCACCGATTGATCAAGAGCCAGCGGCCGACATGTTCCTCGGGATAGATGTTGGAACGTCCGGGGTAAAAGCGGTACTGATGGATCCCGAAGGGGATGTAGTGGCCCAGGCGACTGCGCCCCTGTCGGTCTCGCGACCGTATCCCTTATGGTCGGAGCAGGAGCCAGAAGATTGGTGGCAGGCTTCGAATGCCGCCGTGTTATCGCTTCCGCAATCTGACCGAAACCGTGTAGAGGCCGTAGGACTTTCCGGGCAAATGCATGGAGCAACGCTGCTCGATGAGAGTGATGATCCTATTCGGCCCGCGATTCTTTGGAACGATGGACGTAGCCATGGGCAATGCTCGATACTCGAAGATCGCGTTCCTGAATTGCATGATATCGCGGGTAATCTGGCCATGCCTGGGTTTACCGCGCCCAAACTAGTCTGGCTGGCTGAGCATGAGCCAGAAGCCTTCTCAAAAGTCGAAAAAGTTCTTCTGCCCAAGGATTATGTGCGCCTGCGCATGACCGGTAACTATGCCTCGGACATGTCCGATGCCGCCGGTACGCTCTGGATGGATGTCGGGGCTCGAGACTGGTCTGACCGCTTGTTGGGGGCTTGCGGTCTCTCACGTGAGCACATGCCGGATCTCTATGAGGGGTGTGAGGTCACCGGCGAGGTCTTGAACAGTGTTGCGGCGGTGTGGGGTCTTCCTGAAGGCACGCCGGTCGTGGCTGGCGGTGGCGATAATGCAGCAGGCGCTGTGGGGGCGGGCATCATCGCACCGGGAGATACTTTCCTGTCGCTCGGAACCTCCGGTGTTTTGTTCACCGCAAATACGTCCTATCAGCCAGACGCGAAAAACGGTGTACATACGTTCTGCCACGCCTTGCCAACCCTCTGGCACCAAATGGCAGTGATGCTCTCGGCGGCGAGCTGCGTGGATTGGGCGGTTCGCCTGACCGGCGCGGCATCGGCTGAACAGCTCATCGCAGATGCTGAGCGCGCCGACTGGTTTGGAGCAGATACTCCGACTTTCCTGCCTTATCTCTCAGGAGAGCGCACACCGCACAATGACCCGAATGCGACGGGAATGTTGTTTGGAATGACCCATGATAGCGGAGCGTCTGATATTGCTCAGGCCGTGTTGGAAGGCGTCGCGCACGGGTTCGCTGACGGGCTCGCCGCATTATCATCGGGCGCGGATATAGAAACGATCACCGTGATTGGCGGCGGCTCTCGCTCAGCCTATTGGGGGCGCATCCTCTCGGCAGCCTTGTCGCGGCCCCTAATCTATCGAAAGTATGCGGATGTCGGTCCTGCGCTAGGCGCTGCACGGCTTGCGCAAATGGCCGCGAATGGCGAGCGTGAAGCCTCGTTTCCGGCACCAGAAATTGAGCACGTCGTGGAACCAGATCCCAGTGACGTGGAGATTATGAGCGCAAAACTCGCGCGATACCGCGAGCTCTACACGAGAACAAAAGATTTGAATTGAAGGACGCATGCCCATGTTCGACGCAGCCGGATTTTATGACGGAATAGCCCCCATCTCTTATGAGGGACCAGAATCGGATAACCCGCTGGCCTATCGGTATTATGATGCGGATCGGCTCGTCCTCGGCAAGCGAATGGAAGACCATTTGCGCCCCTCTGCCTGTTACTGGCA
>JAEPOM010000015.1 GCA_017642885.1 Henriciella sp. | reverse complement strand
TAGCAGCATGATCGCTGCTACGTGGAAACCGCCGGACTAACAAAACCGGTGGACCACCTCAGTGGGGCAGACCAGGACTACTAAGGGCAGGGGCCTCTCTTCGCAAAGCGCTGGACATACAAGCCGATGGTGACGGCGCCGTGGCCAAACTCGCAGCAGCCGTGCGACGTGACATTGAAGCGGGCCGTTCTCTTTCAGCTGCGCTTCGAAGCGCTGGGGGATCGGCCGAGACGCTCGCAGAATTTGCCGCTGCGGGAGAGGCAGGCGCCGGGCTCGATGAGTTGATGACAAGCGCTGGACGATTTCTTGCAGCGCGCGGAGAAGCGGTGGCGAAGATTAAAAGCGCGCTCGCGTATCCGGTTTTTATTCTTGCTCTAGCTGTCATCGCGGCTGGGGTGATCACGCTCTATGTTGCGCCTGCCCTTGCACCCGCCATGGAGCAATCCAGAGAGCAGAGCATAATCTTCTGGCTCGCTGGTGTTGGGACATGGCTCAGTGCTAACTCCACAGCCATTTTTCTCGCCTTGGCGGTGTTCACACTCTTGATCGTTTTTCTATGCAGTCGCCAATCTGTCTGGAAACGCGTCAATCAGGCGGTTTGGAAACTGCCTGTGCTCGGATCGATCGCTCGCGATCTCGACACCGGGCAATCGTGTGACGTCCTGGCGGCGCTATTGCAAACTGGACGATCAATGGAGGTCAGCCTGAAGTTTGCCGCCGCTGTTTCTGGTCCTGAGCTTGCCGAGCGATATCAATCTATCGGGCTTAGGATAAGAGACGGGCAAACCGCGAGCGCCGCATTTTCTGCTGAACGTGCACTCCCAAAAGAGGTGCGCCGGCTAGCAATACTCGGAGAGCAGTCATCGACCTTTGGCACGGCCATCGAGCAAGCGGGACGGATCTGTCATGATCGTGCGCTGCGTCGGATTGATAAAATCTCGAAAGTATTGGGCCCGGCACTGGTGATCGGCCTGGGTGTCGGTGTCTCGCTTTTGATGATCAGTGTTCTAGGCTCACTCTCCAATCTCGGAGAGGTCGGCTAATGGTCAAGCAACGCGGATTTGTCATGGCAGACGCAATGATCGCGCTGGTTTTAATCTCGCTCCTTCTGGTGGCTCTTATTGGCATGAACCGGAATAGCGCGGCATTGGCCACCAAAGCTGAGAACAGGCTTGCGGCGATAATGATAGCGCAGTCGATCTTGGAAGACGCAGAATTGGCAGACGAGGAAGGGGAGGTTCAGATCGACACCACTTCTTATCGTTGGACGCGCGAAACTCTGGATGTCACCGATATCACTCGGCCACGCCTGAAGCTTGAGCAGGTCACGGTCACCGTCAGCTGGTTCGAAAGCCCGGCGGTTCGCGAGATTGAGCTGGTAAGCGCGCGAGTGAGGGGGCTGTCATGAACGCTCAAGCTGGATTCTCTCTGGTTGAGATGTTGGCCGCGATTTTTGTGCTCTCTCTCGGTGCTATCGCTGCGTCTGAGTCGATTTCAGGATTGCTTAATGGGTGGCAACGCACGGACGACGCCTTGAAAAAGAATGCTCAAATGAGTTCGGTTCTGGAGCGCGTTTCAGAAACGCAGGCCGGCGAGAAATCAGTTTCGGATGTATTGTCGTACGAAATTGCAGCGGATGACAAACTGATTCTGGCGACACCTCGCGTCGACTATGATGCATCATGCCGATTTGATTTGGTGGCCCGGCAATGTCGATAGAAAGGCAGACCATCATCTGGCCAGCGGGCAGTCGGATCGAGCGAAGCCTCGCCTATCTGTTCGGCGTGCTTGCATCGGCATTTGGCGCGAACTCAACAAATGCGGAGCGTATCGATTTCGATGAGTTTCAGGCGTTGAAACGATATAAATCGCGAGATCTTTGCGTGCAGGTCCCGCTCAATCTAGCCTATGCGGGCAGATTCGAGACGCGCACCGCGTCGATCGGTGCGCAGACGAAAATATTTGCTCACGAAGTGTCCGCGCAAACCCCGCTCCAGGCCGATGATGCCCGTGTGGTCGTTCAAAAAAACACTCAGCGCTCCACCGAAGTTCAGTTCCTCGAGCTTCGAGAAGAGACACTCCAAGCGCTGGAAAACCAGGCTCAGAAGCTCGGGATTGAGAACCTGTATCTTTCAAGCGACGCGCAGCCGGAGCTTCAGATTCCGCATCCATACAAAGCTTCGCAGAGACATCTTGAGCGCAAATCATTGACGCTCGGACTTGCACTATGCGTCGCTGGACTTTGGTCGCTCATCTCGGTTTTAGAGACGCGTGCTGAAGACGCGCTCAGCGTCGTCGCGGCGGAGGAGTCGCAGTTGCGATCGGTTTTGCTAGAGCGCGTTGATGAAAACCGCGAGCTCAGCGCCCTCGGTCAGCTCGCGACCATCCATCCAGAAGAGCGTTCTCCGCAAGGGCGCCTTCAGAGTTTGTCAGATATTGCCACAGCAACCAATGACTCGACCTGGTGGCAATACATTGAGCTGGATGACCTTACGCTTCGTTTGACCGGACGGTCTGAAAGTGCATCAGCCAGTCTGACGGCAGTATCTAACGCCTTCTCAGGATATGAAGTTTCATTTGCGGATGCAGTGGCAGATACACCGGATGGGGATCAGATCTTTACTCTAGAAATTAGACCGGGGGAGACGCTGAGGTGAATCTGGCTCCCTCGAAATTTGTCCAGGGCTGGATCTGGTGGCTGGTCATGGCTGCACTGCTCTACGCTTTGCTCGGGCCAAAGGTGGACGCAATTTTCACGGCGAATCGTACCGCTGCAGAAAAAGCGGAGCTGATCGTTGACTACGAAGCAAGGCTCAAGCAGCCATTATCGGCAGACCGGTCTTTGCCTTACCGATCCTACGTATGGACTGTCGGTGCTGAAGCCGAGCCCGGCCGCAATGTCCAAACAGATCTTTTGGATCTCATTCGACAAAACCAGGCGCGTTTGGTTGATTTGAGAGAAACACAAACATCGGCGCGCCTGGGAAGCTTGAGTGCCTTAATGTACCGCGTTGAACTGGAGGGGGACCTTCAGGCGGTTCTAGAAACGCTTTCTGCGCTTGGTACATCGTCTTATCCTGTCCTGATAGATCGGCTGGAGCTGCGCCCATTGGAGCGGTCGGAACGTCCGGATCGATTAGTGCGCATGACGGCGAACCTCACCATTTGGACGGGAGATATCTGATTATGTCTCGCGCTATTCCACTAGGGCCGTTGGTCTTTGCACTAACGGGTTTCGTTCTTATCGGCTCGAGCGTGTATTTGAGTTTATCTGGCAAAAGCGAGGTCACCTCTGTGCCTGCCGAGATGGTCGAAGGGTCGATCGCGCTCCAAGAAGAAGTTGCGTTGCTGGTCTATCATGATCCGCTTCGCGCGCGCGGTTCCGTGGACATTGTGCTCGGGCAATCGCCGTTTGTTTCGGATAGAAGTGCTTATTCGCGGGACTTGCCGGTGGTCGCTGATGCCTCCGAGCCGGAGCTAAATCCGGAGTTCGTGGGTGTTTTTGGTCGAGGCAACTCGATTAGCGCATTGGTGATTTGGGAACCTGGACAATCCGCGCAATCGCACGAGGTCGGAGACGACACACCGTGGGGCAAGCTGATCAGTGCGACTTCGTCTAAGCTTGTATTCGAAGGCGATGAGGGGCTTAGAGAACTGAAACTGTTTTGACAACCTTGCCCGTGGCTCACGAGTTCACGTTCAAAATCGTTAACCCGAAGCTACGCAACTGTGCGCACGGAAAGGTTCGTCTTCAACAACGGCGCCGAAACGACGGAAAGTGTTGGGCTTTCAAATTTGCCTTCGAAAAGAAAATCGCTGTGCGCTTCGCTTGCCCGCATAGAAAATCTGTATGGAAGGACCCGCCGATTACCCGAACGAACTTGGATAGTGAATCTGACCCAATTGGTCTTCGAATTCGACGCATAATGGGTATTCGATTGCGCTCGCCAAACTTTTTAGTTCATCGGTTCGTTGGCAGAGTTTGCCAAAATCATATGCGTTCTCCATTTCGAGGACTACTACATCATCGTCGAGTGTGATCGTTATTCGATCGGCAATGTCCGGGAGTGGTTTAGGCGCCCGTCTGAAACACTTTCGGAGATAGGGGCGAACCCGCCGATCGAGGCGCATGGCTGCTCGGCTCTGTGGCATCTCCGTGAGGCCGCGTTCCAATCTTTGATTGAGCCGATCGATGAAGAATTGCCAATCGACCAGCCTCGATTTGGTAGATCTTAGCTGCGCAGCAAGACGTTCCGCATCGGTCATGACGAAGTGGATGAGTGCTTCTGAATCCGGGCACCAGTGATCGTAAAGCCATAAGGTCAAAGCGGTGCCGTAAATCAATGACGGATCTCTTCGAAGATCGAGAACATCCTCCAGCAGGTCGAAAACCTGGGTCTCCGTGATCACCAGCTTCTGAACCTCTCCAGAGTCTAAAGGTTCTAGATTCCTGTTCTGCGCGGACTCTGTGTCCTGTGGTTTTTTGACTGATTGTCCACTGGCGTTTGGCGGAATATGGCCTGGGAAAGTGAGAAAATAGCGATAACCGGCGAGCTGTCCGTTGTCTTTTCGGGCGCGCGTTCGACGAATTTTCCGCTTCGCCACAAGTCCCTTAAGTGCTCTGCGTACAGTTCTCTCGTGGTACTTCGTGTCGCGCGCCAATGTTTGAATGTTCGGGAAGCAACGCCCTTGCGGCGCACGTTCCACGAGTTCTTTCAATACCGCGCATTCCTTGGTGCTGAGTTCGAGTCTTCTTACGGCTTCGAAGCGGGAAAGCTTGCAAAGGCCGACTGGCATTTTGCGTTTATCGGCCATGATATTGGCTCGTCGAAGTTTTGCGATTGCATTCGATCCAGTGTTCGAGATCATCTGGCTCATATCGAACGGCGCGGCCTAATTGAATGTATCTTGGTCCACCCCCTTTGACTCGCAATGATTCCAGCGTGCGCGGGGAAAGTCCAAGCCGATGAGCGGCCTGTTTGGTCGAGAGAAGGGGACGAAATCGAAATTCTGACAATGTTTGCTCCATCGCTACGGAGCCAGTCAATTTAACCAGATATTTTTGCTGCGAAACAGATAAGTTAGTTGGAGAATTATGTTGGTCGCTCGTTGATTAGCGCGTTTCTGACCATCCCGGAATCTTTCGCCATAGATCCGCGGCATCGAGATATCTGATGATGGTGATTTCTCCGCGATGGATGCGCTTCTGACTGAGGTGGCTTGAGATTTTTTTGGCCACTGCCTTTTTGGTCTTTTCAGCCTTTTGAAGAGATTCACGTAACTCCCACAAAGCTTCTACGGCCCACTTTTCATCTGACCGCGGGCCTCGAGGATGTTTGAACGTGCTTTGTCTGTGTTGATAAAAGCGATGGATGAAGTCGTATTCGATCCGTCGCGGAAAAGGACTAAAGTCGACATCTATACCCATAAAGAACGCAGAGGCGCGTCTCTCGTCATCTCTGTTCGGTACGTTCAGTTCCTTGAGCACCGACTGCAAGCGCCTTTTGGACAGCACTGGTGGCGGTGCTATTCTTACGATTCTTCTGTCCTCTTCGAGGCGAACCAGAAACTTCAAATCGTTGAACTTGAGCGTGCGATAGAAAGCAAAGGACCAGTCTGCCGAAAATCGAAAATCCTTAGCTTCTATCAAAGAGAGCGGAAGGCTGAATAATTGGTCGCCTTCCAAAATCCTACCGCAAACCTCCCATCCGTGAGCAAGTGCGTGCAGAACGAAGATTAGCTTCAACTGATCCGCGGCCTGCGCAAGATTCGATTCAACTCGCCGGACATCAGGCGAAGCTCCACCATTGCCCCTAGGCCAGTTTATCTGCTGTTGACGCAATACATTCCAGCGCCGTGCGGAATCGATTGACCCTGGAAAATCGAGGTCGGGAAGATTGAACGAAGGATGCGCGCGCAATACGTTTTCGACTTCGCACCATATGCGTTGAAACCGTTCGAACACGGGCTTTACGCCTCGGATGTCGGATTCAAGTATCGGATATCGGCTCAGATGATGGACGAACTCATCCGCAAAAACAAACGGTACTCGAAAGGAATCCCAGCTCTCACCGCGCATATGATTTCCCAATTTGCTCCGCCATTGCGTGAAGAGGATCATCTTGAAGATGAGCGTAGCGCTGCGTTGTTTGAATTGAGCTGTGACCAAGGTAGCGTCCGATTATCTCGAGCGACCAACCATCAGCAACGGCCGATGACGCGAAGTCATGGCGGAGATCGTGCAGGCGTAGGTCGGGAAGTCCAGCGGCTTGGCGAACACGTCGCCAAGGCCCATTAAGATCGGATCGGTGCTTGTCTTCTTTTTTGCCGGGAACGAGCCATCCTGACGGACTCTCTGGGCAGACTTGCCTCCAGTTGCTCAAAAGCGCAACTGCGCGCTTTGAAAGAGGTTTTCGGTTTGATTTCGCTTGCTTGGTGTTGCTGGCCGGGATTGTCCAAATCGGACGATCACCGTTCAAGTCAAATTGAGACCAGCGGGCTTGCAATACCTCGCTCTTCCTCGCGCCTGTAAGTATACAGAGCCAAATCGCGATCACGGCAGCAGTATCCGTCTCCTGCGCAAGTGCACTATCGAGGTTGGAACGTTCATCGTCGGTTAGGTAACGCTCGCGCGGAATTTCCCTGAACTTTTTGATCGAAGTCGCGGGGTTGCGATCTGTGATTCCCCATTCGATGGCCAGATTGTACATCTTGGACATCAGACACAGCATCCGGTTGGCGGCATAGGGTCGATCCGCAAGCCGCGAATGCAGTTTTTGAATGTCATCTCGTCGAATTGAGGAGAGCCTTCGCAGTCTCCAAGGCGATGAAACGTAGTTTTTCCAGAGTGAGCGATCTTCTCGTACCGAGCGTTCGGCTTTGTGAGGTATTGCGTGTCGTTCCAGATAAAGTTCCCAGAATTCGCCGAGCGTCAGCTCACGCGAGGACTGGAGGCGTTGTTCCGATGGATCCCCGCCATCATGGATTTGCGTCATCAATACACGGGTTTTGTGGCGTGCTTGATCGGGCGTCAGAGCACCGTATCGTCCTATTGTGAAGTTGCGTTGACGACCAGCGGACCGATACTTCAATGCGAAACTTTTTGCACCGGATGGTTTCACTCTGACATGGAAGCCTGGGATCTCAGTATCGAATATTCGGTAGTCTTTATCTTTGGCCTTTAAGCTATCTATAACACGCTTGGTGAGTTTTTGTTTCATCGTAGACCTCGGGGCACCACCGGGGCACCAAGCTACCTCGTAATTGAACGTACTGCATAGAAGATCGTTCATTACGGTTTGGCAATTTTCGTAATAAATGCAGACCTCAACGTACCTGAAAGTGGTCGGTCGAATTGTGTGCTTTCAAATTTGTAATCAGTAGGTCCGCGGTTCGAGTCCGTGTGGGGGCACCATTTTCTCTTCAAGAAGTAAGATTCGCGGATTCTCGAGCGCGATCTCCATAGAAAGAATCGCGAAATTGTGTCCATTCGGGGTTGTGGAGTTTGTCACACACCGCCGCGAACTTTTCGACCGGACGCAGCGTAAATCATTGACAAGCGGGCACTCCCCGTCGTGTCATCGATTTGAGGTTTGCGCAAAGAACGTAAATCCGCAGAAAACACATCATATTTGGCGCCATGAAAACACCGCGCCATGGGAGGAGTAAATCTATGAAAGTCACACGACGCTCGAATTCCGTCTTGCTCGCAGGTGCGTCAGCGCTTGCGCTCAGTCTGGCTGCACCGACCGCGGTTGCGCAGGATCAGGACGAGGAGGCGCGAACACTCGGTACGGTGGTTGTGACCACGCAAAAAACCGAGGAATCGATCCAGGATGTTCCAATTGCGGTGTCCGCATTTGATGCAGATTCGCTGGACGCGATGCAACTGGCCGGCGGCCCTGACCTGGTGAAAGCCATTCCCAACGTGAACTTTACCAAAGGCAACTTTGGCGGGTTCAACTTCCGGATTCGCGGCATCGGAGTCGATGCGGTGACAACCAGCGCCGATGCCGGTGTCGGTATCCACATGAATGATGTGCCGCTATTCACAAACAGCTTCTTCGAAGCCGAGTTTTACGATGTGGAGCGTGTGGAATCTCTACGCGGACCACAAGGAACATTGTACGGTCGGAACGCGACCGGCGGTGTGGTCAACGTGATCACGGCCAAGCCAGTACTTGAAGAGTTTCAAGCCGATGCAGAGCTCACCTATGGCAACCACAATACGGTGAAAGCCAAAGGTATGTTGAACCTGCCGGTTGGCGAAAAGGCTGCGTTGCGTCTTGCCGGGTCGTATTTGTCTCGCGATGGCTACGTGACCAACCTCACCACCGGTAATGATGTCGACAGTCGCGACCTTTACTCTCTGCGGGCATCGTTTGCGTTTGAGCCAACAGACCGTTTGCGCGGTTTGTTCATGGTTGAGCACTTCAATGAAGACGACTCGCGTCTGCGCTCAGGGAAGCAGCTTTGTGACCAGGATCCAGTTAGTACGAGCTTTAACGGCATCGCCATCTCGGCGTTTGATCAGATCGTAACCAGCCAAGGTTGTGTTGATAACTATCTCACCGCGCCGGCATCTCTTGAAGGCCTGAATAATGTAGCCACTCTCGGCGCACAATACGGTTTGCTTGCCGGCCTCATTGGCGGAATCGATCCAACCACTGGTAATGCAATCAATCTGAATGCAAACACGGATGGCATCCCGGGTGATCTGCGCGCCATCGAGTCTTTGTTCGATCCGACTTTTGAAACGGAACAAACGCTGTTCACGTGGAAGGCTGAATTCGACCTGACGGATAATCTGACCGCGACTTATCTCGGTAGCTATAATGAACGTACGAACATTTCGCAGGAAGACTATAACGAACAGTCTTCGGATGTTCCGTTCAACACAACAGCCGGCCCATTCTCCGCGTTGTTCCCAGCTTCCGTTGGCGGTGGCGCGACTGTGGCGGCGTTGTACCCATTATTGTTCCCAGGCGGCGTGGTTAGCGATCCACAGCTTGGCGCGAGCAATTTTTACGGTGCGGCTGATATTTCCGGGTCGGATTCTGAAGCGACGACTCACGAGCTTCGCTTGCAATCTGATTTTGATGGGCCATTCAACTTCAACCTTGGTGCGATCAAGGTAGATGGCGAAACCAATCAGGGGCCAGCTCTTCAGGAAAGCTACTATGTGTTTTTCAACACGTCGGCTGCGTTCAATCAGATCTTTAATGCTGCATCAACGGGTGCTGGTGGTCCGATCCTTTTCCCAATAGAAGACTTCGCGAATGTCGGCGCGACGCCAATAGAAAACCTCGACGGTGTTTCGCGGCAATATTTCCGTTCTATCACACCTTATCAACTCGACAGTTTCGCGCTGTTTGGCGAAGGCTACTATGATATTACAGATGACCTGACCTTGACGGTTGGTTTACGTTACACCGATGATCAAAAAGAAGTTCTTCGGATCCCAACATTTCTTTCTGTAGATGCTTTTACAAATCCTGACCCGCTCGCCGGCGCAGGTATTGAATCGGCTGCATTTGAAGAAACCACGGGACGTATTGGTGTCGATTGGGCACCCGACCTGAGCTGGTCTGAGGATAGCTTGTTCTATGCGTTCTATTCTCGGGGCTATAAGGGCGGCGGTATCAACCCACCACAACCAGCCGATAACCCAGGAGCATTCCCTGCTGCGTTCGATCCTGAATTTGTAGATTCCTACGAGATCGGGACAAAAAATACGGTTGCTGGTGGCGCGATGCAGCTCAACGGCACAGCGTTCTTCTACAATTATGAAGGCTATCAGATCTCGCAAATCGTCAATCGAAGCTCCGCAAACTTCAATGTCGACGCTGAGATCAAGGGTCTGGAACTCGAGACCATCTGGAATCCTGCCTCGACCTTTGTGATCAATGCCAACCTTGGCTTCCTGGACGCTCAGGTTGTCGACACTTTTGGTATCGATGTACTCGATCGCACCAATGGACGAAACGACCTCGTCACGTTGAAGCAATTTATCGGCGCATCAAATTGCGTCGTGTCTGCTCAAGGGTACGCGACGGTTCTCGGTGCCATTGCACTGGATCCAACACTAGCTGGATCCACGCTTGGGCTGTGTAGCGGTGCATTTGCCGCCGGAGTTTATGATTCCGCAAATGGAACCACCGGTGGCAGCGGTGATCAAGCCACCGACATCGCGTTTGCAGAAGGTGCGTTCGGTTTAACCGGAACGACTGTCTCGTACGTCGACTCAAACGGCGTGACGCAAACAGCTTCCGCGCTGACACCGTTCGATGGCGAAGCGAAAAACCTTGATGGTAATGCCCTTCCAGGTACACCGGAAACGACTTTCAACTTCGGTGCTGAATACACTTGGGAAGGTGTCTTCAACGACGCTTGGGACATCCGTCTTCGTGGTGACTATTACTACCAGGCAGATGCTTTCAGCCGCGTCTGGAATACCAATCGCGATGTTCTGGAGAGCTGGGACAATGTGAACCTGTCCTTGCAGCTGGTGAACACCGAGAACGACTGGTCGCTTGAGGTGTTCGGTAAGAACATCACAGACGAAGAAGTCATCACCGGTGCTTACCTGACCGATGATAGTTCGGGTCTGTTTACCAACGTGTTCCTGACAGAGCCGCGCACTTATGGCGTGACGGTGTCCAAGCGCTGGTAACTCGTTTACATCCCGGCGTGGGCCGGGGGGACGTAAGACGAAGGGCGACCCATATCGGGTCGCCCTTTTCTTTTTGATCATCCGATTTTTCCGCGAAGGTGTTGGCCGACCAAGAAAGCGCGCTATAGGATGGCGCTAAAGCAAGATCACGGGAGAAGCGCGATGCGCGAAGTGAGCCATTTTATTGGCGGCAAACAGGTGGCGGGCACATCCGGCCGGTTTGGCGATATCTACAATCCAAACACGGGCGAGGTTCAGGCTCGCGTGGCGCTGGCTACGACCGATGAAGTGGCCGCAGCCGTGGAGAATGCAAAAGCCGCGCTTCCTGGCTGGGCGAACACCAATCCGCAGCGCCGCGCCCGCGTGATGTATGAGTTCAAACGTCTGCTCGAAGCCAATATGGATGAGCTTGCCGAGTTGCTGTCCTCAGAGCACGGCAAAGTCATCGCCGACTCCAAGGGCGACGTGCAGCGCGGGATCGACGTGGTCGAGTTTGCTTGCGGCATCCCACATTTGCAAAAGGGCGAATACACGGAAGGCGCAGGCCCCGGCATCGATGTTTACTCCATGCGGCAGCCGCTCGGCGTTGTCGCAGGCATCACCCCGTTCAATTTCCCCGCGATGATTCCATGCTGGATGTTCGCCGTTGCGATTGCCTGCGGAAACACGTTTATTCTCAAACCGTCGGAGAAAGATCCGAGCGTGCCACTGCGTCTGGTAGAATTGTTCCGTGAAGCAGGCGCCCCGGAAGGTGTGCTCAATATGGTCAATGGCGATAAGGAAAGCGTCGACGCCATCCTGACTCACCCGGATATCAAAGCCGTCAGCTTTGTTGGCTCATCCGATATCGCTCAGTATGTCTATTCGACGGGGACAGCGCACG
Organism: Henriciella sp.; assembly: GCA_017642885.1. Lineage (GTDB taxonomy): Bacteria > Pseudomonadota > Alphaproteobacteria > Caulobacterales > Hyphomonadaceae > Henriciella. The sequence continues at coordinate 72,565 of JAEPOM010000015.1, read as the reverse complement.
GTAAGCGCGTTCAGGCCATGGGCGGCGCGAAGAACCACGGCATCATTCTTCCAGACTGTAATATGGAACAGGCCGTGAAAGATATTGTCGGCGCCGCTTACGGCTCGGCTGGCGAACGCTGCATGGCGCTACCGGTTGCGGTGACGGTTGGTCAGAAGACAGGTGATGAGTTTGTCGAGCGCATGCTGGACGCCGCTCGCGGCCTGAAAGTCGGCGTCTCCACCGATACTGAAGCGCATTATGGCCCGGTGGTTTCTGCGGCGCACAAAGCCAAAGTCGAGGACTATATTCAGATGGGCGTCGATGAAGGCGCGGATCTGAAACTGGATGGGCGCGGCCACACACTGCAAGGCCACGAGAATGGCTATTTCGTCGGTCCATCTTTGTTCGATCATGTCAAACCTGGTATGAGAAGCTATGAAGAAGAGATCTTTGGACCCGTTCTGCAGGTCGTCCGCGCTGAAAGCCTTGAAGAGGCGGCTCGTCTTCCTTCCAACCATCAATATGGGAACGGTGTCGCGATCTTCACGCAAAACGGCCGGGCCGCTCGCGAATTTGCGGCGCAGGTGAATGTCGGCATGGTCGGCATAAACGTGCCGATCCCTGTGCCGGTCAGCTATCACACATTTGGCGGTTGGAAGCGCTCAGCCTTCGGCGACACGAATCAGCATGGGCCAGAGGGCGTCCGCTTCTGGACCAAGATCAAGACGGTCACCTCGCGCTGGCCAGAAGGTGATATTGGCGATCAGGCTTTCATCATTCCGACGATGCAGTAGCCGCCGGTAGATCGATCGCTCATGCCAAGCACATTCATTCTCGGGGGCGCGCGGTCCGGAAAAAGCCGGCGCGCCCTGCAGCTTGCCGAAAGCCTGAACACGCAACGTGCATTCGTTGCGACGGCTGAGCCACTTGATGACGAGATGAAGGCGCGAATTCTGCGCCACAAGTCGGAACGCAATCTTGGCTGGGACACGATCGAAGCGCCATTAAAGCTTGTTGAGGCGCTCTCGCGCGATGACGTGCCGGATAAGGTTTGCGTCGTCGATTGTCTGACGTTGTGGTTATCAAATCTGATGCATCACGACCGGGACGTAGACCTCGAGACAGAGCGGTTATGCGCGCACCTGAATGAGCACACTGGATCCATCATCCTGGTATCGAATGAAGTCGGCCTGGGCCTGGTGCCTGAAACTCCTTTGGGGCGCGCCTTCCGCGATGCTCAAGGGCGGCTCAATCAACGGGTCGCAGACGTTTGCGACACGGTTGAATTTGTCGCCGCGGGCCTGCCGATCAAGCTAAAAGGCTGAGCGCCTCATTCAGACGCGCCAGTTGGATCTCATTTACGGGAAGGCCGATCCTCAAGTGAGCGGGCATGTTTTCGAAGTGCCGAACATACAGTCCGGCTTGCGCCAGATGCCGCCAGGTTTCGTCGGCATTATCAGCCTGAATAAGGCGAAACAGGTCAGTCCCTCCGATCACTCGCATTGAGTTAGACTCAAGAACCAGGTCGAGAGCCTGCCGGGCGGATTGCAACATAGCGCGCGTATCTCGCTGCCAGGCTTGGTCACGAAACGCCTCTGCCCCGATTTGCAGCGCTGCGCTTGAAACTGGCCAGGCACCGAATAGTTGCGACACCCGCTTTAACAGGTCTACAGGCGCCATAATGGCGCCCAATCGCAAGCCCGGTAGGCCGTAGAATTTTCCAAACGAACGCAAGATGATCAAACCTTCGGCGCCGCCATGCGCGGCTAAACTCCGGCTGGGCGTGAGGTCGCAATAAGCCTCGTCGACGATGAGCCATCCACCTCGAGCGGCGAGTCTTTCTCGCGCGCGGAGAAGGGGCCCCGCATCGAACACGCGCCCGTTCGGATTGTTGGGATTGCAGACGATGACCGCATCGACACTGTCTGCAAGCGATAGAGGGTCCTCGGTTTCAATCACGTCGCTTCCAGCGTGCCGCCAAACCTCAGAATAATCGCCATAGCTCGGGTCGAGAATTGCAACCCGCCGACAGGATAGAAGATGCGGCAGCAGCCGAATGAGCAATTCACTTCCGGGCGCGAGGCAGATGCTCTCGGGGGGCGCATTGGTTGCTTCAGAAAGAGCATTTCGACAATTGGTGAACGCCGCCTGAGTTGGAAGCCGATCGTAAACTTCCGCGTCCATACCGCTTCCTCGATATGGCCACGGATTGATGCCGGTAGAGAGATCGATCCAAGGGGTGGGCGCCTGGGGAAACTCCGTTTTCATGCGATCAATCGCGCCGCCATGTTGCCAATCAGGACGCATAGTGAACCCCTAGAAGTAATGCGATCAACACTGCGCCGGCCAAGCCCATCGCGGCGCAATATAGCGCCAGACCGCGCTTGAGATCGACAGCGCCGGGATCGCGCTTGGCCCCATTGAGCCACGGCTCATCATGTATCTGACCCGAATAGAAACGCGGCCCAGAAAGCCGAATACCCAATCCACCCGCCATTGCCGCTTCCGGCCACCCTGCATTCGGGGACCGGTGCTTTCCCGCGTCCCGAACCATGACGTGAAACGCGGACGGCTTGAGGTTGGCGACGGCAATCAACATTCCGGTCAAACGCGCCGGGATCAGATTGACAAGATCATCCAGCCTTGCGGCGAAGCCTCCAAATTCCGCGTGGCGGTCGCTGCGATGACCGATCATTGAGTCCAATGTATTGATGGCCTTGTACGCAGCAATTCCTGGCAGTCCGAAAATCACTCCCCAAAAGACCGGTGCCATCACGCCATCGGAAGCGTTCTCGGCTAGACTTTCGAGGCTGGCACGTACGATCCCGTCTTCCTCGAGTGTCGCGGGATCACGTCCCACGATTTGGGCGACGGCGTGCCGCGCTGAGTCAAGATCGCCAGTCGCCAACGGCTGCCAGACCGCTGCCACATGGGCGTACAGGCTGCGTGAGGCGATAAGGCTGGATGCAATAAGAGCTTCGATCGCGAACCCCCACCAACTCTCTGGCAAGATGGCGCCAATCAACCAAGCCAGTCCCGCAGCCACGCTCACCACTACAATCGTCGCGATGACGCCTGATGCATAACGCACAGGGCCAATGCTTCCCGCGCGATTAAACGTCCGGTCGAGCGCGGCTATCACAGTTCCCAACCAGACAACAGGATGTCGAATGCGCTTATGAAGCCAATCGGGCCAACCGAACACGACCTCAATCGTCCAGGCCGCAGCGATCAAGCTCAGCCCGGTCATGCATCCTTCCGCACCAGCGCCGGTGTTGCGGCGAGGTTGAGCAGGGCGTCGACATCTACCGCTTGTGAAACGCCCTCCGCGAGATCGTCGAGAGCCGTTTCGATCCTGGCATTGAAATTCATCGCAGTGTCAGGTTGAGCGCCCGCTTCAGATAGCCAGGACTGCCGAAAACCATCCGCCTCGAAGACGCCGTGCAAATAAGTGCCCTGGATTCGGTTATCGGGAGACCTTGCCCCTTCGGCCTGTCCGCGGACAATCGCAAACGGTTGGGCTGTGTCGGGACCGTCCGTCTCGCCGACATGAATTTCATAGCCGCTGATCGCCTCACCGGTGCGGGCGCACTTTCCGGTTGCTGGAACAACCTGCTTGGCGCCGGTCATGACCGTGCGCACGTCGAGGAGACCAAGACCAACCTCATGTCCGGCAGGGCCATCATGGCCATCCGGGTCGTAGATATCAGTACCCAACATCTGGAACCCGCCACAAATTCCGAGCACGCGTCCGCCCGTGCGCGCGTGCGCGATGATGTCATGATCCCATCCCTGTTCGCGGAGGAACCGCAGATCTCCAATGGTCGATTTCGTCCCGAACAAAATGACGAGATCAGTTTCGCGCGGCAGAGGCGTGCCAGGTGGGATCCAGCGAAAGTCTATGCCAGGATCCAGGCGAAGCGGGTCCGCGTCATCGAAATTTGCGATGCGAGACAGCATGGGGGCGACGACTTTCAAACTGCCCGTTCTAGAGCGAGGCAAGTCTTGCAGCGCAACTGCGTCTTCAGCCGGCAACACTGTGGGCGCGCGTAACCACGGAACGACCCCGAAACAAGGCCATCCCGTTCGAGCTTCAATGGCGCGCACACCGTCTTCAAAAAGCGCAGGATCTCCGCGAAACTTGTTGATCAGAAACCCTTCGATCATCTGGGCGTCCTCAGGCGCAAGCACGTCCTGTGTGCCGACCAGACTGGCAATTACTCCGCCCTTGTCGATGTCGCCGATAAGGCACACTGGCACACCGGCGCGGCGAGCAAACCCCATATTGGCAATGTCGCGATCCCGCAGGTTGATTTCAGCCGGGCTACCGGCGCCTTCAACAATGACGAGATCGTTTGCCGCGATAAGCCGCTGAAAGCTCTCGAGTACGGCGCCCATGAGTTGATCGCGCGAGGCCATGTAATCAGCGGCTTCCATCGCGTTGAGCGCTTTTCCGTGCACGACCACTTGCGCGGTGCGATCAGTTTGCGGTTTCAACAGGACGGGGTTCATATCCGCATGTGGGTCAAGCCCAGCGGCGCGAGCTTGCAAAGCCTGCGCGCGACCGATTTCACCGCCGCTCGGGCAAGCCATCGCATTGTTGGACATATTCTGCGGTTTGAAAGGCGCGACGCGCAGACCGCGCTGTTTTGCGATCCTGCAAAGCGCTGCGACCAAGATGGACTTTCCAACATCCGATCCGGTTCCTTGCAGCATCAGCGCTTTGCCGATCATAGGGCGCCGTCCATGATAATCCGTCCGGCCTCAATCCTGGCAGAGACGCGATAGACGTCGGATATCCGCTCAGGTGTAAGCGTTTCCGCAGGTGGGCCATTGGCGATGATCTGTCCATCTTTCATCCAGATGAGGCGCGTCGCATAGCGGGCGGCCAGCTCGATATCATGAAGTACGAGCAAGGCGCCGCCGCCATTGCTGACATAGGATTTTATCAGATCGAGAATCCGGAATTGGTGGCGCGGATCAAGCGCGGCTGTGGGTTCGTCTGCAATCAAAAGCGGCGCCTCGGATGCAAAAGCGCGGGCACAATGAACACGCGCCAATTCTCCACCTGAGAGTGAGTCTGTCGTCCGGTGCGCCAGATGCGTCAGGTCGCACGCGACGATGGCGCGATCCACGGCGGCGGCATCGCTTCCGGTCAGTTTCCCGAGCGTTGCGCCATGGCTGAACCGACCAAGGGAAACTACGTCGTGCACTTGATTGGGCCAGGCGAGGGGGCGAATCTGGGGGAGGTAGGCGATTTGCCGTGCCCGCTCAATCGGGGAGAGTTTGGACGTGTCTTGTCCCCCCAATGAGGCGGATCCCGATACCAATGCCTGAAACCCCAGCGCACCTCTGATAAGGCTGGTCTTACCCGCACCGTTGGGGCCGAGCAGAATAACGAGTTCACCCGGTGAGAGCTTGAAGCTCGCATCGTTGACCAGCGTTGCATCGCCCGCTTTCAAAGAGAGGCTTTCAACAATCAGATCAGTCATGACCGGCGCGCCTCTGCATTGCGATCCAAACAAACGCTGGCGCACCGATCAAAGCCGCAACGACTCCGAGCTTGAGTTCATTCGTGCTTGGCAGGATGCGAACAAAAATGTCCGCAATCACCAGAATTAGCCCGGCAAGCAGGGCAGATGGAACGAGAGACCTGGCGGGATCGTGCTTCACGAAAGGACGGATGACGTGCGGCGCAACAATGCCGACAAACCCGATCGCCCCAGCGAGCGCGACGGAGCCACCGGTTGCGAGGCCTGCGCCCAGAACGGTCCAGATGCGCTGATGCTGTAGGTTAAGTCCGACGCCCGAAGCGGCTTCTTCGCCAAGCGTCAAAGCCGACAGGCCGCGCCGTGTGGCGAGTAACAGGGCGACGCCGCCGCCAATGAATGGCAAAGCAAGGCCGATCTCATCAAAGCTACGATTGGCGACCGAGCCGAGCATCCAGTTGATCATGTCTGCCAATGAAAACGGATTGGGCGCGAGGTTCATGAGGAGGCTCATCAAGGCGCCGGAGAAGCTCGACAATCCGACCCCAATGAGGATCAAAGTGACAACCGATTGCGTGCGCGTCGCGGCGAAGGCCAGCAAGGCAGTGGCGATGAGCGCGCCCGTGATTGCGGCGAATGGCAAGACCCAGGGATTGAACGCGACCAGGCCAAAATAAAGGGCAGAGGTCGCGGTGAGTGATGCCGATGCCGATACGCCCAGAACACCGGGTTCAGCCAACGGGTTGCGAAGTAGGCCCTGAAGCGCGGCGCCGCTAATGCCGAGCGCCGCACCGGTCAGGAAGGCAGCAAGTGCGCGAGGAAGGCGGATCGTCCAGACGACCAATCGGTCTGCTTCGTCCGCGCCGCCGATGAAGGCCTGAAACACGCGTTCGATCGGCATTGCGGTTGAGCCGAGCAGGCAGGCCGCAAATATCGCCAGAACAGATAGAGCGCAGAGGCCGGGAGTAAGCCAGCGGTCAACCATCGATCTGCGCTCCCTCGGCCAACGCCTCGACGGCCTCGAGAATGAACCAACCTCCGCAGGAAAGCCACGCGCCTTGTAGATTTACGCGAGGCGCTTCGGTCAACTCTCGTTTTGCAATTGGGTGACGAGAGGGACTCCAGGCGTTTTCATGATTGGTCTTTGCGTCGAAGAATGCTGCGACCACCAGTTCAGGACGCTCGTAAGCGAGACGCTCCAGAGGCAGACTATGCCAGCCGGGGCGGTCCATGAAATTTTCTAGTCCGGCCGCTTGCATCATTTTGTGCGCCATCGTTTCGCCGCCCGTGGTGACGCCGGTGGGGGTCATGTAAAGCGCTGTTTTTCCACTTGAACTGGCCTTTATGCGATTGAGACGGTCGGTGAACTCCTGGACTAGTGCAGCTCCCCGATCGGTCTGGCCGAGGCCGGTGGCGACTTCGGCAACCACGTTTGGAATGGTGCCGACGTCTTCACCATGGATGGATGTTGCCCAACCGATTTGCAAAACCGGAATTCCGGCGCGTTCGAAAAACGAAGCGGCATTGGGGCCACCGCCATATGATCTCACGACAAGATCCGGTTTCAGGATCAGTACGTCTTCGGCCAGAGGGCGCACTTTCGGAAGGCCATCGGCTTCGGATCGCATGAATGAGAAATCGCGCTCGGCATCTGGTGACAGTGCGAGAATCTGCTCGCGATCCGCGAATTTGAGAACATACTGATCGGAGCAAAAATCCAGGCTGACGATCCGCATCGGTCGGTCGGACAAGGGGGAACTCACCGACTCTGGCTTGCCGCAAGCGCCAAGACCAATGCAAACGATGAGAAAAGTCAGCCTGAACATCCGATCAGTACCTTAAGCGGATACCAATGGATCCCGATAGATCCGGCGTGCCATAGCCGCGGATCTGCTGATATTCCTCATCAAACAGGTTCTCGATCCGTCCGAATAATTCGATACGGTCGTTTAGATCGTAGCTTCCGGTGACATCGACGCGGGTCCAGCTGTCGACCGACGTGGTGGCGCTGTTTTGTTCCTCGCCATTGTAGCGAATGAGGACTGCGCCAGAGAATGGGCCATCCGGATCCAGTGAGAGACGGACATCCCCTGAATGCTCTGGCTGACGTCTGAGTTGATCACCGTCAGTGTCAGTGGCGTCAATGTAAGCATAGCTGACATCCACGCTGGCCCAATCAGTCAGGTCTGCGCGCCCAGTGAGCTCAATGCCCTTGGTTTCGACTTCTGCTTCATTGAAATACCCAGTCGGGGCGTAGCCGATCAGATTTTCGATGTCAGTGTCGAACACGGTCACGCTCGCGGCCAGTCGCCCGTCTGCGGACCGCCAGTCGATACCTGCATCAAACGCTTCCGAAGTTTCCGGCTGAATATTCGGATTTGGAGTTGCAAAGCCGCCGCCAGACAATTGAAATAGGGTCGGTGCTTTGAACCCTTGCCCCCAGCTGGCTCGGAAGGTCCATTGCGGATTTGGATTGTACGCCGCTGCTGCACGTCCGGTCGTCTCCGTGCCGAAACTGCTATGGTCATCAACTCGCAATCCTGCGGTCAATGTCAGGGCATCGGTGGCTTGCAGCTCATATAGACCGAACAGTCCGTCTATCGTCGTCTCGTTACCGTCAAATTCGGTTTCCTCACGCTCTGCGCCAAATGCTAGCGTATTGGTATCGTTCACGTCGAACGTGCCTTGATAGCGATAGATCGTGCGATCCCCGGTGGCGTTGAAGCTTGGTGTGCCATTGCTGAAATTCTGCCGATCAATCTCGGAAACTCCGACCAGCAACAGATTGTCCAGACTGCCGTTGAAGAGCGTCCCGGTCAGCGAGACATTTCCAGACACTTCTTCGGTTTCGGAAACATTGGGCAAATCCCCAACACTTTGCGGCGCACCCGATACAAATCCGTCGAAAGCGGACTCAGCATCGGTCCAGAGAATGTCTGCGGACAGGCGCGCATCGCTCCCAAAGTTCAATCCGCCCTTCGCAGACACGGTCAGCGATTCAAATGGATCGTCTTCGGTGTTGCCGTTGTTTTCGTCGGCTTTTGAGATGCCATCTGAGTCGGTTCCGGTGATAGCGAGACGAAAGTCGCCGGCCTCGGACCCGTTTTCAATGGAGGCGCCGCCACGAAACGTGTTGAAGCTTCCATATTCGGCAAAAGCAGTGCCACCGACGCCTTCTTCAGGGCGCTTAGTCGTAATTGAGACAACGCCGCCAATCGCGTCAGTTCCCCACAAGGTTGATTGTGGGCCTTTGAGGATTTCGATCCGCTCAACGCTCTCGGTATCCACACGGGCAAAGTTAAAACCGCCGCCGGGTGAGGATGGGTCATTCACCGGCACGCCGTCAATCAGAACCAGAGTCTGTTCACTCGCAGCGCCGCGAATCCGCACAGATGCAGAGCCGCCAAATGCGCCATTCTGATTGATGGTTACGCCCGGGGCCGCAGCGATGGCATCGAGCACAAAGTCGACGCCAAGCTGATCAATATCGTCGGCTGTGATGATGCTGACCGATGATCCAATTTCCGTGGCGGTTTGGTTCAGGCGTGAGCCTTCGACAATCACGGTATTCAGCGTGGTGGTTTCATCATCGCCTTGCGCGAGTGCAGGTGCGACGATGGATAAGGAAACGGCGCTGAGTAGCGCGGTTTTGAAGTACATGAGGAAAACCCTCTCAGCGCCACGCCGCCCGGAAAATGGCGCACTGAAAACGACACAATGGCCTCACAGAACATCTGCGCGAGCGGCCAAGCCAACATTACTGCCGTTTCAAAGGAGAGGTCTCTAAAACCTTCCCGACCGCTGAGACTCTTCCCGGCCTCCGGACGAACGACGCGATGGCAGGTCTCCTGGCTCACCAATCTTCGCTTCCGACCGCCTTCCCAAGGAAATCCTCAGTGGCTTTGTGGCCCGTCGCTACTGGCTTACAGTTGCGGGTACAGCGCCGGATTTAAACCGGCTTCCCTCTTAGCCACTCTCTCGAATGGCACCATCTGTGGCGCTAGATGCTACAGGCGTGTGCGCTTGTCAATTTCCGCGCGTGTCGCGGGTGGGGACTAAAAATCAAGACCGCGTTGCGCTTTGATTCCGGCCTTGAAGGGGTGTTTCACTTCCCGCATTTCACTCACCAGGTCCGCGTAGTCGCAGAGTTCTTGTTTCGCATCTCGTCCGGTCAGGATCACGCTGGTGCGCGTTGCTCGCTGGCTCAAGCCGTCGAGCACGGCTTCCGCTGACAAGTAATCGTAACGCATGGCGATGTTGATCTCGTCTAGGACAATCAGGTCATAGTCACCGCTGGACATCATCACGCAGGCTTTGGCGAACGCGGCTTCCGCCGCTTCGATGTCCTTGTCCTTATCCTGAGTATCCCAGGTGAAGCCGTCGCCCATTGTGTGCCAGTCGACGCTGCCGAGCTTATCGAAGAATTGTCGCTCGCCAGTGATCCACTTGCCTTTGATGAATTGCACCACACCGACCGACTTCCCCCATCCGAGTGCGCGGATAATCACGCCAAACGCCGAGCTCGACTTCCCCTTACCATCGCCGGTATGGACGAGAACAAGACCGCGATCTGGATCGCGTGCTTCAGAGGTTTTGCGTTTTTGTTCCGCCTGCAGCTTTTGCATTTCGGCTTTGTGATGATCTGGATCGCTCATTTGAGTTCCTGCGATGTTTCCGGCAGGCGCACGAATTCGCCAAAACCGATTTCGGTTTGAAAGTCCCGCACTCCGGTGCCTTTGGCGAGCGCGGAGCGGATGACTCCTGCATGCGTGATGATGAGGGTCTGGACCTGTGTCGACTGAATGTCCAGAAGCGCAGCATCAACGCGGGTTTTCAGCGTCTCAACAGATTCGCCGCCATGCGGTCGGGCCCGAAAAAAGTTTGCAGCCCACTCGTCGAGCTCATTGCGCGGAATATCAGACCAGGCCCGACCTTCCCAGGTTCCGAAATCCATCTCCATAATGCGAGCATCCAATCTTACGCTCACGTTGTGACGTGTCGCGATCCGTTCCGCGAGTTTGCGGCAGCGTTGGAGCGGGCTTGATACAATTGCGCCCGCGCCCGGCAAGCGCTCGAGAACCTGCGCGGCCTCATGGTCAAAACTGTCGGCGACATCGAGGTCGGTATGTCCGTAACAGGTCCCCGGCGCGACCCGCGGCGTGGTGTGGCGCAACATTAGGACAGCCATGCGACTAGTCCCAGATAGAACCCGATCTCGCTGGCTTGCTGAACCGCTCCAAGCGTGTCGCCCGTGTAGCCACCCAGTTTGCGCTCAAACAGAAGACGCATGCCGATGTGTCCGGCAGTAGCACCCACCAGTCCCACGCCGATTGAGCTCAAGGGTAGGAAGAAAGCCGCTGCCGTGACCGTCACGATGCCGGTTAGGATGACGACCATCAAGCTGAAGCCAGAAAGGGTCTCGGCGACGGGTTTCGCTTTGCCTTCGGCGCGCGCATAGCGGCTGGTCGCGATGACCAGAACGCTCGACAAACGGCTCAGGCATTGCCCGGAGATCAGCGCGACGATGACCCAAAGATCTGGTAGAGCAATCAGGCTCGCGAATTTGAGGGCAAGGGCCATCACAAGAGCTGCCGTGCCATAAGTGCCCAGCCGGGAGTCCTTCATAATGGTCAGCGCAGTGTTGCGGTCGCGACCGCCGCCAATGCCGTCAAACGTGTCAGCAAGTCCGTCCTCGTGGAAAGCGCCGGTCAGCAAAAGGCCGATCGCCATCGTCAGCACGAGGGCCAGGCTCGTCGGCAATACCAGGCTTAGTCCCCAAAACGTCGCTGCGATCATGGCTCCCAAGAGACCGCCGACCAATGGGTAGTAGCGCGGCGTCGCGTTCAAACGCTCCGGCGAGTATAGATCCGACGCCGGCACTGGGAGGCGGGTCAGAAACTGAACGGACAACAGGAAGATGGCGACTTCGTTCCTCATCCGGGACCGCTCACACCGGCGGAGTCAAAACTGGCCATTTCGCGCAGCATCGCAGCGGCGGCTTTGACCAAAGGCCAAGCCAGCAAGGCGCCTGTGCCTTCACCGAGGCGCAAGTCCAGATCCAACAATGGTCGCACCTCCAACGCGTCCATGACCTTCCGGTGTCCGGACTCGGCAGAGCAATGGGCGTAGATGAAATTCTTCGAGCACTCCGGGTGGAGTCTAAGTGCGCATAAGGCAGCTGCGGTGGCGATAAAGCCGTCAACGATGACGATACGTCCGGCCTCTGATGCGCCGATCATCGCGCCGCACATCATGGCGATTTCAAAGCCGCCATATTCTTGTAGGGCCACCGTCACCTCGAGTTGAGGCGACGTACGGTCCGCTGCCTGATTCAAAAGCGTGGATTTGCGCGACAGCCCCGCATCGTCGAGACCTGTTCCGCGTCCGATCAGCGTTTCGACTTCTATGCCAAGCACCTTGGCTGAAACCAGGCTTGCGGCAGAGGTGTTTCCGATGCCCATCTCACCGAAACACGCAACGTCGCTGGTCAGCGCGCGCCCTAGATCCGCCCCAGCTGCAAGGGCGTCGTCCAGTTGATCGGAAGACATCGCCGCTTGGGAGATGGCGTTTCGGGTGCCTGCAGCGATACGATTCTGGATCAGGTCCGGGTGTGTGATCGGTGGGCCTGATACGCCTGCATCTACAACTTGCACGCCTGCGCCAACGCTGCGTGCAAAGACATTTGCCGCCGCGCCGCCATCCAGGAAGTTCATCACCATTTGCCGTGTCACTTCACTCGGGAAGGCGGAAACGCCCGCTTCTGCCATGCCGTGATCGGCGGCGAAGATGGTGAGCGTGCAGCTGTCCGCGGAGGGCGTAAGGCATTGCTGGATCTCTGCGATCTGCGCCGCCAGCGCCTCAATCACACCCAGTGAGCCAATAGGTTTGGTTTTGTTGTCGAGTGCTGCGCGCACCTTGTCAGAAAAGGTCAAAGTTCCAGCTATCTTTCTCTCGATTTGTGCGTTGGCGCGGCGCCCGCGACTTGCACAAGTTGCTGTCCCTGACCGGCCTTATTCAATTCAAATCGTTGCGTCCAGTGCAGTCGCCGTCGTCATCAAACCTGCCAGGTGCCGGGATGACGGTCCAGAAATGCACCGATCCAGTCGGCTTCCAGTTGGCTTTCCAACAACACGACAATGCAGCCCCCAAAGCCGCCACCTGTCAGACGAGCTCCGCGTGCTCCGCTGTCCACAGCGTCGGCGATAAGCGCATCGATTTCTGGGGTCGAAGCTTCGAAATCCTCAGCGTAAGAGCGGTGGCTTTCATTCATTAAGCGCGCGAATGCTTCGAGATCGGACGCCTTCATCGCGGCGGTGGCCTGTACCGTTCGCAAGTGTTCACTCGTGACGTGTCGCGCGCGCTTTTTGAGCGGGTCCGGCAGTGCCTCCATCGCGTCTTGTTGCGCGGAATCCAGGAGGCAGAGCGTGTCCGTTTCCAATGCGTCGGCTGCGCTCTGACACTCTTCGAAGCGCGCCTTGTAGCGGCCGTCAGCGAGCTCGCGGCGAACGCCAGAATGAATGACGGCAAAGCTCCAGCCGGCAGGAATATCGATCACTTCAAAGCTGAGATCTTGCGTATTTAGGGCGAGAGCAGAGCCGGGACTGGCCAAGCCGACCGCCAATTGGTCCATGATTCCGCACGGCATGCCGATATACTCATTCTCGACGGCGCGGGCATGCTTCGCGACATCGACCGGATCAGCTTTGACGTTTGCAGTCTCCGCCGCGGCGCGCAGAATCGCCGTGATCAGCGCAGCTGACGAAGACACCCCGGCGCCGTCTGGTACGTTGCTCTCTATGAGCAGATCGACGCCGCCTGACAGCCAGCCAAGGGCATCGGCCTTCCAAAGCGCGCCCATCGCATAATCGGTCCATTCATTGCGTTTCGGGTCGCCTGTGGGGCGTTCAATTCTGCCGTTGAAACGCGTAGACTGAATGGATGTCGTGGATGAGCCGTTGGGGGCGAGGGCAATGTCAATTTTACGCTCGATCGCGGCGGGCAGAACGGCGCCGCCATTATAGTCTGTATGTTCTCCGATCAGATTGACTCGTCCAGGAACGGATGCGGTCGCGGTCGGCGCGCGGCCATACGCGGCAACGAATTGAGCGGAGAGGCTCATACCGCACCTCGCAAGGCGTCGGCGGCCTGTCTTGGCATGACGTCGACGGTGAACACGCCGGTCGCCTGTTCCACGGACGCGAGATATTTCACGCGATCTGGCGCTCGCAAGAGCGGGTAGAATTGAGCGGTGAACTGGAACTTTCCATCACGGCCATAAGGCGCGGCGTGCAGGCTCAACATGCAGGGCGTTTCGCGTCCGAAAAACGCATCGTATCGCCTCACCGTGTCGCCAAGTAGGTGCGCAAAGCCGTCGGATTGCTCTTCATTGAAGGCCCAGGGCCCGGACACTGGTTCTAAGGCGGAAATCCAGACTTCGTAGGGGAAGCGTGCAAAGCGCGGTGAATAGGACGCGAGCCCTCCCGCTTCTGCGATGCGATACGCGTCACCCCAGATTTTCACATCGGCGGCGAGATCATACCCTTGCTCGAACGCATCCGACGCGATCTGCTGCGGCGACGGAACGATGGGGAATCCGTAGATCTGTCCATGCGGATGGTGCAGCGTCACACCAACTTCATCGCCGCGATTCTCAAAGGGAAGCACGAAAGCGCAGCCGGCCTCGAACATCGCTTGATAGCGATCGATCCAGGCCGCGAGCAGGAGGCGGCGTCTATCCTGGCTCAGCGTTGCAAGTGATCCGACTGGTTCGGGTGAATAGACGATTACCTCGCAGGCGCCGCGCGCCGCGTGCATGTCCAAATCCGAACGAGCCGGCTCGGTCGCGCCAGGAAAGAGGCTGGGGAAGCGATTTGAGAACACCGCCAGTTCGAAAGTTTCGAATGGGATCTCGGTCAGCGGCGCACCATGCACACTTGGCGCAAGTGGATTGGCTGAGGCGCCCGGCTTAAAGGTTCGGTTTTGACGGCCCGCGGCATAAATTGACCAGTCGCCACGAAGTGGGTGACGGCGCAGCTCCGACCCCTGGACCGTCTGAAGATCTTCACCGCGGACTCGGGCGCCTTCATGGCGATTGAAACCGTACAGAAAGAGATCGCGGCCATCGCTTTTCTGATGATGGCGACGGTGAACGTCCCGGCCCGAAGCGGTGCGTTGAAGAATTGTCCGCTCGTCTTCCATCGTGTCTTTTCCGGCCTGTGTCTGAGCCAGATTTGGTAATTGGCTCCTTAGAGCGTTCGTATTCGATCACACCGGAAATGGCTATGCCCGATCGAGGGATTGCTGCAACTTCTGCCAACGTATGGCTGAGTGAGACGGGAAGCATGAGGCGCTGCAAAAGCGTAACCTGCTATCAGGCGAGTGTATATTTTCCGCTTCATATTTTCGAATACGACAATAGTATTTCCTATTTCCAACATTTGTGTTCTTTGCAGAATGTCTCGAAGAGGAAAGCGCTTGCGATTTGGAAGAGGGCAACATGAGTGAGTCATCTGACTTTGTCACGCTGACAGCTGGCAATACCAGCCTTGTTCTGAACTGTGCTGTCGGTGCCCGGCCATGCATCCTGTACTGGGGGGAGAAGCTCGTCCAGTCGGATCCTGCGCTGCTCTTGCGCATGACGTCTCGTCAGCACGCACCCGGAAGCGCTGATGCCGAAGTCGAGAGCTCGCTCCTGAACGAAACCGGAGCCGGAGTCTCCGGCTCCCCAGGTTTTTCTGCGCACCGGAATGGAACCGCCTGGGCGAGCTTTTTCCGCGTAACAGAGGTGCGCCAGTCAGACACAAACCGGGTCGAAATTGTCTGCGAAGATAAGACGACGAAAGTGCGAGCGACGCATCTGATTGGCGTCGATCCCGGCAGCAGCGTGATGACCTGTCAGACCGAGATTGAGAATATCGGAACCGACGGTCTCGCGATTGACTGGTGTGCGTCCGGGAATTTACCGCTGGATCCGCGGGCCAAGCACCTGTTTGGTTTTACCGGGCGTTGGTCGGGAGAATTTCAGCTCGAAGAAGTCGCGCCATTTCTCGGCAGCTACGTTCGCGAGAACAAGAGCGGTCGCACGAGCCACGACAAATTCCCGGGCCTCGTCCTGGGCGCTGCCGAAACGAACGAGCAGGCCGGGCCATGTTTCGCATTTCATCTCGGCTGGAGCGGAAACAGCCGCGTTCGCGTTGATCGACTGAGTGATGGCCGGGCGTTCGTTCAGATGGGGGAATATTTTTTCCCGGGGGAGCTGTCTCTAGCGCCAGGCGAAACCTACCGGACGCCGTGCCTCTTTGCTGGGTTTGCCAGCCGAGGATTCAGCGCGCTCTCACGTAAGTTTCATCACCATCTCAAGCACACGATTATGGATGATCGTATTCAGCGCAAACCGCGTCCGATCCATTATAATACCTGGGAAGCTGTCTATTTCGACCATGCTTCCGACAAGCTTTTCAAGCTGGCTGAAAAAGCAGCGGAAGTGGGTGCGGAGCGCTACATTCTTGATGATGGCTGGTTCGGGGCTCGCCGAAACGACAAAGCCGGGCTCGGGGATTGGTGGCCATCTGAGGATGTCTACCCGGAGGGGTTAGGGCCGCTGATCAAACACGTCACGTCGCTGGGCATGGAGTTCGGGCTGTGGTTCGAGCCTGAAATGGTCAACCCGGACAGCGAGCTGTTTCGCAAGCACCCGGACTGGATCCTCCAAGCCGAGGGGGTCGAACAAGTGCCCTTTCGGGGGCAGTACGTGCTCGATCTCACGCGACCAGAGGTGAGTGAGTACCTTTTTGTACACCTGCATAAATTGCTGAGTGACCATGATATCTCCTACGTGAAATGGGACATGAACCGGGATGTTCATCACCCTGGCAGTCGAGGCCGCCCAGCGATTAGTCGGCAGACACGCGCGCTATATGCGTTGATCGACCGCGTACGCACAGCGCATCCTGATCTGGAGATTGAAAGCTGCTCATCCGGCGGCGGCAGGGCCGATTATGGCATTCTTCAGCGCACGGACCGGATCTGGACATCCGATAGCAACGACGCGCTTGATCGTCAGAGCATCCAGCGCGGGGCATCGCATTTCTTCCCGCTCGAAATTATGGGCGCGCATGTCGGGCCGGAAACCTGTCACATTACCGGGCGCCGTCTCAAGATGGAGATGCGCGTCGCGACGGCCCTGTTCGGACACATGGGGATGGAGCTCAACCTGTTGTCAGAGAGCCAGGACAATCTCAACATCCTGAAAGCGGGTATCGCTCTGCATAAACAGCATCGCGCCCTCATCCATGGCGGCGACTATTATCGACTGGATACGCCAGGACACGTCAATGCCGTGGGGGTCGTGGCGCCCGACCAGTCAGAGGCCTTGGTCTCCTGGTGCAATGTGACAGGGCATAACGAGACGTTGCCAGGGCGAATCTATGTTCCAGGTCTGGATCGCAGCAAGTCTTATCGCACCAAAATCGCCTGGCCGAAAAAAGTCCGGTCGGTGTCACGCCCCTCGGTTCTAGAGGCGTTGAGCCTCAACGAGGAGGGGACTGTTTTGCCGGGTGAGGCGCTAGAGCATGTCGGATTGCAAGTGCCTTTGCTGCATCCAGAGACTTGTTTGATTTATCATTTTGAGGCGATTTGATCTGCGGTTCGGCGTGTGACACGGAACTTGACCATGCATCTCGCCAACGCGGAACCGAAGAAAGTAGGTGGAAATGAGCGACGCTGATGTATCCAATCTTCCGGGGCGACAAAAGGAAATCCTCGAGCTGATCCGTTCGCAGGGCTATGTTGCAACCGAGCAGCTCGTGCGCCATTTTGGGGTGACTCCGCAAACCATTCGCCGGGACATCAATCTGCTATGTGAGCTAGACTTGATCGAACGGTTCCATGGTGGTGCCGGGCGCATCGGCAATGCCTACAACCAGCCTTATCAGGATCGCCTGCAAGAGGGTATGGACGGCAAGCGCAAGATCGCTCGCATGGTCGCCAAACGTATTCCCGATGGCGCGTCTTTATTCCTGAACATTGGAACCACGACGGAGGCGATCGCGGCAGAACTGGTCGGCCGCAACGATCTGCGCATCGTCACCAACAATATCAACATCGCCAACATGATGCGCGAGACCGATGGGTCGGATGTTATGATTGCTGGCGGTTTTGTTCGCCAGTCAGATGGCGGCATTGTTGGTGAAGCGACGACTGAGTTCCTGAAACAATTCCGGCTCGATATCGGTGTGATCGGCATCAGCGGTATCGATGAAGATGGCACGCTTCTCGACTTCGACTATCAGGAGATCCGCTCGGCCCAGGCGATTATTCAAAACTCACGTACTGTCTTCCTGGTTGCTGATGCAGCCAAGTTTGGGCGCCGCGCCATGGTGCGGCTGGGCGACTATTCGGACATCGACCACCTTTACACCGATCAGGCGCCTCCGGAGGCCTTTATGCAAGCCATCCGGGAGGCTGAGATGGAGCTCCACGTCGCGGATGATGCCTAGACCGTCCTATTGAGCGGCTGCCGGCGCAGACCGTCCGATCGTGAGTTCGGCATTACGGCCAAAAATGATCAGGTTGGTCAGCAGCGCGGTGCCGATGCTGACAACCAAAGTCACAAACATGTAGTGGATATAGTGCACGCTTGCGAGCGATGCGCCCAAGCCTTCACTCGGCGAAATTCCGACATAGCGGTACAGTTTGAAGCTGAAGACCGCGTAAGCCACAACCCCGGTGACGACGCCAAGAATGGCCGCCCATGCGCTGACATTTCGAAACGCCAGACCAACAATGAACGCGGACAGGATTGGCATCGAGAGCAAGCCATAAAGCTGCTGCACGGTATTGATGATGCTTTCCTGTGAAGCAAAAACTGGGACCAGCGCAATCGCAAGAACCGTCATCGCAACCGAGACATACATGCTGAGCTTCGGGACGTCTCGGGCTTCGTCGATGTAGGACTCATGGAAGTCACAGACGTAGAGCGCTGCGGATGCGTTCAGAATGGAGTTAAAGGTTGTCAGAACCGCCGCCGCAATCGCTGCTGCAAAGGCGCCTGAGAGAATTGGCGGAAGGATGTCTCCCACAATCATTCCATAAGCTGCGTCGCCGACATCACCATACAACTTGTATGCGACGACACCGGGCACCACTGCGATTACGGGTACGATGAGCAAACGAATGCCAGCGGCAGCGAGAATGCCTTTGCGGGCTTCCTCAACGCTCGGCGAGGCCATCGCGCGCTGGGTGATGGTTTGATTGGTGCTCCAGAAGATCTGAATGAAGATCATACCGGTGAGCAGCGTATGCCAGGGAATAGGGGTCTCGCTCCCATCCTCCAGCTTGCTGCCGATGAACATATTCATGCGCTCTGCTGGCACGCCCGAGAAATCCCAACCAATGGCGTTCAGGGCCAGGATCACAACCAAGACTGCGAGTGAGAGAATGAGAACCCCGCTATACGTATCCGACACTGCCACGGCGCGGAGGCCGCCGAGAATGGCGTATAGGGCGCCAACGATGGCGAAGGTGATGGCCATCACGAAAATGGTGGAGTCGACTTCCACTGCGGTGCCCACGAACAATCGTTCGCCAAGCAGGCCTGAAAAGTCTGCACCCGTTGTGGATTTCAGAAATAGCGAGCCGCCGTACAGAATAGCTGGCAGGAAAATAAACAGGTTTCCAAGTAGGAACAGAACGGAGATGACGGCCCGAATATGCTTGTTGTCATACTTGCGCTGAAGCAGTTCCGTCGTCGTGGTGCAATTGTTGCGGTAATAGATCGGGATGAACACGTAAGCCAGGATGAGTAGGCCTACCACGGCCGCCAGTTCCCACCAGGCGAGCAGCAACATCTGGTTTCCGTTCATACCGACCAGCTGATCCGTTGAAAGATTGGTCAGCGTGATGGAGCCCGCTACGAAATACCAGCTGAGGCCGCCATTCGCGAGGAAGTAGTCGTGGTCCGATCCACGATCTCCAGACGGTGCGTTTCGACAGTTGAGATAGGTTAGAAAACCAATCACGGCCGTAATGAAAAAGAAGATGCCGACTTGTAGTGCGTCCATGCTGGAAGGTCCTCCCGTGAACCTCTGTAATGCTGGTGCCGTGTATTCTGTTATTCGGCCTTGTGTATGTCTTATGCGAATTTCAGGCGGATGCGAGCGCTAAGATCCTCGCAAATCTGATCATTGCGTTTGGGCTGCAAGCCGGGTTTTGAGCCGGGCCTGAAACGTGTTGATGTCTTCCGGGCTCATGTGCAAGCCAAGCTTGGTTCGACGCTCTATGATGTCTTCCGGAGTTCGAGCAAATTCTTGCTCGATGAGGTAATCAACCTCCTTCTGATAAAGTCCCCCGCCAAAGTGTTCGCCGAGATCAGTTGGTGATTTGCATCCATTCAGGATCGCATGAATTCGCGTGCCATAGGTTCGGGCGAGGCGATGTCGCGTTTTTCGATCCATCCAATCATAGACCTCAGCGCAATGGTTTTCGAATGTCGCGAAGTCAGCATTAGGGATATCTCCGCCAGGCAGTGGCGAGTGCTCCGTCCAGGCGCTCCCTTGTTGAGGTAGGCAGGGCTTGAGCGCTTTCAGTGCGTCTTCGGCGAGTTTTCGATAGGTGGTGATCTTGCCGCCAATGACGGACAAGAATGAAGCGTCATCCCCGCCTTGGAGTTTGAGGACGTAATCACGCGTCACAGATGATGCATTCTCAGCCTGATCTTCGAACAAGGGACGCACGCCCGAATAGGTGGAAACGACATCATCGGCAGTGATTTGCTGGTCGAAGTATTCGTTCGCGAGACTGCACAAATAGTCGATTTCGTCAGGCGACGCTTTGACATGATTGAGGTCGCCTTCAAAGGCGAGGTCGGTTGTTCCAATCAACGTGAAGCGATTGTCCTCATAAGGGATCGCGAACACAATTCGACCGTCGCCGGATTGGAAGATGAAGCAGCGCTCATCGTCGAACAGTTTGGGGACAATGATATGACTGCCTTTTACGAGCCGAACCTGGGGGGCATCGCTGGATTTCACGCCAGCGACCCCGGCGATGTGATCGACCCATGGGCCGGCAGCGTTAATGACGGTTCTGGCTTCGACCGTCAGATCGGGTTTCCCGTCAACGCGCAAGGTTGCGACCCATCCGTCGTCCCTTCGCTCAACTCCAAGGCATTCTGTCCGCGTCATTATGGTCGCGCCGCGATCTGCAGCGTCCATAGCGTTCAGGACGACCAGACGCGCATCCTCTACCCAGCAATCGGAATACTCGAAACCTTTGGTGAATTCCTGTTTTAATGGCGCAAAGACGTCGCTGTTCGATCTTTTGCGAGTCTTCGTTGCGGGAAGGAGCTTACGCCCGCCAAGATGATCATAGAGAAACAGGCCCAGCCGTATCAGCCAGGAGGGGCGGAGATCTTTGTGATGAGGCAGTACGAATCGAAGAGGCCAAATGATGTGGGGGGCTGCTTTCAGCAACACCTCGCGCTCCATCAGGGCCTTCCGAACCAGCGCGAAGTCATAGTGTTCGAGATAACGTAATCCGCCATGGATGAGCTTGGTGCTCGCGGAGGATGTGTGTGAGGCGAGGTCGTCCTTTTCGCACAATAGTACTTTAAGGCCGCGGCCTGCTGCGTCGCGTGCAATGCCAGCTCCGTTGATGCCGCCGCCAATAATCAGGATGTCGTACAAGGCGTGAATCCTATTTCATCACAGACGTCCTAAGCTTGCCTGCTATGTTCGTAAACGATAAAAGTGAGTGCGAATACGAATATTCCTGTTTGCGATTGAGATACGGAGCCTGAAGTGGTTGACAGCGCTCAAGAGTTTGTTCGAAAACGAACACGCTGAGACGAGCGAAGCGATGATCAAGTAGTGATCGGCCGCGATCAGCGCCGATGAAAGCTGCGGAGGATTTTATGGCGGAACCTGACCTCATTCTGGTGATTGATGAAGGTACAACTTCGACGCGCGCGATTGCATTCGATCGATCGTTCGCGCCTGTAAGTCTCGCGCAAGCAGAGGTGCCGCTGACCTATCCAGACGATGGTTGGGTTGAGCAGGACGGCGAAGAGATTTGGCAAAAGACCCTCCAAGTCTGCCACAAGGTGATCTCAGAAATTGGCGGTGCGGATCGCATCGCCGCGATCGGGATCACCAACCAACGCGAAACCACGCTTGTCTGGGACCGACAAACATCGGCACCGATCGCGCCAGCGATTATCTGGCAAGATAGAAGGACGGCAGATCGCTGCGAGGCATTGAAAGCCAAGGGGTTTGAGTCGAAGGTTCAACAGGAAACAGGACTGCTGATCGATCCATACTTTTCAGGCACCAAGGTTGCCTGGCTGCTCGATCATGTCGAAGGCGCCCGAGCGCGCGCGGAAGCAAGCGAACTCGCGTTCGGAACCGTGGATTCCTATCTCATCTGGCGGCTGACTGGCGGCGGCGTCCACGCAACTGACCTGACCAACGCGTCTCGTACGCTGCTCTATCCTTTGAGCGTGGATGCCAACACAGATTGGTCGAGCGAGATGCTGAACATGTTGAATGTGCCGGAAGCGCTTTTGCCCGATGTGAAGCCCAGCGGTGCGCATTTTGGCGAGACGGATCCTGCCTTGTTTGGGCGCGCCATCCCGATCCTGTCGGCGATTGGCGATCAGCAGGCGGCTCTGGTCGGGCAGGGATGCCTCGCGCCGCAAACTGCGAAAATAACCTACGGTACGGGCGCTTTCCTGGTCGCCAACACAGGTCAGGACGTGCCAGCGTCAGAAAACCGTCTACTTGGTACGCTGGGGTACGGAATCGAAGGTGGCGGGACGGCCTACGCGCTTGAGGGTGCGATCTTCAATGCAGGCACCGTGATCCAATGGCTGCGCGACGAGTTGGGGCTAATTGCGGATGCTGCGCAGAGCGAACGAATGGCCGCGGACCTGCCGGATAATGCTGGCGTCTACATCGTTCCAGCTTTTACCGGACTTGGCGCGCCGCATTGGGATGCGAATGCGCGGGGCAGCGTGACCGGGCTCACCCGGGCCGCGAGCGCGGCGCACCTGGTTCGCGCCGGTCTGGAGTCAGCGGCGTACCAGACGAATGATTTGCTAACGGCCTTTTCCGCAGATGGCGCCGATGTCTCGGTACTGCGTGTGGATGGCGGCATGGCGGCCAATGACTGGTTGATGCAGTTCATTTCGGACATTTGCGATCGCCCGGTCGAGCGTCCAGACTTCATGGAAATGACGGCGCTCGGCGCCGCCGCACTGGCGGGAATACGGCTTGGCTGGATCAGTGAGGCGGAGTGGGGCAATCGGACAGCTCCAGGGCAACGGTTTGAGCCGAAAATGGCGCCAGATGTTCGCACGAAGCTGATTGATGGTTGGCAGCACGCTCTACGGCAAACTCTAACCGCATAGATCCGGGGCGGCGGCTAGACGGTGGCGAGAAGTGAGGCGTTTCCACCCGCCGCGGTGGTGTTTATCGTGACGACTTTCTCCACCCAAAAACGAGCGTTCTGATCGTCCACCGATAGGAGCGGGAGGATCGCGCCTTCGCGTTTTGCAAGGAGTGCGGATACAGGCCCAACCAGCTCGCCATCGGCGACCACGCCATCAAAATCGCCGTGGCGGACGAAGTCATCCAAGGCGCGGTTTTCGAGCGTGACAGGGATATTCCCGGTAGCTTGCACGCGCTCAATTTGGCGTTTCAGCATGTCGGGTGCAGCACCGCCGAGGCAGAGAAGGCGGCCCCGCGGATGGTAAGTCAGGTGGTTGTCTTCCCCAGTGGGGCCGGGGAGGTGCTCGCCGCTGACCGTTAAGTCTGTGTCGGAAGCGGCGGGGCGCTGGCACAAACGCGCCAGATAATTGGGACCGCCTGCCTTCGGGCCGGTTCCAGACAAGCCTCGCCCCCCAAAGGGTTGAACGCCCACCACCGCGCCAATCTGATTGCGATTGACGTACAGATTGCCGACCTGGGCGCATGCGGCCACGTTTTCGATCCGCGAGTCCATGCGGGTGTGCAGCCCCATAGTCAGGCCAAAGCCGAGGGCGTTGATGTCGTCGAGCATGCGATCGAAATCCTTCGCCTTGTAGCGAACGATATGCAGAACGGGCCCGAAGATCTCTTCCTTGAGATCGCTGATCTGCTGGAGTTCAAAGGCGATTGGATTGATGAAAGTGCCACCCGAAAGCGTCTCCGAGTTGCCTTCTGCCACTACGAGGAAGTGTTGGCGCATGGCGTCCACGTGAGCATCAATGCGCGTTTTCGCATCCAGATCGATCACGGGTCCAAGGTCGGTGCATAACTCGGCGGGGTTGCCAACAGTAAGGTCCACCACCGCGCCCGCCAGCATAGTGTTAAAGCCGTCTGCAATATCTTCCTGAACGCAAACAATCCGGCAGGCTGAACAGCGTTGCCCGGCGCTCTGGAATGCAGATTCAACGACGTCTTTCACCGCCTGTTCGAGCAGGGCGGTCGAATCCACGATCATCGCATTCAGACCGCCCGTTTCGGCGATAAGCGGAATTGCGCCTCGTCCCGTCTCGGCCAGTGTCGAGGAAATTCGCTTGGCGGTTTGCGTTGATCCGGTGAAGCAAACGCCTTTGATTTCAGGGCTGGCGGTGAGCGCTGCCCCAATTCGTCCATCGCCAATCAATAGGTGAAGCGCATCACGCGGGATACCAGCCTCGTGCAATAATTTCACCGCTTCAAACGCGATCAAAGGGGTCTGCTCCGCTGGTTTGGCGAGCACACAATTGCCCACGGCCAGCGCTGCGCTCACCTGGCCGAGGAAGATGGCGAGCGGGAAGTTCCATGGACTGATGCAGGCCACTGGTCCAAGCGGTTGTAGCGCAGCCATATCGGGCCGCTCAGCCTGATTGGCGTAGTATTCAAGAAAGTCGACGGCCTCCCGGATTTCCGCATCCGCGTCCATCCAGGTCTTGCCGGCCTCTCCAACACACAGGGCCATGAGGCCTGCTTTATCTCGTTCGAGAAGACCCGCGGCGCGGCGCAGCGCTGCGGCGCGAAAAGCTGGGGATTGGTCCGGCCAATTGCTCTTCAGGCTCGCCTGGAGCGCCGTTTCTATTTCAGCTTCGGTGGACTCCCTAATGGTTCCGACCAGGTGGGCCGGATTGCTGGGGGAGTAGATTTGTTGCGCGGAACCGATACTTGCGGCGCCGTTGATGATCCCGCCAGCCTCCAGGTCCGTCGGTAGCGGCGTCGCTTCGAACCGGGCGGCGATGTCTGATTGGCTGAGATCGAGACCAGAAGCGGCGAGGCGGCGTCCGTCGAAATGATCCCGCGGCGTATGGATCTTGGGATGCGGCGTGAAGGCGTGGGCGCTCGCGATGGAGATCGGGTCTTCGATCAGGTCCTCATCGGACACAGAACTGTCCAGGAGCTGGTTCACGAATGAATTATTGGCCCCGTTCTCCAGCAGACGTCGCACGAGGTAGGGGAGGAGGTCCTTATGGCGGCCGACCGGGGCGTAGGTCCGGATTTTGAACCCAAGATTGTCGGCAAGGATCTGATGCAGGCCGTCACTCATGCCATAGAGGCGCTGGAATTCCATGTCTCGTTGATCGCCCGCCATGTGCGCGATCGCGGCGGCGGAATGCGCATTGTGCGTGGCATACTGCGGATAGATCCGGTCTCCGTAGGCGAGAAGTTTACGGGCACAGGCAAGATAGCTGATGTCGGTGTGCTCTTTGCGCGTGAACACCGGATAGCTCTCGAGCCCGAGCTCTTGCGCGCGTTTGATTTCGCTATCCCAATACGCGCCTTTGACGAGGCGAACCGTGATCTTTTGGTCGTGGGTTTTCGCTGCCGTGTAGACCCAATCGATCACCGGAAGCGCACGGCGCTGATACGCTTGCACAGCAAGGCCAAGGCCATCCCATCCGGATGTCTCCCACGCCGCGAGTAGATGCTCGAAGATCAAAAGCGACACTTCCAGTCGATCTGCTTCTTCGGCGTCGATGGTGAGACCAAGATTGGCGCTCTTCGCGAGCACGCATAGCTCGAGAAGACGATCGATCAGAGCAGGAACGCAGGTTTCTCGCTGAGCATATTCGTATCGCGGGTGCAGCGCCGATAGTTTTACAGAGAGGGCCGGGGCATCGTGCAGTGGCGTACCTTGAGGCGTGCTATCCGCGAGATATTGCAGCGCCCGCTTGTAATACTCGAAGTAGCGGGCTGCATCGGCCTCGGTCAGCGCAGCCTCTCCGAGCATATCGTATGACAGCGTCGACCCTCTAAGCTGAGCGCGCCCGGCGCGTTTCGCCGCGTTAGCAATGGAGGTGCCCAGAACGAAATGGCGCCCTAGAAGCCCGATGGCCTGTCTGACCGCGCTTAGCATCACGCGATCTCCGAGCCGTGCCAGAAGGTGCGCGGCATTCACGCCGCCGGTCGTCTGGATCCAGGTTTTGGCGAAAGCCAGTCCGCCGGTTCCGAGTTTGACCAGCGTATGCCGAGCACCGAGATGGTCACCCCAGCGCCCCGCCAGGAGTTTGTCTCTCAAAAGACACGTCGCGGTGGCGGTATCGGGCGTTCGAATCAATGACTCAGCCAAACGCATTAGCAGAATGCCCTCCTCAGAGGACAAGCTGTATTCCTGCAAAAAGGCATCAATGACGGAAGGGCGACGAACCGACTCGCGAAGTTTCACAGCCATGTCGCTGGCGTGCTGGTGAACGGTATCTCGATCCGCGTCGGTCAAACGGGCGGCTCGAGCGAGCTCTTTCGCGAGCTCCGTTTCGTCGCTCAGGTAGGCGGACGTCAAAGTCTCGAATTTCGGGTGCGGTGAACCATCGCTGAAGGCCATGCGGTAACTCCATTTGACGGAGCAATGTTACCATGCGTGCCCGGTGTGTTTTAATGGTATTGCTGGAAAAGTCAGGTCAAATGATCCTATTTTCACAAAATAATAATTCATATGACCTACAAAGCTCGATATGTTGGAAGATCTGGATGAATTCGATCGAAAGATTCTGCGCGCGATGCAGGCAAATGGTCGTTTATCGGTTGGTGAATTGTCGGAAGAGGTGGGGCTCTCCAAGACCCCCTGTCTGACTCGTCTGCGCAGATTGGAATCCAAAGGTTATATCCGTCACTATAAAGGCGTTCTGGATCCGACATTGATCCGCCAGGACTATGTGACATTCGTTCAGGTGAAGCTCGAAGCGACAACGCGGCGGCATCTCAATGCGTTCAGTGATGCGGTGCAGAACATTCCACAGGTTCAATCGTGCCACATGATGTCGGGTGGCTATGACTTCCTGTTGAAGATCCGCACGCGCAACATGAAGGCCTACCGTGAACTGTTGGGAGATGTTTTATCTGAGCTTCCGGGTCTCGCCCAGACGTCGACTTTCCCGGTCATGGAGACGGTGAAAGACACGCACGACTATGCCGTGCTCGATCCAGAATGACCTGTTTTTGAGAGAAGTGGCTCCGCGAGTAAGATTTGTGGAGCCATTTCATGGCATTTCATCGCGTTCCATCTTTCGAGAAAAATAGTTTAAATTTATTGAGTTACGAAAATATCTTGTGCTAAATTGTTCCGCGGTATACCTTTAAGCGCTTGCTCATTGGTGGGTGAGAAGGTGGGGCAAAAATGGCTCCACAAGGCGGAGCCATCTTGAAGAATGCCTCGGATAATTGCCCCTCTTTCAGCACGGTCAGTGGCCTCATTAAAGCACAATGGAGTCGGCAGAAAAACAACGCATCCTGTAGGGGGCGTGGATGGCCTATATCTCGTGGTTTATGGTAGTGGATCTCGATCCTGGCTGTTGCGCGCAACAGTCAATGGGCGCCGACGCCATTTTGGTCTTGGGTCAGCCAGGTTGTTCTCTCTAGCAGAAGCCAGAGAGCGCGCTAAAGACTGGAAGAAGCTCATCGTCGATGGCGTCGACCCAACGCTCAAGAAGAAAACTGAACGCAAACGCCGACTCAGCTTCGAAGATGCAGTCGCGCTCTTCTCAGCCGCAGAGTTGAATGAAGTCAAAGAGAAAGAGCGAAAAGCGTGGGGTAACTCTCTGCGCACTCATGTCGTATCGTCTCTTGGAAGCCGTGACGTTGATTCAATCACATCACTCGACGTGGCAGAGGCGCTGAAGCCAGTTTGGGCTCAAAAACGTGAGATGGCCAAGAAGGTTCGCTCGCGATTGGACAAGATTTTTGTTTGGCTTCAAGCCAAAGGGTATCGAAGCGATGCTAGCCCGGCTAAATGGGAAAACCTCAAACCGATCTTGAATCCACTTGGCCGCCAGAAACCAAAACAGCATCGACCTGCAGTTGCGTTTACTGAGGCACCAAGATGGTTCTCATTGCTTAGGGCAAAGCGTTCGATCTCTGCAAGGGCGCTAGAATTTCTATGCCTGACCGCAGTAAGATCTGGCGATGTGCGGTTTTTGACCTGGCGCGAAATAGATATTGAGGCAAAAACTTGGACGATCCCGCCAAACCGCGAAGGGACAAAACTCAAGACGCGACACCATACCGTCCCACTCACCGAACCTATGCTCCAGCTGATTCAGGATGCCGGCGAGTTGCGGTTCAGCGACTACGTTTTCCAGGAGTTAACGGCGGCGCCATGAGCGATAACACGCTCTCCAAAATCATGCGCGAGATTCACAACGATGAAGTGAATCTTGGTCGCTCAGGTTTCCTGGATCAGCAGACGGGAAAAAGGGCTGTACCCCATGGTCTGCGATCTACTTTTAGAGACTGGGTCGCAGAGCTTACAGACTATCCCGGTGAACTTGCCGAAATTGCGATCGCGCACAAGCAGGGCTCCGACACTGAACTCGCTTACAAACGCATGTCGCAGGTCGAAAAGCGAAGGCCAATGATGGCGGACTGGGGAGAATATTTGCGAGGCGGTTGGAACTAGGGGGGACTCCGATTAGAACGACTGAAATTCGCCATTTGCGGTCATCGATGTGATCTCCACCAGTGTCCTGTGTGGATGGCTCCTGCATTGCAAGGTCTTTTTCGAGTTTTCGGTGCACCTTGGTCTGGTACTGTCCTGTGTCCGGCCTGTTTACGCGGTTTAGTTCCGCTGGCCCTTATGGATTCCGTGAGCCAAGTCCCATTCCTACTTTCGGACTATTCATGTCCATGACGCTCGTGGGGTTGCTTCGCTCCCGGGCTGACCCGGATTACCATAAACTCAATTCGTCCTTGCAAGTCTCATAGTCTGTTTGGTTCCTTCGTTCGTTAGGCAGCGGAAGCGTGTCTAAATGGTTCGCCCCGAGAGAGTACGGCCCAGATAATGCGCGCGGTCTTGTTTGCCATTGCGACAGTTGCGAGCCGAACTGGCTTTTTCGCCAGTATCGATGCAGTCCAAGGATCAACGCGATCCGGGCGCGAGATGGCCGCGCTAACACGTGAGGTCATCGCGATCACTAGCAGCTTTCGCAGATACTTGTTTCCCATTCTGGATATTCGACCAAGGCGTTCTTTCCCGCCTGATGATTTGTTGATCGGCGTCAGCCCGACCCAGGCTGCAAAGTCACGTGCTGTCTTGAACTGCTCACCACTTCCGATCGTCGCAACGATTGCAGACGCATTGATCGGTCCGATACCAGGAATGGTTTGAAGAAGCTGCGCGCGTTTATCCTTGCGGGCGACACAAACGATTTCCTTCTCCACTGTGATCAGCTTCTCATTAAGCTCCAAGAACTGGCGACAAAGCGCTGTGACCGCGCTACGCGCCATCGCAGGTATCCCTTCCGTGCCGCCAGCTTGCATTTCAATTGCGAAGTCTCGGATGTAGTTGACACCTTTGCGGATGACGTAACCAAACTCTCCGATCAGCGCTCGAATGGTGTTCGATAATTGAGTGCGCTGACGGATCAAAAGCTCACGCACGCGGTGTTGGGTGAGAACGCCTTGTTGCTCGACAGACTTGATCGGAACAAACCGCATTGTCGGACGCGTCACAGCTTCGCAGATTGCTTCGGCATCAGCTGCGTCTGACTTGCCGCGTTTTACATAAGGTTTGACATAGACCGGCGCCATGAGCCTTACATCATGACCGAGCTTGGTCAGCTCGCGTCCCCAGTAATGGCTTGAACCGCACGCCTCCATGCCAACCAGGCAAGGCGGTTGCATCTTGAAGAACTGCAATAGCTGCGCTCTTCGAACCGGCCGGTTGAAAGCGACTGATCCATCTTCTGTAACGCCATGAACCTGGAAAATGTTCTTGGCCAAATCTAATCCGATTGTGGTAACCTGCATGTGGGTGGCTCCTCTTGGTTGCAGCACTTTTGACGGTGACTGCGTATTATGGCGCAATTTGACGCCGGGGAGCAGGAGCCATCCACTCCATCCTACTTGGAGCGAGAATAGGACTCTAGTCAATGAAACGGCTTACCGCTAAAGAGCTAGTTAGCCCCTGGAAATGGACGAGGCCAAAACATCCATTCGATCAGCACCAAAATATATCTTATCTCGATAACGAAAAGTCGGAACACCAAAGACACCCAGTTCGTAAGCTGCCCTTGTGTTCGCTGTCAGTTCTTCGAGGGCGGCCTGTCTCTCAGCATCTGTCAGTCCATTTATTGGGGAACTGCTCTCTATATCTGCCAAGACATGAGGAGCTTCCAGGTCCTTCGCGTCGATCCATAGCGCCTTCAGCGCGGCATCAACAAATTCTGATTGATTTTCTCCAGTAGAATACAACGCAGTCGCAAAGCACATTGCTTGTTTTGAACCAGGTTTGAACGATCTCGGTCCGCCGAGTGGAATATTCCAATACTTCGCCATTCGTGGAATGTCCGCGAACAGATGACTGCGTTTCGGCGGAGCCAGAGGATCGACATATTCAGCCCACGGCTGACGCCCGGCCTGAAGGCTCAGGAGTACATCAATCGACACGGGCCTGAGCGATAAGCTTGCCCCGACGCTTTCGAGTACATTTCGGCGATGCCATGCAAAGTATGTGTATGGGCTTCGCAGATCGTAAAAGAAGTCGACCTCTGCCATCCTCAAAATCTAACCATTGAATTAAACTTGCGCAACTACTTCCAGTTTGCGTCGCTGGACCTCTCTCAGAGTCCGATTTAGGGCGCATCCTGCCGCTTAGGTCAGAGACCGTTCTGGGGCGAGTTTAAGACGCTGATCTTCACTCCCAATTTGATTGTAAATGCGATCCAGCATCTATTCGTCGCTACCTAGAGATCGCTCTAGAAGCGGCAGTGAAACCACGCTCGCGCAGTCACCATAAATTTCTCCTCTGCGCAGATTCCTTTCTTCCAAAAACTCTCGCACCAATGGCACATCATCGTCTCTGAAGGTGACTAGGTGATTTGTTTCAATCATCTCGATTAGCTGTTCCACTGTGAGCTCTAATGCTGCACTGATTGCATCGGCCTCCATCAATCGATCATAATATCTCAACCGATCGGCTCCTGTCAGTTGAAGAGGCGCGGCTAAAGCTTGAAGTCGCGCTTCCGCAAGGTGGAGGTTATTTTGCTGTCGCTCAGCATCTTTCACAGTCAAGTAAAAGTCAGAAAGCAATTGGCGCTTTTCAGCGTTCATAATACTCAGCGTACCCTTGCTCAGCTCGGTGTCCCAGACGGAATAATCCCAAGGCCGTACTGGCGAGCGCAACACAAGTGGAAACACGCGATATTTTGTCTGAAGTCCAGCGCCATATGGACTGGAAGTCCCCGGCCACTCATCGCTGCCTTTCAGTAGCATCTCGCCGAGGTCTAGATACCGATTGGCTCGACACGGCACAACGGAAAGCCGCTCATATGCAAAAAAATAAGTGCTTTGGATCTCTCCGTTGATATCGCGTTCGGCGTCTCTTAAAGCCGCGCGGTCCTGTCGACTATCTACCCATTGACCTGCGATCAGTGCGAACCAAATTCCGAGCACGACAATAATGAAATCCAATACGACGGCGAACCAGTTTTGGTCTTTGATGTGTTTTGTGATGCGACGCAGAAGCATGCTTGTCCCCAAATCCATTTCGAGCGGACCATGGAACGAACCTGATAAAAAGCAAAGCCTTATGACGAAATGCAACGCGCATCTAAGCTCGCGAGCGTCTTATTTAGGGCGTTTTAAGTCGCCCATATCGACCCTCGCCTATGGCAAAAAAGGGCCAAATCTAGTCGTTCTGACTAATTGTGGGCCACAAGTGTTGGGCTTCAGAAGGCAGATCGAAACTTTGATTTGACGCTGCAGGCCTCTTCGAACGCGTCGGGGTCTTCAGCGACCTTCAAAAGGACCCAGGCTGGCAGATCCAAACCTCGAGACGCTTTCAAGAAAATTTCGAAACTTGTTGCTCCGTTCTGCTCAAACTTGCAGATTTGCGACTGATTTAGCCCCACACGAGCACCAAGCCCTGTTTGAGTTAGTTCCAAGGCTCTTCTGTTTAAACGTATAAGACGTCCCAGTTTTCTCTGGGTGTCGTCAATGCTCGTAACGTGCACGAGTTCCCTAGGAGCAAGTTGGATGGACATTCTTGTCCCCCCTTTCTTCTGTCTCCGTCTCCTTTTCCGCCATAGGCACTCTACAGCTTCCACCTCAAGTGAACGCTAGCTGACCATAACTAGTTACGCAACTTGTCTTTGAAATGAATCGATTTATTTAGGCTATATTATTCTCCGCTTAGGCGAAAAACAGACTGTATTTGAGGATGACCAATCGCGACAAGCTGTCGCAGTTGCTCTTTTTCGGCCCCGTTTGACGCAGTTTTAATATCGTCACCCATAATTTATAAATCACCTCAGGAATGAAATATTCATTCTGAGAATAATTCATTCTGAAATCACTTTTTTGAAACACTTGCAGAATATTTGCCGAAAATTGGCGAATATTGACGAATGATGAATAGCGCCCGTTAATTTCCAGGCTTCGTGAAGACCGCGTCTTCCTTAAACCTGGAGTTACGCAAATGGCGTCTGGTTCTATTCTTAAATCTTCTTTTAGTCGAGGGCTCGGCGCTGTCGGTGCGCTAGGCGCAGCAGCGCTCGCCGGCACCGTGCTGGCCGGGGTCGCTATGGCTGGCGGCGACACGACATTCGCAGCGGCCGAAACCCAGCTTGGCGACTGGCTCGCGGGTTCGGGCGGCCGGATCATCACACTCATCGCACTCGGATACGCCGCCGCCGGGGCGATCGCCCGGATGTCGATTGGAACAATCCTCGTGCCGGCTGGTATCGGGCTCCTGGTGGGTATTGGCGGGCCGATCGTTCTGACGGCTGTGGCAGCAGAACTGCCCGACGCGCCCGCGCAAATCGAAGCGCAAATCCAAATTGTAGATGCGGCGTCTCTACCTCTTGAGGTGTCCTGAGAGATGAAACGGTCCCGGTCCATCTGGCGTCTTGAAGCCTCCGACTTCGCCGCTGGCAGCCTCTCCCTCAAGCCGGGGCCGTTTCAACCCAACTTCTTTATCGCATGGAGCCCTCGATGAGTGAGCGAACTTACAAAGTCCCCCGATGGCTCGATCTTCCAGAAAAGATTCTGGTGTTCACCGTTGACGAATTTCTCGCTTTTGTCGGGGTCGCTGGCGCTCTGATCATGTTCTCGGAAATCTGGATCGCCATGCCGACAGCTGCACTGGTCGTTGTGGGCATGCGCAAATTTAAAGGCGGAGAGAACTCTGCCAAGCTTCTGCATTGGCTGTATTGGATCCTGCCCGACACGGTGATGCGTTGGAAAGCAATTCCGCCGTCCCATGAACGTATCTTGGCCGGGTGAGGGACATGACGCCCGATAACGCCCTTGTTCAACTCGGCACGGTTGGCCGACAGCGAAACGTGGCTTTTGTCCTGTTGCTGGTCGCGCTTGTCACGATTGTCATTCTGTCTTTGTCGGTGACAGCGAAGAAAGACCAGATCATTCTGGTGCCGCTGACCAATCACCCGATGACGGTTGAGGCTGGCAAAGTTCGACGCGATTATCTGCGCGAAACCGCGATCACAATCAGCTACTTCTTTGAGAACATCACGCCAGAAACGGCTGAGTATTTCGAAGAGCGCATCCTGTCGGTGACCCACCCCTCGGCAAGAGGACGGATTTCGGCAGGCCTGCAGGAAACCGTTGAACGCTGGCAGGATGGATCCTCATCACGCGCCTGGTATCCGCGCGATGTCTATGAGGATCCAAAGACCCTCTATGTCGAGGTCACCGGAGAACTCAGAACCTTTGTCGGGACGAAGCTTGTCGATCAGCGACAAATGACGCTCGCCATGCAGTTCTTCCAAGAAGGCTACTCGCTTTACCTCCAGGACATCAAAGAAATCACACCACAAGAAGGGCTTGGCGCCCGTGTTCGCGCCGAGGCGATGACCGATGCTCAATAGATTATTGCTCGCCGCAGCCGTCATACCGGCCATTATACTGTCTGCAAATGCGCAACAGGTGATCGAGCCAGCGCCGAATGGCGTCGTTACGCTCGACGCGTCGCGGACGGGTATGACGCGGATCGCGTTCGAGGATGACCGCGCCGCATCCGTCCAAAAGATCGCGGAAGGCGATCCTGAAGGTGACTTCTCAGCCACCAAAGATGCGGCGACCGGCGATCTCTACATTGTCATCGGCGAGAACGCCCTGGCAAACCTGTCCTTTTTCGTCACAACAGAAGGCGGGCAAACCTATCAGGTCATGATGGGCGTGCGTGATGTGCCTACCTTGCAGGTGGAGATCGCAGCGCCTCAAAATAATGATCCCTCGCTTGAGCGGGGCGAAAATGTCCTCGCTGCAAACCTTTCGATGAGCTCCACGGCTTCTATCGGGCCCGTCGAAACCCCTGTTGTCGATCTGTCATCGGTTTTGATCCGAGCCATGTATTCAGGTGCGCGGGTGACTGGCTTTGAAACGAGGCGCTATCGCCGGCTCGATTGGCTTGAAGGCCCGCTTTCAGCCCAGGGCTTTTCGCAACGCGGCGTAATTGAATGGGCCGGCAATGGCGCCACCGGCTACGCCGTCACCGTTCGCAATGAAGCCACCGCGCCAACACGCATCAATTATGGGCGTCTCGCCGTGTTCAACGTGGTCGCTGCAACCGGCGATCAAGACCCCGTCGCGCGCCGACAAACCGCTCAAATCTTCCTCGTCGTTAAAGGAGGTCAGCCATGAGCGAATTTTCAGACACTGATATTCACGCGAATAAAAGGTTCGCCAATCGCCAACGTTTCCTCGCATTCGGCCTGATCGGGATATTGTTCGCAGGCGGCCTCGCTTATGTGCTCATGGCCCCGTCCAACCCGGAAGACAGGGCGCGCGAAGCGGCCAGCAAGACAAGATTGTCGTCCGTCGATCCACGCGATGCAGAAGCGCAATGGGTGACCGGTGGCGAAGCCCGGCTCAAATTCGTAGAAGAGCAATTGGCAGCCATTAGCAGCCAGGTCGCTCAACCTGACGCAGGCATCACGCCCGAAACCGCCCGCGAAATCGAAGACCTTCGGGCTGAGATGCTGCGCCTTCAACGCTCGAATGATGATCTGACACGCCGTTTGAGCGTCGCGCGCCCACCCGTTTCTCCAACCACTGCCACACCGGATGGGGAGCTCGCGGCGTCAGCACCCGCTGCTCCTCAAATCCGGCGCCGCCGCTCGGTTCAGATCGAAAGGTTTGAGCCGGGCGACGGCGACCTCGCCGCCGAACCGATTGCGTATCGATCAGCTGTCGCAACGCAGATGGAGGCGTTTGCGCGCCCTCCAATGGAAACGACGCATGGCCTCACCCGCGGCGATGTTGCTGACTGGGTGCCGACCAATGCTTATGCGCCGGCGACCTTCCTGGTCACCGTCGATATGCCAGCTGGATCAGAAGACACAAGCGATCCGCTCCCCGTCCTTCTCCGCATCACGGGGCCCGCTAAATCTGTCCTGGAAGATGGCGCCCCGCTGGAGACCAATCTCACAGGATGCCAGGTCAATGGTGCGGCAACACCGGATCTCTCCTCTG
Source organism: Henriciella sp. (assembly GCA_017642885.1). GTDB lineage: Bacteria > Pseudomonadota > Alphaproteobacteria > Caulobacterales > Hyphomonadaceae > Henriciella. Next base: position 37,179 of record JAEPOM010000015.1, on the reverse strand, counting down.
AGCGGGTTCTGATCCGGCTCCAGAAAATGACATGCCTTCGAGAGAGCGGGGAAGTCGTTGAAACCGCCGTCGAAGGCTATGTCGCGCAATTTGGCAAAGTCGGTGTGCGCGGCCGGGTTATTCGCCGAGAGGGCGCCTTCATCAAACAGGCACTGCTCGCATCCTTCGTTGGCGGGTTTGGCGACGCGCTCGGCGCGAATACGCAGCTCGCCTACACGCCTTATACAGGCACAGAAGACCGAAGCCTCAGCCCGGAAGAACTGATCCGCGGAGGCATCGGCGGCGGGCTGTCATCAGCGTCCGATCGGATCGCCGATTTCCTGATCGAGCAGGCAGAAGACTATGACAGCGTCATTGAGCTTCCCGCCGGTGTCGCTGTGGAGCTTGTCTTTGTCTCAGGATCAACCGTGCGCGATGTCCATGATGAGGGAGGTCAGCCATGATCCGGGCAGCTTTCTTATCTCTTAGTCTCGCTGCGTTTGGCGTGTCCGCGCATGGCGACGAATCTGTCATCCGCGCGGCGTTTCCAAACACGGCGATCGAGACCGTCGATTGCGCGCTGGCCGCGCCGCTTTGCGAAGTGGTGGCGGGAAAATCGGTCTTCTATACCACGCCCGATGCGCGCATCATGGTGATTGGGCGGGTCTTTGACTTACAGCTTGGACGGTCGCTGACCGATGACCGCCTTGATGCTCTGGATGGCGGGCAAGCGTCGGTTCGCACCGCTTCGGTTGCAAGCCGGCCGCCGCAGGCTTTACCCGGCGGCCTCGGCCAGGCCTTTCGACCGGAAGATGCAATTGTAACAGGCGAGGGGCCACGTCATCTTTCGGTTCTCGCCGATCCTGGCTGCCCTTACTGCGCGCAGCTCGCGGACGCCGTAATTGCGCTCGGCGATGTCCAGGCCGACGTCTATCTGGTCGGCACGGTGGGCGGGCGCGCCATCCCAGAAGCGGTCTATTGTGCGCGTGATCCCGAAACCGCGCTCTATCAAGCCTATATGCGTGCGCTCCAGCCCGGAGCCTCATGCGAACGCGCCATGGCCGTTGCGCGCAACGAACGCGCGGCGCGCCAGCTCGGCCTGTCGGGCACGCCAATTCTTATCCGAGACGACGGCGCTATTCGCTACGGAATGTTGCCGCCGGAAGAACTCGATGCCTGGCTGAAAGGAGCTGAATAATGCTTGGAAGTCTCGAACTCTTGGCCGCAGGGGCCTGTATGGGCGGCTCGATGACGGGGTTTGCGGTCAGCCGCGACCGTGAACCGGCCTCTGCCTATACATACAATCTGATCATGATGGTGATTGGAACGCTCGCAGCGAGCCTTGCTTTCATGCACCGGAGCGCTGGCTTCGACACGATTTATCTCGCCACCGCTGCGCTGATTGCCGGAAGCCTCGCCGTCGCTGCCATCCGCGCTTTTGCAACCCGGCAGCACAGCATCGGTGTCTACCTCGCAGCCTTAAGCGCCGCGGTCGCCGTCGCCCTCTCTCAAACGCTCTCATCCGCCGTCGCCGTTTCAAGCACGGCAAATTTGATGAGCTGAGCCTTCCAAGGAGCCAAACCCATGCGTCTGTCTTTAATTGTCTTAACGCTCTTCTCTCTTGGAGGCTGCTCAAGTTTTGGCGGTGTCCTCTCATCAGAAACGACCTGGTTTCAGGACTGGAGCTGTCAGCGCCAGGACGGGGTCTGCGCCCGCACCGATACGATCGATCAGATCACCATCACTGAACTTGGCGGCGACCCCGCCGAAGCCGGCCCCGTATCAGGGTATCCAATCGAGACGCTGCCGCTCTCGGCTACGCCGGAGCTCTTACAAGATGTGCGCCCCTTGGACCGGGACTTCTTCGAAAAAGAGATTGAGCAGGGTCGCCCTTTCCTGGAGACGAGCTATGCAGACGAGCAGGCGCTTGCCGCCAGCGCGGTGATCGGCGGTCCAAGCGCCTTCAGCATTGATGCGGTGATGTCGGGCAGATCGGACGCCAACAGTGCCCGGGAAGATGATCCCTTTATATCCGCTTTTCCCGAAGCTGCCGCCAGCGCGCAGTTTGCCGTCCTGAGCGACAGGCTTGGCGATGTGATAGAAACCGGCATATCCGACGAGCCGACCCCAGAGCCCGCGCCGCTGCTAACCGCATCCGTCGATTCAGGCGGCGAACGCCTCAGCGACGCTCTGAATGTTTCTGCGCTTAGCGATGTAAAAGCCTTGGACGCAAACTCTGATGTTTCAGAGTTCAAGGAAACTGGGATCAGCGCTGCGTCATTGACCGCTGGACGGGTAACTCGGACCATAGTCAGCCAAAACGGCGTCGAGATACCGCCTGACGAGCGGGTGACCGAACTTGTGGACCCCTTTCGCGGGGTGCCGACCGCGCTGGAGGGCGGGGCTGAAACAATCACCGTCATCACCGCATCTGCTGCGAGTGACGCCACGCGCCGGGTCTCGCCGTCGAAGGAAGAGATCACAAGCGATCCAATACCAGCCTTCGTCGAGGCTGCTGAGACCGGCCCACGGCGAAAAGCTGCAAAAATTCTACCTGTGGTGATTTCGGCCTTTGTTGATGCTCGCGGCGTTTTCCATGAACGCAAAATCATCTGGCTCGAAGTTGAACCTGCTGACTGGGTGCTCGACTGATGGCGTATGATCACCATCACGCAGACGCCGCTGCGCGCGAAGAAGGCTACGCGCCCGATAAGGCCAAGATTGGCGGCGTTCTGGAACGCGCCTCAGCCTGGCTCGGCCGGATTGGCGGCGGGCTCCTCGGCGCGGACGGGTTTGTTGAGAGCTTCCGGGAGTTGGAGCATCGCGATCGGCTGAGCGCCATGTTGCCTTACCGTATGTATGATCCGGAAACCATGCTCTTCCACAATCGCGCCTCGACCGGGTGGATTGTCGAACTCGCCCCGGTCGCAAATGGCGATGACAGCTTCATCTCGCTCTTAAAAGAATGGGCGACCGAAGATTCAATGACGCGCGGCGTCGTTCAGTTCATCAACTGGTCTTCTCCGCGTATTGCGCCCATCATTGAAGACTGGGCGGCCCCACGCCGGGCGCGCGGCGGTGTTTACGGCGCCATCGCAGACGCGCGCTCGACCTTGCTTGAAAAAGCCGCGTGGACGAGCCTCACCAATGCATCACCATTCCTGGTGCGCGAATGGCGCGCCTTTGTGGCGCTGTCCTTTCCCGGCAAACCGAGCGCCGCGGATGTGTTCGAACTTCAAGCGTTGCGCGATAAACTGGAAGGCACGCTTGGCACCGCGCGTGTGGCGCATGGCCGGCTCGATGGTAGCGGCCTCGTCGCCCTCATGGATGATGTGCTCAATCCAAGACGCGGCGCATGGGGCACTGAGGCGCGCTTCGATGAGAAACGCATGTTGGATGTTCAATGCGTTCGCGATGATACCGAATATGCGGTTGGGTCGAGCGGGCTCGGGGTGAAAACCGAGACGCTTAATCCGAGATCCCTGGAGGTTGAACGTGACGCTTTCGAATGGCGCATGTTTCAGATCCGCGCCTATCCGCAGCTAATTTCCAGCTGGACCGCGCCGCTCCTGATCGGCCATCCGACCACGGACACGCTGCGCCATTCCGGCTCAGTGCTCTCCTGCATGACCCTCAGCTTTGGCGGCGCGGATCTTACCAATTCCTATGCGTCGACCAAGCTCGCCTCTTCGGTTCGCTCCGCTGAAGGCCCGATGGCGAAAATAGATCCATCGCTCGGAGAAAAAGCCCAGGCTTGGCGCGATGTGGTGAGCGAGCTTCAATCCGGCGATCGGCTTGTGCGCGCCGCCCATACCGTCAGCGTGCTCGCGCCAGCCGAAGACATTGAGAAGGCCGACCGGTCGGTGCGCTCGATCTATAAGAATCTCGGCCTCGATATTGCCAAAGGCAGCCGGATCCAGAGACCGCTCCTCGCCGCCTGTATGCCGATGAATGGCGGGGACGGCGCGATCAAGGATCTAAAAGCCTTACAATTAACGCGGCGCATGGTGGCCCAGACCGCAATCGCGCTGGCCCCGCTGCATGGCGAGCCGCGCGGCTCTGATCAGCCGGTTCTGCTCATGGTTGGTCGCCGCGGCCAGCCCTGGATGTGGTCGCCTTTCCAGAATGTCGGGGAAGGCAACCACAATGTTGGCATCTTCGGCGCGTCAGGCTCTGGCAAGTCTGTTTTGCTGCAGGAACTCGCAAGCGCCCATGCCGCCACCGGCGATGTCGTGGTCGTTCTGGACGATGGCTATTCCTTTGCTCAGTCCGCGCGGCTACAGGGCGGCAAATGCGTGACGTTTTCAACGGAGAAAAAGGTCTCGCTAAACCCATTCAGCCTGTTCGGCGATGGGCTGGATTCCGACGGCGAGCGCGACGCCAAAGTCGGCATTACCGGCTTCATGCTGGAAGCAGCCTTTCAGGGAGAGAAACCCGATCCCGCTGAGCGCGGTCTGATGATGGAGGTCGTTGAAAGCGTCTGGGCCGATCATCGCGGCGCCGGATCACCTGACCACGTGGTCGAGCGCCTCAAATCCCATGGAGAGCGCGGCGCGGATATGGCCCAGGCGCTCGCGCCGTTTCGCTCAGACGGGGCCTATGGCGACTTCTTTGCGCGGCCGGCCAGCATCCGCATCGACAATCCTTTCACCGTCTATGAGCTCTCCGAACTTGGCACCGACAAACAGCTGCGCCGCCTCGTCATTTACTGCCTACTTTTGTTGGTCGACGCGACCATGCGCACCAATCGGTCCCAGCGCAAAGTCCTTATGATGGATGAAGCCTGGCAAATTCTTGGTGATGGCGAAGCTGCCGGATTTATCGAAGGCTTTGCCCGGCGCTGTCGGAAGTATAATGCCGCCCTCATTACCGCGACCCAGTCCATTGAAGACGTCAACAAGTCTGAAGGCGCCAAGCTCGCTTTCCAGAACTCTGACTGGACCATCTTCATGCGCATGAAGGATGACGCGGTCGAACAATTGCGCGCCGCGAGCCTGGTTGAACTCGATCCCGGTCTCGAAGCGGCGATCAAGTCGCTGAAGACGGTGAAAGGCGCGTTCTCCGAAGCGCTCATTCGCGGGGCGGGCGGGTTTCGCTGCCTTGGGCGCTTGGCGCTCGATGCCAGCAGCCTTGTTGCCTATTCATCCGACCCAGAAGTCTTCGCCGAATTCAAACGTCTGGCGGAAATGAATGTGCCGATCGCTGACGCCGTCACACTGATCGCGAGCAAAGGAGACATCGCATGAAACAAGCAAGTCTTTCCCGCTTGAGATGGCTCACGCATAAACGGTTCCGTCTTGCCATGAAGTCGGCCGCGTGGGCGTTCGAGAATGCTCTCGTCGCGCTCGGTGCCCTTGTCGCCATCCCGCTCCTCTATCGCGGTTTTGATCTTCGCGATGGCCTGATGACCATCGAGAACTTCATCGACCACGTAATCTGGCGCGAGAACCGTGACGCGCTTCTGGACGGCTTATGGCTCGCTCTGTTCGGGCTATTTGTCATTGTCTGCCTCTTAAGACTGCCGGCCTTCTTCGCGATGCGCGCCGCCGAGCGGGAGCGGGTGTCATGAGCCGGTCTGTCTCGCTCGCGGAAATAACGGCAGGCGTCGCGCTTTGCCTAGCTGTAATCGCTTTAGCCGCGTCGCTTCGGACCTGGAGCGCTCAACCCAAGCTCGTCTCAGTCTCGGTGAAGACACTGATTGAAGAAGAGCGCGACTGGTTGCTCGCACAAAATGCGAGCGAGACGAGCGCATCAGTCTGGATCGACACAGTCGCAACCGAGATTGAAACCTCGCTTCAGGCGCTTGAGGCGCAAGGCTACATCGTTGTCGTGAAAGAAGCGGTGCTGGCAGGTGATATCCCGGACCTCACAGAGACGGTCCGAGCAAGTTTGGGCGCGCGAGAACGGTCCTCTGACCCGGTCTCACGAAGCACGGGCGCTCAATCGGTCGCTTTGGGGGTGAACGCTCCTGAAGCGACCGCACGCCCGGAAAGCTTTGGCGACGCCCTGATCGCAGACCTGGATGGTGAAGAATGACCGCCGTTTCCACCTCTGCGCAGCGCTCGCAGGCCCCCTTGCGCAAATGGCTGATCGTCTGCGCGGTGATTCTCGCGCTCGGGGTGCTGAAGGCCATCTATGCCTGGAGCCGGACCCATTACATTCTGATCAATCAAACCCAGTCGCTGCCGCATTGGGCGTTTATTGTCGAGAAAGGCGTGTTGCCCGGCAAGGGCGATATGGTGGCGTTCACGCCGGGCCCGAACCCTTATTATCCGGAGGATATCGCTTTTGTAAAAATCGTGCGCGGCGTCGGCGGGGACATGGTGACCCATGAAGGGGTGGACGTTGCGATCAATGGCGAGCGGCTGGGACCCAATAAGGCGCTGACCGGCGCAAATCCCAATGTCACGCCAGTCGATCCCGGCACCGTGCCAGAGGGGTTGTTCTTCGTCTGGTCGCCGAGCCCGGACAGTTTCGATTCAAGATATAAGGAGATTGGTTATGTTGGGCAGGGCCGCATTATTGGCCGCGCTCGCCCTCTCCTTTAGCTGGAGCGCGAGTGCGGAAGATCTCGGCGTCTATGGCGAGACCTTCGAGATTACAGAAGAAGACCTGCTGCACCAGATCCAGCGCCGTCTTGGAGAGATGCGCGCCAGCGGCGAATTGGACCGGCTCGAACACGAATTTGTCGACCGCGCCAAAGCCAAGATCATCAGACCCGATCCGGTGCCGGGGATCACCCGCACCGTAGAACCACGATCCTGGACCTATGACCCGTCCTGGACCGCGCCGGAAGACATCACCGATACCGAAGGCCGCCTCATCATCGCGGCAGGCCAAAGCGTCAATCCGCTTGATGCCGTCGCTATGCGCACGCCGCTGCTTTTGCTGGATGGCGATGACCGAGAGCAAGTGGACTGGGCGCTCGCCCAAGCGAACACGTCCATTTGGGGCGCGAAGATTATTCTGGTCAGCGGCGCGCCGTTCGAGTTGGAGCAAGAGATCCAGCAGCCAGTCTATTTCGATCAGCGCGGGCTCATCACCGCCAAGTTCGGCGTCACATCTGTGCCCGCGCGGATCCGTCAGGAGGGTAGAATGCTTCGGGTCGAAGAGGTGGCACCATGAAAACGCTGATCTCTCGTCTCGCAGCCATTCTAGCTGCCAGCCTCGCATTATTCTTGAGTCCGGCCGGCGCCCAGGACAGTGGATCCAGCGCCCTTGGCGAAGTGTCCGAAGCGATTTGCTCAGGCCGGATGATCAATCCAATCACCGATGTCTGCTGGGATTGCATGTTCCCGATCACGGTCGGCTCCATTCCAGTCGTGCCATCTTCAAGGCCGGATGCTGACAATCCCTCAAGCCCCTTATGCACCTGCCCGGCGCCGCCGCCGCTTTTCCTGCGGGTCGGTCTTTCAATTGGATGGTGGGAGCCGTCCCGATTGGCGGATGTGACCATGCAGCCTTATTGCTTTCCAAACCTGGGCGGCTTTGTCATGCCGGGCGTCTTGCCGCGCGGCCATGGCCGCGCCGAGCGCGATCAGGGCGTTGGCGAAGAAGGCGTCTGGGAAGCCCATTGGTACATCTATCCGCTCTTCAGCATGCTGGAGCTGATAACTGATGCGGCCTGCGTGCGTAGCCCGCAGTGGGATATTGCCTGGCTCTCAGAGCTTGATCCCTTCTGGCATGATGATGGCCTCTCCATGATTATGAACCCGGAAGCCGCTGCCTTCGCTAATCCGGTCGCGCTCTTGGCCTGCTCGGCTGATTGCGTCGCCGCCACAGCGGGCAAACCCATTGATGAGCTGTTCTGGTGTTCGGGTTGTCAGGGCAATGTCTATCCGCTGACCCAGAACATACCGGTCCAGACCGGCCAGCCTATGGGCTCGGTGCTCGCCGCGAACCGGCTCCTCTATCATAATTACCGGCTTGGTCTGACACCGCGCGCGGCGGGCTCGGATGCAGCCGTGCTCTGTCAGGACCAGTACGCGCCCGTCTGGCGCAAATCGCAGTGGCGCGTTCAGACGACGGTGCCGGTCCCGGTGACCCGCGGCTCGCTGCGATCCTGCATTCCCGTCGGGCGGTCCACCATGGTCTGGCAATCGCTGAAATGGGGGCCCGTGATCGGAGAAGATTTTGGCTATTTATATTGGGGGAAGCGCAATTGCTGCGCCGGCTGATCATGACGCGTATCTTCAATCCCCCACGTCTAACCGCGCTCCTAATGATCGTGCTCGGCCTTGGCCTGATTGCGCAGCCTCAGTCTCGCGACGAAGAGCTCGGCGATATCCGCCGCGAGGCTGAACAGCTCGCGCGGGATTTCGTGGCCGAGCGCCCGGACGGTACGGACGTAGACATTGATGCCATTCTTAAGGAAGCCGAACGGTTTAGCGCTGAAGCCAAAGCTCTAAATGAGCGCGTCGGGGATCGATTGGCGGCGCAAGGCGCTGGAGGACCAGAGTCTTTCTTTGACGAGGACGGCGCCATTGATGCCGGCGCGCTGGCAGCGGCGGCCGGGGATGTCGCGCGCGGCGCGCGGCGGGACTCCGGAGACGCCCCGCTCCTTGTTGCTTTTGTTAGCCTCTCCATGCCGGATGCGGCACTGACCTCCATCATTCGCGAGACCAAAGAGGCGGGCGGCGTAGTTGTCGTGCGCGGCTTTTATGGCGGCGGGTATGCGAGCTTTGCGACCCGCATTCGCGCTCTGTTTGAAGAAGGCGATCAGGTCGGCATCAGTGTGGATCCGCGCTATTTTCAGGCGCTCGGCGTCACGCAAGTGCCGACTTATGCCGTGCTGACCGGCGAGCCGGTCTGTGACGGCTTTGCCTGCCGGCAGCTGGAGGCCGATACGGTCTCGGGCAATATCTCCGTCGAGGCCGCGCTTCGACTTCTCGCCGAGCAAGGGGCGGTCGCCCCGGCGCATGCCCGCGCAGCTTTGGCGCGTTTGGCGGCGGCGCCATGATCCGCGCCGTATGCCTTCTTGCAGGCTGGATCGGTCTGTTGGCCGTGCCAAGCCTCGCCCAGGACGCCTATAAAGAAGGCCAGGACGCTGTGCGCGACGTCTTCCCTGAAGGCGGCCAGGAACTGATCGATCCGACTGCGGTCGAAGCCTTGCCGTCTTATAGTGATGCGCCACCTGAAATGTCTTTCTATGGCAATGAGAGCGCCCTGCAGACTGCAGGAAGCACGGCGTTGTCGAGTGATTCCGGCGCAGGCGTGGCTTATACCCGCGCGGTCAGCCCGAACTATATGGATGAGGCTGAGGCGCGCAGCATCTTGAGCGCCGGGCTTGCCGTTGAAGCCGATCCGCTCGCTGTGGTTGGAAGTGATCTGGGACTTGCAGGCCAATATGGCGCCTGCACCGATAGCGCGGTCTATGGCGAAACCTCGACAAGCTATGGCTGCGAGGTCTCTGGCACCAGCCGGATGGAAGATCAGCCCTGCGACTATACAGGCCGCCCGCGCGTTGACACCCAATGGATCTATACCACGCTTGATCGGGGGCAGCGCGACTGGCTCGTGAATGTCCAGGGCTGTACGCAAGTCTCAGCAACAACAATCATCAGGCGAATCCCAGTGACCCAATGGGAGATTGCCTGTGACCGCCAGATTTCGGCCAGCATTCCGGTGCGGGTCGAGACACGGCAACTCGGATTTGAATTGCAGCCTCAGACCTGCGCAAGTTTTGCCGCGCGTCCGGAATGCACCAGTCTCACCGAAACCTGCATCGCCGGTCCCGAGGTGAGCGGCTATGGCGCCCCGAACGGGGCTGCCGATTATGCGTCTTACATCGATTATCATCCCGATTTAACCGCCGCTTTCACGACGGGGTCCTGGACGCCGTGCCGGGGGCAGACGAAGGCGCAATGCGGCTTGACCCATTGGACCGCATTTGGGCGAAGTGAAGGGCGTTATCTGCCCGTCGGCGGCGAATGTTGGCGCGTCCGCATGCAGGCCGCGTGCGAAGTGATGGGCGGCGACGTTTTCAATACATGTGCACCGCCCGATCCTGGCTGCGATCTCGTTCAGACGACCTGTTTGTCCAACGATCCATCGGGCGCCTGCATCTCCGAGCATCATGAATATGCCTGCCCGGCAAATCAGATCCAAACCGGAACTGTCTCGGTCTGCGCCCAAAATGTCTATTGCATCACGGGCGACTGTTTCCCGGCGATTGAGCCTGAACCGTCTGATCAGTTCGAAGAGGCGACGGCAGCTTTTGCGGCGGTGTTCGAAGGCGCCGACCAATTGGACGGGGATTCGCTGACGATTTTCGATGGTGAGAATCTGCAATGCGGCAAGGCGGTCTTTGGCGCGTTCAATTGCTGCAAGGATGAAGGCATCCTCAATGATCTTGGCCTCAATCAGTGCAATGCCGACGAGCAAAGACTGGCCCAAAGCCAAGGCCTGCATGAATGCACCTATGTCGGGACCTATTGCGATGAGAAGACGTTTTTCGGCGTCTGCCTGAAAAAGAAGCGCAGCTATTGCTGCCATGGCTCTCGCCTCTCGCGCATTCTCACCGAACAGGGACGGGCTCAGCTTGGCCGAGCCTATGGCGATGTCAAAAGCCCGGACTGTTCTGGCTTTACCGTCGATGAATTCGCCTCGCTCGATATCGGCGCGATGGATCTCTCAGAATTCTACGAGGACCTGGAAGCCAGCCTCACTTTGCCCGATCCAGTGGATGCTTCTGCGGCCATGCAGGAAAGGCTTCGAAACTATGGCAATTAGATCGCTCATCGCTATCTCGATTTTCGCATCTGCGGCGCTGCCCGTAGCGGCCGAGCCGAATGTCGACACACAAGTCTATTGCGATCGTGATCTTGGCTATCACTTCTATTGCGATCCGGACAAAGCCGTTTCGGACCCAGTCGAAGAAGTACCGGTCGAGTCTGAAGTCGTTGTCGCGCCGAGCGCCAGTGAACGTCTTGAGACTGAGCGCGCCATATTCGATGAGGCGAAGGCTGCCATGGTCCTCGATCCAACGCCGGCCAATGTCGAGCGCTATATGCGGCTGCAAAAACGCTGGGTCGACAATGCCGCCTATATGACCGCCCAGTGGAAACGGGTTGTCTGGTCCAACCCGGACTTGGACGAGTCCGTTGACTGGCCCACCAGCCAGCTTGGCCGTCAGGCAGAGCGCGATATTGAGCGGGCCGCTGAAGCCGCGAGCATTGAGGCCATTAAAGACCGCTACGGGATTTTCTATTTTGGCGCGGGGACTTGTGACTTTTGCGCTGTCTATGAGCAGATCCTTGGCGGCTTTGCCGACCGCTATGGCCTGACCATTCTGCCCGTCTCGGTCGATGGCCGTCCGCTCTCCGGATTTGAGGGCTACCAGGTCGATACCGGCCAGCGCGCCCGCATGGGCCTTGCCGATGTGACGCCGGCGGTCGCCTTGTATGACGCTGAGACCGGCGAGGTGATCCCGGTCGGCTATGGCCTGCTGACCATCTCAGAACTGGAATATCGCATCCGCGCCCTCACCACGATGGCGCCGGGCGAAGAATATGGAGTAGACGCGCATGACCTGGACTAAATGGATCGCAGCCCTTGGCGCGGCATGGGCGCTTGGCGCGCCAGCCTCGGCGCAGCTCGGCCAGGACATGACCGAGTTCTGGGAAGACTTGAACGGCTATGGCAATGTCTCAGGACCTAGCTCGCATGATCTGCAAAGCGGCGGCTATTATACGCTCGGGCAAATCTATCTGCGCACCCCGCGCAAAACGCTCGACCCGATTGATATTCAGTTTCCCTCCTATCGCGCGGGCTGCGGTGGCATTGATCTCTTCGCAGGTGGATTTTCCTTCATCGATGCCGATGAATTCATCGATTTTCTAAAAGCCGTCGCCGCTGATAGCGCTGGCCTGATCTTCAAAGCCGGGATCGATGCGGTCAGCCCCGAGCTTGGCGGTATTCTTGCTGATCTCGAGGAACGGGCCAATACGATCAATTCCTGGAACATGGATAGCTGCGAGGCGGCTCAAAGCCTGCTTGGCGAAGTTCACGACCGCGCCCAAGGCAAATCTGACTATCTATGCCGGATCGCAGGTCTCGCCTCGGGCACCTATGAAGACGGCGCAGATGCCCGCCAGAAATGCGGTATGGATGCTGACAAGCAGGGCGTCATTGATGGTGCCGGCGAAGCCTTCTCTCGCCAGAACGAAGAGAACACCAATCGGGTCTGGCTGGCGCTGAAAGACGCCCGGCTTTCCACCAACCGCGAATATGCAGAATTCCTGATGTCCATGGTCGGCATGAAAATCATCTATGCCGATGATGCCGGAACCACCGTGCCGCCGTTTCCGCCGATCCCGATGACGACCGATGCGTTCAACGCGCTCCTCGATGGCGGGACGCTCACGCTTTATCGCTGTGATGAGATCGATCAATGCCTGCGTCCCGCGCGAACCGACATAACCATCCCGGCAAACGAAGGTTTCCGCACGCGTGTGGATTTACTGCTCGCCAGCATAACTGAGAAGGCGCGGACGCGAACGGCGCTCACCCCCGAAGAGATCGACTTCGTCAATCTCGCGCCCATGCCCGTCTATAAAATGCTGGTCGTGCATACCCAATACAACAATCAAGCGGGCAATCCGCTTGCAGCATATGCTGACGTGATTGCCGGCGTCCTTGTCGTGGAATATCTCGAACGAGGATTGGACGCGATTGAAGAGGCGCTGAAAGCCGAAGGACGCATCAGCGTCTATGATAGTGAGCAGGTCCAATCCACGATCTCAGAGCTGCGCACCAAGCTCCGTGCCCGCCGGGCCGTTGCCGCCACAGAAGTCGGGGGATGGTTGGCTGTAATGGAGCAGACCCAAACCCTGGAACGCATCATTGCCGGGCGGCTTTCAGTCGATATGCAAGGCTCGCTGCGCTTTGCCGACGCGGTGCAGTCGCGATGATCCTCAGTCTTGAACATCTATCTAAGCAGGAGCGGGCGGCGCGCGAGCATCGTCTCAATGCCTGCATTGATTCTGCCGCTATTCGGGGCCGCGCCTGTGAGTCCCGGATAGACGCCTATACCAAAGCTTTGTGGGACGCGATCTGCGCCCGTACCGAGGATTGGTCGGAGCGTCTCGCCCTGATCGACGGCCATCTCTGCGTCGTGGTCTCCTTCGGCGAAATGATGGTCTCGAAAGGCGTGTTCGGCCAGCGCCATTTAGAGACCGCTGCCTCGGTGCTCTCTGAGTTTCTTGTTATGGACCAGACCGAAAATCCGCAACATAGGTCGTCGCGCGCACGTCTCCTAAGGGATCGATTGCAGGACATCTCGCTAGGGGCCGGAGAGGCGCGCGCCCTTCGACTGCTGACAATCCGGATCGAACTGGAGCTTGAGCTTCTTAAGGGAGCCGGTTGATGGAAGTTATTGTCACCGGAGGCGGCGAATTCATCGTCGATGTTCTAAATGCCGTTGCAGCTTTTACTGGCTCAGGCGCGTTTGCGTCATTGATCCGCGTTGTCCTGATCATCGGCCTTGCGCTCGCGGCCTGGCAAGTCGCGGTCAGCATGAACTTCAAGGCCGGTTTCGACTTTCTGGTGAAATCGACCGTCATCTATCTGGTGCTGCTTGTCCCAACTGTGAATGTAACCGTGACGGATCGGGTCTCCGGAACCCCTGTCGCCACCGTCAACAATGTACCCGTCGGCCTCGCTGTGCCGGCGTCGATCACGACGACCATTGGCAGCACGCTCACAGGTGCGTTCGAGACTTTGTTCGCCGAACCCGCCGATATGGCCTATTCAACGCACGGCTTTGGATATGCCTTGCAGGTCCAGTCTTCCTTGGACAATTGGCGAGCGGTCGACACCTGGTTCTCGCGCAACCTCACCGGCTACACAAGAGACTGCGTCTTCCCGGACATTAATGCTGGGCTGACCGCGATTGATGATCTTGTTACGGCGACTGATCTTGTCCCCGTGCTGGCAACATCCGCGTCGCCGGCGCTCTTCACACGCTATGAACTGGCCGACGGCACCGTCACGGTCGAAACCTGCGCGAATGCCTGGACCGGCATTTCTGCCGGACTTGCCGCCGCGGCCGACAATACGATTGATCGGCAGGCGCAGCTTTCCAAGCCGCATCTGACAAATGCTGAGGCAAGAGCGGTTATGCTCTCCTCGCTTCCAATCATCTATCAGCAATTTGTTGGCGTCTCACAATCAGCTCAGCAAATCGCCCAGCAAGTGATCCTTGTGAACTCGACGATGGATGCGGTGGTGGACTATTCCGCGCGGGCAGATGCATCGGCGGCGGTCGAAGCCTATGCCGCCGCGCGCGCTGAGCAGGAAGCGAAATGGAATTATACCGTGCTTGGCGCGATCGCCGAGAAGTTCGTCAACTTTCTCTATATCGCGATCACCGTGATCGTGATCGCAATCTTCCCGATCATTGCGCCTTTCTTCTTGCTCCCGAACATCGGGTTCAGCTTCATGCAGAAGTATTTTGCGGGCTTTCTGTACTTGCAAATGTGGGGACCGCTCTTCGCAGTCATTCATTACATCATCACGCGCCAAGGCTACGACGCCATCAATGCCTCGGCGCAAATGCCAGGCACGCTTGGCCAAACGATCCAAACCTCGCTTGGCATGTCGGCCACTGCGGCTGATTTGTCGGGTATTGGCGGATTGCTCATCACCATGATTCCGTTTCTTGCTGCGGCGGGGCCGGGAATCGCGGTTGGAGTTGGGCGTTTGCACGAAAGCTTTCTGGCCCCGGTCAAAAGCGCGTCTCAGACGGCGGCTGCTGAAGCCGCAACGGGAAATCTTGGGTTCGGGAACGCGAATATTGGCAATCAGACTTTGATGACATCATCAGCTGGCAATGCAACTGCCGGGCAGATCCGCCTTAGTCCCTCATATGATGTCGGACATGCCAGCTATAGAGATCCCGAAGGGCGCAACTGGACGCGTACATCTGGCGGCGTGTCGCTCGTTGATGAGACGGCAGGCCATAGCCGGTATCAATCTGGTTTCGCGACCTCTCTCGATTCCAATGCGATGACGTCTATCGGGCGCTCGGTCTATCGCTCCGAGGGCGACACACGCCGTGAGAGCGCATCCAAATTCTACGGAGAAACAGAAACAGATCTGTCGCGCCTCACCGACATGTTGTCTCGTATGGACAGTCAAGACGCCCAGGTGCTGTCCGAGCGTGGGGCTGCTCTAACCCAAAGTGCTGCCGATTATGGTAGTTACCAGGATAGCCGTCTCGATGCACTCAGAGCGGGGCGCTCGATGACCCTGAGCTTGGATGAATTCCAAGGCCGTACTGCTTCAATCGCTGAGGGTGAGCAAGCGAACATCAATGTGGGACTGCGTGTGGGTACGCCAAGTGGAGGTGGAAGCAATAGCTCTCCAAGGCCCAAAAACGGCCGTAGCCAAGGTGGCCGACTTCCAGTTTCTGGTGGCTTGGGGACAGACGGAAATTCCTATAAGCGCGGAGAAAACCGCGCTGACCAAGGCTATCGCGTTAGCGAATCTGGGTCTCTTAATTCAGACCGAAGTTCGACCGACAGCTCCTCATATGATGAAGGGCAGCAGTATCGCGACGAGTTGAGTGGGTTCGTGCGCGATGCTGAGAGCGTGATGGAACGACAACAACACCAGGAAGGTTTGTCACTCGCACGCGAGACCTCGGCTGACTTTAGGCGCGGCGAAGAAGCAAGGCAGCAGGCGGAGGCCTATTACACAGAAGCATCGACTTACACTGCGAGCGCCGATGATCGAATGGGACGCGGCGGATCCATCAATGCGAACGAGGTCGCAGCGTTTGAGACATTTCTGGTTAGCCATCTCTCAAATTTGAATGGTCGAACCGTTTCGACACGGGAGGCTCAGGAGTATTGGGTTGACCTGTCATCTTCCGACATGGGACGCGCTGAACAGCGAGCCGTTCAATCCGGTTTCTTCGAGAGCCGTTTGAGGCCAGAGTCATTTGGCGCTCCGAGCGGCTTTTCCCAGCCTGACGGCCGCGCGTACGCGCCGATCGGATCGTTCTCTGGCGAAGCAGCTCAGAGTGCCGCATTCGAGAGCGCTGCTTCCGATCGCAATATTCGCTTTGACGAACGATCAACGCCCGTTGAAACGCCGACATCCGCAGCCGTTCAAGGACGCTTCACAGATATGATCGGGCAACAAAGTGAGGTTCAAGAGTATGTCCGAGGATCAGGAGATGATGTTGCTCACCAAACGGCCATCACCAATGGCGAAGCGCATGTTCAACGGTATGGGCTCGAGTCGTACGTTGAGTGGGCTGGCGGTGAAGAGAATGCACGCGCCGTCATGGGAGATGAGCGTTTTGAAGAATTGGTTCGCGTCGAAGCAGAAAAAGCTGAAGAAGATCGGAGGCTTAGGTCTGCGAGATGATTCAGTTAAGTGAGTGGCCCGAATACGATAAATACTCCGACGAGACCTAGAACAAAAGCAATAAGTAAGTGCTTCAGAGAAGCTTGTACCTCACCGTAATTCTCGCCTTCCGAAGCCCGCTCAAAGTCTCCAGGACGCGCGGAACTAGTGAACGGATTTTGGAGTTCTGAGGGATCATAATCTGACATTGTTCTAAGGTACCTCATTTTAACCGTATCGTCGACCGCAGCAGGGTTTCAACGCGACTACGACTTACGATCGTGCAAAGGCAATCAATGGTTCATAATCATTGCCGTCTGCCGCTCGCAGCGCTGAGACATATCGCTTGCGAAGCTCGCCAATGTCGTGGATGACGCCGTCATCTCTATTACTGCCCCAAGAGAAGGGCGGTGCGCCAAGACGACGGATGAGGAGGTCCGCCATCATGCGCGCATGTCGTCCGTTTCCATTCGGAAAACGTTGCACATAGACTAAACGGTGATGCAGGCGCGCAGTACGCTTGTCAGGCTCATAGGGCTTGTTTTTGAGGAAGCCGCTCAGAACCGCCATGCCTCAATCTGCGCTGGCCAGTTAAGACCTGCGTTCGCCACGGTCTTCCGCGCTATCAGTCCGCGAATGTCCGCGTGTAGATGGTTTCAACCCGCTCTATCTCTGCAGCGCTGAGTGCAGAAAATTCATTCTCGCGCGCACGCTTGGACAGAGTGCCATCGTGTTGGCGAAGAAAGTTGAATAGCAAATTCACGGTCGAGTCCGGCATTTCGATCAAGGCGTCGATCGCCGTTTTAAAGGCATCATAACGCTCAAGGAATTCAGCCTCCTGGGGCAGATCTTCTTCAATGGTTTTCTCAACACATTCGTACAGGAATTCTGCATGCGGGGTCGCGTCGAAATAGCGATAGAAATCAGCTGTTTCATTCAAGACCTCGACATTCATCTGATCCGTCGGCCTCCAATCGATCAATGGAAGGAGACGCTTAGAATAAGACTCTAGCACTTTGCGGTAATCATCGATCCGTTCAAGGATCGCGCTGGAAATAGGAAACACCATACCCGCCGGATTGAAGCCGCGCGCCGTCAGGACATGATGGATGAGATATCGATGCACGCGCCCATTGCCGTCTACGAACGGGTGAATATAGACAAATCCGAACGCAATAATTGCGGCGGCGATGACAGGATCGAGCGCGCCGGCATGATCATGATCATAGGTAATCAAGCCTTCGATCAGATGGATGACATCATCCGGTTTGGCGCTGATATGATCTGGTAAAGGCAGCCTAGAGCCTTGCTCATGCTCGCCAACAAAACCGCCTTCATTTCTGAAGCCAAGGCGAATGAAACGTGCATCGCCCATAACGATGCGTTGAAGCCTTAAAAACTCATCATTGTTCAAGGGATTTCGGCCGGCTTGTCCGATCGCGCGGCCCCATCTCTGAATTCGATTGTGGGCAGCAGCCTCACCTTCGATCGCAAAGCTTGACTTGGAGTCTTTCAGCAAGAGAAAGGCTGCGGTTCTGGCAAGAACACTCGCAGAGATATTGGCGATGACCGTGCTTGCCCGCTCATGTAGGTTAGCTTCGATCTTACGCTCGAGCGCCGGTGTCCGGCGCACCAGCGGACAAAAAGCAGGCGTTCCGGGAAGATTGTTTCGCACGCGGTGGCGTGTCGATGTTTGACTGGATCCTGGATATTGAAGTCTGTCATCGATAATGTCGGCATAGGATCCAGACTTTGCGTCTGGCAAGTCCAAGGCTTCGCCGATTAGCCATTCATAGAGAAACCAGATGCGCCGTGTGTAGGCGCTCGTGGGCTTGGCGCGAACCATGCCCGCGATGTCTGCTTGATCAACCGCTTGAAAAAGCCGCTTAAGGACCGCTAAATCGAGCCCCTCATACTTTAGCGCGAAGGTGAGGTGTCCCTCTAGGTCGGCCCTTGGATCATGTCGCGGCGTGTAAATGTGCCAATTGTCTCTTTCGTACACTCTGTGCCTGGGACCGACCGCGTAAAGAAAGAGGGGCAGGGGGACTTTGAGATCATAGGCGTCTATCAATGCAGTATACCCTACAGGCTTGGCCAGTTCCGGCAGTGCGCGGTCGTGAAAAACAGTGACCGGGTCTGAAAAACGCTGATTGGGCATCGAATGTGTGAATTTCTATTCTGGCCGGTGGAGGCGGGTGCAACATGTCAAATAGCATGAAAAACGATTACAAGCTATGAATTTTCAGTATATTATAGGGAGGTTTGTGAAAAAGAGTGTCTTCAGCTACCGTGGAGGTTTCTATCGTCACTTGCCAGAAACAACCCTAGAATCGTTCAGATTATGAGGTCCATTAAAAATTTTCTCGAGTTTAGCGAACAGGGATCGGACCTGTAAGAGTTTTTCAATTGTCCCTACAAGTCAAAATTATCTCGCGTTAGTGTCGCGCATTGAGCGACTTAGATGAGGCTATGATCTCATGGGTCTGTTCAACAAGGTCGTTTATGTAAACTAGGTCCTGAAAAGTACTTAGCTGCCGACCCGCCAGAATGTTATCGAGCACCCTGTCCTGTGACAATTCTTCCCTGGAATTCTCGAACCTGGATGGCGCAATCCGCCCTTCCGCGATGCCGGTTGCGCCTAAAATCGAAGCATAAGCGAGGGTCTCGGAGAAATGGGCGTGCATGATGTTGTCGCGAAAATTCAACGCGTCTTGCTGGACCCGATTGAGCTGCGCGAGCTTTTCTTCCCATTGCTCAATCTGATCGATCAACTCAGCCGCATTGCTCTCAACGAACAGTTCGGAGGACAACGCCACATCAAGCGAGTTTCTCTTCGTATAAATGCCAATAACCCCGATGGATTTATAGAATAGGTTATTGATCTCTGCCTCGGTCGCTGCGCTCTCGGGATCGGCTAGGAGTTCACGAAGCGCCGTAATGCTTTCGTACTGATCTCTAATCCGGTCAACTGCGATTTCATAGCGGTCCAGGTTCTCCGTCATTTCCACTTTGAGCGCTTCCATTTGGCGATCAAACTGCGCCACCTCGCCGCGCTTTTCGGCCATCGAGGAAATTTGAAAGGCGATCAATATACCGGCAACCACTATGACAAAGTCCAAGACGACCGCGATCCAGTTTTGATCCTTCACATGTTGAGGCAAACGACGCAGAATCATGGCCTGATCTCATTCGGTGTTAAAATGTCGAGATAAGGCATCTCGAACGGCACAAAACAATCTCCATAGCGTTCTAACCGCTGTTGCGTATAGGTTGGCATATAGTCCCGAAATTCGTCGAAATACGCTTGATCGGGTTGCGGGTCGGCTGCTTTGATTTGCGGTAAAGTTTGCCGTGCCACGCGCTCGCGCAGCCCGCTTTGCAAATCGTGGAAATGCAGCAATTCCAAGTATCGCGAACGCTCATCCGAGGTCATCTCGCGCGGCAAAGCGAGAATTTTTAATCGGGCTTGGGCATCAAAAATTTCTTCTTGCTTGTCGAGCATCAAGTTTGTGCCCCTGAACAGACTGTCGAGCGCGCGCCGCCGGTCTGCATTCATCAACGAGAGCGTTCCATTGCTCAGTTCGGCCTCCCAGACTCGAGACCCCCACATCCTGTAAGGGGTTGGCAAGACTTCCGGTAATTGTGTCTGGAACGCGCCGGGATGAGGCGTCCATGGCAATCCCGGCCAAGGTTCGTCCTCATTTTGCAGCATCTCGGAGAGAATGCGGGTTCGCTCTTTGCGACAGGGCGCAATAGCGATGACTTCCTTAATGCTGAAAAGGTTCGTGAAAAGGTCGGCGTTGATTGCGAGTTCTGCACCTTGTAAGTCCGATCGTTGCTGACCGGATCGCAGCCACTGCTCTGCCATCAACGCGAACAAGACACCCAACACAACTATTGCGAAATCCAACCCGACCGCGACCCAGTTCTGGTCCTTCACGTGTTGGGTCATGCGTCTCAGGATCATTGTTCCGCGCCGTCCAAGACTTCATCCGGTGTCCACCAGATTTCCGGTGGATTGGCGAGTTGCGCTTCGATCAGCTGGCGGTCGCGGTCTGCAATCGCCCGCATTCTTGCCTTATACGCCTGATAGTCGGGCCGATCATAAAGCGGCTCAAACCAGTGTGATTTGACCTGGACAAACGTCGTGGCGACGCCCCTGTCGGCGAGCGCATTGAGCCAGGCCATCGCGCCGTCCGGGTCATTTTCCACCATTCGCCACTTCGCGCCGTTGATATATGCCGTGCCAAAATTGTATGGGCCTGGCTCAACGCCTTCGAAACCAGTACTGAGTGAGGCGCGGACGTCTGCGGCACGTTGATCCCCGGCCTGTTGAAGCGCCCAATATAAAGCCAGTTCATCCCTTAGATTTGTTGAGTTAGGCTCTAGCTCGCCATCGAGCAATAAGTCCAAACGCTCCGGACTGTCCTGAATCGTCGAATAGGCCTCCGTCGGTCTGTTCATAACGTCCAACAAACCGAGGTCGGATAACGGATCAAAGCCTGTGGCGATGGAAACGAGTCGATCAAGTTCGGCAGTATTCTCATTCTTGAAGGGAAGATACATAGACCAACTCCGCGCTCCAAGCGCGGCCAACCGGTCATCCATACCCAATCGCGCATAAATATTGCCCAATGCATTATCGCAGTAATTATCTCCCTGGCACGACATCGCGATGCGATGTGCCATTTCAATATTACCGCGCTGAACCAATACTTGTGACAACTGTCCGCGGGCCAATTGAAAATCAGGATTAAGCCTTAACGAGTCTAATAAGATCGCCTGACTACCATCGATATCATCCCGGTCCTGGAAACCCCGAGACATGTTAATCAAAAGAACTTCAGATTTTGGATCAAGTTGTCGCGCCTGCTGGAGAGACACCATTCCGTCTTCGGTTTCTCCATAATTCAAAAGCAGTAACCCGCGCCCCCGATGGGCACTGGCATTGTTTGGATTGGCGGAAATCGCGGCGTCAAAGGCCGCGAGCCCGTCCTCTAGATTCAGCCTTTCACCAAATATTTGCCAAGCGTATTCGGAGAGGACCTCCCAATCGTTTGGCGCCAGCTCAAGGGCGCGATCGATATGCGTTTTCGAACGAAACCGAGCGTGATTGTTGCCAAGGCCGGCATATTCACGCTGAAGCGAGTAAATCCGAGCCAGCTGCGCATGAGCCTGAGCAAAATCGGGGTCCAGCGTCACCGCACGCCCCATCCAGTCCAAGCTTTCATTGAGGGCGTCTTCTGTCCGGTTACGATAGGCTTCCTTGCCTTTCAGATAAGCGTCATAAGCCTCGGTCGATTGCGTGGGTCGCGAACTCGTCTCAGGTAACAAATCCAGCTGGCCGTTGAGCTCCAACACAATCGCTTGCGATATTTCATCCTGAATTTCGAAGATGTTCTCTGCTGTTAGCGGGCGGTCATATGTCTCAGACCAAAGGTGCTCATCGGTTTCGGTATCGATTAACTGGGCCGTGATCCGAAGGGTTTCACCAGACTTTCGTACGCTCCCTTCGAGAATATGTCCGACATTCAAAGCCGCCGCAATTTCCGAAATGCTCGACTCGCGGGCTTTGAACGTGAACGCTGATGTTCGTGAGGCGACGCGCAAGCCATCGACCCGGGCCAGGACATTCAGCAATTCCTCGGCGATGCCATCTGCGAAATAGGATTGGTCTTTGTCAGGTGAAAAGTCCTCGAACGGCAATACCGCGATCGACTGACCGTCTATTTTGTTGGTCTGGGCGAGAGATGGCGCCGCATCAGGATTTGCGGGTGCGCTTGACCTGAATTGGCCGCCGATAATCAGGACACCAACCAGCGCCAGACCGCCGATCAAGACGTAGTCCAGCCCCCGTCCGGTTTTCCGTGAGGCCTCTTCATCTGCATTTGCAGACTCCGTGCGTTTGACGCCCTCGGGTGTCATCTCAAACGCCCAGGCAAGAATCATAGCTATTGGGAAGCCGAGCAACAGAGAGCTGACCACCATCGTGTCGAACCAGGCTGGCATATTCATGGCATTTTCGAGCACGGATGCCATCTGCGCCAAAAGCCAGCCGATCACCGCATAGACACCAGCAACGCGGAAAATGTTCCGTCGCTTTAACTCCGAAAATAGTTTTTCCAAAAAATGCCCCTATCGCAATTCAATCAAACTAACCGGGTTCATGGGAAAAACCAGACATCTCAGGATCCGCTCTAGTGGGAATTGATGCAGTGTTTTACTTAGTGAAAGAACAGGGCGTCGGAGGAAATTCCGTACTAAGTTATCCTCACACCCAATCTTGTGTTGTAAATACATCATTATTCAATTCCCAACGCTTCTATCTGGGAAAGCAATTCCTTCGCATCTTCATCGGCTGATTCGATCAACCGGAGGTGCAGAGCTGCATACTCTCGCTGGGTGGCTATGACGGCAAGCAGATGCTCGTCATCCATGACCTGCTCAATGAATTCTTGCTCTGGACCACGATAGAAAGGGGAGTATCCGCGCTCCTGCCCGGCAGTCACAGCGATGGTTCGAAACGCCTTAATCGTTTCGACCTGGCTTCCCCTGAGCGAGATTGCCGCGTTCCGGTATTCTTGAAGATTTCGGCGCACGGCTTCGTTTGTGATAAGGTCCAAACGCCCAGCACCGATCAGAGCGTCGATCGATGTCGCATTGGCGGTTGGATAGTAAGCTACGACAATGGATGACCACAGTCGCTGTTTCTGATCTTCCGACAGCGCGATTGGTTCGGGAATAGGTGCGTAGTTCGAGGAGATGGCCAGATCCTTAACACTGGACACGGGCATTACCAGCTGGTTGAGGACGTCCAATCCCGCCGCCTCAAGAACGTATGAAGCGCTGGAAATGGTAACGAGCGCAGATTCTTTACCGCCCTGGAACTCGACCCTGTCCTCCTGTAATTCGTCATAAATGGTTTCGAGTATCTCTGACTCCCGATACTCATTCGTTCGAGCATCATTCCAATTCGCGACTTGGATACCAAAGAAGACACCGATCACGACGATCATGAAATCGAGCCCGACAGCGAACCAGTTCTGGTCCTTAACGTGTTGGGTGACGCGGCGCAGGATCATGCTGCGCCCTCACCAAGGCGTATCAGAAGACTCCTTGTCTCCTCTTCATTCTCTCTGAAGGCCGCGAGTTCGGCCTCAAGCGTACCCCCCATCAAACTGATCGCGATCACCAATTCATTGCGACCGCCGCTCTCGCTCATGGCTTCTTCGAATGGAATGACCCCGATAAGAGATTGCAGGCGCACGCCGGAGGAGAGATAAGCCCGTGCGAACTCGCGGCGGCTTTGCTGTGTCTCTGCGGAAGACTGTAACAGCCTGTCCCATCGCAATATCGCATGACGCAATTCCTTGTCCTGCAGAAGGCTGAGCGTGCCATCATTCTGCGCCTCTAGCAGGGCAGGCGAACGCTTAGCATGGTTCGGCAAATAGAAAGCGAAGCTGAGTTTCTCCGCCACATCCGCTTCCACCAGAACGCTGTCAGCCTGGATTAACGAGTCAAACAGGGCATCCATGGCTTCAAGCGCGTCACTCATCGTTGCAATATTCTCGCGCGTCTCTTCCAGAATGATACTCGCGTCGGCGATCAGTCCTGCTTCAAGCTGGCGGGCGATGGCGTGATCCTGCCGCGCCTCATTCCAATTGTTCACCTGCAAGCCGATAAACACGCCGAACACGACGATCAGCGTTTCCACGGCGACGGTGAACCAGTCTTGCTTGCGAAAAGCGGTGGTGAGACGGCGCAGGATCATGGCGCGGACTCATGAGTGATCCCTAGCGCGCGATCGACCAGGCGATGAACCTCCTTCAATTGCGCATCCCACGGCAATAGGCCATCGCGCAAATAGGCATCATAAGCATCGAGGTTCTCGGCCACTGCATTCAGAAAAGCCTGGTCCTCTCTCATCGCCGCCAGATCGCATTCGGGCAGGGTCTGCATTTCACCGAGTTCAGCATCAAAGACAGGGGTCACCTTCACCAATTGCGGATTCAGCATCAGCAAATTATTCGACAAGGACTGGTCGTTTTGGCGAATGGTGAAGGTGTCGACGCGCTGCTCGTACTCAACAAGGGCTGTGCGCAGCGCGGCGTCCCTGATGATGGAAATTCGGCCCGAATTCTCCAGTTCGACGACCGATGGCAGGCTGAGAACGTTGATATTGTAGTAATGAGACGTCGCAAGCGCCATACACTCGGCTTGCGTAAGCTGATCTCGCGCGGCCACGCCGAAAATGACCTCCGTGGCGGAACGAAGGTCATCAATGACAGCGATCCTGCGGTCGCGGACCCGTGCCGAAGAGTCCTCAACGCGGACGATGTCCGGGTGCAGCCGCTCCAGAAAACTCAACTCGTCGGCTCGGTCGCCCCGCGCCGCGTTCCAATTATTCACCTGCAAACCAATGAACACGCCGAACACGACAATCAGCGTTTCTACGGCAACGGTGAACCAATCCTGCTTGCGGACCGCGGTGGTAAGGCGGCGCAGGATCATTCGAGATATCCTTCAACCTTTGCCGCCAGTTCCTGCGCGCGGATGCGGTCAGTCTCGGCCGCAATCACCGCGATGATCCGAATAGAAGCGGTGTAGCGCGTGGCATCCAGAAGCTCGTCCGACTGTTTCAGGCTATCGAGCGTGGCGGCTATGCTGTCGGCGTCACCGAAGGGTGCACAATCTCTCCAGCTGCCAGGCGGCCCGCTAAATTGGACTTCCGGAAAACACGCCTCCCACATATAGGCTTGCGCCTCTGGTGAATATTTGCTGCGCACGAGTTCCCGCAACGGCGTCGGGAAGTCGTAGAATCCCGCGATCGAATCCATTGCTGCGTAATAGTTTGCGATGTCGCGGCGCAGCGCCGGATCGCCTACGAGCCCGAATTGCCCGGTGCTGATCAATTCGTCATAGGTCACGCGGTTGGGTTTAAACGGCGTCCAGCCGGCGCCCCAATAGATGACCTGAAACGCATCCCAGTCAGTCAGTGTTTCGGCGCGTTCTCCCTCAAGGAAGCTTACGATTATGACAGCCTGATCACTATCTTCGCGCCAGGTCTGGAGGGCATCCGCGAGACGGATACCATCGCTGCGAACATCTTCAGCAATCCGCTCTAGGTAGGCCTCGCCGGTCGCTTTATCCGCTCGCGCCGAGTTCCAATTATTAACCTGCAGGCCGATGAATACGCCAAACACAACGATCAGCGTTTCAACCACAACGGTGAACCAGTCCTGCTTGCGAAAAGCGGTGGTGAGGCGGCGCAGGATCATGGTGCGGCCTCCAACATCGCGATGATCTCTCGTGTTTGGATTCGCGCGTCTTCAGCACGCCGGACGTTCGAGGAAGCGGCACTTGCTCGATAGGCTAGGTGTGCGCGGAGAGTGGTCCAAATCGGATCATCACTGGGGGCATTGAGGATGCTGTCGGCGCTATGGGTTTTTTGCCCCTGGGCAATCGCGAGGAGGTCGTTGCTGAGGAAGCACTGGACCGAAGGGGCATCCATATCACAAAGGTGTTCGGGGATTGGCACAAAACCGATGCCGCTATCGCGCAGGAACGCCGTGAAGGGTTCAACGATAAAGTCATTGTTCTTTTCAAAAACCAGCTCGATGCGATTCAATTGCTCGAAATAGCCGATCAAATCCCTTCGCAGGCCCGTGTCCTTAATGACGGTGAGACGGCCAGCGCCTTTCAACTCGGAGAAGGTTGGACTTTCCAGGGTGAGCGTCCTGCGGCCCCAAACCTGCATCAGGGACTGGCCGATAGACATGGGGTCAGAGCTTGTTCCGGCGTCGCTGATCTCTTGAAACGCAACCCCGGCCGCGATGGTAACCCCGACTTCATGTTCGAGTTGCTCGGCCAAGGTTGCATCAATCGCCCTCAGGTCACTCACCAAAAGCAGACGATACTTCGCTTCAAGCTGGCGTTCGCCGCGCTCGGTATTCCAGTTATTGACCTGCAAACCGATATACACACCGAACACCACGATCAGCGTTTCAACCGCGACAGTGAACCAGTCCTGTTTGCGAAAGGCGGTGGTCAGACGGCGCAGGATCATGGCGTCCCCTCCGTGCCCGGAAGGACCATGGGCTCAAAACAATCCCCATAGACTTCCAAACCTAGCCTGTTGCGGGATGCGACGTTTTCCAGGAACGTTTCTTCAAATTCCGGGTCCAGTGAAATATCGAGACTTTCTGTGTCCTGGATCACAAATTCAGCGCCGACTTCAATGAGAGCGCTCGCTGCATCAATCTCCGCCAGGACATCATAATATCGCAAACGGTCTGCTGAAGACAGTTCAGACGCAATCATCAACGCTTTCAATTCGGACTGCTGTTTGAAGATACTATCTTCGTGCTCGCCCAAGGTTTCTGATACCACGAAGATACCGGATAGAACGTCCCTGCGCTCCGGATCCATGTATATCAACAGGCCGCTGTCCCCCGCCGTTTTCCAAGCATCGGTGGACCACCCCCGATAAGGCGAGCGAAGGACCGTTCCCAAGGCGCCCGCCATATCGCCGCCCACTGAAATTGGCTCGACCGGCATCCATGTTTCTTCATGGCTCTTTAGCCGGTCGGCAACCTGACGAATCTGGGCCGCGGTGCACGCCTTCACGGCGATACGTTCCAGTGCGTTCAAATAGTTGTAATAGACTGCAGCGTGGATTGTGATTTCAGCGCGTTTGAGGTCAGCCTTCACAGCGCGGGCATTGAGCCACTCACCCGCTGCCAAAGCAACGCCGACACCTATAACGACGATCACGAAATCTAGCGCCACGGCAAACCAATTCTGGTCTTTCACGTGCTTTGTTATGCGGCGAAGGATCATTGACTTTGGATCTGCGGCGCATCGAACGGACAGGCGTCAAGAAGATCGGCCCCAACACCCAAATCCGAGTTGAAGATGTCGGCTTTTATCAGCCATGCTCCATCGGACTGGCGTTCACGAACTTCGAGAAACTTGCCGACATCAACGCCATACCCACCCGTTCCATCGGGGATAAAAACGCACGAACGGCCGCGGACGTAGGCCGTGTCCCCGTCACCGTCGATGGTTTCGAGTTTGAACGCAATCTGAAAACCTGTTTCGTTCGCGCGTTCCCATTCGGCAATTGCCGCGCGGCCGGTTACAGCCGGTCCATTCGGCGGCATTATGGTCGCGTCAGGCGTGAACAATTTTGAAAGCGCCTCCCAATCATTTTGGTTATAGATTTCGACCCAATTCCTTGATGATGTTTCTATCGCCAAACGATCTTCTTCGGTGATTCCTGTTGGAGTAGTCTGGCAGGCCGTGAGTGCTGTCGCGATCAAAGCGGTTTGAACAAGTTTTGGTATCATATCGGTCCTTTCCCATGCGCCGCGTGCGTCTCAGCCTCACTCAGCGTCGCTACATTTTATTGTGTTGCTATGTGTTCAATTCCTAATTCTCAGGGTCCGTCATGGCTGGTCCGCCCGTTGACGGGCTAAGCCCCAAACCCATCGCGGCTGACGCAAGTATTGTAACGATTGCTGCCGTCAGTAGGGCTGCATAACCACCGATCTGGTCTAGAAACCCCGCGCTGCCCGCGCCGAGCATCATGCCGAGCGCCATTGAGCCCATCATTAACGCATATGAGGTGGCGGCCACGTGCTCTTCACACACCCGCATACCCAGTGTCACCATGCAGAGGTAAAACCCGAAAACGATCGTTCCGTAAAACAGGTACCAACCTGAGAAAAACAAGTCGGTTGTGGATTCGAGTGCCACAAAAATGAATATTACGATGATGAGTGTGACGATTCCCGAAGTCCAATATCCGAGTTTCGCCGGCCCTAATTTGTCGGTTGCCCAGCCGCCAACCAGAAATCCAGCGGCGCCGGAGATTAGATATCCAATCCCTGCCAAGGACGCGTATCGCGTCTCACCCCATTGCATCTCCTGGGCCGCAAATGCCGGCATAGTTGCTTCAAAAATGCCTTGGTGCATGCCGTAAAAGATGCAGAGCCCGATAATTAGTAAGGGGTCGCGCCGGAATAAAACACGAAGCGTTTCGCGCAGCACGGGCCACCACGCGTCTGGTTTAGCGTCGCGGCTCTGATCCGACGTTTCACCGTCATTCCACGGAAAGAGTTTTTCTCCCGGGCGCTCCCGGATCAAGATCGCGGCAAAGGCAGGTATCGCGAACAGGCAAGCGGTTGCGATCATCGCCATCGCGAAGCTTTGAAACTCAAGGAAATAGGCGACCAAAGCCGCACCGCCGGCTAAGCCCGCCGACTTTCCGCCCAGCATGTAGGCATTAATCTTTCCGAGTTCGTTCTTGGGGGTGAGATCGATGATCATCGCATCTAACGCGACGTCCTGTACGGCCGTCATGGCCGACAAGACCGTGCCAAAAATGATGATCGTCGCCAGCTCACTCGGCAAAGGGCTTCGAATGGCAAAGGCTATGAGCGAAACGATCAAACACGTTTGCGCCGCAACAAGCCATGCGCGCCGACGTCCCATGGGCAGAAAGGCATACCGGTCAACGACCGCGCCGATAAAAAACTTGAGACTCCATGGCAAAGAAATTGCTGCGACGAAGGATCCGATGGCTCCAACAGGCTGCCCGTTTACGGCCAGCCAACTCGGAATTGCAACGAAGAATAAACCCTGGGCCAGTCCTTGCGCCAAATAGAGTAAAGTCCCCGTGGCAAGGCGCAAATGTCCGTTATCTGTATAAGCCGGCAGCTTCGAATGGCCGGCTTTCAGAGCGCTATTGGCGCTATCGGTCATATCATTGATCCCCACTCAAACAGGGTTGAGAATTGCCGTACGCCGCGCCGGTTTTGGCCCACGCCGGAGGCCTCTATTGCCATTGAGAGAGAATTTGGCACTCAGACGCCTCCGGCCGGCACAGCTGCACTGGCGCGCTCCGTTGGAGTAGTCGGAGGCTCAGCAGAGCGCTGTTTTTATTGATTTAATTGGATGACCACGTGGCGAAAATTACTGAAACCGTCAAGCGAGGCAGGCGTCAAAAAAGCGTCAATTCGACGGATGACTTTACCAGACTCTGCCGCGTTTGGGGCATACGGCGCAGAAGAAAGCGGCACCCTACTTGCCGCGGTTTGACCCGGAAGCAGGGTGCCGTGAAATCGTGGCGCCGTTAAGCGAAGCCTCTATTTCAGGTCGAGCTCGTGCACGATGTAACTGCCTGTAATTTCCCGCAGTTCTGGGTAGGTCTCAAGCGCGCGCTTCGAACCCGCTTCAGCTTGCTCCTGGCCGAGCGCGCTCATGAATGCATCATACTTTTCTTTCGACGGCGCCAAGTCAGCAAGGCTTGCATACTTCGTGACAAGCAAAAGGTTGAAATCGCCGCTCTCGGGCGTAATGCTTGAATAGATCGCATAATCCTCGATATGGCCAAGTTCCTTGCTGATTTCCGCGCCCCGAACCCAGGTCGCCTTTAGGCCTTCCAAATAGTGATCTCCGGCATTGGACTTCACTTTGATAGTACCAATTTCCCAGACGGCGTCGCTAATCTCATAGTCCGTGAATGGCTCTAGCTGAGCCTGCGCAGGTGCGAGCCCGATCGACAATACCATCAATACCAAGCCAAAAATTCGTTTCATTATGTCTCTCCCTGATTACCTTTTTGGGTAAGCAGAGGATGGTGTTCTTGTGCCGTTATGGTCAATTCAGGTCAGCGTCAAAAAAGCGTCAATTCTTCCGAGGCTTAGCGCGGGTCAGAGGGAATAAGATCTGGCCAGCCATATTTTTCCCACGCTTCGACCATGCCAATATCTTCGGCAAATGCCATAAAGTCTGGGTGCTGAAGTGTTCGGCAGATGGGATCTATTTCGGTCCAAAGGCTCATCAATCCCGGCATGTTGGCGGGGTGGATCTGCTCCCGGTAAACCTTCATCGCCAACTCAGAATGCCCCATCCATACCGCTGGCCAGGCAACGGTTTGATCATAGGGGTCGAGCAAGGTTTGGTGCAGCATCTCAATCAGGTTGCAATAAGTCTGGCGGGCCTCTTCATCACCTCCACAAATCCCTTCCGCCGCAGTTTTCAAATAGAAGTCGCGCGCTTCGTCTGAGATATCCGCCGCCCCAGGCGGAGACATAATTATTGTTCCGACATAGCGCCGTGTTTCGTAATAGGTTTCGACAGCTGTTTCATGATCGCCCGCAGCAGCCTGAGCAACGCCGAGATAAACGCCAGGAATCCCTAGGTCTACCATACTCTGTCCTGCACGCACAGCCGCCTCAAGGTTTCCAAGGTTTAGATGTGCCACACAGAGCATGACATAGTTCCGGCCGTAAGCGGGGTCTTGCTCAATTGCCGCTTCAACATAGGGCAAAGCTTCTCTTGTGCGCCCGAGATATAACAGACTTGATCCCAGTCTAAGGGTCACATCGGCATTATTGGGTTCCAGGCGATAGGCTTCCAACGCGTATTCAAGCGCGCCCGCAGGATTAAAGCAGGTCCATTCATGGATGCTGAGAATAGCGTAGGCATAGCCTTGGTTGGGATCGAGGTCCAAAGCGCGCCTTGCGCAAGCTGCCGCTTTTTCTGATAGCGCAACGCGCTCAAGACAGGGCGTATAAACGGCGACGTGAATGTGCGCCTCGGCGAGGGCCGTCCAACACTCTGCAAAGTCTGGATCAATCTTAAGGGCTCGTTCAAGCAGCTCTACCGCCTTTGGCAAAGCCCCTTCCAGCGCGATCCGCTGCGTCAAAGTGCGCCCCTGCAGATAGAGCGCATAAGCCTCACGGCTGCTTGTCATCGTCCGAACGGGCCGCGAATTCTGCTTTAATCCCATGGCCTGGCTCAAACCTGCAATGGCATTTTCTCCGATGAGTTTGCGCTGGTCGAAAAAATAGGCTTCGGGCTCATTGATCTGATCGGACCATATCTGTTTGTCTGAAGCGCCCTCAATGAGTCGCATTGTTAGCTTGACCGAGCCTGCTGAGCGATGGATCGCGCCTTCAATAAAGTGCGTCACACCAAGCTTCTCGGCCATCTCAGGAAGCGTAAGCGCCGAACTGGCCAACGCCGCGACAGATGTTTGCCCAACAACCGCCAGTCCGTTCAATCCGCCAAGTCGCGACGAGAGTTCCTCAACCACCGCATCTGCGAGAAGCAGATCGCCGCCGAGTTCGTCAATCTGCTTGAAGGGCAGGATTGCAAGTCCGCTGCGCTGGCGCAATCGAGAGACGCCGCTCCATCCCTGCCAGGCCTGTTCCAAGGCATCATGGCGCTCGTTTAGCCCGCCCGCCCTCAGCGTCGACAATAGGCGCTGGGCGGACATTCGAAGGCGATTCTCAACCTGGCCGCGCTGGGTTGTGAGCCATTTGTCCAGGGCGTCTCCCAGGTCGATATTTGCAAGTAGCGGTTTTCCGGCGAGCTCAAGCAGAAGCTGTGTTGCTCGTTCATCATCGCTCTCGCTTAATGCCGTTTCCAACACGTGAAGGTCAGTGTCGATCAAATCCGGGTTGACCGCGAGCTGTGTGTTGGAGACCTCCAGAATGTCCAAACCAGACCTCTGAAGTTCGCGTTTCAGATCATGCAGGCATTGCCGCAGACTGGCTCGCGCTTGAGGCTTGAACCGGCTTTCCCAGATCAGCTTGCTCACCAAATCTCGGCTTAAGCTTTGGCCTGGATTTATGCTCAGCATCGCAAGAATAATTCGCGCGCGCTGGTTAGATATGTCGATGGATGTGTCGGACTGTGTCGCGACCTTAATTGACCCAAAGAGCGAAATTTGGAGCGGGACCCCGAGGTCTTTTTTTTGCGGCAATCCCGTTCTCCCAAAAAGCGCGATTGTAATAGGCTTATGGACCAGACCATCTCCCGGCAACCAAAAATGTGGTTTCAAATCATTCGACTACCATCCCCTCGATCGCTGATCCGGGCTCAGACGCGGGCCAGTATACTATCGCCGCCATGCCCTTCATTGACCTAGGGCTTAAGTCATGAGCGACCGGTTGAAACCGCAGGTGGCTTAAGCCTCTGAGCTTTCGTCTCCTTTTCCCGGCACAGCCGATTTTGCGAGCGGCTGGGTCGGCGCGTGCTCGAGACGCCTAGGCGGCCACAATTCCGGCAGCGTGCAATTCATCAGCACAGTAGCAAAACGGCCCGCAAGCAGTGTGAAATTCGAATTCTTTGTCAAACGAACACTAAGCGCTCATTTCGAGCAATCTCTCATGCAGTGCTAAAGACAGTATAAGGTAGTTTTTGCGCAACCGGTCTAATGCAGAGATCTATCACACGCGTCTCGGAATTGCCGGTTGCCCCAAGTCGCATTCAAGTGCTTCGCGATCCCATCGGCCAGTCTCTGCGGCTGCAATATAGGTTGCGGTGAGGAATTTCAGCAGCGACTCCGCAGGGTCTGCCGCGCTTCGAACTGAATCATATGGCAGAATAAATTCGCCGAGCTTTTCGCTATAAAACGTGTCCTCATGATCGATAGTATAATCCTTAAAGCCGTCAGGCGTTGGATATGCGTAGCTGTAGAATGCCGGATAATCGATGCCGCCCCCGCCGGGCCAAAAACCCGCTGAGCTGACCTCATGTGAGTAGGCTTCTCGAGTGACCGGGTCTGGCAGGTTCGGAATTCCACCCGGGTGAGCAGGCGCAGCACGACCGGAAAAGCGGGTCACTGCGAGGTCGAGGCTTCCCCAGAACAGGTGCACCGGACTTCTCTTCCCAAGGAAGGAGGTCTGAAAATGGTTGGACACGGAATGGACAGACGCGAGGGTTCGCCAGAAATCGTGCGCCGCGTCAAGATCATAGACACCAAGGTCTGTTTGCTGAGTAAAAGGCGTCGCGGTCGGAAGCTCATTTGGTGCCCCGTGGAAATCTGCCGGCGCACCAATCGTCCTTAAAAGTCCAACAAAGTTGTCATGAAATCGCGCCACAGACAGATCGCCAAGCGCCATATTCGCGCTCTTCCCACTTGTCGAGCGCGCGACGAGTTCATGAGACAAGAAATAGAACTCTACTGTGTAATCCTCGTCAGTACCTGGTATCAGCCCCGTCGTGAGACCGCGGGACGTTATAAAGAACGTCGCCTGCCACGAATGGACATCCAGGGTGTTTGTGCGAGTCTGAACTTACCAACGATCTGAAGCCACATGTGGAGGCAAGCGCCTGTTGGTTGCCATCGGGCATATGGAATATCTGGCCATTTTGTCATGCTAAGTGGCCTCCGTTCGCTGCGTGCTCAGAAATCAGAACTCTAGTGCTCAATATAGCGCTGCAGCACACGCCCGGAAGGGTATTGTCCATTGAAATTGGCAAACCGGACGTCGATCTTGATTTTTGATGGGCACGACAGATTTTGATCTCTGTTCGAACCAGATCACAGCGTTTGGGAGAAATGCGTCACAAGATGTTTGGCGGCCTGATCGACCAAATTTTTGTGATCATAGAACGCTGTCTGGTTCGGGCCGTCGACCCAGTGGATCGTTTTGTCGCCGGATAAGTTGTCGTAGAACTTCCGGGCCCAGTTTGGCGAAAGTGCATTCTCGCTATGCACTAGGACCATCGGGACCGTGACCCTTGGCGCTGCTGATTGCACGTCATATTGCAGGAAATGCTCCCGCGACATGACTGCGAAGGCATTGGTATAATTAGCAAAGCCGGCGAGCGGCGTCGCGTAATAATCATAAGTTGATTGCAGGGTCATGGCCGCGTCGCCTTCAAGCGCAGCGGTCGGAACGGTCAGCACCTCGCCGGTTTGTTCAAACTGCTCACGTGCCGCACGGCCCTGATCGACTTTCTCCTGAAAGCCTTCTGGATCGCTGGCCCTCATGGCCGGGACATCGCGATAATAACCAACGACCCCGCCAATCGATTTGACCAGCGGATTGTCAATCGCGGACCAGACTGAATAACCGACACCGAGACAGACTCCTACCACGCCGATCCGTCCTGCATCGATATCAGGCGCTTCGGCCAGCGCGGTGAGCCCGGCCTTCAGGTCTTCAATCTTGTGCGGATAGTATTCGTACTGACGCGGCTCACCTTCGCTTTCCCCATAATGGCGATGATCGAGGCAGAGCGCCGCAATGCCGCGTTCGGAGAGAGCTTTAGCATAGACACCTGTGACTTGTTCTTTGACACTGGTCATCGGCCCACCGACGATGACGGCTGAGTGCAGCCCCGGCCTGTCGGGAAGGTATAGATCCCCGACAACGCGATCACCCGAGACGTCAAATTCAATGCGTCGTTTGGTCATTGCCGAACCGCCTATCCTGCAGCCTGGTGGTAGAGAAAGGCCGCATCCGTACCGCCGGACTGGCCGACCGCGATGGCGATATTGAGGTGCGCCATCGCTTCCAGATAGCGCGCTGTTGCAAGCGGTCCTGTTTCGACCGGCGCGAGCCCCATGGCTTTGGCAAGATCTGCCACCTGTCGGCGCGCGCCATCATGATCGCTGGCGACAAAGCCGGTTACCGGTACACCAAGACGGGTGAGCTTCTCCGGCGCCATAATATCAGCGAACACCGTATTGAACGCTTTGACAACTTGCGAACCGGGCAAGAGTTTTGCGATCTCTTCGGCGGCTGACGTTTCAGCGCCAAGAACTTTCGGTGTCCAGTCATCATTTAAGGGGTTGGTTGCATCAACGACTATCTTGCCTGCAAGCGCATTGGCGAGTGATGGCAACAGCACTTCGCTCGCGTTATAAGGTACAGCAATGATGACGATTTCACCTGCTGTGGCGGCGTCTTCAAAGCTGACAGTATCGCCGGAGGGGGTCCTTTCTGAAATGAGCGGCTCGTGGCAAGCAGCGCGAATGAGACCTGCAAGGGCGCGGCCAACCGACCCGGCGCCAAGAATACCAATTTTCATGCTGAACGCTCCGAATTGCAAATTTGAAGACCAAATGCGAGACTAGGTTACTATCGTCAATTAGGTACCTTGAGGTAACCAGCTTTTGCCCGATCCAGATGCTTTTCTTTCCGCTTGCCCATCGCGCCCCCTTATGGCGCGGATCGGCGACAAATGGGCGACGCTTGTACTTGTGGCCTTGGCAGATGGGCCGTACAGGTTTGGCGAGCTGCGTCGGCGTTTAGACGGCATCTCTCAGAAGATGCTAACACAAACAACGCGTAATCTTGAGCGTGACGGCCTGGTGACGCGAACGCTTTATGATGAGCGCCCGCTCCGTGTCGAATATGAGCTGACCTCACTCGGGCAAACGCTAGTGCCGCAGGTCAAATCCCTGAAGTCCTGGGCTGAGAGGAGCTGGCATGCCGTTGAGCAAGCGCAAGCGACGTTTGATGCCGTTCATGGTACTGATTGAGCACGGACAGCTAAAGAGTGCAGCATGTATCCCAAAGTAACCGCAGCTTGCTGAGGGGCGAGTTAAAACACTGAGCTAACGTCTGCTTTATTCGCCCTAGCGAGCATTCTATTTAGCGTATCTTAAGCCGCTTCGGAATTCCACACGTTGCGTTCGGCAAGGCGGCGATGTAGCGAAGCCCCACAATCCAAGGTTATAGGGCTAGAGCGCGACTTCTTGCCGGTTAGCTGATGTGCGAGTTTGTTCGATGCGCAATTGGCTCCGCGATGGACCGCGGTCGGCCTGGTTATCTTAGCGTTTATAATTCAAGCGGTCTTAACCGGCCTTGCCTCATGCATCGATGGGACGCCCGTGCTGCCGGGTGTCTTTTCGCGCACGAAGAGCGCCTCTGAGGTTGCTTGAAAGTGTACCCCGCAAAGAGGTATGCAGAGATTAAGGCGCTTATTCTCCGCACTATATGCGGTTATTAGGCTTGATTTTGCGGAGAATACCGAATACATTCTCCGCAAAGGATGCAGAGAATGCCGACATTCATACATCAAATCGAGGGCTGGCCTAAATTTTATTGGGACGAAAGGACGATATCGCCGTTGCTTGCTGCGGTTAGCAGAAGGCAAGGACGGCTCGTAGGGCGTATGGAGGCTATGGGGTTTGAGCTTCGCGATGAAGCCGTGCTAGAAACCCTCACAGAAGAGGTTCACAAGTCAAGCGAGATCGAAGGAGAAGTCCTCGATAAAGATCAAGTGCGGTCATCTATCGCTAGACGGTTGGGAATAAACATAGGTGGACTGGTGCCATCTGACCGCAATGTCGATGGCGTTGTCGAAATGATGATCGACGCCACACAGAATTTCGCCGCAACGTTGAGCGAAGATCGGCTTTATGGCTGGCACTCCGCGCTGTTTCCAACAGGACGCAGCGGTCTTACAAAAATTACAGTTGGGGCTTGGCGCGATGACGACGGTGGGCCGATGCAAGTGGTGTCGGGCGCAATTGGAAAAGAGCGCGTTCATTTTCAAGCGCCCGCAGCGTCTCTACTTACCACTGAAATGTCAGCCTTCCTCGAATGGTTCGAGGCCAAACAGGCAATCGACCCGCTCGTAAAAGCAGCTCTCGCTCATTTTTGGTTTGTCACAATACATCCATTTGATGACGGCAATGGGCGTGTTGCGCGCGCTATTGCTGATATGGCGCTTGCACGCTCCGAAGATAGTCGTCAGCGCTTCTACTCGATGTCCGCCCAAATCAGAAAGGAACGCAACGCTTACTACGAGATTCTCGAACGAACGCAGAAAGGTGAATTGGATATTACAGGCTGGATGAGTTGGTTTTTGAATTGTCTCAATCGCGCTTTCGACGGCGCCGAAGAGACGCTCGCTGCAATCTTTTCCAAAGCGGCGTATTGGGAACAATTCAAAGATGAAACAATCAATGCGCGCCAAAAGAAAGTCATCAATATGTTGCTCGATGGCTTTGAAGGGATGACCTGAGACCCTTGGGTCCCTCACTCATAATGAGAGTCTGGCCTTTCCATAGTTCATAGTTTGAGGCTTGGCGAG
>JAEPOM010000014.1 GCA_017642885.1 Henriciella sp. | reverse complement strand
GCGTTGATCCCGTGAACCTGAAAAACCGACTTGGCTAAATCTAAGCCGATAACTGTGATACTCTTATCCATAGGCGTGCTCCTAATGTTGGCGGTGTGGATACCTTCACATTACCAGCTCAGCAGAGCTGGGTGGGGCACGCCGTCCACAGCATCAAAAGCGCAAGACCGTTGAAGAGCAAGCCCGCGATACCGCCGAGGAGCGTTTGCTCGATGCGCTGGTCGGTGCTGACGCACAATCGTCGACCCGCGAAGTCTTCCGCCGGAAACTGCGCGACGGCGAGCTGGACGATAAGGCCGTCGACATTGATCTCGCTGAAAGCAGCAATCCGATGCAGACCATGGATATCCCTGGTGGCGGCGGATCAATGGGAATGATCAATCTTGGCGACATGCTCGGCAAAGCCATGGGTCAGCGCACCAAACGCGTCCGCACAACCGTTGTCGAAGCCTACAAGCCCCTGATCGACGAGGAAGCCGACAAGCTGATCGATGAGGACACGATTGCCCGTGAAGCCATTCGCGCGGTCGAAGACGATGGCATCGTATTCCTTGACGAGATCGATAAAGTCGCAGGCTCGTCCGGACGCTCCGGCGCCGATGTCAGCCGCGAAGGGGTTCAGCGCGACCTACTTCCCTTGATCGAGGGCACAACCGTTTCAACCAAGCGCGGGCCGGTGAAGACGGATCATATCCTGTTCATTGCCTCCGGCGCATTCCATGTCGCAAAGCCATCGGACCTGTTGCCAGAACTGCAAGGCCGATTGCCGATCCGGGTTGAGCTCACTCCTCTCTCTAGAGATGATATGCGCCGCATTCTGGTCGAACCCGAAGCCTCGCTCATTCGCCAGCACCAGGCGCTGATGGATGCCGAGAGCGTCACCCTCGAATTTGAGGAAGCCGCGATCGATGCCCTGGCAGACTTGGCCGTAAAGGTGAATGACTCAGTCGAAAATATCGGCGCGCGGCGTTTGCACACCGTCATGGAACGGCTGCTCGATGAGATCAGTTTTACCGCTTCCGATCGTACCGGCGAAACCATCACCATCACCGCGGACTATGTCTCAGCGCAGCTGTCCGATCTGGTTGGCAATGCCGACCTGTCCAAGTTTATTCTGTAGGCTCTGCCCGCGCCACCAATCCGCTCGAATAGCCCATAACGTGAAAAATCTCGTTCTGGTCCATCACACCTCGAACCAGTTCCGCACCGGGGCCGCTTGCAAAAATTGCGACGTCTTCCCCGCCATGCGTTTCTGACCCAAGCGCCACAAGCGTTTGTTGTTGGAAGTCCTTCGCAGTTGTATCGACGTCCGTCAGATCTCCGCGTGTACAATCCTGGCTGCCATCTTCGTTACGGATGCAGGCGGTTGATCCATTCGCATAACCGAGCGTTGTGTAGGGTTTGCCATCATTCGCGCGGACCACAGAGCCCGTTGCCGCAGTCACTTTACCGAGGATCGGATTGTTGCGCCGCGGGTAGCCCGCCATCGTCATCGTGTGGCTGTGATCTGCCGTCACGATGATCAGCGTGTCATCCGTGCTGGTCATCTCCAGCGCGGTCGCCACTGCCTGGTCGAAGGCATCGGTGTCTTCGAGCGCCCGCGCAGCGTTCACTCCGTGGTGGGCATGATCGATCCGGCCGCCCTCCACCATCAGGACGTAGCCAGTCTCATTTCGTGACAAGCGGGTGATGGCGGCCCGCGTAAGTTCTGCCAGAGACGGCTCGGCCCCCGCATCACCGGCCCGGTCCATCTCATATTGCATGTGCGACGGCTGGAACAATCCAAGCACGCGAACCTCGCTATCGAAATCCGTCGCAGCAAATTCGGCACCGTCAAAAACCAGCTTGTGGTCGTCGGATTTAGCGGTCCAGGCGACGAGCAAGTCGCGTTCGTCTGCCCGCATACCGGTCGTCTCGGGATATTCGGGGTCGAACGTTTCATCCGTCATGAAGTGTCGACGACCACCGCCCATGACAACTTCGAAGCCATCGCCTGCCGACCAGTCAATCAATTGAGACGCGATGTCTTTGCAGCCCGCCGATTCCGCGCTGCCAAAGCTTGTATCGTCTTCCCAGCCGCGGCTGGCCGATTTGGCGTAAGTGGAGGCAGGGGTCGCGTGCGTAATACGCGCCGTCGACAGAATTCCCGTCGACAGTCCTCTGCGCTCCGCCAGCTCAAATAGCGTATCGGTCTCGCGTCCCTCTGCACTGGCGCAATTTCCTAGCGCCGCTTCAGATGTCAGGCCAAGTATGCCGGATCGCGTCTTCACGCCGGAGACCATCGCGGTCGCGGTCGCGGCACTATCTGCCACCTGATAGTCGTGAGAATAAGTTCGTGAGAGCGCGGCATAAGGCAGCTGATCCATGGCAAGCTCGTAGCTTTCGCCATCGAGCGCCCGCTTCTGGCCAGCGTATATCCGGCCCGCTGTGATCGTTGATATGCCCATTCCGTCGCCGACAAAGATGATCACATTCTTCGCTTCTGGAGC
The DNA here is from genome assembly GCA_017642885.1 of Henriciella sp. Taxonomy (GTDB): domain Bacteria; phylum Pseudomonadota; class Alphaproteobacteria; order Caulobacterales; family Hyphomonadaceae; genus Henriciella. The sequence goes on along the minus strand of JAEPOM010000014.1, from coordinate 85,582 downwards.
GAAATCAGCATCCATCCGGCTTTCCACCTCAGAGGCCGCGCGTTGATAATATGCGTCGCCAGATTGCATGGGCAGCGCTTCGCGATCACTCAGGTCAGGGTCCGGGGCCGTCGCCTGCAAAACAGTTGTCGTGGAAATCGCGGCGCAGGCCGCAACCAGGGCGACGGCGGAAATGGATATAGCGAGGCGCATGAATCTCTCTCTGGCTAGGTGGATCAGTCGACGAAAACGTTGGCAGGTTCTTTTGGCTGTTTTGAAGACGATTGGCCAGCGCCGCGTTGCGCGATCAGGATACCAATCAGGATCAGGAACCCGCCTCCAGCCTGAAGCGGCGCCAGCGGCTCATCGAACAAACGCCAGGATATCGCCGCCGCGACAACCGGCTGAACCAGGACCAGAACGCCTGCAACGGCGGCCGGCGTATGCCCTAGCCCGGTAATGATCAGGCCCTGCCCTGCGACCTGCACAAACAGAGCCAGAAAGAGCGGAACGATGAATCCGCCAAGATCGGCCGGAAAGAAATTCTCACGGAACACGAGCACGAGGAGCCCAGCCACGAGAATCTCGAACGCTGTGAGCCAGAAGATTGTTTCGAGCCCTCCAAGCGTCCGACGCGCAACTTTCGCGGCGACGATATAGCAGGATACCAGGAGCGCAGCGCCGAGCGCGAGTGCATCGCCGCGAATATCCGCCTTGCCATCGACTCCGCCGCCAAGCGTAAGCGCGCCTGCACCAACCATAGCGACCAGAACAGCTACGAACCAAATCGGGGTTGGGCGTTCCTTCAGGAAGATCCAGGCGGTCAGCCCGACGCAGACATTTCCCAAGTTTACAATGAAGGTTGAATTGGCGACCGTCGTGAATGTCAGCGCCCAGTGCCAGAGGCCAATATCCAGCGCAAAGCAAACAGCCGCGATGACCACAAACTTGTTGGGTTTTGCGGGGAGACGGCGCTCAACCAAAACCACCAGCAGGAACAGCACTGGGAGCGCAAAAGTATAGCGCCAGAAGGCGATTGCTTGTGGCCCTAGATCGTCGAGCCCAAGGCGCAAACCAATCGGGGCGAGACCAATACAGATACCGCCCATGAAAACCAGGAGCGGTCCAAACCAGACCGGCAATGCGGCCGCGGTGTGTTTGTCTGACATATTAGCTGAACCCCAACCGCGAACGGATCTGATCTGCCGTCATACCGTCCGCGCGCAAGCTCGCAAGCGAAATACTTTGCTGTCGTTTTGAGAGCTTCTGCCCCGTTTCATCCAGAACAAGCGAATGATGCTCGTAAACCGGCGCGGGCCAGCCCATGAGCGTCTGAAGCAGGGTTTGGACATGAGGCGCATCGATCAGATCCTCGCCTCGAATAATGTCGGTTACACCTTGAAGCGCGTCGTCATGCGTGGCGGCAACGTGATAGGCGCTGGGACTGTCTTTGCGCGCCAGAACCAAGTCGCCTTCGCACATGGGATCGGCGGTACGCGTCACTAGCCCTTGCGGGGTGCGTTCCGTGAACGAAAGCGCCTCCCAAGCGTCCCCAAGCTCTTCCCGGCAGGCTGACAAAGAAAGACGCCGCGCGAACGGTCCGCCGCCATCGAGGAGCTCCGTCTCCTCATCCGGGGCATGTGGTCCGGGCCGGCGCGGATCAGGCAACTCTGCCAGCGCGGACCGCGTGCGAAAACACCGATAGGTTAGGCCGCGCCGCGTGAGCGCTTCAACGACTGCTTCATAGTCTGAGAAATGCTCAGATTGCACCCGAACAGGCTCCGGCCAGGTCAAGCCTAGCCAGGCCAGATCCTCATAGATCGCCGCTGTGTATTCCGGGCGGCACCGGGTGGTGTCGATGTCCTCGATGCGCAGCAAGACCTCTCCGTCTGCGTCCGCCGCGCGCCGCCAGACGTGGAGCGCCGAGGCCGCATGCCCCAGATGCAAGTAGAATGTGGGAGATGGAGCAAACCGGGTCCGAAATGGGCTCAACTGTGATCTCCCTGACGCAGCCTGCGTATGAATCCAGCCCTAACAGTGATTAGACGTTGCGAGAATGCCTGTCTCTGCGGTATCGGAAGACTGGTTATCCACATGGCTGGAAGTACAGTATGCCGACGCAACTTGCCCCTTTGATCAACTGGTTTGAGACCAGCATTGTAGGTTCGCCCCTATGGAGCGGCCTTGGTCTGGTTGCCGCGGCGCTGTTCGGGCTGTTCGTGCTCTGGACCGCATTTAAACTGCTGGCCCGCGGCATTCGAAGTGTTTCCGAGACGCTTTCCAGCCGAAAACGCCGCTCCACTCAGGGCTTCGGTATTGCCGTCGCGCCGATTGTGGGACCTGGCGGCGGCAAGCAGACCAAGGCCGTGATTGCAGCCCTGCAGGAACATTTGGGCCTGTTTACGTTTGGCTCGCCCTTCGAAATCGTCAAAGCACCGAGAATTCGCACGCGCGGCGCAAAGGGCCTGCGCGCCTCCGCCGTCCGTTATCTGGAGCGGTCCTCAACCGACCTGGTCCTGTGGGGCGCCCGCACCAGCGGCAAGCAAACACCGTCCGAAGTTGAGATACTTTCTTGTGCTGGATCGCTTGCGCCAGCCGATGCCATGCATTTCGAAGGCTTCTTCCCCCTCCTGACGCCGCAGAACCAGGACATCACGTTTCGCGTTGCAGCCTATCTGGTCGCTCGAGCCTTACAGCCCGGCCTGTCAGATGGCAGCGCATTCAAAGCTGAGAAGCTGGAACCGGTCGCCGATATACTGGTCACCTGTCTGGAAAACCCGGACGCCATTCAGGAACGGACCCGACGAACGCTTGAGCATGACTATTCTTCAATGGCGCTGAACATTGGCGGCGAAACGCATTTGACCCGAGTAGCCAAACTTCGGCGCCAAAGCCTCAGCTCGGAAGAGAAGCTCCCGCCATCATTTGAAGTGCATGCCCGCATTGATCTCGGCCGCGCCTTGCTGGGACTGGCGGCGATCAGTTTCGACCCGGTCCGCGTCCGCGAAGCGATGGACCATCTCAAAATCGCGGTCGACATGCTCAAATCCGATGAGGTCTTGCAACTGGCTCAGATCACCAATCAGGCGGTTCAGCAAGGTCAAGCGATGCTCGCCAATCGCAAGCGTTTTTCCGTCACTGGCGGTTCGACCATCTAGTCGATCGCGTGCGCCCCAGGCATGGGACAGCTCACACCCGTCCCGCCAATACCGCAATAACCACCTGGGTTCTTGGCGAGATATTGCTGATGATAGTCTTCGGCTGCGTAGAACGCATCGAGCGGTTTGATCTCAGTCGTAATGTCGCCGCGCCCGGCAGCGTTTAGAGCCGTCTGATATGCTGTCTGACTGGCCCGCACCGCGACAAGATCCGCCTCATCCGAGACATAGATCGCCGACCGATACTGCGTGCCGATATCATTGCCCTGACGCATGCCCTGGGTCGGGTCATGGCTCTCCCAGAACAGTTTCAGCAAAGCCTCGAGCGTGACCTGATCGGGATCAAAAACGACGCGCACAACTTCGGTGTGGCCGGTCTGGCCAGAGCAGGCTTCTTCATAGGTTGGGTTCGGCGTATACCCGCCCGCATAGCCAACCTGGGTGACGATAACGCCTTCGGTTTCCCAGAATATCCGCTCCGCACCCCAGAAGCACCCCAGCGCAAATGTGATCTCACGCAAGCCATTTTCAGCCCGGGTCGAGAGGTCTTGTCCGTTGACGAAATGCGAGGTCGCGGTCGGTATCGCCGCGGCCCTGCCCAGTAGGGCTGAGGCGCGATCTGGTAGACCCGGGGGCTTGCGAGAGAACAACATATCAGCATCCTGTGTGTGACTGTGTGGAGACAATATGGGCGAAGTGCAGCCGACTGCAATGACATGGCTTGCGATATTGCTCACCTCAAGTATACACCGCCGCTTACGGTGAGGTGGCCGAGTGGTCGAAGGCGCACGCCTGGAAAGTGTGTAGGCGGTATCCCCGTCTCCAGGGTTCGAATCCCTGTCTCACCGCCATTTTATCTCAGAATCGCTTAAGCGTTGCGGCGTTTTAGGTATCAAGCCACGCCGCTTCGTCAGTATGCGGGCTCCAACAAGAAAACGCTTGCAGTTTATGCGTTTGGGCGTAAAGCCCGCCAACTCGATTTTGGAGATTGCAATATGTCAGAATCCCTCACGCTCGGTTGGGAAGAATGGATCGACTTAACTGAGCTCGGCCTCCCGGCAATCAAGGCCAAGGTCGACACAGGGGCGAAAACCTCTGCGTTGCACGCGATTGAGATCGAACCATTTGGACCTTCGACCAATCCGCAGGTGCGCTTCCTGATTCAGCCGGACCCGAGAAACCCAAATCTCGAATTGACCTGTTCAGCCAAAGTCGTGGACCGGCGCGACGTCACAAGCTCAAATGGCGAAACCGAGCTTCGCTATGTAATCGAAACCAAGGCACGGCTGGGCGGTAAAACGTGGCCCATTCAGATTACCCTGACCAACCGGGAGAATATGACGTATCGCATGTTGCTTGGCCGGCAGGCCATTGGCGATGACATGGTCGTCGATCCGAACGAATCATTCATTCAACCGGAGCTGAGCTTTGACGCCTACAAGGCACTGCCCAAGCGAAAGCCTGTTCGCCGCCCGCTGAGAATTGCGCTCCTGTCTCGCGAACCCAATTCCTACTCGTCTAAACGCCTCGTTGAAGCGGGTGAAGCGCGCGGTCATGTGGTGGAGGTGATCGACACGCGACGGTGCTACATGCGGATTGGCGGGCTTCGACCTGAAGTTCACTATGATGGCAAAAGCCTGCCCTATTATGATGCTGTCATTCCGCGCATCGGGGCTTCCATTACGTCATACGGCACAGCGGTGCTGCGACAATTTGCGAGCACAGGTGCTTACTGCCTCAACACAGCCAGTGGGATCATCGCCAGCCGCGACAAACTCCTCGCTCATCAGCTGCTCTCTGATGCGCATATCGGCATGCCTCTGACCACGTTTGCAAGCTCGCCGAAGGACACCAAAGACCTGATCAGCCTGGCAGGTGGTGCACCCGTGGTGGTCAAGCTGTTGCAATCGACACAAGGACGCGGCGTTGTTCTGGCTGAGACGCGCAAAGCCGCAGAGAGCCTGGTTGATGCTTTTCGCGGCCTTGATGCCAACTTTCTGGTTCAGCAATTCGTGGCCGAAGCGGCCGGGGCAGACGTTCGATGCTTCATCATCGGAAACCGTGTTGTTGGCGCGATGCGCCGGCGTGCAGCGGAGGGCGAGTTTCGGTCGAACTTGCACCGCGGTGGAACAGCTGAGGCGGTCAAGCTCTCCAAAGAGGAGCGTGAAACGGCGCGAAAAGCTGCGCGTGTGCTCGGCCTGAAAGTGGCTGGCGTCGATCTTCTACAATCGGATAGCGGCCCCAAAGTATTGGAGGTCAACTCCTCGCCTGGTCTCGAAGGCATCGAGACGTCGACCGGAATCGATGTCGCCGATCAGATCTATCAATTTCTCGAATCCCGCGTTCGGCCCCTCTCCAAACAGAAAGACGCCCTGCGCGCGAACTAGTTCTGATCTGCCAAGGGCCCACCGGACCGGATATGAATATCGCGCTGCGGGAATGGAATTTCGATTCCGGCTTTCTTGAGCGCTGAGAAGATCTTGAACCGCATGTCATTGCGCACCAGCAGGGAATTGTTGGCGTCGCGGATGAACACCCGCAATTCGAGATTGAGCGAACTATCGGCAAAGTCCGCGAAATAGACAAACGGTTCCGGGTAACTCAACACTTGAGGGTGGTTCTCGGCGCATGCGAGCAACACGTCCCGCACCTGTTCCGGGTCGGAGTCATAGGATACGCCGACAGGAACGATGACGCGCGCCGTGTCGTCCTTATAGGTCCAGTTCTGCACGGATGATGAGATCAACTCCGAGTTCGGGACAATGATCGAGCATCGATCAAACGTCTCGATTTCAGTAGACCGGACATTGATCTTCTTCACGCGCCCTTCTCCGGAAGCCGTGATCACCCAGTCATCGATCTTAATCGGTCGCTCGAACAGGAGGATCAGCCCGGAAACAAAATTATTCACAATGCTTTGCAAGCCGAACCCGATCCCGACCGACAGCGCCCCGGCGATGATGGCTAAGTTCGACAGGTTGAAACCAAGGACTGAAACGCCGGTGAAGAAGGCGATCAAAAGTCCTACATATCCCACCAGCGTCTTCAGTGAGTGCCGGATTCCCGGATTGAGGCGCGTCATCGGCAAAATCCGGTTCTCGAGCACGCGCTGCAGAAGGCGCGTGATCACCAGAATGACAATCACAACGATCAATCCGTAAATCAGGTTGGAGGGTGATATGCGCATCGACCCGATCGAGAACCCCGACATAAAGTCGAGGGCGAGCGTGCGGATCTCAGTCCACTCCATGCCGCCGATCCCCAGCAGGATAGGAAGCGCAACAATCACAATCAGAATGTCAACAGAGAGCCGCGTCCAGAAGCCGATAATGTCGTCAGCCGGCGTCTCATTTCGAGTCTTGCCAAAAGTGATGCGTTCAACCGCAAGCAGCGTCCAACTGCCCAGGAACTTCCGAACGAGGAATGCGTATCCAAGGAACAGGGCAAAATATGCCGCCTTCTCGAACACCCATCTGGAAAGGGCGGAATATCCGAGGAGACTGGCCAGAACCATCACCATAGCAGGCACGAGAATGAGCAGCCGCGCCAGCGTCTGGCGTGTTCTACCACTCTCGGAAGGTGGCCCTCTCGTCTCGAGCGATCCTTGCTCTTCCGCCCGATGCTGGATCTTCTCCAATCGGCGATAGAGTATAAGCATGACTACGCCAAAAATGATCGCCGCGATCAGCGTTTCCAGACGCAGCAGCTCGCCAAAAGCCTCACGACCGATAAGGGCAGCTGCGATTTGGTCGATCGCGAACAAGGTTGCGACAGAAATGGCGGCAAAATGGGCCCCGGATGCGGTTTGGTCTGAAATCCGAACCGTTCTCCAATGGCTATTGTCCGGCGCGAAAAAGCCGCGAGAGATCGCGTTCGCGCAGAGCACGATGAATACCGCTTGTGCGATTAGGTCGAGCGTATCTGTGTAGGTCTCACCGACAAAGCCTGATTCCAGGATCAACCGATGCGCCGCAAACACGCTGACGGCTGCCAAAACAATTCGTGTCGATGTCCGGGTGAGCGCAATCGCAGGTGGACCGGCCGGCGTCATCTCTCGTCTGGGTAATTGCCGCCATAGTTCGCGCGCGACCCGGTCCTTCACTGGGACATTGATGAGGAAAATGATCACACCGCTGCCAAGCAATAGCCAAAGCAGAGTCAGGGATGAGCGCTCTGTGCCGGCCTCGCCGGTGGTCGATCCCGTCAGCCAAGTCTGGCCCTCGGCAATCGAAGCTGAAAACTCATTGCCCGCCGCTTTCAATTCACTCGGCAAATAGGGTGGCGGCGTGCGCGCGAGAATGCGCGACAGGAAGGCATCTCGAAGCTGCTGGGCAGACGTCTCCAGAAGCGTTTCGATTTGCTGCTGCAGAGCGCTCGCAAGCACTGAAAGTCGGTCATACTCGGCAATCCGGTCAGCATAAGTCCGCCTGAGGTCCGCGACGGCTGCAGGCTCATCTCCGGTCTCCGGCGACGGACCCAGGACACCGAGGTCCGTTTCGAGCTGGGATTTCGATGCCCGGAAGCTCCGCCGCAATTCCTGCAATTCAACCCGGCTTTCCTGCAGGACGAGCCTGGCCGCCGAAAGATCCGCGGACTCTGTTGCCGCCGCCAGGTCCGCCTTTGCGACTTCGACTTCGGTCTGCAGGGCGTTGAACCGATCAGTCGCTGTGACGGTGTCCTGCGCAGCAGCATGCCATGAGATCAGCAAGCTCAGCAGCAAGTACCCAATCAATTTATGCATCGTGTTGATTCTCCGGACCCATCAAAGGGTGACTGTAGACATGCCGCATCGAATTTCCAGCGAAGCCTTGACAAATCTGTGTAGAGCTATAATGTTTAGAACACGAAAGATAAGAGGTCTATTGAAATTATGGCGGCTACAGCCGACATCCGTTTTTCATCGCAGAGCGATCGTGTGCTGGTTTCAATCCGGCAGATCATTCGTGCGATCGACATTCAGTCGAAACGGCTTGCACGGGACACGGGCTTGTCATCGCCTCAACTGGTGGTGCTTCGCGCCATCGATGAGCTCGGCGAGGTCACGACGCGTGTTCTGTCGCGGCATGTAAGTCTCAGCCAACCGACCGTGACAACCATTCTGGACCGTCTGGAAGCGCGCGGATTGGTGGAACGTTATCGCAGCCAGAAAGACCGCCGCATTGTGCATTCTATGCTCACGCGGACAGGTTCAAAGACCCTCAAAACGGCGCCGCCTCTTTTACAAGAGGCGTTCACGGATGCGTTTGACGCACTCCCCGAGAAACGCCGATCAGACATCGTCTCTGCCGTGAGCGATCTCGCGCAGATGATGCGGGCCGATGACATTGATGCATCACCGGTCCTGACCACAGCCCCGACCGCAAGAACATAAGTTCGTCGCGCGGCGGCTGACGCATCCTCAACCCAATCCCTGTGCGCTCCGCGTTGACGCGTCGAGCGCCGGGCAAATGAAAGGAAACACCTATGACCAGTACTGTACTGATGACCCGCAACGAGACTTTGAACATCGAGACCGATGTGACAGCTGAGAATCGCACCGCGATTGCCGGCATGCTCGAGAAGGTTCTGGCCTCGACTTATGTGTTGTATCACAAGACCCAGGGCTTTCACTGGAATGTCACCGGGCCAATGTTCCTCAGCGTGCATGAACTGACGGAGCGCCAATATAGGAGCCTCTCCCAAGCGGTGGACAAGCTCGCCGAGCGCATTCGAACCCTTGGAGAGCCCGCACCGATGGGGCTGACCGGATACATCAATGACAGCCAGGTGGCAGACCAATCCGAGTTCCCAACAGTTGGCCAGATGCTCGAAACGCTGGCGCAAGACCACTCGATGGTCGCTGATGAAATGCGCGGAATTGTCGAAGCCGCTGAGAAGCTCAAAGACGTCTACACCGCCGACTTGCTAACATCGCGCATCGGCGAACACGAAGAAGCTGCGTGGATGCTGAAAGCGCTCGCGGCCTCATAGGCCAACCGAACGATTGATCCGAAGAACAAACGAACAAACACAAGGAGAGACACTCGATGTCGACCGAACTGACAAAGACCAATGCCCGCCAGGGCAGAACAACTGAAAGCATGCCGCTGGTGCTTGGCGTTTCAACAGCGACAGCCGCTGCCGCGATGCTCGCCGTGTTCGGAATCGCGATGCTTTAAAATCTGGGGGACCGCATGGGAGGCGGTTGGGGTCAGTCCTTTGGGGCTGGCCCCTTTTCTCTGCCTTATAACCAGTCGGCTTTCCGGAATAGGTAGAGCAGCCCTGCGGTCACGAGCCCCAACGCGAAACAGAAGAGCGCGAATGCAAACGGGCTATCAACGCCCGGCATCCCGCCAATATTGACGCCAAACAGGCCGGTGAAAAAGCCCAGCGGGAGAAAAATTGCCGAAATAATCGCGAGCACAAACAGGCGTTGATTCATTGCCTCTCCGCGCTGTTCAACAATCTGCTCCTGGATCACCACAGCGCGCTCACGCGCCAGGTCCAGATCTTCGGCAAGGCGCGTCGTCACGTCCTGAACGTCGCGCAGGCGCAGTTTTGCGCTCTCACTCAAGAACGGACCAGCTTCCCGCACCAATGCCGACAGAGCCTCTTTCTGGGGGGCGATATAACGGCGCAGTGACAGCGCCGCTCTCCGGAAATTCGCAAGTTTTAGCTTCGGTGCGGGCGTATTTTGGTCGAGCCAATCTTCCTCTAACTGATCCGCTTCGTCTTCCAGACTGGCCACGATAGGCTCCAGGCGAAATGTCAGCCGGTCGGCGATGAAGGTTACAAGGTCGCCATGCGTAGCCGGCGGTGACCCTGCTCCGTAGGCGTCTGCCAGATCGTCTATAGCGCGAATGGGATGCGCCCGCGTCGTAATCACCAGATCATCCGTCGCCCAGATCCGGATCGAAATCATGTCTGTCGGTTTCGCCCCGGGGTTCAGATTAGCCCCGCGGAGGTTGAGCAAAATGCCGTCGCCATATCTCGCCGCCCTCGGCCGGGTGTCTTCCTGCAACAGGATGCCGACCACGCCAGGGTCCAGGCCGGCAGCGTTTTCGAGCCAGCTCCGTGTTCCTGCGGCCAGTCGGTCCAGGTGAAACCAACGACGCTCATCCGCGTGTTTTGCAGCGTCCGTAGAAACGTCCCGCCAGGTCAACTCGCGGACTTTATCATCGCTGCCGACGGCAAACCCGATGATCAGTGGGTTTTCTTGTGGGTCTGACAATTTATCCCTCCGCGAATCGAATGTACTCGTAGCCATCAGCGCAGCCAACCGAACGTTTTCTGACTTCTAGCACAGCCGTTTCAGACATGCGCATCATTCCGTCTCCGGTTCTGCGGGGCGATCATCGAAGTCTCGCTTCCACTGGACCGAGACTTTCGGGCCGAGTTCAGGATCAACCTCTGCATCAATCTCGACATTTTGAAGCGGCGTCCATTCAAGCGCAACGCCCGGCGCACCGGTTCCGCCAGATTGGAGCTCCAGATAGACATCGTCCGCCAGGTATTTCCCGGTCGAGAGTATGGCGGCACCGCTATCGTCAAACCCGAAGTCCAGCCGGTCCAGTCCGATTGACGCCTCAAGCTCGTTCAGCAGGTTAAACGCCTCGCCGCCCGCCAACTGCGCGGCCGCACCGGCCAGTTGCGCTGCTTGCAGAGGGCTAAGCTCTCCGGGTGACCGCCCGAACAAGACGCGCGCGAGGATTTCATCATCGGGCAGCGGCGGGTCTGCGCGCAGCGAGATGGCCGGGTCCGTTATGCTGCCCGACACATCGACCCATGCCGAGATGTCACTGCTGGCACGTTCAGCACTTATGGCGATTTGTGTATCGGTTGGGTCGCCGACGAATCGGACGAGCCCTTCAGAGAGACGGAAGCGCCGGCCAAGCAAGTCGGCCTCACCCCGGACGAGCGTGGCCCGGCCAATCACACTTGGGCGGCCGGGCGATCCGGTTATTCGGGCATTTACACCCCATTCCGTATCCAGCGACGGACCGATGACAAAGACCCGGCGGGAGGCCGAAACCCCAAGTTCGAGCGAGATCGCTTCGCGAACAGGCGCTTCGAGCTCATCGCCGTTCAGTTGATCGGTAAACACAACATCCATTGTCGTATATCCCGCGCCTGGCAGGCTCGACAGATTCGCGCGGGCTTCGTCGAGCGTGAGGTTTCCCTTGATGTGCGTGCGGCGATTACGTCGATCAATGTTAGCGCTGCCGGAGACCGTTGCATCCACATCGGCGCGATTGAAGGCTCTCAGTCGATTGAGCTGCAACGCCACAGATCCGTCGCCATCGAAATCGTAAACGCCGGATGCTTCCGCGCGGCCGCCGCGAATGCCGGACGCACTGGCTTGCTGAACCGAAATTCCTGACGGCACCAGCACAGCGTCCACCGTCATTGTATTCAGATGCAATCCGCTGAAGCCATCTTCAAACACGCCGTTTTCAAAAGCGAGTGGCCCCTCAAATCGAAACGGTTCGCCGGTCCCGTTATTGATGTCGACCGACAGATCTCCCTCCAGGCGTAGGTCTGGCGGGGCCACCAGCGCCCATATGGGGGCGATCGGGCCGCCGCCTTTCAAGCTTGCAGGCACCGGCGCGCCGACCATTGGTCGAATAGAAAATAGCGTGCCCTCATGTGTGAGCGACGCTGAGAGTGACGCGAGTAGGTCTAGTGATTGATCCGCATCTTCAGCTCGGACATGTCCGACCAGCTCGTTGCCAACGATTTCCGCTTCGAGATTCAATTCGGCAACGGGCGCATCCGGCCCGCCCCGCGCCAGGCCAGAAACAGTCCCTCGGGCGCCGCCGTTGACCTGGTCGTCCAGAAGGCTCAGCTCGACCCATCCGTTTAAGACGCCGCGCAGTGAAGGGCGTAAGATCAAAGGCCCAACCTTCGCCATCGAGATGTCCGTCAGCGAAACGTCAGAGACCGCTGCGCCGTCCGGCTGGATCTCAAACGAGATATCTCCATCGAACGCCCGGAGGATTCCCGATACTCTTGGTTGCGCTCCGAACTCCAAATTTACCGGAGTGGTGACGGAGAGCTCCTGCCCGGCTATCAGCGCACTTCCGTCAACGAGCAGGTTTCGCTGTTCCAGATCGAGCTTCAACCCATGGCGACCGGATACCGGCGTGTCTTCGCTGAGAAAAAGCACGTCTCCGCCATATTCAAGCGTGCCTTCGAAACGCGGCCAGGCGCCTGATAGCTGAGCCTTCCCTTCGCTGACGTCCATCGGGCCGAGCGCAAAACTGCGAACCGCCACCTCGGCGCCCAACACCTCATTGGAGTAGGTCGCCAACCCGGTTACGTCACCGACAATGGGGGCGGTTCCTTGCAGATCCAGCGAGAACTCCGAGCGAGCGGGCGCCGCAACGACAAGCTCTCCGTCTCCTACAGCCGTCAACTCATCCCAATCTGCGCGCATTTCACGGAGCTGGATCACGCCATCGCGGTACTTTCCGCTAGCCGATGTGTTCAAAGCCGCATCCATCAAGGTGGCGGAAGACGCGAGGTCGAACCCCCATCCGTCGTCCAAAGAGATCCTGCCCTCGAGTGTCGCAACCTCAAGCTCCTGCCCGAACAGAACGAGCTGTTCGGACTCGAGGCTCAGATCTGCGATGGGTGCGGCCACAGTTCCTGAAAGTTTCACCGTCACGTCTAAAGACTCAATCCGAGCCGCGTCCAACGTCAGAGACGGCGATGTGAAACGCCCGTCGAAATCGAGGGCGCCATCGCGCATCGCACCCGCAGCGCGGAGCTGGACATCACCGCTTCGGATCGACCCGGACTCAAGGATCACACCACCGCGCTCTTGCTGAACGGTCAGATCAATCTGTGCGAAATTGCCAAGAATTTGCGCCAACTCCGATCGCGCCGTGTCGAGAGCTGCCATGCCCGTTAAGCGGAGCGTTGCGGTCCCTGGAGAGTCTCCACGATAGGTCCAATCACCGTCAAACTGGCGAACAGGTGCAATACCGCGGAGTCGTAAATCACCTGATAGGTCGACCGGACCAGGCATGGAAATCTCTCCCGTCGCCTCGCCCTGCACTCTGGCAGCGCTAAACGTGAGCGAGGAAATTTCAGCCGTTCGATCTTTGAAATGCACCGTTGCTGCGGAGGAAACGTCTAGCGGTCCCGCAATCAGATCAGAGATTGCGTCTGGCAGACCGGACAGTGCTGACACGGTTAAGACGTGATCGATCAGAAGGGCGCCTTCTCGATATTCGTGCTGCCCGGTGCTGCTGACCTCTGTGGCTGAATAGGCTCCAAAGCGAACGCTCGGGCTGAATATGCGACCGTCAAATCGGCGCGCGTTTGGAGCGAGATCGAGAACGCCGGTCGCGTTGAGTGAACTGAGCTCCAGTTCGGACTGTCCTGTAAGTTCAATCATGTTCAGATCTGATAGGTCCAAGCGAAGGTCTTCAATAAGAGGGCCGTCGGCCAGGGTTCCGGCGAGATCGAACATCGCGTTATCCGCTTCAGCCTGAACCGAGAGTCGGCCAAGTTCGTCTAGTTTTGATGCGAACACGATCTCGTTGCCCAGGCGTCGTTGCAGCGGCTGCAAAGCGCCGAGCGTGTCCAACGCGACCCGACCACTCAGCGAACGAACCTGGTCCCGCATTTCACCTTCTAGCTTGAGGACAGAGATGCCACCAACGGCGCCATTGGCGGTCAGTTGCCAGCGGTCCAGAGACCCGGAAGCGTCCAGTTCGGCAGAGACAGTTTGGCCGTCTGCGACTTGCAACAAGGTCGCGACCAATCCCGAAGGCTCGCCCGAAAGGGTTACGTGCCCTCGTAACGGAACCGCGCCGCCCCATTCCAAGTCGGCCAAAACTTCGTCGCCTCGATGGTCGACCGGCAAGACTTTGAGGGATACGGTCCCACGCTGTGGTCTCGCATCGAGCTGCGCCTCCAGGATGTAAGACTGTAGCGGGCCTGCAACGCCTTCCGAGATTGCAAGGTTTGCAACTCCGAGATTGGCGATCTCGTAGCGCTTGAAGAAACTGCTTGAGGTCTGCGGTCGCGAAGAAGCCGGGGCCAGTTCAGAGCGACGCGAAACAGCGATCTCGTCAATGATAACCCGTTTGATTTTCAGATGCCCAAACAAAGCGGAGAGTGGCGACCATTCAAGTTCCGCGTCCGATGCCTCGACCCAGACCCCGGACGCGTCGCGAACCGTCAGCCGGTCCACCGTCATCCGACCCAGTACGTCACCTTTGAGGCCGTCCACTTCAACCGTTTGACCCCGGATGGTCATCGCCTCGAGCCGCGACTCCACCATGCCCCTTGCCATGGGCGTCATCGCGAACAGGCGCAGGACCAGCAACAAGATCAGAATCGCCACCGCGACGCTCATCGCCGCGCGCACCCAGATCGGGGCGGAAGACAGGCGCGCGATCATCAGAACGCCTGACCAATACTGACATAGAACTGCAGAGGGTCTTCCCCGTCTCGCGGGTTGATAGGGGTGGCGACATCAAATCGGATCGGACCGACCAGCGTGTCATATCGCACACCAACGCCCGCAGAGGATCTCACTTCGTCGAGTTGAACGCCCTGGTCCGCACTCACGGTCGCCCCGTCCAGGAAGGCTACGAAACCGAGTGGTCCATCGCGCCGCCACCGCAATTCGCTGGACACTTCGAGTAATCCTCGCCCGCCTGTGGGCGATTCGTCCACGCCCTCTGGCCCAACCGACTGGTATTCAAAACCGCGGGCACTGCCACCGCCGCCTGCGAAGAAACGGCGACTGACCGGCAAGTCAGACAGCGACGCGCCAAACACGAAGCCGCTTCGGATACGCGTCGCCGCAACTATTCGGCTATTCGCATCCAGCGCCTGATAAGCGCTGATCTGGCCGTTGACCGATACATATTGCGCCTGGCGGTCGCCGACGACCAGACCAGGTTCGACTCGTGTGTCGACACGCCATCCTTTGGTCGCGTCCAGCGGGTCATCGGCATAGTCGAGCCGCACTCCCAAGGACGTGCTCAGGACCTGTTGATCGCGTTGCTCAAATGAATCTTCTTCGCGGGTAAATTCACTGCCAACTCCCACCGCGTAGGTCAGATGATCCGATGCACGCACCTCGAAAGCGCCCGTAAAAGTCGCCGCCTCACGATCAAATGCGTCTGTTTCCTCGCGACCCACTTCCGCCGACAGCACCAGCGTGCGGTCGAACGCGGTAATGTTGGGAACTCTCCAATCCACATTCAGCGTCCGTTCTAGCGTGGCAAGCGTCATGGTCGCCGACAACGTATCGCCGCGACGCGTTGCGTTGCGCCGGATGAGACCAGTGGTCAGACCCGGGCCTTCGCTACTGGAAAAGCTTGCACCGGCGCTCAGAGTATAGCGATCACGGTCTTCGAGCTGAACGATGACATTGCGGATCACGACACCATCTTCACCCGTTGCAACGCTGTCCGGCGACAGCTGCACTGACACGAAGCTGAAATTTCGGGTCGCATTGAGCCGCCGATTGAAGGTCGCGAATCCCTGAGGCGTATAGAACTCACCCTCGCGGAATGGGCTTAGCCGATCGAGAAACGTTCGCCGTATCCGCGTTCTGGAATCGTAGACAATTTCACCCAATTGAATGCGTGGCCCCGGATCAATCCGATAGGTGAGCTCAAGCGTTCCCGCCTCGCGGTCGCCAATTACCGATCGCTCGAGTGCCTTAGCATCCGCATAACCCACAGCCTTCAGGGCCGCGATTAGACCAGCTTCCTCGGCAATAATCTGTTTGGGCACCGCCATGTCACCCGGCTGGCTAATGCTGATGGAAGCTATCGCCTCCTGCCCAGCGCGGGAGAGAGGCGTCACGCCAGTGTCGACTGAAACACTCGCAAACGTGAACCGCGGCCCCGGTTCGATGCGCAGGTTGACCTCTGGCGGCTCGCCCGGTGCGACGGCGTATGAAATATCCGGCGCGAAATAGCCGCGAGAGTTCAGGTAATTCTCGCCTTTTTGTGCGGCGCGGCGGGCCGCCCTGCGGGCTTCAAACAAGGTTTGGGGCGGATCAGATAGGCGCAGTTCATTGCGCAAATCCGTCAACAGATCAGCGCCCGCACTTTCGCTGTCGATTTGTTGTGCCTCAGCCGACCCGAAGACCAAGCCAAAAGCTGCGATACACGCAAAGAGAAAAAGCGATCTGATCATAAAGAAATCTACTTGCGAACCGAACATTCCAACCCTGCAAGGCCCGGTCCAAAATGGGTTTAACCCCAGACAGAAGCACAAAGTAATACACTTGAGCTGATTACTGTAACGTTTGCGGCGCACACTCAGCTATCAAATCAGCCTTGCTCGACGTGCTCTGACCCCTCTATACGCAAAGGTCGGCGCCTTTATGACCGGGATCCATCGCGACCATGACGAATAAATTTCTCAAATGGGGCCCGGTCACGGTGATTTTCGCCGTGACGCTGATTTTCAGCCTGATCTATTACTACCGCGCGCCGTTTCATGATCATTGGGATATTGTCCCCTATTTTGCGAAGCTACAGGACGGGACGCTCGGCTTTTCCGACCTGTTCGCGCTGCATGGCAATCATTGGCACGCCTCCGGTTATGTCCTGCAGCTGGCGCTCACCGAGGTGACCGGCATGGGCCATTGGGCGGAAAGCCTGGCCAGTTTACTCGTCGCCGGATTGGGTTTTGTCGCATTGGCGCGTCTCCTCGATCGCAGCCTCCTCGTGTTCGATGCGGGTCGGATGACACCTTACGTATTCGGGCTCGCAGCGTTCTTTCTGTTCTCACTGGATCAGGCGGCAAACTGGCTTTGGGGCTGGCAGGTCGCAGTCTTCATCAATATTGCAGGCGCGCTGTGGGCAGTTGAGCGGTTGAGCGCTGGACCGCCGACCCTGCTCAACACTGCCTACGCTGCGATCGCCGCTGCGTGTTCGATCTACGCTTTTGGAACCGGGTGGGCGCTCATTCCAATTGGATTCGGGTTGATGGTCATTTATGGAGCGCTGAAGTCTCGCCAGGGGGTCGCGTGTCTAGCGCTATGGACGCTCTTTACCGCGCTGTTATTGTGGCACTTTTCTCTCGCTTTAACGGACTCATCTGCAGCCTACGCCGTCGAGAGCACACCAAGCCTGACAGACCCGACAGCGATCGTCGGCTTGGTGCACTATGCCATCAATTTCGTCGCTTCGCCGGTAGTACGGTTCGCACGGGACAGTTCGGTGGTCTCATTCTTTATCGGCTGCGGCCTTCTTTCATGGTCCCTCTGGACACTGCGCGGCGTTGCAAAAGACACGTTATTGAAGGGCACAGCGCCGTTTCTCGCGCTCGCCGCCTACTCGTTCGGGGCCGGCTTGCTCACGGCGTTTGGACGGTGGGAAGTCTTTGGCGTGAAGCAGGCCTTTGTCAGCCGGTATATCAGCTTCGGCACCTTCTTCTGGATCGCTGTGTTCACCCTGACCCTGATCGCGATAGCGCGCAGTTCGCACGCATCCCGCAAGTTCGCCATCGGGATCGTGGGCCTGCTCTTTGTTCTGAAAATCGGCAACATTCCGAGCGTCGTGCAAAAGACCGTTGGCCTCTCCAACGACATCAAAGTCGCCGCAGATCACCTGGCGGATAGTTACCCGGAAACACCGCCGGAACAGTACGCCATTCTGCACCAGGCAGAACAAGTCATCGACCCGCGCTTAGCGGTACTGCACACTCATCAGGTGAGCTTGTTTAGCGGCGCTGAGGACGTTGAAGACTGAGAGCGTGCGTCCGGTAATGTGCCTCTCCGCAAGCCGGTCCGTTAATTGACCCTCAATCACCAATAATATAAGGACAATCACGATCAGGCCGAGCGCGTCTGACGCGTAGATTTAGCCTCAGAGGGTCGCTTGAGCACTTCGTCCGCACACCTCTCCGTTGTCATTCCATTCTATAACGAGTTTGAAAACGCAGCGCCCCTCTTCGAGCGGCTGCTGCCAGTGCTCAATTCGGTCGCAAAAAGTTGGGAAGTGATTTGCGTCGACGATGGCAGCGACGATGACACGCTGAACGCTCTGATCGAAGCGCGCCAGACGGAACCGCGAATCCGGATTTTGAAACTGTCGCGGAATTTCGGGAAAGAAGCGGCAGTCTCCGCCGGCCTGCAAGCCGTGAGCGGTCAGCAAATCCTTCTGATGGACGGCGACCTTCAGCATCCGCCCGAAACGCTCACGGAAATGCTTGAGATCCAGGACCGCGGCATCGATGTCGTTTACGGTCTGCGGAAATCTCGCAAAACGGAAGGACGATTGCGCAGCGCGCTCTCTTCGGCCTTTTATAGTATGTTCTCGGGCGCGTCCGACGTTCGAATCCCAGCTGATGCGGGTGATTTTCGCCTGATGTCGCGGCGCGTCGTCGATGCGCTCAACGACCTTCCGGAACAAAAGCGCTTCATAAAGGGGCTCTACGCTTGGGTTGGGTTTTCGCAGCAAGCCGTTCTGTACGATGTCGAAGCCAGACGGTCGGGTAAGAGCAAATGGTCGATCTCGCAGCTATTTGGCTATGCCTGGAACGGGGTCATGTCGTTCAGCGCTGCACCGCTTCGCATGTGGTCGGTCATTGGGATCTGCATCGCGGCGCTGGCTGTCGCCTATGCAGTCTGGGTGATCGCCACCACCTTGATCTTTGGGCGCGACGTGCCCGGTTATGCGACGCTCGTGGTCGCGATTTTCTTCCTGGGCGGCCTACAACTCCTGAGTATCGGCGTCCTGGGGGAATATATTGCCCGCATATTCGCCGAGACCAAGCAGCGCCCGCTTTTCATCATCGAAGAGAAACGCGGGTTCGATTCTGACGCGGATGAGTAAACTCTACGCCACGTTCATTCGTCTGTTTCGGTTCGGCATTGTCGGCGTGGCCGCAACCGTCACGCATGCCGTTGTCCTGTGGGCGCTGGTCGAATCCGTCAGCATGCGCCCCTCATTCGCGACCGTGATTGGCTTCCTGATCGCTTTCAATGTCTCTTATTTCGGGCATTACTATTTCACGTTCCGCTCAACAGAGCCGCACCGCCGGGCTTTGCCGGGATTTGCAGCAACCGCCACCGCGGGCGCCGTATTGAACTGGCTGATCTTCGTGATCGCGACAGACTTTCTGCAAACGAATTACTGGATCGCGTTCGGCATCGCCGTCGTCACAGTGCCGATCTTCGTTTTCTTCGTCTCGCGCCGCGTCGCGTTTGACCGCAAACACAATTCAGATCAGTAGACCGTCAAACCAGCGACAGCTTATAGTTTCGGCGCGTCAGGCGCGGTTCAATTCGCATCGTTTTCAGGGCGTCTCCGCCAACTGCAGAAAGAAACGCGTCCGCCCGTCTCTTGTCTGATGGCATCATGATTTGATACGTATCCAACGCGTCCTGTAAGCGCAGCAGCGAAAAGGTTCGTGACGCGATCGAACCGCTGCATCCGCCGGTTGAGAAGTCGGACATGCCGACACCACGTGGGACTTCCGAATGCGGTTCCGCGGTCTCCGCCCAGGCTTTGAACTGTTCGTTCGTGTTCAACAGAACAGGCAGGTGCTCGGATAGCGCCACTTTCAGGATTGGAAGCAGCGTAACTGGAATATCATCCAGTGGCACCAGGTCCCCTTGGCGACCTTCCCCGGCAATGACCCGCTCCACATAGTCAGCAACTTTCGGTGCAGTGCGCTTCATATGCTCACCTGTGAACTTGTCTCGATACTGGTGCGCATAGAGCGGACCGATCAAGGCGAAATCGGCATAGCTGGCCCGCGTGCCCAGCAAATAGGGCAGTTTTTCCAGATGGGCCGACATATCCGCGAGAAATTGCTCATAGGCTTTTTCAATGCCCGGCGCTGTTTCGGGTGTAATACCCAGCATCGGCACGAACCCTTTGAAGCGAGACCCTACGGCTTTACCTGCCTCATATTGCTCTTCGGGTGTCCCATCGGGCGCAGCATTCTTCCCGAACTCGCCATAAATCCAGTCTTCGTTGTGATTCCACCGGTAATGCATGGCGGGCAGCGTCATCCATTCATCTGCGAATAACTGCAGCAAATAGGTCACCAGCTTCTGCAAGGGGCCTTCTGGGATCGCCGATTGCGCTCCGATGGGCCCTTCGAAATGCGCGATTATATCGGCCGTATCCTGGATAAACTCACCGTCTGGTGTTTTGAGAACAGGAATGACCGGCCACCCGACTGTTGGCAGGATTTCCGCCTTCATGATTGCAGGCGACGGGGCGATTTCGGTGAATTCGACCCCCTTCCATCTGAGATAGGCGCGCGCCTTCCCGCTAAAATAGCTCATCTCGCTGCCATACATCGTATAGCCCGTCATAGCGTCTTCCTTCCCTGCTGCGCTGCCTATGGAGCAAAAAACACCCATTCTGACAAATGAGATTTCCGAGAATCTAGGATTCTTTAACCCTATCACACCAATCCCATGAACATTGCAGAGAAGAAGGCAAGCGGTCACGTTTCCGCCCGATTCTCCAAGGATAGAAACACGAGAATTTCACAGGGCGGCCAAGGTCGCCGATGACAAGGATGGATAAGCGTATGGAATCTCAAGCGCTGGCAGAGGTCACGACTGAAAAAGCCTTCTCCATGGTTGAGCTTTTGATGTCGGCGGACCCCGTCGTGAAGTTGGTGCTGATTGCGCTGGTGATTGCAAGTATCTGGTCCTGGGCCGTAGTTGCAGAGAAGTTCTTCGCAATTGGTGGGGCCCGGAAAAAGGCTGACGAGTTTGAAGAAGCCTTCTGGAACGGCCGCGCCGATGACTACGAAATGCGACCCGGCCAGAACCCGGACAATGCGGGCGCGCGCCTGTTTGCTGCAATCTCTCGCGAATGGCGAGACGCCAAATCGATCTCCCCGAATGAGCACGGCGCCCTGGTCGCGCGAGCAGAACGATCCTTGCGGGCCACTGTGGACCGCGAAGTCGGCAAGATCTCCAATGGAATTGGAGCGCTCGCGACAATCGGCTCGGCATCGCCATTCATCGGCCTGTTCGGGACAGTCTGGGGTATCATGAACGCGTTCCTGAACATCAGCGCCCAGGAAGATACCAGCCTCGCTGTTGTGGGCGGCCCGATCGCGGAAGCCCTATTTGCGACCGGTCTAGGCCTGATCGCAGCGATCCCCGCGGTGATTTTCTACAACAAGTTCTCTGGTGATCTGAACCGCTACGCCGATACGCTCGACGCGTTCAGTCAGGATCTTCTGGTTCGCCTTTCGCGCCGCGTCAGCGATGGACCAGTCTAATGGGCATGCAGCTCAACTCTTCTGGCGGAAGACGCGGTCGGCGTTCTTTCAATGCAGAAATCAACGTGACCCCCTTTGTCGATGTCATGCTGGTTCTGCTGATCATATTCATGATCACCGCGACAGCACTTCAGCGCGGCGTGGAGGTCAATCTGCCCAAGTCTGCGACAAGCAATCTCAGCGTTCCGAAGTCGACGCCCCTCCTAGTGACGGTCACGCAGGACGCAAAGGTCTACATCTCCGAGACTGAAATCGAGCGCGATGAGCTGACGGCCAAACTTCTGGCGATCGCCGGAGAAGGCTATGAGGAACGCATCTTCCTGCAGGGCGACACGGACGCTGCCTATGGCGAAGTGCTGGCTGTGATGACCGAAATGCAAAATGCCGGGTTCACCAATTTCGCTTTGGTCACAGACCCGAAGGCGCGGATTGAGAGAGGCCAGTAAGTCATGCTGCGCGGCCTGCCTGCTTCCATAATTGCACACGCAGCCGTGCTCAGCGCGTCCTATCTGACGTTCCCATACTGGAGCTCTTCGAGCCGCACCTATGCCACGGACATTCAGGCCGTCGATGTCAGCTTTGCCGAGATTGGGGAAATCACCAATATCGCACCGCGCATCGAGCCTGAGGAAGAATCAGCCCCGCCAGAACCTGAGGAGCCAGAAGAGCTACCCGAAGAAGATCCGATCGAGGAAGAACTGCCTGAATCTGATCAGGATGTGACAAACATTGATGAGCCGGCGGCGGACGCAGAGCCGGAAGATGTCTTGCCGGATTTCGAGGCTGAGACGCCTGACGAGCCGGAAGAGACACCCGAGCCTCAGCCGGAACCGGACCTCACTCCAAAACCACCGCGTGACCCGTTGTCTGATTTCTTGAATCAGAGCGAGTCGACGTTTAAAAGCGAAATCGAAACCCGCCGCAAACGTCCGGAACCAACGCCGGTTCCTGCTGAAGAGCCCCCACAAACAGCGCTGAGAAACGCCCCGCAACCGGTCGATTCCCGCAATCGCCGCGGCGCTGGTGAGCGAAACGGCAACATCGCCCGTATCGAAGCCATTCTCTACAGCCGTATTTTCCCATGCTGGGATGGGGTTGCCGACCTGCCTTACCCGGAGCGCCTCAATGTGCGCATGAAACTGGAACTCAATCAGAACGGTACGATTGCCGAGCTAACTCTGGTAGAACCTCGCCGTCGCCCCGTCGGCAGCTCGCCTATGGGCACTGCCATCGATCGCGCGCTAAGGGCGGTACGGAAGTGCGCCCCTTATAATTTGCCTATAGATGAATATGAAAACTGGCGCGAAGGCGCGGTCAATCTTGGACCCGCCTTCACGCCGACCAACCCACGTTGATCCCGGAGACCTGAATCATGATGAAAAGACTGCTCTGCGCCATAGCCTTGGCGTTTGGTTTAGGCGGCCCTTCGGCGCTTGCCCAATTTGAGGTCAATATTCAGGAAGGCGTCCTGAAGCCGACGCCAATTGCAATCCCGAATTTTGAGTCGATCGGCGTGGATCCAGAAGTCGCGCAAACGATCAGCGATGTTGTTCGCTCCGACCTGGAGTCCACCGGACTGTTCACGATCACGCCCGAGGATGCCTACATTCAGACGGACCTCAATATCGAAGTTGCGCCGCGATTTGCCGACTGGAAGATCATTCAGACGGACGCCCTCGTGGTCGGCACCGTCGAGCAGATCACCCGCGATGGCAATGAACTGATCCGCGGCTCTGTCCGGATGTGGGATGTCTACGGCGAAGAGCTGATGCGGTTCGAGGATTCAGCAGGACGCCAGGTTTCTGGGCGACGCTTCACAACAACGCCAGAAGACGTTCGCCGCATCGCGCACAAGATTGCTGACGCGATTTATAGCCGACTGACTGGCGAAGAAGGTTATTTCGATACGCGCATCGTTTATATTGCCGAAACCGGCCCTAAGAATGCGCGGATCAAGCGCCTCGCAATCATGGACGCTGATGGCGCCAATGTGAGATATCTGACCAGCGGCGCATTCACGGTTCTGACCCCGCGTTTCTCGCCAGAGGCGCAGCAAATCACTTACATGTCCTATGAAGGCGGCACCCCCCGCGTCTATCTGTATGATTTGCGCCGGGCTCGTCAGGAAGTTCTGGGCAATTTCCGTAGTATGACATTTGCTCCGCGTTTCTCGCGTGACGGCAATTCTGTCCTGCTGACGCAGGCGACAAACGGCAATTCAGATATCTATCTGATGGACCTCCAGACTCGCCAGAGCCGCCGCCTGACGGACCATCCGGCGATTGATACCTCGCCCTCCATGTCACCAGACGGACGGCAGATCGTGTTCAATTCCGACCGCGGCGGTAGCCCCCAGCTCTATGTCATGAACACCAATGGCACGACCCGCGTTTGCCCATCAGGTGGGCGCGATATCGCGTGTCGTATCACTTTTGGATCCGGACGATACTCAACCCCTGTTTGGAGCCCGCGCGGCGATTTGATCGCGTTCACTAAACAGTCTCGGGGCCGCTTTCATATCGGTGTCATCGGGATTGACGGACAAGGCGAGCGTCTGCTGACGGAATCCTACCTGGATGAAGGCCCGGACTGGTCTCCAAATGGTCGCGTAATCACGTTCTTCCGTGAGCGCGCGCCTGGTGCCTCGCCTGAGCTATGGTCGGTCGATCTGACGGGTCGCAATCTGCGACGGCTGCCAACGCCGACTGATGCGTCAGACCCAGCCTGGTCCCCACTTCTCGACTAGGAGAAAAAAATCGCAGTCTGACAAGACGTTAATCTTCCCAAATCCTAGGAAATTCAGGTATAGGGGCCTCACGAAGTTGACAAAAACCGCACCTAATGCACCCATTGCAGCGCAAGCAAGGAGAGACCCACATGCGTAAGCTTATGATGACGTCCGCGTCGATCGCCGTATTTATCGGCGTTGCGGCATGTTCTTCAACACCAGAACCAGAGCCGGTTGTGGTAGAAGAGCCTGTCGTCGTAGAAGAAGAACCAGAGCCCGAAGTCGTCGTGGTAGAAGAGGTTCTGCCCGTCGTTCCAACTGGCCCAGTCGAAGGTTCACTGGAAGATTTCCAGGTAAATGTTGGCGACCGCGTCTATTTTGACCTGGATCAGTACCGCCTCTCTGCTGACGCACAAAGCATCCTGCAGCGTCAGGCCGCTTGGTTGGCATCTTACCCAGACGTGAACATTCTCGTCGCTGGTAACTGCGATGAGCGTGGCACACGCGAATACAACCTGGCTCTCGGCGAACGCCGCGCGTCTGTTGTGAAAAACTACCTGGTTGACCTCGGCGTCGACCCGGCACGTGTCCAAACCGTATCTTACGGAAAAGAGCGTCCGCTGGCGCTTGGCTCCAACGATTCTGCCTGGGCGCAGAACCGGAACGGCTTCACACAGCTAATTTCAGGCGTTGTTGGCTAAGCCAACTGCAATATTTACATTTGATTAGGCCGGGCGTCACATTTTGGCCCCGGCCTTTTCGTATCCGGAATATCACAACCGGTTTTCTTGTCCTTGGAGTGCGTCCCCTATGCTTCGATCTTCCTGCCTTGCGCTGACAGCGCTGTTAGTCCTCGGAATGACGCCATTGGCAGATGCCCAGCGCCGCGCGGAAGTCGTTCAGGGAGCAACAAGCGGGCAACTGGCGCTGACGGTCGAGGAATTGCGCGTCAGCAATGCCGAGCTGAGAGCTCGCATGACCGGAATAGAATCCGACAAGGCTCAGCTCACAGGCAAAGTTGAAACACTGGAATTTCTGCTGTCGCAGTCGCGCGATGAAATCAATCGCATGCAGACCGACGACGCAGAACTCGACCGCTTGATCACCCGATTAGAGGGCCGTCTTGATTCGCAGGAAAAGACCATTTCGGACCTCAACCGCAAGATTGCTGCGCTTCAACCTGAGCCCGCCTTTCTATCTGCGACCCCCGGCCCGTCCGTTCTGCAAGACGAAGCAGATACGTTTGACGAAACCGGGTCTGGTGACGCGGTTGCAGGCGCGTCGAGCGCCGCCGGCCCGACCCGCATTGTACGCCGAACAGATACCGCTCCCGCTCAAGACTCTTCAGCGGGAGAAATTGTGCAAACGGGACCAGATGGACTTGTGCTCCCGCAAGGATCGCTTGGAACCCTGTCCGCCAGCGCGCTCCCCGGCGAGGCTGGTCCGCTATTTGGCGAGGCGAAATCTCGCCTCCTCCAATTTGACTATGCCGGGGCTGAAGAAGCCTTCCGGGCGTTTCTGGCGAGGTTTGGCGATGATCCGCAAGCTGGCGAAGCCCAATACTGGCTGGCGGAAGTCCTGTACCAGCAAGAAGCTTATGCCGAATCCGGCGCAGCCTATACAGATATGATCCGGTCCTATCCCGACGATCCGCGCGCACCCGAGGCGTTGGCCAAACTAGCGCGGTCGATGCGGCTTGTGGGAGATACAGATCAAGCCTGCAATGCGCTCAACCTGCTGCCACAGCGCTATCCGAACGCGTCTGGCGTCACTCGCAACCTGGCAGCCGGTGAACGGGTTCGCTCAGGGTGCGAGAATAGCTAGATCTCGTGAAGCTCGGCGCTGACTTTGATGCGCTGATCGCGCGATTCTCCCCAAACACCGATCATCCCCTAGCGATCGCGGTCTCTGGCGGCAGCGATTCGCTGGCCTTGCTGTCTTTGACAGATGCATGGGCGACGGATCATCAGCGGGCGGTCATCGTGTTCACGGTTGATCATCAATTACGCCCTGAAGCCAAATCCGAAGCAGACGCCGTTGCCCGGCTGGCGTCAGAGCTCGGTCACAAGCATCAAACGCTCGTCTGGGACGACCCGAAAGCGACCCAGAGCGCAGCCCGCAAAGCGCGATACCGCCTCATGTGCGCGGCAATGCACGACCACGGAGCAGCGTGTCTCTTGCTTGGTCACACGCTGGATGATGTTGTCGAAACCGCGCTCATCCGGCGACGGCGCGGCGTCCGGGACGCGAGCATTGCGGGGCCAGCTTTAGCTTCACCGGCTCCGGTTTGGCCTGAGGGGCGCGGTGTTTCCCTGGTTCGTCCCCTGATTAGGGTGTCGCGCGAGGCGTTGCAGGCGCATTTACAGCAGCGAAACTGGTCCTGGGCCGACGATCCGTCAAATCACTCAACCGCATTTGAACGCGTCAAAATCCGGAAATTTCTGGATCGACACCCGCGACTAAAATCGCACAGCACCCGTTTTGTCCGCGCGCTTCAGGACCAGCGACATCTGGATGATATCGCGCTCGCGCGCGCGTTGGAGCGGGTTCGGGTGCATCCCGATGGTCTGATCGAAATAGATGACCCGGATGCATCGCTGCGCACCCTATCCTTGCTTTGTCGGTGCGCCAGCGGAACCGCGTCAGAGCCACGCGGCAGCGCGATGCGCGAGCTGTTTAGCCGGCTCGGCGCGCCCGGGACGCGACAAACGCTCGGAGGCGCCTGGATTCAGAAAACAGCGAACGGGTTTCTGATCGGCCGCGACCCCGGGATTAGTCCGAAGGCAAGCTCTGACAGCGTATTTGACGGTCGGTTCGTCCGATCCAAAGGCGCCGGCCTGCCCGAACCCTGCAATCAAGGATTTCTGGTCCGTCATGGGTCGCCCCCTAGTAGCGACTGGCGCGAGATTGTTTCTGAGCGCATCAAGCATATCGCCCGATGCTATCAAACCCCGCACCTTGAGCCCGTTGCGGCGCCATAAAGGCTACCCGACGAGCGGCCCAACCTCGAGAACGTCCTCGACCGTCCGCAATCCAGGCTTCGGGCTGTTGACCAGAACCGCCATGTTGCCTGGCGCATGCTTGTTATCGAGCATCTTCTCATGTGCTTGCGGAATATCCGCCCAGGCAAATACTTCAGACATGCACGGATCGATGCGCCGGTCGATCACGAGCTGGTTCGCAGCGGAGGCCTGTTTCAAGTTCGCGAAGTGCGATCCCTGCACACGCTTCTGCCGCATCCACAGGAATCGCGCATCCATGGTTAGATTGAAGCCCGTCGTGCCTGCACAAATTACCACCATGCCGCCGCGTTTGACGACAAAGACGGAGACCGGGAACGTCGATTCACCCGGGTGTTCGAAGACAATGTCGACATCCTTTCGGCCGGTGACCTCCCATATCGCTTTACCGAACTTACGGCATTCGCGCATATAGTCGTTGAACTCAGGTCCGTTGACCGTAGGGAGCTGGCCCCAGCAATTGAAATCCTTGCGATTGATGACCCCCTTCGCCCCCATCGAGTAGACGAAATCCTTCTTGTCATCTGACCCGACCACGCCAATTGCGTGCGCGCCCGTCACAGCGCAGAGCTGAACACCAAAACTTCCCAGGCCGCCTGAGGCGCCCCAGACGAGGACATTGTTTCCGGGCTTCACAATGTGCGGTCGATGTCCGAACAGCATGCGATAGGCCGTTGCCAGGGTCAGCGTGTAGCAAGCGCTTTCTTCCCAGGTCAGGTGCTTCGGACGGGGCATGCATTGGCGCGCCTGAACCCGGCAGAACTGTGCAAATGACCCGTCAGGCGTTTCATAACCCCAGATGCGCTGGCTCGGCGAGAACATCGGGTCGCCGCCATTGCATTCCTCGTCGTCCCCATCGTCCTGGTTACAATGGATCACCACTTCATCACCCGGCTTCACGCGAGTCACTTTGCGTCCCACAGCCCAGACAATTCCAGCCGCATCCGATCCAGCGATATGATACTCGGCTTTGTGCACATCAAAGGGCGAAATAGGCTCGCCGAGCCCGGCCCAGATACCATTATAATTCACGCCCGCCGCCATCACGAAGACAAGCACTTCGTCGCTATCGATTTCAGGAACCGGGACCTGCTCTATCTGCATTGCGGTTGCCGGTCGTCCGTGCCGCTCGCGGCGGATTGCCCAGGCATGCATAAGTTTTGGAACGTGGAATTCCGGCGGGATTTCTCCGATCGCGTAGAGATCTTTTTGTTCGCGGGATTTGGTCTTTGCAGAACCAGCCATTCTATCCTCCGTCGGCACTGCGCACGGCGGTATAAGCGTCTTCACAGGCCTTACATTTCGCGTCAGACTGGACCACGACTTGGAGTGTGGCAAGGAATTTTTGTGCGATGCAACATGCGCAGTTTGGGGCGTCCGGCGCCCAGTCAAAACCCCGTATCGGCCCCTGGGTTTTCCTGAACGGTGAATTTGTTCCAGCGCAGGATGCGCGCGTTTCGGTGAACGATCGCGGCTTTTTGTTCGCCCACGCGGCCTATGAGGTCACCGCCGTCTTCAATGGCAAGCTGATCGATTTTGACCATCATATGTTGAGGCTGGAGCGGACTTTGGCTGGGATAGAGATTTCTCAGCCAGCGCTCGATTTTGGACACCTTCACAAGGAGATGATCGATCGAAATGAGCTGCGCGAAGGTCTGGTATATGTGCAGGTCACGGCGGGCGATCCGGGGCCTCGGGACTATTACGGCCCTGAGGTGTTCGAGCCGACGGTCTATATGTTTGCCACCCACAAAACGCTCATTAGCGAGGTTGCGCAAAAGGGTCTGACCGCGATCACGTATGAGGATACGCGGTGGCAACGGCGCGACCTCAAGACCACGCAATTGTTGACGCAAACGCTGGCCTATCGTGCCGCGCGCCGTGCAGGCGCTGATACAGCGATCCTGCACGAAGAGAGAATCGTGACAGAAGCCGCATCCGCGAACCTCTGGATCGTGACCGCGGACGGCACGCTCGTCACCCGGGATTTATCGTCCGCTCTATTGCCAGGCATTACGCGCGGCCGGCTGGTCGATCTGCTCGACTCCGACGGCCACCAGATCGAGGAACGTGCGTTTTCATTGCAGGAGCTCGGCAGCGCGGTTGAGGCCTTCACCAGCTCTACGGGCGTGGTCATCGCGCCTGTGCTGAGTGTCGACGGGGCGCCCGTCGGCTCGGGGAGCCCAGGACCGGTTACGCGCAAAGTCCAGGCGGCCTATTATCAGTATATCCGCGCCGATCTTTCCAGGTTGGACTGGCTATAGGTCTTTTGGGTCGGGCTCGGGATCGATCACCTCACCGTCGACTGTGAAAGCTGCATCCTCAGCGTTTTGACCGTTCTGGGCCGCTTGCATTTGCGCCATCATTTCCTGCATCTGGCCCATCATTCCCGCCATCTGGCTCATCCCGATACGGGCAGAAACCCAGGCACAAATAACCGCCAGAATAGT
Source organism: Henriciella sp. (assembly GCA_017642885.1). Taxonomy (GTDB): domain Bacteria; phylum Pseudomonadota; class Alphaproteobacteria; order Caulobacterales; family Hyphomonadaceae; genus Henriciella. The sequence continues at coordinate 56,031 of JAEPOM010000014.1, read as the reverse complement.
CGGAATGATTAGATAGACCGAATCTGAGATCATCAGCTGAGGCTCAAATTCTGTCGTCTTGAATACGGCGGCGACCAAAGCTGCCAAGCCGAACGCAAGACCATAGCCGACGAGCCCGATGGCAAACCGGCGGCCTGCACCGCGGAAGATATTTGGTGGAGTGGGCTGGGCGTCCGGTGACAGCACCGATTGCAAATCCGTCACCGGCGACGGGCTCACTTTTCGGATAAGAATGGTCGTCAAAGTTGCGACAAGCGTGAGCAGCGGAATCAACAAAACGCTGCGGTTCATCACGCCAGCCGTAATCGCTGCAACCAGGAATGAAATGGGCCCGGCTAGGCGGAGCAGAATCGGAACAAGAAAAGATGTGGGCATAAGAAGCTCGATTAAGGAACGCGGCCACAGTTACCGCGCTTATACGATCGCTGGCAATCCACGCGGTCTGGATTTGACCACCGAGCGCACTTTCAAGAGCAGAATAATCGTCGCGAACATCAATGTGACTGCATTGGCCAGTATGATCGGCAGACTCGCCTGCAGAATGCCATAGACGAGCCATCCGGCGACGCCTGTGGTGAACATCGCATACATCGTCAGGGATATGCCGCTCGTCTGGCCAGAGCGCATCACCATCAACGTTTGCGGCAAGAAGGATAGCGTGGTGAGAATTGCCGCTACCAGTCCGATGATTTCTACCATGTTCGTGAACTCCAGGTGGTCGGCTGAAGTATCACGAAGCGCAGCTCTCAGCACCGCATAACTTTCCAATACTATCATGCATAATCGCATGCCTTTCCCTTCCCGCTGGAGACCCTTGCGAGCGGGCGCGTCTTGGATCATGTTGCGCTGCAATATGACTGTGGAGGACGTCTTGGCAGATACCGAATACCAACATGAGCCGGACCGTCCGTGGATCTTCCGGACCTATGCAGGTCACTCCACCGCGCTGAAGTCCAACGAGCTATACAGGCGCAACTTGTCAAAAGGGCAAACCGGGCTGTCCATCGCATTCGATCTGCCGACGCAAACCGCATATGACGCCGACCATATCCTGGCCCGCGGAGAAGTCGGGAAAGTTGGCGTTCCAGTCGGGCACCTCGGCGACATGCGCGTCCTGTTCGACCAGTTGCCGTTGGAAGAGATGAACACCTCGATGACCATCAATGCGCCGGCCGCCTGGCTGCTGTCGCTCTACGTGGCTCTGGCAGATGAGCGGGGAGACGATCGCTCGAAGCTGCGCGGCACCACGCAGAATGATATCATCAAGGAGTATCTCTCTCGCGGCACCTATGTTTTTCCACCGCAGCCCAGCATGCGCCTGATCAGCGACATGATCAGCTGGTGTTACACCGAAGTTCCCAAGTGGAATCCCATGAATGTCTGCTCCTATCACTTGCAGGAAGCAGGCGCGACGCCTGAACAGGAACTGGCCTATGCATTGGCGACTGCGTGCGCCGTGCTCGACGCCGTGAAACAAGGCGGCCAGGTCCCGGAAGAAGACTTCTCCATCGTGTTTGGCCGCATCTCGTTCTTCGTCAATGCGGGCGTACGGTTCGTCACTGAGCTGTGCAAAATGCGCTCATTTGTCGACCTATGGGAAGAGATTGGCCGGGATCGCTATGGCGTAACGGACCCGAAAGCCTTGCGCTTCCGCTACGGTGTCCAGGTCAACTCGCTGGGACTGACCGAGCCGCAACCCGAAAACAATGTCTATCGCATTCTCATCGAGGCTCTGGCCGTGACATTGTCCAAGCGAGCGCGCTGCCGCGCCCTGCAATTGCCCGCCTGGAATGAAGCGCTTGGCCTGCCGCGGCCCTGGGATCAGCAATGGTCCCTTCGCATGCAGCAGATCCTCGCATTCGAGACGGATCTGCTCGAGTATGAGGACTTGTTCGATGGCAGCCACGTCATCGAAAAGAAAACCAATGATCTCAGTGCTCAGGCCCGTGCCGAACTTGCAAGAATCGACGATATGGGCGGCGCGGTGGATGCCGTTGGCTATATGAAAGAAAGCCTAGTCGGTGCGCATATTGACCGGGTAAGGGGCATTGAGAGCGGCGACCTGAAAGTCATCGGCGTGAACGCCTTTACCCAGACCGAGGACAGTCCGCTCGGCGCAGGCAACGATGCGATCGAAACCGTCGACCCTATGGTCGAGCGCCAGCAAGTAGACGCTTTGCGCAAATGGCGTGCGGGCCGGGATGCGGGGCGAGTTGAGGCGGCGCTCATCGCCCTTAAGGACGCTGCTTCATCTGGCGCGAACATTATGGAACCGAGCATCGAGGCGGCTAAAGCAGGCGTTACGTCTGGGGAATGGGGCGGTACGCTGCGCGAAGTGTTTGGTGAGTATCGCGGTCCAACCGGCGTCGCGGTGGTCATCGAAACCGGCGGCGACGAAGCGATTGAAGCGACCAAGACCAAAGTCGAAGCGCTCTCGGAACGTCTGGGTCGTGATCTCACCTATGTGCTGGGCAAACCGGGTCTGGACGGGCACTCAAACGGTGCCGAACAGATTGCTGCGCGCGCCCGGGCCTGCGGCATGCAAGTGGTCTATGAGGGGATCCGGTTCACGCCGTTAGAAATCGTGGCGCAGGCAAAAGCGGCGAAAGCGCATGTTATCGGCCTCTCTATTCTCTCTGGCAGTCATCTGGATCTGGTGCGAGAAACACTGGCCGAGATGCAGAAAGCTGGCCTCGAGAAGACCCCGCTCGTCGTCGGTGGCATCATTCCGTTCGAGGATGAGCAAGCTCTTCGTCAGATGGGCGTTCGGCGGGTCTACACGCCAAAAGACTTCCAGATCACAAGCATCATGGAAGACGTAGTCGACGTGGTTGAGACGGCCTGGCTGGGCTAGATCACCACGGGCCGAGCTTTCGGAACCGAATTTCTCTCAATTCGATGCTGCGGGTCTTATCCGGCACCACGGGGCGTATCGATATATAGTCAAACCCTCCGGGCGCTTCGAGCACCTTCTGCGGAATGTTCACCTCGGCAGTATAAGTGTCCCAATCGGGCTTCAAATCGAATCGCGTCCATCCGGTATCCCGGACGAAACCGGATGAGTAATTGAACTCAAACGCCTGCGCGCCGCCACTATCGGTGGGCTTCACAGTGAGGGAGATCCTCAATTTTTGCCCGAAATAGGCGGTCTTGAGGTCTGGGCCGAGTCGAAAATGCGCGTTTTCGTGTACGCCGGACACGAGCGCCGTTTCCTCTGCGCGTATGGTCAGAACATCATTGTCGAGATCAAGCTCATACCCTTGCGCACCTTCCATTCGGCACAAATCGCCGCCATTGAGAATAATCAGGCTGTAGTCCGCCGGGCCTTCAGCCCCGCCAAATGGGCCGCATTTCGGCTGGGTCCAACCTTCGTACACCCCCGCGATCACCATGATCAAAACGACTAGAGCGATCAGCGGATAGAAGATGATGTCTCTCAACGCGTTGCTCCTGAGGCAATTCCATAGCGGCGGGTAGCAATCCCGTCTCTGCTCTGATAGCAACGCCGCCAGCGAAACGCGACCCTGAACACTGCTTCAATCGCGTTTAGACTCATATTTAATGGATTGAACTCAATGCCCAAGCTCATTCTCACGCGTCATGGCCAGAGCCAGTGGAACCTGGAAAATCGTTTTACCGGTTGGTGGGATGCCGATCTAACCGAAAAAGGCGAGGCAGAAGCGAGCAAAGGCGGCGTCCTGCTTAAGGAAAAAGGACTCGAACCCACCTTCGCTTTTACCAGCTATCAAACTCGAGCCATTCGCACGCTGTGGCTCAGTCTCGCGGCAATGGATCGCGCCTGGATCCCGGTCGAAAAGCACTGGCGTCTAAACGAGCGTCACTATGGCGGGCTAACTGGGCTCGACAAAGCCGAAACGGCTGAAAAACATGGCCAGGACCAGGTTCACATATGGCGCCGGTCATACGATATCCCGCCACCACCGCTCGCGGCAGATAGTCCATACAATTTGGCGGATGAGCCGCGCTATCGCGGCGTGCCTGTGCCGGGCGCTGAAAGCCTGAAGTTGACGCTGGAACGCGTGCTTCCCTATTGGGACGGCGCCATCCGTCCGATTCTGGAAAACGGGCAAGACACGATCATTTCGGCGCACGGAAACTCTCTGCGCGCACTGGTGAAGCACTTGTTCCGCGTCGCCGACGAGACGATCACCGGATTGGAAATCCCAACGGGTAATCCGCTGGTGATTGATCTGGACGCTGCGTTGACACCAATTTCCGCAGAGTATCTCGACACGGATCGCGCCAAGGAGCTACCGGATCTGCCATGAGCAAGACGCGGTTCATCCTGCGCGCCGCCTCGCCTGATGGAATTGGCATTCTGGCCGATGTCATGGGCCAGCTCGCCAGTCACCGTGTGAGCGTCACAGAGAGCCATGATTTTGGCGACCCGGTGACCCGAAAATTCTTCATCTGGGCGAAGTTTGAAGCGGAGCAAGGCTTCAACGAGACAGCGTTCAGAGACGGGTTTTCGAAACTCGCCGAGCGCCGGGATATTGAGTGGTCTCTGAGGTCAGAAAGCGATCGTCCAAACGCGCTGATCATGGTCTCGAAGGGAGACCATTGTCTGAATGACCTGCTCTACCGCCACCGCCGCGGGCGGCTGGGAGCAAACATCGTCGCCGTGGTTTCTAACCATAGTGACGCAAAATGGCATGCTGACCGGCACGATTTACCCTTTCACCATGTCCCGGTGACGAAAGATACCAAGTCAGAAGCGGAACAGAAGCTACGGGGCTTAATCGAGACCTCGGGGGCCGATATCGTCGTATTGGCGCGCTATATGCAGATCCTTTCGAACGAACTCAGTCGCGAGTTGGAGGGCAGCTGCATCAACATCCACCATTCTGCCTTGCCCAGCTTTAAAGGGGCTCGCCCCTATCATCAGGCGCACGAACGCGGGGTAAAACTCATGGGCGCGACCGCTCATTATGTTACCGCAGACTTGGACGAGGGCCCGATCATCGCACAGGACGTCGCCCCCGTTGACCATCGCATGTCCCCTGAGCGCATGGCAGAACTTGGCAGGGATATAGAGGCCCGCGTGCTGGCGCGCGCCGTTACAGCGCATGCCGAAGGCCGGGTCTTTCTCAATGGGAAACGCACGGTGGTGTTCGAATGAGTGCGCATCGCATGCATATGTCGCGGGCGTTGGAACTGGCTCGAATGCAGCAGGGGCGAACCGGCAAGAACCCAAGTGTTGGCTGCGTAATCCTGGATCGAGACGCCCGTTTACTTAGCGAAGCGGCGACCGGGGATGGCGGACGTCCACACGCAGAACAGCTTGCGCTTTCGCGCGTTCCCGTTGGGGCCGCCGCGGGCGGTACGGCCTATGTCACGCTCGAACCCTGTCGAGAAAGATCAACAAGTGAAGCGGCTTGTTCCCAGCGCCTGATTGAGGCCGGAATTGCAAAAGTTGTCATCGCAACGCCCGATCCACACCCCCAGGGCAGCGGCGGAATAGACCGCTTGAAAGCCGCAGGTATTCAGGTTCAGATCGGTCTCATGCAAAGTGACGCTGATACAATCTATGCTGACTTTTTTGCGTCCTTGGCGTCACATTGAGGCGTGACCTGGTAGGCACAACACACCAGGATGCTCCGCAAATACTGAAAAACTGACTTGACGTTAATCTTTGTAGTGTCAGCTTCAAAGTGAAACGAGAGCAAATGGAACGGTCCCATGATCGGAATCGTTGTTGTCAGTCACGGAAGACTTGCGCAGGAACTAGTGCGCGCTGCGGAGCATGTCGTTGGCCCGCAGGATGCCTTTGAAGCACTTTCGATTGAAGCGGAAGATGACATTGATCAGCGCCGCGATGAGATTCGGGACACGGTCAAAGCCTGCCACAAGGGCAAAGGCGTGATCATCCTGACCGATATGTTCGGCGGCACACCGTCCAATCTGGCATTGTCGAACCTGGCTGACGGGAAGATCGATGTTATTGGCGGCGTAAACTTGCCCATGCTCATCCATCTTGCCCAGATCAGAAACGACCTGACGCTAGATGAGGCCGTGTTGGCCGCTAGTGACGCCGGAAAGCGTTATATTCGCATCGGATCGCAAATCATGAGCCGCACAAAATGACCGCGCAAACTCGCCTCGTCGAAATCATCAATCGCAAGGGCCTGCACGCGCGCGCCTCTGCCAAGCTGGCCGAGCTCGCATTGAGCCTACCGACGCTTGTCACGGTCAGCTATGAAGGTGAGAGCGCGGATGCCCGCTCGATTATGGATCTGCTTTGCCTTGGTGCCGGAATCGGCAGCAAGGTTGAGATTGGTGCCGATGGCGAGGATGCGATGCTCGCCTTGAATCAAGTCGAAGCCCTTTTCAAAGACGGCTTTGGCGAACTCGCAGAAGACGCGGAATGCGCCTGCAAATAGGCTAGAGCACGAGCGGCGCGAGCCAGAACCCTATCGCTGTAATCACCGCAATACCGATCAGGTTCACGCGCAAACCGCGCGCGATCATCTTACCAATCGGGATTTCATCGGTTGCGTAAATGATCGCATTTGGAGCGGTCGCGACAGGCAACATGAACGCGCAGCTCGCCGCCACAGCTGCAGGTGCGAGCAGGCTCGCAGGGGCTGCGCCTATCGCGACCGATAATGCCCCAAGAATTGGAGCAAGCGTGGTCATCGTCGCAACATTGCTGGTCAGTTCCGTCAGGAAAATCACCAACGCAACCACAACAGCGATGAAAACGATTGGCGGCAGCACAGACAATGGCTCAAGATTCTGACCGATCCAAGCCGACAAACCCGTATCGCGAACTGCCCGCCCAAGCGCGATTCCACCCCCAAACAAAAGTAAAACGCCCCAAGGGAGCTTGCTCGCTTCTGTCCAATTCAAGATTGCGCGCGATTGCCCGCCGCCTGCGGGAATGACGAAAACCAATACCGCGCCCAGCATCGCGATCATCATATCCACCTGCGCGCCGCTATATTGGCTTAGCGTGTCCCACCCAATCGCTTCGAGCCCTTGCACCGTCCAGCGCCGGCTCACCCACAGCACCGCCACCAGGGCAAACACCATCGCCACGCGCTGTTCCGGCACGGTCATATTGCCAAGCGCTGTTTTCTGCGAGCGAACTTCGAGAATAGCGCCTTCGCTATTCTCGATCTTGCCGAGCCCACGGGTAACACTCCACCAGGCCGCGGGAATGAGCAGGAGCACTGCGGGAATGCCGAAGCTCATCCACTCGACAAAGCTGATGCTCGCCCCGGCATTGTTCTGCAGCCAGTCAATCGCGATCAAATTCGTCGGGGTTCCAATCGGAGTACCGGCCCCGCCTATCGACGCGGCATAGCACACCCCAAGCAATAGGGCGGTGACGAAGCGCCCATCATCGTCTTTCAAAGCCGCAGCGGCAGACAGCGCAATCGGCACCATCATCAAGGTTGTCGCCGTATTCGATATCCACATGGACAGCAGAGCGGTTGCGATCATGAACCCTGCCACGAGCGACATTGGGGATGCGCCAACCGCCGATACCACGTTGAGGGCAATCCGCTTGTGCAGGTTCCACCGCTCGATGCTGAGCGCAACGATAAATCCGCCGAGCAAGAGAAGAACGATATGATCGGCATAGCCAGACCCGATTTGTTTGGGCGATCCCGCATCAAACAAAGGCAGTACGATCAACGGCAACAAGGACGTCACGGGGATCGGTATCGGCTCCGTCGCCCACCAGATCGCCATCCATACCAAGAGCGCCGCTGTCGCCCAGGCCGGAAAAGCCAGGCCCTCCGGCGCCCCGACGAGTAACATGATAGCGGCGAGGCCTGGCCCGAGAACGAGGCCAATCCGACCCGCAAGATGAGGAGATTTATCCATCCGCTCACATGGGCAGAGCTTGGCTTAAGAAGTCAAGAAGGCTTCAGGTTTCGAGGATCAGATCATTTCTGTGAACCAGTGCAGGTCGGCCCCGGTAACCAAGCTGCGCCTCCACTGCATCAGATTGCAATCCCGCGATCCGGGCTGCGTCTTCCGCCCCGTAGGCCGTGATGCCTTTGCCGATCAGACGACCTGCATCATTCTTGATTGCCACTGCCGCGCCGCGCGCAAACCGGCCTTCAATGCGTGTCACGCCGACGGGAAGCAAGCTCGCGCCGCTGCGCAGCGCCGTTGCGGCGCCCGCATCTACATAGACGGTGCCCTCAGGCGTGAGATGTCCGCGCAGCCAAATCTCCCGCGCTTTCTCAGGCGTCATGGAAGGCAGCACGAAAGTCGCTAACCCGCCATTTGATAGAACCGAAAGAGGATTGAGGGCTGTTCCGAGCGTGATCACGGTCATACAGCCGGCGCCTTGGGCAATCCGAGCCGCGGCAAGTTTGGTCGTCATTCCGCCGCTGCCGACATCCGCTGCCTGATTGATATCGCCCGCCATATCAACATGCGCTGCGGTGAGCTCTTCGATGACGGGAATGTGGCGGGCATTGCCGTCTGTTCTTGGGTCGGCCGTGTAGAGACCGCTGACATCCGATAGCAATACGAGCGCATCGGCGCCCACCATCTGGGCCACCCGTGCGGCCAGCCTGTCATTGTCGCCATAGCGAATTTCGTCGGTTGCAACGGAATCGTTCTCATTGATCACAGGGATCGCGCCTGCGCCAAGAAGGGTTTCGAGGGTCGCGCGCGCATTCAGCCAACGACGCCGGTTCTCAGTGTCGTCCAGCGTCAACAGCGCTTGCGCCACAGGCACATCATGCGCGTCGAACGCTTTTGAGAGCGCCGCCATCAAGAGCGGTTGCCCGAGAGCCGCAGCGGCTTGTTTTTCTTCCAGTTTACGCGGGCGATCAGGGCCGAGTCTGTCGCGCCCAAGCGCAATCGCGCCGGAGGAGACCAATATAACGTCCTGACCCGCGGCGCGATGCGCCGACATGTCCTGCGCCAATGAGTTCAGCCAGTCCTGCCGCGCACGCCCGTCCTCAGCCACCAATGCGGAGCCGATTTTGACAACGATCCGTTTCGCTGCGCGCAAGGAGTCGAGAGCCTTCGCGGTCATTATCCGAGCGGACTCCAGTCCTCGTCGCCGTCTCCGGGCTCAGTTTCAGCAAGTTTGATCTCGCCAAGCTCTTTCAGCATCAATCCGAGGGCCTCGCGCACACCTTCGCCCGTCACAGCAGACAACCGCAACGGCTCCTGATCACACGCCTGTTTCAGCAGGCGGGCCTGCTCGTTGACGAGCTCTTCGTCCAGTACGTCCACTTTGGAGAGCGCGACGATTTCCGGCTTAGACGCAAGCTTTGGGTCGTAGGCCTCTAGCTCCTCCCGAATGGTGCGATAGGCTTCGTCGGGATTGTCCTGCGTGCAATCAATCAGGTGCAGGAGCACTTTGCACCGCTCCACATGGCCGAGGAAAAGATGACCGAGACCGACGCCATCGGCGGCCCCTTCAACCAGTCCTGGAATATCTGCGAGAACGAACCGCGATCCAGGCCCCAAATCGACAATGCCAAGGCCAGGATGGAGCGTCGTAAAGGGATAGTCAGCGATCTTGGGTTTCGCAGCTGTGGCGCGGCTGAGAAATGTTGATTTTCCGGCATTTGGAAGACCCAGCAAGCCTGCGTCCGCAATCAGTTTCAGGCGCAGCCAAAGCGTAAACTCTTCGCCTGCTTCTCCGGGATTGGCGCGGCGTGGCGCCTGATTGGTCGAAGTCTTGAAGCGAATATTGCCCCAGCCGCCATTGCCGCCCTCGGCTACCATTATGCGCTGGCCGATCTCGGTCAGGTCCGCAATCAAGGTTTCGCGATCTTCCTCGAAAATCTGCGTCCCGACGGGGACCTTTATGGTCTTATCCGCGCCGCCGCGACCATGGCGCTGCTTGCCCATGCCATGACCGCCGCGTTCAGCGAAATGATGCTGCTGGTAGCGATAGTCGATCAGCGTATTGAGGCCCTCCACGGCCTCAACATAAACATGACCACCCCGACCGCCATCACCGCCATCCGGACCACCAAACTCGACATAGGCTTCACGCCGGAAAGAGGCACAGCCATTTCCGCCATGTCCGGCTTTGACGTAGATTTTTGCCTGGTCGAGGAACTTCATGACCGCTCTTCTTCTCTAATGTGCGGCAATACGCAAGGCCAGGTGGGGATCTGTGCCTTTTGTGTAGCGAAGGGCCGGGCTTTTTCGTCCCCGTGCCTGCCCGAACAGCTCAACTTCACCGCAAGGGTCAAAGCCGAGCTTCTTCAAAACACGCCCAGATGCGGGATTATCCGTGAAATGCCCGGATGCGAATTGCTGAATCTCCATTTCCGTTTCAGCCCAATCCATGACGGCCTGCGCAGCTTCCGTCACATAGCCCTGGCCCCACCAGTCCTGGCCGAGCCAGTAGCCGATCTCCCAGACATCCATAGGCTTGAGGTCGAGACCAACACACCCGATCACGCCGTGTTCGGCGTGCGTGATGAGCAGCACATAGGCGGTGTCCTCGACCCAGCCTTTGGGCACCCGCTCGAGCCAGTCTTGCGCATCGGAAAGCTGGTAGGGAAACGGTGCACGCCCCAAATTCCACGCAACGGCTTTTACCCCGATCCGCTCAGCGATCTGAGGGGCGTCATGCGGGAGGGGTGGTCGCAAGACCAGCCGCTGCGTTCTTAATATGATCGGATTGGCCATTGTCCTCCCCCCTTATCCTGCTGCACCTATGGCGGTATCACTCTGGAGGCTCAGTGCATACCGCCACGCCGCATCTCTGCCGCCGCGGCCCTGACTAAACATCATCTTCTCGCCGACCCGTTCGAAGCCCAGCTTACCAAGCACCCGCCCGGATGCCGGATTGTCCTGAAAGTGTCCGGCGATGAAACTGGTGACTCCAAACTCTGCCTCGCCCCAGGCGATCAACGCGCGCGCAGCCTCGGTTGCAACGCCGCGCCCCTGAACCGCCTTGTCGACCCAATATCCGATCTCCCACGCTTCTCCAGACGTGCGATTGAAGCCAACCGATCCAATCACCCCAGCTTCAGCGTGCGTAATCACAAACGCATATTCGCTGCCCCGCTCACGGGCTTGGTCGGCATACGCTATCCAGTCCAGCGCGTCGCCCGGCGCATAAGGATAAGGTAGTCGCGCGAGATTGCGCGCCATTTCGGCATCATTGACGCAGCACGCGATCTGCCGGGCATCCTGCGCCACGGGTGGGCGCATCAGGAAGCGTTCAGACCTGAATTCAAATGATCTGCTCATTTGTGGTCTCCGTCGGGGGGCAAAGAAAAAGGGGAGGCAGTGGCCTGCCTCCCCTTGGATTCTTTGGCCACCCCTCGGCGACCGATGCTGGGTCGCGCTATTCAGCTGCGTCCGCAAGCGGTGTCACCGACACGAACTGACGGTTGCCGCGCTTGCGCGTAAATTCCACTTTTCCCTCGACGAGTGCGAAGAGGGTGTGATCCTTGCCCATGCCGACGCCGCGACCCGGATAGGTCTTGGTTCCGCGTTGGCGAATGATGATATTGCCCGGGATTACGTGCTCGCCACCATACTTTTTGGTGCCGAGGTACTTAGGATTTGAATCGCGTCCGTTCTTCGACGAGCCGCCTGATTTCTTATGAGCCATATCCGGTCTCCAATCTTACGTTTCAGCCTATAGCCGAAAACTTACCCTTTCGCGAGCTCTTTGGCCTGGGCAACCCAGTCATTGCTCTCAAACTTTCCGGAAGCGCCGATCTTTTCCTCGAGTGCTTCCACGTCGGCTTTCTTCATTTTCGCGATCTGCGCAAAAGTGGTGATGCCTTCCGCTTCCAACTTTCCAGCGAACACTTTGCCGAGACCCTTCATCTTCGTCAGGTCGTCAGCTTTCGCTGGAGCGGCTTCCTTCTTAGGGGCCGCCTTCTTGGCCGCAGGCTTAGCAGCCTCGTCCTTTTTCGCCGCTGGCTTCTTAGCTGTTGCTTTAGGAGCCGCCTCTTTCGCAGGGGCTGCTTCTTTCTTAGGAGCCGCTTTCTTAGCTGGTGCCTTCTTGCCGTCCGCCAGGATCGAGTCGATCGTCACGACTGTTTCCAGCTGACGGTGACCTTTCTTGCGGCGGTAGGTGTTGCGCTGACGCTTTTTCATGATCAGCACTTTGGCGCCCTTGCGCTGCTCGGCGACGGTACCAACAACACTGGCACCAGACACAACCGGCTCACCAATGGTGACCTTCTTGCCATCGCCCAGCATCAGAACACTGTCGAACGTAACGCTGTCGCCGGCATCCGCAGCGAGCTTCTCAATGACGATTTCATCGCCTTCGGCAACTTTGTATTGTTTGCCACCTGTCTTAATGACCGCGAACATAACGCTCGTCCTTTTCAGAACATAAAGAATGAAACTTTGGCCGCTGCCGAAACCGGCGCGGACATGAAGGCGCGGGTAAACACCAAACACGCTTCTGAGTCAAACCCATTTCCGCATGAAATGCAGGGCTTGATGCGTTATTCGTCCAGCGCTAGGGGATCCCCGCGCGGAGAGGTGCCGGAGTGGCTGAACGGGACGGTCTCGAAAACCGTTGAGCGCGCAAGCGTTCCGAGGGTTCGAATCCCTCTCTCTCCGCCAAAGTGAGCTATAAACCATTGTTTTTGTGATATATTTTTATTAAGCGGGGTTTTCATCCCCCAATTCACCCCTCTTCAGGTGAGCGCCGCTTACATTGCCTTCGCCTTCTGAACGCCGAAAGCGGACATTTTGCGCCAACATGCATTCTTAATCTGACCCCAAAGTTGGTTTTTTGCCTGCTGCGGCGGTGGCTATCGCTTTGTTCAAAAGCGAAAATGTAGGAGTCTATTGACCTCAAGAGCGTACGTAATTGGGTCCATCGACAAGAGTGACTTCCTTTAGACCTGGGGCGCATGGGCGGTCGCAACAGAACACCGATTGCATAAAAACAGGCGTCTGGAATAATGCCAACTCGCGATCTTGAGTCGACCCGCACGTGCTACAATGCAATCTACGCTTCAGCTATGCGGCCGCCGTCTCAAACAGCATTTTGATTTCTGTATCTCGCTCAAGCGCCAATCGTACTACGTTTATTGCCTCCGAGATTAGCGCTTCATTTCGCCCGTGTTGGATCTGACCAGCCTTTCCACCATGAAACAAATTATTCCGCACTCGGCATACCGCGCCGATTAATTCTTGGATGTTTCCAGGTGGCGCAACCGGTCGAAATTCTAAAGCTTCTCCATTCCAGATTTGCTTGAGTGGGGATTCATTTATAAGCGTTTCGGCTTCTTGAGACTGGACAACAAAATCGAAAAAACCGGACCCGAGGCGTTCGTTCGCGAACCTGTCCCAATCAACTTTAAAGTCCTCTCCAAATGGTTGCACTAACTTCTTCGCCTTCAAGGCGTACTCCAGCCTCATCATGATCTTAAAAAATAAGACGCCTGATTCCGGCTGATTATGCAGAGTGGGACAATTATCAAAGTTCATAGCCCTGCCTGTCGAGATCTAACTTGTATGAGTGCGTTCAAACGTGCCGTAAATAAAACAAATAGGGTTACTATGTCGAGAGAAATACAATTCCAATAATCTCGTATAGGGAGAGGGTAATGACGATCTACAAGTTGGATGACGATGAAATGAAACGCTTCGTCGACGTCGCCGAAGTCGCGATGGGTGTTCACATAGCATTCTCGGGCGAAAGACTTGTGATGATCGCAAACATGAGAATTGCTATCGAGATGAACGAAGAAGCCTTCGAACAAATTCAGAGGCTAAGAATTCGTGCTCGCGAATCATTCGTAAGAGTTCAAGACGAGTATGTCCAAAGACTAAATGAGTGGATCGATGGTCTACCGAAGTTGTCAAATGTTGATCCTCTCGAAGAAGGCCAAGCGCGTTCCGTTTTCGCCGTGTTGAGAGCGACAAATCGATTTCAGCTTGGATCCCCACCTGCCCCGCCGAATTCGATATACGGACACTTGCCGTTTCACCTAAACAGTGTGCCCAATGAAGTGTTCTACCGCTTCGAGTCCTTTCCAAATAGTCGACGACTCACGCGGCAGCAAATTGCCAAGGGCACTTACGCAGCGCCATCGTCAGAGCTTTTCTTTACACCAACAGGGTTCTCAGCAGTCGGAAGGTTCGCATTGCCGTCTTTGTTACCAGCTTGTTGGCGGTATGAGCTCAAACCACAGTCCGGAACCAAGGTATATTGCGGTGCATCGGTTCCGCTTTATGGCCAAAGCGGCGGAGCCGTTGAAGTGTGTTTCCCTGACGGTGCTACCAACGATGGACCTATCGCTAACCCGGTAATACTCCCCGAGTTGTGAGTTTGATAGACGAGGCGTCCCCCATCAACCCGAGCGCTGGTTGTCTTTTTTGGGTTGGTATTCGTCTCAGCTCTGCCAAAGTGTTGAGTTAACGGATGGGGCTCCAGGTTCCTGAGAACACTGACATCGTCCTGAAAATCTTCGCAACATGGAGCACGTCTTTTGACAAAACGAATACTACTTCTCGGCGCCGGTTTCAGCAGAAATTGGGGTGGCTGGCTCGCCAGCGAAGTCTTCGAGTATTTGATAGGACTACCGAGCATTCAAGAGCAACCTGGCATTTATAAGTTGTTGTGGAAGTACCAACATTCGGGCGGCTTCGAGGGGGCATTGGCAGAACTACAGGGGCTATCAGCACGGGCTGGAGCAACGACTGATGACAAACAATCGCTCGAGGCACTCGAGCAAGGCGTTATGCAAATGTTTGCTGAAATGAATGCCGCTTTCGTCGCTCAAGAGTTTGAGTTTGGGCAACTGGTCCGCAAGTTCCTTACGAGATTTGACGCAATCTACACCCTCAACCAAGATATTTTGCTTGAACGGCAATACGCCTCCTCGGTTTTTCCATTACCGGACGGAGTGAATCGCTGGAACGGAGTTCAGTGGCCATGCGTTCGTCCGCCTTACAGCTTAGCCGAATTCGAACCACAACGTTGGCTCACAGAACCTTGGATGATCGATCCTGACGCACCTATGCACATTGAGAAAAATGTTCAGCCGATCATTAAGCTTCACGGGTCTTCTCTGTGGCGGCGAAGCGACGCCGAAACGAACGTGCTGATAATCGGTGGCCGAAAAGCGGGCGCTATCGCGCAAGACCCGCTCTTAAACTGGTATGGTGAGTTGTTTCGTGAAGCCCTGAACGCGTCAGGGACTCGATTGATGACCATCGGATATGGTTTCGGAGACCCGCATATCAATCAAGCGATCTCGGACGGGTTTTCCTCCGGGCTTAAATTGTTCAACATTAGTCCTGAAGGCGCTGATGCTTGGACGGAAACGCCGGGTGCAGGAATCGGGGACATAAGAGGCGAAAATTACCTTGAGGGAAATTTGATTGGTGCGTCGCGACGTAGCATCCATGAAATAGTGGACCCTAACAATGCAGAGTACAGCAAACTGATGCGCTTCTTTCATCCATTACGTGGGTAGGACGAGCAGATGGATTTGATCAACCTCAGACAGCTCGCGAATCTCACATACCATGATCCTGAAGTTGTCCTGAAAAAACTCCGCGAGATTGAGTATTCGCTACCGCCTCGAAACACTACAGACCTCGCACGTCGACTTCGCACCAATGGACTAAAATCCTGGCATGAAACGCGGCTCGCAGCGGTGTTTTGCGTTGGAATGACGTCGCTGATTGGATTGAAGATCTGGTTCGCGCACAGCGAGAACCAAGATTATGACTTCGTTACTATGTGGCGGGAGGACGAATCGACGAAATTTTGTCCAGTTCAGCTCAAAGAAGTTGCTCCCCACGACTTAAACCCCCATGCATCAATTGAGGATGTATTTCAAAGTTTAAGGCGCTATGGAGATAGTAGCGACTTGGTTGTGGCAGTAAGCATCTCTCAACAAACTACCTTTGACCCTTCTTGCTTGAAGATTCCAAAGGACCTCACCGTCAAAGAATTTTGGGTTTTTGGAACCTTGGCGCCCGACCAGTCTAAATGGGCACTCTGGGGCGATTTTACGCTGGGCGACCGGAACTGGGGACACACGTTCGACTATCCCTCAGAGTAACTGATTGAGATCAACTGGGCAGGCATTTCACTCGCGGTTACTGCGGGGCTGCAGTCGGATCGCACTTAGAGAGTTGAAGCCATCCGCATTGTGCTCGCATTCGGCGAAAACAATTTCCAAAAGTTCGTCGCACGTTTCCGAAGTTTCGCTTTCTCTCTAAGCGAACATTATCAACAAATAGCTCCTCGCTCCAACAAATTTGAGGTTGCTATTCCTAATGTCCGCTTTTGTTCGCCGCTCGGTCGCGACGAAGCGCGGAAAGTACCGGCCGGTCCAAAACACACCTTCGCAACACCGAGAATGAGTAGAAGAATCTCGAGGCGCCGATTGGGTTTTCGCTTTCTTAAATAATTTCAGGCGAATTGAAGGACGATGAGTGTTCTGGTCGCTCGCGCAACTGCGCTGCAGGTCGAGTATTCAACAGTCAGCGATATAAAAGTGGAGGCTAAATGCTCGGGCGTGTGATTTCTGTTGCTAATTCAAAAGGCGGCGTCGGCAAGACAACAACAACGGTTTCTCTGGCGGAGGCTTTCGCGGCGGAGGGCTATAAGACGCTGGTCGTCGATCTAGACAGCCAGGCCAATGCTTCTCTGCTCATCTATGGCGAAAACGGTGATGAGCGGCTCTATGACGCGATCCACAATTACACGAATGTTTCCGACTATTTGCGCGAAAACTTCCTTGGCGAATGTTTCGCACACATGACCAAGTTCGTTGTCCCGCACGCGAGCGACGTCACCTTCATGGGTAAACCACTGGACCTTTCTCTGGTTCCCGCGACGCCCGGATTGAGGCGCGCGGAGCGAGAACTGATCTACATCCTGACCGAGCAGGGTTATTCCATGACGGCGATTGAAGGCCGTGTGGGTCTTCGACTGCGTCAGGACATGGCGGATCTTCGCAAACAATATGACATTGTGATCTGCGATTGCCCGCCGGGTATATCGGCGATGACTGAAGCAACCCTCTCGGCATCCGATCTGATTATTGTTCCTACTATTCCTGACTTCATGTCGACGCTTGGCCTTGACTTGTTTACTGGGGACATCATCGAAAGCCTCAAGAAACGCGGCCTGTCTAACCGACCGGTCGTGCTGCCGACCAAGTTCGACGGGTCAACGCATCAGAGCATTGTTCTCGAGGCCATGCGCGAGGGTGCTGCCGATCCAGAGAGCGAATATGACATCTTCCAGACCGTCATCCCGCAAAAATCCGACTTCGCAGCAAACCCTGTCGAGCTAGGCGCGAACCCAACGCTGGCCCAGAAGTGGCCAGGGGATGCGCTCGCGACTGTGAATATGCTATATCAGGAAGTACAAGCCCGACTCGCGGCGCAATCAAAACCGGCAGCAGCATAGATCATGGCTCTCATTCCAGACGGACGCACCGCGCTCTCAGCGATCCTGGCGCATGAGTCCCTTTTCCCGCGCGTCAACGATTCTGATCTCTCTGGAGCAGCGATCAAACTCGCTCGAAAACAAATTGTCGCGGCAGGCCTAACGCGCGATGATCTGCTGAAGCTCAAAGAGACGCTTGGCGAAGACATGTTTGAGAAAACGCTGGATAGTCTGACGCCCTATCACGTAAAGCTTCTCGCCCGACGGCTGGATAAGACCGCGGCAGAAATCGAGGTCAATACAGGCAGTTCCGCTTTGGCGCATGTCCGCAAGGTTTTGGCCGGCAATGTCGTGCTAGAGGCTTCCGATCTCGCCGAACAGCCGGATCAACCAAAACCGGCAAAGAACAAGTATCTCGGTCGTAAGGCATTTCGCACGGGGCGATAAAAAAACCGGCCCCATCTCGGCGCCGGTTCTTCATTTCACATACTATGGATCAGTTGAGGTCACCGCCGCCCCAAAGTACTGAGTAGGCTTCGCAATGAACGAGAACGCTGGAGTAATCGGAGAGACTTATTCCGGCTGGCACTTCATACTCTTGGCTACCTTTTGTAGCCTTCAGTTCACCAATGTTGACGGATCCATTAATAGCCGTCTTTCCGGTCACCTCCGATACAGTTTGGGGTGAGAGGAAGATTTTGAGATCGGGCCCGTTTGCCGCGCGAAAATCATCGCCAAAAACGATGAAGATCTTGTCGCCCCGTCGCACAACTTCCCATGCGCCTTTTAGTTTTTTCTTCTTTTTTATGAACGAGCCAGATGATAACTCCTGCTCAACCGATTCCAAGCCGGTTGCATTCTGAGCTAGTGCTGAGGGAGTGAAGACGCTGACGCCAGTGACGCTGACCGCAATTGCAGCGGCGATGTGAGTGAAGCGAGACATATGAATTTCCTTGGTTGTCGAGTATTTCGAGCCGTTTTCGGCTTGATCCCCAACTATGAGCACCATTGAACAAGTGCCAATCACTGCTCATCACAGGCGCGTGCAAGTGTCGTGACTAGTCGGCGGTATCAACTCAGCAGGAGAAGTATTTAGCCGCCGCATCCACTTCAGACGTACCCGAATTTTCGGCCGAAGCATTCGTAAGAGCGCAGATTCCAAGCCGTTCCAATAATTCTATTATCTGCTTCCGTAGGGCGCTATTTACGTCGACCAGAGGGTGCTTTCGTTTAAGCCCTGAGGTATGGGAACTCGAAGTCGTATAATAAACACCCTCTACGCGCAGAATACGGCTGGTTTCTTCATACTGAACATATGCATCAACGAGCAATTCAAGCGGTACGCTTTTACTTTGTTGGATCCCGCCCGCCTTACTGACTTGCCTCTCGAAATATAGCCAAATCTCCGACCGCCTCTTCTCGAACCCATTCGGCGGTCCGTCCAATGTCTGGATCACCTTCAGGTCGGTGTCAGAGGTGCGAGAATCAGCTGCATTAAGTCGGCGGCGCGCCTGCTTGCTCATTGATGCCTCCAAAAAAGTTTTCGAATCTGAAAAAAATGCGTGCGCAAGTCCCTCCACCGGTCCCCGCGTGTTTGATTCTGAGGAACGGACCTACCCCTCCCTTCTTCGTTGGAGCTTAGACGGTCAAACTGCGCAGGTTGATATCATGATCGGAGCCGCACTAAATATTATCGGACTTGCGATTCCTGCGATTCTGCGATTCCAAACTCCACAGAATCGCAAAATCGCAGGAATCGCATCTCTAGTCGCTTTGTGGTGGACAGAGATCAGGGTGCAAGCGGTAAGCGATGGTTCTCTTTGCGCCCCCGACTTCAGTACCAGGCGGCAACCTCTTAATGTGCTCAAATTCTTCGAGTACGCCCAACACTTCGTTTAAGTAAGCTCGGTTCCTCAAGACGTTTGTTCCCCCGTTTTGGATTTGACTAGGCGTGAATTCAACCATCGGTGCTTTCGGATCCGAAAGCCTGTCACTTAGTTTCTGCGCATCTCGATGTATGGCCTCTGCCGGAGCGCGACTCATAACTCTCATCGCTTCGCGGAGGTAGAATCTAGCAAGCTCAATTCCGTTTCGTATATCATCTAAGTCGATTCTGGTCTCGACCTCGCTCCTGTATATGGCCAACAAACCCGCCAGACGTGCAGCCATTTCTGGAGATTTTGACGCGAACGACCTGATAAACTCAAACTCCCCGCCACGGCGCTGTTCGCGTTCCACCCTATTGTAATAGTCGCGTAGCTCCTCCGCAGCTGGTTGAGACAATATCAACGCATTCAAATTCAAAGCCCCGGTGTATGGACATATCCGTCCGTCTTCCGGTGCTTCGCCATTATGGTAGTCCAGATCCAAGCAAAGCAGATCGAATATGCGGCGATAGAACGCTTGATACGCACTATCATCCGGCAATTCGGTCAATGCTGGACGGAGTCCAATTCGGCTTTCGGGCTCAACCATGAGACACCTTGCCAAGAATCCCATGTCCCTGGCTTTTGGATCTGCAAACAAATCGATCGCAACTCCTTTTTGGACCATCAGATGCATCGACAGTCGCCTGCCAAATAGCATTAGATTGTCGTCACCGGCTCGGATTCGCTTGAGAGGAGCTCCGTCCCAGGCTTTGTTCAAGTTCCCGATGGTATTTTTTGCCTTCTCCGCACTCATAGAATAACCACCCAGGAATTGGCCGCCTTCATCTGATAGAAT
The DNA here is from genome assembly GCA_017642885.1 of Henriciella sp. Lineage (GTDB taxonomy): Bacteria > Pseudomonadota > Alphaproteobacteria > Caulobacterales > Hyphomonadaceae > Henriciella. Next base: position 35,957 of record JAEPOM010000014.1, on the reverse strand, counting down.
CGCATGCGCCGGATGACTTTTCCCAAACAGTTTGATCAATCCTTCGATAGTTGGTTCCGTGCTGTATCGCTGGGGACTTAAAGGCGGAACGGGTTCAATGGGCGCGTCGTCCCCGGGATCGAGCTGTTGACCTTTATCCATTTTGCGCAGCTGTTGATACTGCTCGAATTCCGCCTCATACCTTGAGCTCAGGACTTTCCATTGCCTGTGAGCCTCTGCGAAGAGCCTGTGATATTGCCGTTCAAAGTCATCGAGCGGTTTTCTAGCTAGACTGTCACACGCAGATTTTCGTTCTCCTGATTCAGCGATCGTAATAAAGTAACTTGATAGCGGAGACACACCACCAAGAAGCTCTCTGTTTACATCCGCGAATCCTTGAACAACTGAGGAGGTTACCGCGAGAACCGACTGGGCGGCGATTTCGATCGGTGCGCTAGATCGGATTTGAATATACTCTACGGCCCGGCGGAGAGGGCCTAGCGCGTTTACGGGAAACGTTGGACGATCACCAACTTCCAGCAGTATCGGCTGAAATTCTTCCGGTTCATAGTCTTTAGGGTCCTGATCAGCCATCGTTTTCGTTCCTTTCTAAAAGGACATCGTTCCAGTCTTTTCCTTCCGGTGGTTCGAACCATTGGACCGCCCATCCAAGGCGATGAGCTTTTTCCGCAAGTGTTCTCGCCGCTCGCATTCCCGGATCGTCAGCGTCTGGCGCAACGATGAGCTTTCTGGGAGTAGAGGGCAGGCTGAGAGACTTCATGCCCGAGGTCGACAATGCCGCCCAAACAACGATGGGATCTCGCAAAAGTCCCGACCTCAGCGATAAGCCCGTTTCTATTCCTTCGGCAATCACGAGCGCGCCTTCACCCCTCGATAGGTGAACTGCTCCGCCAACGCATGAACCAAGCATCATTCGATTGGTGACTACTCGCGCTTTGCCTTGCCCGCACCTCGATAAGAAGGTTCTCTGTATCGCAAAATCTGAACCTCCGTCCAAACGAGCAATGAGGGCGGGGTAATGCTTTCCTGAGCAATGCCGACAGTTCGGGTGGAACCTGAGTGTATCTGGAATGGAACAAGAAATACCACGAGTACGAAGATACCGCTCTGCCGCGGTTCCCAGAACGGTGTCTGACTCTTCCCAGATTCTACGAGCGATCCGAGACTTCCCGTTATTCTTGCGTACATCGGGCGAAACAGTCGCTGAATCGGGATACATATCGAGAGCGAGCAAGGCGCGTTTGACGTCCGCATATGAACAACCCGCTTTGCAATTCAACAACAGCTTTCCATTTTTACCGCAACCGATGCTTAGTGCCGGAGTCTTCGAATTCTTGTGGGCGGGACAAAAAGCGACCCCGTAGGAGCCGTACCAGTGCCCCTTCAATTCATGCGTTAGTTCTTTGGCATTTCTCCTAAGCATGATCGATCCCCGCACTGCCGCGACGGGAGTTGATCCAGTCATCAATGTCCTTCTCCAACCATCCAACTGAACGGACACCGAGCTTGATGCGCTGCGGGAAGCGACCCTCTTTCATGAAATAGTAGAGCGTCGAGACGGACAGGCCCGTGCGGTTTAGCACTTCTTCGCGTCTTAGAATCTTGTTGGTCATTTTTTATGGTCCCTTCTCTTAGGAGGGACGACTCATAAACAACCTAACCACTAGGGCAGTGTCACCCGTGAATCTCCAAAAGCGCCGGAGAACCACAGTGCGTTTCAGCCAGATGAAATTGATTCTAGCTTTTGAGGGAGTTCGACAAGAAAGACTGCCAATCCTGCATAACCCCCCGGCGTCGTTCAACCATGTCTGACCTGAGGTATGCTCGCTCAACTTCAGAGCCGACTTTATGTGCCAAACAAATCTCGGCCAGGTTCCGATCTACGCCTTGCTCTGCTGCCCAATCTCGAAAGCTGGACCTCAGACCATGCGGTACCGCTGGTCGGCCAGATCGCCGATCTAGGAACCCTTTCCCACCCTCTCGGATGTCCGATTTGTGGAGCCTTTTCATGACCGCGGATATCGACATATCCGCCAATGCGCCACCCTGCGGCGCGAAGAACACGAAGTCGGAACCTACGAGTCGTGGCATCGAGTTCAACAGCTTCGCGGCACGCTCTGAAAGGGGCACGCGATGTTCCCGATTTGCTTTCATGCGTTCAGCTGGGATAGTCCAAAGCGCACGCTCAAAATCGATTTCTTGCCAGACCATGCCGCGAATTTCACCGGACCGGGCAGCCGTCATGGCTAAAAACTGAAGTGCTTTTGCGGCCATGCCGTCACGCTCTGAGAGTGCGCTCCACCAACGCCCGAGGTCATGCATCTGCACCGCGGGATGATTAGACTTTTGGGCGACCTTTGATGGGCTTGCCAAGAGTTCTGAGAGATTGCCTTTCCATCGGGCCGGATTATCGCCGCTGCGGTGACGCGAAACGGTTGCCCAATTAAGAACCACTTCAATTCGAGCTCGCAGCCGTGTCGCCGTTTCCGTCTTCTGCTCCCAGATAGGAGAAAGCACTTTCAAAATGTGTTGCGTCTCAATGTCAGATACGCGCATCGCCCCTATGACTGGAAACGCATAGCGCTCCAACGTCGATTGCCACTGCTTTTTGTGCTTCTCATTGGTCAGCTCTCTGAAACGTTTCAGGAGAGCTTTTTCGGTGGCTTCAGCGAATGTTATGCGCTCCTTTAACGCTCGCTTTTCGGCGAATGGGTCACGCCCGGCTACAACGGAACGCTTGGTTTCCCAAGCCTTCTCCCTCGCATCTGCAAGTGAAACAAAGTTTGCATTGCCGATGCCCAACTCGCGGCGCCGACCATTGATGACGATACGCTGCTTCCAATATTTTCGATTGTTGCGATCTACCTGAAGGATGAGCCCAGTGTTCTGACGATCGTGATACTTACCCGGTTCAGAAACGGTTCTGACGAATGCCGCGCTTAAGGGTTTGCCCATCGCACGCATTGTGGAATTCGAACTTCCATCCCCCATTTTATCCCTCTGAAGCAACTGGAATAAGGTGGGCCTTACCGATGCTCGCTGGAGCATAAAAGTCAATATAAATAATACGTTAGTCTACTCACCGTAACCCATTGGAACTCTCCGTATGGCGGAAAATCTGCCTCTCTCTCCGCCAGATTTACGGGGCTGCAGACGCGAAATCGGTGGTCGCCGCGTCGTCCAAGTTCGCTTCCGGTTCCAGGCGCTTGATGCGATCGAGCTCTTCTTCGGCTTCGGCATCGCGGTCGAGCTCGGTTAGCGCTTGGACCCTCATACGGCGGACGGTGATGTTTGCAGGATCCCGCTCCAGCAGGTTGTCGGCGTTCGACAGCGCATCCTGGAACTTATCGAGTGCGATTTGGACAGCGATCAACTGAGCGATTGTTTCCGGCTCTGCTTCTTCGCTCATCGACATTAGCTGTAGCAGCGTTTCTTCGGCCTTTTCCGGGTTTCCGGTGGCAGCATAGTTGCGCGCCAGAGCCGTCAATACCGAGGCGTCGTTCGGGCGCATTTCCATATAGGCGAGCAGGGTTGCCTCGGCTTGCTCGAACTCTTCCATCGCCATCAGGTGATCCGCCAGCTCGAAAGTGATCTTGCGGCTCTCAGGATTGAGAGCCAGCGCCTGCTGGAACGATGGCAACGCACCTTCACGGTCGTCGAGCACGGTCTGGGCGCGCGCCTTGTAGAGCCAGAATAGTGAACTCTCTGGGTTCACTTCGATCAGGCCATCCAGCCGGGCCAATGCCGAGTCGGCGGCTTCATTGCGATACTCATACCGCGCCAGAGCAAACATAACGGGCTGAGTATAGATGGACGTCTCCGGCAGCGCTGAGGCTGTCTCAACCGCCATCCTGGGGGATTCTGTAGCGAGTTGAAGCAATGCGCAGAGATATACAAACCGCTCATTGTCGGCCCGTGCGGCGCAGGTCTGGTTCCGGGTCTCGATCGTGGCCGGACGAATGATTCCACTGACCTCCTGAAGAGCCAGGAGCAGGGTTTCCTGTTCCGTCGACATCTCTACATTGGACATTTTGCCGACGACCTTTCGGGCCGCGCGCGGTCTTTCTGATGCGATCAAGTTTACGGCCCGTGAGAAGAGAATATCGAAATCGTTAGAAGCCTCTTCACTCGCATCGCGAAACATTGGCAGCGCCGCTTCGAAGCGCCCGAAAGCGAAATTGTACTCGGCCCACTCTTTCATCGTCGTTGAGCTATCCGGTGCAAGCGCCAAAGCCCGGGCATAATCAGCCTGAACCTCTTCGCCTGAATAGGATCCCGCACGCGCTTTGGCGGTCGCAAGGCGACGCCACGTGGGGCCGCTATCGGGACGGTACTCGATGGATTTGTCGAATGATTTGATCGCGTCCTCATACGCGCCGATTGCGACTTGAGACTGTCCGAGAAGTGATAGCGATTTGCCCTTGCGCGAGCTGCTCGTAATTTCAACCGAGCGCTCAAATACCCGAATTGCCTGTTCGTGTTGACCCGTTTCGGCGAGTAGAATGCCGTAATTTACATAGCCCGGATTGTGGTTCGGGTTGGCAGCAACATGCACCGCATAAGCGTTGATTGCTGCCTCAGTGTTTCCTGCGCCGCGATAGGACTGGGCATACGAGAAAGAACTGTCATGCTCGATCCGTTCTTCAGGTGACAATCCGGACAACACTGCCAGAGCTTCTTCGTGCCGTTTTCTCTTAGCGAGCAGGCGCCCGACATAGGCCTGCAATTCAGCACGTTTCGAAGGATCAATCGTGCGGAAAACTGCCGTCGTTCGCAGATTTTCTGATGAAAGCGGAGCCAGCGCGGTGTTTTGAACGATGGCAACCAGGTCGTCGTGGTAATCGGCATCCAGTATTTCTTCGGCGGTGCGATCAATTTCTGATTCATCGTCGGAGGAAATCGTCCGCACGATGCCTTCCTGATGATCGCTGCGAACGACGAACTCAGCCACCATCGCACTGACCGACAGCGCGACCGCAACGGTCGTCAAGACCGGGGCAGAGAAGAGGCGTGATTGGTCAAGCATGGGCGAGACCCTTGTCTTTCAGGCTTTCAACGAGGCCTTTTTGCTGCACGTTTTGAATTTCGATGCCGGGCCGTCCATTCACTTCCAGCACGAGTGGTCCGCGATCATGATCGATGCAGACGTCCACACCGATATAGCCAAGCGGGATCGCTTCCGCGGAATTCTTGGAGATCTCGATGATCTGCCGCCATTTCGGGATCTTGAAGCCAATAAGGTCTGCGCCGGTATCCGGGTGCTCTGGCGTCTTCTGACCCTTCAGAGCAGCATTGGTAACTTCGCCCGTCTCAATATCGATGGCGAGGCCGATCGCCCCTTGGTGCAAGTTCGCCTTGCCGCCGGATTTCTTGGTCGGCAGGCGCAGCATCGCCGATACTGGACGCTTTTCGTGCAGGATGACGCGAATATCAGATAGACCGAAATCTGAGAGCTCGCTCAACTCTCCGTGCTGCGTCAGCAGCGGCTCGACATAAGCGAAATCCTCGTCGCCGCTTTGTGAGAAGGATCCATTGAGGATCTCGCCGACATGGCGCGATAGCTGTTCCGGTGTGCGAACCTTGCCGCTGGCGGAGACGAAGTTTTTGCCTTCGCGACCGCTAATGATCATGATCCCATTGCCTTGAGAGCCGCGATTTGGCTTCAGAGCGAACGCGCCGAGGTCTGCGAGAGTCTGCATGAACTCAGGCATTTCTCGGAAGGATTTACAGACCGCATAGGTCTTCGCGACGGGCACGCCCGCATCTTTCAGGATCTCCTTGCTGCGCAGCTTATCTGCGGCAAGATCCAGAAGCTCTGTAGGATTGAGGGTGTTCACGTAGTCCCGGTTACGCGCATTCATGCCGAGCACAGGCCCATTGCCGAGGATTGAGCGAAAGCGCACATATTCCTGCAGCCGCATACCCGACCACTGCCCGATTGCCAGCTGGATCGCCAGAACCAATAATAGAAGCTCCGGCATGAGAGCGAAGAGGCCCTGGAGCAGGACCGAAGAAAATACGATATAACACGCTATGATCGTCACCAGCGTGCCGGCACCGGTGGTCATCATGCCGCGCCAATCGCTTTCGTCGACCATGTTGTGAATCCGCTCGGCCAGGAAGGAAATGATCACCACCGGGAAGAGCGCGAGAATACCGAACTGCAAGCTGGATCGATTGCCCAGCCAAAGCAGCAATCCGATAAACAGAACCGTACAAATCGTTATCACCGCGGCTAATCGCGGGATCTTTAATATATTGAACGAGTTGAAGTAAGCGAGCATTGCAACTGCAAACGCAACAATGCCAGAGAACGTGATCAGGCCGAGCCAGAGGCCTGTATTCATGCACGCGGCAGCGATCAGCATTGGCATAAAAATACCAAAGGTCTGCAATCCGACGACACTCCTCAGGAAGATCGTCACCAAAGCCGCCAGCGGGAACATCAGAAACACGCCGATCATTTCTTCCGGTAGTCCGGTCAGCTTCATCAGACGCGCAGCATTAAAGCGATTGAGCACGGGTTCGTTCTCGTCAAACTCGAACAAAGCGGGCGACTGGCTGACAGGCGCTATCGTGAACCTGTAATCAAAATTGATGTTGCGCGTGTGCCGGAACAGCGCGTGGTCGCCGGTATAGAGGCGCAAATAGTTTTCCGGCAGGCTGGCAAAGTGTCCATTGGTCGGATCGAACGGAACCCACCGCCCCTCGATCAACACTTCGAGCCATTGGTGCGAGGTCTTTTTTGACCCCTCATTCATGATCACGCCGCCGACCAAACGGGCTGGGATGCCGTTGGAACGCGCAAGCGCCACGAATAGGCGCCCTTTTCCGTTACAGCTCGCACGCCCCAGACGCAAAGCCGTCAGCGCGTCGGTGAAACCTTTGAAGGGCGCGCCTTCAATGTTCTCGTATGTGTAGCCGTAGATGGCCTGCAGCACCGGCACCAGTTCACGGCTATCAGCGGGCTGGATGGTGGACCAGAGCTCCATGATTTCTGGATGGCCGACTTGAACGCCCTCTTCCTCGACCAAGTACTGGGAATACTGTTCGGGCAGGAATTGCGGGACCTGCAGAGATTCATCGAGCGCATAGCTCAACTGTTTCGAGGTGATCATCGCGTGATAGCGAATTTCTCGCCCCCGGTCGCCTGACCACATACCACGCCGTCCCGATTGGTCAGTCTGGTCGTCAAACTGCAACTGGCCTGACAGGATCGTCTCCCGGACGATGTCCTGACGCTCATCGGCAGAGGGGAGGAATGTCGTGACGTCGACCTCGCGATCATCGCCAACAAAGCTCATCGAGAGCGAATAGTCGAACAGCGTAACCGCACGGAGCTGGCTCAGTAGGGTCGGCGAGCTGCGCAGGTGCAGAATCGCCAGAACAAGGCATATCGCGATCAACCATCCGCTCGGATGTCGCGCAATTGTCGCGAGACGTGCTAGCCAGTTCATGTTGAGATAACCCCACCTTGGTACGCTAAACGCGCCCGGTCTGTGTTCGCACGGCTTATAGAGTACCGTTGTCTGCCCAAGCCGTCTTTTTACAATTCAGCAATATTAACCATCAAAGCCACGCGCCTATACTCCAATCAAATGCAGTTGGCGAGCCCCGTTCTCTGGTGTGAAATCAAGGAGAAAATGGGGCTGGCTTCTGCCTCAAAAACTGCACAATTGAGCAAGCTTGCAGGAAACTGGCTAACCGGTGCCAATTACCCTGCTGAGGACCCGCTCATAAGGTGCTGTTCCTGCTCGTCTTTCTTCATTTGCACCGCTCAGAACGCGGCCGCCCCAGAAAAGTTGCAAACGTAACGAAATTTTCGGCTCTGACTTTCCTAAAGGCCTGTTCCAGGCGGTTACTGCGTCAGAAGTGCGCTAGATGACCACAGGGTTCAGCGCCAGAATGCGGTGGTTTGTAGCGCAAATCAGGGACAGGCGTTCTCTAATTTAATTCAAACCTCAATCGACGAATATGGTCTGCCCGCAGCCGCACAACGCGAGCTGGGACGCCAGAAACAGAACTCCTTCGGAGATGTTCGATGGTGACTTTGGTCAGTTTAGTGTCGGCCTGTCGGTCAGGCTTCGCCCTGCATGGCCTCGATTTCCCGCTCAGCGCGGGCAACCGTTTTGGCGCACGTGCACCAGGCCGCTCTGAATGTTGCGATGATCGCAAAACTCGTCGTCAGGCAAGCAAGCGCCAGCAAAGACCAGCCAAGATAAAGCGCAATCGGGCCGGCAACTTCGCCGAGCCTGAAGAACCCACTCGCCACCACCGCGACAGGAAACGTCGTCGCCCACCAGCTTAGAGTGATGCCAGCCGCCGCAATAAAGCGAAGCTGCAAGATCAGCGCGACAATAAAAAAGGCACCGCCGCTCAGCAGCACAAAAGGACCTTGCCACGGCAGTTCTGGGAACAGCGTTATCAAAGCCCCCGCCGCGAGCCCGAACGGCGCGGCGACGATGAACAAAGTCGGGCGCAGCTGTGGTTGTACTGCTGGCTCAAATACAAGGCGGCGGAACACCAGCGGCAGGAGCATCAGCCAGAGCATCAAGCCTGCCCCGAAAGTCAGCATTGGAAAGGCGATCGGTCCAAAACCGGGCCAGGTCATTGCCGACGTCATGATGCCAGCAGCCGGCAAGAACCATGTCGGATTAAGCTCTGCAGGATCGTAATCATGCGTGAGCCAGCGCCCAACAAAATTGAACAATAGCAATAGATGGCCAATGGACGCGATCATCCAGACCCAGTGCCCCCCCAGCCCAGGTTGGCGCAGAAGCGCCGCCAAGTACCATCGCCGCCATCAGACCGGGCGCCAACAAGTTTGCGCGCGTGGCCATGCTGATATCTTCGGCGACCTCCTCTCGATGGCGAAGGAGTTTGACCAGATACAGTGCCAGATCGATGAGCAGCATCCCGCCGGCGAGCCCCAATAGGACTTGCCCGACAGGAATCAGGCTGTCGATCTCCACGCGGTCGGACGCCGCAATCGCAAGCGCTCCTAGTCCCGCGAGGCCCAGTGCGATTGGGAACAGTGCCGTGGGGATGCGCACGAGCAGGCTGCCTGCGCCTGATATGGAGAGTGCCATTCTTTCTGCCTCCACGCGACCCGTTCGGGTCGTTGATCGGCCACGCTTGGCGAAATAACAAGGCAAAGACCAGCGCTTCAGAGATAAAGTGAAGCGCGGGTCTAAGTCATTTCGTGCGGGCGCCGCGATCAGACGTTGCCGTGATAATAGCGCTCATCGACGATCTTGCCGTCTTGCCATGTGGTTACGACGGCTTGATTCTGGACCACGTGCTGACCGTCGGTCGTTTTGAATTCCATGGTCGCTTCGTAGAACGTCTTGTCACCTCCAGCGCCAATCGTATGAGCGCGGTATTGAATGAATTCCGAGACGCCTTCCAGCAACTCCTTTTCCACCGCGATCGTAAGGTCGCGTCCGGTTTTCGGAGCCTGACCAACCTCCTGGATTGTGACGTCGGGCGCAAAGAAGGCTTCCATGCCTTCAACGAATTGACCTTGTTCGAGCATGCCGAGCAGAGTGTTCAGGTGCGTAAGATTTTGTTGTTCCATTGTTTTATCCTCAAGATTGAAGTTCGAGATTGAGTAGTGGGTCCAGTCCGCCCTGTGCATCGAGACGGAAAAGGTCATCAGCGCCGCCAACGTGCGTTTCGCCGATAAAGATCTGGGGGACCGTGTGACGTCCGCCCGACTTCGCCAGCATTTCACCGCGTTTTTCGGGAACGATCTCCAAATCGTATTCTTCCCAATCAATCACGCCTTTCTCACGGAGGAGCGCTTTGGCGCGGCGGCAGTAAGGGCAATGACCCATCGTGTAGAGTAGGATGTGCGGCATCGTGATATCCTTTCGATAGCTGGAGAGTGAGACGCCTTAGGCGTCGTCGGCGATCCGTTTCAGTTCATGGCCCGCAAGAAAGAGCGCGCCCGCAAAGAGAACCGCGTCTTTGAGCAGGAACTGCCCAGGGACCACAGACAGAGCCGGGAATCCGCCGAGGCTTTGTTCCCAACCGGGCGCCGTCAGCAGGAAGCTGAAGGTCAACAGAAACGTGAATGCAGCGGCCAGTGCACCGAGCAAACCAACCCGTGCGAATTTGAGCCCCGCAACCAAAGCAATCGCGGTGACGATCTCAACAGAGCCGATCAGATTGGAGGCACCCTGAACGCTGGTGACGCTATAGAGCCAGCTGGTGAACGGGCTGGAGGCAACCAGACCCTCAATTGCGCCGGCCTCGTAAGCGGTGAACTTCATCGCACCGATCCAGCCGAGCACACCGGCAATTGAAAAGCGCAAGGCGAGACGGCCGATGGCGGTGGTTTTGGCGGACAAGGCCTCCAGATCTTCTGGGGATTGGCCTGCGAGAACTGCGTTTGATGTTGACATTTCGAGCTTCCTTTTTAAATCTAGACCAATCGGTCTTTAATTGGTTGTGACAAGTTGCCTTGCGTCCGGGAACTGGGAAATATGCATTAAAGACCGTTCGGTCAAGAATATAGGAGTTCACAGATGCGTGAACGAACATCAGCCGGTCGACCACGTGAGTTTGACGACACGGAAGTCTTGCGAAAAATCACGGGCCTGTTCTGGAAATCTGGGTTCGAGGGAGTCTCGCTGTCACAAATCATGTCTGCAACAGGCCTTCAAAAGGCCAGTCTCTACGCAGCGTTTGGCGACAAGCGCGCCATGTATCTCAAAGCCTTGCAGCAATATCACAGCGACACGGTGACAGGCGCGGCGCGCGCATTGAAAGATGAAACGGTGCCGCCTATCGAGCGCCTCCGCGCATTTCTCTCGGCGCCGCTGACTGCTGCGGAGCATGATCGCTCCGGGTGCTTCCTCTGCAATGCGTCTGCCGATCAAGCCGATCTGAATCCGGAAACGCGGACGCTGGTCCGGACCAGTTTCGAGACGCTCGCCAAAGCGATCGAGGTGCCCCTTCGCGCGCTGACCCCTGACTTGAACGCAACAGCTTTGGAGAACCGCGCTCAATTGTTGCTTGGGCTCTATTCTGGTTACCGGATAATGGTCCGAAGCGGTGTCGACGTGGCGAGGCTGTTCCCAGGTATCGCTGCAGCGCTACAAATCGCTCAAGCGGATGCGTAGCTACGACGCCGGGCGCTATCTTCGCTAAACCGGCTCAACTTCTTTTGGGACGGAGGCTTTCCTGCGTACGCTCTCAGCGCGCGGCTTGGGCAGGAGGCGAAACCGAGTTTGGCACCAGGCGAAGTCGACCCCGACATCCAGCAGCGCATCGCCGCGGCCACATGGACACATGAAGGGCAATATCCCCCAAACGCGATAAGTCTCGCCCTGAACCAGTGGTACGGGCTCACCCGTCACATGATTGGGCGCGGCGTTCACACAAAGAACGAGATCACCAGATCCGACATCATAACTCATCCGCTGCCTGTAGCATAAATGCGGGCCTTTGCGCAAAAAAGCCGCCCCGAAAGGAGCGGCTTTTTCCTGTTCCCAATATTGGAAAGGTGGCTTAGCCCTCGCCTTCCTCATTGGTCTCGAATCCGCGGATACGCAGCAGTGGCTCGATTGTTGGATCAGATCCACGGAAGTTGCGGTAAAGCTCATCCGCTGGGCGAAGGCCGCCGGATTCATAGACCCACTGCTTGAGGCGCGCTGCGAGTTCCGGGTCCCAGATATCTCCGGCTTCACGGAAAGCGGTAAAGCCGTCTGCGTCGAGGATTTCAGACCACAGATAGGCGTAATAGCCTGAGCTGTAGCCACCCGCGAAGATGTGGCTGAAATACTGGCTGCGATAGCGTGGCTCGATTTCCTCGATCAGGCCGTACCCTTCCAGCACCTCTTGTTCAAAGGCGCGGGCATCGGTGATGGCCATTGCTTCGTCATGGCTGAGATTGTGCCAGGCAAGATCAAGCAGTGATGCCGCGATGAACTCTGTCGTGCGGAAGCCCTGATTGTGGTTGGAGGCTTCCCGCATCTTTGTGATCAGCTCCAGCGGGATCGCTTCGCCAGTTTCGTAGTGAAGTGCATACTCCGCCAGCATCTCAGGTGCGCCCGCCCAATGCTCGAGGATCTGCGCCGGGAATTCGGTATAGTCCCTCGGTCCGTCTACGCCGGAGAAGTTCGAATACTTGATCTGCGTCAGCAAGCCGTGCAGGCCGTGGCCAAATTCGTGGAAGAAGGTCTCTACTTCGTCGAACCGCATCAGGGTCGGACCGTCGCCCGCAGGCGTGATCAGGTTCAAATTGTTGGTGATGATCGGACGAACTTCGTCGGCATCAGCATAATTGGTAGAGTTGCGATAAGAACTCATCCATGCACCGCCGCGCTTACTGTCGCGGGCATACATGTCCATCATGAACAGACCGAGATGCTCGCCGGTTTCGGCATCTTTCACATCGTAAGATGTTACGACAGGGTTCCAGCCTTCAACGTCAACATCTTCGAGTGTGACATTGAACAGGCGCTCCGCCATGGCCCAGGCGCCTTCGCGCACGGCACTGAGCTCAAAATATGGTTTCAGGACATTGTCGTCGAATGCATACTTATCCTGGCGCACTTTTTCGCTGTAATGCCACCAGTCATGGCCTGCGAAGGTGAACTCGTCGCCAATCATGCCTTGCATTTCATCGCGCTCAGTCTTGGCTTGGGCCAGACCTGGTTCCCATACGCGGACGAGGAAATTCTCGACCGTCTCTGGGGTGCGAGCCATGTTGTACTCAAGCGTGTAGGCGGCGTGCGAAGGATATCCGAGCAACTCTGCGCGCTCGGCACGCAATTGAGCAAGCTTGATCGCGATCGGGCCATTGTCGAACTCGCCGCTATTGGCACGCAGACGATAGCCGTCGAACATTTGCGAGCGCAGATCGCGGTTTTCCGATTGCGTCATGAAGGTCTCGTAGACCGAACGGTCGACGGTCAAGGTCCATGTATCGCCATCTTTAAGCGCCGCTTTGAAATCTTCAGACAGGCCAACCAGTTCAGCCTCATCGGTGATTTCCAGCTTGAATGCCTTGGTCGATGCCAGCAGGTTTTGCGCAAAATTCGTTGTCAGGCTGGAGATCTCTTCATTGATCGCAGCGACCTTCTCCTTGACCTCTACGCTCTGAGTGGCGCCAGCGCGCTCGAAGCCGCGATAGGTCAGCTCGATCAAGCGCAGGTCCTGCTCGTCCAGATCCAGCGTCGGCGCGGCGTCGTTCACCGCCTTAACCCGCGCGAACAAAGCTTCGTTGAAATTGATCTCGTTCTGTACGGCGGTAACTTTCGGCCAAATCTTCGTTTCGAGATCCGCCAGCGTGTCATTGGTGTCTGTGTTGGTAATGTTCGAGAAGACCAGCGCCACTTGGCTCAGCATACCGCCAGCCTTGTCGAGCGCGACAATCGTATTTTCGAAGGTCGGCGCCTCTTCATTGTTGGTGATCGCTTCGATCTCGCCTTGCAGTTCTGCAATCGCGAAATCAATCGCTGGCAGGTAATCCTCGTCAGCAATCTCCGCGAAAGGCGGGGCGCCGTAAGGCGTGTCCCAATCCTGAAGCAACGGGTTTTCCGCCAGGGCCGCCTCGTCAAAAGCAGACGTTTCGGCGTCCGCCGACTGGGTGCTAGCCGTATCGCTGTCGGCCTGGGTATCATTGGCGGGGGCGCGAACAACGTCGCAACCCGCGAGGATTAGTGCCAGAGCTGCGGCACCGCCAAATAGGTAAGTTTTTGCGGTCATGGGGTCACCTTTGAGTGGAACATTGCGGTGTTTAATCAGATTTTGGATCATGCGCCTAGGGTTAGGCTGTCACACTTGTAGCTGGCTGAGGCGCGAAACCGTGGCTTCAAACTGGGCCATGGTCTCGTTCAGGATGTCCGCGACAGGCCGTACGCCCTTGATTCGGCCGGCGACTTGTCCCGTCAGCGCAATGCCAGCTTCGAGGTCACCACCAAAGTAAACCTGCCGCGTGCCGGCAAACTCGCCGAAAATATTCTCAACCCCGTCCTGTTCAATCCGCGTCGTGCGTTCCGTGCGCAAGGCCCGCAGCGCCGGGCCTGGGCCGTCGCGGTTGAGGAAGACCGTGTCGGTGGCATCCGCATCGACGATGGCTTGTTTCCAGTTCTGGTGCACCGGACTCTCTGCGCTCGAGAGTATCCGCGTGCCCATCAAAACACCTTCAGCGCCAAGAGAGAATGCCGCGGCCATGCTGCCACCATCCATAATCCCGCCTGCGGCCACAACCGGCACGTCGACCGCTTCACAAACCTGCGGGATGAGCACCATGGACGCGACATCCTTCGGGTTCTTGAAGCCCCCGCCCTCGCCGCCTTCGACGATCAGACCATCGACCCCGGCATCAATCGCTCCAAGCGCTGCTTTCAAGCTGGGGACGACGTGAAAAACCGTCAGTCCCGCCTCTTTCAGCTGGCTGGTATATTTCTTGGGGTTTCCGGCAGACGTGGTGACGAACTTGATCCCCTGATCAATCACGAACTGAACGATATCCGGATCGCGCACAAAAGCCTGCGCCACATTAACCCCGAACGGTTTGTCGGTGAGATCGCGCATCTTGAGAATTTCCGCGCGCACTGCGTCCAGCTCACCCGAGCTGGTTTCGATGATGCCCATGCCACCCGCATTGGAAAAGGCTGAGGACAATTGCGAACGCGCAATCCACCCCATTGCCGCCTGAATGATTGGTTTTTCGATCTCGAGCATCTCGGTGATGCGGGTCTTGAGCGCCATGGGATTTCCTGTTCTCGATTGTTTGTCGGCGGAGATAAGGCCGCTATCGCTGCGGAAGCGCAAGAGCCTAACGCGTTTGGAAGAGCCGGCCGCGTTCGGTGATCAGGATGATCGTCAGTGAACCGACACCCAGCGCCACAAAACCCCACATGAAAGGGGCGATGGTGCCGTCGAACTGACCTGCAACGAGAAAGCCGATAAAGCTGGACACTGTTGTCGATGCGAACCCGTAGGCCGCGCTGGCTGTCCCTGCGATTTTGCCCTGCGGCTCCATGGCGAGCGCGGTGAAGTTAGCGCCCAACATACCGAAGCACCCGAATGTCAGACAGAACAGCGGATAGAAAAGCCATAGCTTCTCACCAACGGTGTAGAGCGTGATCACATTGATCAGGGCGAGCGCAATGAACATCAACAATACTGAATGGCTGATCCGGCGCATGCCGAAGCGCTCTACGATCTTCGCATTTAGAAAATTCGCTGCCGCCAAAGCTGCAGCAACCCCCGCAAACCAGAGCGCAAACGTCTCATGCTGCGCGAATACGTCTGTGAAGATCTGCTCTGACGCAGCAACGAACGCGAACAAAGCTCCGAAGATGACCCCGCTGGCGCACATATATCCGAATGTGATCCGTGTTTTCAGGACCTGCCAGTAAGCTTTGCCCGTCTGGCTTGGATTGAGCGGTTGCCGATCGTCCTCGGACAGCGTCTCAGGCAGCCGGATCTGAATCCAGACCAGGTTGAGCATGGCCGCAACACTGAGCAAAGCGAACGTCCACTGCCAAGGCGCAACCAACATGACACCTGCACCGATGGTCGGCGCGAGAATCGGAACCACCATGAACACGGTCATGACCAGCGACATAATCCGCGCCATGGCGCGCCCTGCGAGCAAGTCTCTCACGATAGAAACAGCGATCACGCGAACACCGCTCGCGAATATCCCCTGGACAAATCGTGCAATCAAAAGAGTCGCAAAGGAGTTGGTTGCGATACAAGCCAGGCCAGCGATCGCGTAGCCGACCAGACATAGGCTGAGCAGTCCTTTTCGCCCGAACCGGTCCGAAATCGGTCCAAACACCAATTGCGGCGCCCCAAACCCGGCAATGTAGGCAAAGATCACCAATTGCTGGTCATTGTCGCGCGTCAGACTGTAATGCTCGGAGATGTTGCTGAGCGCCGGTAGCATGATGTCGATCGCGAGCGCATTAAGGGACATCAGCGCCGCGACCATGATCACCAGTTCCCATTGCGGCATGGGGAGGGAAGGTGGCTGCACCTCTTCCATCGCTGCTGCATCGGGACTGCTCACGGGACCATCTCTCTTTGAAACCAAGGCGCGGGTTGTGCGCCTCTCACCTTTTCCGTGCAAGCTTTTTCTGAGACAATTTTTCAATCGTGGCCCGGACCGATTGAGTCCACGCCGCTTTTGGGGCATGGCGCCCACCAGAGCGCTGGGAATCTCTTAGAAAGTAGATCGATCGACATGGCAGAATCGAAATCTCCATATTCTGGCGGACCGCTGAAAACCTTTGGGCGGCGCGGCGGGCGTCCCCTATCCGGAAGGCAGCGCGTCCTAATGGATGAGGTATTGCCAAAGCTGCGCGTACCAATTGCGGAGGGAAGTACGCTCGATCCGCGCACCCTATTTGAGGAGGCGTCAGAGATCTGGCTCGAAATCGGTTTTGGCGGCGGCGAGCATGTCAGCGGCCAAGCGGAGGCAAATCCGTCCGTCGGCATCCTGGCGAGCGAGGTGTTTTTTGAAGGCATCGCGAAACTGCTGGGGCAAGTCGCGGATTCAAAATTGGAGAATGTCCGCATCTGGCCGGAAGACGCGCGCGAGATGGTCGACGGATTGGCCGAGAACAGCATTGATCGCGCGTTCATATTGTTCCCCGACCCATGGCCGAAAGCGCGCCACCAGAAACGACGGATCATCCAGCCGGA
The DNA here is from genome assembly GCA_017642885.1 of Henriciella sp. Taxonomy (GTDB): domain Bacteria; phylum Pseudomonadota; class Alphaproteobacteria; order Caulobacterales; family Hyphomonadaceae; genus Henriciella. The sequence goes on along the minus strand of JAEPOM010000014.1, from coordinate 19,289 downwards.
CTTTCTCGATGCGCTGGCGAGCGTCATGAAACCGGGCGCGCGCGTCAGGTTTGCGACGGATGTGCGCTCTTACGCAGATGAAGCACTGGAACGCTTCCTCGCGCATCCCGCTTATACGTGGGCCGCCAGATCCGCAGGCGATTGGCGGATCGCGCCACCGGATCACATTGAAACGCGCTATCAGATGAAACGCCTGGGCGATATTGAGCCGGTTTATTACGACTTCACAGTATCTCACCAAAGTTGATTGACGACCCACAAGACACGCATAAGATTGGACCCGAACTTAGGGAGAATTCAATGCGTTTGGTTTTCAGCCTGCTTGTATTGCTCATGAGCGGTTGGGTGAGCCTTCCCGTCTTTGCTCAGGAATTTGATGTTACCGACATCGTTGCGGCGAGCGACGCGTTCCTGGCCGATCCATCGGAGGCCAATCGCGGCACGCTTATTGCCGCACTGGATGACTATACCGGCGAAGCAACTGTTCAATCGGTCAACGCCTATGTTCGCCTCCTCATGCATGATGCCGTGGGCGACAATGGCGAAGACTTAATTGAATCAGCAACACGGGCAACGGCTCATCTCGAGCCGGTTTCCGACATCCTGCCCAAACAGTATCTCGAAGCGCGATTTCTAGCGGCGGTCGCACAGTTCAATCATGATCCTGACCCCGAAACGATGCTTGAAATGGCCCATGTCGAGGGCCGTAGCCGCGCTTTCACGGACGAGATTGGCGAGCAACCGGTCTGGGCTGAAACGTTGAAATGGAAAGCCGACGCCTGGGGTATGGCGATGGGCGCGTACTTTGAAAGCACCCGCGACCGAGGTCCTTCAGAACAAGAAATCCAAACTATTCTGGCGAGCTATGGCGCGGATGTGGCCACGCTGAATGCGCTTGCTGATCGCTCACTGGACGATGCAGGGCTCGCCTTTTGTTCAGGAAAGCTGATCCAGAGGCCCGCGATGAAATACCCTGCGGGGCAGCTTAACCGCGGCCGGATTGGTGCCGTCATTATGCATTTTGACCTCGACCCAGCAGGTAAAGTCATCAATCCGACGGTCCGCGCATCGGTTCCGGAAGGCGTCTTCGACGAGAAATCGACTCGCGTGGTTGGCAAATGGCGATTCAAACCGGACAACAAGAATGCGGTCGGCGTTTCGTGTCGTCTGGAGCGCACAAACGTCGTGGTACCGCTCATTTTTACAATTCGCTGATCCGGTTTTGCTTGACCAAAACGCCAGAATATGAGCCTCTCTCGCCATCGAATACGGCCGGTCTGAATTGAGAAGACCCCGCCAGACCGGCGGATAATTAAAGTCCCTACCTCTCCGTAATCGACTTCGCGACCAGCTGCACAGTGCAGTCTCGGCGCAAATCAACGGAAAGGGCTGATCATGGCCACCGGAAAAGTGAAGTGGTTCAACGCCACAAAAGGATTTGGATTTATCGTGCCTGATGAGGGCGGAAATGATGTCTTTGTGCACATTTCAGCAGTTGAGAAGTCTGGTCTGCAAGGCCTGCAGGACGATCAACCGATTGAGTACGAACTCCATCATGATGAGCGTCGCGGCAAGACGTCTGCGGTCGATCTGAAACTCATCTAGACATTTACGATCTTTGCGCCTATCTAGGCGCCAAGTCGAAACATATCGGCGGCGGTTCCGGGAACGGGGCCGCCGCTTTTCTTTGTCTGAAAGCCAACCTTTGATTACCACCAGCCCACAGGAAGAACGCATCCTTGCCATGGCCGACCCGCTTGCCCGGGAGCTCGGTCTCGACGTGGTGCGCATTCGGATCATGGGCGGAAATCGGCCCCTGCTGCAGATCATGATCGAGAAAGCAGGTGGCGCCCCAACAGATGTTGAGGATTGCGCGACGTTTTCTCGAAATCTCTCGCCTATACTGGAAGAGCAAGACCCGATCAGCGAGGCCTACCGCCTGGAAGTGTCTACGCCAGGGATTGACCGCCCTCTGACGCGCGCGGGTGATTTCGGGCGCTGGGTCGGTCACCTCGCGAAGCTTGAATTGATCATGCCGCTTGAGGGCCGCCGTCGGTTTCAAGGTACGATCCAGCGCGAAGACGAGCATGGTGTTGCCATTTTGCTCGAAGATGACAGTGAGCTGGTTGCACAGGTTCATGAGATGGCAAAAGCCAGCTTGATCCTGACCGATGAGCTTATCGACGCGGCAACCGCGGACGGCAGCCTGCCGCCACAGCCCGGCGATGACAATTTTGAAGGCCTCGAGACTGAAGAGGCCGAAACTGATACAATTGAAGATAACCTAGAGAGTGGAGCTTAAAGCCATGTCGAATGTTGGCGTTTCCGCAAACCGTCTTGAAATCATGCAAATCGCGAAAGCGGTTGCCGAAGAAAAAGCGATTGATCGCTCCATCGTCATTGAAGCGATGCAGGAAGCGATCGAGAAAGCTGCAAAGTCTCGCTATGGCCAGGAACATGATATCCGCGCCATCATCGATCACGAGACAGGCGAGCAGACCCTGTGGCGGATTCAGACCGTTGTAGCCGATGACGAAGTTGAAGACGCTGCGCAACAGATCTCTTTGAAGGACGCCAAGAAACTGGACGCCAGCCTGGAGCTCGGCAGCGAGATCACCGAAGAGCTTCCGCCGTTCGATTTTGGCCGGGTTGCTGCGCAAACCGCAAAACAAGTCATCATGCAGAAAGTGCGCGATGCAGAGCGGCAGCGCCAATTCGACGAGTACAAGGATCGCGAAGGCGAGATCATCAATGGGATCGTCAAGCGCGTCGAGTATGGCCACGTCATTGTCGACCTGGGCCGCGCTGAAGGCATCATTCGCCGCAATGATGGTATCCCGCGCGAGAACTTCCAGCCAAACGACCGCGTCCGCGCTTACTTGTATAAAGTAAGCCGCGAGATCAAAGGCCCACAAATCTTCCTGTCTCGCGCGCACCCTGACTTCATGGTGAAACTGTTCGCAGCAGAAGTTCCTGAGGTCTATGAAGGCGTGATCGAAATCCGCTCTTGCGCCCGTGATGCAGGATCGCGCGCCAAGATCGGCGTAATCTCGAATGACAGCTCCATTGATCCAGTCGGTGCATGTGTTGGTATGCGCGGCGCGCGGGTTCAGGCCGTGGTCGGAGAACTCTCCGGCGAGAAGATCGACATTATTCCGTGGAATTATGATGACGCGACCTTCATCGTGAACGCGTTGCAGCCGGCCGAAGTTTCAAAAGTGGTTCTCGACGAAGAAGAGCACCGCGTTGAAGTCGTTGTTGCCGATGATCAGTTCCCGCTGGCCATTGGTCGCCGCGGACAAAACGTTCGCCTCGCGTCGCAACTGACGGGTTGGCAGATTGATCTCGTCACCGAGACCGACGATTCCGAGCGTTATCAGCTCGACTTCCAGCGCCGTACAGATCTGTTCATGCAGGCTCTCGATGCCGACGAAACGCTGGCACAGCTGCTCGCATCCGAAGGCTTCGGTGAAGTTGAGGACATCGCTTATATCGCTCCTGAAGAGTTCATGCAGGTTGAAGGCTTCGACGAAGAAGTCGCTGCTGAAATCCAGGAACGCGCCCGCGAATATCTTGAAAAACTCGCTGCAGAACAGGATGCCAAGCGTTTGGAGCTTGGCGTTGAAGACGCCGTCATGGAACTCGATGGCATGTCTCCGGGCTTTGCTGTGAAACTCGGCGAGAACGAAGTGAAGACCGTCGAGGATGTCGCTGGTCTGGTGCCAGACGACCTCACCGGTTGGCGCGAGAACAACAAAGAAGGCAAGCCAGTCTGGCAGGACGGCATTCTGAAGAAAGGCGAAATGCGCAAAGACGATGCGCAGCTTTTCATCATGAAAGCCCGCGTCATTGCAGGTTGGATCGAACCAGAAGCGCTCGAGCAGCTGGAAGCTGACATGGCCGCTGAAGCCGCCGGCGAAGAGCCGCAAGACCTCACCGAAGAAGAGCGCGCACTTCTGGCGCTCGGCGAACTTGGTAAGTCCACTGCGAGCGACGACGCCGTTGTCGATGAAACCCTGGATGTCAGCGACGAAGACATCCTGGCTGAATTGGAGGGCCTCGATCTAGACGAGGACCTTCTCATGGAGGGCGGCGATGATGCCGCAGAGCCTCAATGACCCCGACCAGCGCCTAGAGGCGCAACAGGACTCGCGCGCTGGCCGATTGCTTCGCCAGTGTGCGGTGACGCGCGAGCGCTTGGCGCCCGACGCGCTGATTCGCTTTGTGCGAAGTCCTGATGGAATCGTCGTTCCAGACGGATTTGGTAAGCTTCCGGGCCGCGGCGCCTGGATCTCCGCCGATCAGGAAACACTGAAGACTGCCTTGCAGTCCGATGCGTTTTCCAAAGCCTTCAAAGCCAAGTCCACTCCGATGGAGGGCTTGGTCGATGAAGTAGAGCGCCAACTCGTGCAGCGCTGCACTGGGCTGCTGGGTATGGCGAAAAAGAGCGGCTTGGCCGTGCTTGGATTCGACCAGGTGCGCGACTATATCCGCAGACAAGAGCCGGGCTTACTTCTAGAAGCGAGTGATGGTGCAGAAGATGGCCGGAACAAGGTTCATTTTCTCGCCAAGGCGATATATGAAGACGTCAAAGTCGCGGGCGCTCTATCGTCCGCTGAATTGGGCATGGCCTTTGGGCGGCAGCATGTGATACATGCGCTGCTTGAACACGGTTCTCTTGCGGATGCCTTCTCGGTTGCCTATCGGCGGCTGACAGGATTCCGCGTTGCGCCCGAGACAGGCTGGTTCTCCGGCGGGCGGGAAAAGAAATTATAGGAGGGGCGAGCTTTTCGCCTCGAATGAAAGGTTAAACACCAGGGTACGCATGAGCGATACGAAAGACAAAGGCACTACTGGCGGGCGCAAGCCACTGACTGTTTCACGCGGATCTGGATCCGGCACGGTGAAGCAGACCTTTAGCCATGGGCGTTCCAAACAGGTTGTGGTCGAAACCAAAAAGCGCCGCACCGTGGGGGCGCAGACCAAGCCTGGTGCAGCAAAGCCCGGAGCGGGCGGCAAGAAGGCGGCACCTGCTGGGAAGCAGCAATCCAAGATCGCGGCTGCAGCGGCGAAACTCGGGATCACTGAAGAGGAGCTGATCCAGCGCCAGAAAGTCTTGCTGCAACGCAAGAAGGCCGAAGAGTCTCGCAAGGTCGAGCAAGAAAAGCAAAACGCTCGCACCAAGGCCCTGGAAGAAAAACAGCACGCTCAAAAGCAAAAAGAAAAAGAGCGCGAAGAAGCCGAAGTGCGTCGCAAGACTGAAGAGGCCGAGCGCAAGAAGGCGGAAGCCGAAGCCAAGAACAAGCCTGAACCTGAGGCAGCAAAGGCCCCTCGCGCAGAACGCAGCGGCGGTAAGCGCGATGCGGCTCCAAGCCAGGCAGATCTCGAAGCAGCGGCGAACTCAACCACTAGTCGCCGCAAAGGTGGACGCAATGATCGCGATGACCGTAATCGCCGCGATCAAGGCGGAGGCCGTGGTGGCCGTGGTGGCGACTCAAAACGACGTCGCGGAAAACTGACCATTGCTTCGGCGCTGGGCGACGATGGCGATCGCCAACGCTCCCTCGCCTCCGTAAAGCGTGCTCGCGAACGTGAGCGCGAACGGCGCATGGGCAATGAGCAGTCGGAAAAGCTCTCTGTAGAGGTGACGCTGCCGGAAACCATCACGCTGCAAGACCTTGCCGGTCGGATGAATGAGCGGGTCGCAGACGTCGTGAAATTCATGATGCAGCAAGGCGATATGCTGCGCGGCAACGATATTATCGATGCGGATACTGCCGAACTGATCGCTGAAGAGTTTGGACACAGCGTGAAGCGCGTGTCTGAAGCCGACGTGGAAATTGGCCTTGAAGGCACTGATGACGATCCGAAGGATCTCGTTGGACGTCCACCAATCGTCACGATCATGGGTCATGTTGACCACGGTAAGACATCACTGCTCGATGCTCTGCGATCTACGGATGTCGTGTCTGGCGAGGCTGGCGGGATTACTCAGCATATTGGTGCCTATCAGGTTCAGCTGAAATCTGGCGACAAAATCAGCTTCCTCGATACGCCGGGCCACGCGGCCTTCTCGGCCATGCGTGCCCGCGGCGCGAATGTCACCGACATCGTCATCCTAGTGGTCGCGGCGAATGACTCCGTCATGCCGCAAACCATCGAAGCCATCAAACACGCCAAGGCTGCGGAAGTTCCGATCATCGTTGCCGTGAACAAGGTTGACCTTCAGGATGCAGACGCAAGCCGCGTTCTCACCGATTTGCTCCAACATGATATTCAAGTCGAAGCGATGGGTGGTGAGGTTCAAGCCATTGAAGTCTCCGCCCTTAAGAGAACTGGTCTGGATGAGCTGACAGAAGCAATCACGCTTCAGGCGGAGCTTCTGGAACTGACAGCAAATCCGAAACGCGAAGCCGACGGTATTGTTGTGGAGTCGCAGCTCGACAAAGGTCGTGGCCCGGTCGCGACCGTCCTGGTCAAACGCGGAACGCTGACACGAGGCGATATTGTCGTCGCTGGCGCCCAGTGGGGCAAGGTACGCGCTCTGGTGAACGAGCGAAATCAGCAGATGAAGGAGGCTTTGCCTTCGATGCCTGCAGAGATCCTCGGTCTCGACGGCACGCCTGAACCAGGTGATGCATTCAATGTCGTCTCCACCGAAGCACGCGCGAGAGAAATCACTGAGTATCGTCAGCGCATGAAGCGCCAGAAGCAGGGCGTTGCCACACAGCGCGCGTCTCTGGAACAATTCATGACGAGCCTGAAAGACGGTTCGGCTGATACCAAAGATCTGCCAATTGTCCTGAAGGGCGATGTTCAGGGCTCAGTGGAGGCGATTACGCAGTCCTTGGAAAAGATTTCCACCGAAGAAGTTCGCGCAAACGTCATTTACGGTGCAGCCGGCGGTATCTCCGAAAGCGATATCTTGCTGGCCCAATCTTCCGGCGCGCCGGTCTTTGCGTTCAACGTCCGCGCCAATAAGCAAGCGCGCGAACTGGCCGAAAAAGAAGGCGTCGAAATTCGCTATTATTCGATCATCTATGAGCTGATCGATGATGTGAAAGCCTCACTATCCGGCATGCTGGAGCCAGAGAAGAAAGAAACCTTCATCGGCTACGCAGACATTCTGGAAGTCTTCAACATCACCAAAGTCGGCAAGGTTGCTGGCTGTAAGGTGACCGAAGGCGTCGTGAAGCGCGGCTGCGGTGTGCGTCTGCTCCGCGATGATGTCGTCATTCACGAAGGCATGCTGAAAACCCTGAAGCGCTTCAAGGACGAAGTTCCCGAAGTCACCAACGGGATGGAATGCGGCATGGCCTTTGAGAAATATGAGGACATTCGCGAAGGCGACCGGATCGAGTGCTTTGAAGTCGAGATGATTGCACGCTCGCTCGACTAGCCACCGTCCAAATCCAATTTGAGAGACCGCGTCGAAAGGCGCGGTCTTTTCATTTTTATCGATTGGGTTTCCGAATTTCCAAACTCTTTGCGTTACCGCTGGCTGAGATGGGAAACACATACTCAATCCAGGGCTCGTTGAGCAAACGCGACGCGCGACGCATGACCAGCGCTATTCGTAGCGGCACGGTCGGACCAACAACGCTTTACTATGCGGGCGTTACAGCACCCGTGATCGGGGCAAGTATGGCCCTGGTTTCCCAAGGAGCGCTGACGCAAATTGAGATGTCTCCTTATTGGGTCACCATGCTTTCCGCGATCATCGCGGCAATGGCAGGCGTCACCTGGTATCTGATTTTTATGCGCTGGGCGTATCGCCACCAGCATGGCCGTGCGGCTGAGATGAGCCAGAACACCGAGGTTCGGCTCGAGGGTGAGCAGCTCGTCGTACGGCGCGATTTGGTGGAAACACGTATAGATTGGGAAGCCATTCGCGAAATCATCAGCAAACGCAGTTATACTCTGGTTTTGTTCGATGGCGCTGACCCGCTCATGCTGCCGCATGACTGGTTTGGCGAAAAAACTGCGTGTGAGATCTTTATGAGACGCCTCGGGCAGGGCAGTAAGGGCGCATGGCCCGAAACCGAAAATCAAACCTGAGTGCACACGCCCCAACCCAGCGCCAATTGCGTGCTGGAGAACTGGTGCGTCATGCGTTGGTGGAAATCCTTTCCCGCGAAGAGTTTCGAGACCCTGACCTGCAAGGTGTCGCTGTGACCATTGGCGAGGTGCGCAGCTCCCCGGATTTGCGCCACGCAAACATCTTTTGTTCGGCTTTGGGCAAATCAGGCAAGGAAGAAATGGAATCCATCGCCGCGGCGCTCAATCGCGCCGCCGGTTTTCTGCGGGGTCGGCTCGGCCGCGAGATCGACATGAAGTTCACGCCGCAGCTGCACTTCATTCCTGACCTTTCTTATGACGAAGCCGCTGAAATGAATGCTGTGTTTCGACGCGCCGAGGTTGCGCGCGATCTCGATCCTGAAGAAGACGAGGAATAGGTCGCCTAAGCCTGTGTCGGGCGCCGCACGGGCAAGTGCTTCTTTCCCCAGTCCCGGAACGCGATCAGCGCCGGCGCAAATTCCTGCCCGCGCTCGGTCAGCACGTATTCATAGCGTTTGGGGCGATCGGAATAGGCCGACTTTTCGAGGATTCCCGCTTCGACCAACCGTTTCAGGCGGTCTGAAACAATGTGCCGCGTAGCGCCTGTGCTGTCGGCAAACTGGTCGAACCGCGACATGCCAAGAAAGCAATCGCGAAGGATCAACAGCGTCCAACGATCACCGACAAGCGAAAGCGTTCGGGCGACCGGGCACCAATTATCGTCTAGATCTGTCCACTTCATACTTGCCAGCCTATCCTGATTTGCACTAAGTTCCAAATAAGAACTTTCATGGCCCGATTTTCGGGCCGCAGACGCCGGAGCGCACCAATGGCCAAGACCCTGGAATTCTTCTTTGATTATATGAGCCCTACCTCATTTCTTGGATGGGCCGTTGTGCCGGGTGTCATAGAACGAACCGGCGCAGAGTTGAAGATCAAGCCAATGTTTCTTGGCGGCGTCATGAAGGCCACCGGAAATCAACCACCGGGAATGGTGCCCGCAAAAGGGAAATATATGCAGCAGGACATGGCCCGCTGCTGTGCGCGGCACGGGATCCAGATTTTCTCGAACAAGCATTTTCCGATGATGAATACGCGCCCTCTCACCGGGGCCACGATCCGTCTTGCGGACGATCAGGAACAGCAGATCAAATTGCTGAATGCCGGTTTCAAACATGTCTGGGGTCGGAAAGATGGCGGCGTCAATACTGGCGATGAGGCGGAATTCAAAGAAGCTTTTGGCTCAGAGGGCTTCGACGCCGACCAACTCTGGGCGCTCGGCAACGACCCGGAAACCAAGGCAATGCTGCGTGCCAACACGGAAGAAGCGATTGCGCGCGGCGCGTTCGGGGCTCCGACATTCTTCGTCGGTGATGAGATGTTCTTCGGACACGACCGTCTTGACTATGCCGAGGAAGCCCTGACCGCTTAGGCGTCAATTCCGGCGCGCGCTGCAAGCTCCGACAGCGAAACTTCTGGCCGCGGGCCGTAGTGCGAAATCACTTCCGCAGCCGCGATGTGGCCGAGATGCGCACAAGTCGCGAGTGGCAGATCCCGCGAAATACCAAACAGGAAGCCGGCGGCATATTGATCGCCGGCACCCGTTGTGTCGACCACCTGGCTTACAGGTTCAGCCGGAACGCTGATCGGTTCGCCATCACCGATCACGACGGAGCCTTTCTCGCTGCGCGTGACCGCGGCAATTGCCGTGTCAGCCTGCAACTGTTCAACGGCGGCATCGAAATCCCGAGTCTCGTAAAGGCTAAGCAGCTCTTCCTCGTTTGCGAACAGGATATCAACTTGCGTGCGGATCAATTGGCGGAAACTGTCGCGGTGACGGTCAACGCAAAAACTGTCTGACAGAGTGAGCGACACTTTGCGTCCGGCGGCGTGCGCAATTTCAGCAGCGTGCACGAAGGCAGCCTTCGCCGCTTCCTTGTCGAATAGATATCCCTCGAGATAGAGGATGCCGCCAGCTTCCACGGTGGCGCGGTCGACATCACTCGGTGAAAACTCCACCGACGCACCGAGGAATGTGTTCATGCTACGCTTGCCATCCGGTGTCACGAAAATGATCGAACGCGCCGTGGCAGGGCCTTCTGTCAGCGGCGCGGTTGGGAACGGCACCCCGACATTTTCCATGTCCGCCTTGAACACTTTACCCAGGCGATCATCAGCAACTTTGCCGATATAGGCAGCTTTTCCGCCCAGGCTCGCAATGCCGGCAATCGTATTGGCGCCTGATCCACCTGACGTTTCCAGCGCATCGACCGAAGCGTCGGTCAACAGGTCCGCGCGGTCTTCTTCGATCAGGTTCATTGCATCCTTGTTGATGCCCCATTTCGCGAGGAAGGCGTCATCCTGCTTTGAGATCACGTCGACAATTGCATTGCCGAGGCCAACCACGTCGTAAAGTGCTGCCGTCATTGAGGATTATCCCTGTGAAAATTACTGGTGCGCTGTGCCAGATCTAGGTGCTGGACGCAACCATTATGGCCAGTTATGGCGGGGCGATGATCAAGATTGCCTACCTCGCCTCCAAAGTAACTCTGCCAGGGTCGCCCCTTCGCAGGTCTGATGCTTTCGAGCATGACCGAATGATGGATGCCTTGCGCGCTCCCTTTGCCGATCTCGATATGGAAGTCGTCGATGTCGATTGGGCCGACAACACCCAAGACTGGGCGAGCTATGGCGCCGTCATTATCGGGACAACGTGGGACTATTGGGACCATGCCGAAGCATTTCTGAAAACGCTCGACGAGATCGAACAACAAACGCAGCTCTTCAACTCGACAGAACTGGTGCACTGGAACAGCCATAAGGGTTATCTCAAAACCCTCGCGGAAAAAGGCGCGCGTCTGATCCCGACCCTCTGGATCGACAAGGTCGATGATGCGGCCTTTCGAAGTGCGTTCGATACGCTCGGCAGCAAAGATTTGGTCTTTAAACGTCAGGTCGGGGCCGGCGCAGACGGGCAATTTCGGCTTTCGCCACAGGATGCTCTGCCTGACATGCCGCATCCCATGATGGTCCAGCCCTTCCTGTCGAGGATTCAAGAAGAAGGCGAATACAGCTTCATCTTTATCGACGGTGCATTCTCACACGCGCTGCTCAAGCAAGCCAAAGCAGGCGACTATCGTATTCAGTCCACATATGGCGGCATTGAAACGCCGATCACTCCGGACCCGAGCGACCTGAAGGATGCAGCGCGCATTCTCGACCTGCTCGATGAAACACCGCTCTATGCGCGCGTCGATATGCTTCGCGGTGCAAATGATGGATTGCTTCTGATGGAGCTCGAACTGATCGAGCCCTATCTGTATCCGCTCGAAGGTGAGCAACTCGGTCCGCTGATGGCGGCGGCGGTTCGGTCTCGGCTGGCCTAACGCTCACCCGCAGCTTTGCCCGCCTTGCGCATCAGCCTGACGAAGATTCCGACTGAGATGAGAATGAGGATCCCGAAGCCCGCTAGTGCCGCGATGGCCAGAGGATCGAATATGAGATTGCCCATAACCGCTCCTGAGTTTCGCTAAGCAAGAGCCGACCCAGGCCGGGCCCGCAATCCGGGAACATCCTTATCCGTTGCGCGCCGCTTCATAGAATGCGATCGCGGCTGCGTTCGAAACATTGAGGCTTTCCATCTCTGCGGCGATCGGAATTCGGGCAAGTTCGGCGCAGGCTTTGGCTACCCCTGGACGCAGACCAGGTCCTTCTGCACCGAGCACTACCGCGAGCTTGCCTGCCCCTGAAACCGCGGCCTCGATAGAGGCGTCTCCTGCACCAGCCAGGCCAACCGTATGATAGCCAGCGTCGTTCAGGGCCTCGAGCGCGCGAGAAATATTAACCACCCTGCACTCTTGTACGGTTTCTATGGCCCCGACGGCGGACTTGGCCACGATACCCGTGATTGCTGGGGCGTTGCGGGTTTGAAGCACAAGCCCGCCAAAGCCAAACGCGGCCGCAGAGCGGAAAATCGCCCCGAGATTATGCGGATCACTAACCTGATCGAGCACCGCGATGCGGCGACATTCGCCCTCAATTAAATCGTCTATTTGTACAGTTGGCAGTGGTTCGAACTGCGCCGCCAATCCCTGGTGAACCGCATCTCGCGGCAGCAAGGCATCGATCGCGGAGGGCTCGACCACCTCGCCCCGCGCCTGAATTTGCCCGAGCCGGTCCAGCCCATTTTTGGTGCCAAGCAAGCGCGTCAATTTCCGCTTTGGATTGGCCAGCGCCGCCGTCACCGCATGCACGCCCCACAGCCAGTTTTCACCGCTGCCATGCTGGCGACCAGACATTTTTCGTCTGTGTGAATTAGGACGGTTGCGTGTGCGAGGCTTGCTCATTATAAGGCCGGTTTCCGGTTGAAAGGCGGGTGGGTTCTGCCCCCCTTCTGACGGTCGGAAACTGCGACGTCAAATGGCGTTGTGCAAGACCCTTTGGAGGGGTGGGAGAGTGGTTAAATCCACCAGACTGTAAATCTGGCCGCTTTGCGTACACTGGTTCGAATCCAGTCCCCTCCACCACTTGCACAATTCCTGAGACACGCCCATGTTTAGGGCATCGCACCCGTGAGCGGGTATAGCATAGTGGTAATGCACCAGCCTTCCAAGCTGTGTAGCTCGGTTCGATTCCGTGTACCCGCTCCAACTTTTCCTTGATTGATAGATGTGTGCCGACGGGTGGACGAGGTGGCGTGGGGTCGGCGCGAACTTAAGCCTTTGCCAACAATCTGCTGTCAGTTCATGCTCTGTGTTGGAAAACACACGCAGGGGCAAAGACCATGATATTAAAACGGATCGCTGAAGCCATCCGGCGGCAAGATTGGTTTACAGTGTCTCTGGAAGTCTTGATCGTGATGATCGGTATCTTCCTGGGTCTGCAAGTGAATGCCTGGAATCAATCCCGCATCGATCGCGCAGACGAAGCTGTTTTCTTGCAAGCGTTGTATCAAGACGTGCTTGAGTTGGAGAAAAACTCCACTCAATTAATTGAACTGCGCATTGAGGAGTTGAAGGCGATCGGAGCGGCGTCAGACGTCCTATTCGGCCGAGCGCCTTGGCGAGACCTAACCGAAATCGAGTGTGATTCCATTTCAACGTCTCACTCCCCGGGAATTGTCGCGACGAGCCTACCATCTTGGACGGCCCTTCGCGATGCCGGACGAACGAACATCGTGAGAAATGGAGACTTACGTCGCGCCCTCGCCACCCTCTCTCAGAAGCGGGAATCACTCGACCGCATTATGGGGATCGCAGAATTTCAGGGCCATAATCTGTTGGCAAACCACCCCGAGCTCTTCGAAGCGAAGCCGGTTAGGACGGAACTCAACGACGCACCCGAGCGAATTTTACTACACGACGGAAACCACATGTGATGCGGAAGCGCTGTCGCAAAACCGCGCCGCGATGAACGCCCTGGCGTCAAATATGAATCGATTTAGTGCCGTGACAAACAGGTTCGGCATCGTTCCTTGGGCTGAGCAAGTCACAAAAATCAGAGTTATCTTGGAGAACAATATCGAAACCGCGGGTTAGTCGATCATTGACTGGACCACGTGAATGGGTCCGCTGCCGGCTACAGCACCCCAATCAATCCATCAATCTCACGCTCATCTGTGTAAGCGTGCACGGAGAACCGGAAGCCTTCTTTGCGCTCGTCGCAGCGGATGTTTTGCGTGGCCAGTACCTCGCGAAGCGGGTCGCGGTCGGGCGGATTGATCACGAATGCAGCGCCGCGCGCGCCCGAGGTTCGCGGCGAGACCAGGATCTCGTCCGATACCGCGGCGCACAACCGGTCTAGATGGGATTGAATGCGCGCCTGCACCCGCTCCGAACCGAGCTTTTCCCACAGGTCTAGCGCTGCAGTCGCCAAAACGAAGGGCGCGGGCGACGGGGTGCCGCCGAAGAAACGCATGGCGGAATCGGCATAGCGAAAGCTGTGAATGTCCATTTCAAACGGCTGTTCGTGCGAGAACCAACCCACATCCACGGGGGCGCAAGTTTCGATCATCTCGTCGGAGGCATACAAAAAGCACGCACCCGGCCCGAAACACAGGAACTTCACACCCGTACCGAGCGCAAAGTCCGGCTGCCAGAGATCAAGATCCACCGGGATCGCCCCTGCAGACTGAGCAATGTCGACGACGCTGATCGCGCCTCGGGCACGGGCAAGCGCGCAAAGTTCCGCGACCGGCGCAAGTTTCGACGTGTTCGAAAAAGCATGCGTGATGTGGATCAGCCCGACGCTATCATCGAACGCCTCCGTCCAGGCATCCAGGTCAGCCACGTCGCTTTGTATGAACTTGACGCGAAACCCCATCCGCTCGGCTTGCTTGAAGACGAAACCGGTAGTTGGAAAATCCTCGGGCGAACACAGGATTGTCGGCCTGGTGCTGGGAGCAGGCAAGGAATAGAGCAGCTTTGTCAGACCGCTGGAAATGTTGGTCTGCGGACAAAGATTACGCGCCGGACTTCCGAGCAAACCGCCAAGCCGGGCGCGAAATGTATCGAGCACGTCCAGCCAACCCGGCCAGGCATCACCGCCATGGGTCTTCCATTGTTCGAGATAATCCCGGCCCAAGCGGTCGGGCGCTGTTTTCGGCAAGCAGCCGACCGAGTGGGACAGGAAGTAATTGTCGGGAACGTGGAAATGCTCACGCATCCGTCTTGGGCTCGAGCTTGTCGCGTTTGACGCCATAAGACGCGCCCCAGCGATCAGTCATTTCTGCGCGGACACTCCATAAGTCCGGGAAGAATTTCTGCCTAACTCCGGCGTCGAGAATCTCCACCGGACGGCCTTTCAAGGAATTCGCTGCGACGCCGATAGAGCGATAGATGAGCTGCATATGGGCGTTGCGAAATTTCTGAAATTGCTCGTCAAACTCGGCCAGCGCCTCAGCCACCATATAGGCCTCATCGTGCGAGTATTCGCTATCATAGACTTGTTCGAGCGTCCGTTTTCCGCCCTCAAGATACACGTCGACATAAGTCTGCCAGAGGTCTTTCGGCATTTTGAGAAGCACTCGAAATCCCGGACTCTCCTGGCCGCTGCCATTACCGAGCAGGAGGCGGATTTCCTGGTAATCCTTCGGCGACATGGTCTCGAGCAAAGCAAGCTGTGTGCTCATCATTTCCTGACACATATGGACACGGCGAAACAGCGTTAGCGCCTTCAGAGTCCGACCTGCACGCATCTCATCATCAATGTCGAGGAGAGTTGTGCCCATCAGTTTCATCCACAATTCTTCGACCTGGTGGACGATCATGAATTGTAACTCGTCTGGATTGCACAAATCCTCTGGCTCTTTCTGACACGCCAGAAGTCGTTCGGTGTTCAAATAGATTTCGTAGTCGAGCTTGCCCGCGCCACGCATCATTTCGAGGTATTCTTTTCGGTTCATAGGTTTTCTCTCTTTTGAATTTGGGTGAATTCAAAAGACGAGATCAGCTATGGCCGGTGAGCCAGTCCCGTAACACGTGCTCGGCGAGTCTTATGATCGGGTCGCGAGTCATGTGAGATCCATACCAGCGACGCTCGATCGAGTACAGTTTGCTCTCAATCTGTCCGTGTCAGACTTGTGTTATCGAGGATGACAGACCACGGGCAGCCACGAATACCCCTTCACAAAGCTGCTTGAGACACGGCTGGGTTCATCTAACACTTCCACGTGCTCAAACCGGGCGAGGATTTCCTCCCACAGGATCCGTAATTGCAACTCAGCTAGACGATTTCCGACACAACGATGAATGCCAAACCCAAACGAGACATGGTTACGCGCTTGTTTTCTATCGATAATTAACTGGTTAGGGTCTTCATCCCAGAAGCTCTCATCGCGATTGCCCGAAACATACCACATCGCAACCTTATCGCCCTTCCGGATCAGCTTGCCGTGCATTTCAACATCCTCAACTGCCGTACGTCGCATATAGGCGAGCGGCGTCTGCCAGCGAATGAACTCGGACACCATGTTCGGGATCAGACTGTGATCCGCTTTCAGTTTTTCATACTGATCCGGAAACTTGTTGAGCGCATAGACCCCGCCCGACATGGAGTTTCGGGTCGTATCATTTCCGCCGACAATCAGCAGGATGACATTTCCAAGCAATTCGCGAGGATCCATATTCTTCGTGGCTTCGCCATGCGCGAGCAGGCTCATCAAATCGCCGGCCGGTTCGGCATTTTTCCGCCCCTGGTAAATCTCCCAGAAGACATGAGCGCATTGGGTCAATTCCTCGCGCCATTGTTCCATGCCACCGGGACAAATGTCCGGGTCAGTCGGATTGGTCGTAACGTCGGACCAACGCGTGAGTTCGCTGCGCCGCTCTTGCGGATAATTGAACAGAGTGGCGAGCATCATCGCTGTCAGTTCAATTGAAACTCTGTCGACCCAGTCGAACGGCTCACCAACCGGCAAGCTATCCAGCACGGCCTGCGTGCGTTGACGGATCAGCGGCTCATAATCTCTCAGCGCCGTCGGCGCGACGGCGGGTTGTGCTACTTTTCTCTGCGCCGAATGAACCGGTTCATCGGAAGAAATGAAGCTTCGCGACACCATGCCGTCCGGCATATCCGAGAGCGTAATACCACCCATTGAGGAGTCCGAGGAGAACCTTTTGTGATCGGAATCGACGGCAACAATGTCCCGATGGCGGGTAATCGACCAATAGGGGCCAAAAATACTGTCCGGCGTATAATGAATCGGATCTTCTTTTCGGAGGCGCTCGAGTCGATCCCACATTTTATCCTGTCGCCAGGGCTCAACATCCGCCAGATCAATTGCTTCGAGATCGAGCGTGCTCGCAGGAGGAACCGTATCTCCACGTTCGAGATATCCAGGATAGGACGGCTGACGATAGGAAATGACCGGTCGGTCGAGCGTTTTTGGGCCTTGATAGAGTGTATCTGCCATTTCAATTCCCCGTATCTGCGACGTGCTAAGCATCGAGAGAACAGACTAGGCGATTTTCGGCGTTCGTGAATACGTAACTCGACGACAAGAGGATCACAAACCTCGCCCGAGGGATCCTCCGCGCGCATCGGACTCTACGAATAAATTAACAAATACAGCGGATTAAGTGCGTTTCGCCGTCAATCGTCGGCACAACTCGTCCAATTGTTCGAGGTCGCCATATTTGATCCGGAGCTCACCGCCTTTGGCGCCTTGGCGAATATCGACTTTCAAGCCAAGCACCCGCGCCAAGTCACTTTCAAGCGCCTCAGTATCGACGTCCTTGTCAATCTGATTGACTTTGTTGGCCACAGTATCGAGCGCGCTGCCATCTTTGAGACGTTTCACCAAAGCTTCGACTTCGCGAACCGACATGGATTTCGCCACCGCCATATCGACGACCGGATCGGGATCCGGCGCCCCAAGTGCTGCGCGGGCGTGTCCCGCGGAAATCCGGCCCTGTCGCAAATGCTCTCGCGCCGATTCCCCGAGATTGAGGAGGCGCATCGTATTGGCAATGTGCGCCCGGGACTTCCCAACACTCTCTGCAAGGTTTTCCTGCGTGCGCCCAAATCGCTTGATCAAAGCACCATAGGCTTCCGCTTCTTCGATGGGGTTCAAATCTTCGCGCTGTACGTTTTCGATGATGCCAACTTCCAGAAGCTGCAATTCATCCATGTCCCGCACAACCGCCGGGATCGTCTTCAGGCCCGCGCGCTGTGCCGCACGCCAGCGCCGTTCGCCGGCCACGATTTGATATTGGTTCGGCGCATCCGGATCCGGTCTCAACAAGATCGGTTGCAAAACACCGCGTTGTTTGATCGAAGCGGCAAGTTCATCGAGCTCTTGTTCGGAAAAAGTCCGTCGAGGCTGGGCCGGATTCGGACGAATGTCCGCGACGCTAAACTCATCAACGGAAGAACCGCCCGAACTTGATCCTGCCGGAGTGTTTGACTCTTCGGGAGCCGCCAGACCAACGCCTTCCACCTCTCCGATCAGGGCGGAAAGGCCTTTTCCGAGTCGGCTTTGTTTTGCCGGTGACATGCCCTACCCCCGAAGTGCGCGTTCGCGTTTGAGCATTTCAGAGGCGAGGCGGATATAGGCCTCACTTCCAGGGCAGCGATAATCATACAGCAGAGCCGGTTTGCCAAAGCTTGGGGCTTCGGACAAACGAACGTTTCGCGGAATCACCGTATTGTAGACTTTCGCGCCGAGGACGGAGCGCACTTCGTCGGCAACTTGATCAGACAAATTGTTGCGGCGATCATACATGGTGAGGACCACGCCCTGGATATCGAGGTCCGGGTTAAGTCCGCTCCGCACAAGTTCAACCGTTTTCAAAAGTTGGCTCAATCCTTCGAGCGCCAGGAATTCGCATTGCAAGGGCACCAAAAGAGAGTCGGCCGCGGTCATTGCGTTGATTGTAAGCGCCGACAAAGATGGAGGGCAGTCGATCAGAATGTAATCATACTCGGTCATACCGCGACCAGCAGCTTCCTTGACATAATTGCGAAGCGCATTGCGCAACCGATAGGACCGGTGTGGATCCGTAGAAAGTTCAGTTTCTACGCCTGCGAGATTTTCATCGCCAGGAACAATATCGAGACGCGGGACCAGGGTATTCAGGACCGCATCTCCGAGAAATTCGTTGTGGACAACCACATCATAGGTGGTCAGTTGACGCTCTGGACGCGTAATTCCGAGTCCCGTTGAGGCGTTCCCTTGCGCATCGAAGTCGATAACGAGAACTTTTCGCCCGACCGCCGCAAGTGCTGTCCCCAGATTAATCGAAGTCGTCGTCTTCCCGACACCGCCTTTCTGATTGGCGATCGCGAGTATGCGTGTATTAGCTTCAGACACGTGAAACCTCCGAGATTTTCAAAATAGCCCCATCCCCGCTCACGCTGGGAATCGCTTCATAGGCGAATCTCCAAGATTCCAACGCATCCGTCAATTCCTCTTCCCAGCGCCGACCTTTGGGAATCACGCCATATGCGCCGGATTCAAACCAGGGCGCAGCATATTCGATTAATTTCGGCAGTGGCGCGAAGGCCCGCGCCGTGACGCAATGGGCTTGGACCGGGTTAATCGACTCGACCCGGCCTTGAATGACGGTCGCCGGCAAATTTGCGGCGGCGATTGCAGATCGTAAGAACGCACACTTCTTTCCCACACTCTCGACCAATGAAAATTGAGCATCTGGATCAGTCGCGCACGCCGCCAGAACCAGGGCTGGAAAACCCGAGCCGGACCCAAGATCTATCGTGTGCCCGGATGCCGG
>JAEPOM010000013.1 GCA_017642885.1 Henriciella sp. | reverse complement strand
GGTAGCAGCATGATCGCTGCTACGTGGAAACCGCCGGACTAACAAAACCGGTGGACCACCTCAGTGGGGCAGACCAGGAAGGAGACTTGAAACCCATCGCCGCAAACACAGATCTTATTACGCAAGGGGCAAACGATGACGAAGTCTACTTCATCATCATCGGAAAGTTCGACATAATAATTGATGGTTTAAAGCGAGACGTGCGGCGCTCGGGACAATCGGTTGGGGAACTCGCAGCGCATACCACGAAACCCCGCTCAGCTACCGTTCGGGCAATCGATGATAGCGCCGTGCTTGCATTTCCCGGGGAAGCATTTCGAAAATTGATCGATACCAAACCCGCGATGCAAAAAAGTCTTGCTCAGATCACGACGGAGATGCTGCAGGAACGCTTGGCGGACAAAGTTGAGTTCAAAAATACCTCGATACAGCGTTGGACCATCGTGTCCGCGAGCATTGCAGCCATCGTGGCGGTCGCGAGCTTTGTCCTCTGCATCGCTCAGTTTGGTTTCGGGATTCTGGCTTCCGTTGGCTGGGGGCTGTTGGCTTCAGCCTTAGCGTTTTTCTTCAGCGTGATTAACAATCCCGATTATTTCTACCGAATGATGACCCGCCTCTGTGTCCTCTCGGTCCTCGGATATGGTTGGATTGGCTGGGTGTTCACAGTAAACGGGGTAGAGGTCAGTCTCGAGCAAACTGGCGCAAGCCATCCGATCGCTTACATTGCGACTTTGTTAGGTCTGATCTTCCTCGCCGCCTTCTTTGCAGTCCTGGATAAGATGCGTTCCAATTAGGCAGCCCTAGAACGCCATTGGAGGTAGGCGGTCACAGGAATCTGCACCATTGGGTCGCAAAACAGGTTAGCAGTTTTTGACCGGTGCAACCTTAACTTCCAGAACCTGAATAGATGCCGCATTTAGAGTGATTTAGCGCTGTCGTTTTGTCTGCAAATAGGAAGGAGGAGCCAAGATCTCTGGAGATCCGTTTTGGGTTCGCTGCGGCACAGAGTTTGCGACATACTCGGTGCCCTGGTGGTGCCCCAGTGCAATGGCAAATAGTTCCCAGATCGCTTAAGTAATTGAAATCAATGGTGCCCCCACACGGACTCGAACCGCGGACCTACTGATTACAAATCAGTTGCTCTACCAGCTGAGCTATAGGGGCACTGGCGGCTCCTTTATCTTGCGCCTCGACAAAGCGCAAGACGTCTTCACAAGATCATGCAGTTGCCACAATTGACCCTCGATCGGGCATGTTTTCGCCTTCTGCCCTGAGTTTCCTGATCTCAAGCAAGACGGGAGCTGAAAATGTTCAAAACACTGATCTCATCCGCAACTCTGATTACCACCGCAGGCATTGCATCGGCGCAGCCGCTGCCGGCGCCTCCGACGCAGGCCTACTCGCCGCCAGTTGTGTCCAATTGCGCCAATGAAACGCTCCAGGTCTATTTCCCAGCAGGCACGAGTGCATTGACCCCAGCTTCTCGAGCGACGCTGAAAGCTGCACAGGCCCGTCTGGATGGTTGTATCCTCGGTCAGGTTTCTTTGAATGCCTCCGCCGCCGATGCCCGGTCAGATGCCGAAGCCGAATCGCTGACGACCGCACGGATCAAAACCGTGTCATCGGCGCTCGCCAAGTATCAACTCGATGGTATGCAGGTTCAGGCTGCCTCTCACGTGACCGAACCGGCGAGTTCGCTCTGGTCTCCGATGGACCGAAAGGTCGAGATCCGCCTCGCCGCGTGGTCACCGGAAATCAGCTGACGCACAAGTTCCTCCCAGAAGCTCTGATCTCTATGCAGGGCTTAACTTAAAACCCCCGAGCGGCAATGAGCCACCCGGGGGTTTCTTTCTGGTCGTGAAACCCGAAATCTAGTCGAAGAATGACAGAACCGCGCAAGCTGCAACAAATGTCAGCACCGTATGGCCGCCATCTATCAACAAGAGTTCCCATGAGTGTGCCGGCGAATAAACGTAGCCGTACATCATCAGAGGTACGCCGATCAGTAAGCCCATCCAGAGACCGAACAGCGCTGCTGTATCGAGCTTGGTGATGCTCTTCTGCTTCATGTGCCATCCGAGACCGAATGTCAGAAGCAGGGATACGACAAAGCCTGCCGGCATCCATAATGGGCTTTGGCCCTCAAACATCTGCTCCGTGAATCCACTCGCCGCCATCCAGGCGTCGGATAGCAATAGCCCGTACCAGATGAAGCCGAGGACCCACATAGCGAGTGCCCCGAGTACGAGCCCGAGAATATTTACTCCTGCAATTTTTGGCATTGTTCCCTCCTTAAGGATGTTCCAATTATCCCATCGCGCGACTAGACAACGCTCAGCTTCTGCGGCCGAATCCATCTAACGCAGCGTAAACCTTTGTACGGGAACATGAATCTTGAGTAAACGCCGGATCCTGATCACCTCTGCCCTGCCCTACATCAATGGCATCAAGCATCTTGGGAATCTCGCAGGCTCGATGCTGCCTGCAGACGTGTATGCGCGGTTCCAGCGCCTACAGGCGCATGACGTCCTTTATATCTGTGCCACCGACGAACATGGGACGCCAGCCGAACTCGCCGCGCAGGCGGCAGAAATGAGCGTTCAGGCCTATTGCGACGAACAACATGAGGTTCAGCGCGCGGCGGGCGACGGGTTTTCGCTCTCATATGACTGGTTTGGTCGCTCCTCAAGCGACGAAAACAAGATCCTGACGCAAGATTTCGCCCACGCGCTGGAAGCCAATGGGTTGATCGAAGAGCGCGTGTCGCAGCAGGTTTACAGCGTCGACGACGGACGATTCCTGCCTGATCGCTATGTCGAGGGAACCTGCCCTCATTGCGAATACGAGAAAGCCCGCGGCGACCAGTGCGATAATTGCGGGCGCCTGTTGGACCCGGTGGATCTGAAAAACCCCTATTCCGCAGTGTCCGGTGGCACCAATATCGAGATCCGAGACACAGCTCATCTGTTCTTGCTGCAGTCCAAAATGCAGGACCAGATTCGTGACTGGGTCGAGGCCTCTACGGACTGGCCTCAACTCGCGCGATCGATTGCCCTGAAATGGCTGGATGAGGGTCTACGAGACCGCGCCATCACACGCGATCTGAAATGGGGTGTCCCAGTCACCCGGGCGGACGGCTCAATCCGTCCCGGGTTCGAGAACAAGGTCTTTTATGTCTGGTTCGACGCCCCGATCGAATACATCGCCGCGACCGAAGAATGGGCGAGCGCGACAGGAAACGATGCCAAGGCCTGGTGGCGCACTGAACACGGCGCCGATGACGTTGAGTACGTTCAGTTCATGGGCAAGGACAATGTCGCCTTCCACACGGTGTCCTTCCCCGTGACGATTTTCGGATCACAGCAAGACTGGAAGACCGTCGACAAGCTCAAAGCCTTCAACTGGGTGACCTGGTATGGTGGGAAGTTCTCGACCAGCCAGAAACGTGGCGTATTCATGGATCAGGCACTGGATCTGCTGCCCGCCGACTATTGGCGCTGGTATCTGATGGCCAACGCCCCTGAGGGCTCTGACGCCGCGTTTACCTGGGAAGGCTTCCAGGCCGCGATCAATTCCGATCTTGCGAATGTGCTGGGCAACTTCGTGAACCGGATCACCAAATACACGGTCAGCAAATTTGACGGTGCCTTGCCCGCTGCAGGCACGCCGGGCGAGGACGAAGCCTGGATGGAGAGCGAGCTGAAAGCCAGCCTGACCCGCATCGCAGAACACTATGAGGCGATGGAGTTTCGCAAAGCCGCAGCGGAGACCCGCGCGCTGTGGGCCGCCGGGAACGAATACCTGACCCGCGCCGAACCTTGGGTGAAGTACAAGTCTGATGTCGATGGCGCGGCTGTCGGGGTGCGGACGGGTCTCAATCTGGTTGTGCTCTTTGCGATTGTCGCCCAGCCAATGATTCCGAACACGGCTAAGACAATCCTCGATACGCTTGGGGTCCCAGAGGGCAATCGCAACTGGCCGTCGCCGAAAGATGCAGGACTGCTTGACGCGCTACCCCACGGGATGCCTATCCAAGCGCCGCCGGTTCTATTCCAGAAGATTGAAGATGCCATGGTCGAGGAATGGACTGAGCGGTTCGGCGGAGAGGTCAGCTAAGCCATGCCCCTGCAGAACCGCGTAGATCCATTCGGGCTTATCCAAGCGGTTTCTGAGCGCGGCACATTCATGGGCAATCGCGGCGGCTGCTTCCATACTGAAGAGAAGGTTCTGAAGCCAACGCATTGGAAGACGCGCCAATGGATCACCTGCGTGCTGGAGTTCAAAAACCGGCGACGCGAGCTGATGGGCAATAACAGCTATACCGAACTGTTTTTTCTGGACGAAGCCACGGCGCTCGCTGCGGGTCACCGACCTTGTTACGAATGCCGATACGCAGACGCCAAGCAGTTTCGGGAAGCCCTGGTGCGGTCCGGTGTCTTCCACTATCGCCCCAAGGCAAGCGATCTCAGCGACGCGATTGCGGGGGAAATCCAGTCCGTACTCAAAGGCAAGTCTGAACGCGAACAGGTGGCCACCTCGGATCTACCGGATGGCGCAATGTTCACGACCGGCGCGGCGGCGTTCCTTAAATGGCAGGGACAGGCCCATTCGTGGCAGTTTTCCGGCTATGGCGCCGCGCAGGCGCTACCTGAACACGCGGTTCGTTTGACACCGCACATTACCTGTCAGGCTTTGGCACATGGTTACACACCGCAGGTTCATCCGAGCTTGACCGCTTAGTCGACCGGGCGCGTGACAATCAATTCGTTGATGCGATTCGCTTTTTCTTTGGCGAACAGGACATTGTGCAGGTACCAGACCTCACCATCTCCGAGTGTGATTTCAATATCGCCGGTCACGATCAGACCCAGGATACGGTGGCGCAGGAAGTCGTCTTTGAGGTATTTACACCGCGCATTGGCACCGCTTTCTGCGCGATCGCCGCTGCCCCAGAAAACCCGTTCCCGTACTTGCCCAGGCGCTATCTCGTAGAATTTGACCTTATCAAAACCAAAGATCATGACCGTCCACATGATGAACACCGCCGACCCAACAAACCAATAAAAAGCCGGGCTCATTCGGATGTCCAATCCACCGATGAATGCAGCGATTGGCCCGGACAGATTGGCCGTCGCCAACAGGATTCCACCAATCAACAATATCAATCCCAAGATGACTGAGTTCGCCCCGCGAAGCTTAACCGTGGTCGAAAAAATCACGAACACCAAGACGAAGACAAAGGTCTGCCCTTGAACTCGAGCCGCCGCTTCCGTCCCCTCGCCGCTCACAAACATAGACACGAATCCAAACACAAACCCCAGTACCCAGATCGGCCACCAATAGAGGATGGGCGAATGAGTGTAGATCTTGAGCGTGGAAAGCTGGTTGAGCGCATCCTGAACATGCCCATGCGGAGGTGTATCCGCTGATTTCTCAGGCGTGGGTGTTGCAGTCGGTGTTTCAGACATGACGCGGTCCCTTCATCACTCCGAGGAGCTTAACAAGACGGACCGGTATTACAAATCCAAAATTGGGAGTGCCTAGCTGGCGGCCTCTTCGGACTCTTCCGAACTCTTCAGCAACTGACGCTGCTTGAGGGCCATCAGGGCCATGCCGCGAAACAGGGTGCCGCGATCTTCAGCCGTCTTGTAGCTAAGACGCTTATAGACAGTGATCATGCCGTTGCAGATTTTTTCGTTATCCTTGGCGCGACGCTTGCCGTCGTTTTCCATCAGTTCGAACATCTCTGCGATCTCTGGTTCAGACGATGCAAGATTGACCATCCAATTGATGACTTCCTTGTCGGATGCTGCCCGGCGATTTGCCATCACTTTCGGCGAGTTCAACAGGTCGACGACCAATTGCATTTCGCGTTTGCGGAGTTCCGCTGGAAACTTTTCGACCTTTTCTGGCGGCAAGCCATCGATGCTGCGGACACAGTCGGCTGGGTCTTCGGCATTCAGATGCTCATAAGACGTGACGATTACGTCGATCATCGCTTTGACATTGTCATCGCTGGCACTGCGCGACAGATGCAGGATCTCATCCAGGAAAACCTCTCGCATCTGCAGGCCGGCAACATAGCTCGCTTCGCGGACAGGTCGGCCGCGGCCAAACTCCTGGACAGCGATTTTCCGAAACTTGCCGTAAACTGTCGGACGACGTTCCTTCAAAACCAGGAATATCTCGCCATACATGTCACCTTCATCAGCGAGGCGCTGAACCTCAGCGTCGAACATGGCTGGATCAACCGGCTCGCTTCCACCGCAAGCGGTCAGACCGAAAATGCTAACAGCAACGAAAGTCGCTTTGAGTGTACCGCGAAGTGTCATTGTCACCCTTCGAACACGCTTTGAGCGCGCCCCTTGTCATCCAGTTTTATTCCCGTAACCATGGCAGAGTTACCTTAATATGCTGATAAGTGAGGGCTCATGTTTCGATCAGTTCCAGTAATTTCTTCGTTCGCGCTTTTAACCGCGCTGGGCGCATGCGCGCATGCGCAATCCCCGCAGGCAAGCTCGTCTCAGATCGAAATAACCGCGGATATGCCGACCTCGGGAACCAATTTGATCGACCTGTACAAATACTTCCACACACACCCCGAACTGTCGTTCAAGGAAGTCAAATCCTCGACCATCATGGCGAACGAACTGACAAGTCTGGGCTTTGAAGTGACCACCGGCCTTGGCGATGAATGGACCCGGGCGAAATCGCTGCGTGACAATGGCGTCGTAAGAGACGGTGTTGGCGGCTACGGCGTTGTCGGAGTCTACCGGAACGGCGAAGGGCCAACCGTCCTCATTCGCGCGGATATGGATGCCCTCCCCGTGGCCGAGCGGACGGGCGTTCCGCACGCCTCAAAAGTTGTCGACGAAACCTGGACCGGTGTCACCAATGGCGTGATGCATGCGTGCGGTCACGACATCCATATGACGAGCTGGGTAGGCACCGCTCGCAATCTGATCGCTGCGAAAGATGAGTGGTCGGGCACATTGGTCATGATCGCTCAGCCCGCTGAAGAGCTTGGAAATGGCGCCCAGGCCATGATCGCTGACGGGCTGTTCGAACGTTTCCCGTTGCCTGATTACAATTTGGCCCTGCACGTCTCTGCGAGCGTTCCGAGCGGCAAAGTCGCTTACTCATCCGGATTTGCGCTGGCGAATGTCGATAGCGTCGACATTACGGTCAAAGGCGTGGGAGGACACGGCGCCTATCCCCACACAACGAAGGACCCGGTCATCGTCGGGGCATCAATCGTTACCGCTGTCCAGACCTTGGTGTCTCGCAATGTGAACCCGCAAACACCTGCCGTTGTTACGGTCGGCTCGTTCCAGGCCGGGGCGAAGCACAATATCATTTCGGACGAAGCCAAACTGTTGCTGACCGTGCGCTCTTACGATGACGAGACCCGCTCCATGCTCTTGGAAGGCATTGAGCGAATTGCAAAGGCGCAAGCGCTGGCCTTCGGCGCACCGGAGCCTGAAATCTTTATCGAGCCCGACTACACACCGTCGACCTATAATGAGCCAGCCTTGGCCGCCAAGGCCGCCGCCGCGATCGCGGACGTCATTGGGGCAGAGAATATCGACCAGGTTGATCCTGTAATGGGCGGCGAGGACTTCAGTCAGTATGGCCGAACCGACGCCAATATCCCGGGCCTGATCTTCTGGGTCGGCGCTGTTGAACCCGGTAAATGGCAAGCCGCACAGGACAGCGCGCTCGGCCTGCCCTCCTTGCACTCGCCCTTTTTCGCCCCCGACTATGAGCCAACCATCGAAACAGGCGTGAAAAGCATGACAGCGTCAGCTCTCGCTTTATTCAATGATGAATGAGCGTGAGTGATCGACGACAAAGACCGTAGTAAGGATCAATAGGAGGGGCATTCGGTCGAATTGCCGATATTATCGGACAATTCAGCCTTACCCTCCGTGCCGCTCGACAGCTTGCACATATTATTGGTGAGGGTTTGGCCGCCCATCTTGTAAAACTGGGTGTACGTTTGGCTCTTGCTCGGGAGGCCGGCGGTGTAGATTCGCGGATTATCTTTGCGACAGCTTTCATTGTCACCCGCGGCGATATACGCCTTCAGCCAAACTTCAGAGCCGTCCGGAACATCGCCAAACTTTTCCAGGTCCAGGCAAAAGCCGCGGGCGTTCTCAAGATCGCTGGTGAATGTATTGGATTTGCGATCGCCGTCCGGCGTAATCCATTTTAGTTCGATGTCGCTGATGACGTAGCTGCCGTCATTTTGCAGGTGCAAATAGCGTACGGGATGGTCGGTATCCGCTGTCGCAGGCAGAGTTGCTGCGAAAGTTGCGGCGCCAACTAGCAACAGTGTGCGAGCGGCCATCTTTGCTGCGCTGGGTGCTGAATTCATGTTCGATCTGAGCTCCGTGTTCACCTGCTACTTGCGACAGACATCGTTCCATGCCCGGGCGATCCAGTCGCCTGTCAGATCCGGCAAGTCGCAACCCGCCTCCAAGCTTCTCGCCACGAGACCCCTAGTCTGGCCCGTTCGGGCGAGTAAGGTCGCACCGGAATAGACATGAGGAACACCCAGATGGATGTCAGCACCGCTGTAAAGCAACGCATTTCAACCCGCGGCTTTCTGGACACATCGCTTCCCCAGGCAGAAGTGGAGCAATGGCTGAAAGACGCTCAACGCTCACCCTCTGGCGGTAACTTACAGCCGTGGCGCGTGATCGCAGTCGCGGGTGAGGAACGCGATAAAGTGGTGCAACTCGCCGCTGCCAAACTGTCCGGGAACCCCCGCGGTGAACCGACGGATCGCCCAATCTATCCCGAGCACATCACCGACGCCCAGAATGCGCGCCGATTCCGGGTCGGCGAAATGATGTATGAGAAATTAGGTATCCCGCGAGATGACAAAGCGGGGCGGATGACCTGGTTCATGCGGAACTATAATTTCTTTAACGCACCTGTCGCTCTGTTCTTCGTACTGGATGAGCGCGTCGGACACGGCCAGTGGGGACATACTGGGATGCTGATGCAAACCCTGGCGCTTCTCGCCGAGGAAAGAGGCTGGGGCACGTGCATGCAGGAATGCTGGGGCGTCCTGCGCCCAAGTCTGAAAGAGCATTTTGGCCTCGAAGAGCATGAAATGGTCTGGTGCGGCATGGCTGTCGGCGTTCCGGACAAAGATGACCCGGTGAACAAACTCTATACCGAACGCGCCGAGCTCGAGGAGTTTGCCGAGCTGAGAGGGTTCTAGCCCCGTTTCCTCCCTATTCGCGCCATAGTGGCGGGTGACAGTCGGTGCATGGAACCCACTCGCCGTACCGCACTCGCTTGCTTGTTTTCAATCCCGCTTTTGCCGCACATGGCGGCACGCGGAGATACGAAGGCGGCCAGCCTGATCGTACGCGCCCGCAGCCAGATCGGTGTCACCACGCTTTATGATGGGGCTTATGTCTCTCTCGACTATCCGATGGGCGATGTCCCGCGAGACCGCGGCGTGTGCATCGACGTGGTCATTCGCGCCTATCGCGACGCTTTCGAGTTCGACTTCCAGAAAAACGTGCACGAGGATATGGCGGCGAATTTCGCGGCCTATCCAAAACGTTGGGGGCTCACGCGCACCGACCGTAATATCGACCATCGCCGAGTTCCAAATGTTGAGACTTGGCTGCGCCGGCAAGGACACGAGCTGCCCGCCTCAGACTGGCAACCCGGCGACATTATAACTTGCCGTGTAGACGGCAGCCTGCCTCATATTGGCATCCTCTCAAGCCGAAAAGATCGCCGCGGCCGCTGGAAAGCCATCCACAATATCGGCCTCGGTACTTTGGAGGACAGCCGTATCTGGAAGTATGGCGATCAACGCCGTTTTCGATTCCTGCCTAGCTGAGCATCATGCGTAGACGAAGCAAGTGCTCGTCCCAACCCTTGTCGTGTCCAGTGAGCTCTTCGAACGTGTTGATGCCCTCGTGAGTGAGCGTCAGTTGCGTACCGCCTTCGACCGCCATCAAGTCCCAGGTGACCGTCGTAATCACGCCTTTCAGCCATTGATGGGTAAACGTGTGTACCAGCTTTCGTGGCGGATCGACTTCGAGCACGTCCCCCCACATCAATTTGCGGTCCGGTTTGTCATCATGAAAGCTGAAATACTGAAACGCAGACTTCTCGGTTAGGTCCCGGTCGGTTTCGTGAAACCACTGAGCTAACAACTCCTTTTTCGTGATGTAGCGCCAAACCTTTTCCGGCGTCGCTTTCAGATAAATCGTTTTCACCATCACTGCGTCACTCATCGTCCATCTCCACTGCTTGTTTTAGGTTTTCGAGTTTTTCGTCCCAGAACTGGCTGAAGAAATTCACCCAGTCGGCGACGGTTTTTAGCGCGTCTGGTTGCAAGCGATGCAAGCGTTCGCGGCCCTGCGAGCGGACACTAATTAGACCGCCTCGCTCCAGTATCTTCAGATGCTTGGCGACCGCTGGTCGTGTCATCTCATAATTTGCCGTTATGTCATTCAGAGACCGCTCACCGTCTGAAAGCATTGCCATGATGCTGCGCCGCGTCGGATCGGAAATGGCCCGGAAGACAAGTTGTTCCCGCATAATATGAAACCTTTCAGTTTCCCTTTATAGGAAACCATACAGTTTCATGTCAAGCGCGAATTCCAAGGCTGGCGCTTTGGACAAACCGCGCTAAACAGAAGCCATGAAAATCGCGACCTGGAACGTCAACTCCATCAAAGCCCGCCTGCCCACGGTCATCGAGGTGCTGAAAGCCATCGATTGCGACGTGATATGTCTGCAGGAGATCAAGTGCGAGACCGACGCATTCCCGTACCTGGAAATCGAAGAGCTCGGCTACAATGTCGAAGCGCATGGGCAAAAAAGCTATAATGGCGTGGCCATGCTCTCGCGCTTCCCGCTGGAAGACGTTGTGCGCGGCCTGCCGGGTAATGAAGATGACGAGCAGGCCCGCTACATTGAGGCCCTCGTGCTCTCGGATCGTCCTGTGCGCGTCGGCGGTTTGTACCTGCCGAATGGCAATCCAGCACCGGGTCCGAAATACGACTACAAATTGGATTGGATGGGCCACTTGAAGGTCCACGCGCAGGAACTCATGCGCGCCGAAGAACCCCTGGTTTTGTGCGGCGACTATAACATCATTCCCCGCGCCGAAGACTGCTGGGAAGAAACGGTCTGGGCCGATGACGCACTCGCGCTGCCGCAGAGCCGCGCCGCATTCCGGAGATTGAAACATCTGGGTCTGACCGAGGCGTTTGAAGCGGCTGACAATCGCGGCCATGAATATTCATTCTGGGACTATCAGGGCGGCGCCTGGCAGAAGGATCACGGCATACGTATCGATCACCATCTGCTCAGTCCGCAAGCAGCGGATC
The DNA here is from genome assembly GCA_017642885.1 of Henriciella sp. Lineage (GTDB taxonomy): Bacteria > Pseudomonadota > Alphaproteobacteria > Caulobacterales > Hyphomonadaceae > Henriciella. Next base: position 81,600 of record JAEPOM010000013.1, on the reverse strand, counting down.
GACTGGAAAGTGTTGAGATTTATCGCAAAGCTCGCGGCCTCGAAAAGCCGTCAGACCATGTGCCAGTGATCATTGAACTGCGCGACTGATTCCGCGCGACAACACTTCGAAATCGAAACTTAGTTTCTGACGCACTTGGTGTTGTATGCGGTGACTTCTTCGTTCAGCGAAACGACCAGACCTTGGAGCGAGGATTCCTTATCAAGCAAATCGGCTTTGAGGGTTTCGTAAGCCACTTTGGTTGCATCGGCTTCTGCCGCCTGTTCATCGCTGAAATTGCGAAGCGCTTCGGCGTTTTCCCAGGCATCTCCCGCTGCTTCCACCTCGTCGACGAGCGTTAGCCTGGCATCCGCCATTTCTTGCGCAGCGCCCTGGCGCTCCTGAAGCTGAGCAGCCTGCTGAGAACACGATTGCGCGACCGCTATTGGTGCGGAGAGGATAAAAAGGGCGCCGAGCGCACCGAAGGAGAAAATCACTGGTTTCATACAAAATTCTCTATGCAATCAGACCTGAAGCCTTCCTGAACACAAACGCCCTGATCTGGACGAAAGTGTGACCGCGTTGCGGATGGTCAATCACCACCGTCCTTTGGTTGGATACGCTTGAGCTGTTCCGGATCTGCAAAACTATCGATCAGGTTGAAGATCGCTGCGAAATCATCCAGCAACTCCCGAACCCGATCAGGATTATCCAGCGGCGTAAACAGGCTTCCAGGCTCGAACAGGTCGCCGCCTTCAACCGCGATCAGCAATTCCCCGTCTTGAAACGCGCACCGCAATTTCCCGCCATGAAAGACTTTTTCCAGATCGATGAGCCTCTGCATAAGATCGGGTGTCAACAGGAAGCGAGCCTCGACCTGATCGTCAGAGAAGACCTGAAAGGCTTTTTCAAACACATTTGATTCGAGCTTTACCTGTTGCAGGCCGTTCACGCCCCGAAACAAGTTGAGCATTCCCGCGTCGCGCAAGACCAGAGTTCGTCCCTGGAAGGCTTTGTGGAACTCAAATCGCAAGCACTGTCCCTTGAACACAGTAACCCACCGGGTGCGTGTTCGACCGCGGGAGTCTGTGGTCCGTCGTCTCTCCTCAAGATGCGTCTCGAAGAACTGGAAATCGACCCCGTTACGCGTTCCGTCGAGACGATCCTCATAGTTCGCTCGATCCCAACTCGGAATCAGACCAGCTGCGTGCAGGTCAGCAACAGAGCTTTGTGTGCCCGGGTCGGCGTCAAAGAGCAGATTGAACTGCGCGGCAACCGGTTCAACAATCAGTCGCTTGGCGCGTTTTCCGATTTGATTGAGTGGTCCGCGTCCTGCGCCATGGACGGCAAACCCGATGACACCCGCAACAATCGCCAGCTGTGGGACCCGAAACACCAGAAACCCGAGCAGCGTCCCAAGCGCGGCGACGCCCACGCCAATCCAGGTCCATCGCACAGCAGACTTAGCCGCCGCAAGGCGCTCCGCTTCCTGCGCCTGCAGTTTCGGCGAAAGCTCATCCTGATAGATGCGCGGAAAGTCCGCAAAATCCTCTGGCAGGCCGCGCATGGCGGCGAGGATCAAAGGATCAATGTCTGTATCTTCCCACGGACCTCTAGATGTCGGCGTAGACATGGCGTTCTCCGGCAAACCCTTCATGGGTTACCGCGCCAAGATGGGCTGGACCGACCAATTTCGCAAACTTTGCCAGCGTACCATTTCCATATTTGGTCACGCGAGGTTTCCAATTGCGTTTGCGATCTTCCAGATCGGCTGGCGTGAGGCGAACATCGATCGTGCCTTTTTCGGCGTCGATCATGATGATATCGCCATCTTCGAGAAGTCCGATCGGGCCGCCTTCCTGAGCTTCAGGACCGACATGTCCGATGCAGAACCCACGGGTCGCGCCAGAGAAGCGTCCATCAGTGATCAACGCAACCTTGTCGCCCATGCCCTGGCCATAAATTGCAGCCGTGGTCGACAGCATTTCGCGCATTCCCGGTCCGCCTTTGGGACCTTCATAGCGAATGACAAGCACGTCTCCCGCTTCGTATTCGCGATTTGTAACGGCTTCGAAGCACGCTTCCTCACCATCAAACACGCGAGCTTTTCCGGTGAATTGAAGCTTCTCTAGCCCGGCGACCTTCACGATCGCCCCATCCGGCGCCAGCGATCCCCATAGACCAACCACGCCGCCATTCTGCGTAATCGGTTTGCCTGCCGGGTAGATAACTTTCTGCGTTTCATCGAAGGTCACGCCTTCAAGATAGTCGCCCCAGCTTTTCCCTGTGACCGTCAGGCAATCAGGATTGACGATCTTCGCGTCCATCAGGGTTCGCATCAGCATCGGAACACCGCCCGCTTCACCGAAATCCTTGGCGACATAATTCCCGCCTGGTTTCAGGTCAGCAATGTAAGGCGTGCGCTCGAACACTTCAGCCACGTGGCGCAGCGTGAATTCCACGCCGCACTCATGTGCCATAGCTGGGAGGTGCAGTGCGGCATTAGTAGATCCACCTGTGGCGGCGACCACAATGGCTGCATTTTCAAACGCTTCTCGCGTGCAGATTTCTCGTGGACGAAGGTTGTTGGAAACGAGATCCATTACCACGCGCCCAGATTCCCGTGCATAGCCATCCCGGTCCGTCCATGGGGCTGGCATCGCAGAGGAAAGCGGTAGCGCCAGACCGATCGCTTCACTTACGCAGGCCATTGTATTGGCCGTGAATTGTCCACCACAAGCACCATCACCAGGACACGCGACTTTTTCCAACGCGCGCAGCTTGTCGCTGTCCATATCATTGGAGCCTGCGGCATGCGCGCCAACTGCTTCGAACACATCGAGGACGGTGACGTCCCTTCCCTCAAAGCTTCCTGGCATGATCGAACCGCCATACAGGAACACAGACGGTACGTTCAGGCGGAGCATGGCCATCATCATGCCGGGGAGTGACTTGTCACATCCAGCGACGCCAACCAGAGCGTCATAAGAATGTCCGCGCATCGTCAGCTCAACCGTGTCTGCAATCCAGTCTCGGCTCACCAGGGATGAACGCATGCCTTCATGGCCCATCGCGATCCCGTCAGTAACGGTAATGGTGCAAAACTCGCGCGGCGTGCCATCCGCTTCTTTCACGCCTTCAGACACCGCGTGCGCCTGACGCATCAAGGCGGTGTTACAAGGCGCTGCCTCGTTCCAGCAACTCGCCACACCAACAAATGGCTTTTGAATATCCTTGGTCGAGAGGCCCATCGCATAATAATAGCTACGGTGCGGCGCTCGGGCTGGACCTTCCGTCACATGACGAGAAGGTAGCTTGGATTTGTCCCAGGTTTTGCTCATGATGATATTCCTTTACTGCGCCGACGCTTAGCCAGTCCGTACGGTGCTGTCACCCCGTCAAAAGGGCTTATTCTTGCTCGAAGATCGCGGTTTCCATACCCTCAGGGTCAATCATGCCGCGATACATGCCTTTAGAGTTGAAAACATACTCATACTCGCCATTTCCATCGATCACGACCACGCCGCCATCACCTCCGAGCTCAGCAACTTGATCCAGCGCGTTTTGGGCTGCGTCTCCGACGCTTTCACCCGCGAGTTCAACCCGCGCGCAGATGGTCTTTGCGACCGCCACACGAATGAAATACTCACCATGTCCGGTGGCTGAAACGGCGCAGACGCCATTTTGCGCATAGGTTGCAGCCCCAATCAGAGGCGAGTCGCCAATTCGGCCTGCAGCCTTGGCGGTCATACCGCCCGTGGTGGTCGCAGCAGCGAGATTACCAAACTGGTCGATGGCCACCGCGCCGACGGTGCCATGACGGTCTGCGTCGTTTCGCACGCGTTCGCGCAGGACACGTTCGAGCGATTGTCGCCGCCGGTCGGTGTCAAAATAGCTATTGTCGACCATTTCGATGCCAACAGATTCCGCGAACACGTCAGCACCGGCCCCAGCAAACATGACATGTTCGGATTGATCCATGACCGCGCGCGCCGCGAGGATCGGGTTCTTCACGCGCTTCACGCCCGCAACCGCGCCTGCGTCGCGCTCTGCGCCACTCATAATCGAGGCGTCGAGCTCATGTTCCGCAGCCGCGGTAAACACGGCGCCCTGCCCGGCATTGAACAACGGATCATCCTCCATCGGGATCACCGCCGCCTGAACCGCGTCTACGGCTGAGCCGCCGTCCCGCAAAACAGTGGCCCCAGCTTCAAGCGCTGTTTCCAACGCAGCTGTATAAGCAGCCTCTCGCTCCGCCGTCATATTCTCGCGCAGAATCACTCCGGCCCCGCCATGAATCACCAGCCGCCATTCGGGTTGTTCGCTCTCACTCGACACGGCGTTTCCCTCCTGCGCAATGACACTGGATGCCTGACAACCTGCAATAAGCACCATGGAAAGTGCGAGGGCGCAAATGGGCATGTCGTGATCCTTCTTTCACAAGTCTGACATTGAGACTCCAAAACCTAACCAACGTGCCATATAAAAGCGAGCATCGATTTAGGAGTGCGAGCGAATGCTGGGACACGCAATGCTGGCAGCATTGATGGCTACAATACTGGTTTGTTTTCAACCAGCTCATCCACAGGATGTTGAGCGTCGCCTCAACACCGTAACCGTGAAAGCGATCGGGCCTGATAAAGGCGAACTGCATATTAATCCAATCATTCTGCGTCCCCAGGAGTTTCAACGCCCGGGTTACTCCGAATTGGAGCTGGTTTTTGTTCCGGTCGCCCTGATCGAAGATCGACTGGAGCCACTGCTCGGAGAGGAAAACCGCGACTATCTGCGATTGATCACCAAGATTCCTGCACGCCCCGAAGGTGTCCCGTTCAAAGATACGGCCCGGGATTATTTCACCCAAAGCGTGATCCTTCCCCGAGGTTATTACGTCCTGTCCGAAGTGACTTTTCGGGCCCCGGCATTGGGAGGCCAACCTGCCGCACAAACCGTATCCCATTGCCTAGCCGACAACAGCATCCTGCTGCACATCCAAGGCGGTGATGTGATCTATATGGGGCGCCCAGAGTTCGACTATCCCAGCTATGACAGACTTGCGGATCCAGCATTCAGCCCGGCGCAACGAATGCTTCGCCAGATCGATCGCTTGAGAGGCTGGCGCGATACGGCCTCGGATCTCGAAAAGTTCGAGGTCGCTCCAGCCGAGTTTGAGCGCACAACGGCATTTTGCAGCCCACAGGCAACCACCCCGGTCATGTAAGTCCGCGACCTTATAAGGTTGCCAGTTGATCGCGCGCAGCGCTCAGCTTTTCCCGGGTGCTTCCGAGCTCTTTCAGTCGCTCACGTTGTTCCGCGACAACTTCTGGCGGCGCCTTGGCGACAAACGCCTCGTTCCCGAGACGTTTTTCGAGCCCGGTGATCTCACCGCCAAGTTTTCTGAGCTGCTTGTCGAGGCGGGCAATTTCTTCGCCGGCATCGATCAGGTCTGCGATCTCCAGGACGATTGTCGCTTCATCGACCACGGTTTTGACCGATCCGGGCGCGGCCTGTTCAGCGATCTCCAGCTTTTCGAGACGCGCCAGACGCTGGATGACATCGCCATGGGCGGCGAGGCGCCGTACGGTCTCCGCGTTGGCTCCAACCAGGCTTGCCGGGACCTTGGCGCCGGCGGGAACATTAACGTCGGCGCGTGTGGATCGAACTTGCGAAATGGTCTTCAGGACCCAGCCGAGCTCATCCGCTGCGGCCGTGTTCGAATAGCCCTTGGCGAGACCAGGCCAGCTCTGCAGCATCAGGAAGTCTGTGCGATCGGCTGTCTGCTCCCACAGGGTTTCAGTGATGAAGGGCATGAATGGATGCAAGAGCGCGAAGATTTGTTCGAGCGTCCAGGCAAGAACCAGGCGAGTCTCGTCCTTTTCAGCCCCATCGTCGCCTTGAAGGATCGGTTTGGAAAGCTCCAGGTACCAATCGCAAAAAACGTCCCAAACAAAATGATACGCCGCGTCGGCGGCATCATTGAAGCGGTAGTCTTCAATCGCTTCAGAGACCTGCTCGCAACATTTGTAGAGCTCGCCGACGATCCACTGATTCAGCGCCAACCGCAATGTTTCCGGGTTTACAGAAGCGCCAAACGTGGCTTCGTACATTTGTGCGAACCTGGTCGCGCTCCACAGTTTGGAGCCGAAATTACGATAGCCCGCGACCCGGTCGACGGACAGATTGATGTCTCGGCCCTTCGTCGCCATGGCTGCCAGCGTAAACCGTAGCGCGTCGGCGCCATACGCGTCGAAGCCTTGCGGGTAGCGATTGCGGGTCGCCTTCTCAACTTGCGGGGCCTTCTCCGGTTGTCTCAGCCCGGTCGTGCGCTTTTTGACCAGCTCATCAATTTCGATCCCATCGATGAGATCGACCGGGTCGACGACATTGCCCTCCGACTTGGACATTTTCTTACCCGACTCGTCGCGAACGATTGCGTGGATATAGACGTCCTTGAACGGCACTTCGCCGTCCATGAACTTGATGCCGAGCATCATCATCCGCGCGACCCAGAAGAAGATGATATCGAACGCGGTGACCAGAGTTGCGCCGGGATAGAAGGCGTTCAGGCCGTCTGTTTCTTCCGGCCACCCCTGCGTGGAGAACGGCCAGAGACCCGAACTGAACCAGGTGTCGAGGACGTCTTCGTCTTGAAGAATCGGGACCTTGTACTCTTTCGCCAATCCGAGTGAGAACGCAGCTGCTCTTTCGCGGAATTCTAGCTCTTCTTGGACGAAAACAACTTCGCAACCGAAGTAATCTTCCGCGGCTTGCTTCGCCGCTTCCGGTGTTTCCGCGCAAAAAACTCTCTTGTGCATCTGCATCACCCGCAGATCGCCGGCGGAAGTCGTTTCAACCTTTGTTCGATCGATGAAATCTAACCCAAACTCGTTTTTGCCCAATTCCGCCGACACAATCTCCGGCCCATACCAAACCGGGATCCGATGACCCCACCAGAGTTGGCGCGAGATGCACCAGGGCTCGATATTCTCCATCCAGTTATAATATGTCCGGTCCCAATTCTCCGGTACGAACTTTGTCCGTCCCTCGCGCACCGCTTCAATGGCGGGTTTGGCGAGCGTTTCGGCATCGACGAACCATTGGTCGGTCAGCATCGGTTCGATAACAACGCCGGAGCGGTCTCCGAACGGTTGCATGATCTTCTTGTTTTCAACCAGCGGGATCAGCGGCGCTTCGGTTTCCGCGTCCTTGTGCTTTGGATCCGCGATCATCACCGCATTGCCCTCAGACGTGATGTCCGCGATGACTGCTTTGCGCGCCTCGAAGCGTTCCAACCCGCGATAGGCTTCCGGAACCAGGTTCATGGCGGCGATCTTGGCCTCGTCGAAATCCTCTTTGCCTTCTGCGATACGCTGCGCAATCTCAGCCTCGTCGGCATAGGACTGCCCATCCGCGCGCATAAAGCCCTTTTCATCCATCAGCGCATACATCGGGATGTTGCCGCGTTTGGCGACCTGGTAGTCGTTAAAGTCGTGCGCGCCGGTAATCTTCACAGCGCCCGAGCCAAAGTCAGGGTCTGGATACTCATCGGTAATGATCGGGATCAGGCGGCGGTGCTCTTTGGGGCCAACCGGGATTTCGCACAGCTTGCCAATAATTGGCGCATAGCGCTCATCGCTCGGATGCACAGCGACCGCGCCATCGCCGAGCATTGTTTCAGGCCGGGTCGTGGCGATCGAGATATAATCGCGCGTCTCTTCCAGCGTGACAGTCCCGTCCTCGTCCTTCTCGACATAGGTATAGGTCTGCCCATCAGCGAGCGGGTACTTGAAGTGCCACATATGGCCGTCGACTTCTTTATTCTCGACTTCGAGATTGGAAATCGCGGTCTGGAAATGCGGGTCCCAGTTGACCAGGCGCTTGGCGCGATAGATCAGGCCTTCATTGTAGAGGTCGACGAACACTTTGTTCACGGCCGTGTTCATTTCGGGATCGAGCGTGAACTTGGTATTCTCCCAATCGCAAGACGCGCCGAGGCGCTTCAGCTGGTTCAGAATCGTTCCGCCGGACTCTTCCTTCCATTCCCAGACTTTTTCGACAAAGGCGTCGCGACCCATGCTGCGACGGTCCTGGTTGCCGCTGGCCGCGAGCTTGCGCTCGACTACCATTTGCGTGGCGATCCCCGCATGGTCCATGCCAGGCTGCCAGCGTACATTCTTGCCGCGCATCCGCTCGAACCGGCAAAGGATGTCCTGGATCGTATTGTTGAGCGCGTGGCCCATATGAAGGCTGCCTGTCACATTCGGCGGCGGAATCATGATCGCGTAGGGCTCAGCCGCTGTGTCCATACTCGGTTTGAAACAGCCCGCCTCTTCCCAGCGTTGATAGATACGCTGCTCGTGAGCTTTTGGGTCAAAACGCTGGTCGATCATTTGTTTGCGGTCCGGGTCGGTCAGATAAAAGAAAAGGCGCGCCGTGTCTGGCGCGCCCGTCTCTTTAGCAGAGGATTTCAGTCGGTCTAGCCAGCCATGCGTGCGATACGCTGTACTTCGGCTTCCACATGCTTCTCAACGATGCCAGGCAGGTTCTCGTCCAGCCACTCTTTCAGCATCGGGCGCATCATCTCGCGGACCAGTCCTTCGATCGTGGTTGCGCCGCCAGCATCTTCGCCAAATTCGACATTTGAGAGCAGCTTTCCAAGCGCACCGGCGGCTGCAGTGACAGTCGCTGTATCGGTCAGCGGGGCGGGCTTTGCAGACATGGGTGTCTCCTCTTCAAGGACAGGTTCTGGTTGCGGCTCTGGCTCAGCTTCCAGTACGGGTGTTTCTTCTTCGACAGGCTCAAAGCTGTCTTCAACTTCGGCGAAATCTTCGACGCCTTCGAAATCATCCGCTGCGAACGACTCAAACGTATCTTCTTCGACTTCAAACTCGAACGGCTCTTCTTCGGCGACGAGGTCGGCAACGGCCGCGTCCAGATCGTCAGACGCATCGTCCATTGATTGGCTTATAGCCGCCAACACATCTTCCTCGGACTCGATGACCGTGTCGTCGGCGGTGGTTTCCTGCACTTCGAAATCCTCGAACACGTCGAGTTCTTCCTCGCTGATCGTGTCTGCCTCTGCGGCGTCCTGCGCCGGGGCATCATCGTCCGCGATGATTTTTCGGATGGAAGATAGAATCTCTTCCATGGTCGGTTCTTTTTGCGCTTGCTCCGCCATAGCCGTTCCCATTGATTCGTTTTCTATTAACCGGCTACTGCAGCTCGGTTAACAAGCAATTACGACTCAAATTTAACACAGGCCGCGCGCGGCGCCTAACCGGTGTTTACAGGGTCAGTTTCCCCATCGCGCGGAATAGCTGGTGTGTCGCCACATAGGCGTCGCGGCGAGCATTGATCAGGCCGAGGCGGGCCTCCAGCAATTGCTGCTCCTGATCCAGGACATCCAGCGTCGTGCGTGTCCCGACACTCAGCTCTTCCTGCGCGCCCTCATAAGCGATCTCAGCGGCCTCGACCTGGCGCTCAGACGCGAAAATCGCCTGCTCAGCAGCAATGTTTGCGTACCAGGCCTGAGCGATGCTGGCTGTAATCTGCCGCTCAGCATTGATCGTTTGCAGGCGGGCCTGGTCACGTTCCAGGCGGGCTGCTCGGACGCGGCTGCGCAAGATGCCACCCTGGAACAGCGGAACCGTCCCTTGCGCCAACAAGCGAAGCTGTGTGTCGCGATAATTGTCTGGCGGCAGGGTGATAATCCCCATAGTCGGAGATATCGCCGTCGCTTCCTGGTCAAAAGTCTCCTGCACGCTGGCTGAGCCAACGATCGAAAGGTTCGGACGTGCTGCGCCTTGCGCGGACTTGACGCCCTGCTCTGCTGCACGTTCTGCTTCGCGAAGGGCTTTGAGGTCAGGATTTTCCGTCAATGCCGATTGCAGGGATGTTTCGAAACTGTCCGGCAAGCTGGGTGCGTCTGGAACTGGCACCAGGTCGCCGGCGGGCTGCCCTACGAACAGCTCGTAAATGGAAAGAGACGCTTCCATTTGCGCTTCAGCACCCGCGAGAGACGCGCGCGCGCCCTGCAAGCGGGCTTCCGCTTGTTTGACGTCTGTGCGGGTCGCAAATCCAACGTCAAAGCGGTCGGTCGCCGCTCGCAATTGTTCTTCGAGCAGAGCAACGGAATTTGCGCGAATACGGATGGCTTCGCGGTCGCGGATCACGTCGACATAGGCTGTAACGACATTTAGGATCAGGTCCTGGGCCACGCCATCATATTGAGCGTCAGCAGCCAGGATACCGGCCTTGGCCTGTGCAATCCCGGCTTTGATTTGCCCACCTGTATAGACCGGCAACGTCGCCCGCAATTGCGCTGAGGCAAGTGTGTTTTCGCCCGTATTGAAGGCGATTGGCTGATTGCTGTCGAGCGATTCAAACGTTGTTGAACCTGACAGGTCGACCGTCGGGGCCCGCGCGCCGCGCGCCTGATTGAGTTGTTCGCGCGCCACACCAACATCGGCGCGTTGCGCCGCGAGGGCCGGATTCGTCTGGAACGCCTGATCAAGCGCTTGCTGAAGTGTTTCCGAATGACCCGGCATCGCCAGAAGCAACGCGGAGAGTGAAATCAATGCAGATTTGCGGAACATGGGAGGCCTCGTCGCTATCTATCTGCGGGTATATTTAGCGATCCATACCAAAAAGTGAACACTGTTCACCATTTTGTCGCTCCCCGTCAGATCCCGCCGGTCAGTACCGCCATGAGGATGGAGAGACGCGTCTGCATCCGCCCGATCTTGCCGCGGCGTTTCCAGAGATGACGCAAGCGAAAATGCGCCAATGCAGGACGCAAGCGTGACGCAACTCGAACACGAGGTATCGGTTCAGCGATCTCTTCCCCGCGTCGAAGACTGGCCCACTGAGCGGCAATGCGTTGATCAAATGCGGCTTCTGTTTTTGATGCAGAACAGATTTCAGCTGCCAATAACGCCAACTCGCCTTCCGGTTCCTGAGCCCGATCCGAGGCGATGAACGCAGCTTCAAATTGCGAGACGATGGACTGCAGCCGAACCGTACTCAGCCGTTCAGCGTCAATCTCTGCAGCAAGCGCTGTGACAACATCGTGTTGCCTTTGCTGGCCCTCCGCGAGCTCAGTCAAAGCATCGCGCCACCACTGAAACCGAATCTGCCCCATGACCGGGTCGGTGACAGACACGCGAACACGCGCCAGTTCATAATAAAAGGCATAAAGCACGACCAGCGAGCGCCTTTCAGACGCGGGCGCATACCGACTGGAAAGCCAGCGCTCTTCGTCTACACGCTTCACACGGGAATCGAGTCGATCCCAAATATCTGACAAAGAATCACTGGCAGGACTGGTCATCGAACCCATATCTGTGGCAAGCGCTGATCAAGAACAGCGATAAATTCTGCATGGAGACCAATGACATGGCTTTTGACCTTCCCGAACTCCCATATGGCCGCGACGGCCTAACCCCGCATATTTCAGAAGAAACGCTGAATTTCCACCACGGCAAGCACCACAATGCGTATGTGACCAATCTCAACAAACTGATTGATGGCACGGATCTCGCGAACGCCTCTCTGGAAGAGATCGTGAATGCTGCTGCAGGTGATGCCTCCAAAGCAGGTTTGTTCAACAACGCCGCTCAAGTCTGGAACCACACGTTCTATTGGCACTCAATGAAGCCAGGCGGCGGCGGCGCACCGCACGGCAAAGTTGCCGAGCTCATCGATCGCGATTTCGGCTCTTACGACGAATTCGCAACCCAGTTTAAAGCTGCCGGCGGCGGCCAGTTCGGCTCAGGTTGGGCGTGGCTCGTGCTGAAAGATGGCAAGCTCGCTATCACCAAGACCCCCAATGCCGAGACCCCGCTGACGGAAGCTGGTGTTACGCCCCTCCTGACCATGGACGTCTGGGAGCACGCTTATTACCTCGATTATCAGAACTCGCGCCCCAACTATATGGCAAGCTTCCTCGACAATCTGGTCAACTGGGACTTCGCTAATCAAAATCTTGCGGACGCGTCTTAGCGCACTGATCAGGTGGCGCGCTGAAGCCACACTTTTTCACCGACTGAAGAGCCCACCTTTGCTGGTGGGCTTTTTTGCACTATGTGCACCGCAACATGTTTGCCGGCGCAGTGATTCGAAGTCGGCCCCGCTGTTCAATCCGGAACAGCTTGATGTGACCGACCTTTCAATCCACAGCTGGACAATACTTTGACTGATACCCCACAGATAACTTTCGCCGAGCTCAACCTCGACCCCCGCATCCAAAGCGCCATTGACGCCGCCGGTTATGACCATCCGACTCCGATCCAGGAGCAAGCTATTCCTGTGATCAAGAAAGGCGGCGATGTGACCGGCATTGCGCAAACCGGAACCGGTAAGACAGCCGCCTTTACTCTGCCGATGATGCACCGCCTGACAAAGGGCCGGGCGCGCGCTCGTATGCCGCGCAGCCTGATCCTTTGCCCGACACGCGAACTCGCCGCCCAGGTTGCGGAGAATTTCGAAACCTATGGCAAAGACCTCAAGCTCAACATGGCGCTCCTAATCGGCGGCGTGAGTTTCAAGGAACAAGAACAAAAGCTGATGCGCGGCGTCGACGTGCTGATCGCAACACCTGGCCGTCTGATCGACCAGTTTGAGCGCGGCAAGATCCTGCTCACCGGCGTCGAAGTGTTCACCATCGATGAGGCCGACCGCATGCTCGACATGGGCTTCATCCCGGACATCGAGAAGATCTGCAAACTGCTGCCGCCGCGCCGCCAGACTTTGCTTTTCTCTGCAACGATGCCGAAAGAGATCGCCCGCCTCGCCAAGACGTTCCAGAAGGATCCAGTCCGCATCGAGGTCGCCCGCCACTCCAAGACGGCAGAAACCATCACTCAGCACGTGGTGAAACTGCCGCGCGGCGATGACAAGGCCAAGCGCACGGCGCTGCGCCGGGTTATTGAAAGCCGCGATGTGAAGAATGGCATCGTGTTCTGCAATCGCAAACGCGAAGTGGACGTGGTCGCCAAGTCTCTGCAAACGCATGGTTTCAGCGCCGCTCCTATTCACGGCGACTTACCGCAAAGCGCCCGCACCGACACGCTGAACAGGTTTCGCGATGGCGATCTGCAATTGCTTGTGGCGTCAGACGTCGCCGCACGGGGGCTCGACATTCCGGACGTTGGTCACGTGTTCAATTTTTCCCCGCCGCCCAAGGATGAAGACTATGTCCACCGCATCGGTCGCACAGGCCGGGCGGGGCGCGAAGGCGAGAGCTTCACGCTTGTCGGACCGATGGATGAGAAATCCTGGCGCGGCGTGATGATGCTGATAAAAACCGACGTCGCGGAGTATTTGCCTGATGGCCTTTTGGAAGAGCTTGAAGGTCTTCCGTCCGACGCCGATAGCCGCCGGGGGCGTGGCCGCAGCGAACGCGGTGGCCGCGGACGCGAGCGAGGCGAAGGACGTGGCCGAGGCCGCGGACGAAAAGAACGCACCGACCGGGAAGAACAGTCTGACAAACCTGCGCGCGAGCCTCGCGAAGAAGCAGCTGAGGTCGCGACCGAAAAGACCGCTGCAGAGGCACCTGAAAAGCCACGCAAAGAGCGCCCTAAACGCGACTACAAGCGCAAGGATGACGACCTCATCCTGGACCCTGCTCCCGACGACCTCCGCGGCTTCGGCGATGATGTCCCGGCATTTCTGAAATAGAAAAAGGCCGTCTCGGATGAAACGGCCCCTTCTTGAAGATTTGACGCTGGATTATTTCTTCAAGCGTCCGGCGACCTGCTTGCGGAACTTGTCGCCATAAGGCGGCCGCATCATGGCGAGGATTTCGTTGCCGGTCTGGGTGTAGATCGCTTTTTTGTGCGTGAACTCCATGAAACCGTCGCGGCCATGATAAGCCCCCATGCCGGACGGTCCGACGCCGCCAAACGGGAGGTCCTCCTGCGCCACGTGGAAGATCACATCATTGACGGTCACGCCGCCTGAGGTGGTATTGTTCAGGACCATATCGCGCTCAGTCGCATCGTCGCCGAAATAGTAGAGTCCAAGTGGCCGAGGGTGATCGTTGATGTAGGCAACGGCATCGCTGGTCTCTGTATAGGTTTTCAGCGGCAGGATCGGCCCGAAAATCTCGTCCTGCATCACCTTCATATCGTCGGTCGGGTTGAGGACGATGTGCGGCGCCATTTTATGATGGGGCTGTTGACTGAAATTCTCATTCTGCGGATTAATTTCGACTACTTCAGCCCCCTTCTCGCGGGCGTCGTCGAGATAGGAGTTCAATCTGTCAAAGTGGCGCTGATTGACGATGGAAGTGTAATCATCGTTGTCCTTCAAGCCCTCCGGGAACATCTTGCCCACGGCCGCCTGCGCAGCCCCGACGAAATCTCCGGTCTTGTCTTCGGGAACAAACGCATAATCCGGCGCAAGGCAGATCTGACCTGCATTCAAGGTCTTACCCGCCATGATCCGGCTAGCCGCCTTGTCGAGATCCGCCGACTTGCCGAGAACGACGGGTGATTTCCCGCCCAGCTCCAGCGTCAACGGCACAAGATTGTCGGCCGCTGCACGCATGACATGATGGGCAATCGAGGTCGCGCCAGTGAACACCATATGATCGAATGGAAGTTGAGTGAACTTAGCGCCCACGTCTGGTCCGCCGGTCACGACAACGACTTCTTCTTCCGTGTAGTATTTCGCGATCAACTCAGCCATCAGCTCGCTGGTCCGTTCCGTAAACTCAGACGGTTTGATCATGGCGCGGTTGCCAGCCGCGAAGACATTGGCAAGCGGCGCAAACGTCAGGTTTACCGGGAAATTCCACGGGCTAATGATCCCGATCACGCCCTTGGGCTGATACTGGATCTGCGCTTTGGAGCCGAGCAAGCCAAGTGGGAATTCCACTTTGCGTTTCTCTGGGCGCATCCATTTTCGCAAATGCTTCTTCGAGAATTTCAACGCACCGATTGAACCGGCAATATCAGTCAGGTTCGATTGGTCGATCGATCGGTGCCCGAAATCTTCAGCCATAGCGCGCGACAGCGCTTCTCCGTGGGTTACCAGCAGGTCTATCGATTTATCGAGCCAGGCTTCGCGTTGCTCCGCAGATGGGATTCCATCGCGAATGTTTGCGGCCTTCTGTTTGGCAAGTATGGCACCCATGCCATCTGCAGAGATTGCGTCTAATGCCATCTTGTTCCTCCGAGGCTTTCTTATCGTTGACGTAAAGGATAACCCAGAATGCCTCCATGACAAAACAAATCCATCCTGCCCCCACGTCACGGTTTCCACAGAGCGATTGCCGAATAGATTATTCGCAATGACAGGGAGAGTTCCATGAGCTTCAAAAAGATCGCCTATGACGTACGCGACGATATCGCTACGATTGCCTTCAATGATCCAAAGACCATGAACGCGGCAGGTGTGGATACGATTGAGGAGTTATTGCTGGCGATTGAGCAAGCCGGCGATGAAGCCCGCTGCACGATCATCACTGGTAATGGCCGCGGATTTTGCTCCGGCGCCAATCTGTCGTCCAATCCCGGTGAACGACCACAAGGCAAGCCGGATGCGGGCAAGGGCCTCGACACCCATTATAACCCATTCATTAAAGCAATGCGCACCCACCCTCACCCCATCATCACCGCGGTGAACGGCGCGGCGGCCGGTGTCGGTTGCTCTATCGCGTTGATGGGGGACTTCATCATTGCGGCCGAGGGCGGTTATTTCCTGCAGGCCTTCCGCCGTATCGGACTGGTCCCAGATGGCGGATCAACTTTCCTGTTGCCGCGGTTGGTCGGACGGGCAAAAGCCATGGAGATGACGCTGTTTGGCGACAAGGTTTATGCCGCCCAGGCACTCGATTGGGGCATGATCAACAAAGTCGTTCCTGATGATCAGCTCATGGACGAAGCCCGCGCATACGCCCAACGGCTGGCAGACGGACCGACTCAGGCCTTGGCGCTCATCCGAGATTTGGTTTGGCAGGCAGAGGATAATGATTTCGACAGCCAGTTACAGGCAGAGCGCTATGCCCAGCGTACAGCGGGTCGGCAACCAGATTTCAAAGAGGGTGTGAAGGCGTTCCTCGAGAAACGCCCTGCAAATTTCAAAAAGGCCTGATCTCAGCCTAGAACGTGGTGCGGCGGGGCGATTTCACTTTCGCTCTGCGCGCCTGAACCGCGACGTCCAACGCTTTTCGGGCCCATCCGGAGGCCTCGTCACGATCGTCCAACGCGTTTACGGGCAGCGAGACGTAGCTCATCGTAATCGTTTTTCCGGTGTTTGGATTGGTCCATTCAAACGGCTGACCGCCTTCGTCGACCAGGTCAGCTTTCAGCGCATCGTCTGATTTGACGTAGATCTGATCCTGGTCAATCAGCGCAAACATATCTTCGCCGGAATAAACCCCGGCACCGCCAAACATCTTTCGAATTCGAATGCGTCCAAGATTAGCGAACAGATCTTCGACATAGGTGTGAAATGGGTTGTCCTGTTTTGTCATCTACTTCCTCCGGCGACGTCCCATTATTCGGCTGCTCGGATCAGGCACGTCTGAGCAAATTGGGACTTACGCGAGGGAACATGGTTTTTTATTTCGGTTTGGCAACCCTGACAGCGCTGGCACGCAAGGTAAAAAGTCAATTTTTTAGATTAGAGGTACAAAATACCCCTATCCCGCGGTCAAGTTCTCGAGAATTCAACTGGTGAGTTACCAGTCAATCGCTGCATAAACGAGCTGCTGGAATTGCGGACGGATGGGATAGCACCCTGTCGGAATCATCTGCGTCGCCTGAATCGCGATTACCTCTTCCACCGGATCAATCCAGAAGAATGTGTTGGCGAGGCCACCCCAGCTAAATGTGCTTACCGACCCCGGCGTCAGCGTTTCGGCGACATCAACAACCGTCGATCCACCAAGGCCAAATCCATTTCCCTCCATACGCGCTTCTGAGAAAGTCTTATCGCCCATTTCCTTGATTGTCTTTCCGCCGGGCAGATGGTTCATGCGCATGAATTCGACGGTCTTGGGGCTTAGCAGGCGGGCACCTTCAAGGCTGCCGCCTTGTAGAAGCATCAGGCAGAACTTGTGATAATCTCTCAGCGTGGACACGAGTCCGCCGCCCGCATTCAGCAATTTGGGCTGGGTCTTGTACGCCTTGCTGTCACTACCGGCGCCATCGGACATTGTTACTTTGCCGGTCATCGGATCTTTGGCGTAGCAGGCCATGAGACGATCGAGCTTGTTCTCCGGAACGAAAAAGTCGGTGTCGGTCATGCCGAGCGGTTCAAAGATTCTCTCACGGAAAAAGACATCCAATGACATTCCGCTAGCCACTTCGACCACGCGGCCGAGAATGTCCGTCGAATGACCATAATTCCAACGATCGCCGGGAGAGAAGACCAAAGGTAGCTTCGCAATCCGTGCGCACATATCGCCCAGGGTTTCCCCCTCACCTTCGCCGATGCCGCCGATTTTCTCGGCGCGATAGAGCGCGTCGACTTCGTGCTGAAACAGGAACCCGTAAGTCACGCCGGTGGTGTGGGTAAACGCGTCGCGGACGGTCATCGCCCGATCCGGCTTGCGGGTTTTGTAGTTTTTCAAGTCGCCGCCGTCCCAGACTTCGACGTCTGCGAACTCAGGGATGTAGCGGGAAATTTCATGATCCAACCTGAGGACCCCTTCGTCGTGCAGCATCATCGCGGCAACGGACGTGATCGGTTTGGTCATGGAATAGATGCGGAAAATCGTATCGGGTCCGATCGGTGAGCCACCGTCCAATTGCGTATTTCCGCGATACGATTCATGCACGATCTGGCCATTGCGTGAGACCATGGTCGCCATACAGGGCAGCTTGCCTTCGCTGACATACGCCTTGTCAAAATAGTCCGGGATGAAGTCCAGCCGCTCGCGATTCAGGCCCACATCTTCCGGGGCAAACTCGTGCTCTGTGTCGGCCATCTAAATCTCTCCTCGTTTCGCAGCGCGGCTAAGCTCGCGCGCGATGATAATTTGCTGGATTTGCGTCGTGCCCTCATAGAGCCGGAAGATCCTGGCGTCACGGAAGAATCGCTCAACTCCATAGTCAGAGACATAGCCCGCGCCGCCAAAGACTTGCACAGCCCGGTCTGCAACTCGCCCGACCGCCTCAGACGCGAACATCTTGCAGCAGGATGCCAGCATGGTCACAGGCTCGCCCGCGTCACGCTTTCTCGCCGCATCGAGTATCATGCAGCGAGCCGCGTAAGCTTCGGCCTGGCTGTCAGCAATCATCGCTTGGATCAGCTGGTGTTGCATGATCGGCTTGCCGAACTGCTCGCGCTCCATCGCATAGGTCACCATTTCACTGATCAGGCGGTCCATCATGCCTGTGCAGACGGAGGATATATGCAAACGACCTTTGTCGAGCACGCTCATCGCGACTTTGAATCCTTCGCCCTCACCAGCGATCATCATCTCTGAGGGAACCCGGGCATTATCGAAATTGACGTCACAAATGTGCGCGCCTTGCTGGCCCATTTTCTTTTCGGGCTTGCCGACGCTGAGCCCCGGCGTATCGCGCGGAACGATGAAGGCTGAGACGCCCTTGCCACCCGGCTCGTCCGGATTGGTCCGCGCCATGACGGTGAACAAGTCCGCTACGTTGGCATTGGTGATGTACCGCTTTCCGCCACTCAGCACGTAGGTATCACCATCCTTCGTTGCCTTGGTGCGGAGGCCCGCAGCATCCGACCCAGCCTCCGGTTCAGTAAGCGCAAAGCTGGTGACGAATTCGCCGCTGGCAATTCAGGGCAGGTATTTTTCTTTTTGCTCGTCTGTGCCGAACAAAACGAGGGCTTGTGAGCCGATGCCGATATTGGTTCCCGCCACGGACCGGAACGCAGGAGACGTCCACCCAAGCTCAAACCCGACCAGGCACTCTGTCTCCATATCAAGCCCGAGGCCGCCATACTCATCCGGCACAGCGAGACCAAACAGCCCGAGTTCTTTCATCTCTTGCACGAGATCGCTGGGCACAAGGTCATCTTCGGCAACCTGCGCTTCTGCCGGAACACAACGCTCGCGCACAAACCGTCGAACCTGGTCAATCAGGGCGTCGCGAATCTCGGGATCAAAAGCCATCAGTATCTTCCTCCTGACCCGCACAATACGCACACCTGACCACCAAGTCGAACCCTGACGCATCGTCACGCTGGCGAAACTTTTTTGCCGCGCTATCAGTAGCCACAAGGAGTGACCGAGATGCATGCTACCACCATCACCGAAGGCGAGTTCATTGGATGGTCGACTTGGCCGAACGAGCCATTCGAACATGACACAGCCGGCCCGTTCTATTTGCGCGAAGACGATGATGGAAACATGATCGCGGCGTTTCGCGCGGAGCGAAAGCACATGAATGCGGGCGGCGTGGTTCATGGCGGAGCCTTGATGACCTTCGCAGATTTCGCCCTGTTCGCACTCGCACATACCGGCGAAGATGATGGCTATGGAGTCACGGTCGCTTTCACCTCGGAGTTCCTATCTGGCGCGCTTGAGGGCGAGCTGATCGAAGCACGCGGCGAGGTCATGGGCGGCGGCAAGTCAATCACGTTCGTGCGCGGCATCATCACCGGCGATGGGCGCCCGGTTCTGAATTTCTCGGGCACCATCAAAAAGCGCCATAAGAAAGCGACGACCACGTGACACGGATTGGTACACCGCTCTCGCCGTCAGCGACCAAGGTGCTGTTTCTCGGCGCGGGCGAGCTCGGCAAGGAAGTCGTGATCGAACTGCAGCGTTTTGGCGTCGAAGTGATCGCTTGCGATCGCTACGAAAACGCTCCCGGCATGCAGGTGGCTCACCGTTCGCGGGTCTTCGACATGACAGACGCGGCTGCTCTGCGCGCCGTGATTGAGGATGAGAAACCGGATCTGATCGTGCCGGAGATTGAGGCCATCGCGACCGACGAACTGGCCGCGATTGAAGCCGCGGGCCTCGCCACGGTCATTCCGACAGCGCGGGCCACACAGCTCACAATGGATCGGGAAGGCATTCGCCGCCTCGCCGCCGAAACTCTGGGATTGAAGACCAGTCCCTATGCGTTTGCGAGCGATGCTGAAACGCTGGCGCTTGAAGCCAATCGCATCGGTTATCCGGTCTTCGTGAAGCCGGTCATGTCGTCTTCTGGAAAGGGACAATCAAAAGTCGACAGCGCCGCGGACATCGCGACGGCCTGGGATCACGCGCTGACCGCTGGCCGCGGCAACCAGGTTCGCGTCATTGTCGAAGGCGCCGTCGACTTTGACTATGAGATAACGCTCCTCACGGTGAGACATGCTGGCGGCACGGATTATTGCGCCCCGGTTGGTCACCGTCAGGAAAGCGGGGACTATGTCGAAAGCTGGCAACCTCAACCAATGTCGAACGCCGCGCTAAACACCGCGCAAGACATGGCCCGAAAGGTCACCGACGATATTGGCGGCTTCGGCGTATTTGGGGTCGAGCTGTTCATCAAAGGCGACACAGTCTGGTTCTCCGAGGTCAGCCCACGTCCGCACGATACCGGTCTCGTCACGCTCACCACGCAAGATCAAAGTGAGTTCGCCCTGCATGCCCGCGCCATACTCGGCCTTCCAGTTGATACGAGCCTGAACCGCCCCGGTGCGAGCGCTGTGATCTATGGCGGCGTGGAAGCCGAAGGCGTGGCGTTTGAGAATGTCGCGGAGGCCTTGCGCGAACCCGGTACACAGCTGCGCCTGTTCGGCAAACCTGTCTCATACGAGAAACGTCGGATGGGCGTCGCAATCGCCTACGCCAACACAATCGAAACAGCGCGCGAGAAAGCCACGCGCGCTGCATCAATCATCAAGGTTGTATCCGACTAGTTTTCGATCTCGAACGTCAGGCCAGCCTTCTCGGTGAGGCGTTTGACCAGATGGCTGCCCATGGCTGGCGCTGGTGTCCAGATGCCGCCTGGGGTTCCAGTATTGTCTTTCACGAGGCAGATCGCGCTCTCGGCGATCATTTTCGAGGTGGAGCCATATCCTGGATCTTTATCACCGGTGACGCCGCCAATAATGACCTGGCCATCTGCAGAGGTCCCGTAGAACATCACATCATAGAAGCCGCTCTCACGCTCTTCCTTGGTTGGACCTTCGCCCGGCTTCGGAGCATCATCACCGCCCAGCATGTCCATGCTTGCGACTGCCTCCGCAGCGGCTTTGCCCTGATCGCCAGGACCGGTGAGCATCATCTCGTCATAGACAAAATCTTCGCCGTAGCCGTGGCCCATCAACGCATTTGAGCGATGAACATTCTTGGTATTGATTGACGCCATTATGAACGGCGCAGACCAGCTGCCAATATCTTTGTCTTCGATCGGGGCCATGCCGTGCGGCTGGTCCGGACCCTGGAAACCCATCGTCAGGCTCAACGGATTTTGCAGCACACCGAGCAAGGACGGATCTTCTTTCACCGCAGCGAGCGTTGCCTTCAAACTCGCAGCGGTTCCACCAGAGAACGTACCCTGCATCTTACGGACGCGGCCTTTGATCCGCGGAACAGGAGCCCCGAAACGCTCCTTAGCGGCTTCCTGGGTAAACCAGACCCCAAGATCGAACGGGATTGAGTCAAAGCCACACGAGAATACGATCCGCGCGCCGCTGGCCTGCGCCGCGCTCTCATATTTCTCGATCATCTGATACATCCAGCCCGGCTCGCCGCACAGATCGACATAGTCCGTGCCTGCATCTGCGCAGGCGGAGACAAGCGCTTCGCCATATAGCTGGTAAGGACCAACCGTTGTGCAGATACAGCCAGCACGCTCGGCCATCGCTTTCAGACTGGCGGGATCGTTTGCGTCAGCGACAACAAATGGCGTTTCGGCGGGTGCCCCGATCTCGTCGCGCACAGCGGCCAACTTTTCCTGGCTGCGGCCAGCCATGGCCCATTTGACCTCACCCCCGACACCATAGGTTTTAGCTAAATACTCAGCGACCAGCCGGCCCGTGTAACCGGTTGATCCGTAGACGATGACGTCAAATTCGCGGCCTGTTGCCATAACACTCTCCTATACCTGTTTGTCCCTAGGTGGGGCAGGAACAGGGTATTGGCAAATCTTCCTTCGCGTCAGAAGTTTAAAAGCTCGGCTCGACCGGAACGGTTTCGATGACGAATGTCTCATCGCTATAGTCGGCGCCAACCTGAAAGTCGGTCCAGATTGCTTCATTCGACATCACACCGTCATAGAAGAGCCGCACGCGCCCAGCCTGCTGCCAGTTGATCCCCGGCTTGGAGAAATAATCAGAATAGCGCCGCTCATGCCACCCGCGTGGCGTATCGAACCCGACATAAAGGATTTGCATCGTGGATTGATCAAAGCCGAACAGCGTTTTGCCGCTTTCGGGATCGGTGAGCTGGACCATGTAGGCGGGTTTCCCATCAATCGTTCGATCGGATCGCCGCGTCTGCGTCCAGCCAAAATCCAGCGCGTTGCGGATCGCGCCGAAACCAAAATTATTGCTCCACATGGCGTTCGCGGACTGGTCTTCCATTCGGCCTGATTGGTTGTAGGTCGCCTCTCCATCGAAGCTCAGAAGCAACGCCAGCTGGCCCTCACTCCAACCTTCGATACGCACTTTGCCGTTTGCGACATGAGCATCACTCTTCTCGTCAGCAAAGACTCGCCACATCGCGTACTGATCCCAGACCGTACTGCTACCGTCCTTCTCGTAGATCGTGTTGTGACCTGATAAAAAGAGCGACCCTGGAGAAACAAATGTTTCTCCGCCCGCCGCCTCGTGCGCTAAAGCGATGATTTTTCCGCCGTTCAGGTCTGGGTTGACCTGCCCCGCCTCGACGAGCTCAACTGCCGGAGCGGTTTCCACCACCGTCTCTTGATCCAGCGGTGGATCCGTCAGTGTCTGACATCCGATCAATGCAAGGGCGCTCACCAGAGCCGTCACAGCACGTTTCATCTTATCCCTCCACGATCATGACGTGCGCCTCAGAGACCGGTTGGCGCGCCGCTTTTAGCTTGGCGTAGGCGTCGCTGTTCCAGAAGGCCTTGATGGCATCTTTGCTTGGCCATTTCGAGATGACCGCGCTCGCTCCATCGAACAACCCGCCCTCAAGCGACTCGACTCCGGGACCGCGCAGTACATATTCGCCGCCATATTCGCCGATCAGTTTCGCAGTCGGGATGCCGTAATCATTGATAAAACGCTCCCGATCGTGGATCTTTGCGAAGACAATCATGTAAGCGCTCATCATCTTTTCTCCCAGAAGTGCTAGCCGCAGCCAAAACAAATGATATATCTTTTCTTATGCCGCCCTTTTGAGGGCTTTGCAAAGGGTTTGGAGCCATGAAACTTTTGCGCGCCGCCACGGTGACGGTCTCGGACCTTGATCGCAGTGTCGATCTCTACTCGCGGTTCTTCGACTACTCCGTCGTTGAGCACGGCGAGATCAGAGATGCGTTGGCCGAGAGCTGGAAGACACCGAACTCTTCGGGCTGCGCTTACGCCGTCATGCAGCCGAGCTCAGGGGCTGACATCTTTTTGCGGTTTATCGAGCAGCCTCCTGTCGAAGGTTTCCAAGCCCTGCGGTCCTACGGTTGGAACGCGATCGAGATTTGCGTCCAGGATGTGATGGCTGTGAATGCCCGAATGCAGGAGAGCCCATTTGAGATTATCGGACCACCGAACAAGATCCCAGGTCTCGACGCGATCCACCCGATGCAGGTCAAAGGCCCAGACGAAGAAATCGTCTACCTCACGCAAATCAATGACGACCTACCGGAATACAATCTGCCTCGTGCAGGTAGCGTGATCGACAAGCTTTTCATTCTGGTCATGGGCAACTCAAACATGGATCGCGCCGCAACATGGATGCAGGAAAAATGCGGTCTGGACTTTGGGCGCGAAATGGAGATCCCGTACACGATGCTCGCCAAGGCTTATGGGACCCCTCTGGATGAGCTGCACAGGATCTGCACGCTGATTCACGGCAAAGATGTTTTTCTGGAACTAGACCAATATCCGGACGCCGCCATTCAGCGACCGCGGCAAGATGGCATGCTGGTGCCTGGGTGCGCGATCGGCACACTCTTCTATCCGGAGTTCGACTCCCTGCCCGGCCCGTGGCTGACGGCGCCCAGTGTTCGGGATGGTGTCATCTACAAAGGAAAGCGCGTCGGCGTCCTCCAGGATCCTGACGGCACACTCATCGAAATGGTTGAAGGATAAGGCATGAAACTTGGAACTCTGAGACACGCGATCGACCATAAACCGGTCGCTGGTGACTTCGCCATTATCGATGCCGAGCGACCGACCTGCCTTGAAGGCGGCCTGGTGGTACGCGTCGTTCATCTCTCGCTTGATCCATATGTTGGGTCTCGTTTGCGCGGACGGCATATGGGAGAACCGGCACCCACCCCGATGCAAGGCGCTATTCCCGGCGCGGTGATCGGCCAGGTCATGGAAAGCCGCTCAGCCGATTTTACCGAAGGTGACTGGGTTCATGTCATGGAAGGCGGCTGGCAGGAATTCATCGCGATCCCCGCGGTGGACGCCCGCAAGATCGATCCGAGCGTGGCCCCGCTTGCCGCCCATGCGGGCGTCCTGGGCATGCCAGGTCTCACGGCCTGGTCAGGCATCAGTCAGCTCGCGAAAGTGGGCAAAGGCGACACCGTGCTCGTCGATGCCGCAGCCGGCCCAGTCGGCGGGACCGTGGGCCAGATCGCCCGTATAAAGGGGGCGGACCGAGTGGTCGGCATCGCTGGTGGACCAGAGAAATGTTCTTTGGTTACGGATACTTACGGCTTCGACGCTTGTATCGACTATAAAGCAGACGGTTGGCGCGATCGCCTCGCCGAAGCCCTACCTGATGGCCTGTCTGTCTTCTTCGAGAATGTCTCAGCAGATATGGCCATGCTCGCCCTGACGCACGCCCGCACCTATGCGCGGGGGGTCCTCTGCGGCCTGGTCGATGCCTACCATACAGAGACGCAGAGCCAGCACCCTTTGAACGCGGGCCTCATCATTGGCAAACGCGCACAATTGTTCGGGCTTGTGGTTTACGACTTCTATCCGCGCTGGGACGAGTTTGTGTCCGAAGCCGCGCCCTGGATCGCCAGCGGTCAGTTGAAATTTGCTGAAGACCGCGCGGACGGCCTGGGCAATGCGCCTGCCCTGTTCGAGCGACTGATGAATGGCCAGAACAAGGGCAAAGCTGTCGTCACTGTCTCCCCGGAGCAAGTGTGATGGTGCGCAAAGGCTACGTCGAAGGCACGCATGGTCAGATCCATTACCGGATAGCCGAGGCCCGAGACGAGACCGGAAAACCGCCGCTCATCTGCCTTCACCAAAGCCCGAAATGCGGGCTCGAGTTCGATATCTTCATGCGTGAAGCCAGCCGTGATCGAACCGTGATCGCGCCCGACTATCCAGGCTATGGCATGTCGGATGCTGCTCCGTCTGAAGAGGAAACGACCATCCCGATGTATGCCGAAGAGATGTGGCACCTGGCAGATGGTCTTGGCCTGAAGACCGTAGATCTGTTCGGCAATCACACAGGTGCAAAAGTCGCTGCGCAGATGGCCCTCACCCGGGCTGATCGTGTGCACGCCATCGCGATGGTCTCAGCGGCTATTCTCACAGACGAAGAGCGCGAAATGTTCAAAGACATGTTCACGCCTATCCCACTCGACGCCGAGCACACGCGGTTCAAAGTGAGCTGGGAACGGGTGACTGAGCGCCAAGGGCCCGGTCAGACGCTCGAGATGATGGACCGCTCCATGTATATGAACATGATGGGTGGAGAGGCGTATGAATGGGGCCACGTCGCGGCGTTTGCCTGGGGCAAGCCGTTTGACGAGGCGCTGACCAAATTACCGCACCGAATAACCCTGCTGAACCCGGTCGATGACCTGACCGAGTGTACCCGGCGAGCAATCCCGCTTCTTCGAAACGGCGAAGTGATCGAGTGCCCGCAATGGGGCTATGGCTTCATGGATGCCTTTCCGAAAGACACCGCTGATCTGGTGCTCACCAAACTAGACGCGTCCGTGTCCGCCTAGTGACCGTCTGTGTACTTGTACTTTCCAAGGAAGAGCAGCGGGATCGTCGACACAAACAGGATGATCGCCGCGCTGGTCAGCGTGAAGTTCCAATCCTGCCCCGGTAGAATGCCGAGATTTATGCCCAGGAAATGAACGCCGCGACCATCGGCAATATCGGTCATGATGCTCGGACCCAAGCCCGCTCCGAGCGCAAAGAAACCATAGATCGCGCCATAGATTGCCGAATAGGATTTCATCCCGAAATATTTCGAGACCATATACGCCATGAAGTCATATTCGACCCCGGCTCCGAACCCGATCATCAAGATCGCGATCGTTGCGGTTGTCGGTGTGACCCCCGGCTGCGCCAGCATCCACAGCGCGATGGCGGGCGAAGCCAGGAAAAAGAATGCGACGCCAGGAGCCCAGAAGCGATCAATCAGATAACCGCCAATAATGCGTCCACCGAGCACGGCGAGGCCAGTGAGCGTGGCCAGGCCGACGGCTTCGTCCATACCAAACTCGTTTGCTCGCAAAACGCGCTCAATGTTTGGAATAATCGCGCCGATTGCATAAGAAATCGGCACAAACGAGATCGCGAGAACCCAGAAACGCCATTCTTTGAGAGCCTGAGGCAGCGTCAAACCGGGGAGCTCCACAGCCTGCCCTTCCTGAACTTCTGGCGGGGCTTTCTTGATGTCCAGAACCAGCATCAAGATCACCGGCACAAAGACCAGGCCACAGAACCCGAACGCCATAATGTATTCCAGACGCAATCCGTTTTGGTTCATGAGTGGGACGACTTGATTGATCACCATCCAGACCAGACCAATCGTTCCCAGCAGCGCGATGCCGAGCACCGGGTACTTCAGGTTTACAATCGACGCCTCGCTCGCGGGCTCATCATTGACGTCTCGGAGGCTGAGATATGAGAGCGGCAGCGCGATCACGATGGGCAAGAGACCGAGCAAGACATAGGCCGAGCGCCAACCTGACCCGCCGACGAAATGGAACGCTTCATTGGAGACGATGAATTGCGATCCGAACTTCGCCAAGGCGCCGAATACCCCCGTCGCGATCAACGCGATGCCGAGCGCGATACCGCGATTATCCTTGAACCAGTTGGCGACAGGCCGCGTGAACGTGATTGGTAGGGTGCCTGCCCCAGCAAAAGCCAACACCAGCCATAACGCAATGTAGAGTGTCTTCGATCCGGTATTGAGCGCCAGTGCCATCATAGCCAGGCCAAAGGTCACGATCGAGACAAGCGCCACGCGCCGCGCACCGAACTTTTCCGCTAGAACACCGATGAAGGGTGAGGCAAAAAAGGCTCCGAACGTATAGATGGCAAGCGCGTTCAAAATGTCGCCAGCTGACCACCCCATCGGCCCGAACTCACCGAGCAACGGCGGGATCATGACGCCAATCGTGTAGAAGGGCAGCGGCGACAGGCCGAGCCCTACACCGACAGCAGCAGCGGCCAAAACCGGCCAGCCGCGTTTGAATTCGCCGTCTTGCTCCATGAATTCCTCCAGAATGCTCAATTCGCGCTTGGCGCTTTTCGTTTCCTGATGTCTATTGGTATATCATTTGATCCGGACGTCGAGGAAAAAACGAGTATGCAACTGACAAGACGGCACTTTGTGGCAATGAGTGGTCTCGCCGCCACCGCGGCTTGCGCCCCTGCAATTGTCGAGACGTATGATGCTGACGTCTTGATCCTCGGTGCCGGACTGGCAGGTCTGCACGCCGCTCGTATGCTTCAAGCGGATGGAATGAAGGTTCTCGTCCTGGAAGCCTCTGACCGGATTGGCGGGCGAATGTGGACGCTCGACGATGTCCCGGGGCGACCGGAAGCCGGTGGACAGCAGGTTGGCCAATCCTATGCCAGGGTGCGCTCCACCGCGATCGATTTGGGTCTGAAAATTGTCCCGCCGAAACCAGGTGGATCGAGAGACAAAGCTATGGTCTTGAACGGGCAAGTGTTTGATGCAGGCGAATGGGCAACCTCCGCTGATAATCCCTTCCCAGACGCATTCAAGCGCGCCACACCGGACGTCGCCCTGTTCATGGCGGCGGCCGCGGCAAACCCCTTAAAAGACCAATATGCCTGGCGCGAAGTCAGTCCCGAGTTCGACATCAGCGCGGCTGAGTTTCTGAGCCAACAGGGTTTCGATGATCAAAGTCGGGCCCTGTGTGATATTGCGCTGAATGCGAACCAGCTCAGCAGCTACTCCATGCTGAACGTGTGGCGCAGCATGACGCTGTTCCAGCTGGACGCCTCCAGTGGACCATCTGAAGAGGTCGAAGGTGGCTCACAGCGCTTGCCGGAAGCCATGGCAGCCAGCCTTGGCGATAGCGCTGTTTTGAATGGCACAGCCGTGACCGGGATCGATGCATCGGGGTCTGGCGTGACCGTCCGCGCTGGAGACCGCAACTATCGCGCTCCGTATTGCGTCTGCACGCTCCCTTTCCCCGTGCTGCGTCACTTGCCACTGGCTCTGATGCCCGGCACGCCGCAAATCCAACCGATTGTCGACACCATGGCGTACACGCAAATCCAGCAAGTCTATCTGGAGCTGGAGGACGGTCCCTCCGATGGGCTGCCCCTTATGATGTGGTCGGATACGCCAATCGAGCGCGTCTTCCCGGTTCGGAACAAATCTGGTGAGACGGTAGCACTGACCTGCTGGATCAATGGTATCGGCACCCGAATAAGCGCCAGCGATGAAGACTGGATGCAGCTTGCCGAACGAACGCTCTCTGAGACTCGCGGTATCAAAGCGCGGGCGCACAAAGTGACCCGCTGGGATGAAACCCAGCCACTAAGCGGCGGTGCGTATATGCATTGGGCTCCCGGCCAGATTCAGCCCTGGGCGGAACGGGTCGTTGCCCCAGCTGGCAATCTGCATTTTGCGGGCGAGCACACATCATACCTGCATACGGGGATGGAGGGCGCGATGGAGTCGGGTGAGCGGGCCGCTTACGCGATCATTGAAGCCGCGGCGGCCACGTAGGGGATCGTTTCAAACCCGATCAATTCAACCTCAGGCGCGATGTAACAGGGCTTCACCGGCTCTTCCCGCGCGAGGTCGGTTGAAAGGTATTTCTTATTGTCGTCACAGAAAATCGTCGCGACGCATGACTTGCTTCCGAGTTGATTCTGGACGGCCAAAGCGCCAATCAGATTGGCACCGGAGGATATGCCGACAGCCAGACCAAGCTCGGAAGCAAGCTTTTGAGCCATGATGATGGCGTCGCCATCACTCACAGCCACAACTTCATCAATCTCATCCAGCTTTACGATCGCTGGAATAAAATCGTCCGAAACCCCTTGAATGCGGTGGGCTCCGGTTTTGTACCCGGTCGAAAGCGTCGGCGACTCGGCTGGCTCCAGGGGATGAATTTTTACGCCTGGATGCGCGTCAGTCAGGGCACGCCCGACCCCCATCACGGTCCCACCCGTTCCGACACCGGCCACGAAGCCGTCTGGAACTCGGCCGATCGAAGCCAACTGGCTCAGGATCTCTGGACCGGTGGTCGCTTCATGGGCATTGCAATTCTCACAATTCGCGAACTGGCGCGGCAGGAAGACGTCGTCGCGCGTTTCCGCCAGCGCTTCAGTCGCGGCAATCGCGCCGAGAAACCCACCCTCTTCCCGACTGATGAGGCAGAGCTCCGCGCCCAGAGACCGCAGCAGGCACTTGCGCTCTTCGCTCATCCAGTCCGGCATATAGATCCGCACGGGATGGCGCAGCGCGCGTCCGAGCGCCGCCATCGCGATCCCCGCATTGCCGCTGGTAGCTTCAACAATCATATCGCCCGGCTTCAAGGCACCCGTCGCATAGCCACATTTCAGAATGTTGAGCGCCATCCGATCCTTGATACTACCGGTTAGATTGTAGTGTTCGGCCTTGGCATAAATGATCCGCTGTTCGCCCTTCCACCGCACGTGAACCGCAAGCAGAGGAGTTCGCCCAATCATGCCGGCAAGGGAGTTCAGGCGCGTTTGTTCGCAGAATTGAACCGGTTCGAAACTCGAAAATGCCATGCGGGCCTCCTATCGCATGGAGGATCATCGAAAAAATGTCGAAAATCATTATGAATATCACGTATTTCCCGGTATATTTAGTAATTATTTTCGGTTATCTCTCACAATATGAGCATGATCGATGAAACCGACCGCCAAATTCTGCGTCATCTGCAACGCGATGCGACGACTTCGCTAGAATCGCTTGCCGAAGAGCTGAGCGTTTCCGTGAACACGTGTTGGCGCCGCGTGCGACGCCTGGAAGAGAGCGGCGTTTTGAAATCGCGCGTGGCGATCTGTGACCCGGACAAGCTGGATCTCGGTCAGACCGTGTTCGTGGCGATCCGAACCCGCGATCACTCAGCCAAATGGCTGCAATCATTTGCCTCGACCGTGGCAGCAATCCCGGAAGTCGTCGAGTTTTACCGAATGGCCGGTGATGTCGACTATCTGCTCAAAATCATGGTTCGATCCGTCGGTGACTATGACCGGGTCTACAAATCCCTCATCGAACAGATCGAAATCGCGGACGTTAGCGCGACGTTTGCCATGGAGTGCCTGAAGAATACGACAGAGTTGCCGCTCTAATCGACGTCTGGTGTGTAGGTGCAGCTCGCCTGGATCCATCGCAAATTGATGCCAATCCGTTCGGCGCCAGCTTCCGTCCAGGTATAAGACACCGCGCGGTCGCTCTCGCCTTCATGCACATACATGGTGAGTGACGGCCGGTTCGTCCCGTAAGGCCAATCCACATCGCGCAGTTTCAAACGTATACTGCGCGGTGTTTCCTCATCCGTCATGAGTTCAGCCACCCCGCCCTGATCGTGCAGTTTCACCCCGCGCCGGAAATCCCAATCGTTCATCCCCTCACCGCTATCTCCATGCTCAGCGCCGCGGAGAATGGCGGTCCAGCACTCGAACGGCCTGGCCCGGCGCATCCGGGCTTCGACGAGCGCGTCGCCTCGCGCGCTTTGCACCCAGAATTCGTTTTCAGACAGCGTCAGCGTGACATTCAGTGCGCCACCGTCCGTAGGACGACTAAAGATGGAAGGACAACCCTCCCCCGAGGCCGCCCCCTTGAACTGCCCGCTCGACCGCGCCCAGTTGATTTGGCAGTCAATTGGCTCAGGAGGTAGCAGGCCCGCGGGCGCCGCCAAACTCTGTCGGATCGATTGAGTTTCAGCGTCGATGGTGAAGGTATGGATCAGTTCGGCAGGCGCCTCGCCATCCACGGTCCGAATGGCTTTGAATTTGACCGTACCGGGCTCGCTCTGCTCATCCCCGGCCAGCGCCACTCGAGAGATCTCGATGTGCTGGCGCGGCGCCAGGGTCGCTTCATTCATTCCGGCCGCGTCTGCGAAGAACACGTGCCGGTCATTGTCCCAGCGCCCCTCGAACTGGTTGGTGAGCTCGCTGAAATCCTTCTCCAACCAACCTGGCGCTTGCGCCTCTTGCGCCGTGGCGCATGCGGCGAGCAATCCTGTTGCGGTCGCACCTATCAGACCCGTTTTCAACATCAGCTTATCCTTTCGCAAATTCAAAGGGCGGATCGATAGACCCGCCCTCCGAGCGTTTTCACGACGCTTCCGCAGGACGGATTAGAATTCCGTGCTGAGCGTTACCCCGATTTGTGAACCACGGCGAAGCGTACCCACGAAGTTTCGCTTGAAGCTATCACCGCCGTCGGCATAGCGCAGCACCAATGGAGAGGAGTCTTCGTCGGTTAGATTGCGTCCCCAGAGGCGAAGCGTGTGCTGGCCATTTGTAACCCCGATGCGAGCTCCGACCAGGGTGGCGTCGCCCGTTTCCGCCTGATTGTGGACCTGCGAGAACTTGCTCGACTCGTAAGAGACATTCGCACCGGCGAAGAAATCCCAGTCGCCGTGTCCGGTCGGTCCGCGATAGTCCAGATCGAAGAACAATTGATGCTCAGCGGTTCGCGGAATTTCGCGTCCGACAATAGAGCCGAATGCATTCTGGAGACATTCTGATGTTGTATCCGTTGGATCGGCGAAAATCTCACACCCGACGGATCCGTTGACCAGACCGTCGTCCAAAGTATCGAGCAACACGCCTTCATTCTGATCACGACCGGCGGTAAACTCAGTATCTGTCCAGGCATAGTTCAATGTTGCCGTAAGGCCCTCAAAACCATCAGGAATGAACTGGAACTCGGCTTCAACACCGAGAATTTCGGCATCACCTGCGCTGACCGTTGCCGACGTCGTGTTGGTGTCGTTTACACGGACGTTCTGGGTGAGTTGATAGCCTTGGACTTCGTTGAAGAAGCCAGCGAAGTTGGCCGTGAGTTGCCCGCCGAGAAGAACGTTCTTGGATCCAATCTCAATGGATTGCACTTCTTCTTCTTCAAACGTTCCGAGACCTGCGAGCTGGGCTTGGTTGGAGTTAAATCCACCCGGCTTCTGTCCTTCTGCGTATACCGCATAGAGCAGATTGTTTGGCGTTGCCTGCCAGTCGATTGTGGCACGCGGTGCGAAGTTGTCGAAACTCGCGGTTTGAACAGGATCACCCGGAGCCGACCGTTCAATCTCTTCTTCAGCGTACCGCCCTTCGAGCGTTACGGATACGGCATCTGTCAGGTCATAGGAAACAAGTCCAAAAACTGCTTTGTTTTCGATGTCGAAAGTGCTCGACCCAGATGGAACTGAGATGATGGGCGATCCCAAAGGAACGATGCCAATACAGGTCGGATTGAAGCCGCAAATCGTCTGCTGTGATGCAAGCTCGGCGGCGAAATTGGCACTAGCAGTTGCTTGAGCCCCGGCGGGCAATGAACGCGCGTCGCGGCTCTTCTCTTCTCCGTTGAGATAGTAGGCGCCCACCAGAGCTCTGAAGCGATCGGTTTGGTAGTTCAGGCGCACCTCTTGCGACAATTCTTCCTCTTCCGACGCATTGGCGAACGTGAAGTCGGCGATGCTCGTCGGGTAGCCGTACAGGGCCAAGAATGGCGAAAAGCTGATAATATTAATCGGGAATCCACCCGGCACGAAATTTGTCGCCTGAAAACGCGTTGGCGAATAGTCGCCATCGGTTTGCTGGCTCACGTCTCGAGAATTGAGGCCCGTGATTGATGTGATCGACCAATTGTCATTCAGGTCGCCATTTACCGACAAACTGAGCTGGGTGTTCTCAATTTCGGTTCCTGCATTTGGGCCGACTTGAAGACGATAGTCCGAGTTGACATCGCGCGGCTGAACAGTGCCGCAGAAGTAACGCCCTTGCCCACCATACAATGACCCATTGTCAAAGAAGCAATTGTTCTCGGCCGCAGTCGTGGCGAACAGAGCCGGCTGCCCATCATCGCTGTTGGAGTAATAACCGCGCAGGCGGATATCCCAATCGTCATTAGGGGTCAGATACAAGACACTCGAGAATGACTGCGTCGTTTCTTCGCCAATGAGTTGACCATCAAACTGATTGGTAAACTCACCATCATAATTGTAGAAACGTGCGTTCACGCCGAACGCGACGAAATCGTTGATTGCACCGCCAAAGCCAAGGCTGAGATCCTGTTGCCCGTGATCAGCCAGGTCGATACTGGCGCGCGCTGAGAATTCTTCCTGCGGCGTGCGCGTTATAATGTTGATCGCCCCAGAATATGTATTGCGTCCGTAGAGCGCGCTTTGCGGCCCTTTGACAACTTCGATGCGCTCAACATCGTTGAGATCGTAATCAGTGATTGCGCCAGATATGCGCACCCCGTCGATGAAGTAAGATACTCCGGAAGCCCCCAGAATATTCGCCTGCCCTCGAATAACCGGGCGGTTCGAATCCCGTCCAAACTCGTTGTCGAAGCTCAACCCGGCCGTCAGTTTGGAAATATCTGACAGATCCACCAAAGACAGATTCTCGATTGTATCCGCGGATACGACAGAGACGGCGACGGGTGTTTCCTGAACGCTCTCCTCGGTTTTCCGGGCGGTCACCGTGATCACATCCTGACGAGCTTCCGGCTCATCTTCTAAATCCTGTGCAAGCGCAGGGGCGTTATAGGCGGTCATGGCCAGCGCAGCTGCGCCCACCATCAGAATCGATTTCGACATGCAGGTCTCCCAGTTATTTTTGCGGCGCTTTCCTCGAACGCCTCTGCAAATGATATATCTTTTGTCACATGTTTTTTTAGACATTACAAGTGGCAAGCTGGCTTGTCCGGACAATCGCAACGATCACCGTGTCAAAATCGGCACACTTATTAGGAGTATCCGCATGCCTGACGGGATGACATCGAACGAATTGAAGAAGATCATGCCGCTCTTGGCGCGGCACGAAGGTGTGTGGGAAGGGACGTATCGATTCTATGGGGCCGATGGCGCACAGATCGATCAGCATGACTCGCGCCTAATTTGCCGGTTCCCGGATTCCGGTCACCCCTATCATCAGACCAATCTGTATAGATGGGCAGATGGAAAACGGGATACGCGCGACTTTCCAGCCATGGTCGAAAACGGACGCCTCAAATGGGATAATGAGTTTATCAATGGGTGGGCGTGTGATGTGGCGCTCGATGATTTTGGCCGCACGACGATGCTGAACTGGACCCGCACCGGAGAGCCCGACCTCTATCTGTACGAAATGATCCAACTCTCTGACGACGGTCAGGCCCGCGCCCGCGTCTGGCAATGGTTCAAAAGCGATCGCCTGTTCCAGCGAACCCTGGTGGATGAGCGGTTTGTCAGCAGAGACTGGCAGTCCTACGAAGACCAGGAATTCTAGCGCCTCAACTGAGCTCAGGACATTGTGGCGCAGCGACAGTCTCACGGCAGCGGCGTAACCGACACGCAATGAATCTGTTCACCGCTCTTCGGATACTCCTGCTCGCCGTAGCCGCTTTCGGTTATTTGGCGAACGGGGCACAGGCACATCTGAAGATCACCGCTGGCGAGTCGCTCAGCCTGATGCTGTGCAGCACCGACTCGCCCCGCTTGGTGACACTGGACCTGCCAGGCCAACCCGCTCAGGAAGACCCTGATTCGTGTTGCGGGGATTGCCCGCCGCCGGTTGCAATTGCGCCGCCGCACGTCTCGCCGCAGACCCGGTCGCTTCAGTTCGCGCAGCCGCTCCCTTCCCACTTACCGGCCGCGGTCTTTCCAAGATCTCCGCTTTGGCCGGGCGCACCGCCGCAAGGCCCGCCAGCGTCTCACAAACACTCAGCCTAACCCTGAAATTCGGCACGTTCGTGCCGACCTGTTTGTGAGACAAATAATGAAAATCAGACTCCTCGCGAGCGCTGCCCTGCTTTGTGGCGCGCTCCCCGCGATTGCGCATGAAGGCGATGGCGGCAGCGTCACCTACGCCTCCGACCACGCTCCGATCGGCGTGATGGCGGATCATCGCCATAAGAAAGGCGAGTGGATGACCTCCTATCGCTACATGCACATGGATATGTCCGGGAACCGGGACGGCGATGACAGTCTTTCCCCGGAAGACATCGTCACCACTGTCACCAATCCTTTCGCCAACCCGCCCATGATGCCGCCCACTCTGCGGGTTGTTCCAACTGATATGCCGATGCAGATGCACATGGTTGGCGGCATGTATGGTCTGACCGACCGCTTTACGCTGATGGCGATGGGAATGTACGTGTCAAAAGAGATGGATCACATCACGTTTCAGGGCCCGATGGGCACCACGCGTCTTGGCGAGTTCACGACCGAGACGGCGGGGATTGGCGACACCACGATTGGCGCAATTATCGGCCTGGATGATGGGTCCTACGAACATCGCCAGATCAATTTGGGCCTCGCTCTGTCTCTCCCCACCGGCTCAATCGAGGAAACCGATCAAATCCTGACGCCGATGGGGACGACACCCAACCCTCGTCTGCCTTATCCGATGCAGCTGGGGTCCGGCAGCTTTGACTTCAAACCATCGCTTACGGCACGCTCACGGACGGGCGATTGGAGTTATGGCGCTCAAGCATCCGCCATCATACCGCTCGACGAGAATGATGAGGGATACACGCTCGGCGATGTTGCCGAAGCTACGGCTTGGCTTGCCTATGAGCCTCGGCCCTGGGTCTCTTTTTCGGGGCGACTGAAAGCAAGATCAGTCGGCCAGATCGATGGCGATGATCCGCTCATTCGTGCACCGGTTCAAACCGCTGACCCTGCCAATCATGGCGGCGAGACTGTCGAGGCACTGCTCGGGATCAATCTTGCGGGCCAGACAGGCTGGCAAAAAGGACACCGGATCGCAGCCGAGCTGGGGCTTCCCGTCATGAGAGATCTCAACGGTCCCCAAATGGAAACGGACCTCACCTTTACGCTCGGATGGCAAAAGGCTTTCTAGAGCGCTCCAACAAAAAAGCCGGGCTTTCGGGCCCGGCTTTTGCTTTTGAAACACTGGATGGAGCTACTCGCTCGTGCGGTCTGGCGTAGCGATCGAACCGTCCGTGATCCCTTTATAATACTTCCAGCTGGTCATGTTCTTGCGCGGATCACCGGAAGGTGGCGGGCTTGTATATTCCGGGTAATGAGTCGCGATTTCTGCCTTCATCGTATCGGATAGCTGGTCGTAATTCTCCAGTTTGTATCCGGCAGTGTGCATATACAGCATGCCTTCTCGGCCATTCATGTTCATCCACGGTAGCCAGTCCGCCATACGTGCCCAGCCCACAGTAATCTTCGCAGAATCTTCGCTGGGATCCAGCAAGTCATCTGTCCGTCCAAAGAAATTGAACATCTCAGTCGCGTGATAGGTCCCGCCAATCTCTTTCTGGAATTCACCACCCAGAGGGTTTGGATACCAAAGCGGCACAGTGCTGCGCATCCACCAGCTACCATCTTCGCCGATCTCGCCGCCCCATTGCAACGGTGAACCGTCACGATTGGTTTCATACATTTTGAAGTTTACGGGGTCATTGGCAACGTGGAGCACATCAACCGTCTCGCCGGTCCACGGATTGTCCCAGGTTGAGAGCACTTCACCTGTATCCTTGTCCTTGTAGAGCAGTATCTCGCGCGAAACGAGATGCAGACCCGTGCCGAGAGTCTCATCTTCGAGCGTCGAGCAGGCCCGAATATTCATGCCTTCAACATCGAACAAGTGGACGTCCTTCTCACCCTGCTTTCGGGTCAGCGCGATGCCATGCCACCAATAGACCTCGGGTTGGTCGTCCACGGTTGAGCACATCACTTTGCGCATAATCGTGAGTGAGTCCGCAGCGTCTGTTGGATCAAGCCGTGCGCCTTCTTGTGCCTGGCTCAGCGTTGCGCACGCCGACAAAGCGGCGACCGATGCCCCAATTGCTGCGATTTTTGAAATGAGTTTCATAGGTCCACCTCCAAATGATATATCATTTAAGTGGCACGGTTATTTGCTCTCGCCAACCCTTAACTCGCTCGCCGCGCGAGTTTTTCTTGTCACCCCGGCTAAACCCATCGCTGCAAACGCGCCGAGCCATGGCGCAATCGTTGTCCAGATACCGCCGGGACCCGCACCAATCCAGCCGACTTCATATGCCACTGCGAGGCCAAACCCGGTCACCATTCCCGCCAGCACGGTTCGTCCCCGCGGTTTGAACCCCAGCGTTCGCGCCACCACGATTGGCCCGAACGCTGCGCCAAGGGCGACCCATGCGAACAGAATCCGCTTGAAGATACTTGATGGCGCGAACAAAGTGAGCAGCACCGCTGCAATACAGACCGCGACTATTGCGAGCCTAGATACCAAGACCTCTCGTCCGCCAAACGCGCGTCCCAGACCGAGATCGTGAGACACCGCACCACCCGCGACCAGCAATTGACTGTCCACAGTCGACATGATCGCTGACAAGGTTGCGGCCGCGACAATGCCTGCAAAGATTGGCGGCAGCAGATCTTCTGCGAGCGTGAAGAACACACTTTCCGGCGCCGCGTCGCCGCCAAGGATTGCACGGCCCGACAGGCCCAGCACTGCCATTCCTGCGAAGACCAAGGCCGCCCAGCTCATAGCCACAATCGCGCCTTTAACACGCGCGCTGGTATCCCTTGTTGCCATGATCCACGCGACGAGGTGGGGCTGGCCAAGCGCGCCAAATCCCGTCGCTGTCAGGCCGAGAACAAACCCGGCTGCCGCCCAGCCCGCGCGCGCTCCAAAAACGCTGCCATATGCTTCCGGCGCTTCGGTCATGGCTTGTGAGAGCCCGGACAGCCCCCCTGCTTCGAAGAACGCCAAGGCCGGCAACAAGACCGCAACAAAAGCCATCAGCAATCCCTGAATGGTGTCGGTCAGCGAGACCGCGAGGAATCCTCCCAGGAAGACATAAGCCAGAATGATCAACGCCCCGATGGCAACGCCGGGCACAAAGCCTGTCTCGAACAGGTCATTGATCGCCGTTCCAGCTCCTTGGAACTGGCCTGCAACGTAGAACGAGAAACAGATCGCGATCAGGATCGACGCGACGATCCGAATGAGCCTTGCTGATCCAGGATGCGCGTGCTGGGTCATGAATTCGGTGAGGGTCAATTGCCCTTCATCGCGGCTGGCGGATTGAAGCACGCCGCCAGCCCAGAGCCAGACAGCCGCATATCCTGCGATTATACCCGGCACCATCCACAAAGCTGATGGCCCGGCCGCAAATACAAAGCCGGAGAAGCCAAGCAAGACCCACGCACTCGAGCTTGAGGCCGCATAAGCGAGCCCGGCCACCCACGGACCCAGATTGCGCCCGCCCAGCAGGAAGTCTTCTTGAGACTTGGCACGCTGCGCGGCCCACAGCCCTACCCCGAACAGGATGGCTGAGTAGATCAGCAGCGTGATCAGTGCTGGAAAATTCTGCAAGCCTTCACCTCCCCTGACTGGCTCAGTAGGTCCCCGTTATTCCGCAGCTGCGGGCACCGGTGCACCTTTATAGCCAAGCGGCAATCCGGCGCGCGGCGTAAACCCATAAAGCTCCTCGCCCGGAAGCGCGGCCGAAACGATATCGCGTGTCGCCATCAGGGCCTCTAGATCAATCCCTGTATCCACGCCCATGGATTCAAACATGAAGACCAGGTCTTCTGTAACGACATTGCCGCTTGCGCCGGGAGCCGTCGGACAGCCGCCAAGTCCGCCGAGTGAACTATCAAAAGTGGTGATGCCCTCTTCGTAAGCGGCCATGATATTCGCGAGACCAAGCCCCCGCGTATTGTGCAGGTGAACGCCGGTCAGATTTTCATCGCCGACTACTCCGCGCACGGCTCGAATCAGGTGACGCATGGAGGCTGGGTCGCCGTATCCTGTTGTGTCGGACAGTCCGACCTCGTCACACCCGGCAGCCATCAGGCGCTCAGCAGATTTTAGAATGACCTGCTCATCAATGGGGCCCTCCAGAGTGCAGCCAAAAGCAGTCGACAAGGACCCTTCGAAGTGCGGTCGCTTATCTTCAGGCTGGTCTGCGATCAGACTTGCGATGGCTTTCGCCTCATCGATCACCTGATCATGGGTGCGACGGATATTGCGCAAAGAGTGCGTTTCGCTGACGGATAGCGGCAATGTAAGCTTGTGCGCCCCAGCCTCTATCGCGAGCTGCGCGCCTTTCAGGTTCGGCACCAGAACAGCGACTTCAAGGCCCGGAATTTGAACGGCGTGGCGAACGATTTCGCCGGTATCCGCCATTTGAGGAAGCAGCTTGGGTGAGACAAAGGAGCCCACCTCGATCTCTTTGACCCCCGCAGCGGCGAGCGCCGAAATCCAGCGCTTCTTGTCTTCGGTTGGCATAATCCCATCGCAGTTCTGGA
The DNA here is from genome assembly GCA_017642885.1 of Henriciella sp. GTDB lineage: Bacteria > Pseudomonadota > Alphaproteobacteria > Caulobacterales > Hyphomonadaceae > Henriciella. The sequence continues at coordinate 41,860 of JAEPOM010000013.1, read as the reverse complement.
GACCGTCACGCGGACCGACTTCACTGATCAAAACGTTACTTGTGGTCATGATTTCTGCCTCATTTAATGATCCGAACGGCGTGACCCGATTGCCAAATGATATATCTAATGCAATTGATATATCTATTAAAGATGTGCGGAACAGCGTTTTTTAGCGTTACAGTCCAATGGGAGAGGATCGTATGAGCACTGAAACAGGCCTCCTGTCTGGAATCAAGGTCGTTGAATTCACACATATGGTGATGGGGCCTGCGGCCGGACTCGTGCTCGCGGACCTCGGTGCAGACGTGATCAAGGTCGAGCCAGTGGGCGGCGACAAGACACGCCGTTTGCGAGGATCGGGCGCCGGCTATTTCTCCATGTACAATCGAAACAAGAAAAGCCTGTCGATCGACCTCAAGTCCGAAGAAGGCAAACAGCTCGCGCTGAAGCTGATCGACGAGGCAGACATTTTCATCGAGAATTTCCGGCCCGGCGCGCTCGAAAAGCTGGGCTTCGGATATGAGGCCCTTTCCTCCCGGAACCCGAAACTCATCTATTGCTCGGAAAAAGGATTTCTCGACGGCCCCTATTCGCACCGAACAGCGCTTGATGAGGTGGCCCAAATGATGGGTGGTCTCGCCTATATGACTGGCCCTCCCGGGCGTCCGCTGCGCGCGGGCAGCAGTGTGATTGACGTTACCGGCGGTATGTTTGGAGCCATTGCAGTACTTGCCGCGCTGCAGGACCGCACCCGATCAGGCAAAGGACGCCATGTCAGTGCGTCGCTCTACGAGACGACCGTCTTCCTCGTCGGCCAGCACATGGCGCAGTATGCTGTCACCGGCACACCAGCCGCACCGATGCCAACGCGTATTTCGGCATGGGCAGTCTATGACGTATTTGACGTGAAAGATGATGAGAAAGTCTTTGTTGGCGTCGTCTCCGACACCCAATGGCGCGCATTCTGCGAAGCGTTTTCCCTGACCGATTGGGCTAAGGACGAAACCCTCGCCGCCAATAATGAACGCGTGGCGCGCCGCGACGAAATCATTCCTCCCCTGCGGGAGTTGTTCGCGACGTTTTCGAAGGATGAACTCATGGCCAAGCTGGAGACGACCGGCTTGCCGTTTGCGCCGATCCAGAAACCGGAAGACCTGTTCACTGACGAGCACCTGACCGAGAGCGGTGGTTTGCTCGACATGACCATTCCAGACGGCGGCGAAATCGCGCTTCCGGCGATGCCTATTGCGATCGATGGCAACCGCCCGGGCCTCACGCTCAATCCACCTGAAATCGGCGAGCACTCAGTGGCGGTCTTGAAATCAATCGGCTTATCCGAAAGTGAAATCTCGGACCTGATCGAGCGCGGGCTTGTAGATACGGCGCCCCACAAAACCCCTCAAGCTGCGGAATAAAGCCAGGGTCTGCGTTCGGAATCGCGTTCGAAGAATCGTTCGATCTTGGCTTTGTCCGTCAAGGTCAATGCGATCGGTTCCAACCCTTCGCTTAACAGGCGCTTTGGATAGTCGCCAATTTCGAATGTAGCGTTCCAGCCGGGCAATTGCCGACACTCAACGCTTTGCTCTGGCAGGTCCACGGATATGACGGCCCCGTCAATAGCGGCGAGTTTATCCACCTCTTCCGGCGGCAAAGAGATTGGCAGGATCCCATTGCGCAAGCAGTTTCCGTGAAAAATCTCACCGAAACTCTTGGCGATGATCACGCGAATTCCATACTCCGCCAGCGCCCAGGCCGCATGCTCGCGCGATGACCCGCAGCCAAAGTTCTCGCCAGAGATCAGAATACTCGTATCCGCTTGCTCTGGTCGATTGAGGATGAAGTCAGACGTCGGCTCGCGCCCTCCCGGCTCAGTATATCGCCAGCCCGCGAAGAGACCGTCGCTCAATCCATCGCGGCTCACCGCCTTCATTTCTCGAGACGGGATGATTTGATCGGTGTCGATATTGTCCCGCATGATCGCCGCAGCGAGCCCGTTATGAACTGTTAGAGGCCGCGGCATCAGACGGGTTCCTTTTGGGGCACCGGCAAATCAGCAGGCGCGCAGATTTTGCCGGCAACCGCGCAAGCCGCAACGATGGCCGGACTGGTCAAATGGGTCCGCACGCCTGGTCCTTGGCGGCCTTCGAAGTTCCGGTTGGTCGAGGAGACGACCCGGGCTCCGGGTGCAAACGTCTCACCACCGGCATAGAAACACATCGCGCAGCCGGGCTCCCCCCATTCGAATCCCGCCTGTTTGAAGACCCTGTCGATACCAAGTTTTTCGGCCTCCGCGCGCACATTTTGAGATCCAGGCACGCAAACCGCGCGCACGCCATCCGCCACGCGGCGACCTTCAAGGACCTTTGCCGCAGCCTGAAGGTCCGACAGGCGACCATTCGTGCAGGAGCCGATAAAGGCACCGTCGATTTGAAGATTATTGAGAACCTGGCCGGGTTCGAGCCCCATATAATCCAACGCCTGGGATCGCGCGTCTGTTGGAATTTCAGTCCCGAGCGGAGCACTTTCTTCAGGACTGGTTCCCCAACTCATCTGAGGCTGGATGTCCGCCGCGTTCAATACAATCTCGTAGGCAAAGGCTGCGTCCGAGTCCGTTTTAAGATCCCTCCATTCCGCTGGGATGCCGGTCTTATCGTTCGGCGCAAAGGGACGCCCAGAAAGATAGTCCAGAATCTTCCGATCCGGCGCAATCACCGCCGTGAACGCGGCAAACTCCACCGCCATGTTGCACAGCGTCAGGCGCGCTTCGACGTCCAGCGCTTCCACCGCGCTCCCGCAGAACTCGATCGCACAGCGTTGCCCTCCGCCGGCTCCATGGCGAGCGATGAGGTATAGCGCTACGTCTTTCGCGCTCGTTCCAACGGGCAAAGCCCCGTCAATCTGGATGCGCATCTGCTTTGGCTTCTGCATGCGCAAAACACCGGTCACCATCGCATGCTCCGCCTCACTTGAGCCAATTCCCCAAGCAAGCGCGCCCAGGGCACCGAGACTGCAAGTGTGACTGTCAGGGCAAACCAAAGAGAGACCCGGCAAAGCAATCCCCTGCTCTGGCGCCACAACATGCACAATGCCCTGGTTTGGATCGTCTGTATCGATCAGGTGAATTCCCGCCGCCTGCGCCATGGACCGGGTTTCAGTAATGAAGGTTTCCCCACCCGGGCTCCGTGCATCGTTTCGCCCCCGCCCGGCGCGGAAGGAGACAATGTGATCCATGATCGCGAAGACCCGGGAAGGATCACGAACCTTGTACCCACTTTCCTGCAATGATTTCAGCGCAACCCCGCCGGTTCGCTCGTGCAACAGCAATCGATCGATCGCAATCAGATCGTAGCCGTCGCCTGCATCACAAACGCGATGCCGCTCCCAGAGCTTGTCGAAAAGTGTTTGCGCCAAAGCGGCCTCCTTCAGCAAAAGATATATCTTTTACTGAAAAGTGGAAGACCGCTTCGACAATTTCCTTGTTTCGAGCCTTACCAGAAGACCACGTAGAGTAGCAGTAGGATAGAAACTGCCACCGCCGCGGTGACCTTGAACGTCATCGACGTGGCGAAGTCGATATCACTGAGGTCCACCGGCTGGTCCTCTCTTGGAGGGGCCGTCATCAGAGATACGATGACACCAACCAGCACACAGATCAGGAAGATGAACCAGATCCGGACAACGAACGGCATGTTGGTCACATCGAAATCGGCCAGTCCAAGGATCGGGTTGAAGATCGGACCAAGGACCGCTGCGACCCCGCCACCATCTGACCCTGAGGCTGTGAAGAAGAGTAGCGATAAGACAACAGACGAGATCAGCAATGCAAATGCGCCAGCGGTGTTGGTTCGCTTCCAGAAGAAGCCGAGCACAAAGACCGCTACGATCCCAGGCGCGACGAAGCCCGTATATTCCTGAATGGTCTGGAAGATACTTGTTCCACCACCAAGCAATGGGATGGCCAGGAACAAAGCGATCAGCATGGCCGTTGCGGCAGTTCCGCGACCAACCCAGACATAATGACCTTCATCCTTATCTTTGACGAAATAGTCGCGATAAATGTCCATCGTGAAGATGGTCGAAATCGAGTTGATCATTGAGGCGAGCGACGAGACGATAGCAGCGATCAGCGCGGCGAAAATCAACCCGCGAATCCCAACTGGCATCAGCGCCATGAGCGCACCATAAGTGCTATCTGGCTTCGCGGAGAGCGCGTCTTCACTCAGCCCCTGAAGGCCGTTTTGCGCGAGCCAGAGCGCCGCGATGCCAGGAATGACAACGATCAACGGAATGAGAAACTTCAGCAAAGCCGCAAATGCGAGCCCTTTCTGGGCCTCGGCAAGGCTCTCAGCCCCAAGCGCGCGCTGAATGATGTATTGGTTGAACCCCCAATAAGAGAAGTGGAGCACCCAAAGCCCACCCAAAAGAGTCCAGATCCCTGGCAGATCTCCGAAATTCGGATGATCTCGATCGAGGATCATTTCGAAATGGCCGGGTATTTCATTCATCAGGATTGACAGCCCACCCATTGCGCCTGTGTCGCCGCCAACCATGCCGAGCACGAGAATTGTAATCGCGAAGCCACCAAGGATCAGAATAACGACCTGAATGATGTCGGTCATCGCGACCGCTTTCAAACCGCCATACAATGAGTAGAGCAGCGCAAAACCGGCCAGCATGGCCATACCTGTAAACACGCCGAGACCCGTCACCGCATTGATTGCAAGCGACCCGCCATACAGCACAGTTGTCAGGTTCACCGCGGTGAACAGGAATATCCAGAACACCGCCATAGTCGCTTTGACGCTGTCCCCGAACCGCGTTTCGAGGAATTGCGGCATCGTGTAGATCTGGCGTTTCAGGAAGATCGGAAGGAAAAAAGCCGCCGTGATGATCAGCACCAGCGCCGCCTGCCATTCGTAAGCCGCGATAGCGAGACCAACGACAAAGCCTTGCCCCGACTGCCCGATAATTTGTTCGGCTGAGATATTGGCAGCGATCAAAGAGGCCCCAATGGCCCACCATGGCAGCGCTTTACCAGCGAGAAAATAGTCTTCCGTATTCTTGTGTTCGCCCGCAGGTTCGCGGGACACAAAGATAGCTATGGCGAACAGCGCGACGGCGTACAGCCCCACGATCACCAGATCGATGGTGTCCAATGACATGATAGGTTTTCCTCCCTGGACAGATTCAGTTTGTCCTTAAGTCAGCACTAGGCGAACCGTGACAGCGGTGTCAACTTACCTCTTGCGCGAAACGCATCACACCCCAGAAAAATCCAGGGATTACTCCTCGCCGGAGAGCTCAGCTTGGAAGGGTTCGAACTGAGTGAGCGTTTCTGGATCTTGCGCGAAAATCTCTTGCGCCCGCTGCAAATCAAGCTTGGCCTGATCGCGTTGTCCCAGCACCAGCCTTGCCCGGATCAGACGGGCCCATCCCTCCGCATCCTCAGGATTTTGCTCCAGCCGCACCGCCAGTCCTTCGACCATGGATTCAATCATCGCCGCCTGTTCGTCCGGCGTCATCGCCTGGATGCGCTCAGCCGCCTCGGGATCGATCGCAGGGGCTGCCGAGCGATCGCGCAACGCCTCAAGCAAGCGGTCACGTTCGGAAACGACCGCCTGATTGCCATTGGAAAGCGAGATCGCGCGCTCATATGCGCTCAGGGCTGCATCAACGTTTCCGAGGCGAACATAAGATCTCGCCAGCAGGACATATCCGTCCGCTGGCGGATTAGGATCACTTTCTAGGCGGTTTCGTAGCTCAACGACCAATCCGTCGAGCGACTGGGGTAACTCGGCGATTTGCGCGGCTTGATACTCAGCTACCGTCACGCGCTCATATTCTGGGCTTCCAATGCGGACATACACGCTCGCCACGCCGAGGATCAGGAATGCCGGAACCAGAAAGACGGCGGCGGTGCGGAGGTTTCGAACCGGATTTGCCGTTTCGGCGTGATTGAGAATCTCGAGGATGCGCCGATCAAGCGCGTCGCGTGCCTGGGCCGCGGCTTGGTCGGTGAGGCGTCCTTCGGCCTCATCGAGATCGATGGCGGCTCGCTGCGCCCGTGCCTCAGCGATACGGTCTCGTTCGGGTCCGTCCGCATTGGAAAAGAAGGGCTGTAAGAGATAGGCGGCGACGAGCCCCGCCAGCAGAAGCAGAATTAGCCAGATCATGTCTCAGTCTCGGCCTTCGCGAGCGCTGCAGCAACCCGGTTTCGGTCGGCTTCAGTTAGCGCGTCATCAACCGTTGGCGCGGCGTTTCGGCCTCTCAGGACAAACCAGATCCCGCCGACCAGAACCAAGGCGAGCGGCACCAACCAGAGAAGGAAAGTGTTCAGCTGCAGCGGCGGGCTCATCAGAACATAATCGCCATATCTATACCGCATGTAATCGCGCACTTCCTCATCGGAATCACCTGCGACTACGCGCTTACGAACCAGTCGGCGCATATCCTGCGCCAGCGGCGCATTTGAGTCGTAGATGGACTGGTTTTGACACACGACACAGCGCAGCGTTTTCGAGACGGCCTCTGTTCGGGCACCAATCAGATCCAGGTCCGTGAGCACGATGTTTTCGACGTCAGAATCGACGACCGCGTCGGATTCGACCCGCACAGGTGCAGGTGTGGTCAATTCTTCCGCTGCCAAAGCATCCAGGACGGGCCGAATGGTCTCCCGCCAAACATCGGATGTGATCGGCCCGATCTGCTTGAAGCGGATGCGCCCCGTGCGGTCGAGAATGAAAGTTTCAGGTGCGCCGGTGACGCCCATCTCAATCGCTAGATCGCTCTCGCCATCAAAAATGATGGTTTCATACGGGTCGCCATGACGCTGTAGCCATTTGATCGCGTCGTCCCGGCCATCGCGCCAGTTCACGCCGACGATCCGAACCGTATCGTCCTGATTGAGCTGCATCAACGTTGGATGTTCCTGCAAACACGCAACGCACCAGGATCCGAAGACATTGACCAGCGCCGGCTCGCCGATCAGGTCAGCGTCGGTCACGCGCTGGGTCTCATCATATAACTCAGTCAGCTCGAAAGCAGGCATGTCGCGATTGATCATCTCGGTCGGGATCAGGCTCGGGTCGCGTGTCAATCCAATCCCAAGGAACACAACCAGGATGACGAAAGCTCCAGCGGGGATGAATCGCGACCAGGCCATCGATTACTCCGCCGCGACCGCTTGGGGAACGGGCGCTTTGCGATTGGCATAGGCGTGCCGACGGTCGGCCACCGCTATCAGTCCACCGAACGCCATCATCAACGCGCCAATCCAAATCCAGATCACCATTGGATGATAGTAGACGCTGACCACCCAGCCATCCTCCAGATTGCCGTCGCCTTTGGCGGCATAAAGAATTCGGGTCGCCCCAACTTCCATCGCCCCTTCCGTCGTGTTGTTGCGCTCGACGGGATACATGCGCTGCTCTGGATTGAGCACGCCGATGCGGCGACCATTTCGCTCGATCACGACCTGGCCCGTTTCCGAGATATAGTTCGGCCCCTGCGCGCGCCGGACATCTTCTAATCGGAACTCATAACCTGCAACTGAGATGCTCTCGCCTAGCTTCAGGCGGTCGACCTCTTCATCCGCCCAAACGCCCATCGAAACCACGCCGATGGTGGTGAGCGCGAGCCCGATATGCGCCAAGGCGAATCCGTGCGCCGCTCCGGGCAGGATCGCAAATCGCTTTAGCAGGTTGCCGGCCGTGCTCTTGGCGTCTCCGATCCGCAACTTGCGCGCATAGTTGAACACCGAGCCAGTGAGCAGCCAAACTGCCAGGGCAATTCCCAGCCCGCCCAGAACGGAGTTCCCGAACGCCGCTACGGCGATCCAGGTTGGAACGGCAAGGGCCAGCATGATTAGCAGCGCCTTTTGGATTCGGCGCCAGTTATCGGCGCGCCATTTCAGCAAAGGCGCAACCGCCATGAAAATAATCAGCACCGCCATGATTGGGCCGAACGTGCGCTCAAAATATGGAGGTCCGACCGTGATCTTGTCCCCGGTCATCGCGTCGATCACCAGAGGGTAGAACGTTCCGAGGAATACTGTCGCGGTGGAGACCACCAGCAAGACATTGTTCAAGACGAGCCCACTCTCGCGGCTTTGGAGCTGGAAGCCCGCGCCATGCGCAATCCTGCCGGACCGCAGTGCGTAAAGGAACAAGGCTCCGCCGGTCGCGAGGACTAGCAGCGCCAGAATAAAGATGCCGCGCCCTGGGTCGACCGCGAAAGCATGCACGCTGGTCAATACGCCGGATCGCACGATGAAAGTGCCGACGAGGCTGAGCGAGAACGTCGTGATCGCCAGCAAAAGCGTCCACCGGATGAAACTTCCGCGAGCTTGCGCAACAAGGGTTGAGTGCAGCAAAGCCGTCCCGGCGAGCCATGGCATGAAGCTGACATTCTCCACCGGGTCCCAGAACCACCATCCACCCCAACCCAGCTCATAATAGGCCCAGACGCTGCCGAGCACGATCCCGATGGTCAGGAAACTCCAGGCAAGCAACACCCAGGGCCGAACCCAGCGCGCCCACATGGCATCGACCCGCCCTTCAATCAGCGCGGCCACAGCAAAAGAGAACGCCACCGAAAAACCGACATAGCCAAGATACAGAAATGGCGGATGGATCGCGAGGCCCGGATCCTGAAGCAAAGGATTCAGCCCGACACCATTCTCCGGGATGGGCGACATCCGCGTGAATGGGTTTGAGCTGAAGATCAAAAACGCGAGAAAGCCCGTCGTCGTCAGCCCCTGCACGCCGATGGCACGGGCGCGCAGCCCCGCCGGCAGCGTCTTGCCAAACCAGACCATCGCCGCCCCGAACAGCGCCATGATCATGACCCAGAGCAGCATGGAGCCTTCATGATTGCCCCAGGTCCCGCTGAACTTGTAAATCATCGGCTTGCTGGTGTGCGAGTTGGCGGTGACCAGCTGGACGCTGAAATCAGAGACCATGAAGGCGTATGCGAGCAACCCAAAAGCGAGAATACAAAGCAGAGCCTGCGCGATCGCGCCCCGGTCTGCGAACACCATAGCGCGGCGATCGCCGATATGCGCGCCGTGCAATCCCATCCATGCCTGAAGCGCGCTTATGAATAGCGCGAGGATGAGGGCAATTTGACCGATCTCAGCGAGCATTGTCTTCCATGAACAAAAAGGCGGGCCGCCATGGTCCGCCTCTCTGCGATCTATATGTCAGACCCGACGCCACAAACCAATGCTTCGTCTGGCCGCAGGTATACGCTATTCTGCCGCGACTTTCGCTGCTTGCTCACTGAGAATGTGGAGCGGTGGCTCGCTCGCCCAGTCAGCGATCTGTTCGAGATCATAGTGACGGCAGGCTTCCATCAGCATGCGCACTTCGGTCCACATATCGCCGTCCACGACTGGCATGAACAGGTCCGCAATATTGTCGATGCCGAGATAGGTACGAACGCCCGCATTCTTCATTTTCACAAATGGACCGATGGAATTGTGAAGCGGCCCCTGCATCGGCAGCTGCTTCATGGAGAGCGCCGCGGATGGGCAGATAACGATGCCAACATCTGCTTCCTTGCAGAGTGCGACGATGCGGTCCTGCTCGCTTTCATCCTTGGCCGAGACCGAGATGGAGTGAATGCCGTAGACCCGGCCTTGCATGCCGTGCTCGATTGTCTTCAGACAAAGCAGTTCCGTCTCGTGCTGGAACGGGTTGTTCTCCTGGTCGACATGGACCTCAACCATCTTGTTGAGCTCTTTGGCGGTCTCCATGACGATATCGAGGTGCTTCCCTTCCTGCGGGCGATCGCGCGATGGTAGGCCGCCGCAGAAATCAGCGAGCTTACAAGCTTCGATATATTGCTCGCGAGACGATTCATCGAGGACGCCTTCGAGGGGCTGCACACCAATCTCGAACCGGATCTTGTCTTTGAACCGCTCTTTTACTTCAACCGCGGCATGGATCGGCTTGAGGCCAATAATGCTGTCCGCATCCACCATAGTCCGGCAGTATTGCGAGCCCTGGTCCACCACGGTCTGCAAAGCGCGAGAGATCCGCTCAACCAGATCCTCGTGCGTGTAATTCTCTTTGAGGTGGCGGTACAGTTCCCACTTCTTCTCCATATCGGCAAACCCGAGCGCCAGGTTTTCCGGCGAGATCAGATAGGCTTTGTCAAAGTGGCCGTGATGGTTCGACCACCCGCCGCGCTGACGGACGAGCTCAAGGAAGCGCTGGCGCAAATCCCAGGGCCGATCATCGCTGCGGATAGAGTAGGAGTATGTCCCCTTTTCGAGATCGGAGAGGACCAGTTCGATTGTCTCTTTGGCGACGGCGCGATCGGTGTAAAGCGGGATCCCATGCTTTACCGAAAGCGACCGGATACTGGCAGCGTCCGAGGCTTCATCATACGTGGAGTCGCCGGTGAGGATATTGACGACGAAATCGACTTTACCGTCCTGGATCAGCGTCTTGATGTTCGGTTCTTCGTCGCTTGAAATCTTGCGAGCGGCAATCGATTCTACGCCATTCTCGGCAAGAAATCTGTGCGTGCCTGGTGTCGCGTACAGCCCCACCCCGACCTCTGCCATTTTCCGACATGCATCGAGCAGAAATTCTTTGTCTTCCATCGCCCCAGCGCTGATCAGAAGAGACCGTTGCTGCCCTTTGGCCAGCATTTTCAGGTTGAACCCGATCAGGTCGATTTTTGAGTGAGTGTCCAGCGCAGCCATGGTTGATCCTCTCTATGTGCCGTGTTCGCCACTGCAGCCGAGCGGTCAAACGGCCTGAACATGGGTCGATTCCCGTCTGAGTCAATCGAACCATGCCCGTTTCTGTTACGTAACGAACTTGGATGCCCCGGAAAACCATTGCAACCGCAACAATGCAAGCCCTCTCATGCCGGAGGGCTTGCGAAAATTACAAAATGTGATCGATATTCACGCCTTGGCAGGCAACACTTTCGGATTGCGCAGCAGCGCCGCGCTGACCAAGGCGACAACCAAGCCGACCGGGAAGATCTCCAGGAATGTGATCGGAAGGCGGAAGAGCGGATTGGTATAATTAGCCATCATTGCCTCCATCGCGGCAACTTTTTCAGCGAGCTCTTCACCAGTCAGGCCTTTGGCTTCGTAACCGGCAATCGCCCTCTGCTCATAGTCCTCCATCCAGGCAAAGTCCGTCAGTTGCAGGCTCGCTTCCCAGGACAGAACGTAGAAGACGCCGGCAACAGCCGCGATCCCAACGCCCAGCCCCAAGGCCGGCAGGAATTTGATGACGCCGCCAAGATCCTTGTCGCGGTGACGCTTTATTCCAACAAAGATAAGGGACAGCACGACCAACATGGTCAGATATCCCTGAACCATAGACCCGGCGCCGCCGTTCATAGCCATGCCCGCTAACATCACCCCAATAATGACGACGCCTGCGATGGCGCCATAGACCAGCATAATTCGAAACATGTTTGCCTCCTTCTGTTCAAATCATGCCGCTAGACCTGACCCGAACCCCCGTTCTCATCTATCGCCCTTTCGGGTGATTTTCGTGAATGACCAGAAAATCACCTCAAGGGATGAGTTGTAAATCCTTGGCCTTCTGAACCGCCTGTACGCGTTGGCTGACCTCGAGTTTCTCGTATAATTTCGCGATATGCGTTTTCACCGTGTTGGGTGAAACGTGGAGAGCGCTGGCGATCTCTTTGTTGGATTGCCCGCTCGCGAGTTGCTCCAGAACAGCGTGCTCGCGCTTGGTAATCTTGAGCGAGCGGAGCGCCGCATCATTGAGCACAAACTCGGGTGCCCGGCGGGCCGGCGTCAATGTCCGCCCGAGCCACAAGCCGAGGACCGTAAAGGCGATACCGATCAACACGATGTAGAGCTCGGTCGTAAACGCCCGGATCATATATTGATACTCGATCCATTGCAGCGCCAGGGCTGCGGCGGCGAGAAGGGCCGCATAGATCAGGATGGATCGCGTCATCCCATCTTCATGCCGAAATCAGAAAGTGTTGACCAGCCTCGGATATGACTGCCCATCATTTGAACAGAGCATGCTGTTCACGAAAATCACCCGATCGGGTGATCGATCGCATTGTGAGTGCGGGTTAGCCAATGGCCGGCAAAAACTCTTGAAAAGGACTGGAATATGAAACTCCTCGGAATTCGCTACTGCACCGTTTCCAAACAAGCCGAAGCAATCGCAAGCTTCCTTGGCGCGGCAGGACTGGGCCTGCCAGAACGCGACATGGGGGTCTCTGAATCTTTCCAGGGCGCAGTCTTTCCTGCGAGCGACTCCAGCTGGGTTGAGGTTTGGCCAGAAATGGACGGGTTCAGTGCGATGACCATGCTCCAGGTCGTCGTCGATGATGCAGACGCTTTCGCCGAGAACGCGCGAAAGAACGGACTCGACCCCAAAGGCCCGATGGATGCGCATGGCGAACGGATCTACATGATGGATGGACCAGATGGTCTTCAGATGAGTTTTCAGTCCAAACTAGCTAAGTCGGAAGATACCTGACGCGACTCGCGCAGTAGGCGAAATTCGTCGCGGCGCTCGCGCCCCGCGCGCGAAAACTGTATCGCTACAGTGGTCGAGCTGCACCGATTTATCCTTTTAAACACTGATACTTACAAGCAGATTGATAGGGACAAGTTCACCCGTGGTTCAGGCTTTGCAAGTATGACAAGGATGAAATGCGCCAAACCCTCGCATTTTTGCCGCAGTCAAGTTAATAATGATGATCATGAGTGAAGTATCCGATTCCCCGCATATGAAGCCTGCTGAAGCGGTTGCGCGCCTCGAAGCAGCGCAGAAAACATCCGGCCATCTCGCCTGGGGCGGACTTGCCCTCGCCTTCCTTTGGTGGGTCGCGGCGATTGTCGGAACGATCGCCCTGGTCGGTCCGGAAGCGCTCACGCAAGCACAGCCCGCGCTCATAATTGCGGGGCTGATCGCGATCATTCTACCTGGCCTGATGCTGGTACTCGCCGGTATGATGGCGCGTGAGCAAGCGCGCTCAACCGCCGCCAATGCTGTCGTGCTGGAAGCAGCCGCTCGTTTGCTACTGCCTGCCGAATCCATGGCCAAGGACGCCAAAGTGTTCGCCGACGAAATGTCGAAAGCCAGCGCAGAAGTTGACCGCTCCATGGGACATGCCCTGTCAGCGATGAAAGCCATGGCCGCGGAAATTGGCGATGAGCGCCAACGCCTCGAATCCGTTACTTATGCCAGCGCCGACAATGCGCGCGATCTGGCGGAGCGCCTTGGCAACGAGCGTACGGGTCTTGAACAACTGGCCAAAGACCTGCGCGAACAAACCGATTTGCTGAATGAAGCGATCCCGGAACAGGCCGAATTGATGGTCGCTTCGGCAAAGGCTGCGGCGAGCGAAGTCGCTGCGGCGGAAGATGCCCTGCAAGGCCGCCTGAGCAGTCTCGATCAGACCGGACGTAGCCTCGCCCAGAAGATCACTGCGATGGACACCCTCGCCGCTGAAGCTGGCGAAAGAAACGAGACGCTGCTGTTCGCAATCGCGCGAATGGAAGAAAAACTCGAGCAATCACGCAAAACGGTGGAGACAGCCGCACGTGCCGGCGAACTCGCAGCCGCCGCAGCTGGTACAACTGGTGATCGCTTGATGGAATCGGTAAAAGTCGCCCTCGACGGCGCCAAAGACGCGAGCAGCCAAATTCAAAAGCAGACTTTCGAAGCGTCAGAGTCTGCCGCACGCGCACTCGCGGACCTGAAGGAAGCTGGCCAGCAAGCCGCTGCAGCCGTGCGAGCTGCGGGGATGGCGGCGCGGGCCGAAATGGACATTTCCGAACGCCGCGTCAGCACCGCTAGTCAGGCTTTGTTCGACAAGACCCAATCAATGGAAGAACGCGTCAGCGTCCCGCCGAAAAAGAAGCCGGTCGCTGAAGCGGCGCCGATTCCCATTCCTTCGGACGAGCCTGCAACGGAAGAGGTCGTTCAGTCCCCTTCCCGCGCCGTCGAAGAAGACCTGTTTGAAGCGAGCGCCGATCGTATGGCACGCGCCATGATGGAAGACGCGGACGCCGAGGCCGACGCTGAAACGAATGGCAAGATTGGCAGCGCCGATATTCTACTGTCCTCTGACGACGCAGAAGTGTTCGAGGACGCGAACGGCGACGATGCGGAAGCGGTCGAAGTGCTCGGCCCGACCTCTGGCAACTCGCTGAGCGAAATAATCGCTGACATGGAGCGTGACGAGAGATCTACTCTGTCGCGCGAGGAAACTGCGGAAACCATCCTTGGGCAGCTCCAGGAGTCAGGGATCCGCCTGAACGACATCTTCCGTCCGAAAGACAAAAAGAAGATCGCGTTTGCCGCCCGTAAAGGTGACAAACACCGTCGCTCGGCCATTTCGCAACATGCTGGACGACAGGTTGAACGCGTGCGCCAGCGCCTGCGCGGAAATCTCGAGCTCATGACGCTTGCACGGGATTTCCTGGCGCTTGAAGAATCAGACGCCCTCAACGCGCTCGAGAACACGCACGCCTCAAACAAGAATGCGAGCCCGCGCCTTGCGACCTATCTGCTTCTGGATGCAGCTGTAACCTGATCGATCAGGCGCGCAGAGAAATCTGTTGATGCGCTTCGCAGTATGGAGAGCCTTCGAGGCTCTGCTTTCCGCAAAAATGAAACTCGGCTTTGCCAGGTTCGCCTTGAGGCCATTTGCAATGGCGGTCTCTCAACGCGTAAACAGCGGCGGCGCCAGTTGTATTTCGGGTTTCGAGAACCCGCTTGGATCTTGCTTTACTCTTACTCATAACACTCAAAATAGCGACGCCGCAGAGAATAGCAAATCTACGCTCTGCGGCATTCTGAACTAGCTGGCGACTATTCGCCAATCCATTCGAAATCCTTGTCGTCCCACCAAGGGAAAAAGCTTGGCATTCCGTCCGAAACTTTAACTGGATAAACCGGGTCTCGTTTCTCCAGGAAGCTCATCACTCCCTCGCGGGCGTCTTCGGTCTGGCCTCGCGAATAGATCGCAGCGCTATCTACAATATGCGCTTCCATAGGGTGACTGGCCCCCAGCATACGCCACATCATGTGCCGGGTCAGGGTTGTTGAAACCGCCGCCGTGTTCTGTGCAATTTCCAGAGCTTTCGCTTTTGCCGCGTCGAGCAACTCGGCCTGAGGGTGCACCGAATGCACGAGGCCGCCCTTCAGCGCTTCTTCTGCTGGGAACACGCGCCCCGAATAGCACCATTCCAGAGCCTGTTGGATGCCGACAATGCGCGGCAAGAACCAGCTCGACGCCGCTTCTGGGTTGATCCCCCGGCGATTGAACACGAAGCCGAAGCGTGCCGTATCTGCCGCCATGCGAATGTCCATTGGCAGCTGCATCGTGACGCCGATCCCGACAGATGCGCCATTTATGGCGCCAATGACTGGCTTCAGGCTGTCAAAGATCCGCAGCGTGACCCGTCCGCCGCCATCACGCTGAATGTCGATCTTATCGGTTCGCCCCGCTTCGCCCGTATCAGCGCGTTTTTCATAGTCGAACGTCTTGGCGCCTTGTGAGAGATCTGCGCCTGCACAAAACGCGCGATCCCCAGAGCCCGTGACGATCACTGCGCGAATGTCATCATTCGCGTCGGTCTTATCGAACGCGTCGATCATCTCGTACATCATCTTGCCGGTGAAGGCGTTCATCTTCTCCGGACGGTGGAGCGTCAGAATCGCAATCGGACCTTCCTGCTCAAGTTTGATTTCGTCGTAATTTCCGAGGCTGCTCATAGCGGTCTCCCAAGTGTTTGTCTGAAGACAGGAAGCGGCTTTGATACGTACACGTCAAGCGTGACGCAGCGTTGCCCCTTTTGAATTGGTGACGCCTGTGTCATCTTTGAATCTAAACAAAGCACGAAGCCAAAGCATTGAGAGCCGCAGCATGACCGAATTTGACTATATTATCGTAGGCGCTGGCAGCGCTGGATGCGTCCTCGCCAATCGGTTGACGGAAGACGGCAAGTCGTCGGTCCTGCTCCTGGAAGCGGGCGGCAAGGATACGTCTCTGATGATCCACATTCCGGTCGGTTATGCACAAACTCTGAAAGATCCGAAGGTCAATTGGCTATACGAGACAGAGCCGGACCCCGGCACGCATGACCGGGTGCATACTTGGCCGCGCGGCAAGGTGCTCGGTGGCTCATCCTCGATCAATGGCTTGCTCTACATTCGCGGCCAGCGCCAGGACTATGATGGCTGGGCCCAGCTTGGTCTGCGTGGCTGGACCTATGATGACCTGCACCCTTACTTCCTGCGCAGCCAGCACCAGGAACGAGACGGCATGGACGGCCATGCCAAAGACGGCCCCCTCAACGTGTCCGATGTAACCGAGAAGCACCCGGTCTCAGACGCGGTGATCGAAGCAGGTAAAGCCATGGGCTTGCCGCACCGCGATGTGAATGGCGAAGATCAGGAAGGCGTCTCTTATTACCAGCTGACCGTGAAAAACGGCCGTCGGTGCAGCGCCGCCGTCGCGTATCTCAATCCCGCCAAGAAGCGCCCGAACCTTCACATTGAAACCAAGGCCCTCGCCGCCCGCGTTCTGTTCGAGGGCAAGCGCGCGATTGGCGTCGAGTACACGCAGAATGGCCAGACCCACACGGCAAAAGCCCGCGCCGAAGTCATTCTCGCTGGCGGCGCCATCAACAGCCCTCAATTGCTCGAGCTTTCCGGGATCGGGGACCCGCAGCGCCTTCAGGAGCTCGGCATAGAAACTGTGTCGGCCCTGCCCGGTGTCGGGGAAAACCTCCAGGACCATTTCGTCATCGGCAACCGTTATCGCATGAAACCTGGCAGCCCCTCGGTGAACCAGCAATCGCGCGGACTGGCGATGATCGGGGAGGTGTTCAAATACCTCACTCAGCGCAAAGGCTTGCTGACGCTTTCCGCGGCGCACATTGCGGCCTTCATCAAGACGCGGCCCGAACTCGCCACGCCCGACGTGCAATATCACATCCTGCCCGCAACGATGGACCTCCAGAAGATGACCGAAACCGGCGACATGGAGCTGGAGAAACAACCGGGCATCACCATCGCGCCATGCCAGCTGCGGCCGGAAAGCCGCGGCAGCGTCCACATCAAGTCCGCTGCGCACGATATGCATCCGGCGATCCGGCCGAACTATCTCTCCGACCCACTGGACCAGCAGACCGCGGTCGCCGGCCTGCGATGGGCGCGCGAGCTGGCGCAGCAAACCCCGCTCGCGCAGTATATCGAACACGAGCTGGAACCGGGCGAAGCCTTGCAAAGCGATGAGGAACTGCTCGAATTTGCACGTGAAACGGGCGGCACGATCTATCACCCGGTCGGGACCTGCAAGATGGCGCCAGACGGTGACCCAATGGGGGTCGTTGACGATCAACTCCGGGTGCGCGGCGTTGAAAGCTTGCGTGTCGTCGATGCTTCGGTCATGCCGCGCCTCGTCAGCGGTAACACCAACGCCCCGACCATCGCCATTGCCGAGAAAGCATGCGATATGATCCGAGCTGACGCCAAACAGAAAGCCACTGCGTAATCCGATGCCTGCCGACATTCCTATCGAAGCGCTGTTCGCGCCGTTCTTTGTGCTTTCGGTGATCATCGAATGGTGGGCGGTGAAATCAGGCCACGTGAAAGGCCGCTACGAGACCGCCGACGCCGTGACCAGCATGACCATGGGGCTCGGGAATGCGATCATCGGCACTCTGACCGGCGTCGCGGCGCTATGGATCATGATGCTGGTCTGGCCGTACCGGGTGATGACCGTCCCCACTACATGGTGGAGCTTCGCGATTGTCTTCGTACTGTATGATTTCGTCTATTACTGGAAGCACCGCTTTGCGCATCGTGTGCGCTGGTTCTGGATGGAACATGTCACGCATCATTCGAGCAAACACTACAATCTGACGACGGCGCTTCGGCAGCCCTGGTATGGCCCGTTTACCGGGCTCATCGTCGTCGGATGGTCGCTGGTCCTGCTTGGCTTTCACCCGGCCCTGATCGGCATCGCTGGCGGGATCAATCTGGTCTACCAGTTCTGGATCCACACCGAAGCGATCGATAAATGCCCGCCTTGGTTCGAAGCGATTTTCAACACGCCGAGCCATCACCGCGTCCACCACGCGACCAATCCGCGTTATCTGGATGCCAATTATGCCGGCGTCTTCATCACCTGGGACAAGATGTTCGGCTCGTTCATTCCGGAACGCGAGGAAGACAAACCAGACTATGGCATCGTCAAACCGCTAAACTCGTACAATCCCGTGACGGTCGCCTTCCATGAGTTCGCAGCCCTGGTCCGCGATTGCGTCTCAGACGGGTTTCGACCGCTCACCTGGGTCAAACGCGCCATCAATGCGCCGGGCTGGAGCCCGGACGGTCAGCATAACCGGACCGAAGAGATCCGGGCCCGATGGCAAGCGGAACGCGAAACGGAGAAGTCTTCGGTCTGAGCGGTGGGTCGCTAGGGCGACTTTTTACGTCAATTGGTTATGCCCGCTTCCGGCGTCAAAGCGGACGTTAATTGTGCTTCCAAGCGATCTAGGACCCGAAGCGCTGCCGCTTGTGCATTCCGTTGGTCCTCACTTGCGTTCGACATAATGGCGGCGCGCCGTTTGAGCTCATCCACCAGCTTTGAAAATGTCGATAGTTTTGCTTCAGCGAGTCGGAGTTCTTCATGCTCACGTTGCAAAGCATTTTCCAACCCCATCACTCGCTCACTAAAGTCACGCAAATCGTAAGGAACATGAGCCGTTCGGATTTTCGTTGCATCAATGCTAACTTCTAGAAGGTTCAGCGTGCCATCAATCAACACTGAAGACTCTAGGACCGTTACCCCGACTTCTTGACCAATTAGCGCTGTTATTTGTTCGACCGTCACACTTGCCTCAACGAGCTCTATTTCGAGTACGCATTTCAGCGCGGGTTCGTTTCTAAAGGAAAACGGGTAGAACCTCATTAGAATCCCAGACGGCGAGGTACTCACTCGACCCAAAATTCCGTAAAATACTGGTGTGTCTTGAGCCATCCGTGAATTGCTAGAATGGAAGCTGCGCGCAACGCAAGGCCAGAGACCGCGTTATGTCTCCTCCTGACCCAAAGCAGACACCTCACCCCCCTCTAACCCCTCAAGCATCCGGCAGCACCTGGGCGTGTTTGACGCTGCCATAGGCGAAGCTGGTATCGATGCTGGCAATGCCGGGGACGCGCTGGAGCTCGCGGCGGACGAAATGTTCGTAATCGTCCAGGTCAGATGCGATCACGCGCAGCAAATAGTCCGATCGACCCGTCATCAACCAACAATCCATGACCTGTGGCATAGCGATGATGGCCTCTTCGAACGCGTTCACCGCCTCATCGCCGTGGCGTTCGAGTTTGATGCGGATGAAGACCGTTACGGGCAAGCCCCAGGATTTCTGATCCACGAGGGCCGTATAGCCGCGGATCACGCCCTGCTCCTCCAACAGTCGAACCCGGCGCAGGCACGGGCTGGGGGACAGGTTCACCCGCTCTGACAGTTCCTGATTGGTCAGGCGACCATCGCCCTGTAATTCACGCAAAATCTGACGATCTTTGCTATCCATAGCGGCATCCTTGGCAGTTTCTGCTAATGTTTAAGCATTTTACTTGCCATTTCGCAAACTCCTGCGGGCCGAAATGAGCTAAACTCTCCCGAGACGGAGATTCTCATGCACGACGATACGACAAAAGGGTTTTCCACCCGCGCGATTCATCACGGCTATGACCCGATGAGCGCTGAAGGTGCATTGACCCCGCCTCTACACCTGACGTCAACTTTCGCGTTCGAAACAGCCGAAGATGGCGGCGCACGGTTCGCTGGCGAAGCGCCGGGGCACATCTACACGCGGATCTCCAACCCGACCACCGATCTGCTCGAACAGCGGATGGCCTCTCTCGAGGGCGGTGAGACAGCCGTGGCGATGGCGTCCGGAATGGGCGCGATTACGTCTGTGCTCTGGAGTTTTCTGCGCGCTGGCGACGAGCTGATCACCGACAAAACCCTTTACGGGTGCACCTTCTCATTCTTCCAGCATGGCCTGAGCCGTTTCGGGATCACCGTGACGCATGTCGATCTGACCAATCCGCTGGCGCTGGAAACCGCCATCTCTGACAAGACCAAGGTCGTCTATTTCGAAACGCCCGCAAACCCGAACATGCGCCTCGTCGATATCGCCGCGATCAGCGCGATTGCAAAGCGCTACGGCGCGAAAACCGTCGTCGACAACACGTACGCGACACCGGTGCAAACGCGCCCGCTTGAACACGGCGCCGATATCGTTGTCCATTCTGCAACAAAATATCTTGGCGGCCATGGCGACTTGATTGCCGGTGTCGCAATTGGATCCGCCGACGATATGACCGAGGTTCGTATGGTCGGCGTGAAGGACATGACCGGTGCAGTGCTCGCACCCTTCAACGCCATGCTCATCATGCGCGGTTTGAAAACGCTTGAGCTGCGCGTTGAACGACACGCCCAAAGCGCAATGCAGGTGGCCAGCATGCTGGAGGCGCATCCAAGCATTGCGCGCGTGCATTATCCGGGCCTTGCGTCTTTCGAGCAGCATGACCTGGCGAAGCGACAAATGGATGGCTTTGGCGGCATGATCGCGTTCGAACTCAAAGGCGGTTACGGCGCGGGTATCGCCATGATGAACCGGCTCACCCTGATCCGCCGAGCCGTTAGCCTCGGCGATGCGGAAACTTTGATCCAGCACCCCGCGAGCATGACCCACTCCACCTATTCTCGCGAAGAACGCGAAGCGCACGGCATCAGCGAAGGTCTGGTTCGCATCTCTGTCGGGCTGGAACAGGTCGAGGATATCCTTGAAGACCTACACCAGGCACTTGGCACGAATGAAAGCGCCGCGGCCTAACTGCGCCTCCTGATCATCGAGATCATCAATCGGCTTCAGGCAAACATTGCCAAAGTCGCAAAGCAGGCAGCCAATTGAGGACCGTCCAACTGGTCAGCGCTTTTCGAAAACAACGCTAAAATTGTTCGCTGGCATGTCCACGACGGTGACCAATTTCAAATCAGCGTCCTTCGCCAGCGGCAGGATTTGGAGCTCGAGATCTCGCACCCCCCAAGTCGGATCTCTGCGCTGTAAGTCTTCACTGAACCGCGCATTGGACGGCGCGATCTCGGCATTGCGTGCAAATGGACCATAGAGCATCAGACGACCCGCCGGGCGCAGCAATCGCCCCGCGCCCGCGATCAGACCTTGCGCGGCCTCAAAAGGTGCGATGTGAATCATGTTGGCGCAGAATAGTCCGTCGAGCGAAGCAAGCTCCTCCTCCTCCTCGCTCCACACCGATTGAGTCGTATCCAAAGTTATAGGACCACGCAGGCGGTCATGATCCGCAGCACCCCGCCAGGCTCGCTGGCTGGCCTGGCTTACCGGATCGATGTCAGAATAGGTCCAGATCAGATCCGTTGCCATCGCCGTGATGTGCGCGCCGTGTTCGCCCGTGCCTGAGGCGATCTCCAGGACGCGGCCCTTCAGCGGCATATGGCTGAGATAAGTCTCCCGCACGACATCCTTATTGCGCCCAGTCGATGGCGAGTAGCGTCGCCCGTCTTCGGCCGCGTCGCGGCGTTCAAGCGCCAAGGGCTGGCCGGCCGTGTTTTTCTGATAGTGCTCGTTCTCATCCGTCATGCGGCGCTCTTACGCGGTTTCCTCAGACCGCAAAAGCCCGGATGAGTGCCTCATTAAAGTGCCCCCTCAAGCGGCGGAGGAGCGCGCAACGGCTCGCCGCGAATAGACGAATTCCTCGGCGGTGAGGTCGACGGTCGGCAATTCATCTCTCTCTTTCCAATAATCCTGCGTGTGTTCCCAAATCGGATTGGATCCACGCTTCGGCATCAAATGCATCGAGCGCATGAGGTAGCCCGGATTGAAATTATCGGCGTCCATCCAGGGCAGGATCTCCATATCCTTGTCCTCTACGCGCAACTCGACCCGGACTTCATCCATCCCCTCAGAATCCATGTGGTTGAGTAGCCGGCAAACGAAATCGCCCATCAGATCGACCCGAAGCGTCCAGCTGGCGCGGAAATACCCGAACACCCAGGCCATGTTCGGTACCCCCGTGAACATCATGCCCCGGTACGTCACGGTCTGGCTGAAATCGACGGGCGCACCGTCCACTTCAAACGGAATACCGCCGAGCACAGCCAGGTTGAAGCCCGTCGCTGTGACGATGATATCCGCGTCCAAATGCTCGCCAGATTTCAACTGAAGACCGGTCTTGGTAAATCGCTCAATCTCATCGGTGACGACACTCGCGGCGCCGCTGGCAATGCCCTGGAACAGGTCGCCGTCTGGAATGAAGGCAAGGCGCTGCTGCCATGGGCGATAGTGCGGCGTGAAATGGGTATCGATGTCAAAGTCCGGCCCGAGATATTCCCGTGCCGCTTCCAACAGCTCAGCCTTTACGACATCTGGCTCAGTCAGGCAGCGCTGGCAGGTCTCGTCCTGATCGAACAGAGCCTTCTTGCGAGCAAGCTCGTGGACGAGCTCATCAGACACTCCGATCCTGCGTAACTCATCTGCAAACTCGCTGCGGTTTTCGGCGGGAAAGAAGTAAGTTGGGGATCGCTGCAACAAGGTGACGTGTTCGCACTCGCCAGCAATCGCCGGGACAAGCGTCGCCGCGGTCGCGCCGGAGCCGATACAGACCACCTTCTTGCCGTTCAGGTCGATATCCTCCGGCCAGGTTTGTGGATGGATGATCTCGCCTGCGAAATCCTCAATACCGTCCCATTCCGGGGTGTAGCCTTCTGCGTGATTGTAATAGCCCTGACACATCCAGAGGAACGTACATGTGTAGGTCTTCTCTTCTCCAGTCACGCTGTTTGTTGCGCGGACGGTCCAGAGCTTCTCCTTGGATGAATAGGATGCGGCGGTGATTGTGTGAGAATACTGAATGTGCGGCGCGATCTCGTTCTCGTCGATCACCTCGCCCATATAGTTCAGAATTTCTTCGGCCGTCGCTATGGGTGGTCCGATCCAAGGTTTGAACCGATAGCCGAACGTGTACAGATCGCTGTCCGATCGGATGCCCGGATACGTATGCATACGCCAGGTACCGCCAAAGTCCTCCAACGCTTCGAGGACCAAGTAGGTCTTTCCCGGACACTGGGTCTGCAAGTGATAAGCAGAGCCAATGCCGGAAATTCCAGCCCCTGCGATCAGGACGTCAAAGTGTCCATCGATGTTCTGCGTCATGACGCGTTCCTCCGGTAATTTTTCCGAAGGCTGGCGCGGCAGTCAGAGCAGGCCAATAAGGGATTTGCCCTAACTGCCGCAGCGAGAGATCGAATTAACTCCGAGGTTGGAAACGATCTCGCAGCTCGGGTTTCAGAATTTTGCCATTGGCATTGCGCGGCAGAGGCTCATCCTGGAACTGGATTTCCACCGGCACTTTGAACGCAGCGATCTGGTTGCGGACATGCGCGCGAAGCTCGTCCTCGCTCGCTTCCATACCTGGTTTGAGCTGGACGACGGCGCCTACTTCCTGGCCGAGTATCTTGTGCGGAATCCCGACGACCGAGGCGTCCATCACAGCCGGATGATCATACAGCGCGCTTTCCACTTCGATGCAGTAAATGTTTTCGCCACCGCGGATCAACATGTCCTTGGCGCGGTCGACCAGATAGAGAAAGCCCTCTTCATCGATCCGGGCGAGATCCCCCGTCACGACCCAGCCATCGACAAAGGTTTCCGCCGTGGCTTCGGGCTTGTTCCAATAGGCCTTGCAATTCATCGCGCCTTTGCACCAAAGTTCCCCGACTTCGCCTGACGGGACTTCCTTGCCGTCACCGCCAACAATCTTGATCTCAACGGCTCCGGGCGCTGCGCCAGCGCTGTCCGGGCGGTTTACATAGTCTTCGCCAATATTCAGCGTCGCCGTGGCGCACGTCTCCGTCATGCCCCAGCCATTGCCTGGCGCGGCTTCGGGGAACCGCTTCTTGATTGTTGAGACCAGTTCCGGCGCAGACGGCGCGCCGCCATAGGAAACGGCTTTGATGCTGGAGAGATCGTAATTATCACGCTCCGGATGCTCCAGAAGCTGCCAGGCAATCGCCGGAACACCGCCAACATTTGTGATACCTTCCTTCTCAATAATCGGAAGGGCCTTGCCGGCGTCCCATTTGTACTGCGCGACGATTTTAGCGCCTTGGAGCATGCTTGGGATCAAGATCGCAAATGCGCCAGTTGCATGGAAGAATGGGATCGCGAGCAGCGTTGCATTCTGCTCATTCGGATCCGGCTCAGGAGGCTCTTCCCCGCGGCGCAGAAGCATACGCATCTGGCAGGTCAGCGAGTTGAGCATATTCGAAATGATCGCGCGGTGGGTCGCGAGCGCGCCTTTTGGGCGGCCAGTCGTGCCCGACGTGTACATGATTGTGGCATCATCATCGGGACCGAGTTCGACAGCGGGTAAACCAATCTGCGCCAGGTCTTTCCAGGAATTGGCGGGCCCGATCAGGTCCGCCATAGTAGAGACGCGAGCATCGCTCTCTCCTTCGCCGCCGCGGGCGATGATGATCGATTTCAAGTCTGGCAAGTTGCCAAGGCTATCGCGAATTCGATCAAGAATTTGTGGGTCGATCACGGCAACCTTTGCCCCACTATCCTTGAGCCCGTATTCCAATTCATCCCCGGTCCACCAGGAATTCATCGGCGTTACAATCGCGCCGATCGAGAGGGCCGCAAAAAACGGGACCGGCCATTGGGGATAGTTGCGCATGATCACGGCAACACGGTCGCCTTTTTTGACGTCATATTGCTCGACCAGCGCTTTGGCGAAGTGTTCAACCGCGCGCGCAAACGCCGAATAGGTCACGCGTTCGTCTTCGTAGACGAGGTAGTCGCGCGCGCCAAATTGCGGTTCGGCCAATTCGAAAATAGTCCGGATCGTCGGCGGAGCCTCGGCGTAGATTTTCATCGGCACACCGCCGACTTCGCCGTCGGCTAGCTTCAAGGGCGAGTCAGACGCCGCTATGGCGGCATTGGCTTGGGCAATAGTAATAACGGGCCAACCGTCTGGCAAAGCGGCGACAGCCATGAGCATCCTCCAGGTATATTATTGTTCTTGGAACTGGATATGCGGCAAGCGCCGTCCCTACGGAAGGGGCGACGCCGCGGCAGGTCTGTATTTGTTTGAGTTTACAGGGGTTCTAGCCCTGAAACGGCGACCCTTTGATGGTTATCGCCAGGCTTTCTACGGGGATACCGCCCTGGGTGAGCAAGCCGAGATCAGCCACGGGAATGATGGACCGGATCTCGCGTGCCGGTTCGGCCATGCTGAGTAGCAGATTGGCCGCAATCAATTGACCGAAGTCGGGCCGCTTGTCTGCGATCACTGCATCGTCAATCTTGAGTTCGGTTTGCAGTTCCAGATATTCGCCGGTGCGCTCAGCCATGTCGCTCCCGAATGGATCCTGAACGGCGCGGGTATCGCCCGGAATATCGATCGAGAAATCATACTCAGCGCCCGCTGCCAGAGAGATGACATAGGATTTGCCCGGCTGCACAACGACCTTTTCGGCGCTGAACCGTTCACCGTTTTCTTCCAAGGTAATTTCGAGGGCATAACTCTGGTTATGTTGCCCCTGTTCGGGGGTCATCATGATCATCGCCAAACAAGCGATACATCCGGCCAGCAGAACGGTCGCAAAGGACTGCATGGAGGGCGTCTCCCTAATACTATACACGCCCCTTGCCCTTCGCAATTTATATGCCAGCAATAGCGTTAATGCGAGTTACTTTTCGCAGAGCTTACGGGATTAAGCGCACTACGCATGGTTACCGCGCATAAAAAACCAGTGCTGGTGAAAACACCAGCACTGGCTCTCAGTCTCGGGGTTTTGCTGTGTTCTACAGCGGAGGCTGAGAAACTCTACTTTCCAAAATCGCAGAAGCGTACAACGCGATCCGTGCCATCGGGCTCGACAAGCTTGTAGCCTGGCCCGGTCAGCTCTGCGCTCTCACACAGATAGCCAATCTGGAACATGTCGAGGATGTAGTCGTTCTTAGGCGTCAAAGCATTCGCGAGCATGATGTCGGCTGCGGTCTGATGTTCGCCAAGGCGGAACCGCGCTTCGAAGGCTTCGGCCGGAGATAGATTACCCTGCTCGAGCGCGAAATTCAGGCTGGTCGCTTCTCCGCGCGCGTAGTCGCGCAGCTCCTCGGCCGCATTCGCCTTTGCGTGGCCTGGATACGTCTCAAGAAACTCGTCGAGCGCCTCAATGGCACCCCAGACCTGATTTCCATCACCCATTTTCAGCTCAGCCATATGATACAGCGCTTCGGCTTTCTCATCTTCGGTTGCGTCTTGCTTCCCGATGAGTTGCTCCAGGCGCAGAATTGCAGCCTGCTCATTCCCCGCTTCGACCAGCTCTTCAACTGTGTTCATGGCCAGATCGAAATTGCTGGGCTGGGTTGTGACGGGAGGTGTATCGACCTCTACCGGCGGCACATCAACATTGGTGGACGCACAGGCGGAGGCCAGGACGAGCACGGAAGCGGCAATCAACGAACGCATGGGGTATCCCTCTCTTTGGTTTAATCCTGTGGTCGCCACTCGCGATGGCGAGACTAAGGCAGAAATCAGGAGACGCTGGGATCGTCGCACCAAACGGCTCCGTCGACATAGTCTGGCTCTGGCCCGTGGTAGTGAACCGGCGCACCTTCTCCCTCGCAGACATAGCCAGCTTCGCGCAGCAGATAGAGGTGTGCATCTGTCGGCGTAATCTCCGAGGCTCGGTAGCGATCCACCGCGGGAGAAAGGTCGCCCATCAACACCTTGTCGTCGAACCAGTTCGGAAGGTTTTGCAATTGCGCAAGGCGCCGCTGAGCATTCTCGATCTCTGTCGCTGCAAACACTTTGCGCCGCTCGGAACTGGCTGCTCGCGCATCGTCCGGGCGCAGCAAGACGACCTGATCAAGGTCGGTGATCGCCCCAGGCAAGTCGAACCGGGCCTCCCAACGCTTGTCGGCGCGCAGGTAAAGCAGATCGACACGCTGATCCTCGGTCAGATCGGTACGCGCAAGAATCCCGCCGAGTTGGATCTCAGAAGCTGCGATGCTCGGATTGCTTTCGAGTCGGCTCTTCTCGGCTTCAAAAAGGACCGGATCCATCGTTGCCGGCACCGTTGCACAGGCACCGAGACCAAAGACCAAAGTCAAACCAACTAAAATCGTGCGCATGAGCTTTCCTTGCCTGAACCGAATCTACCGGCTCGATTTCGCAGCCCAGTAAGGCAGCAAAACGGCAGAACTGCTTACACTGAATTTAGCTGCGTCAGGCCCGCGCAAACGCCTCGATCTCAGCGACATCGCCGCGGCCCAGTGCTTCAATTGCACAAGCCGCAATATGGCGGGCATTCAGGCGCGCTTCGTCATACATGAGGTCCGGCTTGTCTTGATCCTGGAACACGTCAGGCAGGTGCATCGTGCGGATTTTGATCCCACGATCGAGCGCTCCGACCTCCGCGAGGTGTTGTAGAACAAATGCGCCAAAGCCACCTCGCGCACCTTCTTCAATGGTGATCAGAACTTCGTGATCGCGCACCAGGCGCTCGGTCAGGTCTGCATCGATAGGTTTCGCAAAGCGCGCATCGGCAACCGTGCAAGAAAGTCCCTGCGCCGCCAACATCTCGGCAGCTTTTAGAGATTCCTGTAGGCGCGCTCCGTAGGAAAGGATGGCAATCGACGTGCCCTCACGAACGATTCGACCTTTGCCAATCTCGAGCGGCGTCGGAGTTTTTGGCAAGGCCACACCAGTGCCCTCGCCGCGCGGATATCGAAATGCGCTCGGCCGATCATCGATCTCATTCGCGGTCGCAACCATTTGGGCGAGTTCAGCCTCGTCCGAGGCCGCCATGCAGATCATCCCCGGCAAAGCGCCGAGATATCCGATATCGAAACTTCCCGCATGCGTCGCTCCATCTGCGCCCACCAGACCAGCGCGGTCGATCGCAAACCGGACAGGCAATCTCTGGATCGCCACGTCGTGGACCACCTGATCATAACCCCGCTGCAAGAACGTCGAGTAGATGGCCGCGTACGGCTTCATGCCATCGGCAGCCATACCCGCAGCCATGGTCACGGCATGTTGCTCGGCAATTCCAACGTCGAACGCACGATCTGGGAACGCTTTCGCGAACAGATTGACCCCGGTGCCAGATGGCATCGCGGCAGTAATGGCGCAGACCTTGTCGTCGGTTTCGGCCAGTTGGATCAGAGTCTTGCCGAACACATCCTGGTATTTTGGAGCGCCAGGAGCAGACTTTTGCTGCTCGCCGGTAACGACATTGAACTTGGAAACGCCATGATACTTGTCAGCGCTATTCTCGGCCGGAGCGTATCCATGCCCTTTATGAGTGACGATGTGCACAAGGACAGGCCGCTGCATCTGTTTGACGTTTTCCAGAACCGGGATCAGCACGTCCAGGTCGTGACCGTCAATCGGGCCGACATAGTAAAAACCGAGTTCTTCGAACATCGTGCCGCCCATAGCGAAGCCGCGCAGATACTCTTCCGCTTTACGGGCCGGGTTTTCCAATCCCATCGGCTTGATAACAGACTTCGCAAACCGTCGGAGGCCGCGATAGGAGCGGCTTGAGACGAGCCGGCTGAAATAGTGGCTCATCGCACCGACCGGCGGAGCAATGGACATGTCATTGTCATTCAGGATGACGACTTGCCGTTTCTGATCACCGCCAACATTGTTCATGGCCTCATAGGCCATTCCCGCTGTCATCGAGCCATCGCCGATGACCGAGACGACGTGATTATCGTTACCTTGGATATCCCGCGATGTCGCAAACCCGTGCGCCGCCGATATCGACGTTGAGGCATGCGCGGCGCCGAACGGATCAAACTCGCTTTCGGCGCGCTTGGTAAAGCCGGACAGACCGCCGCCCTGGCGCAGGGTCCGGATACGGTCGCGGCGTCCCGTGAGGATCTTGTGAGGATAACATTGGTGGCCGACATCCCAGATCAGCTTGTCGACGGGAGTATCGAATACGGCGTGTAAAGCGACAGTGAGCTCGACAACGCCGAGACCCGCGCCAAGGTGTCCGCCTGTTACAGAAACCGCGTCGATGACTTCCTGACGGACCTCATCTGCGATTTGCTTCAGCTCCTCGCGTGACTTGTCCTTCAAGTCAGCTGGCGAGTTCACTTCGTCCAGCAGGCGCATGTTTGTCAGGTCTGTCACCGATCAGCCTCCTTCCAGCCGATTGATCCGTTCGTTCAGGACTTAGTGTTTTCTATCCAGAACAAAATCAACCGATTGCAGCAGGATATTGGCGCGATTGCGGAAAATAGCGAGGTGTTCCTTGGCCTGCGCGGCGAGGAGCCGCACCCGCTGCTCCGCCTGCTCTACGCCCAGAATCGTAACAAAATTAGCCTTTCCAGCCGTTTCATCCGTGCGCAGGGGTTTTCCGGCATCTGCTTCATTTCCAGTGGCATCCAGGAGATCATCTGAAATTTGGTAGGCCAGCCCCAGATCGTGCGCGAATCCGTGAAGCGCATGCTTCTCGGCATCACTTGCCCCGCCAATGATCGCACCGGCCTCCACGGAGTAGGAAATAAGCGCGCCGGTTTTCAGGCGTTGCATCCGGGTGATCGTATTGAGATCGCGAGGACTTTCATCCTCCAGCATGTCAATCATTTGCCCGCCAACCATGCCCAGCGCGCCAGAAGAGTCCGCCAAACGTTCGATCAGACTGAGCCGGATGTGGGCATCGTGATGAGTCTCTCGATTCGCGAGGATCTTGAACGCGTGGGTTAGCAATGCGTCGCCTGCCAGAACCGCGGTGGCCTCATCGAAAGCCTTATGCACGGTCGGCTGACCACGGCGAAAGTCATCATCATCCATGCACGGCAAATCGTCATGGATGAGCGAATAACAATGGACGCATTCGAGCGCCGCAGCAGTTCTCAGCAAACTCTTCTCTGGGGCCTCAAATATCGCCCCGGTCTCAATCACGTAGAACGGACGCATCCGTTTGCCATTGGCGAGCGCAGCGTGACGCATCGCCCGCATCAAATCCGCTTCCGGTCCTTGCGCAGGAGGGATAAGCTGGTCCAGCGCAACCGTTACGCGGTCGGCGATCTCAGTCAGTCTTTGACCAAAGTCAGGATCGCCGTCATCCGCCATCAGTCGAAGCTCGCGGGCTCTGTCTTTGGCGTGCCATCGCCGCCCTGGACGATCTGCTCGACTTTCAGCTCTGCAGCTTTGAGGCGGGACTCACAATGCTTTTTGAGTTCCGCTCCACGCTCATAAATCGCTATCGATTTTTCCAGCTCGACATCGCCTTGCTCCAACTGTCGAACGATCGTCTCGAGTTCAGCAAGTGCTTCTTCGAAGCTCATATCTTTGACAGGTGTTGCCTTGGTCGCCATCTGGTCAGTCCCACGATTTCTTTTGTGGGCTGCACCCTAGAACCGGTTTCAAGTCGCCTCAATGGCGATTTCAGGATTTTCCACGATATTCATAAACCCGGTAGCTCCAGTACTTGTCGCCGCCATCATAGACGCAGACCCAGCCAAGTTTCTTAAGAGGCCGTCTGAGCATCCGGTTGAACCAACCATGCGCCGCCAGATAGACCGACTGCCCTTGCGCTCGCTCATGCAGCACGTTTGCAGCTTGGATCGCACGGGCACGGGCATCGTGAACGCTCTCGCCGTGCAAGCTATGCCCGCGAAGCCAGGCCGTACGGGCGAGGATGTTCCAGGTTTTCGGCAAGTAGCGCTTGGTCTTGAAGCGGGGCGGCGGCAGCGGAGCCTCATTGAAAACGGCATTCTGTTCTGGATCGCGCCCGTCCGTGGCCCAGTTCGCAGTTTCAACAGCACGCGGGCGCGCGGAGGACAGGACAAGATCGACTTCGGCGACAGCGTCTTTCAGCTTTTGCGGCGGCGATTGGTCCTTCGCGAGGCTTCCGGCTTCGTAGCGGTCCCACCAGTCGCAATACTCTTTCCAATCAAGCTTGGGACCTGCAGAGCGGTTCAAGGCCGGACGACCGTGCCGGGAGACAATGATCGGGCCACGTACAGGTTGTTGATCTTTTGGATCGCTCATCGTGTCCGCACCTGCCCCTTTAAAACCAGCGCTCCCCTCGCCGATTAGACAGGTTGGGATGAGGCTTCAAGCCTGATTGTGTTGAATTCCGGCGTTGATGCGACGTTCTACAACCCGCGCCACAGGCGTTTCTTCATGCATGGTTCCGCTTGGGCGCGCGAACAACGATAGAATGTGAACAAAACAGTGTCAGCACGGCCAATCAGATTGTTATACGGAACAAATCCAACCGAGGCCTGATCCGCAGTCCAGCCCGATCTCGGGTGGCACCCGGCTTCATCGATCACGCCTTGAGAACTCGGCAGACAGTGACCCGTAGGATTCCGGCCATCCATGGAATTGTCGCGATTGTCGCCCATGAACAGAAAATGCTTCTCGGGCACGACATAATCGACCGAAATGTTGCTGCCTGTCTCGCCATCAATGTCATGGGTGAGCCATGTGGCACCATCATAGGATTCAGTAAATTCTGCTGCGGTGACCATAGATCCACTATCATGTTGCCGGTACCGCACACGTCGCACAAATGTCCGCTCTATCGGCGTTCCATTAATGGCCACAGGCTGCCCGTCACGAACAGAGACAGTGTCTCCCGGTAGGCCAATGATGCGCTTGATCATAACCCGCGGTGTATGCGTGTGCTCGAAGACCGCGACATCGCCGCGTTTCGGCATGCTGGCAAAAACACGCCCCTCTGGCAGCGGCGTATACCGCCCCAAGCTGAAAGGAAGGGAGTGGCGCGAATATCCATAGGCAAACTTATTCACGGCGACACGGTCGCCGACCTGAAGGTTCGGCACCATGCTTTCTGATGGAATCACCCGCAATTCGTAGAACAATCCGGAAAAGACCAGGAAGATCGGAATGAAGATGGAGAGGGTGATGCCCCACTCGCGCAATTCCTTGATGATCTTCTCTTTGAGGGTCAGCGGTCCTTCGACCTCTGCCGTGTCCTTGGTTAGCGTATCAGTCATGACAGGCGCACCGCCGTTCCGTACGCCAGCAACTCAGCAGACCCGCCCATAATCATGCTTGTGGTGACCCTCATACAGATCACCGCATCAGCGCCTTTCGCCTTGGCATCTGCAACCATGCGATCAATCGCCTGCTCGCGCGCTTCGGCCATGAGTTTGGTATATTCCGGGACCTCACCGCCGATCAGATTGCGCAAGGCCGCCATGATATCACGTCCAAAAAAACGCGTGCGCACTGTATTGCCTTTGACGGTTCCAACAATCTCAGAGACTTGCCGACCGGGCAACGTTTCGCCCATGGTAACAATCATTCTGCGCCTCTCTTATTTGTCGACGGTCTTGGAGTAGTGATCATCTTCTGCATTGTTTAGACGATCTACAATTACTTTTGCCAGAAGCACGAGAAAGCCAAGCGCGACAAGTGCCGGAATCAGTAGCACCGCCCAAATGGGCGCGCCGGCTTCTGCGCTTGCTTGATTGATGGCAAATCCGATGCCCAGAAGGATCAGCAATCCGTAGATGGCGCCGCCCGCTATGATCAAACCGATGCCAACGGCGAACCACCCCCGGGTTTTCCCAGATTCCTGCATGTATGAAACTCCTGCGACCGGGTTCGAGCGCGATCATTGACTTATCCCGCGCTTCTTGTCGAGAACATGACCGCGCTAATCAGTCTGCAGCTTCGTACCAGGCAACGCCTTCAGCATCGACACGGCGCACGGCTTGCTCGCGTCTGACCAGATAGTTCAGATGAGCCAACGCCTCACCCGTCGCCATAGACAGGACGTCATCCCCGATCTTGCGTCCGAAAATGGCTGGAAACACGTCGACGACACGGCGTGGTTCCTGACCCAGGCGCTGTTTCAGTCGTTTCAGAGCCACACCATGCCCCTTTATCAAGTGATCAAGTCGGTCATGCGCGCCCGTGAAGGGTTCATTGTGAGCTGGCAGCACCAACACATCCGCGGGGAGTTCTGATTTCAGTTTTTCGCAACTCTCGAGCCAGTCCGATAGCGGGTCTGCTTCTGGCTCGGTCGGGAATACAGAGACATTGGAGGATATCTTCGGCAGCAGCTGGTCGCCGGAGATCACAACGTTCAGTTCAGGACAGAACAGACAGGAATGCTCCGGTGAATGCCCATGCCCCATGATCACGCGCCAGGTCTGACCAGCCATCTCAAACGTATCGGCATCTTCGAGCCGGTGGTAAGCGTCGGGCATTTGCGAGACACCGCGCCCGAAGCCTCCGAAACGGGTTCGATAGGTTTCAATATTCTCATCGTCCCAGCCCGCCTGGCGATAAAACACCGTGGCCGCCTCTGGCGCTTTACGGCCCGTATCGGCAACCAGCATGCGGCAGGTCACGTATTCCAACCGGCTGATCCAAAACTGCGAGTCCGGAAATTTCCGGCTGAGCCACCCAGCATTACCGATATGATCAGGATGCATATGGGTCACAATCACCCGCCAGACCGGACGACCGCCAAGCTTTTCTTCGAATATCTTGCGCCAGGCCGACTTGGTGTCGTCCAGCGGCATGCCGGTGTCGACAATGGTCCAGCCTTTGTCGCCGTCATCGATCAGCCAGAGATTGATCCATTGCAGTGAAAACGGTAGCGGCATGCGCACCCAGTGCACACCTGGCGCCACTTCCATCGTCGAGCCAACCTCAGGGGTCGCGTCGCCGAACGGATAAGTCAGCGGCGCGCGGCCAGAGGTTTTTCCTTCAAATCCATCCATGCTTTCAATCTGGCATGCCCAAAGGCTGCCACCAATCCATGACCTCACGGAATGACGAAGCGACAGGGTCTATCGCGTTTGAACCCGAGAGACCTTCGTGCCCTCGATGCTGACCCCGGCCATCAGGCCTTTCTGGTCGAAAATGAACGCATAGGCATCATCTTGAAGGGTCGAGGAAGACAAGTTCTCGGCAACGCCTGCATTGACGACAACGACCGTTGGGCCAACGCCAATCTCCCATCCATCGGATTCTTCAAGATACTGGACGGCGTTCTCGTTCATAAGGAAGACTGCATATCCATAGGACTGCGCGCCAGCCTGCAGGCCCCATGAGCCCGTAAACGAGGTGTAATACCCAGTCGTGGCCCCGCCTTGTCGAAGCTCACCTTCTCCGTAGGCGCCGCCAAATACCAATCCGGCTTTGACCATGGATGGGAAAACCAGCACCGCGCGGGATTGCTTTGAAATCGCCGCCGCAGCTGGATTCTCACGGATCAGCTTGTTGAGCGCTTGCGAGCTCGAATTGGAAAGGTCTGCACGCGAGGCAGAGGATGTGGCCGTGGTCGAACAGCCGCCCAATGCGACCATTCCGATCACAGCGGTGGCGGCAAAAGCTTTTCTAAACAGTCCCATACGCAGCTCCTGTCTCTGTATTGGGCCGCCCTTATGCCCCTGAAACCCAATTAGGAACAAGGTTTCTTATTTGTAACGTTTAACAGGCAACCACATTCACCGCGAGCCCGCCCTGACTGGTTTCTTTGTATTTGGAGGACATATCGAGACCGGTCTGCCGCATCGTTTCGATCACCTGATCCAGCGAGACCTTGCCTTGCCCGTCCTGATGCAAAGCGAGGCGCGCCGCGTTCACGGCTTTCACAGTCCCGATTGCGTTTCGTTCAATACACGGCACTTGAACGAGCCCGCCCACCGGGTCGCAGGTCAGGCCAAGATTGTGCTCCATGCCGATCTCTGCCGCCGTTAAACACTGAACCGGCGTCGCGCCCCACACCGCTGCAAGGCCGCCCGCCGCCATTGAACAAGCAACACCAACTTCTCCCTGACATCCCATCTCGGCGCCTGAAATCGATGCGCGCTGCTTGTAGAGCAGTCCAATTCCTCCGGCGACGAGCAGAAACCGCTGCGTCTTGGACCGGATTGGTGTGCCGTCATCATCACAGCAATAATGGCGCAAGACCGCTGGCAGGATCCCGGCTGCACCATTCGTAGGCGCCGTAACTACCCGCCCCCCTGCAGCATTTTCTTCGTTTACCGCCATCGCATAGACATTCAGCCAGTCGAACAGAGCCTCGCGCTCATTCACGCCCGCCCCTGTTTTAAGCTTGCGATACAGATCCGGCGCGCGGCGTTTCACTTCAAGGCCACCCGGCAATATCCCTTCGGTCGCGAGACCGCGATCGATGCACGCAAGCATGGTGTCGGTGATGAGATCCAGCTGCGAGAGGGTCGTCTCGCGCGGTCGTCGCTCGTCTTCATTAATCAGCATCAAGCGCCGGATCGACAGTCCGCTTTGGTCACACAGCGAGAGAAGCTCTGCGGCAGATCCAAATGAATGAGGCGAACGGGTTTGATCGGGAACCACATCCCCGGCCGCCGGACGCGCGAGGCGACGTGCCGAGGCAATAAATCCGCCCCCGGTGGAGTAATAAACCTGCTCAAAAATCGCAGGCTCCGAAGGCTCGGAGGCGAACAATCTCAGCGCCATACCGTTTGGATGCAATTCAGGAACATTGTCGCCGCGATATAGAATGTCTTTGACGGCGTTAAACTCGATCGTGTCACCGCGGTGCAGCGTGAGGGATTTCTCCTCTACCGTTTTGCGAAACGCCGCCTCCGCCTCATCCGGATCAGCGGTCTCCGGGTCAAAGCCAAGCAATCCGAGAATGACCGCTTTGTCGGTCCCGTGCCCGACGCCTGTCAGCGCCAGAGAGCCTTGCAATTCGATCTCAACCCTCGCCGCGCGAGACAGCGTTCCAGATTTCGCGGCCGCCCGCAAAAACCGTTTCGCAATACGCATCGGCCCGACTGTGTGGGATGAGGAAGGCCCCAATCCGACACGAAACAAATCCAAGACTGAAAGCATTCTACACCCGTGCCCGCCAGACGAGCCTTACCCCTACGTCGCTCTTGCAATCCGAGCAAGCTCGCGAGACGCTGATCGAAAATCTAGGGAGGAATTCATGTCGCAACTCAATCGTAGGGGCTTACTGAAATCCGGCGCGGCGCTCGCCGCCCTGACGCCCATCGCAGCTTGTGCGGCGGGTACCGAAACGGAAGACACGAGCGCTTCTGGTGTTGAGCCCACAGAGTCGTCGCCTCCTGCCGACGCGCCGCCAACCTATACCGCGAAGTCTATTCCTGACGGCCTGGCCCAGCTCGCCATGCTAAAGTCGGGCGAAACGACATCGTTCGCCCTGACCGAAGCCGCGATCGCCCGATCCAAAGCGGCCAACCTCCTCCTCAACGCCGTGGCCACCGAAACCTACGATGATGCATTGGCGGAGGCGCAGACTCCACCCGAAGGATCGATGGGCGGGGTCCCGACCTTTATCAAAGACCTTCTAGACTGGAAGGGCGACCAGACCATGTTCGGATCTCGCGCGTTCCGAGGCTATATCGCGCCTTCAGACGCGGACTTCGCCGCCGCCTGGCGGGACGCGGGCGTGATCAGTCTCGGCAAATCGACCACGCCGGAAATGGGCCTGATCTCATCAACTGAGCCGCTGGTTACAGGAGCAACGCGCAACCCATATGATCTTAGCCGTATTCCCGGAGGGTCCTCCGGCGGCGCAGCTGCTCTGGTGGCAGCGCGCGTGGTGCCGTTTGCGCATGCCAGTGATGGCGGCGGTTCCATTCGGATCCCCGCCGCGTGCTGTGGTCTCTTCGGTCTGAAGCCAAGCCGCGGCGCACTGGTCGCCAATGATGATTCCGGCCGCGGTACGATCAATATATCGGTCAATCATGCCGTCACGCTGAGTGTGCGCGACAGTGCTGCGCTGTTCGCCGCTGCTGAAGCCACGTCTGGTGACCTTGAACGCGTCGGCAATGTGGAAGGCCCGTCCACCAGGCGCCTCAAGATCGCATATGCACCGGACCCCCTAAACGGCGCGACGCTGGACGCTGCCACGCGTGCAGGCCTCGACCGCACCGCTCAGCTCTGCCGCGACCTTGGTCATGAAGTTGTTGACTATGTGATGCCCGTTGATGGCGTTGAATTTGGCGACCAGTTCCTGATGTACTGGGCGGCAGGTGCCGCTGCATTTGCTCAAAGTGCCAGCCAATTCTCGGGCAAACCGATCGGTCCCGACATTCTTGAACCCTGGACGCTGGGGCTCGCGGCTCAGTTTGAGGCCCGTCAGAGCGAAATGGGCGAGGTTGTTGCTTATCTTCAGGCCTTCGAGGGCATCTATCATTCCTGGTTCGACGATTTCGACCTCATCCTCACGCCGACCGTCTCAACCGTCGCGCCGAAGATTGGCACACAGGCCCCGGATGGTGACTTTGAGACCGTGATGGCGAATGTGTTGAACTTTGCGGCCTTCACATCACCGATGAATGTCTCGGGTGCAGCCTCGATGAGTGTTCCCATCCAGTGGAGCGATGAGGGTCTGCCCATCGGTTCGATGTTCTCAGGCAAACGCGGGGATGATGGACTTCTGCTGGCGCTCGCCTATGAATTGGAAGCGGCGCAGCCTTGGATTGACAGGCTGCCGAGTTTCAAACCCGCCTGATCGGAGCCTTAAAATGAACCGAACCGCTTTTCTCTCCGCCCTGGCTTGCAGTGTCGGCTTGATTGGCTGTGCGAGTGCAGATGTGGTCACCGCAACGTCGGACCATTTTACACTCAAACTCGAAGCGGAAACCGAGCTCACGCCTGACGAAGTCTGGGCCCGGCTGATCAAGCCTGAAACCTGGTGGCTGCCGGACCATTCTTATTCTGGCGACTCGGCCAACCTTTCGATTGATCCCGTCGCCGGTGGTCTCTGGCGCGAGGACTGGGACGGTGGATCTGTCTGGCATGGATCCGTGTTGCGCGCCGAGCCCGGTAAAGTGCTGGTCTTGAATGCTCCATTTGGTCCCTTGCAGGGAATGGCAGTTACATCGGTATGGACGATTTCGCTGGATGCACAGGAAAACGGTGGCACCAGGATCACGTTCGATCATGTGACCAATGGCAGCTCGGCTAGCGGGTTGGACGCCATTGCGCCGGCAGTTGATTTCGTCAAAAGCGAAGCACTCAAAAGCCTCGCTCGCCCCCACGACGAGTAGATCCTTTCCGCAAGGTCTGCCTTGCGAGCACAGGCAAAGCCCGTAACTCTGATCGAGAGAGAGGGTGGGCATGACCGAACCAAGCATCGATCCCGACGTCCCGCTGCGGCCACTCACGCCGTTTCAGCAGGGGATAATCGCATTTGCCAGCGTCGCGATGGGTGCTGGCATGACGATCAATTTCGTCGTCGTTGCTCCGCTCACGCGAAAAGCCGGCCTGACCGAGACGCAGGTTGCGGGAATCCTGACCCTGTCCGCCTTGATCTACGCCCTGATGATCCCGCAATGGGGGCGATGGGCCGATCGGTTCGGGCGCAAGCGAGTCATGGTCTTCTCGCTGCTCGCCATGGGCTTCACGAATATGGCATTCCTGTTTGCGCTCGAGGCGGCGCTCGCTGGGATGATCACGGGATTGACCATGTTTTTTACCCTGGTCTTCGTGCGGGTCTGGTTCGGGCTTTTGTCGCCCGGATTACAGCCTGCCAGCATGGCGGCGATGACCGATGCCACAACGCCGACGACACGCGCGGCTGGGCTCGGTATGCTTGGCGCCGCGATGAGTATTGGCTCGATTATCGGCCCCGCGAGCGCCACCGTTCTGGCGCCGTTTGGCGCGCTCATGCCGCTATGGGGATCGATTGTTTTCAATATCACCTGCGGAATCCTCGTTGCGTTCGCATTGCCGAAAAGCCGGAGCGCCCGGCAAAGCGTTGAACGCCCATCACCGCTTGCGATGCGGGACCCACGCGTTTTCCCGCATCTGCTCTTCCTGTTCACATACTTTGTCGGCGTCGGAATGATCCAGCAAACCCTCGGCTGGTTCGTGGAGGATCGTTACCAACTCGGCGAACAGCGCACAGTCCTGTTTACAGGAGCGGCTTTTGCTTGCCTGGCCGTGATGATGGTGGTGGTTCAGTTCGGCTACGTGCAACCGCGAAAACCTGACCCGAGACGGATGCTTCCGCTCGGCCTTTTTCTGGTCGCCATCGGTTATGTGCTTGCCAATTTGTTGATGCCGTTCTGGGCGCTTTGCATCGCCTTCCTGATTGTCGGCAGCGGCGCTGCCCTAGCGGTACCTGCAGCCAATGCACTTGGGAGCCTTTCAGTCGAACGCAGCGAGCAAGGGTCGGCTGCTGCATTGTTGGCAGCAGCCCCCCCAGCCGGATTTATATTTGGCCCACTAATCGGCGCGAGCATTTACGAGATCAGTGCCGATTTGCCACTTTATCTTTCAGCGGTCGTCATGACCGCGCTCGGCACCTATGCCGCGTTTGTCGTGGCGCGCCGACCTTTGGGCGGTTGATCAGCCCGGCATATCCATGATGAAGGCGTTCAACTTGTTTCCGTCGAGATCGCGGAAATAGGCCGCGTAGAAACCACCGCCACGATCGCCGGGCTTGCCTTCGCATGTGCCGCCCTGCTCGAGCGCAATGGCGTGGAGTCGATCAACTTGCTCCTTGCTGCTTGCCTGCAGCGCGACCATGGTGCCGTTTCCGACGCTCGCCGCTTTGCCATCAAAGGGCTGGGAAAGCGCGACACCTGGCGCACCATCCATATTGCCCCAGGCAATGAAAGTGTCTTCATCCATCATTCGCCCAACGCCCATTTCCTTGGCGATGGCATCGTAAAACGCAGCGTTCTTCTTCAGATCCGCGGTGCCTAAAGTTACGTAACCTATCATTCTATCCTCCTTGCTGAGGCGCAGAACATATAGCGAACAACCAGATTCTGCAAGCGCTACATCGCGCTGATACCGCCGTCCACCTTAAGCTCGATACCGGTGACCAATTTGCTCTCATCACTGGCGAGATAAAGTACAGCATAGGCGATATCATCCGGCTCACCGACTTTGCCGAGCGGGATCTGACGCCCAAGCTTGGACAGCGCCTCTTCTTCGCCGAACATTTCCTTGGTGCGGTCCAGGATTGGCGTGTTGATGAAGACCGGGTGGACTGAGTTTGAGCGGATCTGGCCGCCTGTCTTCGCACAGTGGAGCGCAATTGACTTAGACATGTGCCGAACCGCAGCCTTCGCCGTATTGTAGGAGACATAGTTCCCACTGGCGATAATCCCGGCAATTGAGCTGATATTGATGATCGAACCGAGGCCGTGATCGCGCATCAAAGGGATGGCATACTTGCAGCCGAGAAAGATCGAATCGACATCTACAGTCATGACTTTCTGGAACATTTCATAGTCTTCGTCTTCGACGCTGCCGAGCGATCCAATGCCGGCATTGTTGACCAGAACGTTCAGCCCGCCCATCGCGTCGTGCGCTTCCTGGACGACCGTCTTCCAACGGTCTCCGTCGGTGACATCGTGTTGCCAGGCAAAAGCGGTACCGTCACCGAGTTCGGCATTGATCTCTGCCGCAATCGCTGCTGCGCCTTCGCCATTAATGTCCGTCACGGCGACTTTCGCGCCTTCACGGGCGAGCATTTTCGCGGTTGCTTCGCCGAGGCCTTGTGCGCCGCCTGTGATGATTGCCTTCTTACCTGATACGCGGCCCATGCTCGCTCTCCAATATTGTGTTGATCTGGGGTTCAGATCACACGCAGCCGCGGGTGAAGCAAGCCCTGACGCGGCGGAGCTGGTCACGCGGATTTGAGCAATTGCGATTTGAGTTTGAGGCCACCTTCCCCGACATCGGACACACTGAAACAAGGACAGGTCATGCGTATATTGCTCGGATCTCTCGTCGCCGCGATTGCCGCGGTAGCGGCGTTGAACATGAACGGTGGCGCGCAGCCACTCCAGGATGTTCCATTGGCAACCGGAGCGCCTTCTTCGCCCATCGTGGCAGAAC
This sequence comes from Henriciella sp., assembly GCA_017642885.1. Taxonomy (GTDB): domain Bacteria; phylum Pseudomonadota; class Alphaproteobacteria; order Caulobacterales; family Hyphomonadaceae; genus Henriciella. The sequence continues at coordinate 965 of JAEPOM010000013.1, read as the reverse complement.
TGTTCACGTCTCAAAGCTGCTCATCGTGTCCGCCAGCCGAAACGCTGTTCTCGGAACTGGCTGAGCGCGATGATCTCATCGTGTTAGAATGGCATGTCGATTATTGGGATCGCCTCGTGCACGGTCGCGCGGGGGCCTGGAAAGACCCCTTCTCGAACGCCGCCTATACGAAACGGCAGCGGGATTATAATCGCGCCCTTCGCGGTACCGGCGCGGTCTACACGCCGCAAGCCGTGATCAATGGTGTTCAGGAAGCAGTCGGAAGCCGTCGTTCGGATGTCGAGGCGCTGATTCAACCCGCGCGGCACGCGACTACTGCGGTCTCTGTAGCAACGGATGGCACCACGAGCCGGGTCGAGATCGATGATTATGTCCGCCCACTTGCCCGTGAAGCTGACGTGGTTCAACTAACCCTACTCCGCGATCAGACGACATCGGTTCCGCGTGGTGAAAATCGCGGGGTCGTTCTTACAAGCAAGAATATCGTTCTAGAAGCGCAGACGATTGGCACCTATGACGGCGCTGCTAAGTCAGTTGCGATCGATTTGCCTGACGGCGAATACGAATGCGCGATCATCATTCAGGAAAAACAGGGGGCTCGACTCGGGCCTATCATCGGCGCGACTTATTGTGGCTGATCCATCGAAAGAACGCGAAACGAGCTGTCATTTTCGACAGTTTTGCGCAGCGCGTCAGCGTGAAATGGTCGGGAATAGCCAATTCGGAGTGTCGTGGTATGGTGAGCAAACCCAAAATCTTTAGCGTTCGATCTTTCATCATTGGAGCGGTGCTCGTAAGCGGCGCCAGCACCGCGAGCGCCACTTCATGCATCAGCAGTGTGAGCTATGATGGACCGTCTTCTAAATTGTTCGTCTACATCAATAACAGTGACCTGAGACCCTTGGGTCCCTCACTCATAATGAGAGTCTGGCCTTTCCATAGTTCATAGTTTGAGGCTTGGCGAG
>JAEPOM010000012.1:19754-99923 GCA_017642885.1 Henriciella sp. | reverse complement strand
AGCGATGGGCCTGCATCACACGGCAAGCCCGACGTTCACTGACCCGCCAGACAGACATCAAGTCTTTCACCAGTTCGCGCTTGCGACCAGGCCTTAGAGCTTTCGTTTGAGAACGTCCTGAAGCATCGCCTTATCGAGAGAGAGATCAGCTACAAGCCCTTTAAGACGCGCGTTCTCTTCATCGAGTTGTTTGAGACGCTTCATCTCCGACGGCATGAGACCGCCATACTTTTTGCGCCAGTTATAAAATGTCGCCTCGGCAATTCCGGCTTTGCGACAGACTTCTGCAATCGGAGCTCCCTCTTCGGCCTGGCGCAAAACGAACGCAATCTGCGCATCTGTGAACTTACTTCGCTTCATCAAATCTTCCTTCTCCCTAGCGGGATCATAAATGGAAAATTCCAACCTTAAATGGTCCGAAAATCGGGGGTCAGGTCATTCGACCGATCCTGGTACAATCGCGCCGGGGTCGAGCGGGTCATGGGTTTCTGCGATGCAAACGAGTATTTGGAATTCATGCGTCAGGTGCCGGAGCTTGAGCGGATGCTAGTTCGATCAGGTATCAAGCTGTTCAAGTATTGGTTTTCCGTCACGCAGGACGAGCAATTCAAACGCTTCGAGGCACGCAAAGTCGATCCGTTGAAGCAATGGAAACTCTCCCCCATCGACCGCGCCTCGCTTGAGCGTTGGGAGGACTATACCGAAGCCAAGGAAGCGATGTTCTTCTATACTGATACCGCTGATGCGCCTTGGACGATCATCAAATCGTCCGACAAGAAACGCGCGCGCATCAATTGTATGCAGCACTTCCTGTCATCGCTCGATTATCCCGGAAAAAACAAACACGTCGTTCGGCCGCCTGATCCTCTGATTGTCGGCCTGAGCCAGCATGTCATCGGCAATAGCAATCACATAATCGGACGATCACTGCACCCGGACAAAGCTTAGGCGCACGCGATCAACTAAGTTCAGCAAAATTGAAGGCCTAGTGTTTGCGGCGCGCCTTGTCGGCGTACGGGTTCGCTCCCTGCTTGACGTGCAGGCGGATCGGGACGCCCGGGAGCGCGAACGCCTCGCGGAGACCATTGACGAGGTAACGCTTGTACTGTTCCGGCATTTGATCCCCGCGTGAGGCGATCAGGACAAAGGTCGGAGGACGGGCTTTAATCTGCGCCATGTAGCGAGGCTTGATCCGCTTACCCTGGACACTTGGCGGCGGGTTACGCTCGATCATGTAACGCAGCCATCGGTTCAGGTCGCCGGTCTTCACACGGGCGCACCAGTCATCATAAGCTTTGGCCACAGCGGGCATCAGCCGTTCCACACGCTTACCCGTGAGTCCTGACAGTGTTACCAAAGCAGCGCCTCTGGCTTGCGGAAGGTGTTCTTTCAGCCGCCGCTCAAGTTCTTTCATCGCCATGCCGTGGTTCTTGATCGTATCCCATTTGGAGATGACGAACACCACCGCCCGCCCCTCTCGCAAAGCGAGGTCGGCGATTTGCAGGTCCTGCTTTTCGAAGGAATCTTCCGGCTCCATGATGAGCGCGACGACGTCTGCGTATTTTAGAGATCGCACGGTCTCTCCGGTCGACATCTTTTCGAGGCGTTCCTGAACCTTCGATTTTCGGCGCAAACCTGCTGTATCGACCAGGCGAACTTCACGTCCCTCCCAGGTCCAGCGCAGAGTGACTGAGTCGCGCGTGATTCCGGCCTCAGGACCGGTCAACATTCGATCTTCGCCAACCAGTTGGTTGATCAGGGTTGATTTGCCCGCGTTTGGACGGCCGACAATGGCGAGACGGATAGGACGTTCCTTGGTCGCCGCCTTCGCTTCTTCAATGGCTTCGCCTTCAGACGCGTCATCAATCCCGACCTTTTCAAACGCCGCTTCAAGCTTAGCTTCATTCAGAAACGGGTCGTCCATGTCGAGGCCCTCGAGCTGGTCGAGAATGCCGTGATTGAACGTATCCTGCTCTTCGGCTTCTTCCTCTTTCAGCGCCTCAAGAAAGGCCTCTTCTCCGAGAGCTTCGCGAAATGCGCTATATAGATCGGACATGCCCTCACCATGCGCCCCCGAAAGACCGACAGGTTCACCAAGTCCAAGATTCCAGGCTTCCAACATACCTTGGTCTCCGGCATGGCCTTCAGCTTTGTTCGCGGCGAGCACGATCGGCATGTCGGCACGGCGCAGGATTTGCGCGAACCGCTCATCGATCGCCGTGACCCCAACGCGAGAATCGATGAGGAACAGAGCGAGCTCAGCTTCGCGAATGGCAATTTCGGTTTGATGGCGCATGCGCGCTTCGAGGGAGTCGTCGGTGACGTCCTCAAACCCGGCTGTATCGATCAGGATGAGCGGCAGGTCGGCGAGCCGGCCCTCTGCTTCCTTACGATCACGCGTGACACCTGGCTGGTCGTCGACCAAGGCCAACTGCTTGCCGGCCAGGCGATTGAACAGCGTGGACTTCCCGACATTCGGTCGTCCCACAATAGCGATTTTAAGCGGCATGGCGCGCCCCGGTTCCTGTGGTTCTGCGCCTGAGACAGCCTAGCGGATTGCAATCAGACGCGCATCATCGGTCAGGACCAGCAATTTGTCCTGAACAGCAATCGGCTCGATATAGACAGGATCACCAAGTTTCAAGCGGTCTGTCTCATCACCGGATTGCGGATCGAACGCGATTAGCTCGCCTTTTGAAGACGCAACCAGGATACGGCCATTGGCAATCACCGGACCTGCATAGGTTATGCGACCCTTTTGCTTTTTGGTATTCTTGTATCGTTCGAGCTCCCGGACCCAGACCACTTGACCGGTGCCAGCCTTGATACAGGCGAGCTCAGCATCGACGCCAACGACGAACAGATACTCTCCTGCAAGCGCAGGTGCCTGAATTGTGCCGATGGGTTGCTGCCAGACCCGGTTACCCGTTCGGCCATCAATCGCGGCGAGTACGCCGGACTGGCTCGCGGCGAAAACAAGGCCACCGCCGAGGATCGGACGGGCACCAATGTCATTGATCGAAGAGATTGGCGTGAACTGACCAACGCTGGCGAGCGCCTCACTCCACAAGCGACGACCATTAGACGCGAGGTAGGCGATGACTTCGCCGGACGAATATGGAGCAACGACGATGTCTTCCACCGCAGCCGGGCTCGGAGATCCAAGCACACGCGCGGTTTCGGCAATCGCCTGATCAGACCACAGCGTTTCGCCAGTCGCCAGATCGAGCGCCAGAACTTCATTATTGTTGGACGATACAAATACGCGGCCATCCTTGATGGTCGGTGATCCGGTCATCGGCGCTTCGGTCGATGTCCGCCAGAGTTCCGCGCCCGTCGTGGCATCCATCGCCATCACGAATCCGTAGGCACTGGCAATGACGAGTGTGTTGCCTTCGAGGCCAATACCAGAGCCGATACCGGTACCATCGCGGCGGTTGCCGGATTCCAGTTTTTCGCTCCACTTGCGTCGCCCATTATTGGCATCGGTGGCGACAATCATCTGGCGTGAATCGATCGTGTAAACAGTATCTGCCGACGCTACGGGTGGGGTCGTCAGCGCAGATTTGCGATCCGACCCATTGCCAACATCTGCCCGCCACGCGACGTCCATTTCCGAGGCAACCGCAATATTGCCGACGGCCTTGCTGGCGCGGCTTCCTGCCTGTGGCCATCCATCGGTCAATTCACGCGCTTCTGGAAGGGTCACGATCTCACTGACGAGACTTGGATCAGCCTGGAGCGTGTCATCCCCGAGCACCATCGTGATCCGGCCTTCTTTCTCAAGCGCCTCTTCAGCTTCGCGGTCTGCGGCTCCTCGGTTGAGAATCGAGCACGCGGAGAGACCGATGCAGGAGACGGAGATCAATCCGATCTTGAGTAAGGTTTGGGCGCTCATTCAGGCGTCTCCTCAGAGTTTTCGTCGGTCGAAGAATCTATCGGTGTTTCTGACACATCTGTCGCACCGACTTCGTCAGTAGCGGTCGCTGGTTCAGCAGAGGTATCGGTCGCCGCGTCATCGTTCGGAGCGCTGACCTCAGCGCTAACGGGCGGCAGCGTCTCAAGCGCCTGCTCTGCACGACGCATCACACCGGGCGGCACGTTTTGAGCAAGGCGCAAGAAGTTGAACTCGCGGCGGGCGAAATCGACGTCGCCCTCCTGAAGGGCTTTTGCAGCGATCAATTCCGAGGCCAACGCGCCGAAGGGGCCATCATCTTCCGAAAGCGGGGATAGAAATCCAGTCAGCTCATCGCGCGTCATCGCATCTGCTTTGAGATAAGCGGCTTTGATCAGCGCCAGCTTTTCGGATGGATCCTCCGCTTCGCCAACCACGCCCTCAAGCACGGCTGAGGCCGCGGCGGCATCGCCATTGCCGTCCAGACGGACACCCGCCAGATAATGCGCCGCTACGGTCGATGGCGCGATATCCTCGCCGACCAGTGTTGTTAACTGTGTGGTCGCGGTCTCGTAGTTTCGGGCATCGACATCAGTCAGCGCGGCCTCCAGGCGAGAGGCGTTTTGTTCAGTCGTTCGCTCCGACTGGACTTTCAAATACTCATTCAAAGCTACGCCGCCGATCAACAGAGCGCCAGCCATGTAGGCAAAAATACCATATCGCTTCCAGAGAACCGTCAGACGATCCTGGCGTAAGCCTTCTTCGACTTCCTCAAAAATATCAGCCAAGTAAATGGTCTCCAGACAGGTCTTTCGGAACGGTTTGGCGCACCCTAGCGGTGCCTGCTCTCACTCGCAACGGACAAGGTTAGCTCTTCGCAGTTTTGCGCAGTTTGTAGGTCTGAGCCGCTCCGGGGAACGCTCGCGATTTTACCTCCTCGGCATAGAGTTTTGCGGCGGTCTCGATCTCAGTCTTCAGATCGGCGTTCTTTTTCACGAATTTCGGCACCCAATCAGTCATGCCAAGCATGTCATTCGTCACCAGGATCTGGCCATCGCAATTAGCCGAAGCCCCGATTCCGATGGTGGGGCAGCTGACCGTCGCCGTGATCTTGTCTGCGAGATCCGGCGCAACGCCCTCAACGACAATCGCAAATGCCCCTGCTTCATCGGCAGCGACCGCTTCTTCGATGGCCCGGGTCCATTCCTCGTCCGTGCGGCCTTTGGCACGAAAACCACCGTCGACATTTGTCGCCTGTGGACGCAAACCAACGTGCCCCATGACCGGAATACCGCGCTCGACCATGTGCCGGATCTGAGTCGCCGCGTAGGCGCCGCTCTCGATTTTGACAGCCTGACACCCCGTTTCCTGCATGATCCGAGCAGCATTCAAGAAGGCTTGGTCCGCGTTTGTTTCGTACGAACCGAACGGCATGTCCACGACGACGAAGGCTTGCGATGCTCCGCGCATCACCGCCTGGCCGTGCAAAATCATCATCTCGATGGTGACACCGACCGTGGATGGCAGGCCGTGCACGACCATTCCGACGCTGTCGCCGACTAGAAGTATATCGCAATGCGGGTCGAGTATATGTGCGACAGTCGCATCATAAGCCGTAAGGCACACCAAAGGCTCGCCGCCCTTTGCCTTGGCAATATCCCTGACTGTTTTGCGTCGGATCTGGTTCTGGGCGGACATGGCATCCCTGTAATCTACTATCCAGAGGCTTTATCAGACCTTCGGGACTCGGCAAGATGAATGATGCGGAGGGAAAACGGCTAGGATATGGCCGGAACGCCAAACAAGATTGGGTGAAGCCAAAACGCGATCGCAGCCCACGTCACGAGCCCGGCCACGAGCGAGATGCCATCCATTTTCGCGTCCAGCTCGACATCCGGTCCAGGACCCAGATCGCCGCGACGTTTGACCATGATGCGATCAAAAACAGCGTAAGCGAGAAAGCTCCCAAACAGGATAAGCGAATTTAGCTCTCCGTTCGCTAATAAATGTCCGAGCGCCCATATCTTCACCGCCAGCAGCATCGGGTGTTTAGTGGCTTTTTTTATCCAGCCAGCAGGCAGCTGAGAAGCAATCAAAAGGATCAGCGCCGGGATCATCAAAGCCAGATTGATGTGCTTCATCCAGATCGGCGGCGTGTACAAGAGCCCCATTCCGCGGGTCGCGCCAAATCCGTAAATGATCAACCCGAACCCAACTAACGAAATCACGCTATAGCCGCTCATGAAAGCGCTATAACGCAATCGTTTCTTCAGATCGTACTCTGCATGCCGTGATCGGGTCGCAGAATAGATGTGCAACCCAAAGAAAATAGCCAATCCAACTAAGAACAATGTCATCACGCGCCCTCCAGAGCGCCCATACAAAACTCATTTTTTTAGATTTGACAAAGGTTTCCGTGTGGGGACCAAATAAAGTTGCACGGTTTTCACAAATACGAGCTTGCCCCTAATCGATAATCTGTTATTGTTTTTCAATAAGTTGTTTAGGAGGAACGATATGACACATTCGTTGAAAACAGCCTGTCTCTCGGCTCTGTCCCTCGCAGTTCTCGGCAGCGCGGCAGCGACGGAATGGAAAGTAGGGAACTTGATGCCGGAGGGCCAGGAACCAACTTCGGATGCGGACGGACTATACGTCTTGGCGGAGAATGCCGAGGGTCCGGCGATCATGCTCGGTTGCTCGGATCGCCTTGGCGTACAAGCGAGAGTGTACCTAAACGGAATGACCCCGGCAGGTCTGGCGGTTGAAAAAGCGCGACGAGTAAAGACCCGCTCGGTAAAGATCTCGACCGACAGTACGGAAGCCAAGAGAGATACCTGGGCTTACTTGAAATCAAAGGGCCAGCTGATTTCCGTTCGCCCCTGGCAGGGCAAACGGATTTTTAATGCAGCTATTCGTGGCGACATCGTCAACATGGACGTCACAAAGGTAGGCGATCTCGCCATAGAGCTGCCCGAGATCAATGACGCGTTCAAGAGTTTTGCCGCAACATGTGCTGCAACTGCTCCTCGCAAGCCGAGCATTGACAACACCGAAACATAGTCAGATGGATTACGCTGTTCATATCAGCGAGTCTTATGATCATGCGGCGTTTATCAAACGCGTTAGCTATTATTCTTGGGGCGGTCTTATCCGCCCCAAATATTGTTGCCCAAGACCTTGCTGATGGTTGGATAATCGCTCCGTTCAGCATCGACTATGACCAACGCGGCAGCGCGATCGGCGACTATAATATCTCTGGGTGGCGCTTGGACCCGCAAGACCGCTCCGTCCCGCATATCCGGTTCAACTGCTCAGAACGCGCCGGCCTTGTAGCAATTGTCAGCCCCACCCCGGAGAAACAGTCAGACATAGGACGCCGCTTCAAACCACGACTCGCGAAAACTCGATTGAACATCGAAGGTCGCAAAAAGACTGTCGTGAGCTGGCTGCACATACGCGAAACCGGAATCATGCAGACCCGCCAAAACCAAACCGCCAAGCAGATCTTTAATGCCGTCATCACCGGTGCGCAGGTCAATGTAAACCTACCCATGGGAGGTGGCAAAGCGTCGTTCTCACCGCCGCCGGTGGACGATGCATTCAAGCAATTCATCAAATCCTGTGATCTGGGCTGACGCAGATTTTTCTCTACTCAGCCGCCGCAGGAATAATCGTCACACTCTCACCGCATCCGCACGCGTCGGTTTGATTGGGGTTGGTGAACGTAAATCTCTCGTGCAGCAAAGTCGTTTCATAATCGACCGTCGACCCAAGGAGAAACAATACTGCCTTGGCGTCGACGACGATTTTTACGCCTTTGTCTTCGATGATTTCATCGAGAGGCTCGACCGTTTCGACATAGTCCATGACATATTCCATGCCGGCGCATCCACCATTGGTGACGCCAACGCGCAGAAATCCGGCGCCTTTTTCGGACATAATCTCTGAGACACGCGCCGCAGCGGCGTCTGTCAGAGTTACGAGTTTGGGTCGTGGTCGTCTGGCCATGCTTGTAAGATAGGGTCGAAACGTTTGAGGTTCAATTAAAGCATGTTCAGCGCAAGGCGCGCTTCATCGGACATGCGCGACGGATCCCAAGGCGGATCGAATGTCAGGCGCACTTCTACATCTGCCACGCCGTCCACCGTACGCGCGGCGGTCTCAATCCAGCCCGGCATATCGCCAGCCACAGGACAGCCAGGCGCGGTCAGGGTCATGTCGATGTCGACTTTGCGGTCGTCATCAATATCGACCTTGTAGATCAGCCCCAGCTCGTAAATATCGACTGGAATTTCAGGATCATAGACGGATTTAAACGCCGCGATCAGATCATCGGTTATGCGGTTCAGCTCCGCTTGAGGAATAGCTGATCCCTGCTCTTCCGCCGGTTCAGGGGAAGAAACATCAATCACATCGCGTGGGGTCATATCGTCTGCCATATCAAAGCCTATATAAGCATCCCGCGCGCTTTGTGTAGCGCTTCGATGAATGCGTCGACCTCTTCTAGAGTATTGTAGATACCAAAGCTCGCCCGCGCCGTCGCTGAAACACCCAGGTGCTCCATCAGCGGCTGCGCGCAATGGTGCCCTGCCCGAACAGCGACGCCGTAGCGATCGAGTATTTGTGCGAGGTCATGCGGATGGGCACCCTCAATAGAGAAAGACAGAACCGGCCCCTTACCGGGTGAGGTGCCGTGTACGGTCAACCCGTTCAAACCGCGAACCGCCTCATAAGCGCGATCATAAAGAGCATGTTCGTGGGCGAGGATGGCGTCCTTGTCGAATTGTCCGAGCCAGTCGAGTGCTGCACCGAAGCCGATGGCCTGCAGAATTGGCGGCGTACCCGCTTCAAACTTATGGGGCGCTTCATTGTAGGTCACGCGGTCGCGCTCGACGATTTCGATCATCTCTCCACCGCCTTGGAATGGACGCAGGCGCGCGAGCGAAGCCGCCTTCCCGTAAAGCGCGCCAATTCCGGTGGGGCCGTAAATCTTGTGGCCGGTCAGAACGTAGTAGTCACAACCGAGTGCCTGCACATCAATCTCGAGATGCACGCCCGCCTGGCAGCCATCAAAGAGAACTTCCGCGCCGGCTTCATGCGCCAGGCGAACAATCTCAGCCGCATCCGTGACCGTTCCAAGCACATTCGACATGTGCGTAATCGCAACGATCTTGGTCTTCGACGACAACGCCGCTTCCAGCGCTGCCATATCCAGCGCGCCAGTCTCATCGACATCAATCCATTTCAGCACCGCGCCATAGCGTTCGCGCAGAAAATGCCAGGCCACGATGTTTGAGTGGTGCTCCATCACCGAGAGGACGATTTCATCCCCGGCTTGGATTTCACCCGCTAGCCCGTATGCCACCAAATTGATCGCCTCGGTGCCGCCTTTGGTGAAGATGATCTCATCGGCGGAGCCCGCGTTGATGAATGCGCGCACTTTCTCGCGCGCGCTCTCATAGGCTTCGGTGGTTTCGTTTGCGAGCGTGTGAATGCCGCGATGGACGTTGGCATAGGCTGTCTGGCCCTGCTCTGACATCGCATCGAGAACGGCATTCGGCTTTTGCGCACTCGCTGCATTGTCGAAATAGATGAGCGGCTTGCCATTCACAGACCGACTTAGAATGGGGAACTCTTCGCGAATGGCCTCGACATTCAACGGACGGCTCATCGGACCGACTCCATCAGGAAGCTCCGCGCCGCGTCGGTGAGCGCATCGCGAACACTCTCATGCGCCGTCTCGAGCGCCTCGGCAATGAACGCCTCGGTCAGCAGAGCGCGCGCTTGCGCTTCCGGAATTCCGCGCTGGCGCATGTAGAAAAGCTGGTTGGGGTCTAGCGCTCCGGACGTATTGCCGTGAGCGCATTCAACGTCATCCGCGTAGATTTCGAGTTCGGGCTTTGCAAATACTTCTGCGCCGTCTTCGAGCAAGAGTGCCTGATGCTGCATGTCAGCGTCGGTGTGCTGGCCTATCGTTCGCGGCACGTGAAACTTCCCCTGGAAGACGCCTGTTCCGCCATCCAGAACAGCGCCTTTGGTGACTTGTCTCGTGACCGACGAAGGCGCGCCGTGGCGAACGTGACTGGTGAAGTCGGCGTGGAAGCCCTTCGCACACAAGTATGCCCCGTTCAGCTCGGCGTGGCTGCCGCTTTCCTGGTGGGTCAGGCGCGTTTCAAGCCGGGCGACTTTCGCTCCAAAAGCAAGAGCGGTCTGGGTGTATTCGGACTTATCGCCCAGATTGACCACAGCCGTGATGGCCTGCGCCTCGTCGGCGCTTCCATGTTGTAGGACGGTCCGATTAAACGATCCGCCGTCCTGCATACCGATCTCAATCAGGAAAGATGAGAAACCCGCACCACCGACATGGCTCTCGACTAAATCCAAATGCGCGCCAGGGCGGACGATCACCGAAACACGCGTGAAGTTTGTCTCGTCCCGATCGCCTTTTGCGACAATGTGGAGCGGTGTCGTCGCTGTTTCAGTGACCTCGATGATCAACGTATCGAGCCCGCCAACGCGCCCGGCAAGCGCTGCGGTCATGGCACCGAGAGGGACCTCTTCCGCATCGCCGAGGGCCTGAGCGTCCTTGCGCTCATGAAGCTTCACGCCATTGGGGAGCGACGTGGGCAAGGAAACGGACCCCGCAGAAAACTCGATCACGGCCTGGTCTGCGGCTGGAAGCGGCGCACATTGAGCCCCCCGGCTCGAAGCCTCGACCGATTTCAGGTTTGCTTTGAAATCCGTCCACTTCCAGGCTTCCATTCTGCGATGTGGCAGGCCCGTACTCGCGAACGCTTCAAAGGCACGTTCGCGCTGGCCGCTCTCTGGCAGCATCGCATAGCGCGCAATCAGTTCCAGCTCGGCTGCGCCAGGATTGCGAAACTTGTCTTTCAGATCAGAGACAGAAAGCGCCACTATGCCGCCTCTCCAAGCACGCCGTCATAGCCCTCTTTCTCGAGCCGCAGAGCCAGTTCCGGCCCACCGGTTTTGATGATCTTTCCGCCTGCCAGCACGTGAACTTTGTCCGGCTTGATATGGTCGAGCAGGCGCTGATAGTGCGTGATGACGAGCATACCGCGCGCCGGATCGCGCAGCGCATTGACGCCATCAGCGACGGTGCGAAGGGCATCGATATCGAGACCAGAATCTGTTTCGTCCAAAATGGCAAACCGCGGTTCGAGCATCATCATCTGGAAGATCTCCAGACGCTTCTTTTCGCCGCCGGAGAACCCGACATTCAGCGGACGCTTCAACATTTCAGGGGTCAGATTGAGTTGTTTCCCAAGCTCACGCGACCTCTTGATGAAGTCGGGAGCAGAGATTTCTTCTTCGCCGCGGGCAGATCGCTGAGCGTTCATCGCGGTGCGAACAAAGGTCATGACCGGTACACCAGGGATCTCCACCGGGTACTGAAACGAGAGAAACAGGCCTTTCGCTGCGCGTTCTTCCGGATCCATCTCGAGCAGGTCTTCACCTTCGAGCAATGCCGAGCCACCCGTGACCTCATACCCGCCGCGTCCGGTCAGCACGTAAGACAGGGTCGATTTCCCTGCTCCGTTCGGCCCCATAATGGCATGCACTTCGCCCGCAGGCACTTCGAGAGACAAACCATTGATGATGGTCTTTGCCTCGTCATCCTCGCCAACCGTGGCGGAAAGCTGATCCAGTTTTAACATGGGGCGCATGTAGAGCTGAAATGGGCAATTTCAAAGAGCAAAACGTCGCTGAGCTGGTAAAATCGACCTGGCCCGTAATGTCGATCCATGACTTAAGACACCCTCCACCTATGCACTCAACACCTGACACACGGCTCAGCCGGTAATTTTCGGACCAGATCCTTGAAAAACGCCCTTCGAATTCTTATTGTTTATCAATAAGAAAAAGGAGCAATACGATGTGGCTATTTTTGTTGTGGTGGTGTGTGGATGACCACCTGGCCAGCGCAATGAACGCGCCGGGCCTCGGTGAACTACCGATCTGGGTACCCCTGATCTTGTCTTTGGCGTTCTCGTTTACATTCAGCGAGTCTGTGAAGAAACGCTAGCCGACGCTGCCTTCAAGGCTGACCTTGAGCAGGCTTTGCGCTTCGACGGCAAACTCCATTGGGAGTTCCTGCAGCACTTCGCGTACGAAGCCATTGACCAGAAGCGCGACGGCTTCCTCTTCGCCGATGCCGCGTTGGCGAACATAGAAGAGTTGGTCATCGGAGAGCTTGGTCGTCGTTGCCTCATGCTCAAGCTGGGCATCGGCGCGCCGGTTCTCGACATAGGGCACGGTGTGCGCGCCGCACCGGTCACCAATCAGCAAACTGTCACACTGAGTGAAATTGCGCGCCTGATCCGCTTTCTTGTTGACCGAGACCAGTCCGCGATAGGTATTGTCGGACTTGCCCGCGCTGATGCCTTTGGAAATGATCCGGGAACGCGTGCGCTTGCCAAGATGGATCATCTTGGTACCGGTGTCGGCCATCTGGCGGCCATTGGTGACCGCGATCGAATAGAATTCGCCGACACTATCATCGCCGCGCAGCACGCAGCTTGGATATTTCCAGGTCACGGCTGAGCCGGTTTCAACCTGGGTCCAGCTGATCTTGGAGCGGGCGCCGCGGCAATCGCCACGCTTGGTGACAAAATTGTAGATCCCGCCTTTGCCGTTTTCATCGCCGGGCCACCAGTTCTGGACCGTGGAATACTTGATCTCAGCATCTTCCAGCGCGACCAGCTCCACCACAGCAGCGTGCAGCTGGTTTTCGTCCCGCATCGGCGCAGTACAGCCCTCGAGATAGGACACGTATGAGCCTTTGTCGGCGACGATTAGCGTGCGCTCAAACTGGCCGGTATTCTCCGCATTCATCCGGAAATAGGTGCTGAGCTCCATCGGGCAGCGAACGCCAGGCGGGACGTAAACGAAGGTTCCGTCAGAAAACACCGCGCTGTTCAGCGTCGCGAAATAATTGTCGGACTGAGGCACGACTGTGCCGAGATATTTCTTCACCAGCTCAGGGTGCTCGTGCACGGCTTCCGAAATCGACATGAAAATCACGCCGGCTTTCTTCAGTTCCTCTCGAAACGTTGTGGCCACAGAGACAGAGTCGAACACCGCATCGACAGCGACCTTGGGGCGATCGTTTTCCGTTCGCGCTTCGATCGCTGTCTCGGCCGCACCTTCAACGCCGAGCAAAACTTCGGCTTCGCGCAATGGAATGCCGAGCTTCTCATAAGTCTCGAGGATTTCCTTGGGGACGTCGTCAATCGACTCATATTTGGCGCCGGCTTTGGGCGCGGCGTAATAATAGATGTCTTGGTAGTCGATCTTGGCATAGCGCACCATCGCCCAGTCCGGCTCTTCCATAGTGAGCCAACGCTCATAGGCATTCATCCGCCATTCGAGCAGCCATTCCGGCTCACCCTTCTTGTCGGAGATGAATTTGACGATGTCTGGGCTTAGCCCCTTGGGTGCATATTCGGTCTCGATTTCGGTCGAGAAGCCAGCCGAGTAATTCTCGGACTCAAGCGCCTTCGCAGCCGCAACGGTGCCTTCGTCAATGCTGTCTTTGACTTTGACTTCTACACAGTCGTCGTCGTGCTCTTCGATGCCACCGCAGCAATCCATGCCGTGCTCCTGAATCTCTGTGACGTAATATGGTTCATTCAGAACAAATTTTCACCCCTGTGCGGCAGGAGATCGCGCAAAAAGATCAGGCCTGCAACACCGCGGCGTGATGCGCCACGTGATCTGCCATGAAACTAGCGATGAAATAGTAGGAATGATCATAGCCCGGCTGCATGCGGTGGGTCACGCGCTGACCGTGATTTGCGGCCTCAGTCAGGAACTGTGCCGGGTCGAGCTGTTCTTTGAGGAATTGGTCCGCATCGCCTTGATCAATCAGGATATTCGCGTCCGATTGCATCTCCTTGACCAGTTCGGTCGCGTCATAGGCCTCCCACGCAACGGAGAGCGGCCCGAGATACTGCTCCAGCGCTTTTTGCCCCCAGGGTACACGCGCGGGTGACACGATTGGCGCGAAGGCGGAGCACGATCTGTACAGAGCCTGGTTCTTCAGGTGCAGGGTGATCGCGCCATGCCCGCCCATGGAGTGGCCGGTAATGCCCTGACGACTAAGGTCGGCATCCTTGAAATGGTCTGCGAGCAGCCATTGCAGGTCGACGGTTACGTAATCGTCCATCTGGTAGTGCCGCTCCCAAGGCGCCTGCGTCGCTTTCAGATAGAAGCCTGCCCCCTGCCCCAGATCATAGCTTTCAGCATCCGGCACCTCATCGCCGCGCGGGCTGGTATCTGGTGCAACCACCATTAAACCATGCTCAGCGGCATATTTCTGGATCCCGGATTTCTCCATCACATTGGCCCAGGTACAGGTCAGACCGGACAGATACCAAAGCACAGGTACCGGCCCATCCTTGGCTTGAGGCGGGGTGTAGACGCCAAACCGCATGGTGCAATTGGTGACGTTGCTGAAATGCTCGTGGACAGTGAGCGAGCCACCAAAAGACGCCCACTCGGAGACAGTTTTTAGGCTCATACTCTAGCCGCGATGCAGGGCGCAGAGCTTATTGCCGTCAGGATCACGCAAGTAAGCGAGATACATGCGCCCGGAGGGTTGCTCGCGCCAACCTGGAGGGTCTTCGTCCGTGGTGCCACCCGCCGCAACGCCTGCCGCATGCCAGGCATCGGCCTGCTCCGGAGCGTCCATGGCAAGTCCGATCGTGCCGCCATTCGCAAATGTCGCGGGTTTGCCATCGATCGGCTTGGTGATCATGAAGACACCGCCATTATGGAGATAGATCAGGCGGCCTTTTGGGTCCGTAATACCGGCCTTACCTCCAAGGGCCTGAAACGTCGCGTCGTAAAACGCTTTGGCTTTTTCGAGATCATCCGACCCCACCATCATATGACTGTACATGGTTGCTCCTCGGTTCAGCTTTAATTCTCAAGTTTCACTTCCGCACAGCTTGATCAAGTCGAAACTTAAAGATCATCTCGCGGGAGGAAATAGCCGCCGCTAATATACCACCACGCTGCGAATGCTCTTGCCTTCATGCATCAGGTCGAAGGCCTTGTTGATATCTTCCAGGCCCATGACATGGGTGATCATCGGGTCGATCTGGATCTTCTGGTTCATGTACCAGTCGACAATCTTGGGCACGTCGGTTCGCCCTTTGGCGCCGCCAAACGCGGTGCCTTTCCAGGTTCGACCGGTGACCAGCTGGAATGGGCGGGTCGAGATTTCTTTGCCCGCTTCCGCGACGCCGATAATGACGCTCGTCCCCCAGCCGCGATGGCAGCATTCGAGCGCATCGCGCATGACATCAGTATTGCCCGTACAATCGAAGGAATAGTCCGCGCCGCCATCGGTCAGCTCCACCAGATGTTCAACCAATGACCCTTCCACGTCACGCGGATTGACGAAGTCGGTCATCCCAAACTTCCTACCCCAGTCTTCTTTGTCCGGATTGAGGTCGACGCCGACAATCTTGTCTGCCCCGACCATTCTCGCGCCCTGGATCACGTTCAGACCGATCCCGCCCAGGCCGAACACGACGACATTGTCGCCCGCCTGCACGTTGGCCGTATTCGTCACCGCACCGACACCGGTGGTTACGCCGCAGCCGACATAGCAGGCTTTATCGAACGGCGCGTCTTCACGCACCTTAGCCACCGCGATCTCAGGCAGAACGGTAAAATTGGAGAAGGTCGAGCAGCCCATATAATGATAGATGGTTTCGCCCTTATAGGAGAAGCGCGACGTGCCATCCGGCATTAGTCCCTTACCCTGGGTTGCGCGGATCGACGTGCAGAGATTGGTCTTGCCTGACAGACAGGCTTTGCACTGGCGACATTCGGGAATGTACAGCGGAATAACATGATCACCCGGCTTCACGCTGGTCACACCAGACCCGACCTCGCGCACAATGCCAGCGCCTTCGTGTCCCAGAATGCTTGGGAAGATGCCTTCGCTGTCAAATCCGTCCAGCGTGTAGGCGTCAGTGTGACAAATGCCGGTGGCCATGATCTCGACCAGGACTTCACCCCCCTTGGGGCCTTCCAAATCAAGCTCAACGATTTCCAGAGGTTTCTTGGCTTCAAAGGCCACGGCCGCGCGCGTTTTCATATCATTCTCCCAAACGATTCCTGCGCGCAATAAGCGCCTAACAGGAGATTTGCTCAAGCCCTTTTTTGGGTTCCACGCTCACGCTCAAGCGCCCCCTGTCGAGTGTGACAGTAGGCGACGCTCCAAAAGCTGAGAGACTGAGAGCGTCCTGAACTCTGGAGAAATGAGACATGCCCCTAAAACTTCACACAATCCGCCTGATCGCGCCGGTCGCTTTCGCCCTAGCCGCTATGGGAACAGCGAGCGCGGAAGATGCCTTCTGTAGCGACGGCGATTCTTGCTCTGAAGTGACCGTGTACAATCACTCTGCGGCGCTGGTGACATCCGTCAAAATCGAGCAGCACACGACCGACGGCGCATGCGAATACTCGGACAATACCTATTCGAAAAACTTGAGCGGTACTGGCGGTGACGATTGGGGCGGCGATGCGTTTGACGTCTCGCTGAACAAGAAATGCAAATACAAATTCAAGTTCAATACGACCTCAGGCTGCAAGGGCGACAAGACCACGCATATGACGCCTGGCAATTTTGCTGACGGCCAATCTTTGGTTCAACTCAACGGCGCGTGCGGATCCCTTAAAGTCGTCAAAGATTAAGGTTTGGCGCGCCGCATGGCCTCGATCCAGGCATCGGCAACATTATCAAAGTCTTCCGGTTTGCTGTCCCATCCGAAGCTCACACGAATGGCGCTGTCAGAGAGATCATCCGGCACGCCCATCGCACCAAGCACGAGCGAACGTTTCACTTTTCCGCTCGAACAGGCTGAGCCTGATGAGACGGCCACACCTGCGAGGTCCATGGCCATGACCTGAGTCTCTGCCCGGAAGCCCGGAACGGCGAAATTCGACGTTTGCGGCAGACGCTCTGCCCCGGTGCCGAACACGGTCACGCCCGCCTCTGCGACCAGGCGCGCTTCCATTTTATCCCGCAAGGGCGCGAGGGCCTGCAACTTCGCCATATCGCGGATGGCGGCTTCAGCGGCTGCGCCAAATCCGGCAATACCGCTGAGGTTCTCCGTGCCGGATCGCAAGGACCGTTCTTGTCCGCCGCCAAACAAGACCGGCTTAAGCGGCGCGCCTGACCGAACCCAAAGCGCGCCAACGCCTTGTGGACCGCCGACCTTATGCGCGGAGAGCGCCAGATAATCGACACCAAGCAAGTTCACATTGACCATGGTTTTGCCAAGACCCTGCACAGCGTCGCAATGCGTTAGCCCGCCTGCTTCGCGCAGCATGGTCGCGGCTTCGGAGACGGGTTGGATTACGCCCGTCTCATTGTTCGCCATCATCAGCGCGAGGATAGGTGTGCCGTCCTGGGCCTGATCCCATCGCTCAAGCCGATCTCGCAGCCAATTCAGGTCCAGCACGCCATCGGCCGTAACATAGGCTGTCTCCATCGGAACGCCGGCATAGCCTGCATTCTTGATGACCGCCTCATGCTCTATCGCTGAGACAAGAAGCGTGCACTTGCCCTCCAACTGGGCGACCACACCGTTCAGCGCCAGCGCGTTCGCTTCGGTGCCGCCACTGGTGAAAACAATGTCCTGCGCGCGCGCGCCGATCGCCACCGAAACTTGTGTCCGCGCTGTCTCAAGCAACTTGCGCGCAGCCCGCCCTGGCCCGTGGACGCTAGACGGGTTCGCCCCAACTTCGAGGGCGGCCATCATCGCCGCTTTTGCCTCCGGTCGCACAGGCGCCGTCGCGTTGTAATCTGCGTAAATCATCTCGGCCTGATATATGGGATCGCGGCCAGTTCAACCATGACTGTCAGGGAAAATCTCGACCATTAACCTTGACTTTTCGAGAAAATTATCGATATTCAATAAATAGCAAGACGGAGGTTCAAATGGGCGAAATGTCGTGGATCTGGTGGATGATCATTCCATTCATGTTCTTCATGTTTGCCGGACAGGGCGAACGTCGCGGAAGCTGCTCGCGGCGACGACGCGGTGAGGATCGGTCGCGCAAGTCCGAAGAAATCGCCCGCTTGAAACAGGAACTCGAAGAGTCCCAAACCCAGATCAATGCGCTGAAGTCCCGTCTCGAAGCCGTCGAAACCATTGTCACCGATGAAGAGACTGAGCTCCGCCGTGAATTCTACAAGCTGCAAAACAGCTAAATCACGCTTTCTGGCTGCAGTTCTGCAGAAAAATTTGCATTTGCCTGCCGAGATTCGCTATAGCCGCCGCTCGACCTAGATTCAGCGCCGAGAAGCGAGAGAAACCGTCATGGCAGAAATGCTCATTCAAGGCCCGCAGGGCCGGATCGAAGCCCGCTACACACCCCCTCCCTATGAAGGCGCATCACTTGCGCTAATCCTGCACCCGCACCCGCGGGCTGGCGGCAGCATGCAGGATCCGATCACGATCCGCCTGTATCAGATGTTCGAGGAGAAGGGTTTCGGCGTCCTACGCTTCAACACACGCGGCGTTGGGCGGTCTCAAGGCGTCTATGACCAAGGCGTTGGCGAACTGGAAGATGCGGCGTTCGTGCTGGATTATGTGGAAAACCTGTCCGAAAGCCCGCGTTACGTCTGGTGCGCTGGATATTCTTTCGGCGCCTGGATCACGCTGCAATTGTTGATGCGTCGACCAGAGATCGATGGCTTCCTAGCAATTGCCCCGCCAGCAAATCACTATGATCTGAGTTTCCTCGCTCCATGCCCAGCCTCTGGCCTGATCATCTCAGGCGAATCCGATGCCATCTCGAAACCTGCGGATGTTGAGCGTGCGCTCACCAAAGTCCGTATCCAGAAAGGCGAGAGCATTGAACGCGAGAGCATTCCTGGCGCAAACCATTTCTTCCAGGATAAGCATGACGATCTGATCGATATTTGCTCCGCCTATGTCGACCGCCGACTGATCGACGATGAAGAGAAGCTGCGCCGTGAAGCTGAAGCTGCTGCCGCTAAAGCAGGAAGCCGCAAACCGCCGATCCCGCGTGCGCTGCCGCTCAAGCCGGAAGACAACACGCCGTCGAGCTGAGTCCACAAACTCAGCTGAATCAGATAGCTAAGCAGCTCTGCTTGGCTATGAGAGCTCATGTCTGATTCACCCGTTTCGCTGCACGCACACCCTGCCCATCTGATCGATGGCGTGGACCGACTTGAGTTCAGCGCGACCCGCACTGGTTCAGACCTCAGCCTTCGATATGATTTATTCGGAAATGTATCCCGACTGGAGATCCCGGACGGCATGGGCGGCGAACGACGGCATGAGCTTTGGCGAACGACCTGCTTCGAAGCCTTTCTGCGGGCCGAGGACGCAGAGGCATATGTTGAGTTTAACTTTGCCCCGAACGCGGATTGGGCTGCCTATCAGTTTACGCGTATTCGCGAAGGCCGATCGGATCTAGACATTCCCGCACCACGAATAGAACTAAAGAAGACCACCGAGCGCCTATCCGTTTCGGTGATGGTTCAAGGGCTCTCTCTCCTACGCCGCGGCTCAAGACTGGAACTCGGGCCAACTGCGATCATCGAGGGGAAAGAAGGTGGTTTGTCATATTGGGCCTTGCATCATCCCTCAAATAAGCCCGATTTCCACACTAGCGAGATCTTCAAACTCAATCTGGATTAAAGCATGAGCATACTCTTTGGGATCGATCGACTGCTGCAGGACGATGCCTTGCGGGCGAAACTTACCGGTCGACGCGTGGGTCTGGTCGGTCATCCTGCTTCGGTCACATCGTCGCTTGATCATTCGCTCTATGCGCTGGCCGCGCTGGATGATGTCAACGTAACATGCGCCCTCGGGCCACAGCATGGTATGCGCGGCGACAAACAAGACAATATGATCGAGACCGAGGACTATCTCGACCCAGATCTCGGAATTCCGATCTTCTCACTTTATGGCGAACACCGCCGTCCCACTGATCGCATGCTCGAACCGCTCGACGTCATCTTGTATGACCTTCAGGATCTCGGCTGCCGCGTCTACACGTACGTCACTACACTGATCTATGTGATCGAAGAGGCCGCCAGACTGGGAAAGTCGGTTTGGGTTCTGGATCGTCCCAATCCTGCCGGTCGTCCGATTGATGGGCTGACGCTCCGCCCGGGCTGGGAAAGCTTTGTCGGGGTCGCCGAGTTCCCGATGGTGCACGGTATGACAATGGGCGAACTTGGCGCCTGGTATATCGCCAGCAAAAAATTCGACGTCGACTATCACGTCGTCGAAATGCAGGGCTACCGCCCGAACGAAGGGCCGGGCTTCGGGTGGCCAGTTAATGAGCGCACCTGGGTCAATCCAAGCCCCAATGCCGCCAGCCTCAACATGGCGCGTGCGTATGGCGGCACCGTAATGATCGAAGGCACAACGCTATCAGAGGGACGCGGAACAACCCGCTCTCTGGAAGTAATTGGCGCACCCGATCTCAACGCGAATGCGATGATCGAAGAGATGTATCGCCTGGCACCGCACTGGCTGGAAGGATGTAAACTGCGCCCGACCTGGTTCGAGCCGACCTTCCACAAGCATGCCGGGCAGCTTTGCGAAGGCATCCACATCCATGCAGAGCTCGGCTTCTACGATCCAAGCCAGTTCAAATCCTGGCGCGTCACGGCGCTCGCCCTGAAGGCGATCCGTCAACTCAATCCGGACTATCCGATCTGGCGCGGTCTCGACTTCAAATACGAGTACACAGAGGGCCACCCAGCAATCGATATTATCAATGGCTCAGACGAATTGCGTACCTGGGTCGATGATCCGACTGCCAGTCCGGCATCGCTCGACGCGCAGATCGAAAAGGATCTGAGCGCGTGGAAAGCAGCGTCATCTCCCCATCACCTTTACCGGTAAGCCACGGGTCAGCGTCCTAAAAAATCTCAACTTTCTGTCCCGGCTCTGTTCTAACACGGCGCTGATCATGCTAACCGCGCCGCTTCACAAAGGATGACTGTGATGAGCGACTACAAATCCGACTTCCTGCGCACGCTCGATGAGCGAGGCTACATCAAACAGACCACGCACGTGGCCGAACTCGATGCGTATTGCACGAGCGGTGTACCAACGGCCTATATCGGATTTGATGCCACCGCCGACAGTCTACATGTCGGCTCTCTGGTCGGGATCATGATGCTGCGTCGTTTGCAGCAAGCTGGCGGCAAACCAGTCGTCCTGATGGGCGGTGGCACAACCAAAGTCGGTGATCCGACGGATAAAGAGAAATCTCGTCCGATCCTCACGGAAGCACAGATCGCCTCAAACATCGAAGGCATCAAGCGCGCCTTTGAGCCCTTCCTGACATTTGGCGACGGTCCCACCGATGCGATCATGGTCAATAATGACGATTGGCTGAGCAAGATTGGCTACATCGAGTTCCTGCGCGATATCGGAAAGTTCTTCACCGTGAATACAATGGTGAAGCAGGACACGGTGGCCCGGCGCCTGACCAATGAGCAGCCCTACACTTTCCTTGAGTTCAACTATCTGCTGCTGCAATCCTATGATTTCCTGGAATTGTCCCGTCGCCACAATTGCTTCCTGCAAATGGGTGGATCCGACCAATGGGGCAATATTGTTGGCGGCGCCGACCTGATCCACAAAGCGGATGGCAATCAGGGCTTCGGACTGACCTGCCCTCTCATCACGACCGCGTCCGGCGGCAAAATGGGCAAGACCGCCGACGGCGCGGTCTGGCTGAACGCTGAAAAGCGCAGCCCGTACGAGTATTGGCAATTCTGGCGCAACACAGAAGACGCTGATGTTGGGCGCTTCCTGAACCTGTTCACCGACCTGCCTCTCGATGAGATCGCTCGGCTGGAAACGCTGGAAGGCGCAGATATAAACCAGGCCAAGATCGCTCTGGCCAATGCGGCGACGACCATGCTGCACGGCGCTCAAGCTGCGGCTGAAGCCGAAGCGGCGGCGAGCAAAGCGTTCACGGGCGGCGGCGTCTCCGCCGATCTGCCAACGTTTGAAATCGCCAAAGCCGAGTTTGCCGATGGACCGACGACCACCGCCCTTCTTCGCGCCGGCGAATTGGTCGCGTCGAATGGCGAAGCGCGCCGCAAGATGGGCGAGGGCGCAGTTCGGGTGAATGACGAGAAAGTCTCAGCCGATCAGACGCATGCCTGGGGCGACGTGCTCGAGGAAGTCGACGCCTTCAAGGTTCAAGTTGGCAAGAAACGCATCGCGCTGGTCAAACCAGTATAGCTCTAGCCGCCGCCGCCGGGGGTTGGCGCGAGGATCTCTTCATCCGGCAGTTCGGGAAGCTTTTCAGTCGGCGGCTTTAAGTTCGGATCGATCGGAAGCGCCTCTGGAATGGTCGTATCGGACGGGTTCTCGAAGATCCGGCGTAGAATGCCAGGCGTCACGGCGGAGAGCGGGTTCACCGCGACTTGCGCTTTTTCAAGCGACCCGCTGACGGAATACGTGATTGAAAAGATCCCCTCACCTTGCCGACCAACGATCAGGTCACCGATGATCGGGACACCGCCAAGAACCGAATTCACGCCGAAGCTTGGCACCAGGACGCCGTCCAGGGCGATGCCTTTGCCGTCCATCCCAACCCAACCATTCACGGTGAGCCCGAGCGCCGGACCGCTGGCCCGTCCGCCATCAATCACATAGCGTCCGCCCCCGATCGTAATTGGCGCCTCGATGCGAGAGAACAGCACGCCTTCGCCGGACAGTGTGTCGGTCAGCCCTCGCAAAGACGCGAGAGAGAGGATCTGGGTAAAGAATGGAGCGTTGATCAGGCGGGTATCTTCGATCGTCGCGCGCAGCCGTGCCGGCGTATCCTCCGTCGCGAGCGACCCGCGAAGATCAAGAATTCCGCCTTCAATGAAATCGACCCCGAAAAACGCGCTGGCCAGATACCCGGCATCACTGGTCTTCAACTCCAGGGCCAAGGGTTGCCCTGGCCCCTCACTATCGAGATTTGTGATGAACGTCGCGCCGGCCAGCGTATTACCGCTGGCGCGCAGTCTCTGGAATCCGCCGGATCGCGTCAGCTCAAAAGAGAGGGCTGACCCGATAAGCTCAAGGTCGCGTCTTAGGCGGAGCCGCTCCACGGTTGCGGCAAAGGATAAGTCGATGCCCTCGGCGTCTCCTCCGACCCCCCCAACAGCGCCGAGTTCGCTTAAGAAACCGGATATATCGAGATAGTCGCCGCTAAGCTCGATATTGAAGCCACCCTCGCTGGTGCGGGCGATCTGGCCCGCCACATCAATCGTGTCTTCTATATAGAGCTGCCTCAGATCCAGTGATTGCAAGCGACCATCCGTCGCCAACCTCAAATCGCCATCGAGCGATGCAGACTCGCTCGTCATTCGGAGCGCGGCGGCCTGTTCTCTAAGATCACCTGAATAGTTCAATGTAGCACGTGCGGTTTCGCCGCTTGGCTTTACCCAATCAATCTCAGAGACATCGATCCGTGCCTCGCTGAGGTCGAATGCGAAGGTTCCAGTCTGGAGCCCGTTCGCCCCAACTTTGCCCTGCATCTCGACCGGGATCTCCCCTGTCAGGAATGCCCGGCCAACCAGGCCGAACACGTTCAGCACGTCAGACGTAATCACGGCGGTCGCCGATAAATCTGCCGGCGCACCCTCATCATCAAACGCGTCGCGCCACGTGAACTGGATCGGAGACGATCCTAGATTGCCGAAGCCGGTCAGGATCATGCGGTCGAGCGTCACGTCGACGTTCACGTTGCCCTCGGCGATGTCGAATGGACCAGCCGCGGCGGTGAGCCCCGCATTTTTGATCTGCCCTTTGACTTCCATGATGTGATCTTCAAGCGGCACGTCGCTCAGCGCCGGGCGCGTCAGCTTGAATGAAGCTGTCGCATCACCGCTGACCCGTTCCGGGTCGAAGCCTGTGGTTTCCTGCAGACGCAACCGTGAGTTCGACAAATGGCGAAGTACAGAGACGGCAGGCCCGGCTCCGTACGCGGTCACGATAAAACTCTCCCCGCGTGGATTGAACGCAGGAAACTCGACACCGCCCGACTGGATAGCCCAGTCGTCATAGCTCGCGCGGATGACATTGATGTCGAGACTATTGCCGCCCACCCGGCCAGTGCCGACGACGTTTTCTACCGGTGGCATATCGCTCAGGAAACGCAGACTTCCGCCCTCAAAAGCAAAGGTCACAGCGAGGTCTTCTTCGCGAAGGTAGCCTTCCGCCATACTATCCGGTTTGATGCTGATCACTGCAGTGGCCTCGGTCGCATTTCCGGAGAGCAACTGGTCAGACACATAGTTTCGCGCCCCTCGTCCCAGATTGACAGGCCAATAGGCTAAAATTGTCTCTTTGCTGATATCCCCAACCAGTTCAGCCGTGACATCCAGCGTGAAAGGCAATTCCCCCTCTTCGTGCTCAACACTCCAGTCGAACTCGCCACTGGCCTGCAGCCGCGTTGTGTCGATATCTGCCTCAAGCGATTGGACGGCAATGATCGTGAAATCATCCGACAGGTCGGCCTCAAGTTCCAGATTGCGAATATCGGACGGCGCTTCGAACAGGCCGGTCAGGTCCAGTGTCATTTCTTCCGACTGAAGTGCCACGCGGCGCAGCGCGTTCGTCGCCAGGACGTTGGATACCTCGCCTTCAAAGCGGCCGTTTAAGCGACCGGAGGCGAGCTGTAGGAAATCGATCCGCACCTGATCCTCTGTCGGGAGATAAACCAGTGACGTAGTGATGTCAGAGATCTCGCCCGCCCAGTCGCCCAGACTAAATGTGCCGTCATCGCGAGAAGCCACCAGCCCGACTTGTTGCAGGCCTTCCGACCGAGCCAGTTCAGCGTTGAATGAAGTCCCGAGGCGAAGATCGCTCTCCTCAAGCCCCTGCAATCCAAAGCGGCTCGCCAGATCAGCGATCGGTAAGACGCCGACATCCAGAACCGCCTTCAGCGATTGGTAGCCTTCATATGTGTCGAGCGAGACGCCAAAGATCTCCGGCAAGCCGAGCCCCTGTCCGTCTCCCGCGAATTGGATGCTGACATCGTTTTCGAGCTTCTGAAATTGGCCTGAGGCGGCTTCGATCGATCCGATCGCGCTGCCATCTCCAGCGACGATCCGCAGGTCGAAATTGTTGAACTCGAGACCCTCGAATTCGAGGGTCTGACTAAATGCTTCCAGGCCGACCAGCACATCGGTCAACACCCCGTTGGTCCGGTCAAGCCACTCTTGCGGTGTTTGCGGAAGGACGCCCGCTCTGATTTCCGGCATCGGGTCGCCCGCGACCGTCCAGCGGTTCGGGCCGACATTCTCAACCTCGATCCAGCCTTTGCGAAGATCCGCTTCGAGCACTTCGACTTTGCCAAGCAGGATGGCGCCGGCGTCTAGCGTCAGTTCCGCTTTGTTGGCGAACCCGGCCTCTTCTCCAGCGGCATCTTTCAACGAGAGACTGTCAGCGACAACAAACATCCGACGCTCTGACGGAGACCATTGAAGTGTTAGACGCTCCACGGTTACAGTCCTGCCATCGCGGGCATTGGTCAGCGCCCGTTCGACATCGTCGCGAAAAATCCCCAGCTCAACCGGTCCACTGGCCAGCATGAATGCTAGAATTCCGATGGCCGCCATCAATACCAGCGACAGGACACCGAGAATCTCAAAAAATATGACTTTCGTGGTCTGGCGAACCAAGTCAAATACTCCAAGTAATCAACACACTGCCTCACAGCGCTTCCACTGGGACAGCCTCCCACCAAACATGAAAGACATGCCATGACAAACCGACCAGAAAAAGGCGATAAAGCACCAAAAGTGAGCATCCCGGTTTCCGATGAAGAAACGGTCAACTTAGGCAAACCCGTCGGTGCGGCTCATGTGGTCTATTTTTACCCGCGCGACAACACACCTGGCTGCACAACCGAATCAATCGACTTTTCTTCGCTCAAATCCAAATTTGCGGCGCTAGACGCAAAAATAATTGGTGTGTCGAAAGATAGCCTGAAAAGCCACGCTAATTTCGTCACCAAGAAGGAGCTGACGGTCACACTCGCGAGCGATGAAGACACCGACGCGTGCGAACAATTCGGCGTCTGGGTAGAGAAAAACATGTATGGAAAGAAGTACATGGGCATCGAACGCTCAACTTTCATCGTCCTGGCCGACGGCACCATCGCAGAGGCCTGGCGCAAGGTGAAAGTGAAGGGACATGCCCAATCAGTTCTTGAGACGTTGGAAACAATTTTGAACGCCTGATTCGTCAAATAAAAATACTTTAAGGCGAATTTTACGGAAACAGGCCATTTTGGAGCTGGAAAACCGCAAAAGGGGGCTTTTCGTCCGGATCACAATGAGGTTACTGTGGCTCATCACCAATCAAGACGTCATAAAGCCTGCAGCCTTAACGGCGTCTTACCTGCGGATAGGTGCGTAGAATGAAATCGACTGCAAAGATCTCTGACTTTGTACGCCGGGCGTTTCCGGAGCGGCAAATTTACCACCGTAGTGGTGGTACCGTCCGCTACTTTACCGTTTCCCCTCTACAGCAGATTCTTCTGACTTGTGCAGCGGCTGCTCTTGTTGGGTGGTCGCTTTTCGCATCCGCCACTGTCGTCTTCGGACAGAAGACCGTGGCCGTCGGCTCAGCCGCAAGCGAAGTCAATCGGCTGGAGCGCTGGGTTCAGGACCTGCGGGCCAAGGAAGCGCTTTCAACCTCGCAACTGGAGCAGCGCACCGAAGCGTTCCAGGATGCGACCCTGGAGTTCCAACGCCGGCACGAAACGCTGGCGACCATGCTCGAAGCCATGAAAACCGGCGGAGAATTGGAGGTCTCGGCGCTAAGGGGAAACTCGGCGTCCCTCCTGGTGACAGCCTCGATCGATGAGGCAGACGCTCGGCAATCGCAGCGTTTTGCAGCCTCTGAAAGTCGCCTCCCCCAAGTTGGGCTTCGCGGAGATGTCAGCAAGATCCGCGCAGAACAGGATCAGTTCCTCGACGAAATCGAAGAAATGGCTGTCGAGAAGGCGGAAGCTGCGCGCGGTATCCTACGCCTGACAGCCGTCGGTGCCGGACGGATCACGAGCGGCGAAAATATGGGCGGACCAGAGGTGAGCTTTAACAGCCTCATGTCGGGTCAATTCGCGACACCGGAAGAAGAGCAGTTTGCGGTCCGAGTGGCGCAAGTCGCGGCACGCATGGAAGAAGCGCGCTACTTCGAAACCCTGGTAGATCGCCTGCCTTTGGCGACACCGATTGGGATCCCATCGCGGGTCACTTCACAGTTTGGAATGCGCATCGATCCGTTCCGTAAACGCCCCAGCTGGCATGGCGGAATCGACATGGGCGCGGGTTGGAACGCCCCTATTGTGGCGGCCGGTCCAGGAAAAGTTATTTATGCGGGAACGAAATCAGGCTATGGTAGGGTTGTCGATGTGGATCATGGAGGCGGTTTCGTCTCAAGATATGCTCACCTTCGACGGATTGTAGCCAAGAAAGGCCAAGACGTAGAAATCGGCGATAAGCTCGGTACCATGGGTTCGACCGGGCGCAGCACGGGTCCACACCTTCATTACGAAGTGCTGTTCCATGGAAAGCAGTATAATCCAGTAGAGTTCATTAAGGCAGGAAAACATGTTTACGAAGACTAAGGGCGACACACCACCAGGCTTCACTCCAGCGCAGGACGCAGTTCGCAGCGCCTCATCAAAGCCTGCAGCACGTGTCGGCGCATCGATCATTTGCTCCGACGTTGAAATCAAAGGTTCCATCAAGTCTGCGGGTGCGCTTCAGATTGATGGTACAGTCGAAGGCGATGTCACGTCAGGTGACGTCACGATCGGTTCCACCGGTCGCATTATCGGCGAGATCAAAGCTGAAACCCTGCGCGTGAAGGGCAAGATTGTTGGCTCAATTCGCGCCCGCAAGGTTGAGCTGGAAACCGGCGCCTCTGTCGAAGGCGATATCTTCCACGCTGCGCTGATCATCCAGCCAGATGCCAGCTTCGAAGGCCAGGTTAAACGCGAAGAGAACCCGCTCAAGGAAACGGCGCCAAAACCTGCCGCACAGGCGCCCCAAAGCAACGGGTCTGGTCTTGGCAGCGCAACGAGCATCCCGACACCAAACGGGACGGCCGGCAACGCTTAAGACAAGCAAGCAGGACAAAACAAAGAAGCCGGGCCTAAACTGAGGTCCGGCTTTTTCGTTTTAGGCGTCTTCGGTCTCGCTGTCGCCAAGCGCGTGAGACAAAGCCGCTGACAGGAATGGCGTCAGGTCGCCGTCCAGAACGCCGCTCGTATCGGACGTTTCATGATTGGTCCGCAGGTCCTTCACCAATTGATATGGTTGCAAGACGTAGGATCGGATCTGATGTCCCCAGCCAATTTCGGTTTTTGAATCATGGCTGTCTTGCGCCGCTTGCTGCCGCTTCTGTAGCTCAACTTCGTAGAGACGGGAGCGTAGCATTTCCCATGCAGTGGCTTTGTTTTGATGCTGCGACCGCCCCGACTGACATGCAACAGCAATCCCGGTCGGCTCATGCGTCAAACGCACGGCGGAGTCCGTCTTGTTGACGTGCTGCCCACCTTTGCCAGAGGCGCGATAGGTATCGGTCCGCACGTCGGACGGATTGATCTCAACCTCGATTGAATCGTCAATAACCGGAGATACCGCCACGGACGCAAAACTTGTGTGCCGACGAGCCGAACTGTCGAACGGCGAAATCCGAACTAGGCGGTGTACGCCCTGCTCTGACTTCAACCAGCCATAGGCGTTTTCGCCTTTGATCAGGAGCGTGGCGGACTTGATACCCGCTTCATCGCCCTCATGGCTCTCGACTTCTTCGACCTTGTATCCGGACTGCTCCGCCCAGCGCACATACATGCGACGAATCATCGAAGCCCAATCCTGGCTCTCTGTGCCGCCCGCGCCAGAATTGATGTTCATATAGCAGTCGTTGCCATCAGCTTCACCAGAGAGCAGCGCTTCCAACTCGGCTTTCTCCGCTTTTTCAGCGGCGCGGCGCAGTGATACAGCGACATCCGACAGCATATCCTCATCGCCATCAGCAAGCTCGAGCAGCTCGAGGCCATCGGCGGCTTCCTGCTCAAGCTCTTGGACCGTGTTCATACCCGTTTCCAGCTTCTGGCGTTCCGCCATCAGCTTACGCGCTTCTTCTGGATCGTCCCAGAAGTCGGGGCGCTCAGACAGCGCGTTTAATTCGTCGAGGCGTTTGCTGGCGACATCCCAGTCAAAGACGCCTCCTCAGCAGTTCGGAGGACTGCTTGATTTGTTCTGCAAGGGCGAGAATTTCTGCTGACATTCTGGTTCCTGAAACTCATGTGATCGCTGGAAATGGAGGCGTTTCACGTTCAGGTCAATAAACCTCGTCTTCGATATCCGTCTGAATGACATCCGACTCAATGACTTCGCCAGTCTCGGGGTCGATCTGCGGCTCTACCGGAGTACCTTGTCCGAAGATCGAACCGTCGCCGATGCCGGACAGGCTGAGATTGTTTGTATTCTCGCTGAACGCCATGCCAGGCTCGGTGCCAGGCCGGAAGGCTTCCAGGATAATTTCCTCGCTCGAGAAGGTCGGCATACCGCCAGTTTGCGCATCCACTGAAACCAGTCGAACCCCGGGCGGAATGCGGAATGGGAGCGCAGGCTCATCCGCCAACGCCCGCTCCATAAACTCGGTGAATATGACCCCAGCCACGGAACCACCGCCTTCGCCCTCGCCGAGAGTGCGCGGCGTATCAAACCCGGTCCAGATGCCGACAACAAGATCCGGCGAGAAGCCGAAGAATAGCGCATCAACATAATCATTGGTCGTACCGGTTTTCCCCGCGAGCGGTTTGCCAACGCGGCGCGCCCGACGTCCTGTACCGCGCTCAACAACCCCTTCCAGCATATGCACCAGTTGGTAGGCGATGATCGGATCAACGAGCTGTTTGCGATCGTCCGGAAGCGTTGGAGGGCGGGACCCATCCCAGGCCTCGGCCACGCAGGTCTCACACGCGCGCTGGTCATGCTTGAACAAAGTAGCACCGCGGCGATCCTGCACACGGTCCAGCAAGGTCGGCGTCACCTCCTTGCCGCCATTCACGAGTGCAGCATATGCCTTCGACATGCGCCAAGGAGACGTTTCACCAGATCCCAGTGACATCGCCGGATAAGGCGGCAAGCGGTCATAAATCCCGAATCGTTCGGCAAATTCCGAAACAGCTTCCATCCCGATATCGGTCGCAACCCGAGCGGTCACCTGATTGTATGACTTTTCAAGAGCCACACGCATGGTGACTTCGCCATAGCTCCGCCCTTCGGCATAGTTTTCAGGTTTCCAGATTTCGTCGGTGTTCTCGTCATAATAAACGTAAGGCGAGTCGAGAATTCTAACCGAGGGCGTGTATCCTTGCTCAAGTGCGGCGCCGTAGACGAATGGCTTAAACGAAGACCCTGGCTGGCGCTGCGCCTGGGTGACCCGATTGAATGGGCTTTTGAAGAAGGAATATCCGCCCATCATTGCGAGCACCCGCCCGGTGTGCGGATCTAGCGCGACTATTGCACCTTCAAGATCAGGAACCTGTTTCAGGATTGCCGGGCCGACCGGAACCATGATTGGTTCAACTGGTGCAAGCTGTTCGTCTGCTCCGTCGCTCGTGCCTTCGCGGGTGGGCGTGCTTTCCTCCACGCTGAGCGCCTGGCGGCTAACCTCAGCCAATATAACATCTCCAGCGCGCAGACCTGTCTGGCCGTTTGAGCGCACAAAGGTCTGTGACCATTCAACATCTTCAGCCGGAATGGTGGTTTCGGCGCCATCATCCAATAGGAGCGTCGCGCCACTATCGCTGATCCGGGTGATCAGAGCGCGCTCCCACGTGCCGTATCCGCCGGGGCGGGTGACGTCGCTGAGCTGTTCCAGCAATTCATCCGAAGACAAATCGAGAGACTGCATAGGTCCGCGATAATCATGTCGACGATCGTAGGTCTCCAAGCCGACCTGGAGCGCCTCTTGAGCCGCAAGTTGCAGCTTTGTATCGATCGTTGTCCGAATGGACAGACCACCCTGTTCGAGTTCTTCCTCACCGTAGAGGTCGATCAACTGTTTCCGCAGCTCCTGAACGAAGTAAGTCGCGGCTGCGTATTCGGGACCGTAAAGGCGCTTGGTCGTATTCAACGGCTTCGATTTGGCCTCGTCGGCCTGTTCTTGCGTGATGTAGCCATCATCGACCATGCGGTTGAGCACGTAATTGCGTCTTTGCAGCACGCGCTCCGGATTGGTGTACGGGTTCACACGCCCTGGGAATTTCGGCAGCGATGCGAGAACAGCAGCCTCGGACAAGTCCAGCTCTGGTAGCGATTTATTGAAATAATTCAGCGCCGCAGACCCAACTCCGTAAGACCGGCCGCCGAGATAAATTTCGTTCAAATACAGCTCGATAATGTGTTCCTTGGAGAACGCTTTCTCCATGCGCTGCGCGACGATAGCTTCTTTGGCCTTGCGCACCACGGTCTGGTCACGGGTGAGCAGCATGTTCTTGGCGACTTGCTGGGTAATGGTCGAGCCGCCCTGCATGCCGCCCGCACCAGTGATCTTGTTCTTCACTGTGTTGACGACCCCGCGCGTCATTCCGAGATAATCAATCCCGCCGTGCGTGAAGAAGTTTTTGTCTTCAGCCGACACGAACGCATGGATCACGTGCTCTGGGATGGCCTCGTAGGGAATGAAAACCCGGTGTTCGTCGGCAAATTCGTAAATGAGCGTCCCGTCGCCAGCGTGGACACGCGACGTCACTGGCGGATTGTACTCCGAGAGCTTCTCCACCGAGGGCACGGTCCGGCCGAGCGCTGCCATCCAGATAAAGAATGCGATGATGGCGAGCACGCCGACCGTTATGCCTGCGAGCACCGTCCAAAGCAGGAATTTCCAGGTGAATACACGCTGTTTTATGGCTGCCCACATGCGACTAGGACCTCATAATTCTTCAGCGCGGTGAATCACACGCCAACTGGGCAAGACTAAGGCGCTTCTGCACCGCCGAAAAGGCGTACGTTCAGTTCGTTGCCAAGATTAAATCCTGGCGGTCGAAATAGGCATCAATGGCGCGTTTGATCGCTTCAGCCGACTTACGCCGACCGCGCTCCGATTTCAGACGCCTCGCATCGTTGCGATTGGTCAGGAACCCAATCTCGACCAGCACCGCCGGCACATCAGGCGCGAGCAGCACAAACAAGTTCCCCTGACGGTGAGAATTCCGCACAAGCGGGCCAGCTTTGCCCAGCTCCGGAACCAGAAACTCCGCAAATATCGAGGAGTTGGACTTGGTTTCACGAAGTGTCAGGTCTTGCAGAATATTCGAAACAGCCACGGACGTGCCGTCCTCGATCGGAAGCTCCCAACCGAACTTTTTGGCGGTCCCTTCGATGCGCGCTTCTCCGCGTGTGGAGATTGTATAGACGGACGCACCAGAAACTGTCGGAGCGCCAGCGGCATCGGCGTGGACTGAAATGAATAGATCTGCCCCCCAGTTTCGCGCCATGGCGACGCGGTCCTCGTGCTCGACATAAATGTCTGTCTCTCGCGTGAGCCTCACCACGTAGCGTGGATCTTGCTCGATCATCTGTTTCAATTTCAGCGATGTTTTCAGGACTATATCGCTTTCTTTTCCGCCAACGATGGCAAGCGCACCCGGATCGCGCCCACCATGGCCCGGATCGATCACGATGACACGTCTCTGTCGCGCCGCCATTTGCATCAATGCCCCAATACTAACGGGTTTCGAGGAGGGTGCGTCCGGACGAACGCCAGGTACGACATCTGCGACTTCAACCGAGGCCGGTGTTTCGGGGGAAGCGGCGCGCGCGGCCTCAAATCGAGCAAACCGGGTTTCGTCGCGGCGAGCAGCGTTTCGAAAACGCGCCTCGGAAACACCGCTGAGATCAAGAATGAAACGATACAATCGCTCCGATCCCGATGGTGGCAAGTCGATTTCGCGCATGACCATCATTGGTCGGTCGAGCTCGAACACGACCCGGTCCTTGTCTAGCGTGTAGGCGTAGATCCCGCCTGTCGGTTCGGAGTAAAATGGCTGCGCAGAGAGTTCGAAGACGTCTGGCACCATTTCGATGACCATTCCGTCGACGGTCTCGCGAAGGAAAATATCCGGACGGATGGCGTTTTCAGACGTGATAGTGATTCGCGTGAACTCGCCGTCGCCGGCAATCCCGATGGATTGCACCTGCGCTGCCCCGGTCGCCGCGAGCCAGGCCGACACAAAAAACAGACAAATGACTTTCACGGAATGCATCAATCGTAGTCGCTCTAACGGCACCACCCCGGTGCGTTCTTATCTCAATGACCCGGTTTATTCTATCCAGTCTTAATCACAGATTTATCGGCGTGCAGGAAATATTCATCCGCGCTCCCGCATTTTTGCCCTTTTAATTCAAGTTCAGAAGGGGCATGTAGAGGTCAGCCCTATCTGGGGCCCGAACAGAATCCCCGAAAGGCGGGTGAACAGGCCTAATCCCCTGCACTATCGCCGAGACCGGAACGGATAAAATGAGCTTACAGGCCGCCACAACTAAGACCGAGAGCCGCTCTATTGAAAGAGCAGGCCGGGCCAGTGGACTGCCTGTCCCTAACAACACATTCACTGGCGCGTTTCGCCATCGCTCACACCGATTGTGGGCTTTAGCGCCGCCAGACTGCAAGGCAGTTTACAATGAGCAAACTTATGCTGATCGACGCGGTCCACCAGGAAGAGACCCGTGTCGCCCTCGTCAACAATGGTCGTGTCGAGGACTTTGACTTTGAAACAACCGGAAGCGAACAATTAAGAGGCAACATCTATCTCGCGAAAGTGACGCGAGTAGAACCAAGCCTTCAAGCCTGCTTCGTCGAGTATGGCGGAAATCGCCACGGTTTCCTCGCGTTTAGCGAAATCCATCCTGACTATTACCAGCTCCCGCAAGCTGACCGCGAAGCCCTGCTGGAAGAAGCAGCACGTGAAGCTGAAGCTGCGGCAGATGAAGATCCTGATGAGGATGATGTCGACGACGAAATCGACGCAGAGTCTGACCAGGACGATGGCGACGACGACGCAGACGAAGCATCAACCGATGCGGACAACGATGACGAAGAAGCCGAAAGTGCTGATGCGGAAGCGGACGCTGGCGAAGACAAGGACGACGAAAGCTCGGACGACACCGAAAAGAAAGCCGAGGCAAAACCTGCCCGGCGCCGTCGTAGTCCTCGCAAGTCGCGCGGCTCTTCAATCACACGACGCTACAAGATTCAGGAAGTTATCCGCCGCCGCCAAGTGCTTCTGGTCCAGGTGGTCAAGGAAGAGCGTGGCAATAAGGGCGCGGCTCTGACAACCTACCTGTCACTAGCGGGTCGCTACTCGGTTCTCATGCCAAATACACCGCGTGGCGGTGGCATTTCCCGCAAGATCCCGAGCGGCAATGACCGCAAGCGCCTAAAAACCATCATGGACGGCCTGCAAGTACCAAAGGGTATGGGTCTGATCGTCCGGACTGCTGGCGCCAAACGCACCAAGTCGGAAATCCGCCGCGATTACGATTACCTCCAGAAGCTCTGGTCGAATATTCGTTCCAAGACTCTGGAGTCGGTTGCACCTGCTCGGATCCACGAAGAAGGCGGTCTCGTTCACCGCGCCATGCGAGATATGTTCGATCGCGAGATCGCCGAAGTCGTCGTCCAGGGAGACCGCGCCTATCGCGAAGCCAAAGATCTCGCCAAGACATTGATGCCGACCCAGGCCAAGAAGGTGAAACGCTGGACGGCGCAAGCTCCGCTCTTCGTCAAAGAAGGCGTGGAAGACCAGCTCGATTCGATCTTCTCACCGGTCGTCCAGATGAAATCCGGCGGCTATCTGGTGATCAATCAGACTGAAGCACTCGTCGCGATTGATGTGAACTCGGGCAAATCGACCCGTGAACGCAATATCGAACAAACCGCCCTGCACACCAATCTCGAAGCAGCTGAAGAAGCCTGCCGACAGATGCGTCTGCGCGACCTGGCAGGCCTCGTCGTTATCGATTTCATCGATATGGACGAGAACAAGAACAACCGTGCGGTTGAGAAGAAGATGAAAGAGGCGCTGAAACTCGATCGCGCGCGGGTCCAGAACAATCGCATCTCGCAATTCGGCCTCATGGAAATTTCACGGCAACGTCGCCGCGCAGGTGTGCTGCAAGCGACATCTGCCAAGTGTGAGTCGTGCGATGGCACCGGCCGCCGCCGATCAACGTCGTCTGCAGCTCTTCAATTGCTCCGCGCTATTGAAGCACGCGCGGCAGGCGGCGGTCTGCGCGGCATGACGGTTACGGCACCGACCGATGTGGCGCTCTATCTGCTCAACTCGAAGCGGGATTCGATCTCCGCAATAGAGGAAGAAGCAGGCTTCACGATTGCCATCAAATCATCCGGCGCGATGATCCCAGGCGATTTCGAGCTCGACGCCGACAAAGCATCAAGCAATCGCCGGAGACGCAAAAAGTTCAACCGCGACGAATTCCTTGAAGGTGATTCAGACGACCATCTGCTGCCAGACGCCGAAGAAGATGAGGACGAGGATGAAGTCGAAGCCGTCTCCTCGGAAGAGGACGGTGAGGATACAGGCGACCGTAACAAGAAGCGCCGCCGCCGCGGCCGTCGGGGTGGCCGCCGCCGCCGTAAGGATGGCGAAGTGCTTGATCCAGGTGCCCCACCCGCAGATGGCGGTGCACTGTTGGACGGACTAGCCATGTCCATCTCCAACCTCTTGGGCGATGAACCGGATGAGCTACCAGAAGCCAGCGAAGGCGGGCTCGACGCCAAGCCAGTCGCAATGCCGGAAGCGGCGCGGACTGGCGGAAACGAGAGCGAAGCTAAAGAGCCTTCAACGCAGGACTCTGTGTCAGACGAAGAGCCAAGAGAAGGTAAGAAGCGCCGCCGACGTCGTCGTCGCAAACGGCGCGGCGAAGACGGCGAGAGCAAAACGGAAGCAACGGCGGAAGCAACCGAACCTTCCTCTGCAGAACCTGAAGCAGACGCGTCCGAGTCAGGCGACGCTCCGACCGAAGCTGAACCGATCAAAGCACTCGATCCCGAGCCTGCGCCTGCGGCTGAACCTGAGCCCGAAGCGGCGGCTGAAACCGATAAGGCACCAGAGCCCGAAACAGCTCCTGAGCCTGCGCCAGAACCAGAACCGGCACGCGCTGCTAAGCCTGCCCCGCGCGAAACGACCGAACCCGTTCTGGAAACCACAACCAAGCCGAAAAAGAAAAAACGCGGCTGGTGGTCTCGATAGTTTGAACAATCTCCGCAGCTTGGGCTCAGGATTTTCCTTGACCCCAGGCTGTGGAAATCATATGTGCGCCGCTGACAAGTAAGCGAACCACGACGAACTGCGTACCAGTTGTCAGTACGGGGGAGCCCAACTGTCTTCACTTTCAATGTCGGTATCAGGCCGATCTTGCTTTGCGAGGATACTTGGATGACTCATCCCCTGACGGGCGCGCGCCCACCTATCCCCATCCGTCCCATCAAGCGCATAGACGTTGCGTTTGATACGACCACCGTGCACAGGACCTTCGCCAAGGACGCCGACTACATGGCTGCCGTGGCTGAACTTATAAGGGCGTAGCGGGCCACTTGCCCGCCAAATCCGACTGAGCCGGATACGCCATTTAAGGCCGTATCTGACCCTGACCCTTTCGAGCGTTTCCGGCGTTCGCAATTCGGACCTTTTAGCCAATGTTCAATCCAGCCCCGTCGCGCCTCGCGCAACCCGCTATACTCCCTGACTATGACCGCCCGTTCGGATTGCCCGCTTTCAACTCAGTTGAAGATGCGATCCGATCCTATGACGGCGATGACGCGATCTATGTGCTTTATCCGAAGCGTATCGAAGCAGCAGCGCGCACCTTCTTGAACGGCTTTCCAGGAAAGTCGATTTATGCAGTCAAAGCAAACCCGCACCCGGCCGTCCTGAAGACGCTCTGGGCGTCCGGCATGCGCGGCTTCGACGTTGCGTCCATTCGCGAGATCGATCAGGTGCTCACCGCCTGTCCGGACGCGGAGCTCTATCTGATGCACCCGGTCAAATCCCGGCGAACGATCCGTCATGCTTATGAAGCCGGTGTTCGTCACTTTGCCTTCGACTGCGCGGCAGAGCTTGGCAAGATCCTGATCGAGACGAATGACGCTGACGACCTGCACCTTCACGTGCGCCTCGCCCTGCCGAGCGGTGGTTCGGCGAGCATGCCACTCGAAGGCAAGTATGGCGCGGCCTATCTCGACGCGGTCGACCTGCTACGCGCTGCGCGACCCGTTGCTGCGAAGCTCGGCGTTTGTTTCCACGTCGGCAGCCAGTGCATGGACCCCGCCGACTATATCCGCGCCTTGTCCTACGTTCATGGATTGCTCGAAACGGCGAATATCCAGATCAACAGCCTCGACTGCGGCGGCGGCTTCCCGGTGGCCTATCCAGGCCTGACCCCTCCGCCCATGCAGGCCTATTTCGAGCGCATTCAAAAGGGCCTGAAGATGTTCGGGTTTGAGGGTCTTGATATCATTGGAGAGCCTGGCCGCGCCTTGTGCGGCGAAGGCGGATCAACGCTTGCGCGCGTGGAGCTGCGCAAGGGCCAAGACCTGTATCTCAACGAAGGATCTTACGGGTCTTTGTTCGACGCAGCGCAGTGCGGTTGGAAGTATCCAGTGAATTTGCACCGCGCTGGCGAGGTTTCGTCTGACGTGGAATCTTTCAGATTCTTTGGTCCAACCTGCGATAGCCTCGATACGATGGCGGGGCCGTTCCAGTTGCCAGCAGACACGCGCGAAGGCGACTGGATCGAAATCTGCCACCTCGGCGCCTACGGCCAGGCTCTGGCGACAAATTTCAATGGCTTCCAATCGGAAACGACCGTCGCGGTTTTGGGTTAAGTCGACGCCGCCGCATCGATGACTTCAATTTGCGCGGTTCGGCGGCCATTCCATACATTGTCTTTAAGGCGCCCGACTAAATGGACGCGGCCGCGTTGTAAAAGTGCGTCGCCGAGCGGGGTGCCAATGCAGCGCCAGACCAGCGCCTCTACCCGCGCGCCCATATCCTCGACGGTGAGCTTCAAATGGTTCTCTCCGATCGGCCGGGTGTAGGTAATCTCGACATCGCGAAGCGCAAAGATCGGCTCAGCCGCCCCTTGCCCGAACGGGCCGATGGTTTGAATGAGATCGAACGTTTCAGGGGTCACCTCCGCAGGTGCAAGAAGCGCATCGATGGTGAGCTCCTTTGCGGCAGCGCGCTCTTCTTTGAACTCTGACATGTGCGCCTGCATCCATGACTTCAGCTCAGGCAGCTGGTCCGGGTTTAGGCTCAAGCCGCCCGCCATGGCGTGACCACCCCCTGAGAGGATCACACCCTGTTTCGCAGCGGCGGATATGGCATCGCCAATATTCACCCCGTGCACGGATCTCGCCGATCCCTTGGCGACGGGGCCAAGCCCTTGGCCCCAGCCGATGACAATGCTCGGCAAGTGGAACCGGTCCTTCAGTCGCCCAGCGACGATGCCGATCACGCCCGGATGCCAACCTTCACCCGCCGCGATCAGAATACCGGTCTCCGGGTCCGCATCGATTTGCTTTTGGGCTTCCACGCTGGCCTGTTCGAGAATGGCAGCCTCTACCGCTTTTCGTTCGTCATTGTGTGCGTGCAGGCGTTCCGCCAGCGCAATCGCCTCGGCCCGGTCATCTGTCGCCAGCAACTTAGCTGCGAGCCACGGATCACCGACCCGTCCGCCGGCGTTCAATCGCGGTCCCAGCACAAAAGTCGCGTGATACACGCTTTCAATCGTCCCGATCCCAGCAATATCTGCAAGGGCGCGTAGCCCCGGATTCTGGCCGCGCTCAAGGATCTTGAGACCTTGTGTCACGAATGCCCGGTTTACGCCGCGCAGAGGCGACATATCGCAAAGCGTCCCCAATGCGCAGAGATCGAGCCAATTCAGAATGTCTGGCAATCCGTCCGGAGGCGCGATGCCGCGCTCCCGAGCCAGCTTGTTCAGCGCCGCCACAAAAACATAGACCACACCCGCGGCAGCAAGATGGCCCTGCCCACTCGTATCATCAGCGCGGTTTGGGTTGACGAGCGCGGCGCATTCTGGCGGCTCGGCGCCCATCAGGTGATGGTCAATCACAATCACGGGAAGATCAATCGCAACCGCCTCGGCAAGAGCTGCGATCGCCGCCGCCCCGCAATCCACTGTGATGACGAGGTCGGCCCCCTGCTCTTTCAAATGGCGAAAGGCTTCGGGACTGGGGCCGTATCCCTCAGTCAGACGATCCGGAACATATAGCCCGATCTCTTGTCCCCAGGCACGGAAGTAACGGGCGAGGATCGCCGAACTGGTGCCGCCATCCACATCATAATCGGCGAAAACCGTGACGCTCCGACCATCCAGAATAGCATCCAGCGTCAACTCGGCGGCTTTCATCATGTCTTGAAAGCTGGCCGGATCCGGAAACAGCGCGCGAAGCGTCGGGTTGAGAAACGTCTCCACATCTGTCGGCGCCACATCCCTCGGCTCAAGCAATCGTGCAAGTAGATCATTGCCGCCGATCTGTGGCAGCAATGCTCGAACCGTCGCCTCATCCGGCTGACGGAGCGTCCAGTAGCGCCCGCCATATGATTGGGAAACAGAGAAAGACTTAGCCACCATGTTCGGGAATCTGGCGGGAGTCGGCACACGGACAAAGCCGAATCGACAGAAATCACCGTTGCTTTTGACTGACCGAGAGTTCGGTTCCGTTTTGTTGAAGGTCAAATTATCGAGTTGCAACCTCAAGGTGATGTTTGAGACGTGATGACAAAGACCAAGTCCCCTTCGCGCGCGTAAAAAAGCATTGAGACACTGAGCCAAGCTGAGCGCGCGGGGACGAAATGCAACAAACACTTAGACGAGCGATCTCCACTCCGTCCCCATCACCCGATCGCGCCGTAAGGTCGATCCATGACACATGCGATGCGGAAGGTTACCGCGCCCGAACTGCAATGATGTTGGACTGCACGCCTCTGATCACAACGCGAAATGTCGGCGCGTACAAAGCGAACACGTGGTACACAGACAAGGCGATCTTGTTGCACAACGAGACGGACGCTTTTGTGATGAAGCATGCGCGTCGGCACGTAAGCGACACATCTCATTTGGTGCTTCTACGACGTATGTTGAGTGGTAAGTTATGGGGGCGCGTCGGTGATGCCAGCACCATTTACACGGCAGGCCCCATACACGTTCAAGACCAGGAGATGCGCTATGAAGGAATCCAGGACCGAGCTGTTTTTCAGTCCGCATTTATATTCAAATCAGCCCTGGGCTTTCATCCATCAACTCATTTAAGAAGCGGTCAGATCAATCCTGAGTCCGTGGCGGGTCGATGCTTGATAACCGCGTGGGACGATCTGTTCGATCAGCTTTGGGCCAACGATACGTTTGTCGACGCCCAGCTGTTCGAACGGTTCCTGGCGTGTGCACAGATCGCGCTGGGCGCGCCCGCCGAACGCGAAGATATTCGAACTCACGCTAGGAATGCGCTCTACGAGGTCATATGCCGGTTCATTGAGAAAAATCTCGGCGATTTCGAACTCGCGGTCCCGCGTTTGTTGCATGAGTTCGGCGTTTCGCGGGCGAGTTTGTATCGAATGTTCGAAGAATCCGGCGGCGTGAGGAATTATATTCGACAACGCCGCGCAACCCGCGCCCTGCTGGATGTCTCCCGTCACCCCTTCAAGCGCGGCATCATTCGCAACGTCGCGGATCAGTGGGGTTTCTCGAGCGCTCCGAATTTCAATCGGATCATTCGCGATCTCTACGGGTTCAGCCCTGGCGCTATGTTTGATCGATCGCCGCGCCTCATTTCCGAGACGCGCGCATCAAATTTTGGAAAGCGTATTGAACAAGCTTGGACTAGACCCGGTGCCAGCTCTTAATCTTGCGAACCATTCCGTCAGCGCTGCTCATGACCAGCGTGTCTGTCTCGATATGTGATCCGTTGCGCACCACGCCGTCGACCAGGCCGCCCTTGGTTACGCCCGTAGCGCAGAACACCGTCTCTCCTGAGGCAAGCTCGTGAAGGCTGTACTTCTTATCGTAATCGGTGATCCCGGTTCGGTCAGCGCGGCGACGCTCATCATCATTGCGGAAGATCAAACGTCCCTGCATCTGACCACCGACACATTTGAGCGCAGCAGCGGCGAGCACGCCTTCTGGGGCGCCACCAGAGCCAACATACAGGTCGATCCCGGTACTTGGATTGGTTGTGTTGATCACGCCAGCGACATCACCATCAGAAATCAGGTGGATGCGTGCACCAGCACCGCGCAGGCTTTCAATAATCTCGGCGTGGCGCGGGCGGTCCAGAACGCATGCTGTCATCGCTGAAACGTCGACGCCTTTGGCTTTGGCGAGCGAGGTGATGTTCTCGGCTGGCGTCGCGTCCAGATCGATCACACCTTCTTCGTAGCCAGGTCCAATCGCGATCTTTTCCATATACGTGTCAGGTGCGAAGAGCAGCCCGCCGCGCGGCGCAATCGCGAGAACCGCCAACGCATTGGCCATAGCTTTAGCGGTAAGAGTCGTGCCCTCTAGCGGGTCCAGTGCGATGTCGATTTCCGGCCCGTTTCCGGTGCCGACTTCTTCGCCAATATAGAGCATGGGCGCTTCGTCACGTTCGCCTTCGCCAATCACGACGCGGCCCTTGAAATCAACCGCGTTGAACGCCGTACGCATGGCATCCACAGCTGCCGCATCAGCGGCCTTCTCATCTCCGCGCCCGGCCAAGGTTTCAGCCGCAATGGCTGCTTTTTCCGTAACGCGCACCATGGCATCCGCCAGGTGCGGAATCAAAATACTATCAGTCATCTCTCACTCCCCCAGACCGCATACGGCCCAGCTCTAAACTACATTGCCGCATCGATCGGAATCACCTGCAGCGTACCAACGCTGGCCTCCAAAGCGGAAACTCTGGCGCTAGCAGCATCTATGTCCCCGCGAGAACACACATGCGTGACAATGGCAACAGGAGAGACATCGCTGTCATCAGCTGACTCCTGCAGCAGTTTGTCGACCGATACGCCATGGCTCGCGAGCGCCTCCGTCAGGCTGGCGAGTGCGCCAGAGCGATCGGCCAGTCTGACACGCAAGAAGAATGCCGAACGCTCAGCCGACTCGGCCGCAACAAATTTGCGGGTTTGATGATGGGCGGCCCGCCCGAATGGACTGCGCGCCGTTGGTGAGAACAGTTTCGCGATATCACCCATCACCGCGCTGGCGGTTGGTCCAGGCCCCGCACCGGGTCCCGTCAACGTGACCGCGC
The DNA here is from genome assembly GCA_017642885.1 of Henriciella sp. Classification (GTDB taxonomy): domain Bacteria; phylum Pseudomonadota; class Alphaproteobacteria; order Caulobacterales; family Hyphomonadaceae; genus Henriciella. The sequence goes on along the minus strand of JAEPOM010000012.1, from coordinate 57,623 downwards.
CGAGAGGCTCGCCCTCGACGCGGACCGTGTTCAACGCGCCGTCTACGCGAGCAAGCGGATGATCGGCGGGCATGGCGAGCGGGGCGACGCGGCAGACGACGCCCGCCTCGGTCAAAATCCCTTCGGCAATAAGCTTGATGCGCAAGCCGAGGCGATCGGCGAGCGTCAGATCCATCAATTCCACCGTATCGACACCGTTGACGGAGACTTTGCTGAAATCCAGGTCCGCTGTGAATGCAATCGACGCGAGGATCGCCGCTTTATGCGCCGCGTCCATCCCAGAAACGTCGAGCGTCGGGTCGGATTCTGCGTATCCAAGACGCTGGGCCTCCTCAAGCACTTCGTCATAGGAGCGACCGGTCTCAAGCATCTGTGTCGTCAGATAATTGCATGTACCGTTAAGAATGCCGGACACGCGCTGGATCGAGACGCCGGTTAAGGAGTCGCGAAGCACCCGCACCACTGGGACGCCGCCCGCGACTGCGGCTTCGAACATCAGGTCCACGTCACTCGCTTGCGCCAACGATTCCAGATCCTGGCCGTGCATCGCGATCAGCGCCTTATTTGCGGTGACAACATGCTTGCCAGACTTCAAACCTTCTTCGACCGCCACTTTGGCTGGACCGTCGGAGCCTCCCATCAGCTCGACGAATACATCGACGTCCGGATGCGTGGCGAGCTCTGAAGCGTCATCGAACCAGGTATAGCCTGAGATATCAACGGGCCTATTACGGCTCTTGCTGCGCGCGGATACGCCAACAATTTCGACCTTGCCCGGCAGGCGCAACTCGGCCTGGCGTTCGACCAATTGTATCAGCCCGCAGCCAACATGGCCGAGCCCTGCAATTCCCAATTTGACTGTTTTCACGATCCCGTCCTTTGCAGGGTGTCGCTTTGCCCGCCCTCATCCATTTTGGCAAGGAACCGCTTTATGTTTCGGGCCGCTTGTCTGATGCGCTGCTCGTTTTCTACCAGGGCGATGCGCACATGTCGGTCACCATGCTCGCCAAATCCGGCGCCGGGCGCGACCGCCACTTCTGCTTCGTTCATTAGCTTGAGCGCAAACTCCAAACTGCGCATGTCGCCGCACTGAGGCGGAATTTCTGCCCAGGCGAACATGGAAGCTGCCGGGCTCGGAATATCCCAGCCGGCGCGGCCGAAGCTTTCGATCAACACGTCACGGCGGGATTTATATGTGGAGCGATACTCGTCTACACAGTCCTGAGGGCCATCAAGCGCCGCGCACGCCGCGACCTGAATTGGCGTGAACGCCCCATAATCCAAGTAGGACTTCACGCGAGCCAAGGCGCCAATCAAACGCTCGTTTCCAGCGGCAAACCCGATCCGCCAGCCCGCCATGGAGTACGTCTTGGACATGGTCGTGGTTTCGACCGCGATATCCTTGGCCCCATTGACCTGAAGGATTGATGGCGTCGGCTCGTCGAAATAGATCTCATTATAAGCAAGGTCTGACAGGATATAGAGATCGTGCTTCTTCGCGAGGGCGACCGCATCCTTGTAAAACTGGAGATCGCAGACATCAGCCGTCGGATTAGACGGATAACAGAGCACCATCGCAGTTGGCGGCGGCACCGAATATCGGATGGCTTTGCTGATACCAGACAGATAGGCTTCAGGTGTCGGTGCCGGGATCGCCCGGATCGACGCGCCCGCCATGATGAATCCAAAATGGTGCAATGGATAAGATGGATCCGGCGCCAGAATGACATCGCCCGGCGCTGTGATCGCTTGCGCGAGATTGGCAAATCCCTCTTTAGAACCGAGCGTGACAACCACCTCGCGGTCCTTGTTCAGCTTCACATCGAACCGACGTTCATAATAATTGACCAGCGCGCGGCGCAGCCCGGGAATACCGCGAGATGCGGAATACCCGTGGACGTTGGGTTTCGCTGCGGTTTCAGCGAGCTTGGCAATCACATGTGGCGGGGCTGGCATATCGGGATTGCCCATGCCCAGGTCGATAATGTCAGCGCCATTCGCCCTCAATTCGGCTTTGCGGCGATTGACTTGTTCGAAAACGTAAGGCGGCAAGCGCCTGATCTTGTGAAATTCTCCGCTCATCTTGCGGATCTCCATTATACTTGAATTCTGGGTCTAGAGGCGGGCGCGTGGCACGCTGAAACGGGCCTTGATCGCCTGCACCTCGGCGTCGGTCATGAAGTCGGGGGCGGGAAGCCGCCCCTCCACCGCTCGCTTCACTTCCACCGCCCAGGCGGCGATCGCCTCGGGCGTCTCGATGGCGCCTTCTGCTCTTGGGTCGCTATTGAATAGCGCGACAGCGGCGCGGACATCTGCTTCAGACAATTCCAGCTTACGCCGTGGATCATAATCCGGCGCGTTCTGCGGCACCGAAGCGAGGCTCGGATATCCCTCTCCGCGGAACTCGACCTTGCGCGCTTCATACCAGTCCGGAGCCTGTGCGCGCATCGTCTTTACCTTCTCAAACGAGCTGGTACAGCCCGCCAAAAGGGCAAACGTTACGAAAACAACAGCGCGCATAAACAATTTCCTTCGCTGGACTCATAATTCTCAAAGCTGTTTAGTCCTATATAGGTTCGCATAGAATAGCGAGTGTCGGTCTGATGACCAAAGGTAGAAACTTTGATAATTTTGGGGCGAGTACGCTCCCGGATGCATTTTCGGATATGAATTCCGAAACTTTGCAGCTCATGGCCGGCAATCTGATGCAGGCATTGCAGGAAGCCCAAGGCCTCCTGACCGACTCGCTGAACGGTGTGGATATGCGCCCTCCAGCGCCCGGTCAGGCCGACCCGTATGGCGGTCTCGAGGCGCAAGCTAAAATTGGCGCTGCGCTGATCAGAAATCCGGAAAAATCTGGTCACGCAATGATGACACTGTTCCAGGGCTGGATGAACCTGTTCCAGTCCATGGCCAGCGGTACACCCCTGCCAAAGGATCGCAGATTTGCCGACCCGGAATGGGAGGCCAATCCGACATTCAATTTCATGCGCCGCGCCTGGATGCTGAACGCAGAGTGGCTGCAAGGTCTCGTCGACTCGGTTTCTGATGAGCTCGACGACACCACCAAACTAAAGGCACGGTATTATCTCAGCCAGTTCGTTGATGCGATGTCGCCAACAAACATGCTCGCCACCAATCCGGCAGCCATCCGCGCAATGATTGAAAGCAATGGCCAGAGCGTGCTCGAGGGACTGCGCAACGCGCGCGGTGATCTGCAGCGCGGCGACGGCCGACTGGCGATCACACAGACGGACGAAGAGGCTTTCGAGATCGGCAAGAATGTTGCGACCGCCAAAGGCAAGGTGGTCTTCCGCAACAAGCTGATCGAAGTGATCCACTACAACCCAACGCGCAAGAAGATGCACAAGACGCCGATGCTCATCTTCCCGCCATGGATCAACAAGTTCTACATCCTCGATTTGCAGCCCGAAAACTCGATGATCCGTTGGCTGCTTTCAAAGCGGGTCAACACATTTGTCGTGTCGTGGCGCTCAGCCGATGACGAGACCAAGGATTACACCTGGGACGACTATATCGAACAAGGCATCCATGCGGCGCTGGACGCAGTGACGCGAGAAGCCGGTGTAAAAAAGGTCAACACAGTCGGCTATTGCATTGGCGGCACTCTGCTCTCCAGCGCGCTAGCTCATATGGGCCAGACCGGTGACAAACGGATCAAGTCGGCCACCTATTTCGCCTCGCAGTCAGACTTTGATCTGGCGGGCGAACTCAAGATCTTCACCCAGGAGGATTCTCTCGCCCAGATCGACCAGGTGATCGAAGAGAATAATGGCATCATGCCCGGTGAGATGATGGGGGAAACGTTCAACTGGCTGCGCCCGGCTGATCTCGTCTGGCGGTACGTCGTCGACAATTACATGATGGGCAAACAGCCTCGGCCGTTCGATTTGCTCTATTGGAATGCCGATCAGACCAATATTCCCGGGCCAACGCACAAGAAATATCTCAAAAACTTCTACAACAAGAACCAGCTATCGAGTGGTAAGTTCAAAGTGCTGGGCGACGCTGTTTCGATGACGGACATCAAGATCCCGGTCTTCATCCAGGCTGGGCGCTCGGATCATATTTGCCCGTGGCATTCGATCTATAAGGGCGCGCAGAATTTTGGCGGACCCGTTCGCTTTACGCTCGCAGGATCCGGTCATATCGCCGGGGTGATCAACCACCCAGACGCGCAAAAATATCAGCACTGGGTCAGCGAAGACCTGCCGGAAAATCCCGGCCGGTGGCTATCTGGCGCTGAAGAGTTGCCGGGGTCATGGTGGCCAAGCTGGTGGGAATGGCTGAAGCCGCTATCGGGCAAAAAAGTCGACGCGGTCAAACCCCGCAACCACAAGCTCGGATCGGCCCCCGGGCAGTATGCTGCGCTCAAACTGACGGATATCGCTGCCGGGAAGAAGCCAGCCGGACCTTATTCCGATGGGACCCTGCCGACACCCGGCAAGCCGATGAAAAAGAAAAAAGCGAAGCCAAGCTTCCGTATGCCCGCAGGCTGGCAGCCGCGAGACTAACGCCCCGCTAGTGCGGGCTCGAATAGCAGCCCCACTGCCCTTGCATGTTGAGGCTCCAGGCGAGCGCCGTTGCGAAAATCTGTGATCGTGGATCAAGGATATTGTTTTCCCGATAGGTGTTCCAATCGCCGTTCCAGGTTCCGCCTGCGTATTGGAACAATCCAGAGTATGGCCCTGCCGGATTGACGATACCCGCCTGTCCTCCGGATTCGCACATCATCACATCATACATGCGCTGCACGCTGTCCGGGTAAGAATGCAGGGTTCGCGCTTCACCGATCCAGACACGATACAGGGCCAGCGCCGCTTCGCCTTCTAACTCCGGAACCAAGGTGGTGGGTTCTGGATCAGGCTCGAGCAGTGGGTCCGGCTCCGGCATATCTTCGCGGGGTGGATCTAAAGGCGTATCCTCATCTGAAGGCTCCGACGTTGCGCTCTCGCCAGGAAATTCCGAATCGCGCACAGGCGCCGGATCTGCGGTTTCAGCCGCTCCGGATGAGGAGGTCGGAACCGGAACCTTGAGAAATTGCTGAACGGCACTTTGGCTGGCAATAAACCACCCCAGCACGCCGCTCACTGCGATTATCAATATGATGACTACCCAACGCATGGAACTCTCTATTCAGAGTGAAACATGCAATGAGTTTACGCGATTATTGGATCAATACAAATTCGCCCAAGAATGCGGCCTTATTCGCGCCCCTTTAGAGACCGAATACAACCCAAACCCTAGTTCACCAGGCCCATTTCATGACGATAGCGACGGCGCAGCAAATCGATCGGCGCGAGGTCACCATTCTTGGGCTCTTCATAGTGCCAGTACGTCCAGCCATTACAGGCCGGGGCTTGCTGCACGAACGCACCAACTCGGTGAATTGAACCTGATGAGTCGCCCGTGGTCAGGCTGCCATCAATTCGAATGCGAGCGTTGAACCGCTTCTTCGGTGACCAGAGCCGGTCGCCGGGTTTCAGCCAACCATTTTCGACAAGGGCGCCAAACGGCACGCGCGGCAGGGCTCTCTTGCTTTTCTGAACTTCCAGCATGTCGCCTTCAATCGGTGTAATCGCCTTCAGGCGAGCGCGCGACAGTCGGACATAGGCTGGATCCTGCTCAATCCCAACAAACGCGCGGCCGAGCTTCTTCGCGACCGATGCGGTCGTTCCGGTGCCGGAGAATGGATCAAGCACGACGTCGCCTGGTTGGGACGTCGCCAGGATTATCCGCTGCAATAGAGCTTCGGGCTTTTGCGTTGGATGCGCCTTCTTCCCGTCATCGCCTTTAAGACGTTCGCCGCCCGCACAAATCGGGATGAGCCAATCCGAGCGCATCTGCTTGTCTTCGTTAAACGTTTTCAGCGCATCATAATTGAACGTGACTTTGGACTTCTCTGACTTTCCAGCCCAGATCATCGTCTCGTGAGCGTTCTGGAAGCGCGTGCCTTTGAAGTTCGGCATCGGGTTGGATTTGCGCCAGATGACATCGTTCTGGATCCAAAAACCCGCATCCTGCAAAACCGTGCCGACCCGGAAAATATTGTGATACGACCCGATGACCCAGATCGCGCCATCATCTTTCAGAACACGGCGACACTCGCTCAACCATTGATGGGTAAACAGGTCATAGGCATCAAAGCTGTCAAACTGATCCCAGGCATCTGTCACGCCGTCGACAACCGACTGATCAGGCCGCGTCAGGCCGCCCCCCAGTTGTAGGTTGTAAGGCGGGTCGGCAAAAATCAGGTCGACCGAATTGTCTGGCAGGCGTGACAATACGTCAACGCACTCGCCTTCTATGATTGTGTTTTCGTTGAGCTCCATGCCCGTGCTTCCCATCGTCGAATCAGTTGCGAATCAGAAGCATTCCAAATCTACTGCTTTGGGTTTCTGATTCGTTACCAGCGAATCGATTTTGCGCCCGCCCAATCGTTTCGATTTCGAAACTGCATGATTTTTCCGTTGTGGACAAGTCTGTGGAAAACCAATCCACGCCCGATTATGCTTGCCTTTCGTGACGGGTGCGTCATCTTCCAAAATATGAGTACTGCGCCAGATCGCCTTCCGCTGACGCGGGTCCTTGCTTTTGCCAGTGTTGGAATGCCGCTCGCGGCGATCGGACTGCCGATGGCTGTGTTCGTGGCCCCCATGTACGCCGAACAGCTTGGTCTTGGCACGACTATGGTCGGTCTGATCTTCATGATCCTGCGCTTCTGGGACCTCGGAACCGATCCGGTCATGGGCTGGCTGGTTGATACCAGGCCCACTAAGAGAGGCCGCGTAAAGCATTGGTTGGTGGCAAGTGTGCCCGTCCTGATGATCGGTGCCTTCTTTATGTTCATGCCTATGGGAGAGACGGTTTCTCCTGCATATCTGGTGGTTTGGCTGATCGTGTTCTGGCTCGGCTTCACCATGCTACAAACGCCGCACCAATCTTGGGTGCCGATGATCACCACCGCCTATGACGAGCGCTCGCGTCTGTTCATGTGGCGAGAGATCGTGTCGACGCTCACCCTGTTATCACTGCTGATTATTCCGACTTTGCTGGCGATCAATTTCGGCATCGACCGGCGGGGCCAGGTCATGGTGATGGGAGTTATCCTCCTCATCGTCCTACCGGCGACCATCGCGCTAGCGGTATTCTTTGTTCCGGATGCTCCTCCCAAAGAGGACGAACCGAAGATGGGGTTCTCGTGGGAGGCAATCAAAGTCGCCTTCAGAAACCCAAACATGGTGCGCGTTCTGATGGTCGAGGTCCTGGTCGGAATCGCCATAGCTGGCACCGGAGGAACCTTCTTGTTTGCGGCACAATGGGGCTTTGGCGTCACTGCCTACGCACCGGTCATCCTCATGGCTTTCTTTGTCGCCGGTTTTGCCTCCATGCCCTTCTGGATCTGGCTGTCGAAACGAACAGAGAAGCACATCGCCTTTGTTGGAACTGCCGTCTGGTCGATCGCAACATACATGATTTACCTGCCAATGAGCGCGGCTGGTGGAGGCCTTGCCCCTCTCCTTTTCGCTGCAATTGTATCGGGCCTAGGTTACGGCACACCATTCATTCTCGCGCGCTCCATGGTGGCCGATATTATCGAAGCGGAGGAGGCGAAGACCGGTGAGAACCGCTCCGGAATGTATTATTCGCTCATGTCCGGCGCCTACAAGACCGGCGCGAGTTTCGCGATCGGAATTCCTTACATCCTGCTCGGTGCGTGGGTCGGCTTCGATCCTTCTGGAGAGAATAGCCCGGAAGTTGCCCGCGGCGTGATGCTGGTCTTTGTCGGCGTGCCCGTCGTGGCTTATGCATTGGCCGCGATCATCATGAGAAATTACAAACTGACCCGAGACGCCCAAGCCGCCAATGCTGCCAAACTCGCGGAGCAAGCTCCGCAATAGCCTAAAAATCCATTCGGTACTGACCGCCCTTTAAAACAGGCGGCTGGAATAGGTCTGTCCGCAACTGCGTCCGTGTCGGCAGCAAATCGAGGCGCCGGATAGACTTGATGAACCTCTGCTTGATCAGCCGGGCCACGACGCCGCTTCCCGTACCGCGCTCGAACCAGTCTGCGTCATAATCTTTCCCGTCTCGCATCTCTCGCAACGCATTGATCACGCGAGCGGCGCGGTCGGGATAATGCTGCGCCAGCCATTCGTGGAAAATGTCCTTCAGCTCATGCGGCAAGCGGAGCAGCACATATCCAGCGCCGGTCGCGCCATGCGCCTTTGCAGCCTCCAGCAGAGCTTCCAGTTCCGGTTCATTCAAGGCCGGGATGATCGGTGCCGCCATAACCGTCACGGGGATCCCCGCATCGCTTAAACGCTGGACCGCCTGAAATCGCTTCCGAGGTGTCGCGGCGCGTGGCTCCATCCGCCGGGCGAGCTTCGGGTCGAGCGTCGTGATCGACACCCCGACACGGCAAAGCTGCTTCTCCGCCATTGGCGCGATCAGATCCATGTCGCGCTCAATCAATGCAGACTTGGTGAGGAGCGAGACCGGGTGATTGTGATCGCTGAGAATTTGCAGGAAGCGGCGCGTCAGCTCCTGGTCACGCTCAACCGGCTGATACGCATCGGTATTGACGCCAAGCGCGATGGGGCGCGGCACATAACCCGGCCGCGACAATTCCTTGAGCAGCAGTTCCGGACCATCCGGTTTGAAGAACAGCTTGCTCTCAAAATCGAGCCCGGCCGATAGACCATGATAGGCGTGCGTTGGTCGCGCAAAACAATAGACGCAACCATGCTCACAGCCGCGGTACGGATTAATCGAGCGATCGAAATGGATATCGGGCGACTTGTTGAACGTGATGATGGTGCGCGGCGTTTCCTTGGTCAGTGTCGTCTCAAGGCGAGGCGCGTCTTCTTCCACCGTTCCCCAGCCATCATCCAGCGCTTCGCGGGTCTCCCGCTCAAATCGCCCCGTCTGGTTCGACACTGCCCCACGTCCCCGATGGTGAAAGCGCTCGCGCACCTCCGCCACCTCCGCACGCTCCACCCGACCTGCCTTAGCTAGTTTCTGACCCGTTCGCATATGCTATGGAGAGCACATGGAAGGGAACAAAACAAGAACTTTCTGATAGCTTTCCACAGATTTGGAAGGAACCCAGAATGCGCTTTACGTTGGCCGCGTTCACAGAGACGGAATTCCAGAACACCGCTCTCAATTGGCGTATCACAAGGCAAGTTTCAGTGCTTTTGCGAAGACGCTCGGCAAACCATCCGACGCCTGCGCGCGCGTTGTGCGCAGAGTCTCATCGGTTTCGGCCCGCCATACTTTCAGCGTGAGCGCGAAATGCGTGAAGACATGGCGAACTTCGCCGAGTTCGCACCAATTCGCCCCTGAGGGGAATTCCGGCACGCATGATTCGCCTGACCAGGGAGAAGTCGGCAAACCCAGCATGCCGCCGAGCAAGCCTTTGTCGGGGCGACGCTCGGTCAGGACCGTGTGCGCCTCTCCCAGCAGAATATAGACGTGCCCCTGCCGTGTCGGTTTGGCCTGTTTCTTGGGTTTGATCGGATAGCGCCCCGGGTCACCTTCTTGCCGGGCGGCGCACATTTCTCTCAAGGGGCAAATCAGACAGTTCGGGGATTTCGGCGTACAGATTGTGGCGCCGAGATCCATTAGGGCTTCAGCGAATTCTGCGGGGCGGTCTTCGGGCACGAGATCTTCCACCACAGCTTTCAGGCGCGTTTTTGCAGCTTTCCAGTCGTCCGTGAGCGCCATCAACCTGGCAAACACGCGGTCGACATTTCCGTCCACCGCCGCCGCCCGGCGTCCGAAGGCCAAAGCAGCGACAGCGCCGGCCGTATAAGGCCCAATGCCAGACAATTTCTGCAAGCTTTCCGCTGTGTCGGGCCAGCCGCCGAGTGCTGAGACCTCGCGGGCGCACTTCAACAGATTGCGGGCGCGGGCGTAGTATCCGAGCCCAGCCCAGGCCGCCATCACGTCCTCATCCTGTGCGCCGGCCAAATCTTCAATCTTCGGCCACCGCTTGGTAAATTCCAGATAGTAACGCGTGGCGTGCAGCACGGTGGTTTGTTGCAGCATGATTTCAGCCAACCACACGCGATATGGGTCTGGCTGCACCCCTTTCGCGCGCGCGCCAGGCCCGATCCGCCAGGGCAACTCGCGCGCAGCACCCGCATACCAATCCAGCAATTGGTCAGAAAGGTCTGCAAAGTGTAACTTTTCATCCATGTTCATGCCGGGCAAGGTGACGCGAATGGTAAAACGATCAAGCCTCGATCCGCTGGAAGAAGCACGCGCCCGCGTCAAGCTGCGCTATGCAAAGGCAAAACCCGTGCATCCGGGACCCGGCACGATTGGCAAAGCTGCGATGCGCCTCACTCGCAAGGCGCTGCCAAAAAAAGGCGCGACCCTGAGCCGCCTGAAAGTGCAATGGGCAGAAATCGTCGGCGAACAACTCGCCCGTCTGTGCCGGCCCGAGAAACTGACCCCTGCAAAGGGGGGGCGCCGCCTAACCCTGACCGTCATCCCTGCCGCAGCGGGTCTGGTTCAGCATCAGAGCGAGATGATCCGCCAGCGCGTCTCCGTCGCAGCGGGCGGAGACATTACCGCCATCAAAATCCTGCAAGGCCATTTCTCAGCGTCTGCTCTAAACTCGAAACAGGTTCGCACCATCCCCCTCACACCGGAGCAGCGGGACGCCCTCGTCTCCAGCGCACGAGGAATTGAGGACGAAAAACTGCGAGACGCTCTATTGGCTTTGGGAGAAGCCGTGCTAATGGCAGACCCTGAAGATTCCACAACAGAAGACAGCCCCTCGCTTCCATTTTAGTCCGCATGAAAGGTCCCCACACATGCCTCGTTTGACCCGCCGCATAGCACTTGCAGCCATTTCCGCGTTCGCCCTCACCGCTTGCGGCGCCGCCGACACTGGAAACGCGCAAACTGGCGACGCTGGCTCAAGCGACATCGCGCTGACCGACATCACGCTTGGGGATGCAAATGCGCCGATCACAATGGTCGAATACGCTAGTTGGACGTGCCCTGCCTGCCTGCAATTCCACACCGACGTCATCCCGGTTCTGAAAAGCGAGTATATCGAGACCGGCAAAGTTCAGCTTGTGTTTCGCGAATTTCCAACCCCGCCCGCAAATATCTCTGTGGCCGGATTTGCCCTCGCCCGCTGCGCCGGGGAAGACCGCTATTATGACGCCATCGAAGACCTGTTCCAGGCCCAAACAAACGTCATCAATCTCGCACAAACTGGCGGGAACATAGAAGGCGCTTTGCGCGATCTGGCGTCGACTTACGGCATTGAAGGGAACGCTTTTACAGATTGCCTCTCAAACAAGGACGTGACTTACGCGATCGGCGAGTCCGTGATGAAAGGCGACAGCCAGGGGGTGAACTCGACCCCGACCGTCTTCATCAATGGTGAGAAGCTCCAAGGTTATGAGTGGCGTACCGCTGACGGCATGCGCGCTTTGCTTGATGCTCGGCTGGGCGACTCAGGCGCTGCCGAGGCTTCTGCAGAATAAACTTCGTTCCACCCTTCGGTTCGCCGCTCGTTTCGCTCCTGCAACGGCGTTAACTTCTTGGCAACCAATCCGACTCAGACTGTTAAGGAAAGGTTATGAGCATGCTTAGCTTCACCCGTCGCGGAACTGTAATGGCCGCTGCAGCATTGGCGCTCGCGGCCTGTGGCTCGTCTTCGGACTCCTCCGAATCGACCAGCGGCTCAGGTGACTCCTCCGCTGAAAAAGTCGTCCTTCAAGATATTGTTTTTGGCGATCCGGATGCACCCGTCACGCTCGTCGAATATGCCAGCTGGACATGCCCGGCATGTCTTGTGTTTCACACACGGATCCTTCCAACGATCAAGACCGACTATATCGACACCGGCAAAGTTAAACTCGTTTTCCGTGAATTTCCGACCGCGCCCGCTAACGTCACTGTGGCTGGGTTCGCACTCGCGCGCTGTACGGAAGGTCAAGCCTATTACGATATGCTGGACGAACTGTTCGTTCGCCAGGACGCCATCCTGACGTTGGCCCGCCAAGGTGGACCGGTCGTCGAAGCATTGAAACAAGTGGCGACAAATCACGGCATTGAAGGCGATGAAGCCTTTGATGCCTGCCTGGATAGTCAGGAAAACCGTGACGCCATACGGGCCTCGATCGCGGCGGCGCGCGCCGCTGGTGTCGACGCAACGCCGACTTTCTTTTTGAACGGCGAACGCATGGACACCAATGCTCGGATTTCCGTCGTTGCGTTTTCAGCTGAGCTGGACGCTGCATTGGCGTCGAGCGAGAGCGAATAGAGGCGGATGGGGGCTGCATGCAATTAAAAGAACTACGCATCGCAGGCTTCAAATCCTTCGTCGATCCTGAATCTGTTCCAATCCTTCCCGGCCTGACAGGCATTGTTGGTCCAAATGGCTGTGGCAAATCCAATTTGCTGGAAGCCATGCGCTGGGCCATGGGGGCAAACTCCGCCAAAGCTATGCGCGGCGGGGAGATGGATGACCTGATCTTCTCTGGCGCCGCCGGACGTCCAGCCCGCGAACTCGCAGAAGTGACGCTGGTTCTGGACAACACGCTCAGAACAGCACCGCCTGAGTTTAACAGTTCCGATACACTCGAAATTATGCGCCGCCTGAAACGCGGCGCTGGCACAAGTTACAAGCTGAACGGACGCACGGTTCGCGGCAAGGATATCAAACTCCTCTTCGCGGACGCCTCCACTGGCGCAAACTCGCCCTCCTTGGTGCGGCAGGGGCAGATCAGCGAACTGATCGGATCCAAGCCTCAGAACCGGCGCCGTATTCTCGAAGAAGCTGCAGGCATCGCCGGATTGAATACACGGCGTCACGAAGCTGAATTGAAGCTACGCGGTGCAGAGACCAATCTCGAGCGCCTGACTGAAGTTTCGGCCGAGGTTGAACGCCAACTCGACAGCCTGAAGCGTCAGGCCCGAAAAGCCCGAAAATACAAAGAGCTAAGCTCGCAAATTTCAGCTCTTGAAGCTTATCTGGCGCATCTAAAGTGGGCTACAGCCAAGGCCGACCAGGAAACCGCAGCGGTTTCGCTGGCCCGCGCCAAAACTGAAGTCGAGCGGCTGACCCGAGAGGCTGCCGTCGCAGAGACCAAGCGACTTGAAGCCAGCGATGGTATCGGCCCGATGCGCACGGCAGAGGCTGTTGCTTCTGGTAAGCTTGGGCAAGCGCGGATTGAACTCGCGAAAGTCGAAACCGAACGCAAGAACGCTGCTGACCTACTGGCTGGTTTAGAGCGCGAAGCTACTCGGCTCGCAGAGGACATTCAGCGCGAGCAAAGCCAGAAAGAAGAAGCTGAGCGCACATTGGTCGACGCCCGGGAATCGCTTGCAGCACTGCCGGTCGAGAACGATACGACCAACAAGGAAAAAGAGGTCGAAGCGGAGCGCGTACTTGCCGAAGCCAAGCAAGCGCTGGAGACGGCGCAGACGGACGCCGATCTGAAATCTGAAGCGTTTGCGCAAAAGCGCGCTGAGATTCAGGCGCTTGAAGCCAATGCCAATGCACACCGTCGGCGCAAGGAAAGCCTTGAGCAAGAGGTTCAGCACTTGCGAGGTATTGTTGAAGCGCTCCCGAACACGACAGCGCTCACCAATGAGCTGCACGTTGCCCGCGAAGCTGAATCCGAGGCTGAAGCCGCGCTGAAAGGAGCTCAGAACGCTCTGGAATCTGCAGAGCAGACCATTCTCGACAAGCAGGAAGCAGAACTCGCCGCCAAAGCCCCCGCTGACGAGGCACAGGACGCGCTGAGAACGCTCGAAACAGAAATCGCTGGCCTCACCCGCCTACTCCGTAAAGCAGAAACGACGCAGAGCCCGCCGGTGGTTGAACAAATGCGGACGCGAGACGGCTACGAAAAAGCCGTGGCCGCGGCGCTGGGCGACGACTTGCAGGCCCCAACGGACCGGTCTGCCTCGATTTTTTGGGCTGGTAGCAGCGTGAAGACGCAGGCTCTTCCCGGCTATGCCAAGCCGCTTACCGATTTTGTCGAAGCTCCCGGCGAACTGGCCGCGCGACTCTCTCAGTGCGGGGTTGTCTCCCGGTCTGAGGGCGAAGAGCTGGCGCCCGACCTGAAGCCAGGCCAGCGCCTCGTCACATTGGATGGGCATCTCTGGCGTTGGGACGGCTTCACAAGGACCCCTGCTGCGCCAGTGGCTGCGGCCGAGCGCCTGGAACAACAGGCGCGACTAGAGGCCGCTCAGTCCGCGCTTGGTCCTCAACGTCAGACGGTTTCGGAGTTACAGGCCCACTATGCCCAGATCCGCGGCGGACGCATTGGCGCAGAGGAAGATCTCAAGCAGATCCGGCGCAACGTCCAGGACGCCACGCAGCGTCTGGATCAGGCGCGACGCAATCTGGCGAGCGCCAAGCAACACACAGATCGCGCAAGCCTGAAAGCAGACTCCGCGAAAGAAAACCTGGCGCGCGTGGAATCAGATCTGCACATCGCTAAAGAGGCGTATCAGACCGCTGCGAAGCCCGAGAATACCGAAGACCTGGCGCGGCTGGAGCACGCTGTTGCAGAAGCCCGTAACGTGCTGGCATCGGCGCGCGAGCGAGAAACAGAATGCCGCGGGCGCCTCACAGACCTCACCCGGAACCGCCAGCAGGCGATGGCCCGTCGAAATGCTCTGGAGCAAGATGTCGAACGCTGGACAGGACGTCTGGAAAGCTCGGCGACGCGAGTTCAATCGCTCGTAACCCGCCGCGCGGAGGCCGCACGCGAAGCCGCCGCAGCGAAGGCGCGCCCTGAATCGCTTCAGACCCAACTCGACACGCTCGCAAGCCGCGTTGACGCTCTCGAGATAGAGCGACAGGACGCTGCTGACACGCTGGCAGCGCGCGAATCGGAAATCCGAGAAGTGGAAGAAGCGGCCCGTTCGACAAATAATCTTGCTATGAGCGCGCGCGAAACTCTGGCCATTGCCAACGCCAAACTCGAAAACGCGACAGAGCGGCTGTCTGAAGCCTCTGAAGTCGCTCAGACTCACTTCCAGCGCGCGCCCGAGGGCCTGCTTGCGATTGCCAAAGAAGGCCTGGATGAAGAGACCATGGCGACACTTGATGTGAGAGACGCGGAACGCCAGCTGGATCAGTTGCGTCACGATCGCGATCGTCTCGGCGGTGTGAACATGGAAGCCGAATCGGAAGTAGAAGAGCTTTCCTCCCGGCTCGGCCTGCAAGCGGACGAAAAAGCTGACCTCACGGCTGCTATCGCCAAACTCCGTGAAGGCGTGAAGGCGCTCAACGATGAAGGCCGCACGCGGCTTCTTGGGGCCTTTGAGCAGGTCAACGAGCACTTCAAAGCCCTATTCACGACCCTGTTCCGCGGCGGCGAAGCAGAATTGCGCCTGATCGATGCGGACGATCCACTCGCAGCGGGACTCGAAATCTTTGCTCAGCCTCCTGGAAAGCGCCTCGGTACGCTGTCCCTGATGTCAGGCGGTGAGCAGGCCCTGACGGCAACAGCGCTGATTTTCGCTGTCTTCCTGTCGCGCCCGTCGCCGATTTGTGTCCTGGACGAGGTCGATGCGCCGCTGGATGACGCCAATGTCGATCGGTTCTGCCGGATGCTCGATGAAATGCGTCAACGCACCGATACCCGCTTCATCGTGATCACCCACAATCCGGTGACGATGAGCCGTATGGACCGCCTGTTTGGCGTCACCATGCGCGAAAAAGGGGTTTCGAAACTGGTCTCAGTCGACCTCGATACCGCCGAAGAGCTTGTTGCGGCGGAGTAGACGCGGTAGCGACTCGGCATGACTAGCGACGAAAACGACGATCTCGGGGCTCGAATTGCCCGCGCCAAAAGCGCGCAGGAAGACCTGGAGAAAAAGCAGAGACAGCACGAATCTGCCTCTGGCGTGTCCGCCGGGGCGCTCGCTTTGCGCTACGGCGCAGAGTTCGGAGCGTCCGTATTTGTTGGGATTATGATCGGTTTAGGCATCGACCACTTCTTCGGAACGAAGCCCTGGGGGCTTCTGATCATGATGTGCTTCGGGTTTGCTGCCGGAATCCTAGGTGTTATTCGCGCTTACAAAGAGTTGACTGACGCGGCTAATCCGGTCATGAGCGCCGACAAAACAGGCTCTAACCCTGAAGAATAGACGTACAAATGACTCTCTTTTTCCACGGCGCCGCCGACCCAATGAAGCAGTTCGAGGTCAAGACCTGGTTCGAACTCCCGCCCGTTTTCGGATACGATATTTCGTTCACGAATGCGGCGGGTTTCATGCTGCTCGGTGTTGTCCTCTGCATCGCATTGTTCGGCTACGCTGCTTCGCGCGGCAAGATTGTTCCAAACCGCCTGCAATCGATTGGTGAGATCGGCTACGGCTTTGTCGCAGACATGATCCGCGGCACGGCAGGCGAGGAAGGGCTTCGCTTCTTCCCGTTCGTGTTCACTCTGTTCTTCTTCATTCTGGCCGCAAACCTGATCGGTATGTCGCCCTATGCGTTCACAACGACGAGCCACATCATCGTCACCGGGATGCTTGCGCTGCTCGTCATCAGCATTGTCGTCATTTTCGGTCTTTGGAAGAATGGCCTGAAATTCTTCGGCCTGTTCGCCCCATCGCTGGGTGATATGCCCATCCTCGGAAAGATGGTGATTTACGCGATCCTGATCCCGATTGAGATCATCTCATTCATCGCACGTCCACTGACGCTGTCTCTTCGCCTGTTCGCGAACATGCTGGCCGGACACATCCTTCTCAAACTGTTTGCTGGATTTGCTGTCACAGGCATTACCGCAGGCGGTATCGGCCTTCTTGTAGCGCCCCTCGCCTTTGGTATGGGTGTGGCGCTGAACGCCCTCGAATTCCTTGTCGCAGGTCTGCAAGCCTACGTGTTTGCAATCCTGACCTGCGTCTATCTGAACGACGCGTTGCACCCGTCGCACTAAGGAGCCACTTCACTGCGGCTATTTAGCCGTGCTGATTCAACTTGACGTGCCCTCGCGAACAGGCTTCACGGGGGCGCAAATCGAACGAAAGACTTCCCAAAGGAGATTCTCATGGAAGGCGATATCACTCTCGGTCTGAAATATGTCGGTGCCGGCCTCGCGACCCTCGGCATGATCGGTGCTGCTATTGGTGTGGGTAACATCTTCGGCTCATTCCTTGATGCCGCGATGCGCAACCCGTCTGCTGCTCCACAGCAAACCGGTAACCTCTTCATCGGTATGGCGCTTTCAGAAGCGCTGGGCATTCTGGCCTTCCTGGTCTCGATCCTGATCCTGTTCGTGGTCTAACCACAACACGACCCTTCGAGACTAAATAAGGACGGTTTAGGCCATGCTTGCGATCATTCTCGCTGCAGATGCTGCATCAGGTGCTGAAAAGGCGGCGTTCCCGCCGTTTGAGACCTGGCACTTCCCATCCCAGGTTTTCTGGCTGGTGGTGTTGTTCGGCTCGCTGTATTTCGTGCTCTCTCGCTTCATTCTACCAAGTATTGGTAACACACTGGAGCGTCGCGAGAGCTCGATTGCAAGCGATCTGGACGAAGCAGCACGCTTGAACGATGAAGCTCAAGACGCGCAGAAGTCTGTTGAAGTTTCCATCGCCAAGGCGCACGCTAAAGCCCGCGAAACCGCGGACAAGGCACGCGCCAAGATCGATGCGCAAATTGCTGCGGAAACTGCCAAAGTGGACGCCGAAGTCGACAAGAAACTGGCCGAAGCCGAGACGCGCATTTCCGCGCTTCGCGCTGATGCTATGAAAAACGTCGAATCAATTGCCGGAGATGCGGCGCAAAGCGTCCTCGGCAAGTTTGGCTCCAAAGCCGCCAAGGCGGATGTTTCTTCCGCCGTTAAATCTGTCCTGGCGAAAGGGTAAGCTGATGCGCATCGCATTTCTGACACCCCTGCTCCTTTTAGCGCCAGCTGCTCACGCTGCTGATGCTAAAGTGGCCTGGTATGCTGACCCAACCACTGCGACAGCGTTCGCTGCTCTGGTGATCTTCCTGATCATCGTCGGCCTGGTTGGTGGCTTCAAGACGATTTTCTCGAAGCTTGATGAGCGTGCGACTGGCATTCAGGGCCAAATCGATGAAGCCCGCGCGCTTCGCGAAGAGGCCGCTAAACTGATGGCTGACGCGAAGAAGAAGGCCAAAGAAGCCGACGCTGCAGCTGAAGACATCATCAAACGCGCCAAAGCGGATGCGGATACGATGATGAAGCAGGCCAAGGCAGATCTGAAAGCTAAGGTCGCTCGCCGTGAAACTCAGGCTGAGGCACGTATTGCCCGCGCCGAAGCGGATGCTACAGCGGATGTTCGCCGTGTTGCTGCGGATGCTGCGACAGAAGCCGCCCGGTCTATTCTGGCAGGGTCTGGCGAAGCCAACGACCTGTTCGACAACGCTCTTGGCGAAATCGACAAGTGCCTCAACTAAGAGCAGCGCACAGCTTCAATTATTCGAAATTCAAAAAGCCTGCTGATCCAGCGGGCTTTTTATTTGCTTGGCGTTCTCTTCTCACGACCGAAGACGGCTTTCATCAACCAGTTCGGGGCAAACCGTTCTACGCGTGGATGGCGGTCGAGGACGCCTTCCATCCAGCGACGTCCCCAAAGTGAGTTTCGTCCAAGCAGAACCACACCCAGAATCGCAATCGGAAGGCCGATCGGCAGCAATGGAGTGACAAACGCAATTGGAATCGCCACGGCGATGAGGACCAAACCGAGGAACGCAAACGCCTGTCGAATGAGCGTCCGCACGCTGGAACCAACTACGCCGAGAGGCGCTGTCGCGGCGCCCTGTTTCAGGCGCTCCTTTCCAAATGGGGATGATCCGTCGGGCATTAGCTCTAATATGGTCCTCTGCGGCATACTTCCAATAGGCCTTTTCTGAATTATGACTCTGGCAACACTTAGGCATTTTGCCTACACACATTCCGTTGAAATGACGTGAATTTCAGCGAGTAGTTTCGCCAAAGGCACACAAAACCGAAAATGACCCAGTTAAAAAGCGTTCAAGCCCTGCGCGCCATAGCGGCGCTCGCCGTCATGCTGGCGCACCTGCAAGGGCTGGAAAACCAGATGACCGGCGGCGGTCAGCTATTAGCATCGGTCTGGATCGCCGGGGTTAGCGGCGTCGATCTATTCTTTGTCATCTCAGGCTTCATCATGGTCTGGGTCGCCGGAGACTGGGCACCGGGCGCGCATAGCAGCCTCAAATTCATGTTTTCCCGCATCTTGCGGATCTATCCGCTTTGGTGGCTGTTTGCAGGTGTGACGGCAGCCTATTTTTTGGTGTCTTCAGGCCTGCCATGGGACAAGGATATTGTACGGGAAGCCGACGGCCCGATGCACCTTCTGAAGTCTTTCTTACTAGTCCCGCAGCAATCCCCCCCCGTTTTGACGCTGGGGTGGACGCTGATCCATGAGATGTATTTCTACATTATCTTCGCATTGATTTTGCTGCTCCCGGTCAAGATCCGCAAACCTGCCTTCATCGTCTGGGCCGTGATCATTGCAGCATCGACCACATTGCAGCTGACAGGATTTACCCCGAATAGCCTGCTCAGCCTAGCATTGTTCCCACTGACGCTGGAATTCCTTATGGGGAGTGCCGTGGCCTGGCTCGTCTTGGCAGGGGTTTCGCGATTCGCCTGGGCGGCCCTCGCGGCGGGACTTTGTGCGTTGGTGTTCGCAATCATCACAGTCGATTTCACAGTTGCTTCGACGATCCAACCAACCCACCGAATGTTGGCCTATGGACCGGCCTACGCACTGATTGTCTATGGGCTGGTGGCTCTTGAGCGCCGCGGAGCGCTGGACAAAGTGCTTCCAGCCAAGCTGGTGACAATAGGAGACTGGAGCTACTCGCTATACCTCAGCCACATTTTGGTGATCACAGCTATCGCGCGCCTGTTCTTCCCCACATTCGATACCGCTGGTCCAATCGACAATCTGGCCTTTCTGATCCTGGCAAGCGCCGCGGCAATCGCCATTTCGGGTCTGACTTACAATTTCTTTGAAAAGCCCATCGTCAATCGCGCCCGTATAGCGCGGCAACAACTATTCAGTCCGGGGGAGGCAAGTCGCAAATGATTATCCAAATGCCTCTGCATAGACACAAGCAGTACAGTAATTTCGTCAGCGAACCCGTTGCCGACCGCGCAGCACGAACTCAGCCATGACGAAACTAAATTCCATTCAGGCATTACGCGGCATTGCCGCCTTCGCGGTTTTCCTGTGCCATGTGATGGCGATCGAGGAAGCGCATTCCGAACGCGGCGCCAAGCTCACAGATCTCTTTATCAATGGCGCCCACGGCGTCGATCTGTTCTTTGTGATTTCCGGCTTCATCATGGTCTGGGTTGCGGGAGATTTGCGCCGGGGTGCTGCAGAAGCAGGTGATTTCCTGTTCTCGCGGGCCACGCGGATTTATCCGCTCTGGTGGCTGTTCGCGGCGGCGATGGTTGTGTTCTTTGCGACGATGAAAGGCACGCTGTGGGATGCGCCGAGGATCGAAGCAGCGGGCCTGGATGGCGCGCTGCACCTGGTTCACTCCTTCGTCCTTTGGCCGCAACCTGAGCACCCTGTACTCGGCGTTGGCTGGACGCTTGTGCACGAGATGTATTTCTACATCGCATTTGCGGTTCTTATCCTGCTGCTTCCGGCGCGTATGCGCCTGTACGGAATTCTCGCCTGGGCCGGGATTGTGACGATCGGGGCACTTGCTGGCCTATCGGCGAACTTCAGCAACAACCTGATTGAATTGATCTTCTACCCAATGACGCTGCAATTCGTCTTGGGCGCTCTGGTTGGCTATGCGATCAAAGCGGGATGGCGCAAGCACGCGCTGATCGCGGCCGTTGTCGGCGGTACCGCAACACTGATTCCGTTCCTGAATCTGGACCTCATTCCGACCCAGACGCTGATGACATCGCTCGGAAACGAGGGCTTCACCGGAATGAACCCGGTCTGGCGGCGAACCATATTCTACGGGATCCCTGTCGCATTGTTGATCTATGGACTGGTCGCCCTCGAATTAGAGCGCGGCCTTCGCACCCCAAAATTCATGGTCCACCTCGGCGACTGGAGCTACTCGCTCTATCTCTGCCACACGCTCACCATCAGCGCGATTGGGCGCGTGACCTATACGCTGTTTGAGCCGAGCCTTGTGGTCACGACAGCCTACGTGATCCTGGTCACGATCGGGACGATCCTGGTCTCAGCGCTCACCTACTACTATTTCGAGCGGCCATCGATCAGGCTCTTTCGCCGGTGGCGGGGAAAACCTTCAGCGGGCGCAAACGAAAAAACGCCTGCGCCCGTCTAAATCACTCAGCGGCCACGGCTTCAGGCACCGGCGCAGTCCATTTCAGCACTGGCTTTCGCGCCGCTTGCGTTTCGTCCAGACGCTTCTTCGGTGCGAGGTAAGGCGCACCTTTGAGTGCTTCATCACCTTGCGCCGCGCGCTCAGCAATCACCGTCATCGTTTCGCAGAATCGGTCGAGTTCTTGCTTGCTTTCGGTTTCAGTTGGCTCGATCAGCATCGCGCCATGTACCACCAACGGGAAGTACATGGTCATGGGATGATAGCCCTCATCGAGCATCGCCTTGGCAATATCGATCGTCTCGATCCCATCGGCGGTAAACGCGTCGGAGAACAAGGCCTCGTGCATGCAATATCCTTCGAAGGCCGGCGTCATCACGGTCTTTAGGCGGGCCTGAATGTAATTGGCATTCAACACGGCATCTTCAGCGACCTGTTTCAAGCCGTCCGCGCCGTGGCTCAACATGTAGGTGAGCGCTCGAACGAACATTCCCATTTGACCATGAAAGGCGACCATGCGGCCAAACGCCTGGGCGGCGTCTCCTTCTGTTTCCTCGATCAGACGGAACCCGTCATCATCCTTGACCACGAACGGTACTGGAGCATAGGGCGCGAGCGCATCGGAGAGCACGGTTGGGCCTGAGCCTGGTCCACCACCGCCATGCGGCGTGGAGAAGGTCTTGTGCAAGTTGATATGCATCGCATCAACGCCGAGATCGCCCGGGCGCACCCGTCCAACGATGGCGTTGAAGTTTGCCCCGTCGCAATAGAAGTAACCGCCGGCATCGTGGATCAGATCCGCGATGGTCTTGATGTCGGTTTCAAACAGCCCGCACGTATTCGGGTTGGTCAGCATGATGCCGGCGACATCGTCGGTCGTCTCGAGCTTGGACCTCAGGTCGACCATGTCGACCCGGCCGCGTGCATCCGCCTTGATCTCATCGACGATGAAGCCGCACTGGATCGCCGTCGCCGGGTTGGTCCCGTGCGCGGAGGCGGGCACGAGGACGCGCTTGCGTGTCTCAGCTTCTCCGCGCGCGATAAGTGCCTGACGAATAGCGAGCATTCCGCACAGCTCGCCATGGGCGCCGGCTTTTGGGCTCATCGCTACGGCAGGCATACCGGTTAGCGTTTTCAGCCAGGTTGCCAACTCATCGATCAACTCCAGCGCGCCTTGCACTGTGCGTTGTGGTTGAAGCGGGTGAATATCAGAAAAGCCCGGCATACGCGCCGCTTTTTCATTCAGACGCGGATTGTGCTTCATCGTGCAGGAGCCCAGCGGAAACAGACCCAGATCGATGGCGTAGTTACGCTGGCTGAGGCGCATATAGTGACGCACAGCTTCTGGCTCGGACAGGCCCGGAAGTCCCGTTGACTGCTGGCGTGCGACCCCGCCAAGGCGGTTCTTTCCGCCCTTGGGTTTTGGCAGATCAACGCCGGTTTTATCAGGCGAACCGATCTCGAAAATGAGGTCTTCGTGTTGCAGGAGGCCCTTGGAGCCCGAAACTGTTTCAGCCCCGGAGACGCTTGACGGGAAAGGCGAAGTTGGTCGACCGATCGATTGCATACCCATCAGATCACCTCCTTTAGCGCTGCGACATAGGCAGCGATATCGTCCTGCGTCGTGCACTCTGTCGCTGCCGCGATGATGACGTCACCAAACCCAGGATCTGAGATGAGACGGCTGGCACGAACGCCGCCCAGCACGCCGCGTTCCTCGAGCATGGCGAGGACCGCTTCGGCATCGACCGGCGTGCGGAAGGCAAATTCGTTGAAGAAACGCGGGGTTAGGATCTCAACGCCCGAAACTGTTTCCAACGCATCGGCGAGATCGCAGGCTGTCTCGTGGTTCAACACCGCAAGCTGCTCCAGCCCTTTCCCTCCAAGCAGCGTCATGTGAGCCGTGAACGCCAATGCGCAAAGCCCTGAATTCGTACAGATATTTGACGTCGCCTTATCGCGGCGGATGTGTTGTTCGCGGGTTGAGAGGGTCAGAACAAAGCCGCGGCTGCCATCTGCATCCACCGTCTCACCGCAAAGGCGCCCCGGCATCTGCCGGACCAGTTTCTGTGTACAGGCGAACAGGCCAACATATGGGCCGCCAAAGGTCAGTGGATTGCCGATGGATTGGCCTTCACCGACCGCAATGTCAGCGCCCATTTCTCCGGGCGGTGTGACGAGGCCGAGTGAGACGGCTTCGGTAAACACGCTGACCAGCAGCGCTTTCTTCTCATGCGCGGCGTCTGCCACCGGTGAGAGATCTGTGACCGTCCCAAACACGTTCGGCGACTGTCCGATAACGCAAGCGGTCACATCGTCGACATGATTGGCAAGGTCCAACTCGCCATCGATTGCCGGTTCAAGCTCGATTACTTCGATGCCCTGCGCTTCGCAGAGAAGCCGCGTTGCCGCGGCATAGTGAGGGTGCAACCCGCCGGACAACACCACCTTCTTGCGACGCGTGACACGGCACGCCATGACGGCTGCTTCTGCGCAGGCTGTCGACCCGTCATACATGCTGGCATTGGCCACATCCATCGCGGTCATCGCCGCGACCTGGGTCTGGAACTCAAACAATGTCTGCAGCGTACCCTGGGCAATTTCCGGCTGATAAGGCGTATAAGTTGTCAGGAATTCCGAACGTTGAATGATCATGTCTACGCTCGCGGGAACATGATGCTTGTAGGCCCCTGCCCCAACAAAGAACGGCACGTCACTGGCGGTCGTGTTCTTCGACGCGAGGCGCGAGAGATGACGTTCAACGGCCAGTTCGCCTTGATGGTCCGGCAAGCCTTCTATTGTGCCACTCAAACGCGCGCTCTGCGGCACGTCCTCGTAAAAGTCATCAATACTGGCGGCACCGATCGTGTTCAGCATCGCCGCGCGGTCTTCGGGGGTCAGTGGGAGATATCTCATGTGGTCCATCCTTCCATTCAGGAGGGTAAAATCAAAAACAACGCGATCACCAAGGGCACGCCGATGGCATCCATGATCGCAATCTTACGCAGCGGGCCGTTGAATTGGCGCTGCACGGCACACAGCACCAGAAAGGTGACAATGCTGATTGAGGCAGCCCAGAGCGCCGGCCATCGAAATGCTTCGGCATGAGCGGCCACGGCGCATCCTGCCCCGACCATGCCGAGCAGAACGGCGCGATGCTGCAACAGGGTGAGCATGGTTTTGTCGTCTGGTGAAACGCCATAGAGGTGCACCAGTTGCTTCGGCGCAACTGCCGCGATCACGGGCGGAAACTTGATCACCGCCAAGCCCCAGAAGAGTGCCGTGATGAGCATCGCTTAGAGGCCTTCGCAGAAGCTTTGATAGGCCGCGGCATCCATTAGGCCATCCAATTCACCTTTGTCAGACAGCTTGATCTTGCAGAACCAACCTTTGCCTTGCGGGTCTTCATTGACTGTTTCTGGTGCATCCGCGAGATCGCCGTTGCCTTCCGTCACTTCGCCGCCAACGGGTGCGTACACATCGGAAGCAGCTTTGACGCTTTCGACGACAGCCATATCGTCGCCTTTGCCAAAACTCACGCCAGCTTCCGGGACCTCAACGAAGACAACATCGCCCAATTGCTCAGCGGCGTATTTGGTGATTCCGACGGTGCCGACGTCGCCGTCCACCGCGATCCATTCATGGTCTTCTGTAAAATAAGTGCTCATATCTCTCACCCCTTAGCGTTTGTAATTTGGTTGGACGAATGGCAGGTCACAGACCTCTGCCGGGCGCGCTTTACCGCGCACCATCAGATCGATTTGGGTCCCCGGTATGGCCAGGTCCGCGCGGACATAACCCATCGCGATCGGCCGATCGACACTCGGCCCAAATCCACCCGATGTGACCACGCCTACGCGCTCACCATTCAGTTCGATTTCTGTGCCTTCGCGCGCTGGGGCGCGTTCAAGTGGCTGGATCCCCACGCGCGTTTCCGCCGGACCATCCTTGAAGGCTGAAAGAATTCGCTCGGCCCCCGGGAAGTCCGCGCGTTCGCGCCGGGACTTCTGGATGACCCATCCAAGATCGGCTTCCACCGGATCGCGGGTTGTATCCATATCGTGACCGTAGAGGCAGAGCCCAGCTTCCAGGCGCAAACTGTCTCGCGCGCCCAGGCCTATAGGTTTTACGCGCTCATCCGCGAGCAGGCTCTCGACAATACCGAGGCCGTACGGGTTGTTCGGCAGCAATAGTTCGAACCCGTCCTCGCCTGTGTAGCCAGATCGCGAGAGCATGATTTTCTCATCCCCTCGCTGCAGGTAGGCGCAGCGCATGAATTTGAGATCTGCCGCTTCGGGAAAGTGCTCCGAGAGAACCGCTTCCGCTTTCGGGCCTTGCAGCGCCATCAGGATACGATCATCGGCCTTTTGCAGGGCAGCCTCATCGCCAAGTTCGCGCTCGATATGAGCCCAGTCTTCAGCCTTCACCGCGCCATTGACGACGATGTAGAGCATTCCATCCAGCCCCTCGCCAGGCATACGCGTGATGATCAGGTCATCAAGAATGCCGCCAGCCTCGTTCAACAGGACCGACAAACGCCCCTGACCAGGTTTGAGGATAGCAATATTGCTGGGGACCAGACGCTCCATCAGCGCCGCGATCTTGTCGTGCGCGCCATCCTGTCCGAGGCCCTCTTTCAGGAACAGAAAACACGGCCCCATATGGGAAACATCAAACAGACCAGCGCTTTCGCGGGTCCATAGATGTTCAGGCTTCACGCCTTCGAACTGGACCGGCATTTCATAGCCCGCGAACGGCACCATTTTGCCGCCATGCGCAACATGCAGATCGTAGAGCGGCGTGCGCTTTAGCGTTTCAGTGGACATTTCAGCCAAATTTGGCGCCTTCCAAAGCAGGACAGTCCACGCCATTGGCGGACCTGTGCTGCCCCCGCTGTCCTGGCGCCTGAGAGATTCCGCGGTCAACCAGACCGCTTGCTCCTTCGGCGAGGCTGCCGCGTATTGCGCGCCTCTTTCCAGCGTGTTGAATCCGAACCGGTCCTTTTGCCTGAGCGTTTCCGGGGCGGTTGCGCCTTCGGCGATCGGAAGTTCGATTCTCTCCCGGAACGGATTTGTTGAAATTTAGCTAGTCCGAATCCAGAGCGGCGACAAGCGATATGTCCAGAATCGTCACGTCTTCGCCGACGCGACCGCACCGCGCTCAACGCTCTGGCAGTTCATGCCCAAAGAACGAACACATCCGGGCGTTTTTCGGACTACTCGACAATTCGAAGCACGATGAGCGCTTCAGTGATGTCTTCATATGCAGATATCAGCTCAGCATTCGAACTCGCCTCGAAATATCTGCTTGCATCGCCGGCGCACTCTTTGAGGGTCTCCTGCCGCGCCGCTGGCGCAGAGAACGCAACCGAGAAGATCTCAATTCCCAGGCCTCGCATCTCGCCGCAAAGCTTGATCGCTTGCGTGCGACTGTTTCCGTACGGCGCGTGAGTCGCGCTGTTGAACACGCCATCGCTCATCAGAATGACGACTTTCAGGGCGTTGTCATCATCGTAGGCACGCGGTGTGGAGGTCGCAGGCCAGACGCTCGCCCAGCGCGGTGACAACAGATACCATGACCACGCGACGCCGAGATGCCCCGCAGTCGTCCCGGAAGCGACAAGCTTATCAACCGCGGTCTCAAACGCTGAGAGATCGGAACTCAGCGTAAAGAGGCCGCCTCTCGGACATTCGTTGCGGCCAAATGGAAAATAGGCATCTGGTCCGGGTGGGCGGTCGTCCCAGGCGCCGTCTCCAATCCGCTCGGTGACGCAGAGAAATGGCGCGCCGCCAGCCGACAAGGGTTCAATCGTATCGGTGTCTCCCCAAGCATATGGTCCATATTGGAGAACGTTCACCGTCTTGGAGTAAGCCACAAAGGAGACTCGGTTATCGCCGGGCCTGCCCGCTTCGATCAGCGTTTTCGCGGCGAGTTTTGATGCTGTTTTCAGAGCGCCGAGCTTTCCGCTTGAATTCATCGAGCCGGACGCATCGAGAACCATCGCAACGTCGAGCTTACGTTGGGAAATCAACGTCTTGGACCGGACTTTCACTTCGACATCTTCCGGCGCGATTGTTCCGCCAAGCATGGGCGCGTACATACAAGAGACGTCAGCCGAAACGTCGCCCTTATCTCGATCGAACTCCGACTCCGTCGGATCACAGATCAAGTCCGAGGTGGTCGTTTTGATATTTTCCTTAAAGGCCCAGTTGATCTGCGACTTGAGCGTATCATCACTGATCGACTCATCTGCCAGCATTTTGGCGCCAGACAACGCCGCAATATCCAAAGACGCCTGCATGCTTCGCTTTGAGGACATCACGGTGGCACTATCGATCAGCAGCGTGATCATCATGAACAGTGCTACAAAATAGATTGCAGAGATAACGGCGATGCTACCGCGCTCATTCCGGAGGGACCGGTTTGCTCCATGAATTTTCACGCCCAGGCTCCATCACGCGCTTCCTCAGAAGTCGCTGGCGTCCCTAGTACGTTGCACGTATCGGTAAGGCCTGGGGTTTAAAAATGCACAAAACACCGGTGTCGAAATTTATTGAAAATTACCGCTTGTTCTTACCCATGAACCCGAAAAGATGCCCGGCAACCTTGCGCATTTGTATCTCTTCGCTGCCCTCTGTGATGCGATAGCGTCGGTGGTGACGGTAAATATGCTCGAACGGTTTGTGACGGGAATACCCCATGCCGCCATGCACCTGCATGGCTCGATCGGCTGCGTTGCAGCACAATCGGTTCGCCCGATAATTGCACATTGAGACTTTATCTGACAGCCGCTGCGCAACTTCAGGCTTGGTCATCTGATCCATTTCCCAGGCCGTCTTGAAGATCAGCAAACGAAGCATTTCTGCTTCAGTCGCCAACTCGACCAGCGGGAATTGGATCGCCTGATTGACAGCAAGCGGCTTGCCGAATGGCTTTCGAGCCTGGGCGTAATCAACGCTTTCATCAATGCAGAAAAGCGCCGCGCCGACTGAACTCGCGGCCTGTCGAATCCGATTTTCGTGGACGAAATGCTGCGCCAATGCCAGGCCACCCTCGGCCGGACCGAACAACGCGCTTTCCGGCACCCAGACATCCTTAAGCGAGACCCGCGGATGATCCGTCGGCATGTTGAAGGTCCAGAGATATTCTTCAATCTTCAGACCCGGCGCATCGGCGGGGACGAGCAGACAGCTGATTCCGCGGGCGTCACCGTCATCGCCACTCGTGCGCACGAAACACATCATATGCGTCGCGACATGCATGCCTGTCGTCCACATTTTCTCGCCGTTGATCAGCCAACCGTCTACACCATCGTGCGTTTCTCGCTTGGCGACAGTTTCCATGTGTGTTGCATCGGATCCGTGATCCGGCTCAGTCAGGCCGAACGTCGCCCGAAACTTTCCTTCCAGCGCGTCCTTAATAAGGTGCATCTGTTCGGGCCGAGCGAAATCTCGCAGCATCAAAATCTGCGGGTAGTTTGCGACGATTGAATGCTCGTTCTGGAGGTCATTGTGCAGCCCGAGCCCTTTGCGCGCGAGATGCTCGCGAATGATCGCCATGGCCAAGTTCGAGCCGTCCTGACCGCCATACTCAGAGGGGAGCGCAAAACGGAAGTGTCCCGCTTTGTCAGCGCGGCGTTTGGCTTCGGTCAGCAGCTCTTCCCAGTCATGTCGGGGTAACCCGCCATTGTCGAAATCGGTTCGCGCCCACTCCCGGCGATGATCAAAGAACCTGATATTGTCGTCCTGCTGTTCCAGGGGTTTGATCTCGGCCTCGATGAAGTCGTCCAGTACGACGAGATAGTCGGCGATATCCTGCGGAATATTGAAGTCCATCATTTCCCTCCTGAGATGATCGCTAAGCGTAAATCGACGGCACACTTCTGCAATCCGCTTCGTCGCGTCAATTTCGGTGCGGCGAATTCTACCCGCTCCTGTCAATTCTTGTCAGTTATCTACGAAGCGGCGCAACTTTCTATGCGCTGAACGATTGACTTATTGTTCAGGATTTATATGTTGTGCCTGGTCAGATGAACACATCGACACCGGCACAACGCCACCCAAATTAAAAGGTTTCCTCCCATGATCCGCACTCTCGCTGCTGCAACGACCGCCCTCGCATTCGCTGGGACCGCTTTTGCCGGAACCGCCTTCACGGCGACGCTCGAAACACCAATGGACAAGGCCGAGAAAATCGTCGCTGCCAAAGCACTTTGGAGCTGTTCTGACGATACATGCCGCGCCACACTCGACCGCAAGACCGTTAAGGTCAGCACTTGTAAGAAAGTGGTCAAGGAAGTTGGCAAGCTGGCTGAATTTTCAAACGGCAACGAAACCCTGTCCGAAACGGATCTGAAGCGTTGCAACGCGGTTGCAAAATCCTAATCGACTTATTTATCTCACTCCCCTCCCAAGGTCGTTTCTCCGGAAACGGCCTTCTTTTTTGGTCGAAGTTTGATCCGGCTCTCGTCGCGGGAGCGGTTCTCAAACGCAAGACGACTTGTTTACATCGCACCTGAACCAAGTCCGTATACCAAGATCAGGAGGATATCCCATGTCAGTCCCAGCCGCGCGCACTCCGGACGATCGTTTCTCAAACCTCCCCGACTATTCATTTACTCCTCACTATCTGGATGACTTGCCAGGCTATGAAGGCCTGCGCGTGCATTATCTGGATGAAGGCGACAATTCCTCAGACCGGGTGTTTCTGTGCCTGCACGGGCAACCAACCTGGTCTTTCCTGTATCGCAAGATGATCCCGGTCTTTATCGAGAGTGGCGCTCGCGTAATCTGTCCCGACTGGCTCGGCTTTGGCCGTTCGGACAAGCCCACCGAGGATGAGGTCTATACGTTCCACTTCCATCGCAACATGATGATGGAGCTGATCAAACGCCTCGACCTGACCAACATCACGCTCGTTTGTCAGGACTGGGGCGGCATACTCGGCCTTACTCTTCCAATGGAGATGTCTGAGCGATTTGCACGGCTCCTGGTTATGAACACTGCCATTCCGACGGGTCAGTCTCCTGGCGAAGGGTTCGACGCCTGGCGTGCGTTTAATCGCACTCAACCTGACATGGACATCGCCGCGCTGATGAAACGTAGCACCCCCGTTCTAACTGACGCAGAGGCCGCCGCTTATGCTGCACCATTTCCGGATATCACCTTCAAGGCCGGCGTTCGGCGCTTTCCCGAATTGGTTATGACAGCGCCCGATATGATGGGTGTTCAAACGTCAAAACGCGCAGCCAAGTGGTGGAAGAATGAATGGACGGGCTCAACCTTCATGGCCGTTGGTGCCCAGGATCCTGTCCTAGGCCCTGGTCAAATGGACGGCCTCCGCGATATCATTCGGGGGTGCCCTGAGCCGATGATAGTCGAAGATGGCGGTCACTTTGTTCAAGAATGGGGTGAGCCGATCGCGCGTGCCGCCCTCAGCGTTTGGGGTGATCTCACTTAGCTGGATTGATCCGGTTTAGTGCGCGCGACGCCTGCAGCTTCTAACTCGCGATCTAGACGCCCCGTCAGCCACAGAAAGAACATCCGAAAGTCGCTTATCAGCGACCAAAGCGGGTGCGTAAACGTAGCTGGCTTGTTGCGTTCCACAAATGCATGGCTGATCCAGGCGAAGAAATACCCGGCAACCGGCATGGCCAACAAGAGCAGCCATCGTTGTGTCAGCACCGAGAATGCGGCAATCGCGATGACGAGCATCGTCCCGACATAATGCAGATTCCGCGTGGCTGGCCGGGCATGTTCCTGGAGATAGAACGGCCAAAACTCTCCATAGCTTGCTTTGCGGTCCGTCATTCTGCGCCTCGTTCTGCTGTCTACAAAAAACTAGCGACGCAATGGTTTCCAAGCAAGTCATAGAAAAAGGCCCGACCGAATGGCCGGGCCTCTCTCAATTCATTCGAACGTTCAGATTACTGAACGACGATGGTCACTTCTGAACGACGGTTCAGCGGCTCACGGACACCGTCCGTCGTCGCTTTGGCCAGATCGTTTTCACCGCGTCCATCCGTAGAGATGGCATCAGCTGCGATACCGCGAGACTGCAGAGCATCCGAAACGACTGATGCACGACGTGCAGACAGACGCTGGTTGTAAGCAGACGCACCAGACGTATCGGTGTGACCAACAATGCTAACACCGCCGGTTGAGCAATCTGCACGGTCGCGAATGTTCGCGATCGCTTGATCGACAACTGCAGCCGCCTGGCTGGTCAGGTCAGAGCTATCCCACTCGAAGTAAACCACAAATTCCTGGTTCACAGTTGAGCATGGCGCCAGTTCCACTTGCTCAGCTTCTACCGGTGGTGGTGGTGGAGGCGGAGGAGGAGGTGGTGGTGGAGGTGGTGGTGGCGGTGGAGGTGGTGGCGGAGGCGGTGGTGGCGGAGGAGTCGCGCCAAACGCATACCGCAGACCAACTGTCACACTGTGATCCACATAATCGGCCTCATAAGAGGTCGTGCCGCCCGTTGCTGTGACGCCGGCAAGATCCAGATCGCCAACATTGAACAGACGATAGCCAACGTCCAGTGTCAGCTGGTCAGTCAGGCCATAACCAAAGCCCGCGAGGGCTTGGTATGCAAGAGCGGTCTCAGAATCGAGGAAACCGTTCGCACCAGAGAAGGTTGTACCATCTCCGAGGGCCGACGCCGCCAGGTTGCGTGCGTGCGCATCAACTTGAGCGACACCGATACCTGCACCGACATAGGGCTGGAACGTACCTGCTCGATTAAAATCGTAAAGTGCGTTGACCATCAGATCCCAAGAGCGAACGTCGCCTTCTTGGTTAAGCGCGTAGTCTACCCCGTTACCCAGCGAAGGAATGCCGCCATTGATATCGGCTGGGACGTCGAGATCATTTTCGCGATGCGTCAGAGCAGTCTCGATGCGGAATCCGTTATCGAACCCGTAACCCAGACCAACACTGTACAACAGGCCATCGTCCGCGTCGGAATCTCCTCCGAGAGTGTAAAGAATGTTCGTTTCAGCGTCGTGATCAAGTTTGCCGTCAAAAACAGCGCCGATGTCTGCGCGACCATACCAGCCATCTTCCGCCTGGGCGACAAACCCAGTACCGGCAAGCGCGGCCGCGGCGGTTGCGCACATGAGAGTTTTTTTCATACTCTTCCCCTTGTGTCTGCCGTGTGAACACCATTGTCCCACGACCGCAGGAATAATTACGGACCATTCCGTAGCCTCAACCCTACGCGTTTTTAAATGCACGCGCGAGGCCAACCCTGTAGAAGATCGTCATTCCTGCGTGTTTTTTAGTCTGGCGCGGCGTATTTGCAACAGCAAGTTTCGTTTCTTTTCGTAGCGTCTCAGAATAGCCGGATCCGCGCCTTTTCTCGGACAAATTTGCGCCATCAATCGTTCAAAGTTCTGCCGCGTGCTGTGACGGCCTGACGCGCCTGCTCCACGCTTTCGGCCGTGACTCCTGCAGCGTGTTCAGCAGATCGAGCGATTTCGAGCTTCTGCCCTTCGCCGAATCCAACAGCAAACCCGTCATCAATGATGCGTTTATAGTTCCGGAGAAGATTCGAATCACATGACGCCATTTCATGCGCCAGTTTGGTCGCAGCGGGCAGCAATTCATCAGCTGCGTAAACATGATTCACCAGACCCCAGCGTTCAGCCGTTTTTGCATCGAGGAAATTCCCCGAAAAGGAGAGTTCTTTGGCCCGACTTATCCCTATCAGGCGAGAAAGCTTCTGACTGAGCCCCCACCCGGGCATGATTCCAACACGCGCGTGCGTATCAGCGAACCTGGCATTCTCAGATGCCAGCAAGACATCGCACATCAGTGCCAACTCGAAGCCGCCGGTGATGGCGAAGCCGTTAATTGCGCCGATGATAGGCCATGGAAAAGCAGCGAGTCCCTTCGCCAGATCGATTTCGCCGCCATCAGCTCCAAGCGCGAATCCGGTTTGACCCGCTTCTTTTAGATCGACGCCTGCCGTAAACGCCCGGCCCGCCCCGGTTAGCACGGCGACACGCACTGACTCATCATTCGCGAGATCGTCAAATGTCTTCACCAGCTCGGCGCGCAGCGCCCGGCTCAACGCATTCAGCGCGTCCGGCCGGTTCATAGTGACGATAGCAACGGGTCCATCGCGCTCAACCAGCACAATATTCTCAGAC
The DNA here is from genome assembly GCA_017642885.1 of Henriciella sp. GTDB lineage: Bacteria > Pseudomonadota > Alphaproteobacteria > Caulobacterales > Hyphomonadaceae > Henriciella. The sequence goes on along the minus strand of JAEPOM010000012.1, from coordinate 24,141 downwards.
ATTCGGTTCTCCAATAATTCGTTGTTAGGGCAGAGATGCGCCAGGCACCGCAGCGGAAGCCAAGCGTCTTGCTAATTTTGACTAATCGTCTCCATCAGCGCTGAAGCGCCGATAGACGGCGTAAATCAACGCAATTAGCGCGATAAGACCAGCGACAATGAAACTCACCAGTTTTATCGGCGTGGCAAAGACCTTCACACCGATCAGCGTCTGATCTCCAGACAGAATGAACAATTGCACTGTGTTCTCGATAATATCTGCGGGTACCACGATCATAGAGGGAACGATGATCCAGAGCCCGGCTGCGCCGAAATAGCGTAGCGCCAGTCCGGCGAAAAATGCGCCATAGGCGAGCGGGTAGAAGTAATCGAGGCTTAATGTCATCCACCAATGCGCGGACATTTGCTCCGGCGTCATGGCGGCAACGACCGCGCGAATCTGGTCCGGATCGCTGATTTCATCAATGATATGAAGGTTATACCGCTGAATCCATATACCAAAGGCGATCGTCAGGCCGACAAAGGCCAGGCCTGACCAAACGATCGTTTTTCCGTCAGCCAAAAATGCACGCATGCTTTGCTCCTACGATTCCCCATCCAGAACTTCCGGCTCGACGCCTTGCGCTCGTACCAGGTTCACAAGTGCCTCGCACACCTTGGCCAGAACCTCTCCATTAGCGCCGCGGGCAATCAGCGCGACGCCATGATCATTGACCGTTCGGAACCAAGGATACGACCCGATGCTGACCTCGTCGAACTGGTCGGAGAGATCCGATAGGGCCTCAGCCAGATCGCCTTCCCGCAGGTCGGCGCCGCGGACGGTGATACTGTGCACAACTTCGCCTGATTGCAGGCGGTGGCCAATATCGTCCAGCATACCTTCAACAATTTGGGGAACGCCGGCCAGCGTGAACACGTTTCCAGTCTGAAAGCCCGGGGCGCCGGAGACCGGATTGTCTATTAAACTCGCCCCTTCCGGGACGCGCGCCATGCGTCGCCGCGCGGGCGTGAATTCTGTATCCATCTCTGCATAACGCTCAGCGAGGAGCTTCAGAGCCTCCGGATGCTCGCCAATGGAAACGCCGAACGCCGCCGCAATGGCATCGGCCGTGATGTCATCATGCGTTGGGCCAATCCCGCCGGTCGTGAACACGTACGTATAGGCGGCGCGCAGGGTGTTAACCGCTTCCACAATGCGGGCTTGCTCATCCGGAACGATGCGCACTTCCCTCACCGGTATACCGTATGGCGCGAGGAATTTGGCGATTGTCCTCGTATTGATATCCCTAGTCCGACCGGACAAGAGCTCGTCTCCGATCAGGCAGATTGCAGCGTTTGGCAGATTCGTCATGGCCCGTGCCTAAAGCAAAGCGTTCCCAAAATGCAATCAGAAACAAGCCTTATTGCGGCCCCTCTGACGCCAGATTGCATTGTCATCAGCGGTAGGGGATCATCAAAGGGCACTTGGAGGAAACGGATATGGTCGAATTCGGAGATATACCCAACGCGCCCGCGAACGCTCCGGTCTCGGGATATGCCGTTCCAACGAACACAAAATTCAAGCGCATTGGGCTGGCGAGTTTTCTTTGCGGTATTGGCGCGTGTTTTTCCGTCGCCTTGATCGGCGTCATCCTGCTTTTCCTGGGCGTTCAGATCGCTGGCCTCTTCGGCAGTGAGGCAAGTATCGTGTTTGGCGAGAATGGGTTTCGGCAAGGCATAGGGATGGCTGTTCTGATGTCTGCGATGAACTGGTATTTTGGCTATTTCACCATTCCTGCCGCGGCGCTGGTGCTTCTCTTCTCGCTAGGGCGTTTTCCAAAGCGCGGCATTACCCACTCGGCACCCTATTATCGTTGGGGCGCGATTTGGGGCGCTGTTCTCGTCGGTGGAACGACGGGCATCGCGTCTTACTTTATTCCGAGCGATGCCAAGGAGATCACCGCGTTAGGTGCCTGCTTAACCGGGGCCGCTATTGGCGCCATTGGCGGCTTGATATGCGGCGCCATATTCCGAGGGATTGTTCGCCCCGCAGAACAGGTCCGGAAGATACAGGTCGACGTTTTCTGATCCTTGACCCAGTGGTCAAATCCTCCCACCTGAAGCGCCATGACGAAACCTGAAATACAGATCTGGACAGACGGCGCGTGCAGCGGAAATCCCGGCCCGGGCGGCTGGGGCGCTTTGCTGATTGCAGGCAAAAAACGCAAGCAAATTCATGGCGGTGAGCCAGATACGACGAATAATCGTATGGAACTGATGGCAGCGATCGAAGCGCTCAATGCGCTCAAGAAACCGAGCCTGGTAACGCTGCATACGGACAGCACATACGTCAAAGACGGCCTCACGAAATGGATCCATGGTTGGAAACGAAATGGCTGGAAAACTGCGGCCAAGAAGCCTGTGAAGAACAAGGATCTGTGGCGGGATCTTGAAGCCGCTTGTGAGCGTCACGAGATTAAGTGGGTCTGGGTCAAAGGCCATGCCGGTGATGAGGGGAATGAGACGGCCGACGCCTTGGCGCGCCTCGGCGCCGAGGAAGCACGCGGATAACGCGAATGTGAGGCCGTTTCGATGGCCCGCATGCTACTTAACCGCCCTCACATACAGGAGTTATCCCATGCGTTTGATTCTCGCCGCCACGGCCGCAACGTTGCTCTCAGCCTGCGGGGGCGCCAGCGTTCCAGCGTCTGAACGCGCCGCCGTTACCGCTCCGGCAGACGATGCCCGCGTGCTCGCCGTTATGAGCTTCGCTGAATGGTGCGGCAGCTGCAAAGCCCTCGATCCGAAGGTTGAAGCGGTTCAGCAGGCCAATTCGTTTGACGGCGTCGCTTTCGCAAAGATCGACTATACATCGCGCGATGCGGACGCGTTCTTCGCTGACGCCGAAACGCTGGGCATTGGCGAAACGATGCGCGAGACCTTTGGCGACACGATCAAGACGGGTCGTCTTTATCTCGTCAATCTGGAGACCGGTGAGGTCATCTCGACAATAGACAAGTCCATGGACGAGGCGGCGATCACAGCAGCAATCACCGACGCAGCCGCACTCTCCTAGTTTTTTGCGGTCCTTTGTCAGGAACGCCTCCCTTCAATCGTCTTGTTGACAGATCCGGCAATCACGCAGGATCTTCACAACAGACCTCTGGAGGGAGGATTTTATGCCTAAATTCGTTTTGATGCTGCCGCACGCCCGGGACCGTTATACCCACATTCCGGAAGCTGAGTTCATGGACCTGATGACTGACTATATCGGCTGGGTCGAGGAAATGAGCGCTCAGGGAAAGTATCTCAGCGGCGAGAAGCTCAACGCTGATGCCGGCAAGATCGTCACCAACAAGTCCGGGTCCATCGAAGTCCATGATGGGCCGTTTGCTGAAGTCGCAGAGATCCTCGGAGGCTATATGGTGATCAGCGCTGAAGACTATGATGAGGCGGTCGAGATCGCGCGCTCACATCCGCATATGAAGCATAATGAGACCATCATCATCCGTCAGACTGATCCTGCCGCCGACGACGAATGACCGATACGGCCAGTATTCATCGATTGCTCGAAGAAACGGTACGCCGGGAGCGAGGCTGGTTGATTTCCAGCCTCGTCGCCCGTCTCGGTCCGGGCCAGCTTGATCTGGCTCAGGATGTTGCACAGGACGCGATCGTCAAAGCGCTATCGACCTGGCCCTATAAGGGAGTTCCGGACAATCCGCGCGCCTGGCTGCGCCGGGTCGCAGGCAATGCCGCCATCGATCGGGTGCGGCGGTCCGTAAAAGAGCTTGGCCTGGAAGATACGTGGGACATGACGGCGCCGAGCGAGGATGTGATCACGCCATCCCTCAGCGACCCTGAACTGGATCTCATGGTTCTGTGTTGCGACCCGGTGCTTGCCCCGCAGGACCAGCTCATCTTGGCTCTCAAAACAGTTTGCGGCTTCACCGCCGCCGAAACGAGCGCGCTTTTATTTCTCTCAGAAGACGCGCTGTCGCAGCGCCTCGCCCGATCAAAGCGCCATTTGAGAACCTTGTCCGGAGACCTCGCCAGGTTTCCCACCCGGTTTGCCCTGAAGCAGCGCTTGCCCCTGCTCCTGCAGATCATTTACCTGATGTTCGCGTGGGGGTACCTGCCGCGCCGCGGCACTGCGCTGATCCGCGAGGATCTATGCCGGGAGGCCATCCGGCTGTCGGAAGGCCTCATGCTCCACGCGCCGGAGACCGCGCCTGGACACCATGCACTGCACGCCCTGCTCCTGCTTCAATTCGCGCGTTCACCATCGAGGTTCGACGATCAAAGTCGGCTTATCCCACTCGACCAGCAGGATCGTGCAAAATGGGATCAGGACATGATCCAGGACGGCATGAGACACCTGCGCGCTGCACAGTCGAGCCCTGGCTTAA
>JAEPOM010000012.1:0-19744 GCA_017642885.1 Henriciella sp. | reverse complement strand
TAACGCGGTATCATTTTGAAGCCGGGATCGCGTCCCTGCATGCCCGGTCGGTGACCTGGGAGGACACAGACTGGAACAGCATCGCCCGCCTGTATGAGCTGCTGAGTGAGCACTCCCCTTCCCTCGCCGTTCAAGTCAACTGGGCCGTCGCTATGATTATGCGCGGGAAGCTCGATGAAGCCGAAAGGCTCCTAGATCAGGTCAGCGCCGACAAAGCCACTCAGGCTTTCACCGGCTACCATCTGGCCCGACATCGCCTCGCATCTACGAAAGGCGATACCGCACGCGCCAAAGCAACGCTAGAGCAGGCCCGGTCCTGTATGAACTCAGACGCTGTCGACCAGTTCCTCGCCGACCAATGGCAGCTCTATGAAGGAGCGCCTTAGTCGTTGAATCGTCCGTCCTGAATGATGGCGTCATAGTCGGCCTGGATCTGAGCGTATTTCATATCGATCCCGATTTTCATGCTCTCATGAGTGAAGATGTAGAGCCGGTTGGCTTCGACACATTCAGCGACCCACTCCGCGACTTTGTCCGGATCCAGTCCGCCTTTAATCACGGCGTCCATTTCTTGGAATTGCGGGTCATGCTTGGCTTCTTCGAGTGTTGGTCCGCCAGACGGACGTCCAAAGCCAGTGGTGTGGATTTTGGTCCGCACCCAGCCCGGACAAAGCACGCTGACCCCGATATTGTGTGGCATCAGTTCGGCTTTCAGGCTCTCCGAGTAACCGACGACCGCGTACTTTGTGGCATTGTACGGGCCCATGCCTCCCGGTGCGACATGGCCCGCCATTGAAGCTGTGTTGACGAAATGCCCGCCCTCTCCATGAGACCGCACCAGGGGCAGGAAGACCTCCACGCCGTGCACGACACCCATCAGATTGATATCGACGATCCAGCGCCAATCCTGCAGCGGGATTTCACCCGGCTGCCCCCCGAGACCGACGCCGGCATTATTGGCGACAATGTGGACCTTGCCGAAATGATCGATCGTCGCCTGAGCGGCTTTCTCAATCTCGCTGGCGTCCGCCACATCGCAGACCACAGACGCGACTTGATTGGTCTCAGTGGAAAGCTCCGCCACCGCCCGCTCCAGGCCTTCTGCATTGCGATCGGCCAACATGACGCTGGCCCCGCGCTGGAGAAATTTCCGAGCCATTGAAAGGCCGATTCCGCTCGCGCCGCCGGTCACAAAAGCCACGCGTCCTTGAATGTCGCTCATTTTCTACTTCCTTCAAAAAAAAACGGCCCGCCAGGTGCCCCAGCAGGCCGCTTCGTTGTGTGTCGAGAAACGCCTTATGCGTTGACGGTGCCCTTCATGAACCCGGCCAGACGCTCATTTATGATCTGGTCTGCCTCCGCCATGATCCGGTCGATCAGTTCCTTACAGGTCGGAATGTCATTGATCAGACCAGCCACCATGCCGCAGGACCAAGCGCCTGCATCCATATCGCCATCCATCATGATGCGCGGATAGACCCCGGCAACTTCTTCGATAATATCTTCAAATTTGAGATCTGCGCCCAGCATTTTCTCTTTCTCGAGGAGGCGCTCCACCGCTTCGTTGGTGAGCACGCGCTCAGTGTTTCGCAGCGGGCGCATAACCAGGCGTGTGTCGAGCTCAGACGCTGCGACAATCGCCTTTTTCACGTTCTCATGCACAGGTGCTTCTTTCGTCGCGATGAAGCGTGTGCCCATATTCATGCCCTCCGCACCCATAGCGAGCGACGCGACCAGCGAGCGGCCATCGGCTTGTCCACCAGATGACACGAATGGAATGTCCAGCTCATCAGCGGCGCGTGGCAGCAGGATCATGTTCGGCACATCATCCTCGCCTGGGTGTCCACCGCACTCAAATCCGTCGACGGAGACAGCATCACAGCCAATATCCTGCGCCTTGAGCGAGTGACGCACAGACGTACATTTGTGGATCACCTTGATGCCCGCATCCTTCAGGTGAGGCAGAACCTGCGCCGGGTTGCGACCGGCCGTTTCAACCGCCTTCACGCCGCCATCGATGATCGCCTTGACGATCGCTGGATAGTCCGGTGGGTTCAGCGTCGGCAGGAAAGTGATGTTCACCCCGAACGGCTTGTCGGTCATGTCCTTACACTTGGCGATCTCGTTGGCGAGATCCTGCGGTGTCTTCTGGGTCAGGCCAGTGATAATGCCAAGGCCTCCTGCGTTTGAAACGGCTGCTGCCATTTCTGCAAAGCCCACAAAGTGCATGCCACCCTGAATAATCGGGTGCTCAATGCCAAACATCTCGGTAATGGCGGTCTTCATGCGGTGATCCTCCTTGTTCTCAGCTACAATGTCCCTCAAACTGGCTTGAAACAAGTCTGACCTAGGGGGAGCCCAAATGGGCCTGAAACTGTTTTTGCACGGCGTTCCGGATACCCTGGCTATGTGGGACCCTTTGATCGCTGAATTGGAGTTGGAGGACGCGGCCTACCACGCCCCTGCAATGCCGGGTTTTGTGACCCCGCCCCAAGAAGGATTCGCAGCCACAAAAGAGGCTTATGTCGACTGGTACACTGCTGAAATCGAGAAGGCCCACGCCGCTTCTGGGCCGGTCGATCTGGTCGGGCACGATTGGGGGGCCATCATCACGGTACGCGCCGCCAGCTTGCGGCCGGACCTGATCAATAGCTGGTGCGTTGCAAACGCCCTACCCCATCCAGATTATGAATGGCACCGCATGGCGCGCATGTGGCAAACACCTGTGCTGGGTGAGCTGATCATGGCGCTCACCCGGAAAGAAGCTCTATGCAAAGCGCTGCATGCCGCTGGCCTTCCCGCAGATCTCGCATCAAGAGAAGCAAGCCATTGGACCCCGCATATGCGCAAATCAATCCTGAAACTCTACCGGTCCGCGAAAACGGCGGGCACCGACTGGTGGCCAGAGGTCGCCAACTTGCCCGCGCGCGGCATGGTGTTTTGGGGCGAAGATGATCCCTATGTGCCGACCTCGATCGCCGAGAAATTTTGCGCTCACACGGGCGCCGCGTTGGAGAAGCAGAGCCAGACCGGGCATTGGTCGGTCGTCGAGCGGGCAGACGTGCTCGCCGGTCTTCTCAAGCAGCACTGGGCTCAAGAACAACCCTAAGCGTCAAAGCTACTGAGAAAGACGACCACTCTAGCCGCGTTTTCTTGGGATCGGACAAGAAAAAACCCGGCCTGTTCAGCCGGGTTTTTTATTCAATATCGGAGCTTTGAGACGATCTATTCGTCCATCGCCTCAAGCTCTGCTTCGTGGCGCGCACGATCGGCTGCACCGCGGGCATCCTCATCGCGATCGACGAGTTCGATGACGGCGCGAGGCGCATTGTCACCGTGACGGAAGCCAGCTTTCAGAACGCGGGTGTAGCCACCGTTGCGATCCTTGTAGCGCTCACCGAACACCTCGAACAGTTTCTTTACAGCCGCTTCATCGCGAACTTTCGAAACGGCCTGACGGCGCGCGTGCAGGTCGCCGCGCTTTGCCAGCGTGATCAGCTTGTCCATCAACGGCTTCATTTCTTTTGCCTTAGGCAAAGTCGTCACGATTTGTTCGTGCTCGATCAATGATGCCGCCATGTTGGCAAACATCGCCTTGCGGTGCGAGGCTGTGCGGTTCAGCTTACGATGTGCGATACCGTGGCGCATTTTCGTCTCCTTGCGTGCCCTCTCGGGCAGACATTCCTATAGGTGGTCGTCGTACCGTTTGGCGAGGGCTTCAATATCCTCAGGCGGCCAGTCTGGCACATCCATACCGAGGTGAAGGCCCATGCCGGCCAGTACTTCTTTGATTTCGTTCAGCGACTTGCGGCCGAAGTTCGGAGTACGAAGCATTTCCGCCTCGGACTTCTGGATCAGGTCACCAATGTAAACAATATTGTCGTTCTTCAGGCAGTTAGCCGAACGGACAGACAGTTCCAGCTCGTCGACTTTCTTGAGCAGCACAGGGTTGAAGCCCAGGTCGCTCTCTTCGGTCTGGCTCGAGCTTTCAGACTCTGGTTCATCGAATGTGATGAAGAGTTGAAGCTGATCCTGCATAATGCGTGCAGCATAAGCCACCGCATCTTCTGGCGTGATGGATCCGTCAGTTTCAACTGTCAGGGTCAGTTTGTCATAGTCCAGAACCGTCCCTTCACGGGTGTCCTCAACTTGATAGCCAACACGGCGAACAGGAGAGTAGATCGCATCAACCGGCACGAAACCGATCGGTGCATCTTCCGGACGGTTTTCCGTCGCCGGGACATATCCCTTGCCGGTCGCGATGGTGAATTCCATGTGCAGGTTCGCACCATCATCCAGCGTACAGATCACGTGATCCGGGTTCAGGATCTTCACGTCACCTGGCGTTTCGATCTGGCCAGCTTTAACTTCGCCCTTGCCAGATGCCTTGAGGATCATGCGCTTCGGAGAATCCGAAACCATGTCGACGGCAACCTGCTTCAGGTTCAGAATAATCGTCGTGACGTCTTCACGAACGCCCTGGATGGACGAAAACTCGTGCACAACGCCATCAATCTGGACGCCGGTAATCGCAGCGCCTTGCAGAGATGACAGCAAAATACGACGCAGCGCATTGCCCAAGGTCGTTCCAAAACCGCGCTCGAGCGGCTCAACAACAAGTTTGGCGATACGGTTTGGATCGCGACCCGCTTCAACAACCGGACGGTTGGGGCGGATCAGGGCTTTCCAATTGCGATCGTTGACGACCATTTCTTCGGCTTCGGTCATGATCAGCCTTTCCGTAAATTCAGTTCAAACAGACTATACGCGGCGGCGCTTTGGTGGGCGGCAGCCATTGTGCGGGATTGGCGTGGTGTCGCGGATCGCGGTCACGGTCAGGCCAGCGGCCTGCAACGCACGAAGCGCACTTTCACGACCAGAGCCTGGTCCCCGAACGTTCACTTCAACCGTCTGCATGCCATGCTCCATGGCTTTCTTAGCAGCGTCCTCAGCAGCCACCTGAGCGGCATAAGGTGTCGACTTACGAGATCCCTTAAATCCCATCGTGCCAGAGGAAGACCATGAAATGGCATTCCCTTGCGCGTCTGTGATGGTGATCATCGTATTGTTGAAGCTTGAGTTCACATGCACGACGCCAGACGTAATGTTCTTACGGGCACGGCGTGATACGCGGGTTGCTTGACGGGCCATCTCTCGAAGATCCTATTTCTTCTTGCCAGCGATCGGCTTGGCTGGACCTTTGCGGGTCCGAGCATTGGTGTGCGTACGTTGTCCGCGCACCGGCAAGCGCTTACGATGGCGCAGACCGCGATAGCAGCCGAGGTCCATCAGGCGTTTAATGTTCATCGACACTTCACGGCGAAGGTCACCTTCTACCATGTAATCACTGTCGATCGTTTCACGAATTTTGATGACTTCTGCATCAGACAATTCCGCCACACGGCGTTCTGGGGTGATGCCGATCTTTTCACAGATCTCGTCGGCTTTGGCTGGGCCAATGCCATGAATGTAGCGCAGCGCGATCGGAACGCGCTTGTTCGTCGGTATATTGACGCCTGCAATACGGGCCAAAGCCAGTCTCCTAATAATCCAAAAAGAAAGCCGCAGTTCGCACAGCAAAATTACCGCTGCACGCTTGCAGACTCAGCTTCTTAACGAAGTGCGTCGTTATAGACGCAACAATTGGTACGTCAACCACTGAATCAGCGGTTCACGCAGTCTCAAACAGCCTCTTTCAAGGCCGCATCTATTCCGGCACTAACTTCATCAATTGCGGCCATGCCGTCAACCTCACGAAGGATACCGCGCTCTGCATAAATCGGCACCAATGGCGCCGTATCGGCATTGTACTTTTCAAGTCGCACAGAGAAAGTCGCCGGATTGTCATCCTTGCGCCCCTGCTCTTCGAATCGCTTCGTGACACGCGCCAACAGCGCTTCTTCGTCGACAACCAGGCGGATCACACAATCCACCGCTTCGTCGCGAGATTTGAGCAATGCATCCAGTGCCTCAGCCTGACCAACGGTGCGCGGGAAGCCATCATAGATGAAGCCTGCCGCACCCTTATTGGTTTCGAGCTGCTCATCGATCAGCGCAATGACGATCTCATCAGACACCAAGGCGCCAGATTCCATGATCGCCTTTACTTTGTTTCCGAGCTCGGAACCCGAGGCGACAGCTGCGCGCAGCATGTCCCCGGTCGAGAGCTGAATGAAGCCGCGTTCTGCGACGAGTTTCTTTGCTTGCGTACCTTTTCCGGCCGCAGGCGGTCCAAACAGGATCAGATTCATTTCTTACGCTTGCCTCCCAACCGCGATTTCTTGATCAAACCCTCATATTGGTGGGCAATCAAGTGAGATTGTATCTGTGTCACCGTATCCATGGTCACCGAAACCACAATGAGCAAGCTTGTCCCACCGATATAGAATGGGATGCCCGGCACATAGCGGCGCAGGACTTCTGGCATCAGGCAGACAAAAACCAGATAAATCGCACCAATCGTAGTCAGTCGAGTTAGCACATAGTCGAAGTAAGCCGCCGTATTTCGCCCCGGGCGGATGCCGGGAACGAACCCGCCATACTTGCGCAGATTGTCCGCAGTCTCTTCCGGGTTGAACATGATCGAGGTGTAGAAGAACGTGAAGAAGGCCACGAGCACACCGTATGTGATGATGTAGGTCCAGCTGCCGGGCGAGAAGTTGGTGGCGATCCAGGCGAGCACGCCGCCATCGGTTGCGACTTCAGCCGTGTTGCCGCTCATGAAACCGACGGCCGTCAGAGGCAGCATCAGAATCGCAATCGCAAAGATTGGCGGGATAACACCCGACGTATTCAGCTTCAGCGGCATGAACGAGCTTTGACCTTGCGCGGCCTGATTCGCAGCTTGTTGGCGCTTGGGATACTGGATCAGCACGCGGCGCTGAGAGCGCTCGATGAATACGATGAAGACGGTCAGCGCAATAACGAGCGCCGCAACTCCGAGAACAAAGACGACATTGATCCCCTGCTCGCGTGACCCGCTGAACAGGTTGAAGATCGCACGTGGCATCTCGGCGATAATCCCGGCGAAGATGATCAGGGAAATACCATTCCCAACGCCGCGGGCAGTGATCTGTTCACCCATCCACATCAGGAACATCGTTCCGCCAGTAAACGTGGTCACAGCCGTCAGCACGAAGAACCATTGCGGCATGCTGTCATAAGCCGCGCCGGATAGCCCCATCGAGATTCCAAAGCTTTGTACGACGGCAAAAGCGAGCGTCAGGTAACGCGTATACTGGTTGATCTGCTTGCGCCCAGATTCGCCTTCTTTCTTCAGTTTTTCCAGAGACGGAACCGAAGACGTCATCATTTGAATAATGATCGAGGCGGTAATATAGGGCATCACGTTGAGGGCGAAGATGCTCATCCGCTCAATCGCGCCACCCGCAAACATATTCATATTGCCCAGCATGCCACCCTCTTGGGCGGCAAAAAGCTGCGCGAATTGGTCAGGGTCAATGCCTGGAAGCGGGATGTATGTCCCGAGCCGGTACAGGAACAGCACAAACAGGGTGAACAGGATACGGTTCTGAAGATCTTTCGCTTTGGCGAAGGACCCAAAATTCATATTCCGTGCGAGTTGTTCAGCAGCAGTGGCCAAGGGGGACTCCTTCTCCCGGAAACGCGTTCGCCGCCAAGATTGGCGGCGAAAGCTGATTTGTGAAGACGTTTGGTGGAAAAAACTAGAGGGTTAGTCTGCTTTTCCTGTCCGGACAGGTCCGGTCAAAGTCACCGTTCCGCCAGCCTTCTCGATCGCTTCAACCGCCGCCTTGCTTGCGCCAGTCACGGTGATTTTGACCTTTTTAGGGGCCTCACCTTTGGCCAGCAGGCGAACGCCGTCTTTAACCCGGCGAATAACGCCAGATGCGACCAGCACCTCTTCCGTGATCTCTTTCTTGGCGTCGAGCGTGCCCGCTTCGATCGCTTTCGAAAGCAGTCCCAGGTTCAGCCAGGCATGGTTTTTCGAGTTGCGGGCTGTGAAGCCGCGCTTCGGCAGACGCATATAGATGGGCATCTGTCCGCCTTCGAAGCCATTAATAGCTACACCAGAACGTGACTTTTGACCTTTGACCCCACGGCCACCGGTCTTGCCTTTGCCTGAGCCAACGCCGCGACCAACCCGGTGGCGGTTCTTTGTCGACCCTGGAGCAGGAGAAAGTTCGTTGAGTTTCATGATTTATCCCTCGACGACTTCAACAAGGTGGGAAACCTTGTTGATCATGCCGCGAACGGCAGGTGTATCTTCCAGCGTACGGGTACGGCCGATCTTATTCAGACCAAGGCCGACCAGCGTCTGACGCTGATCTGGTGCGCGACGGATCGGGCTACCGGTCTGGCGCACAGTGACGGTGGCTTTTGATTTTGCCATTGGTCAGATCCTCTTATTCTTACGCTTCTGTCGCTTCGGCCATGCCGGCTTCAGAGGCGCCATCGGTACGACGACCGACAATGTCCTGAACCTTCAGACCACGCTTGGATGCAACTGAACGCGGGCTCGCCTGTCTGGTGAGTGCGTTAAAGGTTGCACGAACCATGTTGTATGGGTTCGACGAGCCGATAGACTTGCCGACAACGTCCTGGATGCCCAGAACTTCCATAACGGCGCGCATTGGACCGCCCGCAATCACGCCCGTTCCGGGAGGTGCTGCGCGCAGAACAACTTTACCCGCGCCCCAACGGCCACGGCCGTCATGGTGCAGTGTGCGACCTTCGCGAAGCGGCACGCGAACCATGTTGCGCTTAGCTTCTTCGGTTGCTTTGCGGATCGCCTCAGGTACTTCGCGGGCTTTACCCTTACCGAAGCCTGCACGGCCCTTTTGGTCTCCGACAACGACGAGCGCTGCGAAACCAAAGTTTTTACCGCCTTTAACAGTTTTGGCGACGCGGTTGATACCGACCAGCTTGTCGACGAATTCGCTTTGCTCTTCGTCGCGGTCTCGGCGGCGGCCGCGGCCTCTGCCTCTATCTTCAGCCATGGTGACTCTCCTAGAACTTCAGACCGCCCTCACGGGCGGCGTCTGCCAGGGCTTTCACCCGGCCATGGAACACAAAACCGCCGCGATCGAAGACAACGTCTTCAATACCGGCTTTCTTCGCCCGCTCAGCAACCGTCTTACCGACTTTTTCAGCCGCTTCGATGGTGCTCGTGGATTTCAGACCCTTGCGCACATCTGCTTCCAGTGTGGAGGCAGCTGCAAGAGTGATCCCCTTTTCATCGTCGATGATCTGAGCGGAAATATTTTTACCCGAACGCGCAACAGACAAACGGACCTTGCCTTCCGCAGTCTTGCGGAGCTTGGTGCGGCTGCGTTGCTGGCGGCGCAGGAATTTTTCGCGTGACGTCAACATGGCTACTTCTTCTTGCCTTCCTTACGGCGGACATATTCGCCCTGATAACGCACACCCTTGCCCTTATAAGGCTCTGGGCGGCGATAGTTACGGATTTCAGCGGCGACCTGACCAACAGATTGTTTGTCAGCGCCAGAAATTTCAATCTCAGTCGGCTTCGCGCATTTGATTTCAATGCCGTCCGGTGCCTTGTAGATGACATCGTGGCTGAAACCGAGTGCGAGCTTGAGGTCTTTACCCTGCATTTGAGCACGGTAACCAACGCCGACCAGTTCGAGGGTCTTCTTGAAGCCTTCAGCTGCACCCTGAACCAGGTTCGCAGCGTTTGAGCGGCTCGTGCCCCATAGCGTCCGAGCGGATGGATCCAGCGCCTGAGCGAAGGTCATTTTCTTACGACCCTTCTCGTCATTGATGCGAATTTTTTCGTTCGCAGCTTTGACGACATCGTCGCGCGGGTTGATCCGCAGCTCAGCGCCCTCAAGCTCAGCCGACATCACATCAGGAAGCTCAATCGTGAGCTCTCCCTTCGGGCCTTTTGCTTTCAGCAACTGACCTTCAATTGTGACCGTCGTGCTGGACGGGACAGAAATTGGAAGTTTGCCAATACGAGACATATCAGTTCACCCTTCCCTTAGAATACGCGGCAGAGGATTTCACCGCCCACATTCTCATCGCGCGCAGTGTTGTCAGACATCACGCCCTTAGAGGTGGACAGGATCGAAATCCCAAGACCGTTACGAACCAGCGGAATGTCACTCTTGGAAGAGTAAACACGCCGACCTGGCTTCGACACACGACGGATCTCAGCGATCACCGGCGTACCGTCGAAATATTTCAGTTCAATCTCGAGATGCTTGTGACCGTCTTTTTCGATCTCGGCATAGCCACGGATGTAGCCTTCGCCTTGAAGCACTTCGAGGACGCGAGCCCGCAATTTAGAGGCCGGCGTTACGACTTTATCCATTCCGCGCATTTGAGCGTTACGGATACGTGTCAGCATATCGCCGAGGGGATCAGAAATAGCCATTATATCCCTCCTTACCAGCTGGACTTAACAAGGCCCGGGATCTTGCCGAGTGAGCCAAGCTCACGCAGCGCGATACGGGACATTTTGAGTTTGCGGTAATAACCGCGCGGACGACCAGATACTTCGCAACGATTGCGCACACGGTTCGGTGCAGAGTTGCGTGGAAGTTCAGCCAGCTTCAGACGCGCCTTGAAGCGCTCTTCCAGTGGCAGATCTTCGTTCATAGCGATCGCTTTGAGCTCTTCACGCTTGGCCGCGAACTTCTCGACCAGGCGCTTGCGCTTATCATTCCGCTCAACAGCACTCTTCTTAGCCATTACAGTCTTCCTTCAGTGCTAGTTCCGGAACGGGAAGCCGCACTGCGCGAGCAGGCTCTTGGCTTCATCGTTCGAAGTGGCGGTGGTACAAACAATAATGTCCATACCGCGAATATCGTCGACATCGTCATAGTTGATCTCTGGGAACACGAGTTGCTCCTTGAGACCCATGGCGAAATTGCCGCGTCCATCAAAGCTCTTGCCGTTCAGACCACGGAAGTCTTTCACGCGTGGCAGAGCAATGTTGGTCAGACGATCCAGGAATTCGTACATGCGTTCCCGGCGGAGCGTCACTTTACAACCAATGAGCATTTCCTCGCGCAGCTTGAAGCCAGCGATTGACTTGCGAGCTTTGGTTGCAACTGGCTTTTGACCAGCGATCTTTTCCATCTCGGCCAGGGCCGTCTTGATCTTCTTGGAGTCAGCGACAGCTTCGCCAACACCCATGTTGATCACGACCTTGTCGATCTTTGGGATCTGCATGTCATTCGTATAGCCGAACTCTTCCTTGAGTTGGCCACGAATCTGCTCGTCATACTTCTTCTTGAGGCGAGGAGTGTAGTCTTTAGACATCTAGAGCCTCTCCTGAACGTTTGGCAAAGCGCGTTTTCCGGCCATGCTCATCTGTTTTGAAACCAACCCGTGTCGCTTTGCCGTCACGAGGATCGATCATCGCAACATTCGACGCGTGAATTGGCGCTTCGAACGAATTGATGCCGCCCTGTGGGTTTTCCTGGCTTGGCTTTGTGTGACGTTTGACAACGTTCACACCACGCACAACCACACGGTTCTCAGCTGGGATAACCTTTAGCACTTCGCCCTCTGCGCCTTTGTTCCGGCCAGTGAGAACGACAACGCGGTCACCCTTTTTCACTTTCGCAGCCATAGCTACAGCACCTCCGGCGCGAGCGAGACAATCTTCATGTGGTTCTTGGCGCGCAGTTCGCGAGGAACAGGTCCGAAGATCCGAGTGCCGATTGGCTCGTTGTTATTGTTGATCAGGACAGCCGCATTGGTGTCGAACCGAATGGTCGACCCGTCTGGGCGATTAATGTCCTTGGCGACACGAACGACGACAGCGCGGCGCACGTCGCCTTTCTTTACGCGGCCAGTTGGAATTGCTTCCTTCACTGAAACCACAATGACATCACCTACAGAAGCGTAACGACGTCCGGCACCGCCCAGCACTTTAATGCACTGTACGCGGCGGGCACCAGAGTTGTCCGCGACCCGCAGGTTGGACTGCATCTGGATCATGCGTCGCCTCCATCAGATGAAATGACTTCCCAACGCTTCAGCTTTGAACGAGGCGGACATTCACGGATCGTGATTGTCTGACCTTCAATGGCAGCATTGTCTTCATCATGGGCGTGGTAGCGCTTAGAACGACGAACGGTTTTCTTCAGCAGTGGGTGAAGAAAACGACGCTCTACGCGCACGATTGCGGTCTTGTCCTGCTTGGTCGAGACCACTACGCCTTCCATAACACGTCTAGGCATATCTTACTCCTACGCCTCAGCGTCCGCGCGGGCCTGCTCGCGAAGCAGGGTCTGAACGCGAGCAATATCTCGACGAACGACCTTGATGCGGGCGGTCTTTTCCAACTGGCCAGTGGCCTGCTGAAAGCGGAGGTTAAACTGTTCCTTCTTCAGCTGCAGAAGGTCTTCCTTCAGCTGATCGGGGCTCTTCGAACGGAAATCAGAAGCTTTAGCCATGCTTAAATCCCCTCAATCCGGCGGACGATCTTCGTGCGGATTGGCAGCTTAGCTGCACCGAGGCGGAGCGCTTCCAGCGCGACCTCATCCGGAACACCGTCGATTTCAAACAAGATGCGACCAGGCTGAACACGGGCGACCCAACGGTCGACAGAGCCCTTACCTTTACCCATCCGAACTTCGATTGGCTTGGCGGTGACCGGCGTGTCTGGGAAGACACGGATCCACACTTTGCCTTGACGCTTCATCTCGCGCGTTACGGCGCGACGCGTCGCTTCGATCTGACGTGCGGTAACACGCTCAGGCTCGAGGGCTTTCAGACCGAAAGAGCCAAATGCGATGGAAGATCCACCTTTTGCATTGCCCTTAATCCGGCCTTTGAACGCCTTGCGGTATTTTGTACGTTTCGGCTGACGCATCGTTTATGCTCCTGCCTGTGGGCCCGAAGCCGGACCACGCTGGTTGCCAGAACGGGCACGAGACTCACCAGAGGTCTCCGCACGGCGATCGCGCGCCATCGGATCATGCTCCATGATCTCGCCCTTATAGATCCAGATCTTGATGCCGATAATACCGTATGTGGTCAGCGCTTCGGCTGTGCCATAATCGATATCAGCGCGCAGCGTGTGCAATGGCACAGACCCTTCTGAGTACTGCTCGGTCCGCGCGATCTCAGCACCGCCAAGACGGCCAGCGACCATGATCTTCACACCTTCAGCACCGAGACGCATCGTGTTCTGGATCGAACGCTTCATCGCGCGGCGGAAAGACCCGCGACGCTCAAGCTGGCGTGCAATGTCTTCAGCAACCAATGTCGCATCAAGCTCAGGCTTGCGGATCTCAACCAGGTTCACACGAACTTCGTCGGTGGTCATGGCCGCGAGTTGACGACGCAGACCTTCAATGTCCGCACCCTTCTTACCGATAACCAGACCTGGCCGCGCAGTATGAATAGTGACGAGGCATTTCTTGTGGGGACGCTCGATGATGATGCGAGAGATCCCAGCCTGACCAAGCTTAGACTTGATGTGCTTCTGGATCTTCAGATCTTCATGCAGCAGGCGACCGAAGTCTTCGCTGTCGGCGTACCAACGACTATCAGACGTACGGTTGATGCCCAGGCGCAAGCCGATCGGATTGACTTTCTGACCCATTATACGGCCTCCGCTTCTTGTGACGTGTCGCGCAGGACAACTGTCAGCTGCGAGAATGGCTTCATGATGCGAGCCGCACGACCGCGAGCGCGGGCGCGAATACGCTTCATGACAAGGTTCTTACCGACATGCGCTTCAGCAACGACCAGGCTATCAATATCCAGGTCGTGATTGTTCTCCGCATTGGCGACAGCACTCTTCAAAAGCTTGCGAACATCAGATGCGGCGCGCTTACGAGAGAATTGCATCTCGTCGATCGCTTTCTGCACAGGCAGACCGCGAATTTGCTGCGCCAGCAAGTTCAGCTTTTGCGGGCTGGAACGATACATGCGCAGGACTGCGCGTGACTCGTTTGGCGCCTGCTTAGGAGCATTCTTGGCTTTACCCATGACTATCTCCGCTTCGCTTTCTTGTCGGCACCGTGACCGTAATACGTACGGGTAGGTGCGAACTCACCAAGCTTGTGACCGACCATTTCCTCACTGATGAGGACAGGTACAAACTTGTTGCCATTGTGAACCTGAAAATTCAGACCAACGAATTGTGGCAGGATGGTTGAACGGCGAGACCAGGTTTTGATGACCTCACGGCGCTCAGACGCATGCGCCTTCTCAGCCTTCTTCAGGAGGTAGCCGTCGACAAACGGGCCTTTCCAGACGGAACGTGACATTCTCTACGTCTCCCTAGCGTTTCGAGTTACGGCGACGGATGATCAAACGATCCGAAGCCTGCTTACGGCGAGTTTTTGGCCCGCGTGTTTTCTTACCCCAAGGCGTCACTGGATGACGGCCACCGGAGGACTTACCTTCACCACCACCGTGCGGGTGATCGACCGGGTTCATAACCACGCCGCGAACGTGCGGGCGCTTGCCCTTGTGGCGGTTACGGCCGGCTTTACCCATGACCTGGTTCATGTTGTCCGGGTTGGACACAGCACCAATCGTGGCAACACACTGATCTGGAACCATGCGCAGCTCGCCAGATGTCAGCTTGATCTGAGCGTAACCAGCGTCACGGCCAACCAGCTGAGCGTAGCAACCGGCAGAGCGCACCATCTGGGCACCCTTGAGAGGCTTCATCTCAATGTTGTGAATGATCGTACCAATCGGAATGTTTCTCAGCGGGAGAACATTACCCGGTTTGATATCAGCGGTTTTCGAAGAGATGACCGTGTCACCAACGGCGAGACGCTGCGGCGCAAGAATGTAAGACAGCTCACCATCTTCATACTTGATCAGCGCGATAAACGCGGTGCGGTTCGGGTCATACTCGAGACGCTCAACCGTTGCCGGCACGTCCCAACGATTACGCTTGAAGTCGATCTTACGATAAAGGCGCTTTGCACCGCCGCCTTTGTGGCGTGCAGTCATGCGACCTTTATTGTTTCGGCCACCCGTCTTGGTCAGACCCTCGGTGAGCATTTTCACCGGGCGACCTTTGTGCAGCTCCGAGCGATCAACGAGGACCAGCTGACGGCGACCGGGTGAGGTAGGTTTGTATGTCTTTAAAGCCATCTAAATCTCCTACAGGCCCGTCGTGATGTCGACAGACTGTCCGTCCGCCAGCGTCACGATCGCCTTTTTGAAGTCAGAGCGACGGCCAGGCTGCCCGCGAAAACGCTTGGTTTTGCCCTTCACCAGGATCGTGTTGACCTTGGTGACGTCGACTTTGAACAGGTTTTCAACAGCTTCTTTAATGTCAGGCTTGGTTGCGGTCAGAGGAACACGAAAGATGATCTTGTTCTCTTCAGCGACCAGCGTCGACTTTTCCGTAATGATCGGAAACAGAAGCATGTCATAGTTATGAGGCTTGATATCAGCCATGGATTAAGCCTCCGCTTTCGCGCCATTGAAGCGCGCATCGATGCTTTCCAGCGCGTCTTTGGTCAGAACCAAAGTCTTGCGGCGAAGCACGTCATAAACATTGAGACCAGCGGCTGGCAGGACATCCACATTTGGAATGTTGCGAGCAGCCTTGGCGAAATTCTCATCAACGGTCGCACCGCTAATGATCAGAGCATTTGAAAGGCCAAGCTTTGCGAGCTTCGCAGAAAGCTCCTTGGTCTTGCCCTCTTTCAGCTCTGCTTTGTCGAGGACCAGCACAGCGTCAGATTTGACCTTAGAAGAAAGCGCATGGGCCAGAGCCATCTTGCGGACCTTCTTAGGCAGGGCGTGCGCGTGGCTACGAACACGAGGCCCGTGCGCGACAGCACCACCAACGAAGATGTTCGCATTCTTGGAACCGTGACGGGCGCCGCCAGATCCTTTTTGACGAATGTACTTCTTGGTTGTGACAGACACGTCGGCACGCTCTTGCGTTTTGTGCGTTCCGGCCTGGCGCTTAGCAAGCTGGTAGCGAACCATGCGCTGAATGACGTCGCCGCGGATATCTTCGATCCCGAACACAGCATCATCAACAGTGGCTTTGCCAGCGGCCTTGCCTTCAAGAGTTTTGACGGAGAGTTCCATTATTCAGCACCCTCTTTCAGAAGTTTCTTCAGGAGGTCCTGGTCGACTTTCGCACGCGGCTGACCGCCCGCGAGAATGTCTTTTGCCTGACCAACCCAATCTTCGGTTGCAGCATCTTCCGCGACACCGAGCTCTTCGAGAAGCGCGGTGCGCTCATCGTCAGCCATCGCAACGAAACCTGACAACGTGCCGAGACCCTTTTCTTTCAGGTTCTCTTCGGTCTTAGGACCAATACCATCCACCAGGACGATATTGTCTGCAGCAGTGCCTTCGATTTTTACGTCAGCAGCTGCTGGCGCATCACTCTTGGCAGGCGCTTTGAAAGACCCGTCGGTTGGCGCATCCGCATGGATCGCCTTCTTAACAGCGTCGCGAACCTCAACATAAGAACCATCAGCGCCTGGGATCGCACCTTTGACGAGCAGCAAACCGCGCTCAACATCCGTGCGGACGATTTCGAGGTTCTGAACAGTCTTGCGCTCAACGCCGTAGTGACCAGCCATCTTCTTACCTTTGAAGACTTTGCCGGGATCTTGGCATTGACCAGTTGAACCGTGCGAACGGTGAGAGATCGACACACCGTGCGTGGCGCGCAGACCACCAAAGTTCCAACGCTTCATCGCACCGGCAAAACCTTTACCGATCGAAACGCCTGCAACGTCAACTTTTTGACCAGGAACAAAATGGTCGGCCTGAACTTCAGCGCCGACATCTGGCAGAGCGATGTCAGATTTGACACGGAACTCTGTAACTCTTGCTTTAGGCGCAACACCGGCCTTGGCGAATTGCTCGCGCTGGGCTTTCGCGGTGCGCTTGGCTTTCTTTTCACCGGCACCCATGACGACAGCTGTGTAGCCGTCGGTGCGCTTTACCTGGCCACCCTTCTTGGTGGTCACGTCGCGCTCGTCTTCGGTGCGCAGACCGACAACCTGACAGCCGTCAAGCGCCAGAACAGTGACAGGCACGTGGCGGCCTTCGTCACTAAATACGCGTGTCATACCCAGTTTACGGGCCAGCACGCCAGAACGTTGAGCTGGAAGCGCCATTAGCGAGCTCCCTCGAGCTTGATCTCGATGCCAACGCCAGCAGACAGGTCGAGCTTCATCAGCGCGTCGACGGTTTGCGGGGTCGGGTCAACAATGTCGAGAATACGCTTGTGCGTACGGATCTCGAATTGCTCACGAGACTTCTTGTTCACGTGCGGTGAACGGTTGACTGTGAAGCGCTCTTTACGGGTAGGAAGCGGGATTGGTCCTCGCACTTCCGCGCCCGTGCGCTTGGCAGTCGAAACGATTTCTCGCGCTGACAAATCTAGCGCGCGGTGATCGAAGGCCTTAAGCCGGATCCTGATATTCTGTTTTTCCATCCTGCGATGTCCATTCACGATAAAACCACACACCAGGGCAGCACACGGAGTGGAGCGCCCAGATACGAGGAAAATCCAGTTGTTCGTTTCGGTAACCAGCGTTTGCCTTCACGGCACTGCCTAGCTTGCGAATGGTGGCCATTACGGGAATCAGATCGCCCCGTCAACAGGGGTGTGTGCAGTTTCTGTTATCGCTGATTGGGACGCTACCGCAGCCGCGGGTCAGACTCCGTCGGGGCACGCCCGCCTAGAGGCGAAAACCTGACCTGAATCAACCTTAATTCTGGCAGCGCTCAGCATGTTGCGCCCAATAAGGAGCGGATAATTAAAGCCCGTTCGATCGGCAAGGTTGACCTCGCCCTCAACCTGAACGCCGCCAACACACAGATCCATCATGACAACCGGACGAACAATCGATCCGCCACCGCGTCGACGGATCGATACCCAGCGCACAACGCGCTCAGTATAAACGCGCCGCTTCCCGCCCCGACTGGTCAGGCGGAAGGTCACGACCTCCGGTAATTCTTCACCAGCCGAAAGAGATGAAATGGGGATCACGTCGGCCTCGCGCGGATCGTCAGGCACAACACCTTGCATCATCTGGATGCTAAGCATCGCGCTGGCATCGGCTTCAGTATCAGCTCGCCCGGTCGTCAGATCCGACGGGCGATACATTTCGTCTGCGGTTCCAGCTGCGAGAACCTCGGCATGAATTGATGTCGTCTGGGCACCGCTGTCGAGTTTTGCAGAAAGGAGCAGCGCGTCCGGCATGATCCGCGCATGTTCGATCCATCCACGAATGTGGGTTCCCTGGGCGCTACTGGCGGCCCAGCCATTGGCCAGCACCAAACTGATCAACATGAAACGAAGCATACATCTATTTTAGAAACGATTTTCTTAGTAAAGCGTTCACAATAAACGCAATTGAGAAAAACGCCCCACGGATGAGTCCAAAATCGATCTTTCGCGTTTGGAAAAACTGGCACGGGCACTAGGACTTGAACCCAGGACCCTCGGTTTTGGAGACCGATGCTCTACCAACTGAGCTATACCCGTCCAGTGAGGCGCTATGTGCCTCAAGCGCGCGCCAGATGCAATGGGGTGGATACAGGAAATCCAGGTCTATTGGCTGAACGCCGTCACCGGACGCGCCACCAGCATTTCAGTCGGCTCATCAAAACAGTCGCCGCGCATCGCTACAAATGTTGACGGGAAATCTGGATCCACAAACACAACGCGCACGCGCCCCCAATTCATCGATGGTTCGCCAGAATCTGGCGCGACCATTCCGACTTCGCACAATCCCTCATCAGACTGTGGCTCGATCCAGATACCGTCATATCCGGTGCGATCGGTATAAACGCCCGCAAGACCGGATAGATAAGCGCGCCCGCGATCCTCGCCATCGGTAGGATAGGACAATACGGCCATGCCGTTTTCTAGATCAATCTCGTAGATCACATCACCAATCTCGGTGCTCCAGACCTCGTCTGCCGCTGCCAGCCCACCTGCGCTCACTCCCCCAAATGCCACTGCAGTCAATACGGTACGAATCATCGGTCCCTCTCCTCTGGCTTCTCTTGGAAATCCTAATCGGCTTTGCGACTATTCAAAGGCGTGATTTAGTCAGCGCTGCAGAACAAGGAGACCTCATGGCCCGCATTCCCTATGCCGATCCCAATAAGATGGATGACACGACCAGGCAGTTGCTGGAGCGTCTGGCGCCGCTGAACATTTTTCGAATGATGGCAAATGCGCCCGGATTAGTCCGCCCTTTCGTCGACCTCGGCGGTGCGTTTCTGTTCGAGGGCAAGCTTGATCCTGTGACGCGTGAGTGTGCTATCCTACGGGTCGGATATCTTTCGAATGCAAGCTACGAGACCGCACAACACGAAAAGATCGGCCGGGACCTCGGTATGAGCGATGCATTGATCGAAGCGCTCAAAGCCGGCCCGAGCGACCCTCGCCTAAGCTCGGAGCAGAAACTGACGCTCGACTATGTCGACGATCTTGTCGCCAATGTGAAAGCTGGCGATGCGACGTTCACCCCTGCCCTCTCACATTTTGGGGTGGAAAAGCTTCAGGAGCTAACCCTGGTCACTGGTTATTACATGATGGTCTGCCGGTTCCTCGAAACTTTCGAGGTCGAAATCGAAGCTGGCGGCGCAGCGGGCCTCGACGTTTCCGCATAGAAAAACCCCGCTGTTTTCACAGCGGGGTTTGCTTGTTTTTGGGTTTGGTGTGCTGGGTTTAGGCTTTAACAGCCGCCACAACACCCGCGCCAACCGTGCGGCCACCTTCGCGGATCGCGAAGCGCAGGCCCTGGTCCATGGCGATTGGCTGGAT
>JAEPOM010000011.1 GCA_017642885.1 Henriciella sp. | reverse complement strand
CCTCACCATCCTCGAGCGGTTGTCTCAGGCTATCCAGTGCCTGGCCTGAGAATTCCGGCAACTCATCGAGGAAGAGAACGCCATGATGCGCCAGCGAAATCTCCCCCGGGCGGGCGCGAATGCCGCCGCCCACCAGCGCCGCCATGGAGGCGGAGTGATGCGGCGCGCGAAACGGGCGAGCGCGCGACAATTGTCCGCGCTCCAACAGGCCTGCAACAGACTGAATCTGCGACGCTTCCAGCAATTCTTTCGCGGAAAGATCCGGCAACAGCCCGGGAAGTCGCTTCGCGAGCATAGATTTACCGGATCCCGGTGACCCGCAGAATAGAAGATTGTGGCCGCCTGCTGCCGCGATTTCCAGAACGCGCTTGGCACCGTCTTGGCCTTTGACGTCTTTCAAATCGAGCAGCTGATCCGGGGGCGTTAGTTCACCGGGTGGCGGACATGAGAGCGGCGCGCGTCCGCTGAAATGATTGATCAGGCTTATCAGGTCCGGCGCGGTGAGGTTTCCTTCACCCGCCCAGGCTGCTTCAGGTCCGCAGACATAAGGGCAAATCAGACGCAGTCCCTGATCAAGGGCCTGCATCGCTGCAGGCAAAACTCCAATCGTGGATTCCAGTCTGCCATCAAGCGATAGCTCTCCAATCGCGGCGTGTCCGTCCAATGCATCGGGAGAAAGGATGCCCATGATTGCGAGAACGCCGAGCGCGATCGGCAAATCGTAGTGACTGCCTTCTTTGGGTAGGTCGGCCGGCGACAGATTTACGGTGATGCGTTTCGGTGGCAGGGCAAGCCCAATCGCGCTGAAGGCGGCGCGTACCCGCTCGCGACTCTCCGCAACCGCTTTGTCCGGCAATCCGACAATGGTGAACGCGGGTTGGCTGCCGCCCGCCATGTGAACCTGAACGTCGACAGGGTTTGCGGCAATGCCGGCAAATGCAAATGTCGTAACTCGCGCCACCATATTGTATTCCCTGTTCTCCGTTGACAGTAACAGAAGGCAAAGAACAAATAAAGAACGTTTTTATATTTTAATCGAGACGAATAACCGGCTCGTCATCTACCGGTGTCAGAGGCTCTTCTTCTGCCGGTTCTTCGGTTATACTTGTGCCGATCTCTGGAATACTTTCCAAGCCGCTTGATGCGCCTAGGTCCGTGCCCAGATTAAACCCGTCTGTGGTGGATGCGGGTGCGCTCCCGAGATCCAGATTGAACTCACCGGCCGGTATTGGCGCTGGTGTCTCCATCTCGGTCGGTAGACCGAGGTTAAATCCGGACATGTCGACTTCAGGTGCTGCCGCAGTTTCGGTTTCTGCGACTGTTGCGGGTTTCTCTGCTTCCTGGTCGCTGGCTTGCGAGCACGCTGTGCCAGCAACTGCGAGAGCGAGGATCGATGCGATTGAAAGAGCTTTCATTTTCATGGCTCCATTTTTGGCCGTCACGCTAGGTGTTGGCAAGCTTGTCTTGCACAACGTCCCAAAACATCGCCGCTGGATCGCGTCCTGTAAAGTCACGAACCTGTTGAACTCCCGTCGGCGACGTATTGTTGACCTCTGTCAGGCGTCCGCCGATCACATCAATGCCGACCAGGACCTGGCCACGCGCCTTTAAGTGCGGGCCAATTGCGTCGCAGATGGCGAGATCGGCGTCGCTCAGGTCGCTGGGTTCGGCGGTTCCGCCAACGGCAAGATTTGATCGCGCATGACCTTTCATGGGAATCCGATTGAACCCGCCCACGGCTTCTCCATTGATCAGAATGATTCGTTTATCGCCCTCTGCGACGGCGGGCAAAAAAGCTTGAGCGATGAGAGGTTCGCGGGTTCGTCCCAGGAACAAATCGATCAGCGGCCCGAAATTGCTGTCTTCGGGCTTCACGCGGAACACATCTCCGCCGCCAAAGCCGTATAGCGGCTTGATTATGACGTCTTTATGGGTCTCGCGAAACGCCGTCATTGCGGCTTTGTCGCGTGAGATCAAAGTTGGCGGCATGAAGTCGGGAACCAGCAGGGGATACAGCTTTTCAGGCCCGGAGCGCACATGCTCAGGGTCGTTCAACACCAGAGTATCCGGCTTCAGAAGTTCCAGGATATGGCAAGCGGTGATGTAGGCCATGTCGAAAGGGGGATCCTGGCGCATCAGGACAACATCGACATCTTCCCGTAGATCCAGCGTGATCCGATCTTTGAACGTCGCGGGATTGCCCGGTACCCGCTGGACGGTCATTGGCCGCGCAAATGCGGTAATGCGGCCTTCGCCATAGGAAAGGTTTTCTGGCTGATACTCGTAGAGCTCCGCACCAATCTTCTGAGCTGATTCCGCCAGTGCGAATGTGGTGTTTGACTCCACCGCTGCGGTTTCCAGGGGATCAGTTTGGATGGCGACGCGCAGAGTCATGGCGGTTCCTCAAAAGTAGCAGACGCCTATATGAGGATGCTCGCCGAGATTGCAAAGCGATTATAAGGGATTGGCTTAACTGCCAGGGCCACCGAGCAGTTCGCCGGCATCCACCGCGGCCGGTTGTGCGGGCGTGTAGGGCACGATTTCGCCGCGCTCATTGCGCAGACGCACATAGGACACGACCTGATTGACGCCGCCCACCTTGCTCGCTTCTTCCGCAGCTTGCTCCAGCTCCTGAGCGGACCGGGCCACGCCAAGCAAATAGACAGTACCGCCATAGGTCTCGACATTGAAATTGTTCGCCTGCACCGAAGAGGATCCAAGCAGGCGTGCTCGCACGCGCGTGGAAATCAGCTCGTCCGAGGCGTTGGCGAAGAACCCGCCGGGGGCTTCGACCCTAATCTCGTTCGCGACATCGTCGGCGCGGCGAACCGACCAGGCTAGGCTTTCCGCCTTTAGGCGCAGCTCTGGCGTCCAGACCCGTCCTGACAACAGGACCACCCCGGCGGCGACTTCGACATCCACTTCGCTCAAGCCGCCATTGGCGATTAGCTTTGACTTGATTTCATTTGAGACGGCCGCATCGTCCAGCGCTTCGCCAAAGGATCTCTCTTGTGTGGCTGTAACGGCGGTGGCTCCAGCTGCCCCAACAATTGCGGTGGCACATCCACTTAGTGCTGGAAGCAAGGCAATCAGACTGAGGCTGGCAACGAGACGAGACATGGGACGGGTCCTCAAAGATTTGACTTCAGGCGATTTAGAACAGGGATTGGGCGATATTGCGGCATCAATCAAGGGCGCCAAAAGTCCTTGTAATGTTTTGGCAGCGCCCAAGGGACGATTGCGATCAGGTCATATCTCCAATCCAGCGATTGATATTGAGGATCGCGCTGCGACCAGGCTTCACCGGCCCGGGCGATGCGTTGCCAGGACTTGGTCGGTACAGCGTTTTGCGCGGCATCCAGAGTCTGGCGTTGTTTGACTTCAACGAAGGCGAGTACGGGCCCGCGCCGTGCGATCAAGTCGACCTCGCCGACGGGGAGGCGAACGCGCTGGGCGAGGACGGAATAGGCCTGCATCTGTAGCCAGATGCTGGCATAATGCTCCGCCCATCGGCCGCGCCGTTCGGCCTGTTTGCGCTTGCGGCTAGCCATTCTTCAAGGCGAGTGCGCGCTGATATACGTCCCGTTTTGGTAATCCTAAATGCTCGGCAATCTCCGCTGCCGCCTGTTTGACCGATTGCGTTTTTAGCGCCGACAGTATCGCCGCATCCAACGCAGCTTCTGTGACCTCCTGCTCCAGGGGTGGCCCAACCAAAAGAACGATTTCGCCCTTTGGCGGTCCAGCGTCCAGATAGTGCGCGCTGAGCTCTGCTAGCGAACCGCGCCGCGTTTCTTCGAAAAGTTTCGTGATCTCTCGGCTCACAGCGGCTTCGCGCTCCTCCCCCAACACGCTCGCCAGGTCACGCAAGGACTCGGCAAGTCGAGGCCCAGACTCATAGAAAACAAGCGTGGAGGGTACGGCAGCAAGATCGGATGCGGCTTTCCTGCGAGCGCCGGATTTGGGCGGCAAGAACCCGCAGAACATGAATCGATCACTCGGCAAGCCGCTGGCGACGAGGCCTGCAAGAAGCGCTGAGGCTCCTGGCACGGGAAAAACGCGATGCCCGGCATCGAGGGCTTCACGTGACAGCTTCCAGCCTGGATCGGAAACCAGCGGCGTCCCGGCATCACTGATCAAAGCGATGGCGGCCCCGTTTGCGAGCTTGTCCAGGATTTCCGGCCGACGCTTTGCCCCATTATGGTCATGGTAGGGGCTGAGTTTGGCGCGAATGCCATGCGCATCTAATAAACGCCGAGCGACACGCGTGTCTTCGGCGAGCACTTCATCCGCAGCCTGCAACGTGTCGAGCGCTCGCAGGGTGATGTCGCGCAGATTCCCGATCGGGGTCGCGACGATGTAAAGACCGGACTCAAGCGGTTGCGCCGAGTCGGTCCCGGATTTAGGCTCGCCAGAGAAACGACTCACGTCGTCACCACCTGGTGCAGTGGAAGAGGGATACTTTGATGACATCACCGGCAACATTGCGCGTCCGCAGGCCCCTGCCAATCCTGTTTTTCTCCGCTTTTCTGGCGCTGGCCGGATGCGCGACGCAGGCGCCAGGCCCAGTCGGGCCAATCTCGACCGGTAATCCGCGTGTTGATCCAGTGCCTGGCGGTGAAGCGACCAATCCGGATGGAAGTCCCATAGACGAAGAGAATATGGGTGAACTTGCCGTGCCCGAAGGCCCGTACACTCCCCCGCACATGGAAGGCCGCGAGATTATTCGCGCCGGTGTGTTGCTGCCGTTCACGCATCCCAACCCGCGCGTTCGCCAACAGGCCGAAGGCATGCTGGCAGGGATCGAGCTCGCATTGTTTGATTATGGTAACGAGAACATTGTGCTCTTGCCGAAAGATACGGGCGGTTCTGTGAGCCAAGCCACCACTGGAGCAGAAGACCTCGCCAACAAAGGTGTCGATATTGTCCTTGGACCTCTTTTTGGTGCCAATGTGCAACCGGTGCGAGAAGCGCTGACCCCTGAGTCTGAAACGGGTTTCTTTGGCCTCGGCGCAGAGGAACCGGAAGAAGGCAAGCCGGTCATCGCCTTCTCGAATGACAAATCAGTGGCGAGTTATGGGGCATGGCTGGCTTCGATTGCACCGGAAGAGGAAGTCGCCGCGATCGTCGAATATGCAGCATTGCGCGGCTATGATCAGTTCGCATTCTTTGGTCCGCAGAGCAGTCTGGGAACCCGGATCGAAGGCGCGATGCAAGAAGCGGTCATGCTCAATGGCGGCTTTATGCTGGCGTCAGGGTTTTATGAATCCGGCAACACCAATCCCGCTGCGGAGGCCGAGTATTTCGCGACCACTATTGCGAGTGCAGTAGAGGCAGGTGCCCGTGTAGCCGTTCTGGTTCCAGAGCGCGGTAATCGCTTGCGTCGAATTGCGCCCCTGCTGGCCTATTATGGGGTCGACACGCGCCAAGTGAAAATGTTGGGCACGGGCGGCTGGAATGATGAGGCGGTTTGGCGCGAGCCGAGCCTGCGCGGCGCCTGGTTCCCGACTGCACCGGCGTCAGATATTGCAGATTTCGAACAGAGCTTTACGCGTCTCTATGGCTCCGAACCAAGCTCACTCGCTGCGGTGGCCTACGATGCAGCGGCGCTCGTCGTGGCGCTGTCGCAGGACGGCGTTCTGGAAACCGAGGAGCTAATCAATCGAGACGGCTTTCTGGGTGTGAACGGCTTGTTCCGCTTCCGCGCGGATGGCTCAGCTGAGCGGTCGCTTGCGATCATGGAAATCGACCCAACGGCGCGCGATGGCAGCGGTGTGAGAGAGATTCTTCCGGTTTCGCCAAGCTTTGACGAGACGATTGGCTAAGCGGCGGCTTGAATGAATGCCCAGGCAATTGCCGCCTGACCCCCATAGTAGAGGAACCAGACCGCGCGTGCGATCACGGGTTTGACGGGCGCGTTCGGTTTGAGCCGAAACAGCTCGACCGAGAGAAGCGTGTCCGAGGCGGCAAAGGCGATGGCGCCCACAGCCGCGACCCACATAGCGGGATCGAGGCGCATCGCGGCGTTGACCATGAGCAGAATGATGATCGTATATGCCAGGACAGGCAGACGCATGGATTTCTCGAGCCACGGCATCAGCGAGCGAAGATAGACGGCGCCGCTGATTGTGACCGCCACCTGAGCCGCCAAGACCGCAAGATGCCGGGTGTCGGCCGCGTGGTCCCAGAAAAGCGGAATATACGCCGCGTGAGCGACGAAGAACGCGCCCATGCCGGGGAGTAGGTATTTCTCCTCGCTCGCGCCCAGAAAGCCGTCTCCCAGGGTGCTGAAGGCCAGCGCGGCAACGATCAGGACCGGCGCGCCCATCAGGTAAGCCCATAACGTCAACAAAGCGGTCGCGCCGACCTTGATGACCACGCGCTGCGTCGAGGGCGCCGCATTACAAAACAGTGCGCCATAAATCAGCGCGCAAAGCGCAGATGCCCCAAGAATGAAGGTCATGCTCTAGGCTGTAGGGCGCTGCGGGAGGCCTAACAAGCGCCGGGCCGCTTCCCGGTGTGGTTCGCGAATATGCGCACCGACTAATCCCAGTGCAGTCGCCAAAACGGTTGCATCGTCAGTAAAGCCCAGACCCGTCAGGACGTCAGGAATGGCATCCACTGGCAGGACGAAATAGCCGAGCGCCGTGAACAGGACGAGCTTGACCTTGGTTGGCGTCTCCGGATCTATCGCGCAATAGTAGGCTGCGGCTAGATCATCCGCGAACGGTATGCGGCCCGCGACCCGCAGGAGCTTCGGCAACACCTTGCGCTTCGTCCGTCGTCGCTGTCGTTCTGTTGCGATTGGCAGCTGCGTCGGGATGCTGTCGCCATTTTCTATGATGATTTCCGTGGGGTCAGACATTGGCCGGGTGCAAACTTCCTTCTACATCGCCTCCAAGCATAGATATTGGAGGAACTTCCATGGAACTCAACTCAAACATTTCAGCTGTCATCACCGGCGGCGCCTCAGGCCTTGGTGCAGCAACAGCGAGGCTCCTGTCGAGTCATGGCGTCAAATGCGCCCTTTTTGATCTAAACGAGGAAAAAGGCGAAGCCATGGCGAGCGAAATTGGCGGTGTATTCTGCAACGTCAACGTGACGTCAGACGAAAGCGTCGATGCCGGTTTTGCAAAGTCCCGCGCTGCGATTGGCCAGGAGCGGATCCTGATCAACTGTGCCGGTACTGGCAATGCGATCAAGACCGCCAGCCGGAACAAGGAAACCGGCGAGATCACGCACTTCCCGCTGGATAAGTTCGACCTTATCATCCAGATCAATCTGGTCGGAACATTCCGCTGCATCGCCAAGTCCGCAGCCGGCATGATGACCCTCGATCCAATTGAAGGCGAACGCGGCGCGATCGTGAATACAGCCTCTGTCGCTGCCGAGGACGGTCAGATCGGTCAGGCCTCTTACTCTGCCTCGAAAGGCGGCGTGGTTGGAATGACACTACCGATCGCCCGAGACCTGTCGCGCGAACTGATCCGTGTGAATACGATCCTGCCAGGCATCTTCGATACACCGTTGCTCGCAGGGGCCCCGGAGAAAGTACGTCAGGCGCTTGGCGCTCAAGTTCCAAACCCGGCGCGTCTTGGCAATCCAGACGAATATGCGAGCCTCGCGGTCGAAATGTGTAAGAACAGCTACTTTAACGGCGAAGATGTCCGTCTCGACGGCGCGATCCGCATGGCGCCGCGCTAAGATTGAATCGCACACACTGAAACGGTTAAAGCCCGCCAAAACTGGCGGGCTTTATCCACTCTACACGTTACTCTACAAACTCTACACGACCGGCAGACGTTACACTTCAGGGCGAACAATCTGGCCGGACAAATTCATCAATACTTCGTCAGCGTTAAAATATGATGGATCATCGGGTTTCTCGCCTTTGCCCATGATGATCTCTGATGTCGCTTCATAGCGCACGATCTCACGATAATCGAAGGCCGGTCCCCAGAATGGATCGTGGTAACCGAAAGGGCCGTGGAAACCGCGAATTCCGGCTCGACGCGCATACCAGTGGCGTGGATACCCGCGCAAAAGCCCGCGGCGGCCATAGAACCGATAGTCGCAATAGAAATTCGAATAGAACGGGTCGTACGCGCCATAGCCAGTAGCAACTACGCGCCGGTTCTCATCTGTTTCGCGCTGGATGACGCGGAAATGGTCGAAGCCTTCCTGCTGGGTCAGCTCAGCAGCGCGGTACAGCAAATAGGTCTCGACGGTTTGCCGATCTGTCAGACTGTTTCCGGCAAAGCTGATCTGCCAGCGATCGGATTCAATTTGTTGGTTGGCATAGCCTTTCTGGCCCTCCAGCGCCGCTTGATACGGCGTTGCAGTTGCGCAGGCGCCTAGAAAAGCAAGCGCGAGGAGCGCGGTCGAAATACGCAGACGGGACATGAACAGAATACCTCCTGAACTCAGCATTCACACCTGATTAACATATGCAAGCTGAACGCCAGATAAATCGCTAAAATGTGACCAAGGTCACAGTCATGTCATCGAATGTGCGCTTTATTCGCTCCGTGGGGGAGCGCGTGTGGAGGCCCACAGCCACATCACGCGCTGGCAACTGATAGAACCGAGGGGCTATTCGGCTTAGCCCCTCGGTTTTTTTTGTGCAGCTGTGCGCTGTCGGGTTCTAGTCGTCACCCTTGAACAGGATCACTTTCTGGTGTGGGAACGGGATCTCGATACCCGCTTCATCCAGCGCCTTCTTGACCAGCTCCGGAAGGGTAAACCGGACATCGAACCAGTGTTCCCCTTTTACAAACGGACGAACCGCAAAATCGACAGAGCTGTCATTGAGTGTTGAAACGACAACGACTGGCTCAGGATCTTTCAGGATCAGCGGATGATCGTCGAATACTTTCTTGATCACGTCACGGGCCTTGTCGATGTCTGTGTCATAGGAGACACCAAAGGTCAGCTCGACGCCGCGTACTGGATGATGGCTGTGATTGACGATCTGCTCGCCCCAGATCTTTCCGTTCGGAATGATGATCTGCTGGTGATCAAACGTCCGCAGCACCGTTGTGAAGAGCGAAATCTCTTCGACATTGCCGAAATTACCAGCCGCGTCGATGAAATCACCAACCTTGTAAGGCCGGAAAATCATCAGCATCACACCGGCTGCGAGGTTCGACATTGCGCCTTGCAGAGCCAGACCCACCGCAAGACCGGCGGCACCCAGCAGAGCGACAATGGAAGTGGTTTCGACACCAAAGCGGTTCAGGACGGCGATGACGACAAAGGCAAGAACGACATAGCGCGCCAGGCTGCCCAGGAAATTGAACAGCGTGTCGTCCAGTTTTTGATGCTGCTTTCCGATGCCCCGCACGACGGCGCCCACGCGTCCCGCGATCCAGAAACCGACGATCAGAATGAGCATCGCGATCAGGACATTCGTTGCCGCTGCGAGCACGGTGTCCGCTTGGCCTTCCATTCCCAGCGGCTCCAGTAAACTCTCTAAAAATTCCATTTTGAATCAAACCCCCTTCAAGTAATTCGAGAGTACGCAACGGCCTTTGGCCGGCGCACACTTCTTAGTTTAAGGGCGCAGGCTTTCGATCGGCAAGTACCGCGCTGGGATTGTCACTGCATTGACCAATCGTAATGCACGGGAGAGGTTTCTCCCCTTAGTCTATGACAGGCACATCTGAATGAGGGACGTTCTATGCTTAAGGGTTTGGCTTCTGCGAGCGTTTTGACACTCGCCCTCGCGGCGTGTGGCGGAGGCGGTGGTGATGGCGGCGCGATAGGGCTGACCAATATTGCGCCGAATTTCAGTTCCAGCGCGAGCGTCAGTATCGCTGAGAACACCGTTGGTCTCATCTACACGGCGACGGCGAGCGACACCAATGGCGACACGGTCACGATCAGTCTTGCCGGCGGCCCGGATGCGGGCGTGTTTTCGATAGATGTGTCCAGTGGCGGCCTGTCTCTGGCAGCGAGTGTGGACTTTGAAAATCCGTCAGACGCCGACGGCGACAATGTCTATGAGGTCACGCTGGAGGCCCGCGATGGCCGCGGCGGCGTGGCGATGCTGAACCTGCAAATCACAGTGACCGATGAAACCGATACGATCGCGGTGCGCCGGGTGGGGACCGGATTCGCTCAACCGCTCGGTCTGGTGGCTTTACCGGATGGGTCAGGCCGCGTGCTGGTTCTGGAGAAAACCGGTCGGATCCGGATCCTGAATCCCGACACAGGCGCGATTGAAAGTGTCGATTTTCTGGATGTTTCGACTTCCATATCAACCAATGGAGAGCGGGGATTGCTCGGGCTGGCTTTGTCGCCGGACTTTGCTACCGACCGGACCCTATTCATACATGTCACCAATGGCGCGGGCGATACGGAGATTCGGCGGTTTCAAACCTTTACCGGCACACTCGACCAGGTTGATGCGTCTACATCAGATGTCATTCTGACCTTTGGACAGCCGGACACCAACCACAATGCTGGGTGGATCGGGTTCGATGCGAATGGCTTCCTGATCATTCCAATTGGGGATGGCGGCGGCAGCGGCGATCCGAGCAATCTGTCCCAGAACCCGCAGTCTCTGCTCGGCAAGGTCATACGCATCGATGTATCGGGCGATGATTTCCCCTCCGATCCTTCACGGGACTACGTCATTCCCACTGGAAACACGTTTACCGACCCTGCCAACGGGTTGCCTGAGATTTTCGCGATTGGCTTACGCAACCCGTTCCAGTCAAGCTTCGACCCGATCAGCGGTGATCTCCTCATTGGCGATGTCGGACAGGGGGCGATTGAAGAGATCAGCCGACTGCCAATGAATGATAGCAGTTTCAATTTCGGTTGGGCGGTGCGCGAAGGGACAGCCTTTTTCAAAGGGGCCGACCAGCCGGAATTCACGCCGCCTGTGGCCGAATACGGGCATGGCACGGGCGACCGCGAGGGGCGTTCCGTGACGGGCGGTCTTGTTTATCGAGGACCTGTTGAGGCGCTGCAGAACACATACATTTTCGCTGATTTTATCACTGACAATGTCTGGGGCATCCCGGTCAGTGACCTGGTCAACGGACAGACGGTGGCATCCAGTGCATTCATCGTCCTGAATAGCGACTTTGTACCAGATCAAGGCAACCTAACATCAATCGCGAGCTTTGGCACCGACGCGGCAGGCAATCTCTATATCGTATCTTTGGGCGGCGATGTGTTCCGGATGGAGGCTGAACCCTAAGTCTCCATAAAAGAAGGGCGGACCGGTCGGTCCGCCCTTTTCTATTATTGCCTGGATTGAATTAGGCGGCAGCGCCCATCACAGCTTTTACTTCGAGGAACTCCTCGAAGCCGTGATCACCCCATTCGCGACCATTGCCAGATTGCTTGTAGCCGCCAAACGGTGCGGTGAAGTCGGGACCCTGGCCATTGACCTGGATCTGACCAGCGCGAATGCGATTGGCGACTTTCGCCGCTTCGGCTGGCTCGCCTTGAACATAGCCGGCGAGGCCATATTCTGTGTCATTTGCCATTTCGACAGCCTCATCGACGCTATCATATGGGATCATGACCAGAACGGGTCCAAAGATCTCTTCGCGGGCGATCGTCATGTCATTGGTGACGTCTGCGAACACGGTTGGCCGAGCGAAGTAGCCGCGATTCAGTCCCTCCGGACGGCCGGTGCCGCCTGCGACGAGGGTTGCGCCTTCGTCGATGCCTTTCTGGATCATGTCCTGAACCTTCGCATACTGATTGCCATTCGAGATTGGGCCGATGGCGCCTTTGTCGGCTTCGCGCGGCATTTGAACTTTGACCATTTCAGCTGTCGCTTTAGCGATGGCCTTGGCTTCTTCATTGTTTTCGCGCGGTACGAACATCCGGCTCGGCGCATTACAGGATTGACCGGAATTGGTCATCATCTGCATGACGCCGCCGCCGACAGCTTTCTGAAGATCCGCAGATGGCAGGACGATGTTCGGCGATTTGCCGCCCAGCTCTTGCGCGACGCGCTTCACGGTCGGAGCCGCTGCTTGAGCGACGAGGATGCCGGCGCGGGTTGAGCCGGTGAAGCTCATCATGTCGACATCTGGATGGCTGGACATGTGAG
This sequence comes from Henriciella sp., assembly GCA_017642885.1. Lineage (GTDB taxonomy): Bacteria > Pseudomonadota > Alphaproteobacteria > Caulobacterales > Hyphomonadaceae > Henriciella. Next base: position 96,250 of record JAEPOM010000011.1, on the reverse strand, counting down.
CGCCGACGCTTGGACCGTCGCCATTGACCAGGTTGAACACACCTGGTGGTACGCCAGCTTCGTGCATGACCTCAGTGAAGATCATCGCGTTCAGTGGTGAGATTTCAGATGGCTTCAGCACCATCGTGCAGCCTGCCGCGATCGCTGGCGCGACTTTACAAGTGATCTGATTGAGCGGCCAGTTCCATGGCGTGATGAAGCCGCAAACGCCAATCGGCTCTTTGCGGAGAAGCGTGGTGCCGCGCTGCTCTTCAAACTCATAGTTTCTCAGAATTTGCGCCATGGTCGCAACATGACCCAGGCCGGCTGGAACCTGAGCCGCATTGGCGAGCCACATCGGCGCGCCCATTTCGTCAGAAATCGCCTCAGCCATATCGCCCATGCGGGTCTGGATACCTGCAGTGATCTTGTCGAGAAGATCCGCGCGGTACTCAACGCTGGTCTCTGAGAAGCTTGGGAATGCTGCTTTCGCGGCTGCCACTGCTTTGTCGACATCTGCCGATGAGCCAAGTGAAATGCGCGCAAATGGTTCTTCGGTGGCAGGGTTCTCAACATCGAGCGTGCGCGGCTCGACCGGATCAACCCATTCGCCATTAATGTAGAATTGAAGATACTCTTTCATGGCTTGCGCCTCCCGTTACCTGTTCTGAATCTCGGCATGTGTCTGAAGCTGACACTCGCGTCAGGTTTTATTTAAGCACAGCAGCGGGCTGTGGAAAGCCCACACGCGGCGGAAACACCCTAAAAATGGCGTGAGCTTAGCGCCGTCGACCACCCAAAATGCCGCGTAGGACATAGTCAGTTACGCGCCGGGCGATGGTCCGGGTGGCGGTGTTGACTGCCCGCTCGGTCGTGCTCATGCGGGTCGAGCGTCGCCTTGTGGTCTTTTTCTTCGTCGTGCGCGACTTCTTTTTCTCGATCTCGCGCTGCGCTTTCATTTCTTCCTTGGCGAGTTTTTCAGCGGCTTCAGCCGCTTCCTCTTCGCGCTTGAGCAGGATTTCGTAAGCCGACTCCCGGTCGATCGTTTCTTCATAAAGTCCGGCGACTGGGCTGTTCTTGATTTCGGCCTCGCGTTCGTCCTCTGTCGCGGGGCCGAGACGAGAGCTGGGAGGTCGGATCAGGGTGCGTTGGACAATTCCTGGCGCGCCTTTCTCATCCAGAGTGGAGACGAGGGCTTCGCCGACACCGAGATCGGTAATCACTTCTTCTGCATCAAATGCCGGGTTTTCTCGGAACGAGTCCGCCGCGGCGCGAACACCCTTGCGCTCTGCGGGCGTGTAGGCCCGCAAGGCGTGCTGAATGCGATTGCCAAGCTGGGCGAGGACGCTGTCCGGCAAGTCCCGCGGGTTTTGCGTCACGAAGAAAATGCCGATCCCTTTCGACCGGATCAGGCGAACGACTTGCTCGATTTTTTCCAGCAGCGCGCGCGGGGCATCGTTGAACAGCAAATGTGCTTCGTCGAAGAAGAAGACCATTTTCGGCTTATCCGGGTCGCCAACCTCCGGGAGATCCTCAAACAGTTGCGAGAGCAGCCAGAGCAGGAAAGTTGAATAGAGCCGCGGGCTGTTGATCAGCGTTGTAGAGTCCAGCACATTGACCACACCGCGGCCATCGCGCGTGGTGCGCATGAAATCTTTTAGGTTGAGCGCAGGCTCGCCAAAGAAAGACTCGGCTCCTTCGCGTTCAAGCACCAGGAGACGACGCTGGATCGCGCCGATACTGGCCTTGGCGACATTGCCATACTCACTGCTGATGGCGTCGCGGACTTCCTTGTCACCCATATGATTGAGGAGTTTGCGGAGGTCTTTCAGGTCGAGCAGCAACATGCCTTCATCGTCGGCATATTCGAACGCCACAGTGAGCACGCCTTCCTGGGCTTCCGTCAGGTCCATGAGCCGCGACAGGAGCAGGGGGCCCATATCCGAAATCGTTGTGCGAACCGGGTGGCCTTTTTTTCCGAACACATCCCAGAAGATCGTTGGCGTGGCGCCATAGTCATAGTCTTCAAACCCGATCTTTTCGGCGCGCGAGATCAGTTTCGGATGGAGCTTGTGCTCTGGACTGCCGGAGACGCAGATGCCTGAAAGGTCGCCCTTCACGTCAGCGCAAAAGACCGGGACGCCTTCGGCTGAAAACCCTTCGGCGAGGATTTGCAGGGTAACAGTCTTTCCGGTCCCGGTTGCGCCGGCGACAATGCCATGCCGGTTGGCGCGATTGAGCAGCAGAGCCTGGGCATCATTTGGCGTGCCTTCGCCATCCATATCCGCGCCGCCGATAAAGATCCTGTCACCCATGTCACGCTCCTTTGTGCCGGGCGCAAACTACTGTGTTTGTGGGGCGGAGCAAGGGTCCAGGTGAGGTGTCTATGCAGCGGAAAATCAGACTCCGATGAGAAACAGATTCCCATCGCGCTCAACCAGATCCGGCGCCTTGGCGAGTGCGCCGCATGCGCCGTCCTGACTTTTGCCCGTCACGGCATTGAATGTGTAGCCGTGCCACGGACAAGTGATCAGGCCGCCCTCATCAATCTCACTATCCTGGAGCGGACCAAGCTGGTGTGGGCAGACAGCGCTGTGGGCGATCCATCTGTCTTGCCAATAGCGAATGCAATAGCGGCCCGTCGCTGTTTCGACCGTGTGGGGCTTGGCGGGATCGAGATCCGATAGCGCGCCGACCAGCGCCTCGCTCTGGTCGGCTGAACGGTCGCGCCAGCGGGAGCGATCCTCCAGCGCGGACTGGCGACCCTGCATCAAATCAATGTCTTCATCATACAGTGTGGCGTATTGAGCCTGCATATAACCGAGTATTGCGGCCGCAGACGCCTCGTCGCCGGGCGCATCGGGCTGATAAAACCGGACGTCGACTTCTATCTCCTCCTCGCTCAGCGTTGTCGCTTGGGTGTGGATCTCAATCCCTTCACCGGGGCCATTGAACACCGTGGAGACCCAGTAATTCTTCTCGGCATCTACGAGGAGATCGAGCATTTGATAGGTTGGCTCAAGACTGCCCGGAACGCCAATTCGGGCGCGCCAGCCCCAAGGACCGCTATCGACGAGATCAATCGAAGCAAAGGAGGATGGATGCACGAACGGAAGATGTTCCCAGTCGTACGCGTTTTCCATCATCCGTGCCATGTTGGAGGGTAAACGCCGGACATAGTTTCCGAGATAGTGCAGCCCCGAGATGCGCTCATAGTCGATTGAGTATCCGCGTGCGTCGGCTTTTGTGCGCTCGGCTTCAGTCAGCATCTTGTGGGTCCGCTTTGGCGAGCAGGACGCGTGTGTCCATCCAGGCCATGAACTGATCGAACCAGCGATCCGCCGTCGCACCTCTTTTATAGCTGCCGAACCCGTGTCCGCCGTTTTGATAATAGTGCAATTCAACCGGGGCGCCGGTTGCTTGCCAGGCTTCGACCAGCCCAAAACCTTGCCCCTGGAAGAGAGGATCATCCGCGGCGATCGCATTGAACATGGGGGGCACGTTATCGGGCAGGTCCACCGCGACCATCGGGCCGTAAATGTATCCGATGAAGTCAGGCTTCGGCTCGGCCTCTGTCGTGCTCACGCCGAGCGTTGTCATCGCGCCGGCGGAAAAGCCGACCATGCCGACTTTGTCAGTATCATATCCCCACTCCGAGGCTTTGCTGCGGACGAGATTGAGCGCCGTCTGAGCGTCTGCCACGGCGAACGGAATGCCTTCGCGAACATCAATTGGCTCATCGCCCGGTTGCGGGGCGAATACTCTGCCCATGTGCGCAGAAAACGCTTCAACGCCTTCAGGAGTTTCCATGACGCGGTATTTCAGCACGAAGGCCGCGACACCGCGTTCGGCGAGCCATTCTGCGATCGGGTAACCCTCATTGTCGATCGAGACGAATTGAAATCCGCCGCCCGGCACCACGATGACGGCTGCTCGCGTTTCATTTGGATCGTCCGGCAGCACGGGCAGTAGGGTCGGGACTGTGACATTGGTCACCCAGCGCTCGGTGCCGATATCGAACCAGGCTTCGGTTTGCGTCGCGCCTTCGGAGCCAGGGGCTGCTCCATCATAGAGCTCGATCGCGGCTTCATCATGCTGGGCCGGAACCTGTTTCATCCCGCCGTCATCCTGCGCGCCTGCAGAAAGTGAGGTCATCGCGACCCCCAAAAGCGTGCTCAGTATTTTGATCCGCATGATCACCTCCCGATTTTGGCCAATACTCGTTCAGGAGGATCTATAGCACGCGCCCAAACAAATCATATGCGTCGGCGTTCACGATCTCAGCAGAGACGATGTCTCCCGCCTTTACCGGGGTTTCGGAGGTCAGATAAACGACACCATCAATCTCGGGCGCGTCAGCTTTGGAACGGGCGAGATAGGTGCCGGCTTGCTCATCCGGACCGTCAATGATGACGTCCTGCACGGTGCCAACTTGGGCAGCTGCGCGGGCCGCAGAAACTTCGGCCTGTGCTGCCATGAATCGATGCCAGCGCTCTTCTTTGACGTCTTCCGGCAGGTGACCGGGCAGGTCCCGGCTGTCGGCGTGCGCGACATTCTCATATTTGAAACAACCGGCACGATCGATTTTGGCTTCCCGGATAAAGTCGAGCAGGATCTCGAAGTCTTCCTCCGTCTCGCCAGGAAACCCGACAATGAAAGTCGACCGGATGGCAAGATCCGGAACATCGCGGCGCCATTGCTGGATGCGCTCCAGGACACGGTCTTGCTTGGCTGGCCGCTTCATCGCTTTCAGCACATTCGCGCTGGCGTGCTGGAAGGGAATGTCGAGATATGGCGTGATTGACCCTTCCGCCATTAACGGAATGACCTTGTCGACATGCGGGTAGGGATAAACGTAGTGCAGCCGTGTCCACACACCGAGAGAGGAGAGACCGCGGGCGAGATCCAGGAAGCGGGTCTCGTACGCATCGCCTTTCCAGGTTTGAGGCGCGTATTTGACGTCTAGGCCATAGGCGCTGGTATCCTGACTGATGACCAGCAGCTCTTTCACGCCTGCCCGGACCAGTTGTTCAGCTTCGGTCAAGACGTGATGGATCGGCCGAGATGCGAGGTCGCCGCGGAGTTTGGGGATGATGCAGAAGCTACAGCGATTGTTGCAGCCTTCCGAGATCTTCAAATAGGCGTAATGGCGCGGTGTCAGGCGCAATCCGCTTTCCGGAACCAGATCCTCATGTGGATTGTGCGGCGGCGTGAGGTGCGTGTGCACAGCCTCCATGACCTGCTCATATTGATGAGGTCCGGTCACGGCGAGCACCTTTGGGTGGGCTTTTTCGATGACATCCGGCTCTGCGCCAAGGCAGCCCGTGACAATGACTTTCCCATTCGCTTCGATAGCTTCGCCGATGGCGTCGAGGCTCTCATCGCGGGCGCTGTCCAGAAAACCGCACGTATTGACCAGAACCAGGTCGGCGCCTGCATAGTCAGGGCTAATCTGATAGCCTTCAGCGCGCAGCCGGGTCACGATGCGCTCGGAATCCACCAGCGCCTTTGGGCAGCCGAGCGAGACCAGCCCGACTTTCGGAATGGCGTTTGGTTTAATCGGGGCAGGGCGGTCAAGGGTGGTCGTCATGGCCGCGCTGTTATACGGTCGCGGCGGCTTTGAAAAGGAGCACAGCTCATGACGGAAGGCCCGAAGACTCCGAACAGGTCTAACCTTTGGACGATCGCTCTGGTCGCAGGCGTGATCGGTCTTGCGATCGGCGCAGCGTTCTGGAACCAGATTGAGGCTGGCGGCGGTATGGGCTGGGTCGGGTGGCTGATCGTCGTGATGCTGACAATCATCACCTATTCAATCATCTTCTATTTTGGTCATCGCTTCATGGAGGACTCGCTCGATCAGTTCATTGTCTCCGATACGTTCTCCAAAAAGCATGATTGGATTGATCTAGAGACCGAGACGCGGGAGAGCGGAGACCTGAAAGTCGACGGCTGGGTCGCGCATTACAAGTTTATCCGGATCATGTTCGCGATGGGAGTGCTGCCGCTGATTGCGTGCATCTATCTGTTCTGGTTTGCCTGAGCGAGGCGTTGACGAGGTTTACCCCACTTGGATCGCGTCGACCCGGTCCGGATAGACAGCGAGCGCATTCTTGATCGATGCGACGGCAGGGAATGGTGTTTCGTAGGTCCAGACGGCATTCTCGACCATTGTGCCATCCGCTTGGCGCAAATGATAGTAAGATGCCTCGCCCTTGTAAGGGCACCAAGTTGAGTGGTCTGACGGTACAAGATGAGAGAGATCCATCTCTTCATGAGGCAGGTAGAGCGCAGGCGGGTAGCTCGCTTCGCGCAATTCAAGATGCGATCGCGACACCAAGACAGGTTCGCCCGCCAGAATAATCCTGACGGGCGTTGCCTTCGATTCAATTGAGATCGGATGGTCCGGGCTGGGCTCCAGATGGCGGCGCATCAGGCCGCTTCCATTGCGATGCCTTTTTCAGCCATGAACTCTTTCAGCTCGCCGGCCTCGAACATCTCTTTGATGATGTCGCAGCCGCCAACGAACTCGCCTTTGACGTAAAGCTGAGGAATGGTCGGCCAGTCGGAAAATGCCTTGATGCCTTCACGGACATCCTGGTCTTCGAGAACATTCACGGCCTGATACTCAACGCCGAGATAGTCCAGCACCTGCACGACGACAGAGCTGAAGCCGCATTGTGGGAAGGTGGGTGTCCCCTTCATGAAAAGGAGCACGTCATTGGCTTTGACGGCTTCACCAATCGATTTCTGGACGTCGTCTGACATGATTATCCAGCCTCTTTCATAACCTGCTCGCGCGCGACGGGGAGCAGCTCCGCCATGTGATCCTTGATGCGGGCATCGGTGCGATCGACACCTGCTTTATCTAGGTCGCCGCGGACTTTTCTGAAGACATCATCATCACCTGGCTCTTCGAGGTCCGATAGGACAACCGTTTTCGCATACGCCTCGGCCTCGTCGCCGTGCAGGTCCATTAGCTCTGCCGCCCAAAGGCCCAGTAATTTGTTGCGGCGGGCCATGATCTTAAACTCGGTCGCTTCGTCCATGGCGAATTTGGCTTCTTCGGCGCGCTCGCGATCGTCAAATGAAGACATGTCAGTAAGTTCCTTATAGGAGGATTAGTCGTTTCGGGGCTGATATAGGGTCGATCAGGGGGCGGGTGCAAGAAGCCTTTTGCCTATTGGTCATGATTGGCGTAAGGGGAGCGCCTGATTGGGCGGCACGGTTGAGTCGCCTGCGTCGCAGACCGCCAGAGGCAAGACCACCAGAGGGAAGCGCCATGTCACGCAAGCGCATGATTTATGAGGGTAAGGCCAAGATCCTGTATGAGGGACCTGAGCCAAACACGTTGATTCAATACTTCAAGGATGACGCAACGGCGTTCAACGCAGAAAAGAAAGCGGTTCTCGACGGCAAAGGCGTACTGAATAACCGGATTTCCGAGTTCATCATGACCCGCCTGGGCGGGGTCGGCGTTCCGAACCATTTCATCAAACGCCTGAACATGCGCGAGCAATTGATCAAGAAAGTCGAGATCATCCCGCTTGAAGTGATCGTGCGAAATGTCGCCGCGGGAACGATGTCAAAGCGCCTCGGCATCGAAGAGGGCACGCAGCTTCCGCGCGCGATTGTCGAGTTCTGCCTCAAGGATGACGCGCTTGGAGATCCCCTGGTTTCTGAAGAGCACATTGCAGCATTTGGCTGGGCGCAGCCGCATGAGATGGACGAACTGATCGCACTGTCTCTGCGGGTCAATGATTTCTTGTCCGGCCTGTTTGCGGCCGTCGGGATCAAGCTCGTCGATTTCAAGCTCGAGTTTGGCCGGTTCTTCGAGAATGACATGCAGCGCGTGATCCTGGCCGATGAGATCAGCCCTGATAGCTGCCGACTTTGGGATCTTGAGACCAATGAAAAGCTCGACAAGGATCGATTCCGCCGTGATCTGGGCGGCGTAACCGAGGCTTATGCCGAAGTTGCGCGCCGCCTTGGGATCATCAAGGAAAATGGCCAAGGCGCTGATATTGTCGACTTTTCTGGTGCCAACAAGTAAACTCCTCCTCGTCTGAGGGAGGATTAAATGGCTTTAAAGGTGATTGGCGCCGGGTTCGGGCGCACCGGGACGCTGTCCATGAAAGCGGCGCTGGAACAGCTCGGTTATGATAAGTGTCATCACATGCTGGAAGTGTTTCCGAGTGATGCGCAGCTCAATATGTGGCATCGAATTTCGCAGGGCGATACGCCGGACTGGGACGCGGTGTTCGACGGATTTCAAGCGAGCGTCGACTTTCCGTCATCCGGCTACTGGCGAGAGCTTGCCGAACACTATCCCGATGCCAAGATCATCCTGACCACGCGAAGCTTTGATAGCTGGTATGAAAGCGCCAACGAGACCATCTGGCCTGTGAGTCGCGACATACCTGGATGGCTGACCGTCGTGCCAAAAGTTCGGAAGATCAAACAGATGACGTATGGCGCAATCTGGGACCGCCTGTTTGGGGGACGGTTTGAGAACAAGGAGGCGGCGCGGCAGGTGTTCGAGCAACACGAGGCTGATGTGAAAGCCACATTTCCTGCAGAACGATTGCTCGTCTTCCATCCAAAGGAGGGTTGGGAACCGCTCTGTACGTTCTTGGGCAAGCCGGTTCCGGAAGGTGATTTTCCAAACGTCAATGATCGCGCCGAGTTTAAAAAACGCATCGCCATATTCAAGCGCCTAAGACTGGTTCCGTATGGGCTCGCCGCGATCGCTGCATTGATCGCCTATCTTGTCTTCCGATAGCGCCCGGAATGCGGTAGATGGTCCCCGACTCATTTAGCGGAGCGCGATTCTCATGAAAGCCATTGTCCATGTCGGCCTGAAACCCGGTGTCCTGGATCCTCAAGGCAAGGCCGTTGCGGACTCGCTCGGCCGAATGGGGTTTGCCGAAGTTTCGGGAGCCCGGATCGGCAAAGTGATAGAGCTTGATCTCGAAGGTGTTTCGGAAGCGGATGCAGAAGCGCGCGTGAAGGATATGTGCGAGAAACTGCTCGCGAATACCGTCATCGAGAGCTACCGGATCGAGCTCGTCGGCTAACGGACCGTCGGGCCGAGGCGCAGCAATTCAATTTCCTTGAACGTCACCGCATGGCTCTCGGCCTGGAGAGCGATATAGCCTTGTGTGACCGGCCCGCTGAGGCCAAGCGCCTGCACATCAGGGTCTGTCGTATCGAAGATCGGGTCGGTCAGGCGAAACGCTTCTTCACCATCAATGCTGAGCGAGATCACGTCTCCGCCGCGCACCTCCAGTTCAAAAACCGCCCATTCACCGGCGCTGCGCGCTGCGGTCTGCGAGTTCACGCAGTGTTGCTTTGTCAGGGCACCGTCGATGACGACATGCGTTCCCGGTGAGCACATATTGGCCGTCGTTCGCGTCGGGGTGACTTCGGACCGACCGAGAAGCTGGGCTTCAACTGAAATCGGAAACGGCTGGTCAACGCGCAAGGACTCTGGGGCTTGGGCATGCACCATGACGCCGCTATTCATGAAGGCCCAGTTTGGACCTCCCGGGACCTGGGTTTCCCGAAAGGCGTACGTCACCCGCAATCGATAATCACTCAAGGGTTCGTTGTAGAACAGGTGACCGAACTGCCCATTAAACGCGTCATAGGCATCATAGGAAACGACCAGCTGGCCGTCCTCAACGCGAAAGATATTCCCGGTATCTTCTCCGAGCGGTTGGCCAGAAATCTTGGGCAGCCACCCGTTCAGAGTCTCACCATCAAATAGAGATTCCCAAGTTTGGTCGGACGAAGCGTTCTGTTGGCTGGCGCAACCGGTTAGGGAGGCAAATGCCAAAACAGCAGTGACTTGAATTTGGAGACGCACGCGCATCCTCCTGCATTAACCAGCTACCCTTATGCGACGATGGTGGAAAATCCTCAAGCCGAGGCAAACCCGGACCTTTTGCAAGCTGAACAGCTGTTCATACTTGAATTTATTGAATTTTTTTCGACGGAAAGGAATGACGCGCGCGTTCAACCCTGCATGTGATCGAAAAATGGAGGATCTCATGAAGAAGCTAATCACACTCACACTCATTGCGGCGATGGCGGCCCCTATCGCTCTGGCCGGACCGGCGGAGCGGTTCGAGCGTCTGGACAATCGCCTGGACCACCTCGAGCGGATCGGCGTGATCAAGCAAGGCTCTTACCTTGATCGACTGGAAGATCGGATCGACCGGCGTGAGAATAAAATTGACCGCCGCGAAGACCGCCGCGACCGAGCGGTGAATAATGGTCCGTTGGACCGCCTGGAAGACCGTTTGGATCGTCTTGAGAATATTCAGGACCGCCGTGAAGACCGACGAGATCGTCTCAACCTCTACTAGCCGACTTGCGGGCTAGAGGCGTAACTGCGTGCGCCGGGATCGGGTCAGGGTCGCAGCCCTGGCCCGGTCTTTTTTGCTAAAGCGTTACCGCCATGATGATGTCATTGAACAGCTGGCCGCCAACTTGGAACTTGCGTTCTCCAACCGTTTGAAATCCAGCCCGTTCATAGAATGCAACGGCGCGGTGATTTTGGTCATAGGTGCCGAGCAGCATGCGCTTGGCGCCAACCTCTCGAGCATGGCCGAGGGCCTGCATCATTAATTCGCGGCCGGTTCCAGTGCCCTGATATTTTGAAAACACATAGATACGCTTCAATTCGATATCGCCCGGTTCACCAACAGTTGGCGCCTCGACTGAGGTCGTCACGGCATAGCCAATCGGAGCTTTGGTGCCGGAATACTCCGCCAACCAGCAGGCATAATTCGGATCGTTTGAAGCGATGTAGGATTTGTAGACAGAGGGCGCGTGCTGGGTCTGGCAGTGCGAGATCAGATCCGCGCCCGGGATCGTTTCCGAATAGCTTTCGAGAAAGGTAGCCGCACCAACGGTGCCGAGCGCATTTTCATCGCCCGACACCGCTGGTCGGATGTTGATCCCGATCGGCAAATCAGCCCGCCGACATCGCTTTTTCGAAATTGTCGCTTACTGCGCCGAGGAAGCCCTCAGTGGTCAACCACTCCTGGTCTGGGCCAACGAGCAGCGCCAGATCTTTCGTCATCTGACCGCCTTCAACGGTTTTGATGATGGTGTTTTCGAGCTTCTGAGCGAACGCTGTAACTTCTGGCGTATTGTCCATGCGGCCGCGATGCTGCAGGCCGCGGGTCCAGGCAAAGATCGACGCGATAGAGTTGGTCGATGTTGCTTCGCCTTTCTGGTGGTTGCGATAGTGGCGTGTCACTGTGCCGTGCGCAGCTTCGGCCTCAACCGTTTTGCCATCCGGGGTCATCAGAACAGAGGTCATCAAGCCGAGTGATCCATAGCCCTGCGCAACCGTATCTGACTGAACGTCGCCATCATAGTTCTTACAGGCCCAGACATAGCCGCCAGACCATTTCATGGCTGCGGCAACCATGTCGTCGATCAGACGGTGCTCATAGGTGCCACCAAATTCTGCAAATGCATCCTTGAATTCTGCGTCAAAGATTTCCTGGAACAGATCTTTGAAACGGCCATCATACTTTTTCAGGATGGTGTTCTTGGTCGACAGGTAAACCGGCCACTTGCGTTGCAGGCCGTAGTTCAAACAGGCGCGCGCAAAATCGCGGATCGATTCGTCGAGATTGTACATTCCCATTGCGATGCCTGCTTCCGGGAAGTCAAACACTTCGAATTCCTGGCTGTCGGAGCCATCTGATGCTTCCCACTTCATGGTCAGCTTACCAGCGCCGGGAACCAGGAAATCGGTGGCTTTGTACTGGTCACCAAAGGCGTGACGGCCGACAACAACAGGCTGTGTCCAGCCTGGAACCAGGCGAGGAACGTTGTTGATCACGATTGGCTCACGGAAGACCACGCCACCGAGAATGTTGCGGATGGTGCCATTTGGGCTGCGCCACATTTTCTTGAGGTCGAACTCTTCGACGCGAGCTTCGTCCGGTGTGATCGTCGCACACTTAACAGCTACGCCATATTGCTTGGTCGCATTCGCGGCGTCGACCGTGATCTGATCGTCCGTCTCGTCACGTGATTCAATCGAGAGGTCGTAATATTTCAGGTCAATATCGAGGTAAGGATTGATGAGTTGATCCTTGATCATCTGCCAGATGATGCGGGTCATTTCATCGCCATCCATCTCGACGATGGGGTTTTCGACCTTGATCTTTGCCATTAGCGGAATTCCTTTGCCTTAAACGGTTTGGGTGGGCCTATAGCAGGTCTTTGGGCCGCGTCAAAAGGCGAGTTAGCGCTGTTCTGCAGTTGACCAAGTCAGAATGCTTGAGGCAGGAGGGCGGCGATGTCTGAATTTGCCCCCGTCATCCTGCTCCACCGTCCGCAACTTGGCGAGAATATTGGCTCGTGCGCTCGGGTCATGTTGAACTTCGGATTGACCGAGCTCCGTCTGATTGCGCCGCGGGACGGTTGGCCAAATCCCGCTGCTGAGCCCCTATCAGCGGGAGCGTTTGAGGCCGGCGTGTCTGTTGAGGTCTATGAAACGGTCGAATCAGCGATCGCGGATCTCGCTACCGTGCTCGCTGCAACGGCCCGCCCGCGCGGTATGGAAAAGCCCGTCGTAAATGCCGCCGGCGGCGCCAAAGCCATCAAGCAGCGTGGATTGAGAACCGGCATTCTGTTCGGGGCGGAAAATCATGGCTTGCCGAGCGAAGCTGTCGGGCTGGCCGACATGATCATGACTTATCCTGTGAATCCAGAATTCGCGTCGCTCAACCTGGCCCAGGCGGTCGGTGTTTTTTGTGCAAGCTGGGGAGCGAGCGAAGGCGCGGTTGGTCGATGGGAAGGCGAAAAAACCGGCGTTGAGCCACCGGCCCCCAAAGAAGATCTGATCCGTATGTTTGAGCATCTGGAAGAAGAGCTGGAACGTGCGGGATATTTCTATCCGCCCGACAAGACCCCATTGATGAAAACCAATATTCGTAACGCGTTTGTTCGCGGAGATTGGACCGCGCAGGAAGTGCGCACATTTCGCGGAGCCATCAAGGCGCTGGCGCTCGGCCGCGGCAAAGCTCGGGTTAATCGCGAGGACTAGCGCTCACGTGGCGGTAGAGCTGACGCGCCCGGAATGTTGGCTTGAACTAGGCGTGCGGAGAGATCGCGCCCTTCGGCGGCATAGGCTTTTTCCGCAGTTGCAGCTTCAGCATCGCACGCCGAATGCAAACTGCCGCCCCAGGAGAACCCGGCATTAAACCCGTTCACCATGGAACGGCGCAGTCCGCCCTGATATGGCGCTTCCAGCTCAAGCAGGCGCAGCATATAGCTTCGCCAGTATTGATCATTGCGGCCATTGCAAACGACCCGAACCGCGTGTGCCTTTCCAAGCACTTCCGCGAGCGCCGTGACATCCCGGAAGTAATCCTGTGACCGCACGTTACTCTGGCCCTGTGCAGATAGAGCTGGCAAGACAACGACCAGACCCATCAGGGCAAGCCGGAGGACACGAAGATGCGAAAATTTTTGGTGCATGCAAAAACCTTTGAACGGATCGAGGATGCGCTGAAACCCTTCGCGGATCAGATTTCACCTTTAGTCCTAAGTGATGAAGGAGACCTGAAACATCCTTGGGGCGAGAGTGAGGCAAAAGCGGCAATCGCTTACGGAACAACAGACGCCTATTTCAGTCCCGCGGTGATGACCTTCTTCACGACATTGTTTGAGTTCGAGCAGCTCGATTGGTTCCAATCGTCTGCAGCAGGCACAGAGCATCCGATGATCCAGGCGACCGGTAAAAAGGCGGCGTTATTCTCCGGCAGCCATGAACAATCACATGCCATCGCGGAATGGGTGCTCTGGGCCGGTCTTGATCACTTTCAGGATGGCGCAGCGCGCCGCCGCGCGCAGGAAAACCAATCGTGGGAGCGTCTGCCATTTCGCGAGATCAGCAGCACGTCCTGGCTGATCATCGGCTTTGGCTCGATCGGACAAGAGAGCGGTCGGAGGTTGCGCGCTTTGGGGGCGCATGTCACAGGCGTTCGCCGCAGCGGCGGCTCATCAGAGGCCGCAAACGAAATTGTAACGCCGGACAAAATGCAGGCAGCGCTTCGGAACGCAGACGCCGTTTTGCTCAGCCTGCCGCTCACCGACGCAACGGAGAACATGGCCGACGCAGCTTTTTTTGAAGCAATGAAATCAGAGAGCCTCTTCGTGAATGTCGGTCGCGGCGGTTTGGTGGATGAAGCCGCCTTGCTCGCAGCGCTCGATACAGGGCGCTTAGCGCAGGCCAGTCTCGATGTCGTTCGAGAAGAACCTTTGTCACCAGAGAACGAAATCTGGCGGCACCCACAGATTACCCTCACGCCCCATATCGCTGCTCAAACGCCGCAGTCAGGGCTTCGGACGGATAAGGTGTTCCTGACAAATCTTGAACGTTTTCTGGCGGGAGAGCCGTTGAAGAACGGTGTGCCCATGGATGTGTTTGCGTGAACTGCGACACCTGTGGCATAGTCAATGAATGACACAGGCCAGACGGACGGTATCACCACTCTTTCAGATTCTCTTTCTGCTCGCTTCGATGGGTATTGTATCAGCCCTTTCTCCGACAGCGCTGGCCACTGAGAAACGATCCCTCGTCCTGACACACTCTGAGTCGCACCGCCCTTTTACGGATGTGCTTATTAATGGCGTGGGATCTTCAGCGCTAATCGATACCGCCGCGACAATCCCGCTGATCGATGACAGTTACTTAGATTTGGAGGCTCTTGGCGAGGATGCACCCACAATCGAGGCGACTGAAGCTCGGATCCTGGGGATTGGAGGGCAAAGATTTTATCCGGTCGCTAGATTACCCAATTTGTCGGCGGGCGGTGAACGGTGGTCTGACTTACGCGTCGCTGTGAACAATGAAAGTCTCTTCCCGATTAACAAAAGTGTCCTGCCCATTTCGATCTTTGAATCGCGGGTCGTAGATTTCGATTTCCGCAATGACAGGGTCTACTTGTACGAAGGTCGTCCCAAGCGTGTGCGACGCGCCCACCAAGCGTCGGTGCGATATCAGGATGTTAACAGCTTGATGTTTGTGCCCGTCAAAATCAACGGCGTACGCGGGCGTGCGCTGATCGATACCGGGGCCGATGTCAGCTTTATCAATCCACAGTTTGCGGAACAATCAAAAGCGAAATTCGACGAGGACCGGACCGC
Organism: Henriciella sp.; assembly: GCA_017642885.1. Classification (GTDB taxonomy): domain Bacteria; phylum Pseudomonadota; class Alphaproteobacteria; order Caulobacterales; family Hyphomonadaceae; genus Henriciella. The sequence continues at coordinate 81,094 of JAEPOM010000011.1, read as the reverse complement.
TATTCTGCGCGGGAGCGACCTGACGAGAAATCGCGCCAGCATCTACCAGGTTCGGCGGATCGCGTTCGCCGAAAACGAGTTCAACCGTGTCACTGTTCCAGTACTCGAGACTGATCTGTTTACCGAGCTTGGGTTCGGTGACGAGCCGATGATGATTTTCGGCATGGACTTGCTGCAACACTTTCGCGTGCAGATCGATAGAGGACGGCAACGGATCTACTTCATTCGATCGACAGGCGATTCACGGATTTCGGCCAGTCGCGAAGTCTATAGCGGCCCCAAGGACATCTCCGTTCGCTAGATTCAGTTTGCCTTCCCTACCGTCATTGCTCGGATTGGGGATTGTCAGAATGGATTAGGAGAACCGCAATATGGCATACACGCCGTTTGATTTGACTGGAAAAGTCGCGCTTGTAACCGGTGGCAACCGAGGAATCGGCTATGGCATGGCGGAAGCGCTTGCCGCTTCAAATGCCAGCATCGCCATTTGGGGGCGCAAAGAAGCCGCCAATGCTCAGGCGGTCGAAGCTCTTTCCAAATTAGGAGCGGGAGACGTTCAGGCGTGGACAGTCGATGTCGCGGACGAACAGGCTGTTGTGGACGCCACGGCGGACGTCGTTGCGAAAATGGGGCGGATCGATACGTGCATTGCCAATGCAGGGGTTGGTTTCGGCGCCTCAAGTTTCGCGGAAATGACGACAGAGACCTGGCGTAAGAATATGGCGGTGAACCTGGACGGTGCGTTCTGGACGTTGCGAGAGAGCGTCAAGCATATGACAGAGCGCGCGAAAGCTGGTGATCCCGGCGGGTCCGTTGTCGGTGTTGCTTCGCTAGCAGGGATCGAAGGCGCCGCGCGCAATCAGGCATACGCCGCCACGAAGGGTGGTTTGCCATCTATGATCAGAGGGATTGCCGCTGAATGTGGGCGCTATGGCATTCGAGCCAATTCCATCCTGCCTGGCTGGATCGCTACGGACATGACCGAAGCTGCCCAAGGCAATGACATTTTTGCTACGAAAGTGATCACCCGCGTCCCCATTCGCCGCTGGGGCGAGCCGAAGGATTTCGGCGGCATGGCCGTCTATCTGGCCAGTGACGCGTCACTGTACACATCAGGCACAACCATGATCATCGACGGCGGTTACGCAATTTTCTAGACCCACGCGGGTTCCGGACACAAAAAAAGGCCCCGTCACTCCAACGGGGCCTTTTCTATGAATTAACAGCCTGAACTATTACTCAGGTGTCACTTCTTCTTCGACAGCATCAGTTGCGTCAGTGATGGCATCGGTAACTGCGTCTGCAGCGTCGTCTACCATCTCTTCGCCCGCATCTGTCGCCGCATCGACGGCGTCGCTTGCCGCGTCAGCAACATCTGATGCCGCACCTTCGACAGCGTCTGCAGCTACGTCGCCCGCAGCTTCAGCGGTATCGGCAGCGGCATCAACCGTTGCATCGGCTGCGTCTTCGACAGTTTCAACAGCTTCGGCTGCTGCGTCAGCAGCTGAGTCACCTGCGTCTTCTGCAGCGTTACATGCAGTCAGACCAGCAGCGGCCAGCGCCGCAATCCAGAGTTTCGTACTCATTTTCTCTTCCCCTCTAGAAGATAAGCCTTCATTGGCACCGCAAAACATACAAGAATCGCGCCTGAAGTGCAGCTCCAAACTGCATATTCAAGGAAAACCGCCTGTTTCCCCACGGGTATGCCTTGTCTTGCCGCAAGGTTGCCCTCGTATCGATCAGGCAAAATCAGGAGGCTTTTATGGGCATTCATACCCCGCTTTGCGACTTTCTCGGCACAAAACACCCAATCATGTTGGCTGGAATGGGAGGGGTGTCTTACGCCGAATTGGCCGCTGCGATGTGCAATGCAGGCGGTTATGGCGTGCTGGGAATGGCTGGAACGTCACCAGAATTCATCGAATCACAGATGGCGCGCGTTAAAGAACTCACCGACAAGCCATTCGGCGTTGATTTGCTCGCAGCCGATCCCCGAAGCCTGGAAAAAAGCGTCGATGTTATCATTGAAGGCGGCGCCGATAGCTTTGTAGCAGGTCTTGGCGTGCCAATGCCGATAATGAAAAAACTCAAGGATGCAGGCGTTAAAGTCATGGTTGTGGGCGGCGCTGTGAAGCATGCGATCAAGGCGGAGCAGGCGGGTTGCGATGCAGTGATCCTGCAAGGCGGCGAAGGCGGCGGTCACACTGGCCTGGTCGGAACCCTGCCGCTGGTCGCGCAGGCGGTGGAAACCGTAAATATTCCCGTGGTTGCAGCGGGTGGCATCTATGATGGCCGCGGCCTGGCGGCGGCGCTGTCACTTGGCGCCGTTGGCGTCTGGATGGGCACACGATTTATTGCATCTGCCGAAGCGCACGCGGCTCAGACCTATAAAGACACAGTGGTTAGCGCTGGCGACACGGATACGACGCGTACGCGTTGCTATTCCGGAAAGCCAATGCGGTGCCGCACGAATGATTACATTCTCGATTGGGAACAACGCCCGGAAGATATTCAGGCATTTCCAATGCAAGCGGCGCATTCAGTTCAGGTCGATGTTCTTGGCGGAATTGGCGGGGTCACGGATGAAACCCGCCTCGATGCCGGCAAGTCCTGTTTCGCAATGGGACAGTCTGCCGGAGGCGTAAAGGACGTCCTCCCGGTCCAGGAGATCGTCGATCGGATCATGTCGGAAGCTGAGGCGGCGATCGGTCGTGTCGCCGCCCTTCGCGTGTCGTAAACAGCTTAAGCGCGGAACCAATCCGGGCGTTTGAATTCCATGCCGAGATCGCTCGCGACTTGTTCGTGCGCAATCGCACCGTCTGCAACGGTCAGGCCCTCTGCGAGATGGGCGTTCGCGTTGACCGCTTCGCGGCCTCCCAGTTTTGCGATCTGCATGACGAAAGGCAGCGTTGCATTGTTCAGCGCGTAGGTTGATGTCCGCGGCACGGCGCCCGGCATGTTGGCGACGCAATAGTGCAAGATGCCGTCGACCTCATAAATCGGGTCTTCGTGCGTGGTGGCATGCGAGGTCTCGAAACATCCTCCCTGATCGATCGCAATGTCGACGAGGACCGCGCCTGGGCGCATATGCTTGAGTTGATCTCGCGTGACGAGCTTCGGGGCCGACGCGCCTGGGATCAAGACAGCGCCAATCACCAGATCGGCTTCGCGAACCGCAGCATCAAGGGAGGCCTTGGTCGAGTACATGGTCTTCACGGTGCCGTTAAACTGCGCGTCCAGCTCAGCCAGACGAGCATTGTTGCGATCAAAAACGGTGACGTCCGCGCGCATGCCCACAGCGATTTCAGCCGCGTTCGATCCGGAAACGCCGCCGCCAATAATAACGACTTTAGCTGGCATCACACCCGGCACCCCACCGAGCAGCACGCCGCGGCCGCGCTTGGTTTTCATCAGCGCCCACGCGGCAACTTGCATCGCCATCCGTCCGGCGACCTGGCTCATCGGGGTCAGCAGAGGCAATCGCCCTTCAGTATCGGTCACAGTCTCGTAAGCGATGGCTAGGCAACCACTGTCGATCAGGCCCTTGGCCTGTACCGGATCCGGAGCCAGGTGGAGATAGGTGAAGAGCGTGTGGTGCGGCTTCAGACGCGCAGTCTCTTCTGGTTGTGGCTCTTTGACTTTGACGATGAGTTCTGCGGCTTCGAAAACCGCATCAGCGTCAGCGACGATTGATGCTCCAACGTCGGTATAGGCGTCATTGGCAAACCCGGAGCCGATTCCGGCGCCGTCCTGAATGAAAACCTCGTGGCCGGCGCGAACCAGTTCGCCGACACTTTCTGGGGTCAGGCCGACCCGGGATTCTTGCTTCTTGATTTCTGTTGGAACACCGATGCGCATAGTCATTCTCCCAGTATCTGTTTGTGCGGGAGAATACGGAAAAATACTTGCAGAATCTCGTCAAAATAACCATTACTGATCACAAAGATGGGAAATATTTGCAGTATTGGTGGTTGTATGACAATTTCATCCCAGGATAAACGGATCCTCGAATTGCTCAGCGAAGACGCCAAGCTCTCGCATGCTGAGGTCGGACATAGGGTTGGCCTATCGACATCCTCTGTCCACAGACGCGTCCGCGCGTTGGAGGATTCGGGCGTCATCGAAGGGTATGGGGTGCGGATCAATGAGGCCGCCCTGGACCGGGCTACCAGCGTCTTCGTGCAAGTGACCCTGAGCAATCAGCAGGATGATGGCCTGAAGGCTTTTGAACAAGCAGCACGCCTGTCTCCAGATATTGCGGCTTGCTATTTGATGACGGGGGAGGCGGACTATTTGCTACGTATCGCCGTCAGTGACACCGCCGATTATGAGCGGGTTCATCGCGATGTGTTGACCCGGCTGCCAAATGTCGAGCGAGTGATCTCGCAATTCGCGATCCGAACCGTGTGTCAGAAGACGATGTTGCCGACCGTTTGAACGGCTTTAGTCGGTACGCAGAGAGTATCCCGCTGACCGTACCGTGCGGATCGGATTGGTGCCGCCCGTGCTCATCAACGCCTTGCGCAATCGCCCAATATGGACATCGACCGTTCGTGCCTCGACATAGACGTCGGCGCCCCAGACCCCATCCAGTAACCGCTCGCGCGAGAAAACGCGGCCTGGATGCTGGGCGAAATACTCGAGTAGTCGAAATTCCGTCGGGCCGAGGTGAATGTCTTGGCCTGCGCGCGTGACACGATGCGTGGTGCGGTCGATCTGGATGTCTCCGACGCGGATCTGGTCATCCATCAGGGCCGGACGAATGCGCCGGAGCACAGCTTTAACGCGAGCCATCAATTCATTGGTCGAGAACGGCTTGGTGACATAATCATCCGCGCCGGTTTCGAGCCCGCGAATGCGATCGGCTTCCTCCGTCCGCGCCGTGAGCATGATGATCGGCAGATTTGCCGTTTCATGACGGGTACGAACACGGCGACAAATCTCGATCCCGGAAATCTTGGGCAGCATCCAGTCGAGCAGCATCAGATCCGGAATGCGTTCATCGAGCAGAAGCATCGCTTCGTCGCCATCCCCTGCGATTGCGGTTTCGTACCCCTCTGACTCCAGATTGTATCGCAGCAGCTCCGCGACAGATTTTTCGTCTTCAGCGATGACTATGAACGGTTTCATGACCCAGCACCCTTAGCTTTGCTCAAACGGTTTGTCATTCAAATCACTCGCACCGATCCGCTCGCCGGTAGCGATGAAGTGCACGACTTTTGCGATATTTGTGGAATGGTCACCAATGCGCTCAAGATTCTTGACGATGAACAGGAAGTTTGACCGCGCATCGAGCTGGTCCGGCGCTTCTGCCATGAAACGCAGCATCGTGCGGAGCAGACCATTATAATGGCTATCAATATCATCATCCTGGTGCAGGACCTGGATGGCTGCTTCTGGATCGCGCCGTGCATAGGCGTCGAGCGCCTTTTGCAGAATATTTGAGACCGCCTGCCCCATGCGCTCGATCCCGCGCAAGGCGGAGCGATTGTCTTCGTCCATCACCGCGAGACTGCGCCGCGCGATGTTCTTGGCAAGGTCGCCAATACGCTCGATCCCACCGGCCAGTTTGATCGCCCCAATGACGTTTCGAAGATCAGACGCCATAGGTTGTCTGAGCGCCAGCATGCGGACCGCTTTGCCCTCAACTTCGCGTTCAAACCGGTCCATTTCCAGGTCACGCTCAATCACGGTTTCGGCCAGCGCTGCGTCGCGATTGACCACGGCGCGAGAGGCGTCACGGATCATCGCCTCAGCCAGCCCGCCCATGCGCAGGAGGTCCGCGGACAATTGGTCCAGTTCTTCGGTGAATGCGCTGACAATGTGCTGCTGTCTGACCACGATGTGCCCCTTAGCCGAAACGGCCGGTGATATAATCCTGCGTCCGTTGTTCGGCGGGATTGGTGAATATGGTCTCGGTGTCGCCAAACTCGACGAGCTCCCCAAGATTGAAGAATGCTGTTTTCTGAGAGACGCGCGCCGCCTGCTGCATCGAATGGGTGACAATGATGATGCAGAACCTAAGCCGCAGTTCATCGATCAGTTCCTCGATGCGCGCGGTCGCGATGGGATCCAGCGCAGAGCAAGGTTCATCCATTAATATGACTTCAGGGCTGATCGCGATGGCGCGCGCGATGCACAGACGTTGCTGCTGTCCACCCGACAGGCTTGTCGCTGTATCGTTGAGGCGGTCTTTGACTTCGTTCCAGAGACCGGCCCTTTGCAGCGATACGCCGACAAGCTGATCCAGTTCGGCCTTGCTATGCGTCAGGCCATGAATGCGGGGGCCGTAAGCGACATTGTCGTACACAGATTTCGGGAACGGATTGGGCTTCTGAAACACCATTCCGACTTTCGCGCGCAGCATGACCGGATCGACGTCTGGCCCATTGATGTTCTGGCCATCCATCAGGATTTCGCCATCAACCTGCGCCCCTTCAATCGTATCATTCATCCGGTTCAGGCAGCGCAGGAATGTAGACTTTCCGCAGCCAGAAGGACCGATCAGAGCCGTCACGGCCTTGTCCGGCACTTTGATGGAGATGTTCTGAATCGCTGTTGTTTCGCGATACTGCACGCTGACATTCCGGCAAACGATTTTCGCGCCGCCAATGCCGCTTGCCCCTGCATAGAAGACACCGCTCTGACCCATGTCTACCATCTCCGCTCAAACCGTCGCCGCAGTAGCACGGCCACAAGATTCATGGCGATCAAAATCGTCAGCAGGATCAGGATGATCGCGGCCGTCATTGGCTCCCAGGCCCGCTCGGATCCGGAGAACCATTTATAGATCAGAACCGGAAGCACTGTTGCTTCGTCATTTGGCGAGGTCGGAACATCGCTCACGAATGCCACCATGCCGATCAGGAGCAGGGGTGCCGTTTCTCCCAAAGCGCGCGCCATGGCGATGATCGCGCCAGTGAGAATGCCGGGCGCGGCGCGCGGCAAAACATGATGGAATACCGCTTGCGATTTTGACGCGCCGAGTCCGAGCGCAGCCTCGCGCATCGACGGAGGTACTGAGCGTAGCGCAGCGCGCGATGCGATGATAATCGTTGGCAGCACGAGGAGCCCCAGAACCAGTCCGCCGACTAGCGGGATAGACCGCGGAAGATCGAACGTGTTCAGGAACACGGCGGCGCCAAGCAGTCCAAAAATGATTGAGGGCACGGCGGCGAGGTTGTTGATATTCACCTCAATGATGTTGGTGAGCTGCGATTTTTGCGCGAACTCTTCGAGATAGATCGCGGCAAACACGCCGACTGGCATCGCGAAAAGCGCCGTCACGAGCATCGTGAATATGGACCCAACGATCGCCGCCGCGGCGCCGGCGAGCTCAGGATAGGTGCTGTCGGCGTTCACAAACAGAGATGAGTTGAAGCGCCGTTCAATCATGCCGGCGTCGCGCATCAGGATCAGGATCGCGACTTGTCTCGTGCTTAGGGGCCGATTTGCGCTGTCGCTTCCCAGAAAAATCGCCGTGACAGGGCGTGCGCCCTGCTCCCCCAGCTCGGGGACCGGTCCTGCGAGATGGTTCAAGATGAGAGAGGCGCCGGCGGTATCCGCAAGTTCGAACAATGCGCCTGACAGAGCGATCAGGATGTCCTGGTCCACTGCCGCGGTCGCCGCCAATTGATCCTGAAACGAGATGAAACTGTCCTGTCCAGCGTCGCTCAGCCGATACGCGCCAGTCGATAGCTGGGCCAGGCGACCGGCTTGCCCGACACGAGTCGAACGATGCGAACGGATATCGTTTTTGAGGTATAAGTCGACATCATCTGACATCGCCAGATTTACGCTGAGCGATCCCTCCGACACAGGCTCGTGCGATTGAAGGTCTTGCACGACCGGCAGGACCGCCAACCGCGGCACCAATGCAAAGAGATCGACCCGCTCGACCCGTTCATTTGCGAGCTCGGGGAATGTCGTGAGCAGGTTCGCGCGAATGGCAAGGTTTAGCTCCGTGACGTCCAACCTTCCTGGTTCCGAGAGTTCCTCTGCTGGAAGCTCGACAACCAATGCGTGTTGGGAAAACGCAGAAACGGCGCGAAAACCGATCGATATCAGCAGAGCGACAAGAAACGATACGGCGAAACCGATGGCAATCTGTCCATACAGCTTGAACCGGCGCTCGGCCTGATTGCGGCGGCGCATACGGGCGTCCCGAACGGACTCGGCGGGGAGGACCGGTTCAGTCATAGGCTTCCCGGTATTTCTTGACCACGCGCAACGCGACCAAGTTGAAGAACAGCGTGATCCCGAAGAGTGTGAATCCAAGTGCGAAGGCTGACAGGGTCCTGGAGCTGTCAAACGCGGTATCGCCCGTCAGCAGGGAAACAATCTGATATGTGACCGTCGTAATATCGGATGTCGGATCTAGCGTGATCAGTGCGCGTCCACCGGCGGCCATCACGACGATCATCGTCTCGCCGATTGCGCGCGATACGGCGAGAAGGATGGCCGCGATAATGCCGGGGAGCGCGGCCGGCAAAACAACTTGCTTGATCGCCTCAGATTTAGTCGCGCCAACCGCGAGTGCGCCATCTCGCAGCGGCTGCGGCACCGCGTTGATAACATCATCAGAGAGAGAACTGACGAACGGGATGATCATAACTCCCATGACCAGCCCCGCCGCGAGCGCGCTGGTGGGCTGCGCCGCGAGAAAGTTCTCCGGCGTGAACGGCAGTGCGTTGACCCATTCAGCGAGGCCCCGCACGAGCGGAGCGATCAGCGTCGCGGCAAAGAAGCCGTACACAACCGTTGGAATGCCTGCGAGGAGTTCGAGGATCGGCTTGACCCAGCTGCGAAATCGCGGGCTGGCATATTCGGAGAGGTAGATCGCGGAAAACAACCCAACTGGAACCGCCACACACATGGCGAGCAAAGCGATCATCAGCGTGCCGAAGAATAGTGGAACGGCGCCAAAATTTTGGCCCGTCTGCGCATTCCAATTGGTCCCGAAAAGAAACTCGAAGACCCCGGGTCCATCCGGCGAGCTGAAAAAGCGAATGGTCTCATAGACGAGAGAGAGAACAATACCGACCGTCGTCAGGATCGCGATCGCGGCGCAGACGAATAAAAGCGCAGTAATGGTCCGTTCAACATAGACCCGCGCCGGGAAGCTGCGGTTCAACTGGCGGCGTCCGAGGAAGAAGCCGCCAAACGCTGCAGCAATTGCAGCGCCGATCGCGACCAGACGCGCCTGGCCTTTCAAGATCGCATATCGGTCTACACTCGCGTCAAACAGGTTGTTACCCGTATTCTCGGTCGTGCCGTGACCGACATAACTCGCAACGCGCTCGACGAAGAGCGCAACTTGGTCCGGGCCGCGCGCGACGAGATAGTCAGGCAGCTCGTTTCGTAAGCTCTCGCGGACATAGGGTTCACCAAGCATCAAATAGGCGAGGGAAACCGCCGCAGCTGGCAGGATCGTGCAGACAGCCAGAAAGTAACCGTGATAATTGGGCTGCGAGTGCAGGCGCGCGCCGATGGTCGACCCGATCGGCAGGGCACCCACTTCTGTGCGGCCAAAGGAGAACGCAAAAAAGCCAGCCGCAGCCAGTGGTGCGATTAACAGCCACCCGATCGGGAGATGTCCAATGGTCTGTAGCATAAAGCGATCGGTCGTTACGATCCGGCGCTCTTACCCCCGGTCGTTGACACATATGTGACATTTACTGCGGCGCTTTCTAATTCCATGCACCGTCAAAATGGAACAGGGCAATCCGCGTGCACTATCTTTCCACCATCAGGGTGCGGAAAGGCTAGAGACTTGGCGTGCAGGCAAAGCCGTTCGTGCGAGTTTGCATTGCCGTAAAAAACGTCTCCGAGTATTGGATGCCCAAGGCTTGCCATGTGCAACCGAAGCTGATGCGATCGGCCTGTTTCTGGCGTGAGCAGGACGCGGGTGAATGTGTCCCCGCGCTCGAGTATCTGCCAATGAGTGATCGCTTCGCGTCCGTCCGGATCGAGATGCCGCAAGGGTCGTTTCAACGAGTATTTCGCAATCGCGGCATTGATCGTGCCTTCATCGGTTTCCATCGCCCCACCCACCAGCGCTTCATATGTTTTTTTCACGCGGCGCTTTTCAAACGACATTGAAAGGGCGCGCTGTGCCGCCTTGGTGCGGGCGAAGATCATGAGGCCCGATGTATCCATATCCAGACGGTGGACAATCAGGACTTCGCCATGTCGCTCGCTCAGGATTGAGCTTGCGCAGATGGCTTTTTCGGGGCCGCGGCCGGGGACGCTGAGCAAGCCGCTTGGTTTGTCACAGACCACGATCCACGCATCGAGATAAAGCGTGGTCAGCGATTCAGGTGGGGGCGGCGAATAGAGATTAGACGATTGGGTCATCTGGTAGTCGCGGCATCCAGATTCCAAAGGCTGTGCCCGACCCTTCGACGCTTTCTACAGCCAGGCCGCCGCGGTGACGTGCCATAATGTGTTTCACGATGGCGAGTCCGAGACCGGTGCCCTCAATTTGTCCGCCGCGACTTTCATCGACGCGATAGAAACGCTCGCCGAGGCGGGGGAGGTGCTGCTCTGAAATACCTTCACCATTATCAGTCACGCGGACCCATACGGCCGGGACCTCGGTCGAAGCATAAGGCTGCAGCAAAACGGCGCGCTTGGCATCGGGGGATTGACGACTGCAGGCAGCGGCGGCGTCGGCCATGGTGGGTGATTCTCCCATCAGGATCTGAACCTCTCCGTCTTTGCGCGCGTATTTGATCGCATTGCTCGTGAGGTTCTGGATGACCTGTGCAATTTCATCGCTGTCGGCAATGACGCCAACCCGGCTCTGCGGCGCCTCAAAGTGAAGCTTGATCCCGGCGTCTTCTGCCAACGGGGTCAAGGCAAGGCTCGTCGCGCGGGACAGATCGACAATATCAACCTGGGTTTTTGGATGACGGTGCTCACTGAACTCGATGCGCGACAGGGATAGAAGGTCTGCCACCAGTCGTTTCATCCGCTCAGTTTGCTGACCCATGATATCAAGGAATCCATCCCATGCGTCCTTGTCGTCCTTGGCCGGTCCGCGCATGGTTTCGATGAAGCCGCCAATCGCGGTTAGAGGCGTTCGCAACTCATGGCTGGCATTTGCGAGAAAGTCTGCGCGGGCGCGTTCGGCGCGCCGGACAGCTGTAAGGTCTTCGAAAACCATGATCACGGCTCCGGGCTCAAGGCCGGCGCGAATGTGGGCCATCCAGACTTCAGCTTCGCCATGTTGCGTAAACTCGACCCGCTCCTCAGCGCCATTTTCAGCCACTCGTTCTACCGCGGCCAGAAGGTCCGGTTGGCGTAACATTTCGCTCGGAAATGGTCGCGCAGAGCTATCGATCCGAAACAGATTTCGGGCGTGAACGTTTGCCGTTGCGACCAATCCATCCGGCGTAATCAACAAAGCCGGTAGCGGAAGCGCCAACACAAATGGCTCGACCGCGTTCGGAGAAGGTTCGGTCAGGGCGGGCGATTCGGGGCCCACTTCGAGGTTGACATTATTTCTCTGCCTGCTTGGCGCGGAGCCGACAAAGAAGGCCAGGGCGCCGGTCGACATAACAATGGCACCGGTGATCCACTCGACAAATCCAAGCGCGCCGGTAACGTAGAGTAAACTTAGCACGGCAATGGCACCCAGCGTCAGGACGAGGAAGTCGCGAATGCGTCGCGGCGGGTCCGGCTGGATTTGTCTGTCGTCTTGTGACATGACCGCCCCGTTTTCCAATCTCAGTGGTCTGTATGGGTTTGCAGCGCGTATACAGTGCATGGCACGATGAGCAAGTCTGAAAGCTTTTTCATCATTATTGAAAAACGATAATTATTTGTTGACAGTCGAGTAGGGCGGGCGTAAAGCCACGGTCCAGACTTATGAGGGTTAAATGAAGCAGGCAGGTCTCGTTTTTGGTGTTCTTGCGCTCAGCGCGTGCTCAACCGTGCCAAGTCTCCCCAGTGTGGGTGGGGAACCACTGGTTGTGTTCCCAGTGGCCCCTGATGCGCCGGAAACCTGGGCTATTATGGGTGTGTCGGGAGAAACGCCTGATGCCAACTGGCTTGCCCAGTTCAATGATCCGATGTTGGTCGAGCTGGTCAACGAAGCACTTGCGGCTAATCCATCTATCCGGTCCCAGTTTTACGCCGTCGAAGCGGCGCGCGCGCAATCGCGCAGCGTGTATGGCCGAACGCTGCCAAACCTTTCCGGATCGCTTTCCGGCGGCGGAACCAGCAATTACAATCCAATTACCGATTCACGCACCGACAATTCGACCTTCGGCGTCGGTCTGGACTTTAGCTGGGAGATCGATCTCTGGGGACGCTTGCGCGCCGGGATCAATGCAGCCGAAGCCGACTTGATTGCAAGCGAAGCCGACCTGGCCTCCGCCAGATTGGCACTTGCGGCCCAGACCGCCTCTGCCTGGTTCGATTTGAACGAAGCCCTCGCTCAAGAGCGTGTTGCGGTACAAACGTTTGAGGCCCGCACCCGCGCGCTCGAGCTTACTGAGCGGCGTTTTTCGCGCGGTCTAGCGACGGCTTTAGACGTTCGCACCGCGCGTACCACACAGGCATCCGCGGAGGCTTCGATTGCCGGGCGTCGCCAGGCGAGTGGAAATGCGTCCCGTCGCCTGGAAATTCTGCTCGGGCGATATCCGTCAGCTGAACTGGACGCGCTGGCAGAATTGCCGTCGCTTGATCCGCTTTCTGGCGCTGCGAGCCCGGTTCTGCTTCTGTCGCGTCGGCCGGACATTGCTGCAGCCGAAGCGCGCGTGACGGCGGCCGGCCTGCGCGCCGAACAGGCACGCCTTGCGATGCTGCCGGGGCTACGTTTGACCGGATCTGCGTCCACGACTGAAACAGATCTCGCGGATGCGCTTGATCCAAGTCGCATCGCAGCCAGACTGATTGCCGGTCTGACAGCGCCGATCTTCAATGGCGGCGCGCTGGATGCTGATCGCGACGCCGCCGTGGCAAGTGCCCGCGCGGCCGTGGAAAATTATGCTGCGACTACGTTGACCGCGTGGCGCGAAGTTGAAGATGCGCTCGCCGCAGATTCGCTGTTGGCGCAACAGGAAAATGCGCAAGTGCGAGCCTTGGAAGAAGCTCGCTTGGCTGAGGAACTGGCCACGCGTCAGTATACCAACGGCCTGGTTTCGATCTTCAACCTGATCGATTCCCAAACCCGACGTTTGAATGCTGAGAGCAACGTGATTGCAGCGCGCTCAGCCCGTGCGTCTAACCGAGTAAGTTTCCATCTTGCTCTCGGAGGCGGTTTGCCTGTGGCGGAGCCCGCAGCCCCCGATTCCGCAAGCCTAAATAGCCCGGAAGTGGCAGTCCTCCCATGAGTCGTATTATTTCAATTGTACTAGTTGTCCTGGCCCTGGCGGGCATGGGCGCTGCCGCCTTCATGACCATTCAGGTCTTGAAGCCTGAACCTGAACAGGCGGACGAAAAATTCGCAGGCCTCTCTGTTTTCGCGGAACGCGTCCAGCGCGAAGACCTCAATTTCACCGTGAAGGCACAAGGCGAAGTCAGGCCGCAGCGCGAGATTGTCGTAGCGCCTCAAATTGCCGGTCGGATCGCGTTTTTCTCGCCCGACTTCATCGATGGTGGCTTCATTCGACGCGGGCAGGTTCTCGTCAGACTTGAAACAGCCGACTATCAGCTCGCTGTCGTCCGCGCCCAATCGGGTGTCGCGAGCGCGGAGCAGCGCCTTGCTCGCGAAGTCGCAGAAGCGGAAGTAGCGCGCCAGGATCTGGACAATTTAGGGATCACCGATTCATCCCCTCTCGCCCGCCGTGAGCCTCAAATGGCTGAGGCGCAGGCCGCTTTGGAATCTGCGAAAGCACAGCTAGCTGATGCTGAGCTCGCGCTGAGCCGCACCGCGGTGGTTGCGCCATTCGATGGCCGCGTCCGTGAAGAGACAGTGGATGTGGGTCAATTCGCATCGCCTGGTCAGTCCCTCGGTCGCGTTTTCGCGACGGACGTCGTCGAAGTCGCGCTGCCGATTACGGACGCTCAGCTGGGACAGTTGGGGATACCACTTGCATTTGCAGAGACCGCCAGCGCTAAAGGGCCTCGCGTCATCTTTTCCGCGCCGGTGGGCGGTGTTGAACGTCAGTGGGAAGGACGCGTCACGCGGTCTTCTGCGGCAGTCAACTCGCAGACTCGGTTGATCAATGTGATTGCAGAGCTCAACGATCCCTACGGTGCGGGGTCTGATAATGGTGCGCCGATGGCGCCGGGTCTGTTCGTCACCGCTGAGGTCGACGGCACGCGGATTGAAAATTTGCTCGTCGCGCCTCGTTCGGCCATTCGCGGTGGTAACAACATCTTTATTGGCGAGCCCGAAAACGGCGCGCTACGCATCTTCCCGGTAGATCTGGTTTACAGTTCCTCTGACGGGGCGTGGTTTCGCAGCAATGATGTGGAAGTCGACGATCTGGCGATAGTCAGTCCCATCCGTGGATCGAATGACGGAATGAGCATCACGATCCTGGAGCGTCTCGAAGACGGGACGATCAAGAACCACAATGAGGCGGCAGATACTGCTGCCAACGACAACGAGCGAGATAGTGTCGCCGACGCGGCGAACGACGTCATCGCTTCTACAGGTGATGGAGGCCAATAATGTCTGGCATGGTATCCTGGTTTGCGAGAAACGCCGTTGCGGCCAACCTTTTAATGGTCGTCGCCTTCATTGGCGGCGTGCTCGGTTTCAACGCGATGGAACGCGAAATGTTTCCGGTTGTTCCGGTGGCCGGGGCCTCGGTTACCATGACGTGGAACGGCGCCTCACCTCAGGATGTCGAAGAACAGATCATCACCCGGATCGAGGAAGCCGTCGCAGATATTGACGGGCTCGATCGGATCACGTCGGTCGCACGCGAGAGCTTCGCGGTGGTCAATATTCGCGGTCGTGACGATATCGACATGCAGGTCTTTATCGATGAGATCAAACTGCGTGTCGACCAGATCAACAACCTGCCACAGGCCGCATTTCAGCCGCAGGTCCAGCGCTGGGAGCAGCGCGACTGGTATTTCGGTATGGCCATTCATGGCGATGTGGATCAGCTGACCTTGAAGCGTGTCGCTGACGATGTGCGCGATGATATTGCGGAGATTAGCGGCGGTGAACTCGCCGTCTTGCAGGCGACGCTGCCAGAGGAGGTTTCGATCGAAGTCTCCGAGAATGCACTGCGCCAATACAATCTGAGCTTCTCAGAGGTTGCTCAGGCGATCCGGCAATCGTCGCTCAACTCTTCTGGCGGACAAATTCGCTCCAGCGTGGGCGATGTTTCTATTTCGTCTCGCGCTCTCGCCGATACCCAAGAGCAATTCGAAGACATCATTGTTCGTCAATCCAATGCGCAAGGTACGATCCGGGTTGGGGATGTCGCTCAGGTGATCGATGGATTCATCGATGCAGACCTGGACGCCACGTACGACAATCGCCCAACGGCATTTGTCATGGTGGTGCAGCCGGACAAGATGGATATTGTCACGTACGCCAACAATTTCCGCGATTATATCGAGCGCGCCAATAATCCGGCCTCAGGCATTCTTCCCGGCGGCATGCAGATCGATATCCTCTGGGATAATTCACAGCCCTTCCAGGCGCGTATGAAACTGATTTCGGAGTCAGCCTTGCTTGGCGCAGTCCTGGTCATGTTGGTTCTGATCATGTTCCTGCGTCCCATCGTGGCCTTCTGGGTAACGATCGGGATCATGACCGCGTTTGCTGGTGGGATCTTGCTGATGCCTCTCTTTGGGGTGTCCTGGAACGTGCTCTCAACCTTTGCCGTCCTGCTCGTGATTGGGGTCATCGTCGATGATGCCATTGTGGTCGGGGAAAACATTCACCGAGAGGTGGAAAGTGGGCGAAGGGAAGGTTTGGATGCTGCCATTGTCGGCACCCAGATGGTGCTCAAACCCGTCGTATTTGGCGTCATCACGACGATTATCGCATTTGCGCCTTGGGCCATGCTCACCGGTCCGACTCGCGCGTTTACCCAGCAAATCACCTTTGTGGTTATTGCCTCGCTCGTCTTCTCGATCATCGAGTGTATGTTCATTCTACCAGCGCACTTGTCGCACATGAAGAAAGAGGACAAGAGCAAGCAGAACGCATTGGCGCGGTTCCAACAGCGCATTGCTGACAGCCTGCTTTGGTTCGCACAGCATATCTACAAGCCGGTGCTCGAGTTCGCTCTGCGCATGCGCTACGCAACCATCGTATTCTTCTTCATCGTTTTCGCGTTTGCGATCATGCTCGTGGGCAATCGCATCGTACCGTTCAAGTTCATGCCCGAGATTGAAAGCGATCTGGTGCAGGTCACGATCGACATGCCAGACGGCACGCCTTTCTCGCGCACTCTTGATGTTCGAGACCAGCTTGCCGCAGGCGTGACCTCGGCGAAATCGCAACTCGACGCAAAATGGAATGGCGAGATCAATCGCACCGTTGGAGACTATCAGGGCGGCGTCGTCGAAGGCGCCTCAATCGTCGCCTCCAACAGCCGTATCCAGGCTTGGATTGGCCTCGTGCCTCCAGAGAACCGACCAGAACTGTTGTCGACTCGAGAGATCTCCGAGACCATCCGAGACCTCGTTGGTCCCATTCAGGATGCCGAGGAAATCGAGTTTGACTTCACGGATAACGAGAATGATACCGGTATTCGGTTTGCGCTGAACCATGAGAATCTGGACCGGCTGCGAGAAGCGTCCGCCGTGGTGCAGGAGCAGCTTGCCACTTATGCTGCGGCGTATGATATCGGCGATAACCTCACCGCCGCTGCCGACGAGCTTCGGATCGAATTGAAGCCAGGAGCAGAAGCGCTGGGCGTGTCGCTGGCCGACGTCTCGAGACAAGTCAGACAGGCTTATTTTGGCGAGGAAGTTCAGCGTCTTCCACGTGACGGCGAAGATGTGCGCGTCATGGTCCGTCTGCCGAAATCGGCACGGACCGATCTCGACAGCCTCGATAATCTGCGCATCCGGACAGCCGATGGCCGCGAGCTTCCGCTCACGCAGGTAGCAGAATTCACATACGCTCCTGGGATCAACCGCATCCTCCGTCGTAACCGGACGCGTTCGGTTTCCGTGTACGCGGAAGTGAAAGGCGATGGCGGTCGTAACCAGGTTATGGCTGACATGAACGTCAATTTCTGGCCGGAGTTTGAGAAGCAGTTCCCGGATATTGAACGTGGTGCAGCCGGTGGGTTTGAGGAGGAACAACGCTTCTTCCGTGAGCTCAACATGCTGGCGGTCGGTGCGATTGTTTGCATGTATATCGTGCTCGCCATCGCGTTCCGATCCTACGCGCAGCCGCTCCTCCTGATGACCGCGATTCCGTTCGCGCTCACGGGCGCGATCCTCGGGCATGCGATCACAGGTACTTCCATGGCCATGTTCTCGATCTTCGGGATCGCGGCTGCTGCTGGGGTGGTGATCAATGACAACCTCGTCCTCGTCGATTTCGTGAACCGAAAACGGGAGGAAGGTGTTGGCGCCGTGCAGGCGCTCGTTGACGCAGGTGTATCTCGGTTCCGACCGATCCTGCTGACCTCGGTCACGACATTTGTCGGCATCCTGCCATTGATCGCTGAGCGGTCTATGCAGGCACAATTCCTCAAGCCGATGGTTATTTCGCTGGGCTACGCGGTGGCGTTCGCGATCTTCGTATCCTTGCTGCTGGTACCAACTCTCTACGCCGTCGGCGTCGAGATCGGGCGCGTGTTCCGGTGGAGCTGGGGCGGTCGGCCTTATCGCAAGATCGGCGAGTCCTATTCGGGCGAAGTCACCATCGACAGCGAAGAGCTAATTGGCACAAGCGGCGGTCACGCGCAGCCTGCGCCAGCGGAATAAATAAAAACTATCACGACTGGTTTTAAGTTCAGGGAGAAAACCATGAAGCAACTACTATTGGCAGGAGCAGCGGCGGCTGTGCTTGCGGCTTGCGGTGCACAAGAGGCCACACAGACAGCGGCGCCTTCTGGGACAGATTCCGCAGACACGGCCAAAGTTGAACGCGAAGTTGTAACGGCGTCGCGAGATGATTGGGGAGAATTCGGTCTCGATCTCTACTCCATGGACACCTCTGTAGCGCCGGGCGAAGACTTCTTCAGGCACGTCAACGGCACCTGGTATGACGAGTTCGAGATGCCAGCCGACCGCACGCGCTACGGCGCTTTCTCGCTGCTTCGCGAAAAATCCGAACAGCGGGTCAAGTTCATTATTGACGATCTCGCCGAGGCCAAACCAGATCCAGCCACGCTGGAGGGTAAAGTCGCGGCTTTCTATAATGCCTATGTCGATATGGATGCTATCGAAGCTGCCGGTCTGACACCGATCCAACCCTATCTGGATCGCATCGCTTCTATTGAAACCAAGGAAGATCTGGCGGCTGTCATGTCGGCGGTCGGTTATACGTCGCCAATCGCCGGCTGGGTCGATGTCGATTCAAAAGATACCGAGAACTACATTTTCTATGTCACTCAGGCAGGTCTTGGACTTCCCGATCGCGATATGTATCTGACCGATGATGGCAAGAATGTTGAGACCCGCGACGGGTATCTGGCTTATCTCACTTTCTTACTGGAAGAGGCTGGATATGATGATGCTGCCGATGCGGCGGCGCGCGTTCTGGCGCTGGAAACCGAAATCGCCACGGCGCATTGGGACCGAACCGTCGGCCGCAATCGCAATCTGACATATAACAAAATGTCCAAGGATGAGATGCTCGCCCTTGCCGGAGATTTCCCGCTAGCGTCGATGCTCGATCAACTCGGGCTGGGTGACCAGGAACAGTTTGTGGTTCGTCAGGTGACACCCGATGCCGACGAGATCGCAGAGCTCGGACTGACCGAGGAACAGGTCGGAAAGATTTCGGGCGGCGGTATTGCGGGCATTTTTGAGGTGCTGGATTCTGCTTCGAACGAAGACTGGCAGGCCTACCTGACAGCGCACCTTCTGTCAGATTTTGCGTCGGTTCTCCCGAAGGCGATTGATGATGCATCTTTCGAATTCTACGCCAAGCAGCTGCGTGGTCAGGAGGAACAACGTCCTCGCTGGAAACGCGGCGTTCAAGCCGTCGAAGGGGCCCTGGGTGAGGCCGTCGGCAAGGTCTACGCCGAGCGCTATTTCCCCGCCGAAAACAAAGCGGCAATGGACGAGCTGGTCGCAAACCTGCGTCTCGCCATGGCCGACAATCTCGATGAAATTGACTGGATGGGCGACGACACGAAAGTTCAGGCGCGCGATAAACTGTCCAAGTTCACGCCCAAGATAGGCTATACAGAAAAGTTCGAGACCTATGACGGCCTCGAAGTTGCTGACACCGCATTCGCAAATTCGATTGCGGCCAATACCTGGGCCTTCGAAGACATGATCAGCCAGCTTGGCCAGCCGATCGACAAGACCGAATGGTTCATGCTGCCGCAAACCGTCAACGCCTATTACAGCCCGAACCGGAACGAGATCGTCTTCCCGGCCGCAATTCTGCAGCCGCCATTCTTCAACCTCGATGCGGACCCGGCGATAAATTACGGCGCTATTGGCGGCGTCATCGGGCACGAGATTGGTCATGGTTTCGATGACCAGGGTTCGAAGTCTGACGGCGACGGCGTTCTGCGCGACTGGTGGACACCAGAAGACAAGGATGCGTTCGTCGCGCGCACAGACGCCTTGGTCGGACAATACAACGAGTTCTGCCCGCTCGATGATGGCGAAACCTGCGTCAACGGTCGTCTGGGTCTTGGCGAAAACACTGGCGACCTTGGTGGTCTCTCAATGGCCTACAAGGCTTACAAGATGAGCCTCGACACGAATGGTGATGGCGAGATCAGCGCGGATGAAGAAGCCCCGGTTCTCGGCGGTTATACGGGCGATCAGCGCTTCTTCATGGCTTGGGCGCAGGCCTGGCGAAACAAGTATCGTGAAGAAGCTCTGCGCCAGCAGCTCATTCGCGGACCACACAGCCCGCCATATTACCGCGTCAACGGGATCGTCCGAAATTTTGACGAGTGGTATGAAGCGTTTGATGTCGGTCCCGACGACGCGCTTTACCTGCCGCCGGAAGAGCGTATCCGGATCTGGTAGATCAAATTTCAGAACCTTTGGAAGGGCGACCGTGATGGTCGCCCTTTTTGTTTGAAAAAAAACTCGTCTTCCTATGGTTTGTGCGGCGCACACTGGGTTATGGCTTGTTTCGGGCACAAAACGATGGGTGAGTGAAACGATGCCGAAGCCGAAAACGGTGCGCGCGTATTTAGACAATTTGGAACCGCATCAGGGCGCGATTGCTATTGCGCTGGAGGATGCGATCAAAAAACACTGGCCGCATCTCACGGTAAAACTGGCCTGGGGGTTTCCCTGCTGGAGCGGCAATGAGCGCGTGTTTTCCGTTATGGGACAGACAGACCGTTGCAACTTGCAGCTTTGGCAAGGGGCCGCGCTGGCGGATGATTATCTCGAACGAATTGAAGGTACCGGAAAGTCGTTGCGGCATGTGAAAGTCTATTCGGTCGAACAGGTGAATGACGAACTGATCGACATTATGGACCGCGCTGTGACGCTTGATGCAACCGCGCCGCAACGCGTGCGCTAGCGGTCGTATTTGCGTTTACGACCAAGAGGTGACTTGACGCAGGGGCCTATTCGGCTCCATTTGTTCGCAGGTGCACAATAGATGCAAAACTTATCCTGAAGGAGTTTTCCCATGTCTGATACAGATCCAGTTGTCATCGTCGGAATGGCGCGCACGCCAATGGGGGGATTGCTTGGAGATCTTTCCGCAATGTCTGCGAACGAGCTTGGCGCAATTGCGGTGAAGGCGGCTGTCGCAGAGGCGAAACTCGGTGCGGACGAGGCTGACGAAATCATCATGGGCAATTGTCTGCCCGCAGGTCAGGGGCAGGCCCCGGCACGTCAGGCTGGCTTCAAAGCAGGTATGGACAAGGGCCTTGAAGCCACGACGATCAACAAAATGTGCGGCTCGGGCCTTCAGGCTGCCGTCATGGGACGCCAATCGATTGCCTCAGGCGATGCGAATATTGTCATTGTTGGCGGCATGGAAAGCATGACCAATGCGCCGCATCTCATGGATGTTCGCAAAGGCCACAAGTATGGCGACATGGGTGCCAAAGACCACATGGCGCTGGATGGTCTTACCGATGCTTATGCCGGCGGCCCCATGGGCGTCTTCGCTGATATGATCGCTGAAAAGTACCAGTTCACGCGTGAGCAGCAGGATGCTTACGCGCTGGAAACGCTGAAACGCGCTCAAGACGCGACTGAGTCTGGCAAGTTCAAGCGCGAGATTGCGCCCGTCACCATCAAGAGCCGCAAAGGCGAAACCACGGTGGATGTCGACGAGCTTCCTCGCACGGCGCGGCCGGACAAGATTCCAAGCCTGCGCCCCGCCTTCAACAAGGATGGCACTGTGACCGCAGCCAACGCTTCGGCGATTTCGGACGGCGCGGCCGCCCTCGTCCTGATGAAAGAATCCGACGCGAAGGCGCGCGGGCTTTCGCCGATTGCGAAGATCGTTTCATCCTCCAGCCACGCGCACGAGCCTGAGAACTTCACCACTGCGCCCGTGCCAGCGATGGAGAAAGCCCTCGCAAAAGCCGGTTGGACGAAGGACGATGTCGGTCTGTGGGAAATCAACGAAGCGTTCGCCGTTGTCCCAATGATTGCAATGAAAGAGCTTGGCCTCAGTCATGACAAAGTGAACGTCAATGGCGGCGCCTGTGCCATGGGGCATCCGATCGGGGCATCCGGCGCGCGTATTCTGATCACGCTGCTTGCGGCGATGGAAGACCGTGACGTCAAAAAGGGTGTAGCTTCACTTTGTATTGGTGGCGGTGAAGGGATCGCCATGTGCGTGGAGCGGGCATAGCCTCTCTTGCTCGGTGACAGCAAAATCGTAGACCACTTCGTCGAACAGGCGCGGTGGTGCGAAGATCTCGGCTCTCCATTTACGGCGCAGCTGCTGAGGCGGTTTGCCACTGATTTCGATCAGAGCGGACCAGTTCACACGATATGCAGCGACTGGACGAGCAATCCGCGCAAAGATGCTCTCGGTCTGCGTCTTGCCGGAGCGCTACATCATGCGGTGCTAAACGGAACATCGCCCGACCTCGCTGCGGTCTATCCAGCGCGCTCGCCGGATTGGGATTTGGACCGTGTCTGGCCGGTGGCGCGGCTATGGCTCAAAGAGAACACGGAGCACGTGCGCGCGTTCATTCAGAGTCCGCCGCAAACCAATGAAACTCGGCGCTCGATCATATTACTGCCGGGCTTCTTGAAACTGGCTGCACGGTTTGGGCAGCCCTTACACCTGCTTGAGCTTGGCGCCAGTGCCGGTCTCAATCAGAACTGGGATCGCTTCAATTATCAGACGGAAAGCTGGCAACGCCGCGGAACGAGTGACGTCACCATTCGCACTGACTGGCGCGCTGCTGTTCCCGAACACGTCGATGCGGAGATTGAAGTGGCGACGCGCCAGGCCTGCGATCTGAAGCCGGTTGACCTGTCTGAACCCGGGCAGGCCATGCGCCTGAAATGCTATACATGGCCGGATCAAGATGAGCGGCTGCAACGTCTCGACGCTGCCATACAGCTCGCGCAAGACGCCGGAACAAAAGTTGACCAAGCCGATGCGCTGAGCTGGCTGAAGGACAAACTGGCAAATCGTCCGAAGACGGGCGTCACAGTGATCTATCACTCAGTCTTTCTCATCTATCCGCCGCGCGAGGTGATAGCTGCGATTATGGACACGATCCGAATGGCCGGTGATGGGGCGACGGAGCAGGCACCGCTAGCATGGCTGAGCTACGAGTCCGAAGCCCTGTTTGGCGGCGATCGTCAAAGCCCAAAGATGCGGGCGAGACTGGAAACCTGGCCAGGCGGGGCGGTTGAAACCTACGCTGAGTCCGATGGGCACGTGACTAGTGTTGAGGATTACTGAGCGGTTTGCTCTGAAGGGCGCGCCGCCGGATCACACGCTATGAGAAGCGTGCTGACGAGCCCGGCGAAAACGGCCCAGACGCTACCCTGCAGTGACATAGTCGCTGACAAGGCCCAAGGGCACAGCGGTGGTGCGCTTGGCGACATTGATGATGATCCTAGACTGAACGTCCGAGACCAGAGCGGAGCCCAGCAGTTTTTCGCGCAGGAACTTGTCATACGCGTACATGTCAGTCGTGGTGACGCGGATAATATAGTCTACCGCACCGGTCACCGTCATGCACTCCATCACTTCCGGCCATTTGCCGACGAGGTTTTCGAACGCTTCGAGGTTCTCTTTGCTCGGCAGAGCGAGCTTAACATTGGCAACGACTTCGAAGCCAAGGCCAAGCGACTGGCGGTCGAGTAGGGTCACGCGTCCCTGAATGATTCCGGCCTCTTCCATACGCTTGATGCGCCGCCAGCAGGGGGACGAAGACAATCCGACCCGTTCGGCAATATCCGCGACCGACAAAGACGCGTCCTTTTGAATCAGATCGAGAATCTTGGCATCAATCGTATCTAATGGTTCTGACAAATTTTCCCCCGAAAATCGAGTGTGTGGGTATAATATTGCTCAATTTATCTCCATTCTTGCAAAGAAGACAAGTATTTTCGTTAATTTGTTGGGATATATGACCTAAACGCAACACTGGAGAGTGCGCCTTGGAACATCGTGAAGTTACGCTGGACGACAAATATGATCTTGTCGAGGGAAAAGCGTACATGACGGGAATTCAAGCCCTCGTGCGCCTACCGCTTGATCAGAAGCGGCTCGATCTTCAGGCGGGACACAATACTGCGGGGTTCATTTCAGGGTATCGCGGATCTCCGCTCGGCGGGTATGATCAGCAGCTTCGTGCCGCGCAGAAATGGCTCGATGAACATGATGTGCAATTCTGGGAAGGTCTGAACGAAGATCTCGGTGCTACTGCCGTCTGGGGGAGTCAGCAGCTTGGTCTCTTTCCCGGCGCCAACCGCGATGGCCTGTTCGGCGTTTGGTATGGCAAGGCCCCCGGCGTGGATCGCACCGGCGATGTCTTCAAACATGCGAACGCGGCAGGGACGTCTGCGCTCGGCGGCGTGCTGGCCGTGCTTGGTGATGACCACATGTGCAAGTCTTCGACCCTGCCATCACAGTCTGAGTATGCGATGCAGGATGCCGAGATCCCGGTCCTAAATCCGGCATCAATACAGGACGTCCTTGATTTTGGCCTTCACGGTTGGGCGATGAGCCGGTTTACGGGCGGTTGGAGCGCGATGATCGCGCTCGCTGACACCATGGATAGCGGCGCCGTCGTGGATGTGTCTTTGGATCGTATGAATTTTGTCTTGCCGGAATTTGAGTTCCCGTCTGACGGGGTTCACATGCGCCGGTCAGATCCTCCGCTCGAGAAGGAGCGGCGTCTGCGCGAATACAAGCTTCCCGCTGCGCAAGCTTGGGTCCGGGCCAATCAGTTGGACCGAGTGATCCTCCCAAGCAGCAAGCCGCGCATCGGTCTGATCGTGACGGGTCAGGCGGCAAGAGATGTGTTTGAGGCGCTTGAGGCGCTCGGCCTCACGCCGGAAGAGGCGGGCCGACTTGGGGTAACCATTTACAAAGTCGCGATGCCCTGGCCGCTAGAGCCGGAAGGCATCCGCGCCTTCTGCTCCGGGCTTGAACGGGTTCTTGTGATCGAACACAAGCGCCCGCTGATTGAAGAGCAGCTGCGCGCTGCGCTTTACTCAGTACCGGAAAAGCAGCGACCTTTGCTGGAAGGCAAGCGCACCGCGGACGGCAAACCTCTTCTCAGTCAGATCGGGTCGATCCCGGTTCCCGAAATTGCAACTGCGCTTGCAGGCGTTCTGCCGAAAGGCTGGGACACGGCAAGGGCGGACGCTTACTTCGCCCGCGTCGGTCGT
Source organism: Henriciella sp. (assembly GCA_017642885.1). Taxonomy (GTDB): domain Bacteria; phylum Pseudomonadota; class Alphaproteobacteria; order Caulobacterales; family Hyphomonadaceae; genus Henriciella. The sequence continues at coordinate 56,188 of JAEPOM010000011.1, read as the reverse complement.
GCCGGTGAAGCTGCGCGCACCAACGCAACGCCAACGGTGCGCACGCCGCACTATTGCTCGGGTTGCCCGCACAACACGTCTACGGTTGTGCCGGAAGGTTCCCGCGCGCTGGCAGGCATTGGCTGTCACTATATGGCGAACTTCATGCCGGATCGAAACACCGACATGACCAGCCAGATGGGCGGGGAAGGGGTCGCCTGGGTCGGCCAGCATTTCGCCACCGATGAGAACCATATGTTCGTCAATCTTGGTGACGGGACCTACTCGCACTCGGGATCGCTTGCCATTCGGGCCGCCGTCACGTCGGGCGCGAATATTACCTACAAAATCCTCTACAATGACGCTGTCGCGATGACGGGCGGCCAAACTGTTGAGTCAGGTCAGACGCCGCAACAGATTGCGATGCAGGTGAAAGGCGAAGGCGTTGAAACCATCGTCATCGTGACCGAAGATCCAACCCGATACGCGAACGTCAAAGGCTTGCCGAGACGGGTGAAGATCTATGATCGCGACGATCTCGACATGGTCCAGAAACAATTGCGTGAGACGCCTGGAGTTTCCGTCCTGATCTATGACCAGATCTGCGCCACGGAGAAACGCCGCCGGTCAAAACGCGGCCTGCGCGCCCCAGACCGGACACGGGTCCTGATCAACACCGCGGTTTGTGAAGGATGCGGCGATTGTTCGATCAAATCGAACTGTCTGTCAGTTGAGCCGGTCGAGACTGAACTTGGCCGCAAGCGTCGGATCAATCAGTCGACTTGCAATACGGACCTTTCTTGCATCAAGGGCTTCTGCCCGAGCTTCATTACGGTCACTGATGGCGAGTTCACCGCTAAGGATGAGCCGCGCCCCGAGATTGATACGTCTTACATTCCGCTGCCCGAGACACCGAGCCTGGAGCGCACCTGGAACGTGCTGTTTACCGGCGTTGGCGGAACCGGTGTAACGACTGTGGCTGCAATTTTGGCCATGGGCGCGCATGTCGATGGCAACGCCGCTTCTAGCCTCGATATGACAGGTCTTGCACAGAAGGGCGGCCCGGTTCTCAGCCACCTTCGGTTTGCCCGTGAGCCGGATATGATTTCGACGGGCCGTGTCCCGCCGGCAAGTACTGATTGTGTCATCGCCTGCGACCTGGTTGTGGCAGCGGGCGGCGATGCGCTTAACCTTATGGATGCCGATAAAACCGCGGCATACGCCAATAGTGACGTCACTCCGACGAGTGAGTTCATTCGGGATCGATCGAAGAAGTTCGAAAGCGATCTGCTCGCCGCGCGGGTGAAACGCCAGGCTGCAGATTTCGCCGCCTTTGATGCCGAGGCCCTAGCCATTTTGTACTTCAATGATGCGATCTACACCAACATGATCATGGCGGGATATGCCTGGCAAAAGGGCCAGGTGCCGGTGTCCTTGCGCGGCCTCTATCGCGCGATCAAACTGAATGGCGTCAAGGCCGACGACAATATGGCGGCGTTTGATGTTGGTCGGATTGCTGCCCATGATGCCGGCCGCCTGGAGCCTGCTAAGGACCCTCGCGGGCACATCACGCCGATGAGCTTGGACGAGTTGATCGAAGAGCGTTCCCAGCGCCTCGTATCATTCCAGAATCAGAAATATGCGGATCAATACCGCGATGTGGTCCGCCAGGTGCGGGCGGCGGAGACCGATGCAGGCCTCGGCGAGCGCCTGACAGAAGCGGTGGCGCGCTATGCGTTCAAGCTGATGGCTTACAAAGACGAGTATGAAGTCGCTCGCTTGTGGACCGATGGCGCTTTCGACGCCTATCTCGCCAAGAGTTTCAAAGGCGGAAAGCTGAACTTCCACCTCGCGCCGCCGATATTCTCCAAGAAAGATGAAGACGGGCATTTGAAGAAAAAATCGTTCGGGCCTTGGATGAAAACTGGCTTCAAGATCCTGAAACGGTTCAAATGGCTGCGCGGAACCCGGTTCGATCCCTTTGGCTGGACCGATGAACGTCAGATGGAGCGGAAGCTGCGGGATCAGTATCTGGACAATATGCTGCGAATGCTGCCCGACCTTTCCGCTAAGAATATCGATCTAGCAGTAGCGATCGCCGAAATTCCGGACGATATTCGCGGCTATGGACATATCAAGGAAGACGCAGTCGCGAAGGCCGCTGCGCGTGAAGCCGAGCTGTGGCAGCACTGGCCGAACGGCACACTTCCTCGGGCCAAGACAACCCTGATCGCTGCAGAGTAACGCCGGTCATGAAGTAATAAACAAAAGGCCTCCGCTTGCGCAGAGGCCTTTTTTGATTTGCAGCTTTTCGGCGTTCGCTTAGCGCGAGATCCGCAGGTCAGAGATCGATGTCGCGATCTTTTGATAAGCTTCCGTCAGCTCAGCCGCGGTTTCCGGTTCGAAATAATAGTCGGTCCCGGTCGCGCAATATGAAAGTACCGCTTTACCAGCTGTCGGCGCGTTCAGCGCCACCGCGTATATTTTCACGTCCTTGGCTTTCATGCTGTCGCACAGATCGCGAGCCTGATCGTCCGAGTCGCCTTGGCCTGGGAAAATCTCCGCGTTGAACTCACCATCAGTCATCAGGATCACAGCCTTAGCTGAATCTGGCTCCGAGTAAGAGAGTGGTTCTGCATCGCCATCGAAAACCGTTTTCCAGTCTTCTGCGACGAGATACCAGGTCCACGCCACGCCAAGGTGACCCGCGGTCCACCCACCAGCTGTCAGCGAGTCGACATAGTTGTTGAGCGTCGTGCGATTATTGGTCAATTCGACCGGATCGTGGTCACGACATTCGTCACCATCATACGTGCTGTTGTCTGGTCGGTTCGGGTGTCCGACTTCCCAGTATCCGCCACCAGAATAGCCGTCATCTTCAACAAACCAGGCCTGACGGTGGGAAAGATATCCGCCACTTACAGGGTTGGCGTCGGAAAACTTGTCCGCACCGTCCCGCTCCCATACGCAGGTCGAGGTGAGCGTGTAGGACTTCTCCTGGGGCACCAGATCATCTTCCAAGGCCAGTGAGAACGCGATGGTCTCGTCGAACAGTTTCGTCCCTTCGCGGTCATTCTCGGAATAGGCACGAAGGCGAATGGTGAAGTCACCCATGTCCCAGGCTTCGCCATAGCCAATGCCGCTGCCGCCGTAGAGCGCGTAAGGTTCGCCATTCTCGTTTTTGTTTTTATATTCTGTGCCGCGCAGCTGCATGCGCATGCTTTCGACGTCGCCGTAAAGGTCGTGAGACGAGTTCAGTGTGACAGCAATCGTCAGATCGTCGTCTTGCCAGTCCTCAATCTTGATTTTGGCGCCATCGCCAATCTCGGAGATTAAATTGCCGGTATCGGTGTCATAGAGGCCGATATGCATCTCATCGAAAAGACTACCCTCTGTCAGATCGTCTTCTGTGAAGATGGGTTGAATCGTGTGCTCGTAGGTTCTGGTCGCTGGCACGCCAGCAACTTCGGGGAAGAAATCACCTGCGTTGACCATGCTATTGTAGGACACCATGGCGAGGCGCGTGTCCTCAATGAGCTCGGACGGGGCCCCGGCTGGCAGCAACACGTCGATCGCTTCTTTCGCCGCAGCTTTGAGATTCACGAGGCGATTTGAGCTGTTCATCGATCCTGAAACGTCGAACATGAATGCGACATCCACTTTGTCGATACCGTATTCAGACGCAGAGGAAACACGGAACGGCATTTCATCGCGTCCCACAACTTTGATCAATGCGGTTGTCTGCTCACACAGAATGCTGGCATCGATTTCTTCGGAGTTTTCGGTGACGAGAACTGTGGTCGGATCGCAGTCCAGACCGCCGAGGTTGCCGATCTGAGCGTCCATGAATTGTTGGACGGTCAGCTTGATTTCGTCATTGGAGGCACCCGTCTGCTTCACGCGGGCCGCGGCGAGGACAGCTGAGTCCATTACCAGCTGAACTTTGGCTTTCCGTTTGACCGTTTGTTGAAAATCGATTGCGAATCCAGCGACTGCGACGATCGGAATGATCGACAGTGCGAATAGGATTGCGACCTGACCGCTTTTGTCGCGGCCTAATTTGCTTATTGTACTCATCTCTTTAAACGCCGAAGCGCCCTAACGTTCCCTACGATCCTCACTACACGAGCGTGTTTGATGGGCCGTTAGATTAGGGATGAAGATTGTGGTGAGAGATTCAGGGTTTTGTTTACCATAACTGACGGATTCCACTGGTCTTGGCCGTCGAGTCATGGAAATGAGCGAAGCATGCAACAGTATCTCGATCTCCTGCAGGATGTTCTCGACAATGGTGTGGAGCGTGGCGATCGCACCGGCACGGGTACGCTTGGTGTCTTTGGCCGCCAGCTTCGGTTCGATCTATCTGATCGGTTTCCACTTCTAACGACCAAGAAGCTGCATCTTCGTTCTATTATTGTTGAGCTGCTCTGGTTCCTGCGCGGCGATACGAATGTAAAATGGCTGCAAGACCGGAAGGTTTCGATTTGGGACGAATGGGCCGACGACGACGGCGACCTTGGTCCAGTCTACGGCAAGCAGTGGCGCAGCTGGGCGGCACCAGATGGACGGGTGATCGACCAAATCCAGTGGGTGCTCGACGAAATCCAGACCAATCCGAACTCGCGCCGCATGGTGGTGTCAGCGTGGAACCCGGCAGACGTACCCGACATGGCCCTTCCGCCTTGTCATTGCCTGTTTCAGTTCAACGTCATGAACGGACGCTTGAATTGCCAGCTCTATCAGCGCTCCGCTGATGTCTTCCTCGGCGTTCCGTTCAACATTGCGTCTTATGCCTTGCTGACCATGATGATGGCGCGCGCAACCGGTCTGAAGCCCGGCGAATTTGTGCACACTTTTGGCGACACCCATCTTTACTCGAATCATATCGAACAAGCACGCCTGCAGCTGACCCGCGAACCCTATGAAGGGCCGCGCATGATCCTGAACCCGGACAAGACGGACCTGTTCGGCTGGGAGTATGAAGACTTTGAGCTGGTCGACTATACGGCTCACCCGCACATCAAGGCGCCGGTAGCGGTTTGATATGCAGCCGGTGAACGGGTCGTATCGCACTTTCCTGACCTAAATTAATTGCGAGTGGCGGAACCCAGAAACCTTTGCTAAAAGGTAAACAAAGGGGAGTAGACCATGTCCGACGCCACCTTCCAGACGTTTCTGACGTCAGGATTATTCGTTCTCACAGCTTCAATCGGTTATCTTGCCTGGTCAGCCTGGCGCTGGCTCGATCGCGCCCGGGATATGGAGAAGGCCGCTCTGGTTGGAGTTGGCTACGAACTCCGGATGAATCTTATGCGCATGATCCGTGAACTGGCCGGTGTGGCCGACGGATCGATCCAAAGCGAAATTCAGCTTGTACCGGTCGTTCACCCACAGCTTGATGGCATGCTGATCCGCCCGAATGAGGCTGACCGCGAAAGCCTCACCATGATGCGCGGAAATTACAATGAATTGGACGCGCACAAGAAGACCCTTCGCGCGGCCCTTTCCGGACAGGGCGATGTCGGTGCGGCCGCGAATGTCGCGGTTGATGCGGTCATCGGATCAATTGCGACGTTGTACCTCTGGGAAGAACACAAAGGCGCGTCCCCCAAGAACGCGCATTCGACGCGCAGCTGGCATGTGCGCGATTGGATGAAAGCCAACGACTTTCGCTCCGATCTGTTACCAGGATTGCATCTGCGCGATGCCGTTGTTGATCGCTTGCGGTCGCTCGGTATGACGCTGACACCTCAGCCGCTGACTTACACGGCGAGCGAGTTTTATGCGATGCAATATGATCGCAAGGCGGATCGAAATGCGCCGTTCTGGAAACGCAAACCGAAGTCTGTTCCAGTGATGGAAGAGACTGAAGAGGTGGACGCCGCGGCTGAGCCAGAAATGGTAATAGAGCCGGAGATGGACGCTGAGCCCGAAACCGTGGCCGAGTCAGTTTCTGAAGTCGAATCGTCGTCAGAAGCTGTTGAAGAGCCCGTGGAAGAGGCCAGCTTCGACGCAGCCGTTGCGGAAGAACCAGATACGCTTGCAGAGGCTGAACAAACACTGCCAGAAGCTGAGCTTGAAACTGTTCAGGAAGCAAGCGATGCGACTCAACCCGAGACGGTGGACGTAGACCCGGAATCGGGACCGGAGCCGAAATCGCAAACGCCGGGATCAGTGCACTAATTTCTGGCCGTTGGGGACATCAAACGCGCGGGAGATCGCAAAATGAAGAAGAAACATTGGCTAAGCGGCGCAATGGCCGCTGCGTTACTGACGGCGTGTACGCAAAACTCAGACACGCCGCAAACGCCTGATACTCCCGTCGGTCAGACGATTGAAAGCAGCGCGGTAATAGCGAACTTCTCGGCCGTTCTGGACGAAAAACTCACTGTCGAGGATGCCGGCGAAGCTAATCTGTCTGGTGTGGTATCCGTGCTGCCAGATTATGCGTCTCTGAGCTGGGACAGCCAGTCTTTCGACGCGGTCAGTGGTGCAACACAGTTCGAAAATCTCGCATTTGGGTTTGGCAGTGATCCGCAATTCGGCCTGCTGTTTGAGACTGCAACAATCTGGGGCCTGGAGACAGACTTGCTGGAGGCCCGGCTCGCAGGGGAGCGATTGACGGAATCGGGCGCGCTCTTCACCCGGCTCGAAGGAACGAATGTCTCCTATTTCGGCGTTACCCAGGCGTTCAACGGCTTGTTTGATATGATCCTGGAAGGCGCAGGAGAAGAATTGCCCGAAGGCATGGAACTCGCTTTCGATGAATTTGAGAGCAATACCGAACGCATGGTAATGACCGGCGTCTCGCTTCGTCCGTGGGAACTAGTTCCACTTTCGCAGGAAGCCCTGTCTGGCCTGGATGAGGAGATCCCTCCAGAGGCCCTCAGTTTCGTTCATTTCGGTCAGCAGATGATTGCGGTGTCCCGCTCAATAGCCATCGACAAGAGCGTCAGCTCGGGAACCGTTGCGAACCTGAAAATGCGCCAGCCAGGCGCTGAGTGGAGCGCAGATTTCGAGATCGGCCTGGTCGGCGCAGACAATATTCAGGGCTTCGATGTCGGCACCTATCTCGTGCAGGGCTATACCGGCAATCAGACAAGCGCCTATTCCAGCGCGACTCTACCCGGAGAAGTCGTCACCATGTCCGGTTTCCCCGCCGGGTTCAGTCTGGCTCAGTCCGAAAGCTATGGAATGTCCGCTGTGACCAACCTGCGGCTGGACAAGGCTATGGGCTACCTCGCACGCTCGGAGCTGCCGGGGATGGACGAGCGGGATTTGCTCAGCCTCGGTCGATGGGATCTGACCGATTACCGCGCTCAATTGAATGATCGCGAAATCATTACCGCCGAGAGCGCCTATTTCCACGCCGATAGCTTCGAATGGATTATCCCGAGCGATCTCAGCTTCGGAATGCAGGGGGCCAATTTGAACACCGGCGAGATAACCGGTTTCGTTCAGATTCTGCTTGAAGTCTTCATGGATCAATCGGCCTCTGACGACCTTGGCGAAACAGAACAAGCCGAAATGGATCTGGTGCGCGAAGGGATCCAGAAGGCGATCGACCTGATGCCAGAGCATGGCCTGGACAAGATTCCGTTTGATGTTGAATTCCGCTCGACATGGGATGCGGATGGCGGGCCGGCTGATTTCAGTGGTGTTTTTGATGCTGACGGTTTCAGCAAGACCGAGTTCGAACTCGGGCTGACCTTGCCAGACTATGCCGCGGTTCAGGCGGCTTATGAGGCTGAGGATCAGGAAGCCGCGTTTGAAGAGAGCTTTGAAAACATGTTCGCGTTTCGCGGGGCGCGCTATTCGGAGCAGGATAAAGGCGGCTATGATAAACTGTTCGGTTTTGCCCACAGCCTCGGCAAGGAGTATCCGGACCAAGGCTGGGGCGCGATGCTTGGAAATATGGAGCCACCTCAGCTACGAGCCTATCTGGGGACGATGATGCGGATGGGAAAAGCCAGTGCAGCAGCGGAGTTCCCGCCCGCCGCGGACTGGCTCGAATCTTATGCGAGTTTCCTGGAATCCGGCGGAACCTTTGAGTTTGCGTCAAACCCGCCTCAACCGATCAACAAGGCATTCATAGACGCACAGGGTGACGAAGATCCCGAACCTGAAGAGATCGTCGAGATATTCGGGTTAACGGTTACCCACACAAAATAGGCATTTCGCTGCTTGACCCGAGGCCCCACGCACCTCAAATCTCTGCCAAGGAAATTTGCGGAGCAATCATGGTACGCCTTGATGACGAAAATGACGCCAACCCGATGAGCGAACCGAACGCGTTTCTGGAAGAAGCGCTGTTCAATGCTCGGACCATTATGTTGACGGGCGGCGTCGATGACAAGCTCGCCCGCCGGGTGTGTGAGCGGCTACTGGCGCTGGCCTCAGACAGCGCGGATCCAATTCTTCTGGTGATCTCATCGCCAGGCGGACACGTTGAGTCCGGGGATATGATCCACGATATGATCAAATTTGTTGGGGCACCGGTCAAAGTGCTCGGCTCGGGCTGGGTCGCGAGTGCTGGTGCTCTGATTTACGCGGCGGCGCAAAAAGAGAACCGCTATGCGTTGCCGAACACCCGCTTCCTGCTTCACGAACCGCGCGGCGGCGTCGGTGGTCAGGCTTCTGACGTGGAAATCCAGGTGCGTGAAATCGTGCGCATGCGGGAACGCTTGAACAAAATCTTCGCGGAGGCCACGGGCCAGCCGCTCAAGAAAATTGTTGAAGATACTGACCGCGACCATTGGATGAGCGCAGAAGAAGCGGTCAAATACGGCCTCGTTCACAAGATCGTGAAGCATCACAGTGAAATAAAATAGCCGACTTTTTCTCTCAGGTTTGCAAGCCGTAAAGGAATTCAGGTCAATTTCTCATGCTCTAGTGTAGAGTATGGGGATTGTTGATGCCAGTTTGTCTGGGCGACTTTGTCGACACCGCGAGACCGATTTCGGCGTCAGCACCGCTGTCACAGGTCGTTGATCTGTTCAAACGCGACATAGAAGCAGACTATTTCATTCTTGTCCGAGACAAACGCCCCGCTGGCTTGATCAGCCGGGTCATGGCCTTTGAGTTTGCTATAAGTAGCGGCGAAGAAAGCATGCTCAGGCTGCCTATCGGCGACCTAGTCACGGCGCGCGCTTTGATCGTGAAGGCCAGCACGACGGTTCAGGAATTTGTCAAAAAGGCCGGCGTCCAGATCAACCAGCTGATCAATCGCGGCTGTATCATCGTCGAGGACAAGCGCTTTAAAGGCGTCCTCAGCCCGGCAAAGCTACAAGATGCGCTGATCGCGTCCTGCGCTGAGGCGGAGTACCAACCGATCTTGTCCGAGACGGCTAACTTAGAAGCGCCGGACTTTGCAGCTGACGGAAGCGCGACCAGTCCGCTGCTTGGCACATTGGCGCATGAAATCAGAACACCGTTGACTGCGATAATGGGGCTCTCCGAAATGCTCTCAACACGCGTGAAGGATGAGCAAAACAAAGACATCGCGCAGACCATTGTTCGATCAAGTCAGACTCTGGATAGAATCCTCACAGATACGCTGGACTATGCCAGCCTCGAGGCTGGAAAACTGACGGTTCACAGCGATCGCGCCGACTTGTCGGAGCTTGCAGATGATTTGCGCCGACTGTGGTCCACAGAAGCGGCCCGTCGTGGACTGTCTTTCCGTGTTGGTTTTGTCCCGGAAGGGCCGCACGTGGTTGAAACCGACATTGGACGCGTGCGCCAGATCGCAAACAACCTGATCTCCAATGCCTTGAAATTTACCCGCGAAGGGGAAGTGAGCGTCACACTCACCACGCCAGAAGTCGACGGGGATATGCGCCTCAACCTGATGGTAAAAGACACCGGACGCGGCCTGTCGGATGACCAACGTGAGCGGTTTATGCGGGTGTTCGAAAAAGGTCCGGATGTTGACGGCGTTAAAGGCTGGGGCCTAGGGCTTAGCATATCGCGTGCGCTCGCCAATGCGCTCGGCGGACAGCTCCGCCATGCTGAAAACCCCCATGGCGGCAGCGTGTTTTCGCTATCAGTGCCCGTCTCGGCCGCCGCAAAAACCGAACCCAATTGGATCGATCGTGCAAAACCAAAGCGCGGGAAATTCCAACTCGGCGATGTCCTGCTGGTCGAAGACCACGAAGCCTCAGCCATGGTTGTCATCAATGCACTCGAAAGCGCGGGCTGGACGGTCCACCATGCCGGAACGATCCACGCCGCAGAAGCTTACACGTCCTTGTCCGAGTTTCAGGTCGTTCTGACCGACCTGCATCTGCCTGATGGAAACGCGATGAGCTTTATCGAACGTTTGCGCCGCCGCGGCGGATTGAATGCCCAGGTGCCAATTGTCGCGCTAACAGCCGACATATCCGACGCTCGGCGCCAGGATTGCCTTGCACTGGGAGCGGACCGCGCCTTGAAGAAGCCAATTGCCGGACCTGAGCTCGTCGCAACGATCGCCGATGTGCTCATGTCTCGCGCTGCAGGACACGCTCCTACGGTCGAGCTTCGAGGTCGACTGGCCAGCTAGTCGACCGCCGGCAGTTTCTGCACCGGCACTTCAAACCCGCAAATATCCAGGATTTCAGGCGGTTTGCGGTAGAAGAACTCTTCGTCGCGGACCCGTTTCTCAGTTTTTGCGTCTTCAAACGTCCGGCTTGGCATTGCTTGCACCTGATAGTTTGGGCGAATGGCGTCTGCCAGGTCTGCCGCGACGGTCATGGACAGGATCTCGTCTCCGATATCTGGCGCTTGAATGACGCCGCTTTCAATCGCGCGAACACCGCGTTTGAGCTTCTGAACATATTGCATGCCGTCAATCACGCGTCCGAACACGGTCAGATTGCGATCGAGATAGCGCTGTGCGTCCAGCACGATGTAGAACTCGGTGCTGCCGCTGTCCGGGTCGTTATCTCGCGCCATGGCGAGGGCGCCGGGACAGTGCAGCAGCCATTCCTTTTGCAGGCTTTCACTTCGCCCAACGGCAAAACCATCAACATGGCCTACTATGGGCGCGAGCAGGTCTGCATTGCCGAGCGGGACAAAAGCAGCGTCCGAAAGCGCACGATCATTTTCATTTGTCAGAGTGGGGTATTGTTCAATGACAGTGTCATCCTGCAGACCGCCTTGGGCAACGAACGCGTCAATCACGCGGTAAAACCGCGCGCCATTGTAAACGTCGCCGCGAACCAGATTGCGAAACTGAGCGGCGTGGTTCGGCGCGAAATCTGGATTGAGCTCAATCACAACGTCGCCATGTTCAGTTTCGATGAGGATCAGATTGTCCGGAGCAACATCTCGCCAATCGGGCGCCGTCGCGGACGCGATGTCCCGTTCAGTGAGATCAGTCTCGATCGCGTCTTGCGCCTGGCAAGCGGCCGCAAGTGAAACGCCGAGCACGGCAACGAGCATGGATCGCATGTGAAGAACTCCCGATTTATCTGATCATCAGCCTAACCAGCGTCTAGGTCTTTGACCAGCGATCGCAGTAGACCTACCTCAGGGTCATTCTTGCGGCGCGGAAAACAGCCGGGTACGAGGAGCGCATGACAAAAACGGGCTATGAACCACTCGTCTCGATAGACGCCATCACAGCCGGGCTCGGCTCGGTCGGATACATCTCCACGCGGGAGATTTCGACGGCGATCTATCTCGCCTACAATTTGCGCAAACCGATCCTGATTGAAGGACCTGCTGGCGTTGGTAAAACCGATCTTGCGGCATCGATGGCCCGGTTTCTCGATGTCAGCCTGAATCGCCTGCAATGCTATGAAGGCCTCGATGAGGGCAAAGCCCTGTATGAGTGGAAGTACGGTAAGCAATTGCTCTACACGCAGCTTTTGAAGGAAAAACTCGGCGAGGTGATGGACGGGGCCGCGACGCTCGATGCAGCGTTCGACAAGCTGACATCGTTTGAAGACCTGTTTTTCTCCGAGACCTTTCTGGAGCCGCGTCCGCTTCTAACTGCAATGAAGCAGGACCAAGGCTCGGTGCTTTTGATTGACGAAATCGACAAGTCTGACGAAGAGTTCGAAGCCTATCTGCTTGAAGTTCTTTCGGATTATCAGGTCACAGTGCCTGAAATCGGAACCATCCGAGCGCAGGTTCCCCCAATCGTCATTCTGACCTCGAACAATATTCGTGAGCTCGGCGATGCTCTGAAACGGCGTTGCCTGCACTTGCATATCGATTTCCCGGAAGCAGCGCGCGAGCAAGCCATTGTTCGGGCTCGTGTGCCGGATGTTTCCGAGGCCTTGCTGAGCCAGCTGGTGACTTTCGTTCAGGGATTGCGAGACCTGGATATTCGTAAGCGCCCGTCGATTTCCGAAACGGTCGACTGGGCCCGCACCCTTCTATTGATGCATGCGACAGAGCTTGACGAGGACATGGTGCGCTCAACTCTCAACGTGCTGCTCAAGCATGAAAGTGATATCCAGGCTGTCGACAAAGATGTCCGCACGCTCGCGCGCGCCGCATCTGCCGGGTAGATGGCAGAGCAGGTTCTCACCGATTTCATCCGCGCGCTGCGCTCTGCTGATGTGCGTGTGTCGACCGGAGAGGCCATTGACGCTGCCGAGGCCGTGAAACTCATCGGTTACGCGGATCGTCAGCGATTGTCAGACACGCTGCGATGCGTGCTGGCAAAGTCGCCGAGTGAAAAGCTCGCTCATGATCGGTTGTTTGATCTCTATTTCTCGCGGCAAGCGATCCCACCGAATTCGCAATCGGAAGCGCCAGAACAAGCGGCATCCGAAGACGCCGAAGACGGACCGGGGGATATGCTGGATCTAATGGAATCCGGCGACGAAACGGCGATCGCCATGGCGATGGAGCGCGCCGGTCAGGAAGCGGGTCTTCAGGACATTCGGTTTTCCACACAGGTGTCCTACTTCGCACAGCAAATGATGAAATCGCTCGGTGTCGACCGCCTCGAAAGCGAGATGATGCAGGCCTTTCGCGAGCGAACCGAAGAAGGCCAAGCCTATGCGGAAGACCTGATCGAGGGCCGAAAAGCGATGTTCGCTCGCGCCCGCGAGCACGCCAAGCAAGCGTTCGAAACCTATGGCGCCGGAGCCACGCTGGCCTTTCGAGAGGATGTGCTCGCCGAGACAGCCCTGACCGCGCTTGATGTCAGAGATCTTGCTCGCATGCAGGCGCTGGTTGAAAAAATCGCCAAGCGTCTGGCCACGAAACACTCACGGCGCCGTCGTAAGAAGAATCGCGGGCAACTCGATGTTCGAAAAACTCTGCGGGCGAATGCGGGGTTTGACGGTGTCCCGTTCGATATTGCCTGGAAACAGACCAAGCGTGACCGGGCGAAGATTGTCGCTGTATGTGACGTTTCTGGATCCGTCGCACGGGTCGTCAGGTTCTTCCTGATGCTGCTCTATAGCCTCAATGAAGTGGTGCCGGACATTGAGTCCTTTGCCTTTTCAGGCCGTCTCGAAAATGTCGGCGACACGCTGGAGACGGATGATTTTGTGCACGCGATGGACAAGATCATCAATGATATCGGTATGAGCTCCACCGATTATGGGCAGTCACTTTCAGACATGCGCATGAACCATTGGGACGCGCTCGATCGGCGGACAACTCTGATCATCCTCGGGGACGGCCGGTCCAATTATGGCGATCCACGCGTTGATTTGTTCCGCGAAGCGGCCGCGCGTGTGAAGCGCGTGATCTGGCTCACACCAGAGGGCGAGAGCCTATGGGGGAGCGGTGACAGCGAGCTGCCGCGCTACCGTCCGCATTGCCATACGATGAAGCAGGTGACGACGGTCAAGGATCTGGAGCGTATCCTGGACGAAGCGCTCTCGCGCTACTCGTAAGGGATCAGCAAGGCGGCGATATGATCCGCCACGAGCCGCCCGGCGACGGTGAGTACAAGCTTGTTGTCATTGATCCCGGCCAGTCCGTTCGAAACGAGGTCTTCCAGAACGTCCGGCGCTGGCGGCACCCCCACAACACGTTCAAATCGTTCCAGGTCGAGGCCACTTACCGGCCGCAGCGCCATCGGGACATACTCCCGCGCCGTGTCCGTTCGGGACAGCGGAGTAGCTTCGGGCTTCTGGTTCAACTCGTAGTCGGAAGGTCGACGCGGCGCCTCGGTGGCGATCCGGTTGCCGTTCATGGTCAATCGCCCGTGAGCGCCCGGGCCAATCCCAAGCCAATCACCGCTTGCCCAGTAAATATGGTTGTGCCGCGACTCAAACTCCGGCGCGCGGGCATGATTGGACACTTCATACGCCGGTAAGCCCGCGGCCTCGCAGACCGCTTGCGTGAGCTCATAAAGATCGGCCTGCTCATCGTCCCCCATTGGCATAAGCTCGCCGCGAGCCGCGCGATGTCCGAACGCGGTGCGGGCCTCGATTGTCAGCTCGTAGAGGGAGAGATGCGGCGCGCCGAGTGCCAGCATGGCGGTCAGTTCCGCTTCCCAATCCTTCAGTAACTGGCCCGGGCGGGCATAGATGAGATCAAGTGAATGATTATCGAACACTGATTGTGCGGCGTCGATCGCCGTGCGCGCCTGGGTGCTGTCATGATCACGGCCGAGAAACTTGAGCGCCTCGTCTTGGAGTGATTGAATGCCGACAGACAGCCGGTTGATACCGGCCTCCGCCCAGGATTTTGGATTGGCGCTCAGGACGTCATTGGGATTTGCTTCAAGCGTGATTTCTGCGCTGGATGCAATGCCAAACGCATCGTTCACCTTGTGCAGTAGCAGGGCCATTTGCGCCGGGGACAGAAGCGAAGGCGTGCCGCCGCCGAAGAAGACTGAATCCACCTCGGGATGGTCCGGCAATCGGCGCCGCTGTGCCTCCAGGTCCGCAATCATGGCGGCAACCAGGGGCTCGGTGTCACGATCCTTCGCTGCATAGACGTTGAAATCGCAATAGGGACAGATTCGAGTGCAATACGGCCAATGAAAATAGAGACCAAACCCGAATTCAGGTCCCGTATCGCGCATCAGAGAAGCGCCTTTTTCAGTTTGTCGAAGGCGACCGCGCGGTGGCTCATGCTGTGTTTTTGTTGCGGCTCGAGCTCTGCGAACGTCACTTTATGGCCCTCGGGAACAAAAACCGGGTCATAGCCAAACCCCATCTCGCCGCGCGGTGGCCACGTTAGAGTGCCGCAAATCTCGCCGCGGAACGTCTCTTCGTGGCCATCTGGCCAGGCAACAGCGAGGCAGGAGACGAACTTGGCGCTGCGGTCGATGGCCTCAATGGCGTTGAGTTCGCGCTCCACCTTTTCCATGGCGACGTAGAAGTCTCGAGGTTCGCCAGCCCAAATAGCGGTGTGGACGCCGGGCATGCCGCCCAAAGCCGTCACTTCAAGCCCGCTATCGTCTGAAAGGGCGGGCGCACCAGTCGCCTGCGCCGCGGCGCGCGCCTTGATCAACGCGTTTCCCTCAAATGTGAGTTCTGTTTCTTCCGGTTCGTCGAGATTCAAATCTACGGCAGAGACCACCTCAAAGCCGAGTGGCTCAAAAAGATCTTTAAGTTCAGCGACTTTACCTTTGTTGTGTGTCGCTGCGATCAATTTGCCCGGTTGAAGTTTGCGAGACATGCGCTGTGGCTCCGTTCTTGCTTTCTAAACGAATTACCTTATCGTTTAACGGTAAGTTTGTGACTTTGTGCTATGTGACAAATGTAGCGAAATACAAAAGGATGACCCGCACGCATGTCTGAACCCCGCAAAAATTCAATGGCGGCGTTTCTGTCAACTGTTGTGACAGTGATTTTCTGGCTGGCAATCGTCCTGGGCGGTTTCCTGTTCATCATTTTGAGCATCGGCTTGCTCGGCAGTTTGAACGGCGGCGAGATAGATTTGCCGCTGGTTGAGGCGCGTGCAGACGGCGTTCCGGCCGGGCGGCTTGTCGCTGCGCTGGTAGGGCTCGTCGTGTTTGCACCTGGCATCGCCTACATTTGTTCGAAGCTGAGGCAGATTCTTTCAACTCTGGCGGCAGGCGATCCATTTGTTCCGGAGAACGCACCGCGCCTGACGCGTATCGCGATTGCGATCGGCCTGATCGAAGTGATCCGTATGTGTTCAGTCCTGGTGCTGGCCGCAACCGTCGACCTCGGCGAGGGCTATGTTGCGAACATCAATATCAATCTTGCGGTTTGGGGAGCAATTATCGTGCTGCTCATCCTGGCGCAGGTCTTCAAGGAAGGCACCCGCCTCCGCGAAGAAGAGAAAATGACAATTTAGGAGGGCCATTGAATGTCTATTCGTGTGACCCTTGATCGGGTTTTGTTGGAAAAAAGAATGTCGCTGACCGAGCTCTCAGAGCGCGTCGGTGTCACGCTGGCCAATCTCTCGATTTTGAAGACCGGTAAAGCCAAAGCTGTTCGCTTTTCAACCCTGGAAGCGCTCTGCCGCGAGCTCGATTGCCAGCCCGGTGACATTCTCGTCTTTGAGGATGGCAAAAGCCAATCGAAAAGCGAAGCGGCCTGAGCCGTCGCCCGGAAATGACGACTACGCCGCTCATTCCGCTACCTAGACATCCCGAAAACCTCGCTTGGCCAACCGAAACCTGGCCAGAGGCATTTGAGTCCACCGAGTTCGACCGGGCGCGTGCGCAGCAAGCAATCGACTTTGCGTTCAGCCAGCAAGCGCTCGAAAAAATGGGCGAAACCCATGCGTTTCTGGCCGTTCACAAGGGAAGCCTTGTTCTGGAGCGCTACGCAGACGGCGGGGACCAAACCACCACTTTTCCGTCCTGGTCAAAAGCGAAGAGCATCACCCATGCGCTGGTTGGTCTCTTGGTGCGAGACGGCAAGCTGGAAACCGACGCCCGCGCCGACGCGCCAGAATGGCAGGGGAGTGAAGATCCACGCCGGGATATTACGCTCGACCAATTGCTCCGCATGTCCAGCGGATTGAAGTTCACTGAGGATTATGTCGATTCCGGCGTATCGGACGTGATCGAAATGCTGTTTGGCGCCGGATCCGACGATGTCGCGGCGCATGCGGCAAACTTCCCGCTGGCACATGAGCCAGATACGGTCTGGAACTATTCCAGTGGTACCAGCAATATCGTTGCGCGCTGCGCTCAGCGTGCGCTTGGCAAGTCGGGAGAGGCGTTCGAGCGCTGGATGTTCGACAATTTGTTCACGCCGATCGGCATGCGATCTCCGCAGCCAAAGTTCGACGCGGCAGGAACCTTTATTGGCTCATCCTTCTGCTATGCGACCGCGCGAGACTTCGCCCGATTTGGATTGCTCTACATGCGCGATGGTATGTGGGACGGCGCAAGACTCTTGCCGGAGGGCTGGGTCGACTATGCGCGCACGCCGACCAAGACGCCGCCAGACGAGCCCATGGGGTACGGTGCCCACTGGTGGCTCGGGATTGCCGGGCCGGACAGCTTCTCCGCGAATGGCTATGAAGGGCAGTTCACTGTCTGTGTGCCATCCCTCGACTTGATCATGGTGCGGCACGGCAAATCTGAAGCCGGTGAAAAAGGCGATGCCGTCCGGGCCTGGCTGGCGGATATCGCGGACTGTTTTCGCGGCTAGCCGAGCACAGAATTGAGCAGTTCGAGGGCTTCCTCGGCGAATAACCACATATTCTCTTCGCGGTCGCTGAGACCGGTTTCCAAAGTTCTCGACATCTCAAAAGGCACGCCATCACGAACCGTCGCAACGGCGACACAAGTGTGTCCTGCCGCGTCGCCATAGCCATTGCCGCTTGGACCGGACGCGCCTGTTTCACAAAGCCCCCAACTGGTTCTGAGCTTCCCGCGCATCGTGTTTGCGAGCAGACACGCATACGGCTCTGTTGAGGATCGCATGCCCTCAATATCATCCCGGGTGAGGCCCATCAGGCCCCTGAACGCGTTGGCTGCGTAGATGACCCCGCCGCCGCGATAGTATCGAGATGCACCTGGAACAGCGAGCAGCGCGGCCGAAATCAAGCCGCCCGACGAGGACTCAGAGACGCCAATGGTTTCACCGCGTGCGATCAGCTTGTCGCCGATCTCTTTGGCGAGAGGGAGGAGCCGTTCCATGATCTAGCCGAGCGCCGCGCGCTGCGCTTCGAACAGCTCGTTGCAACCCTTTTCGGCGAGCGCCATCATGGTATCGACTTCCGTGCGCGTCATCGGGCGTTCTTCGCCGGTGCCTTGCACTTCGATGAAGCCGCCATCAGAGCTCATCACGACATTCATGTCGGCTTCGCCGGCGCTGTCTTCGGGATAGTCGAGATCCAGAACCGGGATGTCTTTGTAGACACCGACAGAAATGGCTGCGGCCTGTTTCAGGATCGGGTCGGATTTGATCACGCCTTCATCCTTCAAATAGCGGCAGGCCATGGCCAGAGCGACAAAGCCGCCAGTAATAGACGCCGTCCGCGTTCCACCATCGGCCTGGATGACGTCGCAATCGATCGTGATCTGGTTTTCGCCGAGCGCGGTCAGGTCGACAACCGATCGCAGTGATCGTCCAATCAGGCGCTGGATTTCCTGTGTTCGACCGGATTGCTTTCCAGCTGCGGCTTCACGGCGACCGCGCGTATGGGTTGCGCGGGGCAGCATGCCATATTCGCCGGTGACCCAGCCTGAGCCCGAGCCTCGCATCCAACCCGGCACCTTGTCCGTCCAGCTGGCGGTGCAGAGGACATGCGTGTGCCCGAATTTTGCGAGGCAAGAGCCTTCGGCATAGCGCGTGACGCCGGTTTCGAGGCTGATCTCTCGAAGATGATCGGGGGCGCGGCCGGATGGGCGAGCAAAGTCTGTCATTTGCACTACTTTCGTCATTTGAACTGTTGGCCGCAAATTGCGGGTTTTGCCTGCTCTGTCTAGGCTGGTCTGAATGTGGGAGGATGCGACGTTGGACGTTGCGGAGATGAAATTGCGCGCAGAACGTTCCCGGCGACCGCCCCGGAGCGTCCTGTATGAGGTCGCGCGCGTGTTCTTTTACGGTGTGTATCGACTACTGGGCTGGCAAGTTCTCGGCGAAGCGCCAAAGGACAAGAAGATCGTCATCATTGCCGCGCCGCATGAGACCAATTGGGATCTGACGCAAATGCTCGGGATCGCTTTTTACTATCGCATTCCCGTGCGTTGGATGGGGAAGAAAACCCTCGGCGAGGGGGCTTTTGGGTGGCTGATGCGGTGGTGGGGTCTGTTGCCAGTGGACCGGGATGGCTCGACCAGGCTCGTCGATCAAGTGGTCACTGCCTTTGAGGACGCTGATGAGATGGCACTGGTTATTGCTCCCGAAGGTACGCGGGCCGATGTCACCGCCTGGAAAACGGGTTTCTACAATATCGCGCTGGAGGCCGACGTGCCGGTCGCGCTCGGTTTTATTGATTACGCAAACAAATTTGGCGGTCTTGATGGGGTTCTAGTCCCATGTGGGGACTACGCTGCGGACATGGAACGTGTCGCGGCGTTCTACCGATCACGCGTGTCGCGGTTCAATCATCCTTTGACCGGAGAGCCGATAGAGCGCCAGAGCGATTGAAACTCGCCCTCCGCCGCACTATTCAATCCGTATGAGTACAAATACATCGATCATGCAGGCGTTGAACGAGCGCTCTCGGGATATTTTCAAGCATATCGTTGAATCTTACCTGGAAACTGGCGAGCCGGTCGGCTCCCGGACGCTGTCCAAAGGTGGGATTGAGCTGTCTGCCGCATCGATCCGCAATGTGATGGCCGACCTGACCGAGCTTGGTCTGCTGGATGCGCCGCACGCGTCTGCTGGCCGTATGCCAACGCATGCGGGCTTGCGACTGTTCGTGGATGGCTTCCTCGAAATGGGAGACCCCGGAAAAGACGACCGGGACGCGATCGAAGGTCGTCTCAAGCACGCTGGTCGCAATATGGGTGGCGTCCTCAAGGAAGCCTCGTCGATTTTATCAGGTCTTGCTGGGGGCGCCGGGCTTGTGTCCTCCCCGACGCAGGACGTCGCCGTTCGGCATGTCGAGTTTGTTCCTCTGTCGACCGGGGAGGCCCTGTGCGTGCTGGTCGATGAGCGCGGTGATGTGGAGAATCGCCTAGTCAAAATTCCAGCAGGCTTGCCGCAGACTGTTCTAATGGAGGCAGGTAATTACCTCGCCGCACGCCTGAAAGGTCGCACGCTGCGTGAGGCGGCCTCGGATGTGCGCGCCGAAATCGCTGCGCGAAAGGCGCAGCTGGATACGGCGGCGGCAGATCTGGTTGAGCGCGGACTTGCCCTTTGGAGCGGCGCGGCGCCAGGGGAAGAACGACGTTTGATTATTCAAGGACGCGCCAACCTGCTCGAAAACGCCGCTGCAGCTGAAGATATGGAGCGCGTGCGACAGCTCTTCGATGCGCTGGAACGCCAGCAAGGCTTGCTCGAGGTTCTCGATTCGACCCGCGATGCGGACGGCGTGCGCTTGTTTATCGGATCAGAAAACAGTCTTTTTCCGTTATCGGGTTCAAGCGTGATCGTAGCTCCCTATATGAACGCCGAACGTCAGGTTATTGGCGCCTTGGGAGTGATCGGGCCAACGCGGTTGAACTATGCCCGGGTGATTCCAATGGTTGACTATACCGCACGTATGGTTGGAGAGGTGCTGGGAAAGCGCCATCAGGAATGAGTGACAAGAGATGAGTGACGAAACAGTCAAAGACGATGCCCCTGAGAACCCGGATCTCGGACCCGACGCGAGCAAAGCGGATCTGAAAGCTGCGGCGGACGAGATCCTCAAAGCGGCCAAGGCTGCGAGCCCCGACGATGAGGCTGATGCCGAACCTGAGGCCGAGAGCGATGAAGCCGAACCGCTGACAATGGAGCAACAATTCCTGGCACTCGAAATCGAGAAGCAGGAAATGCGCGATCAGATGCTACGTGCGCTGGCAGAGATGGAAAATCTCCGCAAACGCGCTGAGCGCGAAAAATCTGATGCGCGGACCTATGCGATTGAAAAGTTTGCGCGCGATCTTCTAAGCGTCTCCGACAATTTGGCGCGGGCACTGGAAGCTCTTCCGGAAGACGAGCGTGAAGCGCTCACCGAAGGCGGTAAAGGCCTGCTGGGCGGGATCGAGATGACCCAGAAGGAACTGCATACGGTTCTAACCCGGCACGGCGTAACTGCGATTGAAGTAGAGCCGGGCGCTGCGTTTGATCCGAACCTGCACCAGGCGGTCGCGAACATTCCGTCGGAGCATCCGAACGGCACCATTGCGAGCCTGTTCCAGGCCGGCTGGCGAATTGGGGACCGGACGCTCCGCGCTGCTATGGTTGCGGTGAGCGCAGGTCAGGCGAACTAAGCCAAACTGTCGCGCGGCAGCCTGTCATATCGGGAACTCTACTTAGTCGTTCCAGCTTTCTTACGAAGCGCTGGAGACCGTCATGCAAAGTCCACCGATCAATCCGACATTCGCCCCGGGCAAGCTCAGACCGAAACGACGCTATGGCGAGCGAAAGCTTCTCGCTTGGCTGCTAATTGGGCCGCTCAATCCATTGTCCTGGATATTGATTTTCGTCATCGAAGACCGGTTGACGCCGTTCGGTGTTGTCGGCTTTTTTACAATCTGGCCCTGTAGTCTCGGCGCAGCGATTTTGATGTTGCGTTTGCGTGAGACTGAAACGACGCACTTTAAGCTACAAGAGTTCACTTCGGGATGGACCGTGCTGACAATACCCCTCTATGCGTTCGTCGTTGGTGTCTGGTTCTTTCTTGTTTGGCTTCCTTATGAAGATGCAGATCAGGGTTTTGATTTCGCTCAGCAGCTTGGCTACTTGGGCGGCTATACTCTGATCGGATTGCCCTTTGCGTGGCTGATTGGCGGAATACCGGCAATGTGTGCTGGGATTTGGGCCTACTTGACGGCCCGAACGGTGTTGTTCGAACCAACTAGTCGCCCAGCCGCCAGGCCGTGACGGTTCCTGGTTGCCAGTTTGGGACAATGATCAAGTCGCCAACGCGGGTGAGGTCGTTCTGATAGATCGTGTCATCCACCGTGTTGTGGAGCTCTGTTGCATCTCCATCGCTTGAGACGTGCCAGATCTGGCCGGGCCAGCTGGAAACCAGATAGCTGCCATCATCCAGCACCGCGATGCCGTCCGCATTATCCATTCCGGTGGCGAGTTCTGTTAGGTCGCGTGCGCCGCGCGTTTCGAGCAGGCTGCCGGAGCTCATGGTTGCGATCAGAAGACGATCACCGTCGGGCCACAATCCATTGACGCCGCCAAGACGCTCATCAGCGAGCCACTCCTTGTAGCCGTTTACGTCAATCTGGAAGATCCGCGCCGAGCCCGAATCACTCAGATAGACACCATTTTGCCAAACAGCGATGTCGTTGAGGAATCCGGCGCCCTCCACGGGATATGTATTTTCAATCTCGCCGCGCGCGATGTCGATGACGTGATAAGCGTCATAGTCCGATACGAATAGTTTGCCGTCTCTGATGCCGAGTCCTTTTGGCGCGTTCAGGCCTTCGACCCATTTTTCTTCCAGGACCGTGCCGTCCATGGACACGCGGCTGATCCAGCCTTCACCATCCTTCGCATCGCCTTCGCCAGCCACGTTCGAGATGTAGAGCACATTGCCATCTACTGCGACGCCTTCGGGGGCTTCGAACCCAGAAGTCACCCAGACTTGCGTCAGCTCGGGCAGGGTAGAGGTTTCGGTTGGCAGGGTTGCTTCTGCTCCAGCTTCCTCTGTGATGACCTTAGTTTCGACGACATCCGGATCCGCATATTCGGGCGGAGAACAGGCGGCGAAGGCGAGAAATGAGACGAGTGCTAAACGGCGCATACGAAGTCCTCCAGGTGATTTGTGACAAATGTAACGCAAAAACCAACTGATTGACCAATGAATTCTTCGCCAGTCTCAATGCCATTCTCCCCCTTGAAGATGTCCCGACGTTTCCCACATGCGTGATGAACCAAGAAGTGACCGGACTGAAACACCGTCTTCACCTCTCGGAATCTTTGTGTATAGAGCCGCAGATTGCTGGTGCTGCATAGCAGGCCGAATTTGGCGAGAAGCGGTGGCTTAGGAGAGAAATATTATGGGTAAGATTATTGGAATCGACCTCGGCACGACCAATAGCTGCGTCGCTGTCATGGATGGCGGAGACGCCAAAGTTATCGAAAACTCAGAAGGCGCACGGACCACGCCGTCTGTTGTGGCGTTTACCGAAGGCGGTGAGCGACTGATCGGGATGCCGGCGCGCCGTCAGGCTGTGACGAACCCCGACTTCACTTTCTACGCGATCAAGCGCCTGATCGGTCGTACGTTTGACGACCCGACCGCGCAAAAAGACAAAAAGCTCAGCCCGTTTGAAATCGTCAAAGGCCCGAATGGCGATGCCTGGGTCAAAGGCCGCGACAAAGATTACGCGCCTCAAGAAGTTTCCGCGTTCATTCTGACCAAGATGAAAGAAACCGCTGAAGCCTATCTCGGCAGCGAAGTCACTCAAGCCGTGATCACCGTCCCGGCTTACTTTAACGATGCGCAGCGCCAGGCGACGAAAGACGCGGGCAAGATTGCCGGTCTGGAAGTTCTCCGGATCATCAACGAGCCGACCGCAGCAGCGCTGGCCTATGGCCTCGACAAAGAAGAAAACAAAATCATCGCGGTTTACGACCTTGGCGGCGGAACGTTTGACGTATCTCTGCTCGAGATTGGCGATGGCGTATTTGAAGTTCTGTCGACCAATGGTGACACCTTCCTCGGCGGTGAAGACTTCGATCTTCGCATTGTCGATTTCCTCGCTGACGAGTTCAAGAAAGAGCAGGGCATTGACCTGAAAACCGACAAGCTCGCGCTTCAGCGCCTCAAAGAGGAAGCTGAGAAAGCCAAGAAAGAGCTGTCGTCTGCTTCTTCCTACGAAGTGAACCTGCCTTTCATCACGGCCGATGCGACCGGGCCGAAGCACCTCAACATCAAGCTGACGCGTGCCAAGCTGGAAAGCCTGGTCGGCGACCTGATCAAGCGGACCATTGATCCGTGTAAGAAGGCGCTGGCGGATGCTGGCAAGAATCCATCGGACATTGACGATGTCGTTCTGGTTGGCGGTATGACCCGTATGCCAGCTGTCCAGGAAGCCGTGAAAGGCTTCTTCGGCAAAGAGCCTCACAAAGGCGTCAACCCGGATGAAGTCGTAGCGCTTGGTGCAGCGATCCAGGGCGGCGTGCTGCAAGGCGACGTGAAAGACGTTGTTCTACTCGACGTGACGCCACTTTCGCTCGGCATTGAAACGCTTGGCGGTGTGTTCACGCGTCTGATTGACCGTAACACGACGATCCCGACCAAGAAGTCTCAAACCTTCTCCACGGCGGAAGACAATCAACCTGCGGTGACCATCCGGGTCTTCCAGGGTGAGCGTGAAATGGCAGCGGACAACAAGATCCTCGGCCAGTTCAACCTCGAAGATATTCCACCAGCCCCGCGCGGCGTTCCGCAAATCGAAGTGACGTTTGACATCGACGCAAACGGCATTGTCTCGGTTGGCGCAAAGGACAAGGCGACCGGCAAAGAACAGCAAATCACCATCCAGGCCGATGGCGGTCTCAACGATGCCGATATCGATGCGATGATGAAAGACGCTGAAGCCAACGCAGAAGAAGACAAGAAGCGCCGCGATCTGGTTGAAGCGAAGAACAATGCTGAAAGCCTCGCACATCAGACTGAGAAGCAGCTCGAAGAGCATGGCGACAAAGTCGGCGAAGATGTGAAGAAAGAGATCGAAGACGCTGCTGCCGCGCTGAAAACCGCTGCGGAAGGCGACGACGCCGCTGACATTCAGGAAAAGCATCAAGCTCTGATGACGGCAGCCATGAAGCTCGGCGAAGCGATCTATGGCGCACAGCAAGCTGACGCGGCCAACGCGGATGCTGCATCGGACGCGGCTGCCGACGGCGATGATGTCGTCGACGCTGACTTCGAAGAAGTCGATGACGAGAACCGTCAGAGCGCCTAAGTCGCTGACCTCCAGACATAAGAAAAGCCCCGCAATGCGCGGGGCTTTTTTTTGTTGGAGTCTGAGGTCAAGCCGCGTTGGCGGCGTTTGATATCAGGCGGGCGGATGTCTCGTCGCGGTGCTTCTTCAAGTACCGCATGAACGGTGTGCCGCCGGTGCCAACTTCCGTGTCATTGCCAGAAGCGGCGCGTTGCTGCTTGTTGATATAGCTCGCAGCGTATTCCAGGTGCCGGGTGCGGAAATCCGCAATGGCCTGGATGATCGTGTTGTACGCCTCGGTCAGGCCGCGATCCCTCGCTTTTTCAACAAAGGTACGCAACTGGCTCGACGCGCGCGTGTCGTCGATGAAACGGCGGTGAGCGGGCGGGCGATAAATGTGCAACTGATCGAGATATTCGCGCAACGGATCAGCTGCGTGCCCGACGCCAAGCAGGGCGTCCATCGCGGGGACAATCGAGGATTGCGACCCGGTTTGTCCACGGAAGGCCTGGGCCTCCGTTCCAAAGCGCTCAACGCCCTCGTAAATGATCCCGTTTGGCAAGGCAGGATTATCGCGCCAGCCGTGAATGTAGGGACGGACGCGCTCGAAATAGACATACGGGTCACAGCGTTCCGGCATCCGGTCAAAGATGGAGTTGATCTTGTGCCAGGTCTCACCCACCTCTTCGAGCAGGCGGCGGGTGGTGCCGACATCGTCAGCGGCGCTGGCCTCGATGATTGGGCCAAAGTTTGCCAGGGCACGTCCCGCGGCGGCTTCAATCGCGACATGGATCAGCACGAACCAGTTCTCATCCTGTCCGTTCAGGAAGTTCTGGATCATGTACACATTATCCAGATCAATCGGCCGGGCCGCGTCCACCAGCCCCCAATTGTCGAGCACATAGCCGGAATACGGTAGCAGCGGTTGCTGACCGAGATGATCAGCGAGCGCCACCATTGGCACAGCGAGGTTTTTCGGCAGCACTGTCGGAGCCTTGGGTTCTCCCCAGACAAAAGCCTGAACCATGAACGAGTAGTGGACCATGCACATCCGCGCCTCGGCATCGCTCATGTCGTCGAGAGGCAGGTGTAAGAGCGGCAACCGCTCGACCAGCAGGTCGCGCACACGGCCCGTGGGCAAGAGTTGAGGAAGAGACATGGCGACGTCTCGAATCACAGCTAGATCGCCACCCAATACAACGTCATCAGCATTGTGGCGGCAGAGGAATCCGCGGTCCGCGGACATGTCATAGTCAGACAGGTTCAGCATTATTGCACTCCCAAATTATGTTGCAATAATACGTGGTTTCCTGCACAATTTCTCACGAAACTGCGTGATGAGGGAGCTTCAAAAGCAATAAATGGCGGAATTAGACAGCATTAATCGCAATATATTGCATGAACTTGAGGGCGACGGGCGGATGAGCAATACCGACCTCGCCGCGCGAGTCGGTTTGTCTCCATCTGCTTGCTTGCGCCGAGTTCAGGAGCTGGAGCGAAACGGATGGATTACCGGCTATCGCGCTGTTCTTGATCGCGCGAGGCTGGGCACGGGCCTGATTGTCTTCGTCATGGTGGGCCTTGATGCGCACTTGTCCAAGGATGCCAGAGCGTTTGAACGAGCGATGGAAGCCGCCCCGCAGGTGCGGGAGTGCCACAACATTACCGGGGCGGTCGAGTATCTGCTACGCGTGGAAGTGGAGGACCTTCCGGCCTACAAGGCGTTCCACGCGGATATTCTGGGCGTGTTGCCGCAAGTGCGCTCCATCACGTCACATATCAGCCTCGGATCGCCCAAGGATAAGCGCGCTTAGACGGCGCCATCCTGTGCGCGAGCAGAAACTTTCTCGTACATTTCATCGCCCCACGATGCGACCTTGCCGTTGAACAGGAAGTCAGGCGGAACCACTTCTGGTCCCTGGCCAGGTGGCAGCGGTGGCGTGAAGTAACCGAGCGCGTAAGACCCCATTGCGTATCCCAACATGGCTTGGAGCTCGGGGTCGAAATCCTTGGCAATTTCCGGCGGGCAGGACAGGTACTGATTCTCTTCCTGGCGCAGCCATCCAAGTGCGTACGTGATGTTGAGGCCGATCCGATCAGCGTCCGACACGTTCGCTCCGCCGCTATGAACAACCGACCCAGAATAGACCAACGCAGACCCGGCTTCCATCTCGGCATACTCAACTTCGTCTCGGCTCGGCTTGCGCTCCGGATCCCATGTGTTTGAGCCTGGAATGACGTTGGTCGCGCCGTTTTCCTTGGTGAAATCCGTGATCGCCCAGATCGTGTTGAATTGAGGCTCAAGCGTCGGCAGCAAGTAACCGCCCCACGCCAGTCGATCGCGGTGAAGCGGTTGGACCTCTTGTCCGGGTTTGATCCGGATGAACTGGGTCAGGTGAAGCTGGATCGTCTCGCAGTAGGGCGCGAGGAAGGTCTTGGCGCCGTTCACGATGGCGGGGTTCATCACCGCGTCGCGGCACGCTGCGGACCGCGCGACAAGGGCGCCCGTGCGCGTCGTCTTTCGCCCGGTAAAATCATCGCGGCCCATATCGGTCGCGTCGATGAAGGGCATGCATTCCTGTTTCATCCTGGTGAGGTCTTGCGAGGATAAAAGGCCTTCCACAATACACGCGCCATCCGTCTTCAGCGCGTCGGCGAGAGCTTCGGGAGCGGCGCTTGCGGGTAAATATTTCAATGGCATGATCGACCTCTTTAAGAGTTGGGGGTTTGCGACGTGAACGATTGAATGATCGGCGAGATGAGTTGATCCAGCAGAGCGACTTGCCGCTCTTCGGGCCAGAGTTCCGGTTCCAGCGTGGCGCGCGTCCCGATGCCGTCGACCGCGGCAATGATCGCCGCAGCAGCGAGATGGGGATCTGGATGAATGCCCTCCATATCCTCAGCGACAGCCGTTTCGATCTCTGCGTAATACTGTCTGTGGATTTGAGACAGCGCGGGCGAATGCGGAGCGCGGCCCCAATAGGCGAGCCAGACTTTCCACTCCTTGCGTTTTTCTTCGCTGGTCGGGAGCGTGGTTGCGATCTCCGCGACACTGGGCGGATTATCTGGCTGACCAATCTCAATGAACAAGCGCGTGCACACTTCTTCCAAAGCGGCAGCGAGTACGGCGTCCTTGTCTGAAAAATAGTGGGCGATGGAGCCAGTGGTGACGCCTGCCATGCGGGCAATATCTGTCAGCTTCACGCCTGTGAGACCGTTTGCGGCTATGGCATCAACGGCGGCGGAAGCGATGGCACGGCGGCGTTCTTCGTGGTCGACTATTTTTGGCATAACGGTGATAATAAAAAAACAGTACGGTGAGTCAAGGGCACAAAGCTCGGTCGAGAATTACGGATTTCGGAGGTGGGATAGGCGTGATGTGGTCAATCAATTAAATGAACACGTTCACATAAATGGTAAGTTGTGCTATGTTTCGTGAAACTGAGGAGATGAGAGTGCCAGGACCTATCACTGACAAGCCGCCCATTGTGGACCGGAATTTCGCAGAAAAGTTCATGAAAGCGATTGATCGCCCCCTCGATTACGGGGTTTATTTTCTGATCAATGATTGGTGGGATGTCGCTACGCCAGAGGCCATCGACGCCTATATGGAAGAGTTCCACGCGATCCCGGGCGCCGACGCATTTATCAAAGAGCGCTATATCGCGGAGCCGATGGTGGTTGAAGACCTGAAGGACTACGCGCCCGGCACGCTCGGCGCAGCTTACCGCGATTTTGTTGTTGAAAATAATCTGATGGAAAATTTCGGTCGGGATTACAGAGCTTTCCAGAAACAGCTCATGGCAGAAGGAAAACTCAGGCACATGCCCGAGGAAATGGCCTATATGTCGGTCCGCGGCACGCAGTTGCACGACTTCATGCACGTGCTCACCGGATACGGCGCAACAATCCCGGGAGAGCTCGCGCTGGCGTCTTATTATCTATCGCAAATGCGCAGTCCGTATCACGCGATCCGATTGGCGGTGACGATGGGGCACACAGCTTTCGTTGCTCCCAAAGGCGTGGTTCCGAGCATGGATGCCTTCGTTGATGGTTGGTATTACGGGCGCAACTCGGCGAATATCAATTTTGGGAAATGGGAAGAACGGTTGGACGAACCGCTGTCAGCGTTGCAGGCTGAAATGAACTTGCGTCAGGTCGCCAAAGCCGCCTAAACGGCTGTATGGCACGACCCAAGGCGACACCGGAACAACGCGCGGAAGTTCGGCGCTCGATCCAGCGCGCGGCTGCCGACCTCTATCGTGAAGAAGGCCTCGCTGCCATCTCCGCTCGGGCCGTAGCGAAAAAGGCAGGCGTTTCTGTCGGAACTATTTATTCCTATTTCGGCGACCTGGCCGGCCTCGGGCAATCCCTATGGGAAGGCCGTGTGGCGCGGCAGGAACAAGTGTTTCGCGATGTCGCGGCTGAGCATGCAGATCCAGTCTTGCGCCTCCAGGCGCTGCTCACATCCTACCTACTGTTTGGCGTTGAACAACACGAAATCTATCGCAGCGTATTGCTGTTCGTCAGGCCAGAATCCCTGGGCGTTCCGGACAAGCAGGACCTCAGCGATTTTGCCTTTCCGACCCTACTGGCGCAGGCGTTGCGGGACGGGCAGGCGAGCGGTCAGATCGTAGCGGGCGAGCCAGCGGATCTGGCACAAGTGCTCTGGTCTGGCGTCCACGGCGCGATCGCGCTGCCGATCAATCTCGCGCGCGTTGACCTCAAGTCCGTGGAAGAGATGAGAGACATGACGGTGGATGCACTGATGCGGATGGTTCAGGCTTAGGTCTGCCTATGTCATCCTCAAATCAGCCCGCGTGCGGATGGCTTTCGCGGCGCTGACGCGCACCAGGTGACGGCCTTTCTCGTCGCGCCAATCGGCCTCAATGAAGCCCGTCGTGCGGCCCCGAGATACCAATCTTCCTTCGATGGTGATCAGTCCATGCGGGACAGCCCGGAACAGGCGGGTCTGCAACTCGGTTGTCGTGAACCACTCACCATCCTCGAGCGCGGAAGCCATGCACATGGAGACGATGTGATCGCTGAAGCCCGCGACCCAGCCGCCAAAGACGCGGCCGTCGGAAATGTCGCGATCACCTTCGTTGGGCCATTCATAGCGAACATAGCCGTATCTTACATCCTTGAGCCAATCCTCCGGGCGGATGCCGAGATTGCGTATGCCAGCTGGCTTTTCCCACTCATTTGAGCGCAAGCGATCGAAGAAGCCTTGCTGCTGCGTCGAGAGTTCAGTGCGGGTCATGCGGGAATGTAGGCCCGCACTTTCAACTCGACGAAACCGAGAGGATTGAACAGGGACGAGATGCCGATCAATGTATAGCAAGAAAAGAACGGCCCAGGCATCCACTTCGCCTTGGCTCGAAACATCGGTGCCATGTGGTTTTCAAAATCGATATGATAGCCGGTAATGTCGACGACATCAGCCATGCTGCCGCCAGCTTCTTTCAGGATCATGTCGATCTCGGCGAAGGCTTCATCGGCGGCGCGGAAATAAGCCTCTTCTGAAGCGGCTTCGCCTTCTTGCAGCGCTGCGATGACGCCGGAGCAGAACACCATGTCACCCGCGCGCACGGCCGGCGCAAACTGCATCTGCTCTGTGCGCTCTTTGAGAGCTTCGGGGACAATCATCTTGGGCATGTTAGACAACCGTTTGCCCGCCATCGACGACCATCATCTGACCGGTCATGAAGCTGCCCGCATCAGACGCCATATAGACCGCGGCACCAGCGATCTCGACGGGCTCACCGATGCGGCGAAGCGGTGTGGTCGATGTAGCCCTTTTTAGGGTGTCCGGGTTCTCCCAGAGCGCGCGCGCGAAGTCGGTCTTGATCAGGCCGGGCGCAATTGCGTTCACGCGAACATTGTCCGGGCCGTATTCGGCTGCGAGATTTCGGACCAGCTGGAAATCGGCTGCCTTGGAGATGTTATAAGCGCCGATCACGGGCGAGGCGCGCAGGCCGCCAATGGAGCTGACAATGATGATGGAACCGTCTTTGCGCTCGCGCATTTGCGGGGCGCACATCTGAACCAGCCAGTGATTTGAGATGATATTATTCGACAAGATCTTCTCGAAGGCTTCATCGGAAATGCCCTCCATCGGACCATAATACGGGTTGGACGCCGCGTTGCAGACGAGAATGTCGACTTTGCCGAAAGCCTCATTGGTCGCATCGACCATGGCCTGAAGCTGGTCTTTTTCCGAAATGTTGGCAGGGATCGCAATTGCGGTTCCGTCGCCATACTGGTCGTTCAGCGCGCCAGCGACTTCCTGGCACGGGCCGGGCTTGCGAGAGCTGATCGTTACCTTGGCGCCGGCGGCGGCAAACTGTTCGGCAATGGCTTTACCGATGCCGCGGGATGATCCCGTAATGATCGCAGATTTTCCGGAAAGATCGAACAAGCTCATCGGAGCGCTCCTTGAATGACTAGACTTGGCGTCGTGATACGCCCGCATAACGCGCAAGAAAAGGGTTTCGCGAGGTCAGGCTTTTAGCGCAGCCCAGCCGATCAAAGCCCAGCCTGCGAGCATCGCCAATCCACCGATTGGCGTGATGGCCCCGAACCAGCGCGGTGCGCCAAGCGCCATCGCATAAAGGGTTCCAGCGAATAGCAGCGCCCCAACCACGAGCACCGCCGCAGCGGTACCGTATCGCTCTACATTGGCAGCGGAGATGGCGGTGGCGAGGGCAGCGTGGACGAGCAAGTAGAGCGTCGCCGTCTGCCACCAGCCGATTTGTTTCTCATCAAAGCCGCTGTCCAGAGCGTGGGCTCCGAACGCGCCCAGCGCGACGGCGATAAAGCCGGCAAGGGCGGACAGTGGGGTAATCACGACGCGGCCTCAGCGGGAATCGAATAATTCACAACCGCATGGCTGGAGAGCTTGTCGCTGCCTTCGGCCCGGATATCGACGCTGATCACCGCAAGCGTTTTGCCGAGTTTCAACACCTGCGCCTCGGCTACAACAGCCTCTCCGATGCACGGACGCATGAAGTTGATGTTGAGATTGCTGGTCAGCGCCATGGGCGTGATTCCAATTCGAGTGAAGACGGCGATATAGGCGGCGCTATCGGCAATCGCCATTTGCGTCGGGCCATTAATATAGCCGCCCGGACGAATGTTTCCTTTGTCGACCGGCTGGCGCACGCGCGCATAATTCTCTCGAACCTCAAGCACGCGCTCTTGCTCCCCACGGCCCTGGAATACGGAATCGTAGAACGCGTTGACCTCGGCGGCGGTTACCTTGCTGGCCATGTTTTCCCTCCGGCAGGCATTGACGCCCAATAAGCTTGAAGGCCAACCTACAGATGCACGCTGATCCGAAAAGAGATCACGCCACGGGAGGCCAGGCCATGCTCACCAAAGGTGACGAATACCCAATTCACCAGACGCCCGAACCAGTTGCGTTCTCAGGTTCTGATCGCAATTTCTACGATCGATTCTTTTTCAACGGCTACTCAGCCGACGGGTCGGTCTTCTTCGCCGCGGCGTTTGGCGTCTATCCGCATCTGAA
Organism: Henriciella sp.; assembly: GCA_017642885.1. Lineage (GTDB taxonomy): Bacteria > Pseudomonadota > Alphaproteobacteria > Caulobacterales > Hyphomonadaceae > Henriciella. Next base: position 23,780 of record JAEPOM010000011.1, on the reverse strand, counting down.
TGTCATGGACGGAGCGGTCTCCATTCTCAAAGATGGTGTCCAGAAATCGATCCACGTCTCGCGCTTACTTGGAATGGAGCGAATGGACACAAGGGTTGGACCATTGAGCGTCTCGGTGGAAGAACCTTTGAAGCGCATCAGATTGCGTCTCGAAGAAACCGAAGGCATCGCGCTTGATGTTGAATTTACCGGTCGTCACTTCCCAATTGAAGAGCCGCGTTTCACCTATCGGCAGGGACCGCGCATGCTGATCGACTGCACGCGGATGACGCAGAATGGGCATTGGCAAGGCTCGCTCAGCGTCGATGGTGAGCAGGTGGAAGTAAAGGACTTTATGGGCACGCGCGACCGCAGCTGGGGCGTGCGCCCGATCGGCCAGCGGGATGAACAGCCGGTTCTGCCTCAGCAACTGCCTCAGTTTTATTGGCTTTGGGCACCGATCAATTTTCCGAACCTGTCGCTCTATTTCCACGTCAATGAAGATGGCGCAGGCGGGGCCTGGAACACCCGTTCCGTGCTAGCTATGGACGGCGCCGACAATGATGGCTTGCTGCATCTGAACCGACCAAAAATGGATGTTACCTGGCGTGAGAGAACGCGGCGGGCAGCGAGTGCCACTTTGCACGTAGAAGATGGCGAGGGGCGCGCACATGAGGTCACCTACGAACCAATCTCGACATTCATGATGAAGGGAATTGGTTACGGGCATCCGAGCATGGCTCACGGAACGTATCGCGGCGACCTGAGCGTCACACGCGAAGACATGACACCTGATAATCTGCCATGGCAGCAACCCGACAATTTGCACATTCAGGCGATTGTGAAGGCCACGCATAAAGGCCCAGGCGGACAGAGCAGCGAAGGCATTGGCATCCTAGAACAACTTGCCCTCGGGCCGCATGCGCCAAGCGGGTGGAAGGACGTTCTGGATGCTTGAGACGGATCTCGCAGAAAAGTTCGCTGCTTATGCTGAGGCGCATCTTCCGGGCGCGCGCAATGCCCGAGTGGACAGTATCCATCGTATTCACGGCGGTGCGAGCCGCCAGACCTATTCAATTGATCTGGCTTTTGAAGACGCGACGGGCCCCAAGGTTAAAGGCCTTATTTTGCGCCGAGATCCGCCGGATAGTCTGATCGATACCGAGCGGCGGGTTGAGTTTGCCGCGATCCAGAGCGCCTACGGCCAACGCGATCTGCCGGTACCGGAAGCTTTGTTTCTTGAGACTGACCCGTCTGCCCTAGGCGCACCGTTCTTTGTGATGGGCCGAATCGAAAGCGGTGAACCGCTGAACCCGTTCCGGATCGATACGGTCGAGCCGCACCGCGCGGCAATCGGAGAACAGTTCTTTCGCCACCTGGGGTCAATCGCCGCGCTGCCAGTGGAAGGATCAGCCCTCGCTGCGGAGACGGAAACACCTGCTGCAGATCAGTGCTGGCGGCGAGAGCTTGCCTATTGGGCGAATGAAATCCGTGAGAATGCGCTCGCGCCGCAACCGGTCGCAGAAGCCGCGATCCGCCATTTGGAGCGCAATCCGCCGCCCCCTGCACAGCGTCTGTCGATCGTGCACGGGGATTATCGTACCGGCAATTACCTGCAGGATGGCGAGGGGACGATGACCGCCATTCTGGATTGGGAGATGGCGCATATTGGTGATCCGTATGAAGATCTCGCATGGGCGACGGATCTCCTTTGGTGCGGCAATGACGAGGAGCGTGCCGCTGGCTTGCTGCCGTGGCCTGAAGCGATCGCCGTCTGGCAGAAGGCCTCTGGGTGTACGTTCGATCCGGTGGCCTTCGAGTGGTGGTCACTGTTTGCCCACGTCAAAGCGCTCGGCATCTGGGTGACGTCTGAGAAAGCCTTCGCCAAAGGGGACAATGATGATCCGATCCTGGCCTGGTCTGGTTGGTTCACACATTCCGCGCATGAGTTGATGCTGGCCATGCGGCTTGGCCCTAAATATGGAGCAGGCGCATGAGTAACATTGGAATGATCCTCGATCGAATAGGTCGCAAACTCGTCACCGAGGTCGCCCCGAAACTGGAGGGCGACTATTCCGGCGGACATGCTGCGATGAGCGGTCTGATGTCAGTCATGGCTGGCGAAGCCTGGGACAATGCCGCCGACCGACTAGTCAATGAAATCGCCGGGCTCCGCGGCCTGCTGGCGCTTGGCGGAAAAACGGTGACTATCGAAGAAAGCCCGAGCCTGAAAATCTCAGATCTGACGGTGGAGCGCGATGCGCTCGCACGCGATCTGATCGCCTTGCAAAAATCGCTGGAAGCGCGCGAAGATGATGAGGCAAAGGATCTAAACGCCAAAGTCTGGATGCACTTGATGGCTACCGCGATTGCACGCATGCCGAGCCCGCCAGACTTCCCAGATGCAGACGAATAGACTGTTGCTTTGGTGACGCTACTGCACCTCATCCCTCGTATTTTCTATCGAATCCGGAAATAGGAATCTGGTGTTCAACCAGCTGCGGGGGTCGGGGCTGGCGGGCGATCGCCCTTCCGGACGACCCTTTGTTGCTGCCAACGAGGGAATTGAACCATGTCAGATGAACCTACACAGACGCCAGAAACGCCTGAGGCGTCGGCACCAGCGGCAGATCAGGACGTCACACAGGCCTGGAAAGCAACGCAGGATCAAAAGTCCAAGGCGGGACGGTTGCGCTTATTCGCAGCGATCGCCTGGGTCATTGCGATCGGCGCTGAGATTGCCGGCGTCGTTATGCTGCTGCAAGGCCGGTTCGATAGCGGCGGCCTGCCAATTCTAATCGGTCTACTCGTCGCCATTGCGGTTTTCGCCATTGCCGGCAACCTAATGTGGAAGAATGCCAACAAGCATGATCCGGCGAGCAAGGAAGACGGTTTCAAGTTCTTCTTCCAGAACCAGCTTGGCGCGATCATCACGATGATTGCCTTCTTGCCGCTGCTGGCCTTGATCCTGATGGACAAGGATATGGATCCGAAAAACAAGCAGATTGCTGGCGGCGTGGGTGCGGTCCTGGCCGTAATCGCCGTCTTGTTCGGGGTCAGTTACAATCCGCCTTCGGTTGAGCAATATACCGAGGACATGAATGAGTGCGCCCGCCAGATCAATGCTGGCGAGCCGACGACGGCGTGTTCACCGGAAGTTGCGGAACAAGCTGAAGAGATTGCACGAGATGCGGAGGCTGTGGCTGAGGCGACGCGGGATGCGGATAATCCGAACGGCCGTGATACGGTTTACTGGATCGCCCCGCCGGATGGCGCGAAGCATGACTCTCCGCGGGTCTTCCACCTATGCGAAGATGTCAGCCCGCTGCGCGACAAGAATGTGGCGAGCGGATCCGTGGCCGAAGCCTATAAGCAAAACGCAAAACGCATCACCAAGCAGCTCGGCATGGAACAAAATCAATGCGGGTTCGAGGTGTCTGAGTAGCTACGATATCTCGCGGAATTCCAAAATGTCGGGCGATACCAGCGAAGGCGGGTGTCGTCCGATTTCTGTTTGACGCTAAGTCGACCAGGGGCCCGTGATCGCCAGCGTTCGGGTCGGCGCGTAGGCGTTGACGAACATCCATTTGCCATCTGGTGAGAAACAAGCCCCAGCGAGCTCGGTTTGCAGCCGCAGACGGCCGAGATCATAGGGCTGCCCAGCCGGTGTGATACCGCGCAGGTGGTTGTCGACCACATCCGTATATTGGTCTTCACAGACGATCAGGTGACCGCTTGGCGCGACGCAAAGATTGTCGCCATAGTTGAACTGTTCAGTGCTTTCGCTTTCGAAGAAAAGCTCTACCTGGTCTGGTCCCTGACCGCGTCCGGGCACGAGGCGGAAGATTTGTCCGAGCTGTTTCGCGCCGCCATTGGTGCAACAGAAATACAGATCATCCTGGCCCATATGAATGCCTTCGCCGCGCGCGAACAAGGCCGCGCCTTGGGCTGCAGCGCGCACGCGTAAATCATCATTCGGCGCTTCGACGTCATCGAGGTCGATCCAGCGAACGGGGAGGGATTGGCCGACAGATACCGAAGCGCCCTCCCAGTTGCGCGTGTCAGCAATGCCGTCGATGACCATGGCTTGCAATTTCCCACCATCGGCGAGCTTTCCAGGCGTTTTCGGCAAGAAACGATAAAGGACGCCCTCATTGCGATCTTCGGTCATGTAGACATAGCCGGTTTCGGGATCGACGGAGGCGGCTTCGTGATTGAACCGGCCCATGGCGCGCAGCGGCTCGGCTTTTACCAGTCCGTCGGCGTTTCCTGGCACTTCGAAGACCCAGCCGTGATTGACGGCGAGCCCTTCGCCGTAGCGTTGTCCCGGGCCGGTTGGTGCTTCTTCACAGGTCAGCCATGATCCCCAGGGTGTGACGCCGCCTGAACAGTTGCGGATTGTCCCGCCGAGCGAGCGAAACTCGCGCTTCACTTCCAGCGTATTGGCGTCGAGCACGATGTTGGTGGTTCCGCCAGGCACGATATTCCCGTTATGGGTCCCAAAACCATGTGCGATCGGACCGCCCGCGGCATCACTTGGAACGAGCTCATGGTTTCGCACCAGGGCAAGCTCACCATTGCCGAGATCGAGGCACCCCATACCGTCGGCCTTGTCGGGAACCGTGCCGCCATCGGACATGACGTCCCCAAGGCTGGACAGTACGCGATAAGAAAAGCCGTCAGGTAGGTCCAGTAGCCCTTCGGGGTCGGCTTGCAGTGGACCATATCCAGCGAATGGGGTGTTCGTGGCGCTCGGCGCTGCGCCGCGCGTGACGCACCCACTGGCAATCAGCGCCGAAAACGCTGTTGCGGCGACTGTCATGAATTCGCGGCGATTCTGAGTGTGAGCAGACATGGATGAGCATTCCTTCGATCGGATCAAAAGCCAACGCGTTTTCGCGAGCCGTGTAAACTGTGACCGTAGAATGAAAGTGCGACAGATTCAAAGCGGCAGATTTGCTGTGTGTCCGCTCATTTGCCTCGGTGTCTTAACCCCAAAGGTCCCGGCTCGGCGGAGAAACGATCCCATCATGGTATCGAAGCTTATGTGGGACGTCCTGAGCCAGCCAAAGCGGACCATCGAGATCAATCAGGTCAGCGGTCTGGCCGAGCAACAAAGCAGGCGCCATGCTGATAGAGCCAGCGACCATGCATCCCACCATTGTGCCGAGACCGCACCTTTTGGCTTCCTTCATCATCCGCATCGCCTCGGTGAGGCCGCCCGCCTTGTCGAGCTTGATATTGACCGCGTCGTATTTCTTGGCGAGGCCCTGAAGGTCGCCGCGCGTGTGGACGCTCTCATCGGCGCAGATTGCAACAAAGCCTGGGCGACGCGTCAGGGCGCCGTCCTGCCCAGCTGGGAAGGGTTGTTCGATTAAGACGACTCCCAGATCGGCCGCTATTGCCGCAAGTTGCGGAAAATCCTCCGGATCGAGGCCCTCATTGCCATCCAGGACCAGTTTCGCATCGGGGCGTGCCCGTCGCACCGCTTCAATCCGGGAAAGATCGTCCGGTCCACCCAGTTTCACCTTGAGGATCTTGGCATGGGTCGCCTTGGCAGCATTGGCCATGACATCCGGCTCATCCAGGCTGATTGTCATCGTGGTCGGCAGCGGTTTTGGCTCGGGCAACCCGGCCAGCTCCCACACGGGCGTGCCGGTCAGCTTGGATTCGAGGTCCCAGAGCGCGCAATCGACAGCGCATTTTGCCGCCCCAGCCGGTAGTCGCCGCTGCAAGTCCTGACGCGTGAGGCCTTCCTCAATTTCGCGCTCGAGACCAGATAATTGCGCCACAACGCTCACCCGGCTTTCCTGGTAGCGCGCATAGGGAACGCACTCTCCGCGTCCGGTCTGACCGTCCTGCGTGATCTCCACGAGCACCGTCTCTGCTGACGATTTCGAGCCCCGCGAGATTGCAAACGCTGCTTTTAGCGGCGAAGACACAGGCGTGATGGTTATTTGGCGCATGTCTGAAGTCTTTGCTGGATTGGTAAAATTTCAATGACGCATTGGAGGCCGTCTTAAACGCTGAGGGGTTAAGGTAAATAGTGTCGAAACCAAGTGACCTTCTGACGGCCCCGACATTTGACTATGTCGACGGCGCTGCCCCGCGGCTGGTGCTGCGCGGGAATTGGGTCGTCTCCGCCTTGGCCGATGTTGACCGGGAACTGCGGGAAAAGCCCTTTTCTGTGGAGGCGGGACTAGCGGAAGTCGACGTTGCTGAAGTGGAGGGCCTGGACACTGCGGGCGCCTATCTGATTGACCGAACGCTCAGGGAACTCGGCGGTGAGCCGGCGCTGAAGGGCGCAACTTCAGAAGTGCAATCCTTGCTGGCGCAGGCGCGAACTCTGGCCACTCAGGAAGAAACCGCGCCACCCATCATCGAAGAAGGTCATGGGTTCGTGGACTTGCTGGAGCGAACCGGCCGCAACGCAGAGCACATGTGGCAAGAAGCCCTGGAGTCGCTTTCCTTCCTGGGGGCAACCTTGGTCGCGCTGTCCACGATTGTCTGGCGTCCGGCAAAGATGCGCTGGACAGCGCTCGTGGCCGTGATGGAGGAGGCGGGCCTCGACGCTGTGCCGATCATCGCGTTCCTGTCGTTTTTTGTCGGAATGGTCGTGGCCTTTATCGGCGCGACGACGCTTGCCCAATTCGGCGCGACGATTTTTGTTGTCGAACTGGTTGGCTTTGGCGTGCTCCGGGAGCTTGGCGGAGTGCTGGTCGCGATCATCATCGCGGGCCGGACGAATTCTGCTTTTACCGCACAGATCGGTGCAATGAAGATGCGCCAGGAAATCGATGCGATGCAGACGCTGGGACTAAATCCAATGCAAGTCATCGTCGCGCCGCGCGTGCTCGCGATGATGGTGATGGTTCCCGTACTCACATTCATCGGGATGCTGACAGCCATCGCAGGAGGCATGTCTGTTGGGTGGCTTATCCTCGACATCAACCCGACCGTGTTCTTCAACCGTCTGCAGGAAAATGTTCCGATTGATCAGTTCTGGATCGGTATGTCGAAAGCCCCTGTCTTCGGGCTGGCCATCGCCCTGATTGGATGCCGCCAAGGACTGGAAGTTGGCGGCAGCGTACAGTCGCTAGGGCATCATACGACCAAGTCTGTCGTCCAGGCTCTGTTCGCGATTATCGTTATCGATGCCTGCTTCGCGCTCTTCTATCAGGAGATGGGCATATGAGTGCGGATGTTGCCATCAAGGTGCGCGGCCTGAAAACGGCTTACGGCACGCATGTGGTGCACGAGAACCTCGATCTCGACGTTCAGCGCGGCGAGGTAATGGGGGTCATCGGACCTTCGGGGTGCGGAAAATCTGTACTGCTGCGCGCGATTACTGGCCTGAAAGAGCCAAGTGCCGGTGAGGTGCACGTCTTCGGCCAGGACGTTATTCACCTCCAATCAGAGGACATTACGGCCCTGCAGCGCTTGTGGGGGATTATGTTTCAGGATGGGGCACTTTTTTCCAACCTGACCGTGCGCGAAAACGTCATGGTGCCGATGAAGGAACATACAAATCTCGCGCTACCTTTGATGAAACAGCTCGCAGATCAAAAGATTCGGATGTCGGGACTGGAGACCTGGGCAGGCCGGAAATACCCATCTGATCTGTCGGGCGGTATGCGCAAACGCGCTGCTCTGGCCCGTGCTTTGGCGCTGGATCCCCCATTATTGTTCCTGGATGAGCCTACTGCCGGACTTGACCCGATCACGGCGGTAGGATTTGATCAATTGATCCGCGATCTGCAGAAGTCATTGGGATTGACGGTTTTTCTGGTCACGCACGACGTCGACACGCTGGCTGTGACCTGTGACCGGATCGCCGTGCTGGGGGAGAAAAAAGTCCTCGCAATTGGCACGATGGATGAATTGAGAAGAGAGCCTCACCCCTGGATTCAGGACTATTTCGGGGGGCCAAGAGGTCGCGGCGCGATTATGGGAGCCGGATGATGGAAACACGTGCGAACTACGCTCTGATTGGTGCATTTGTGCTGATGGCGGCTGCGGCCGTAATCGGGTTCTCGCTGTGGCTCGGCTCGTCCCAGTTCAATCGCGACTATGCGCAATATGATGTCGTCTTCCCAGGCCCTGTGACGCTCGAAGAGGGCGCTTCGGTTCGCTATATTGGGATCAAGGTTGGCGAAGTAGAAAGCGTGCGCATCGATCGTCGGGATGCGTCACTCGTGCGCGCGCGTTTACGCGTAGACCGCTCAACCCCGGTCAAATCCGACAGCACCGCGATTATTGATTTTGCCGGCATTACCGGCGTGACCTTTGTTCAAATCAATGCAGGAAGCGAACAAGCGGGACCTTTATTGCCTGCGCCCTATGCAGAGGTCCCTGTCATTCAAGCCGGAGAAACGCCTTTGGCGGCTTTGTTCGATGGCGGCGCACAAGTGATGGCGCAAGCCGGCGTGACCATGGAGCAACTGAGCGGCCTGATGACCGAAGAGAATATCGAGGCTCTCTCGGAAATACTGCACAATGTTCGCGATATTACCGCGGCGCTGTCTGAGGATGACAAGGCCTTGCTCGGACAGAGTCTTGCGACCCTCGCATCGCTTGAGCGCGCTGGAGACAATCTAAGCAAAGCGTCGAATGACATCACTTCAGTTGCCTCGTCTGTTGACGGAGAACTGGTCAGCCTGAACGCTGAATTGAAAGCACTGGTGGCCGAGCTCAATTCTGCGACCGGTGATGCAAGCTTGACGCTCGAGGCCAGCCGGAAAGCGATTGACGCGGCGACGGCGCTCGTTGAGGGCGGCGCGTCCGATACAGTTCAACAGACCAGTCTGGCCGCTCAGGAGCTTCGCGTGCTTATTACTCGCCTGGACCGACTGACACGCGAAATCGAGCAAAATCCGCAAGGCTTCGTTGTCGGCAACCCCCTGCCATATGAGGATCGTCGATAATGAAACTGTCACTCATCGCTGTTGCGGCGCTCATGCCTGTGCTCGCCGGATGCCTTTCCGTCCTACCGGAACCGGAAACGCCTGACGCCCTCTATCGCGTCGAGGCGACCCAGAAATTTGAGGGCCTTTCGGACCACCTTCTTGTGCGGGAACCAGAAGCGTCTCGTTTGATTGCCGGACAGGGCATGGTCAGCGAAGGACCGAATGGTGGTTTGCGCCTCGTGCCAAATGTAGAATGGTCGGGCAGCGCGACACGTCAAATTCAGCTCGCAATGATAGACAGTTTCAAAGTCGGTGATCGCGGAAACGCCATCCTGCCTGAACTGGGTGTCAGCGCCAGTTATGAGCTTGGCAGTCAGCTAAAGACGCTCAACTTAAGAGGCGATACTGCGCACTGCGTCATGACGCTTAGCCTCGTAAGCACACGGGGGCGCCAACTTGTGGCGCTAACCGAAATTTCGAGTTCGAGCACGGCGGCGAGCGGGTCCAATCGGGATAGAGCGATCGCGCTTCGCGAGGCGGCGTCCGCTTGTGCCGCGCAGGCAGCGCAGTTCGCTGTCGCATCTATGCCTGCAGAGGATTAGGCGACCGAGCTTTTCGCATCCATGTGATGCTTCGGGATAGGCAGGAAAAAGCTAACTTGTGTCCCGCGGCCTTCTTCGCTGGCAATGATCAGGCGTCCGCCATGCATTTCCGCGAATGATTTGGTCAAAGCGAGTCCCAATCCAGTGCCATCGAAATTGCGGTCGCGCGTATCACTGACCTGTTCGAACGGTTCGCCTAGTCGGGGCAACGCGTCGGCGGGAATTCCGATGCCATTGTCGCGAACGGCAACGCGTAAATCGGTGCCCTTTTGATCGACAGTCACACGAATCTCGCCGCCTTGATCGGTGAATTTGATGGCGTTGGAGACAAGGTTCAAGATCATTTGGCGGATCGCGCGATGGTCCGCTTCGACGAGTGGCAAGCCGGAATTCGCGACCAGTTTCAGATCTACTTCTTTCTCTTCGGCCCGGCGACGGATCATGCGAACTGCGGCATCGACGGGATCGACGATATCGATCGGGTGCAGATCAACCGTCATCTTGCCGGCTTCGATTTTTGCCATGTCGAGAATGTCGGTGATCATATCAAGCAAGTGCTTGCCTGAATCGAGGATGTCCTGCGCGTAGCCTTTGTAGCGCTCATCGCCGAGAGGACCGTACATTTCGTCCACCAGGATCTCGGAAAAGCCGTTGATTGCATTGAGCGGCGTTCGCAGCTCGTGACTCATATTCGCGAGGAAAGCGCTCTTTGAATTGGCCGATCGCTCAGCGCGTTGTTTCTCTGATTTCAGGCTTTTGGCGAGGTCGGCGGCTGTTGACTCAGAGCGCTCGAGTTCGGCGACCAGCTTGCGAAGCCGACCCTGCTGTTTGGTCAGCTCCACTTCATTGCGGACATCGCTGGAGACATCGAGTCCCATTGTGATCATTCCGCCAGACTTGGTGGTTCGCTCAACGATCTTGAACCATTGGCCGTTCTTGATTTTCACGATCTCTGCCCGTTCATCCGGAGAATTGGGTCGACGCTCCAGAATGTTTGCCGCTTGCGCCAGCATGACGGTGTCATAACCCATCCCATTGCGGACGGTTGGTTCCAGCCCAAACACTTTGAGGAAGGCTCGGTTCCAATAGATCAAACGTTTGCGGGCATCCCAGAGCGCGAACGGCCCGGAAAAACTCTCCAGGGCACCACGGAGCCGGTTTTCTGCCTGCTTGGTTCGAGCGATCGCGTGCTTCATTTCCGTGACGTCCCGCAGCACGCCGTTCAGCTGACCGCTTTGCTCATCAGGTTTGGCGCGCATGTCGAACCAGGTGGTCTTATCAACGCTGGCAAAGACTTGAGAAATAAACCCTCTCTCGTGAAGGGTCGAAAGGGATTGCTCCATCGTATCGCGGTGATCTTCGTGCACGAACCGAAGTATCTCTTTGGCGGATAGTTCGATCTCGCCCGGCTCGCCGAGTAGCTGACCGGCTTCCTCGCTGAATGTGAATCGGTGGGTTTTGAAGTTCCACGACCAGAATCCGGCTTTAGCTTGTTGCAGGACGGTTTTCAGGATGCGGCCCGCGCGGGTCGCTTCCCCTTCATAGGCTTCCGATTCTGTTCGGCGTTGCTCAAGCAAGCGAAACAGCCCCAGGATCGCAAGTGCTGGGCCCAGCAACAGGAGTGCGTAAATCGCAAGCCCCGTCAGCGTTGCCCGGGTCATGAATGGATAGGCCGTCTCCACACAGACTGCCATATCTCCGCGCGCAACCGGCGAGCAGGCGGCAATGTGCTGCGAAGAGCCAAACTTCGCGCCGTTCAATTTGGACGGTTGGAGGCTGATTTGGCGCGCGCCCTGAGCAACGGGAAGCCAGGACTCGGACGGAACAATGCCGAGACGCGAACCGCCCGACTCTGGAGCGAAGGCAATGACAATGTCGCCGGTGCTTGTCAGGCCTGCCGTTCGAGAGCTTGCCAGAAGAGCTGACCCGGTTTCACCTGCGTCGCGCAGTCGCGATCCGGCATTTGCAGTCAGGGCATCGGTCAGCGTTACGACCGTATCCAGACCCGACTGGACCCTGGCGGTTTGGGCAGGGGACCAGCCTGCCTGATAGCCAAGGCGCATGGCTTGTTCCACGGCGTAGATCTTGCCGCCAATATTCTCTGAAATGGCCAGGGCCTCGCGATGGGTCTGGACTTGCTGGGCAGTTAAATCGCGCGCGCGGTCATCATAGGCTTTCAATCCCAGCGCCACGCCCTCGATCAGGATGATCAGTCCGAGCGCTTTCGTCAGGCTGAGCGACGGTCGTGACGACGCACGCCGAACCGGCTTGGCCTTGCCAGATCGCGTCTGTTGACGTGCCACAGCCCGCACCTTTCCGGGTACGCCCCCAACGGACGCACTTCCACATCCATCAGCTTTCGTGTCCGAAAGTTCAGGAACAGTTAACCACAGCGGTGATTCTGTTAAGATTTGCGGCGTTAGCCAAGGGTGCGGGTAATAATATCGGCGGCGTCTTTGGAAAGATCCATTGCCTGCAGAGCTTTAAGCGCTTTCTCCGCCTCGCCTCGTGCCCGCGGTTCGAGCGATTTCCATTGGTCGAATGCGGTGAGGAGGCGCGCCGCGAGGGCCGGGTTTGTTTTATCCGCCTCAGCGATGATCTTCGACACGACGCGATACCCAGAGCCATCGGCGGTATGAAATGCTGGTAGGTTCTGCATAGCAAAGACCCCGGCGACAGACCGAACGCGGTTCGGATTGCTGAGATCGTAATCCTTGTGCTGGAGCAACCGTTCAATATCCGCAACCGTCCCGGTGCTGGTTTGTACGGCGAACCATTTGTCCATGACGAGGGGATTGCTCGACCATTTCTCTTCAAACGCCGCGAGGGCGGCTGCTTTACCCGGTCCTCCCGCGACAGCGAGTGCGCGCAAGGCCGACAAACTCTCCGTCATGTTCGGGGCAGCGTCGAAGATTTGCTTGAGTGCTTCGTCCTGGTTGTCACCTAAAGCGCTGAGCAGGGTCAGCATGGCGCTACGGAGCGCGCGCGTACCGGACTGCTCCGCGTCCGGTTTGAAAGGCGATGGCGACTCGCTTTCGAGCACAGCGACAGCGTCTGCAGAGAGCTCCACCGCAAGTGCGCGCTGCACGGCTTTGCGCGCATCGCTCAAGGCGCCCGCATCTGCAGGCACATGCTCGAGGAACAGTTCGCCGACATCCGGCAAGCGGGTCAGCAGGGCGGCGAAGGCAGGATCGTCTTGCTTCGCTCTCACAGCAGACGCGATAGCGGAAATGACGGCTGCGTCCGGTTCCCCTTTCTGGGCATAGGCGATCGCCAGAATGTCCTTGCGCGCCAAGGCTTGCAGAGCATTCCACTGATTGAACGGGTCATCATCGACTTTTGCGAGTGCCAGGACGTCCTCATCGCTGATCTGGTGATCGAGGCGGATCGGGGCCGAGAAGCCTCTATTCAATGAGACGCGCGGACGCTCGCTTTGGCCTGAGATGCGCCAGACGAGGTCTTCGCTATCCAGGATTAGCGTCAGGTCCTCTATTTTCGCCCCACTCGGCGTAAATGCTGCGGCGCGGATTGGCATCGGAAGCGGCTTGGGCGCATCATTACCCGGTGTTTTGGGGTTGGATTGCGCCAACATCACCGTCAGCGTGCCCGTGTCTTCGTCCCAGATCTCGGAGGCCGTGATCGTCGGTGTGCCGGGCTGGCTGTACCAACGCCGGAAGCTGGTGAGATCCTCGCCGCTCGCCTGTTCAAAACAAGCATAGAAATGTTCAATTGTTGTCGCTTCGCCATCGTGGCGATCGAAATAGATCTGCATACCTTGCGCGAAAGCTTCGTCACCGATCAGCGTCTTGAGCATGCGGATAATCTCCGCACCCTTCTCATAGACTGTTGCGGTGTAGAGATTTTCGATGCTGCCATAATTATCCGGGCGAACCTGGTGCGCGAGCGGTCCCGCATCTTCCGCGAATTGGCGCGCGCGAAGCCGAATGACATCCTTGATCCGTTGCACCGGGCGAGAGCGCATGTCGGCGCTGAATTCCTGGTCCCGAAAAACCGTGAGGCCTTCCTTCAGGCAGAGTTGGAACCAGTCGCGGCAGGTAATCCGGTTGCCGGTCCAGTTGTGAAAATATTCGTGGCCAACAATGCTCTCAATTGCTTCGAAATCCGCATCTGTCGCAGTCGCTTCATCGGCGAGAACATAGGCGGAATTGAAGATATTCAGGCCTTTGTTTTCCATCGCTCCGAAATTGAAATCGCGGACAGCAACAATGTTGAAAACGCCGAGATCGTACTCGCGGGCGAAGACTTTTTCGTCCCAGACCATGGACGCTTTGAGGCTTTCCATCGCCCAGGCGGCGCGCTCGCCATCGCCTTTGTCGACATGCACTGCCAGATCCACATGGGCTCCGTTCATCGTCGTGAACGTGTCGCGATAAATGTCATAATCACCGGCGCATAGCGCGAACAGGTATGACGGCTTTGGGTGTGGATCGTCCCATTCTGCAAAATGGCGGGCCTCGCCAAGATCGCCGTTCTCCCCAGGCGTGCCGTTTGAAAGCAGGACCGGGTATGTGCCTTTGTCAGCTTCTATGCGGACCTTGAACCGGCTCATGACATCCGGGCGGTCGGGCCAATAGGTGATGCGGCGAAAGCCGGTGCTCTCGCATTGGGTGCAGAAACGCTCCCCTGAAATGTACAGGCCCGACAAAGCCGTGTTGGCCGATGGATCGATCGTTACCAGCGTTTCCAGGGTAAACGCATCTGGGGCATCCAAAAGCGTCAGAGTTTCGTCAGCGAGTGTGTAATTGCCCTCGGCGAGCACGTCGCCGTTGAGTTTGATCCACTCAAGATTGACCCGAACGCCGTTGAGAACCAGATCTCCTGCGGTGAGGCGGCGAACCTGCATTACGGTGCGGACTTTGGTGGCACTGGGTTCAAGATCGAAAACCATCTCAACCTGGTCGATCGCGAACGGATAAGGGGTGTAATCAGCCAGCTTGATCTGAACGGGGGTTTCGGTGCGCATCTGAGGGCCTTTCTGCTCCGGATCCATTCCATTTAGACATCCGACCAGTGCTTGCAATCCGGACAAGGCAAAGGTCTGCATTTTTCGCAGCGATTGCCTACCGTGGCGTCACGGGTTTCCGCGTACGTCAACCGCGCTATTGTCATCCCCATAGAAACAGACAGGGAGGCCGGCTGGCCATGAATTTTGACTTCTCCGATGATCAAAAATTCCTCGGGAATGAAGCGCGAAAATTCCTAGATGGGGAATGCACGACGCAACATGTCCGCGAGGTCTTGAACGATGACGCAAAAAGTCATCACGAAGGTGTCTGGCAAAAGGTCAAGGAAATGGGTTGGCTCGGCACCGCCATTCCCGAGGAGCATGGCGGCCTTGGGCTGGGCGCTCTAGAGCTTTGCGTGCTCGCCGAAGAGATGGGCCGCGCCCTGGCGCCGGTTCCGTTCGCCAGCACCGTCTACTTCTTTGCCGAAGGCCTGATGGTCGCAGGAAGTGACGCTCAGAAGGGCGCTGTCCTTCCCGGCGTTGCGAGCGGCGATGTGATTGGCTGCTATGCGGCAAGCGAAGGCCCGGGCAACCCTGATCCGGCTAAGCTGTCTGTCTCTTTTGATGGCAGCAAGGTCTCCGGCACTAAAGTGCCGGTAACCGATGGTGACATTGCTACGCATGCGATTGTGCTTGCGAAAGAAGGCAGCGGCGCCAGCCTTGTACTGGTTGATCTGAACGGTCCCGGCGTGACGCGCAAATCCGTTCAGACGCTCGAGCCGACACGCAGCCATGCTGAGATCACGTTTGACCGTGCCGTTGGTGAACGCCTTGGCGATGCCGGTGCAGGCGGAGATCTCCACGATGCGATCATGAACCGGGCAGCTGTCCTGCTCGCCTTTGAGCAGCTTGGCGGCGCAACGCGGTGTCTGGAAGTTGCGACTGACTATGCCAAAGAGCGTTATGCATTCGGTCGTCCGATTGGCGGCAATCAAGCGATCAAGCACAAGCTCGCCGACATGTACGTCAAGAATGAAGTGGCCCGCTCCAACTGCTATTATGGCGCGTGGGCCCTGTCGACGGATGCTGCAGAATTGCCGGAAGCCGCTGCGGCTGCTCGATTAGCGGCAAGTGAAGCGTACTGGTTCGCGTCCAAAGAGAACATCCAAACCCATGGTGGGATGGGCTTTACCTGGGAAGTTGATTGTCATCTTTTCTATCGCAGAGCCAAGCTGCTCGCCGTGCAGGCGGGCGCCCCCAAGGTTTGGAAAGAGAAACTCGTTCGCGCGCTTGAAATGAAGAACGCGGCATAAGGTACGGAGAGACGAAAATGGATTTCAACGATACCCCCGAAGAAGCAGAATTTCGCAACGAAGCGCGCGCC
The DNA here is from genome assembly GCA_017642885.1 of Henriciella sp. Lineage (GTDB taxonomy): Bacteria > Pseudomonadota > Alphaproteobacteria > Caulobacterales > Hyphomonadaceae > Henriciella. The sequence continues at coordinate 7,943 of JAEPOM010000011.1, read as the reverse complement.
TTCCTGGATCAGCACCTGGAACCGAAGGGCGCGAAACCCTTGCGACAGCGTGTCTCTGGCGAAGAGTTCATGAAGCAAGCCAAGAAATGGCAGGCAGCCAAAGCGAAAGCTGGCTATGCGAAGATTACTTGGCCAAAGGAAATGGGCGGCCGCGGTGGCACGCCCATGCAGCAAGTCATCTGGGGCCAGGAAGAAGGCAAGTTCGACTCGCCAGGCGGCCCGTTCACGATCGGTCTCGGAATGTGCATTCCAACCGTCATCGCATTCGGCTCGGATGAGCATAAGAAGCGTTATGTCCAGAAAGCGCTCCTGGGCGAAGAGATCTGGTGTCAGCTCTTCTCTGAGCCGTCGGCTGGATCCGACGTTGCTGGCTTGAAGACCCGCGCCGTCAAGGATGGCGATGAGTGGGTGATCAATGGCCAGAAAGTCTGGACCTCTGGTGCGCACTATTCCGATTATGGGATCCTGCTCGTTCGCACCGATCCCAAAGCGGCCAAGCATAAAGGCCTGACGATGTTCATCGTCGACATGAAGCAGCAAGGTGTTGAGGCGCGGCCAATTCACCAGGCTTCTGGCGGGCGCGAGTTCAATGAGGTCTATTTCACCGATGTGCGTATTCCGGACAGTGATCGCCTCGGCGAAGTCGGGCAGGGCTGGAAAGTCGCGATCGTGACGTTGATGAATGAGCGCCTTGCTGTTGGTGGATCTCCTGGACCAGATTGGTCCGAGATTATGGATTATGCCAAGCAAGCTGGGACGATGAGCGACACGGCGTTTCGCGATAATCTTGCGGACTGGTATGTCGCCGCCCAAGGCTACAAGCTGACCAAGCTGCGCACGCAAACGGCGCTTTCAAAAGGGCAGACGCCGGGACCAGAAAACTCGATCGGCAAGATCATCACCGCCAATCAGCTGCAGGATATTTGTAACTCGGCCATCGAGATGCAGGATCATTACGGCCTGATGACGGGCGACGAGATGCCGGCGGATGGTCTGTTCCAGCAGAGCTTCATGTGGGCGCCGGGTCTTCGGATCGCAGGCGGCACTGATGAAATCCTGAAAAACATTATCGCCGAACGCGTTCTGGGTCTGCCGCAGGATGTGCGTGTCGACAAAGACATCCCGTTTGATGAGCTTAAACAGGGCTAACTGAAGTCTCCACAGGTGCTGCCATTAGAGCAGCACCTGTCAGATCCGGTAATTCAACCTTAACGAGAATTATCTTACTTTCTTTCGATTAGAGAGAAGTTTGAGATGTTTTCGTCCAAATCGAAAGCGAAGGTTGATCTGGTCCGCGCTGCGGGCTCCACGGCGAAGGTTCCGATACCGGTCTTGCGTCCGCAGTCGGAAAAACGCCGCGGGGAGCGCAAGGGCGTATGGTGTGTGAGCACGCTTTATTCTGAAGATGGCGCAAACTGGGAAGCGATTATTCTCGACGTCTCGCAATCAGGGGCCCGCATCCGGAGACGTACTCGTGGCACGCTGCCGTCCATCGTCAAAATCAAGGCGTCGCGCATCGGATTGCATCGTTTCGCGCGGGTGGTCTGGCAGACCACATTTGACGCTGGACTCGAGTTTATAGCCCCGGCGAAAAAAGCGCCTCGTTGAGCACCCGCTATTTGTGCTAGGTTTAGCACATGACCCGTGACGATCTCATCGCGCATTTCGAACAGGCGATTGCCGCCGCGCCCGCTGTCGAGCGAAAAGGCAAAGCCAATCCTTATACATCTGCGAACGGTCACATGTTCAGCCAGATCAACAAGGATGACCAGCTTGGGATCCGGCTACCTAAACCGCGGCAGAAAGAATTACTCGATCTCTACGGCGCCGGACCGTTCAAATCCTATGGCGCGACGATGCGAGATTATGTGTGCCTGACAGAGGATATGTTGAGCATTCCCGGTCTGACCGCAAAGCTTCTGCAAGAGGGACTGGCTTTCGTGTCCGCCATGCCGCCTGGCGGTAAGAAGACCTAGCAACCTTGTTTAGAATACGCCCATGGCTAGCCCGGCAGCCAAGGCGCTGCCCAAGGCGCGGCACTTTTCCAGATCGGTTTCTGATATGGTTTTCTCGGCCAGGATTTCGGCCTCCGTTTGAGCGTGGGTACAGATAATCAAAGGCGATTGTACCGCTTTAAGGCGCCACCCTGTGGCGATACGCGCAAGCTGCCGCACAGCGTTTTCACCGTCGGACCCTGCACAAATCATCTGCGCGTAAGGTCGCCCCTCCAACTTGCCGAGAACCGGGTAATAGCACCGGTCAAAGAATTCCTTCATCGCGCCCGATAGAGAGGCGAGGTTCTCCGGCGACGCGAATAAGTAGCCATCTGAGGTGAGGAGATCTTCTGGGTTCGCGTCTTCGGCGCGTATCAGGCGCACATCCGCATCCTCTTGTGCTGCACCGTAGGCTGCAGCGGCCATTTGCTGCGTCCCGTTCGTACGCGAATGATAGACGATTAAAAGCGAAGCCATGCGTCCTTCTAGCTGATCCGCAGGTCAGGCCAAGGGGCGGGGTCACCAGATAAATCTTGTCCGAGTGTCTCACGAATCGCGGCACTAAGCGGGCATGAAACGAATTTGGATACCTGTCGTCCTGGTCCTTGCTGCTTGCGCTGATCCGCAAGCGGACACAATCTCTACGTCGCCCGCTCAATCGATTTATTGGTCTGACGGGGATAGCGGCCGGATTGACGGGATGAAGTTTCGTCTCGCTGATGTGGACGCCCCAGAAACCGGCGGGGTCGGCGCGCGCGGCGGTGCTAAATGCGAGGCCGAACGCGAGATCGGATTCGACGCCAAAGCTTTCATGGTGGACCTGACCCGAGATGCCGATCTGGTCATCACCAGCAATTCAGGCCCCGACCGGTATGAGCGAGATGTCATCACCCTCTCCGCGAATGGCGTAGATGTTGGCCAAGCCGGGATCGACGCGGGTCACCTTGGTCCTTGGCCGCATAAGGGGCGCCGGGCGCTCACCAAGAAGCCGGACTGGTGCGCTGGCCTGGAAGATCGCTGAAAGCCCTACACAGGCTTAGTGATGCACCCTAGGGTGTGTGTCGAACAGGAAGGGACTTTCACTATGATTTCAAAAACCACCTTGGCCGCGCTCTCCGTCGCCTTTGTCTCAGCGGGATGCGCCACTGCTCAGGATGCCCCAACCGCTGAGGACGCGCCCGCCGTTCCACAGATCACCATGGGCAATGGCGAAGCGAACATGATCCAGGTCGAAGGGATGACGCGCGCGGAAGGTGTAACGCATTTCTCCGAGGTGCGCGTGGATGGCGGCGAAGTGTCAGCGTTTCGCGGCGATTCCGTGGCTCTGACATTCCCTCAAGTGGTGATCGAGAAGCCTGGTTTCATCGTCCTGCATCCCGTCATGGATGGCCGTCCCAATGGCGATGTGGTCTCCGGCTTTGCCTATCTGAATGCCGGGACGAATGAAGACGTCACCATCCGTCTGGACACGCCCGCGGACGCTGGGCGCAAATTCCTGGTCATGCTGCACAGCGATGTCGACAATGACCGGGTTCTCGATTTCGTCTTTGTCGAAGATGGGATCAATGTTGAGGACACTGCGGTGTTCGAAGGGACGCATATGATCGCGCACATATTCGAAGTGCCAGAATAGAGAACGCAGTCGTCTATTTGGCTGCATCACTCAGCGCGGCGCGTCCGCGATCAACATAGTCCGTCATCACGCCGTCGGCGCCCGCCGCGAGTAAATGCTCAATTTGGGCAGGATCATTGATCGTCCAGTACTGGATCCGAATACCGCGCCTTTGAGCGGCGGCCATCACACGCGGGTGGGTGAGATCAAGCCCATTCGATTGCGTTGGAACTTGCAGGGCGACGGCAGGCATTGAAACGAAGCGCGAGAGACCAAGTCTGGCGGCGATCACAAAGTCTCTGACTTCGCGCGATGAGGCAGAGGTCGCGACCGCGGGACACTCTGCCCGAAACGTCGCCATCGCTGCGTCGTGAAATGAGGCGACGAGCACACGCGATTGCGCGCCCGCGGATTTGATCTCTGCGCACATCGCGATGGCCGCATGCGGCGTGTCATTCTTGATTTCGATGGTCCAACGCGCATCCGGAAACGTCGCCAGAGCCTCTTCTAGTTTGGGCACTTTGATACCGCGACCAGCAAATGAGTCTCCGTCGACAATCCAGGTCGCGCCTGCATCGGCGCGGGCGATTTCGGTCCAGTCCATTTCCGCGATGACGCCCGTCAGATCCGTGGTCCGGTCGAGCGTGTCGTCATGGCGGAGGATCAACACACCATCTCTGGTTTGCTGAACGTCGACTTCGAGCACATCGGCGCCCATCTGCTCAGCCGTTTCAAGCGCGAGAAGGGTATTGGGCGGAGCGTGTCCCTGTCCGGCAGCATGCGCGATGATTTCAGCGCGATCACTTGGTGCGTCTGCAAAGTAGATGTGAGATTTCGCGGGCGGCGTGGGCCAGAGTGAAACGGACAATGCGGCCACGCAGATCCCGCCGAGAACAAAGATCAGCGCGCGCTTCATGTGGTCGCCTCCAGCGTTGCAGGATGATTTAGCTTAGCAAACAAAAAACCTCTCGCAATCGCGAGAGGTTCTCCGTGTTCTAAATGTGCGGGCGTTTAGGCCGGAACGCGAACGCGAGGGCCTGCTGCATTTACGTCTGCGTCGACATGCGCCTCATAGACTTTGAAATTCTCGACAAACATTTTAGCGAGCTTTTCGGCCTGAGCGTCGTAGGCGGACTTATCGCTCCACGTATCGCGCGGGTTGAGAATGGTGCTGTCAACGCCATCGAGCGCTGCCGGGACCATGAAGCCAAACGTTTCGTCTTCGCGGAATTCTGCGTCATTGAGCGATCCATCGAGCGCCGCATTCAGCAAAGCGCGGGTGGCTTTGATCGGCATCCGGTGGCCAACGCCATGTGCGCCGCCTGTCCAGCCTGTCGAAACCAGCCAGCAATTCACATTGTACTTATCGATCAGCTCACCGAGCAGCTTGCCATACTCACTTGGATGGCGCGGCATGAATGGTCCGCCAAAGCAGGTTGAGAACGTTGCCGTTGGCTCAGTCACGCCTTTCTCGGTTCCGGCCACTTTCGCGGTGTAACCCGAGAGGAAGTGATACATGGCCTGGGCCGGTGTCAGTTTTGCGATCGGTGGCATAACGCCGAACGCATCGCATGTCAGCATGATCAGGTTCTTTGGCTGACCACAGCGACCGCTGAGTGAGGCATTCTCGATAGCTGAAATCGGATACGCACCGCGCGAGTTCTCGGCGAGCGTATTGTCGTAGAAATCAAGCTCACGCGTCTCTGGATCCATAACAACGTTCTCGAGGACAGTGCCCCACATGCTGGTCGTCGCGTAGATTTCCGGCTCTGCTTCAGGCGAAAGATTGATCATCTTCGCGTAGCAACCGCCTTCGAAATTAAACAATCCATTCTCGGACCAGCCATGCTCGTCGTCACCGATCAGCGTGCGGCTGGCGTCTGCAGACAGAGTTGTTTTCCCTGTCCCTGACAGGCCAAAGAAGATCGCAGCATCATCATTGCCGCCATCATTCACCGAGCAGTGCATTGGCATCACGCCCTTGGTCGGCAGGATGTAGTTGAGGATCGTGAAGACCGATTTCTTGGTCTCGCCAGCGTAGGACGTTCCACCAATCAGAACGATCTTCTTGGCGAAGTTTACGGCGATTACGGTGTCAGAGACTGTTCCATGCTTGGCCGGATCGGCGCGGAAGCTTGGGCTGTTGATGATGGTGAACTCATGTTCGAACCCATCATACTCATCTGCGGTTGGAATACGCAGAAGGTGACGGATGAACAGAGAGTGCCATGCAAATTCGTTGACGATCCGCACGGGGGCGCGGTGGTCGAGGTCGGCACCGCCAAACAGCTGCTGAGTATACAGTGTCTTGCCTTGGAGGTGGGCCTGAAAATCTTCCCAGAGGGCATCAAAATGCGCCGGGGTCATGGATGCGTTATTATCCCACCACACTGTACTCTCGGTGGTTTCGTCACGAACCGTGAATTTGTCTTTTGCCGATCGACCGGTGTGTTTGCCCGTTTTAACAAGCAAGGCACCACCTTTGGCCACTTCGGCTTCGCCACTTTGAACAGCTTGTTCGTAAAGGCGCTCTTCGTTCCAGTTCTTGCGAACATCCCCAGCCTCGATACCGAGATCTGCCAACTCTACATTCTGATGAGACACGTCAATTTTCCCCTGACTAAAGTCGCACATTTGGATCAGAAGAATCGCCTCGAAATTGGTAAGACCTCTGAAGTTGGCGATAGAACTGCAAGGCTCTGGCCAACACCACCCCCGCCGGCAGGGTAAACGCTGTCAAAACTGATAGTCAGCGCTGTCAGAACGTGCCGCGAGCACGGAGGAGGCAAAATTCGTCCGATTTCGGGCATTTTTGACCGAAATATGCTCCGAAAAAGCGATTGTAGTTACAACAATTTCCGCTTGAGTTTCCGCAAAATTTGCCGATTCGGGACAGTTGCATGCAAGGCGTCGCGTCGTGCAGGGATCGGGTCGTGGAAGAGCTGAGCCGTCAGGATGCCTGCCGCCCAAGGCGCCCAGGTGAAGCCGCGTGAACCGTACCCACCCGCTACGTATATGCCTTCTGTCGCATAGTCGTCGAGGGCAATGTTCCAAGCTTGGCGCTCAAGGATCTGGCGGTCAGCGATGAGCCTTTCTGAATCAGGCAAGGCGCCGATCAGTGGCAATCGGTCCGCAGTGGTGGCGCGCACACCGGCTCGCGATTTGATCTCAATCTTGTGCGCCTCGGCGCGCCAGTAGGGCGAAAGAGAGTCGAGCGCCTCTAGGTTTTCTATCCGCGCACCGGGATCCACTTTGGGTATGCGCCCGTCATGGTCGGCGAAGGTTGCGCCCCATAAGCGACGTGTTCCTGCCGCCAGCGCATAGTGTCCGGAAGCGAGTGCGCTCGGTGGGGCATCGATCTCGCTGGTATAGGACTCAACCTGCCCAAGCCGACCCGTCAGACCCAGGTGCTTAGAAAAATGCGCCATATGCCAACCGGTGGCGAGAATGATGGCATCATACTTCTTGCCATTCACCGTACGGTTTGAAACGTCGACGTCCGCTGTTTCGCGCCATCTCACGTTCACGTCTTGCAGAAGCGAAGGCAGGAGCGCTGAGGGGTCAAGGATCATCGAGTGTTTGTGTAAGAGGCCGCCCTCACGAATGGCTTCAAGTTGCTCAAGGCCAAGCGGCGGATCGGCGAGGAGTTTTTGAAACCTCGTCGCCTCAGTCTCATCGCGCGGATAATGTCGTGTTTCGGTGGCCGCGACGCCGGGACGATCGCGGTAAAAGGCCTGCGCGCTGACATAGGCATCGATCAGCAACCGCGCTTGCGCCGTATCAGCCGCATCCAGCCGCGGCATCACCAGAGCGAGCGGATTGCCACTTGTTCCCAGGGCGGGACCTTCCGCTTGGTCGAAAACGGTCACCCGAGCACCGCGCTCGATGAGCCGCCGTGCGAGGCAAGCGCCAGATATGCCTGCTCCGATAATCGCAATATTCGGCGAAGAGGGGACCAATGCTGGTGCGAGCAGCGCTGGGGCACGCGCTTCGAGCCGCTCGCGCTTGCGGCCATGGCCAGGCTTCTTTTCAACCTCGAAACCTGCTTCTGCCAACCCGCGGCGCACGGAACCAGCGACGGTGAACGTAGCGACCCGTGCGCCAGGTTTGGTCCGTGCTGCGAGGTCGGGCCAAACGCTGTTCGCCCACATAGCCTCGTTCTTGGCCGGGCTGAATCCGTCCAGAAACCACGCGTCGGCTTCAAATTCAGATTGCGGCAATGTCTCTTCGATCAGGCCGATATGCAGCGTCAGCGTCAGGCGTTCTTCCGGCCAGGTAATTTGCTGACTGCCCTTAGCGCGAATGGGCCAGCGGGCACAAAGCCGCTCGGTGAGCTC
>JAEPOM010000010.1 GCA_017642885.1 Henriciella sp. | reverse complement strand
GGCGGGCTCCCTGCACGGCTGTGGGCAGACATGATGAAGATCGCACATGAAGGCCGCTCACCAACCCTATTGAGGGGCGCCGATCAACTCATCCAGCTTGATCCAGAACAACAGGCGCGCGTCGGCTACTATCGCGATCTCGGCATGGCCTTCGCCACGCTGGCCGGTCCGACTCAATAGTCACCCAGTTTTTACTGGCGCGCCCACGCATGCCCGACTAACACGCGGCATGCCAATCGCTTTACGCCTATTCCTGATCACAACGCTGGTAATGATCGCCTTTGCGGCAAACTCCGTCCTGGGTCGCCTCGGTTTGATCGGAACGGACATTGGCGCGGGAAGTTTCGCGCTCATTCGCCTGATAAGCGGGGCGGCGGTGTTGCTTTTGATCTGCACGCTGCAAAGGAAACACGTGACCGGGACCTGGGCGGGCGGTGTCGCCCTGCTCGCCTATGCGGCCTTCTTTTCCTACGCCTATATCGCCCTGTCGGCAGGCATGGGCGCGGTCATTCTGTTTGCCCTTGTACAACTCACAATGCTCGGATGGGGACTGTTTCAGGGCGAGCGCCTTTCAACCCTACAGTGGGCCGGCTTTGTTGTGGCCATTGCAGCGCTCGTCTGGCTCGTCTCGCCCAGTATTGAAGCGCCGCCTCTACTCGCCACCGCAGCCATGGCGATCGCGGGTATGGGATGGGGTGCATATTCACTTCTCGGGCGCGGCGTTTCAGATCCGACCGCGGCGACGGCCGGCAACTTTTTGCGAGCCAGCGCGCTTGGATTGCCGGTCCTCGCTCTGGCCATCTCGTTTGCGCCCGAGCCTTTGCCCCCGACAGACGGCATCCTGATCGCGGTGGTATCTGGGGCTGTGACTTCAGGGCTCGGCTATGTGATCTGGTACAGCGTGGTCAAACAGCTCTCAGCCAGCCGCGCCGGTATCGCGCAACTCTCAGTTCCAGCCATTGCAGCCATTGGCGGCGTGCTGTTCCTGTCCGAGCCTATCACGCTTCGTTTCGCCCTTTCGACGCTGGCTATTCTTGGCGGTGTCGGACTTGCTGTCTTGACCGCAGCCCCGGGCTCCAGCAAAGCCTCTGAATGACACAAACCGAGGCAACGGCCGACAAACCTGGTAAGAATGCGTTCTTTTTCGTCGTTGTAGCGGTGATCCTGAACATGTTGTCCTTCGGGATTATTATGCCCGTCATGCCAGCGTTGTTGGAAGACATTACGGGGCTCGGCGCAGCGCAATCAGTGGTCTATGGCGGCTGGCTCAGCATGACATTCGCGATTGCGAACTTCATGGCCATGCCGATCCTGGGCGGCCTATCTGACCGGTTTGGACGACGCCCTGTCCTGCTCGCCTCGATCGCCATGCTCGGCATCGACCTGTTGATCATGGGGCTCGCGCCGACGCTCTCAATCCTGTTTCTTGGGCGCTTCCTTGGCGGGCTATTCTCAGGGACATATTCCGTTGCGAATGCCTACATCGCTGATGTGACTGAACCGGAAGAGCGCGGTCGCGCGTTCGGGATGATGGGCGCAGCCTTTGGCGTCGGGTTCATTCTGGGCCCGGTCTTTGGCGGCTTGCTGGGTGAGATCAACCCACGCCTGCCTTTCTTTGTCGCCGCAGGAATTGCCGGGCTCAATTTCCTCTACGGCCTGTTTATCCTACCAGAAAGCCTGCGCGAAGAAGACCGTCGCGAGTTCAGCCTGGCGCGGGCCAATCCATTCGGCGCGATGGTTCACTTCGCCAAGGTCCCGCGCGTCGCCTGGTTCATTGTCGCAATCGGCTTGTTTCAGATCGCACATGCCGTCTACCCATCGACCTGGAACTTTCACGGCGAGATCCGTTACGACTGGTCTGAGTTTGAGATCGGCCTTTCCCTTGCTGCAGTGGGGGTCGGATCGGCGATCAGCCAGGCGCTTCTTACAGGCTATTTGATCAAACGGTTTGGCCCGATGCGGGCAGGCCTGTTCGGACTGGTCGCGAACACGATCGCCCTGCTCCTGTTTGCAGCAGCCGATGCACCATGGATGGCCTATGCGATCATCTTCGTGTCCGCGGTGGGCGGCGTCGCCATGCCTGCGATCAATACGATCACATCAACGCTGACACCGCGCAACGCGCAAGGAGAGCTTCAGGGCGCGCAGGCCAGTATGATGGCGTTCACGCTGATTTTCAGCCCGGTCCTGATGACCCAGACCCTGAAGTATTTTGCCAACCTGCCGGAGAGTCATCCGCTCCACACTGGCGGAGCGGCGTTCCTGCTTGCGGGCATCATAACCTCGCTCGCGATCATTCCGTTCCTGATCGGCGCTGGCATAAATCGCCGCGCCATAGCAGAGCAGCCGGCGCCGAGCCCAGCCGCATCGGAATAAGAAAAGGCGGCCTCGTCGAGACCGCCTCTCCCACAAATCTGGCTATCTGAATTAGCGGCCCTTTGTGACCAGGCCCAGAATACCGCCAATGATGCCACCGCCGACGCCGCCATTCAGGAAGCTGCTAAGGTGACCCATGATGGCTTCATTTCCCAGTAATGACTGGAAGCCGATATCCGCCGCACTCATGCCGTATCCGCCAGCGAGACCGCCAACGATCCCAGCAATTGCGCCCGTTCCGCCTTTGCCGCCCAGCACTTTTGAAACGATTGGTCCGATCACCAATCCGCCGACAGCGTTTAGAATAAGTGGAATGTATTGTTCCATGTGATGCCCTCCCGAGGCTGTTAGAGGGGCCTGTTTTCAGGTCTCCCTAGCGTCAAGGCACCAGAATTTTCTTTTTCTGCCAAGGCCTCTCGCGCAGCAGGAGACTCTGGTCTACTCAGAACCATGGCCGCTCAAAGACCTGCCCTTTTCCTCGATCGAGACGGTGTCATCAATGTCGATCATGGCTTTGTCGCCAGCGTGAATGACTGGCAATGGATCGATGGCGCGCGTGAGTGCGTGGCGCGCTTCAAGGCGCGGGACTGGCTCGTCTTCGTGGTCACCAATCAGTCCGGGATCGCCTTTGACCATTACACAGAGGCGGACATGGACGCTGTGCACTCACACATGCTCGAAGGCTTTTCCGACGCCGGCACAGAAGTCGACGCCGTCTATGCCTGTCCGTATCATGCTGAGGGCACCAATTCACGGTTTCGCAAAGACAGCTTTGATCGCAAACCGAAGCCCGGAATGTTGCTCCAGGCGATGGCTGAGTTTCCCGTGAAAAGAGAATCCAGTTTCCTGATTGGCGACAAGCAAACCGATATAGACGCCGCGCACGCCGCCGGCGTCGGTGGTTTCCTGTTCTCTGGAGGGCGCCTGGACGACTATGCCGAGTGGGCACTCGCGAGCTTCGAGGATGGATCGAGATGAAGACGATCGGCATGATTGGCGGGGTAAGTACCGAAGCGACGCTGATCTATTACAAGACCATCAATGCCCTCGTACGGGAACGCCTGGGCGGTTACCACAGTGCCGAGATGCGCATCCATTCGGTCAATTTCCATGACTATAATGGCGCGCACGATACGCGCGACTGGCCGTTCATTCGAGCGGGCTTCGGTGCGGCGGCTCAGGGGTTACGAGCGGCGGGCGCTGATTGCCTCGTCCTTGCCTGCAACACATTGCACACCGTGGCTGATGCGATTGAAGGCGCAACGGACCTCCCGTTCCTGCACATTGTCGACGCTTGTGGCGCGCGGCTTCTCGCGGATGGCCGAAAACAGCCAGGCTTGTTCGGAACCGCCTTCACCATGGCACATCCCTATTTCAAAGAGCGGCTCGCGGAGAAGACCGGTCTGACGCCGGTCCTTCCCGACCCAGAGACCCAGGCCGAGCTCAGCCGGATCATTTTTGAAGACCTGACGCATGGCATCGTGCGGGAGGACGCCAAACAGTATTACCGGGACTGTATCCAGGATCTAAAGGATCAGGGCTGCGACAGCATCATTCTCGGCTGTACGGAACTTGGCATGCTGATCACTGAGGAGAACAGTCCGTTGCCCCCCTATGATACGGCTCTGATCCATTGCGAAGCGATTGTCGACTGCGCGCTGTCGGACTGAGGCCAATCGATAGCTTTGTGCTATTGCGTCAATCAGATTGTGCGGTTTGACACGGAATTAAAAAAGTCCATTTCGATAGTCTCGACGAGGGGTTCAATCATGCGAATTGCGATTTTCAGCCTGGCTCTATTTGCAACACCCATGGCGGCCGCTCAGAACACTGGTGGCATTTTCTCGCCTGTCGTCAACGACGACCATCGGTCCGCTCAATACCGAGTGACCTACAACCCTGATACTGAAGGCTTGGCTCAACGAGCGCACTATCAGCAATCTATCAATGGCGACCTTATGTGGCGCGGCCTGGTATCGGCTCGCAAAACGTCGGACTCCGATGTCGACTTCGATTTCGTCCAGGCCGAGCTGTTCTGGGAACTGAGCGATGACGATGATCGGTGGAAGCGAGGGCTTCGTTTTGATGCGCGCATCAGGGACGACGACCGACCTGGTCTGCTCGGCATGCACTGGACGAACCAGTTTCCCGTGACCGACAATTGGAATGCGCGCATTGTCGCCCTTTCAGCCATCGACGTTGGCGACGATGCCCGTGATGGCGCTTTCCTGCAAACGCGAGGAAATGTGTTTACGCGGCTGGACACCGGGCAAACCGTTGGAGTGGAGGTGTTCAACTCCTACGGCTCCACCGACGATTTTCGCGACTTTGAAGAGCAAACACATCAGATCGGACCGTTTGCCAGCTTTCCCGTAGCAGAAGACTGGAGCCTCTTTACCGGGGCCCTCCTGGGGCTAACGGATGCGAGCGCTGATGCGGAACTTCGCATCTGGGTAGTACGTGGTTTTTAGAGCGGTTTCAGCGTCTTCCCGTTAAGCCCGCCCATGCGGCAGACTTCCATCCACTCATCCTCAAGAACCGGCTGCACGGAGAGCCGCATGCTGGTGACCAGGGACATGGCGGCGAGGGCTTCGGTCGCTTTCACGGTCTTCAGCGTAACCGGCTTGGGCATGTCCGCCAGCGCGCGGATATGGACGCAGTCCCAGCGCTCGTCATCCGTGGTCGAATCCGGCGCGCTTTCCGCGGAAACTTCCACGATCCCAACCACTTCCAGGCCTTCATTCGAGTGATAGAAAAAGCCGCGATCGCCGATTTTCATCTCGCGCATATTGTTGCGCGCCTGATAGTTGCGAATACCGTCCCATTCCTCGCCAGCATCGCCCTTGGCTTTCTGCTGCTCCCAGCTCCATTTGAAGGGTTCGGATTTGAACAACCAGTATTTCATGCAAGCTCCATCGGTTTGGCGCTTATCTAGGTCGCTTTGTTAGCGTCGTCCATGTCGGGTTGATCATTTCCATCGGTTTGCTGCAGGCGTCCTTTGGCCGATTTGTTCTTGCCAGTAGCCGGCTTCAATCCAAACGCCGCGCCGAGGCCAACTGGCGGCATATTCCCATAAACCGTTTCATGCGTGCCCGCCTTGATCAGATAGGTCTCGTGCCAGATGCCGACATCGCCAGACGCGCCAATCGCCTTGTTGAACGCTTTCCACGCCGGCAGGTGTTCGAGACTCCGATCGACGGAATAGGCATGCAGGTCTTCAAAGCTGCGCCAGTACTGGACCAGATATGGACTGCGCAGGCTGAAAAAGGTCTTTGAATGCAACAGGCCGAGTTCCGGATTCTTGCCAAGTTCCATGAGCATGCGCGGCATCGACATGAACACGGGCACCCATTTCCAGACTTTCCATAATTTGTGGATACGCATGCCAATTAGGAAAAGGACGAAATCGCCCTCGATTGCCGCCGTCATCCGGCCCGGAACAGGTTTTGGCATCGCAGCCCCCTCAGGTCACTGAACGTTCAATCTGCGCCCGTCGGCAGGCTTCTGCAACCAGGGGCTCCAATTCGTGCCAATGCTTGTAGCGGCGCACCTGTTCTGGAGCGCCGAGCCAGGCATCCTCAAACGCTTCGCGGGTCGACCCATCCTCAAGCACGGTCAGCAACGGGTCGAGGCAGATGCGGATTGCAAATACGACAGCACCGGTGCCGGGCAGCTTGCGCAAGGTCTGCCGTTCTACACGCAGATGCAAATCGCTCGGACGCTTGCCGCCTATGCCGGGCCGGTCCGGCGTGTAGCGCTTATCGCTCGCCTGCACCGTCCAGTTTAAGCGTTCCAGCACAATCCCTGGCTTCAATCCTGTAAACACCCGCCCAATGCGGGCCGCGAGCTTTGGATCGCCCCCTGGGACAGGACCATGCAGCCCCGCGAGGTCGAGACCGACCCGTTCCGGCAATGTCCAATAGGTCGGCGCGCAGAGCACGCCGGCGGTTAAACGCCAGTCGCCAGGTCGCCGCGCTTCGAGAATACAGAGGTCATCTGAGACCAACGAAGCCGCTTCTTCCAACGCAGTCGGCATGCTTTGATTTGGCACCCGACCGGTCTCCTCGACCATCAATGCGAGAAGCTCTTCGCAGGCATCATTGCTCAGCGCACCGCCCGACACGTTTGCACGCATCATTTTCATGATCAGGCACTTATCGCGCAGCCAGGCATTTTCCTCGGTATCGGGGAAGAACCATCGTTCGACTGGAATGGGGGTGAGACCCGGCTCGAAATCTGGAGGCCCACCGAGAAAGGGAAGATAAGGCGGTCGCGCCTCAGGCGACACGCGCGCTTCCCCAGCTCGCAAAGCCTGCAATCTTTGGAGTGTTGGGCAGATACATCGTCTCGTGCTGATCCACAGCGAAACCGCCGGATTCCAGCATCGACTTGGTATCGCGCGTCAGATGACACCCACCCGCGAGGCGCTTCCAGACAGGCTCGACGCGGTGCTGCCACTTCGCAACGCCGTCATCCGGCGCAAGGCCGTGCTCAGAGAACAGGACTTTCCCGCCCGGTTTCAGGACCCGGCGCAGCTCTTGAAGGGAGCTTTCCCAATCTGGAATCGTACACAGGACGAAAGTGACAACCGCCGTGTCGACGCTGTTATCGTCGAGGGGAACGGCTTCCGCACCGCAGGTATGGATATCGCAAGGCGTCTCATGACGTCCCTCCGCCCAAGCCGCACGTGCACGTTTGACCATGCCCTCAGCCGGTTCAATTGCGTGTAAGTGAGTGACCTTGGATTGATCATAGAGCTCAAAATTTGTCCCGGATCCGCAGCCTACTTCCAGAACGACCCCTTCGGCTTCCGGAACGATCTTGGCACGTTGTTTCATGATGGGCTTGGACGAGCAGGCGCACGATATCAAAGGCGGCACCACGTATCGTTCCCAAAGTCCAAACATGATTTAATTCCCTGATATCATCCGTTGCCGGGTGCGATTGTCTTCTGGCTCAACCACCAGCGCGCTTTGCGTGATGCGTACCTTGTACTTCAAACGGTCGCCCATTGGAAAGTAAACCGCCGATCCAAATGGTGCGGAGCCACCTGAATCCTTAGATGAGAGCATCCCCGCCGAGAACATGCTCTGAAAATCATCGCCCGGTTCCAGCTCTCCTTCGAGCACTTCATCGAGGGCTTCCTCGCCGCCATAGTTCACCAACGCGCCATACACATCGAAGCCGATTTCCTGGTCGAACATTTCCAGCTTTCCATCTTCGCTCACCCGGCGTCCATACGACGTCGAGGTCGACAGCCGTGTGGAATCATAACGCCGCGCATACCGGCTCTCGATGAACTCCAACCGATACAGGCTTTCATAGCCGAGCAGCTGCTTCATTGGAGAGAAGCGAATAACCTGGGCACTGACCTGGAACTCATCGCCGATAAAGCCTTCCTGGCGAATGATCTCGCCATCAGCCAAAGTCATCGTCATTGTGTAAGTGTCTTCAGCCCCTGATTCCTGGGCGAATTCGATTTGCGCGACATCGCGCTCCTTGGTCAGGGCTTTATAAGTTTGCAGGTTCAGCCCTGCCAGCACGCCGATCCCAGCGCCGCCAATCAGCCCGAGCCCCATGAGCAGGCGCAGCGCCCCTGCGGCCAATCGCATTTTCAATAAGCGTCCGAGCCCGGCAAAACTTAGGACAAGTCCAATCACACCCGCCAGTGCCGGAATGATCCACCAGATCAGTTCCATCTGTCTCCTCCATGGGCTTCCCCGTCGGCCCTGTGATGAGGACTATATCAGCGGTTAACGAATGCGCGAGGGCTTAGTTACAGGGCTCCCCAAAAGGACAGGTTCATAGTAGCAGCACGGAATGACTGATTTAAACGCCCTGATCGCCGCGCTCCCCAAAGCTGAACTCCACTTGCACCTGGAAGGTAGCCTGGAACCCGAGCAATTGATGCTGTTTGCTGAACGCAACGGCGTCGACCTGCCCTTCAATACTTTGGAAGAGGTGAAAGCCGCATACAATTTCTCCAATCTGCAGGACTTTCTCGATATCTATTATCAAGGCATGTCCGTGCTGCAGACCGAAGCGGATTTCCACGATCTCACAGATGCTTATTTAAAACGCTGCCATGCCGACAATGTGCGCCATGTTGAGGTTTTCTTCGACCCGCAGGGCCATACGGAACGCGGTCTGTCATTTGCCACGCCGGTAAATGGCATCCTGTCAGCCCTGGACGCCGCTGCGGACAAATATGGCATTACGTACAAGCTGATCATGTGTTTCCTGCGCCATCTGCCTGAAGAGGACGCGTTTGAGACACTGGCGCAAGCCGAGCCCTTCCTTGACCGGATCCACGGTGTCGGTCTCGATTCCAGTGAAGTCGGTCACCCGCCCTCCAAGTTTGAGCGTGTCTTCGCCGCGGCGCGCGAGAAAGGCCTGAAACTCGTCGCACATGCGGGTGAAGAAGGGCCGCCTGAATATGTCTATGAAGCGCTGGATCTGCTCAAGATTGACCGCATCGACCACGGCAATCGCCTGCTCGAAGACGACGCCCTGATCGCGCGCGTGAAAGACGCAGGCTTGACGCTGACCGTGTGCCCTCTGTCAAACCTGTCGCTCTGCGTGGTCGATGATCTCAAGGATCACCCGATGAAGCGCATGCTGGACCTCGGCCTGCGCGCCACGATTAATAGCGACGACCCGGCCTATTTTGGCGGCTATGTGAATCAAAACTTCGTGGAGACCGCGCAAGCTGTCGGCCTGACCCGCGATCACATCCTGACCCTCGCCCGAAACAGTTTCACCGGTTCGTTCCTCTCGTCAGAAGAACAGGCTGTGCATCTCAAGAATATAGAAGAGGTCGCTGCCGCGAACCCTTAAGGTCCGACTAGCCGCACTTGCTCGCGCGAGCCGCGCCCGACTTTGGCGCGCTCTCTCCAGCCGAGGGCGGTGTAAGCCTCAATCGCTGCGGCGTTCTGTATATCAACATCGAGTTGAAGGGGGCGCCCGACAAAGTTCCGCGCCACCTGCAAGAGGCCGCTGCCAACCCCGCAAAAGCGCCAGTCTCCGTCGACGAAGACATGCGGCACATAGGCTTTGCCTTGTTCCAGGGTCAAAAAGCCGACGACGCCCGCATTCTTCTCTTCAGCGACAAAGGCAATGTTTGCTGAGAGCGCCTGGCGCAAACGCAACACCTCATCACGCACCGATCCACGCCATGGAAAAGCGGCGAGGCATTCTCGAAAGATAACCTCAATCTGCGGATAATCGTCGCGCCGCCAGTGACGGATAGACCATCCCGCTCCCGGATGAGAATACAGGCTCATATCGTCAATGTAATGATTTCTTGTGGCAAGGAAAAGGCAGTGCTTGGCCCCCGCCAAAGATTAGTGTTAGGCCAGATACAAAATAACAAAGGAGACAAGGTGATGCAGATACCTCGACTGCTAGGTGGCGTGATCGCGCTTGGCATAGTTGCCGGTCCGGCAATGGCCGATGGGCACGAAGAAGATACCAGCCGGAAATTTACCGCCGAGCGCGTGTTCGACATAGAGTATGCGGCTGATCCTCAAATCTCGCCGGATGGCCGGACAATCGTCTATGTCCGCCGTTCCATGGACAAATTGAAGGACCAGGATCGCGGTGATCTGTGGACGCTGGATGTCCGCTCGGGCGCGCACCGTCCGCTCATTACCGGGGGCTCTTCTGCGGGTGCACCGCGCTGGTCGCCGGATGGAACACTGCTGATTTACACGACCGCGACAGACGGCAAGCCGGATCTGCGACTGTACTATCTCGACAGCGATCGTTCTGTCTCATTGGCACAGCTCCCGAGCGGCCCGGGCAACGCCACCTGGTCGCCAGACGGGTCGCACATTGCGTTCACAATGTTCACCCCGGGCGAAACGCCAAGCTTTGCGAAACCACCGGCCAAGCCAGACGGCGCGGAATGGGCTGATCCGGTTCGCGTCTTTGACGATCTGACTTTCCGCTTTGACGGTCAGGGCTACCTGAAAGAAGGCGCGACGCACGTTTATACCGTCTCGACCAATGGCGGCACACCGCGTCAGATTACTAGTGGCGAAGCCGATTTCGGTTCGCCCGCCTGGCTCGGGAACGAAGCTCTTCTTGTTGTCGGTAATGATGTCGAGGATCGCGAACTCGACCCGATCGAGAGCGAGATCTATCGCGTCTCCCTGTCGGACCTGTCGCGCACAGTGTTGACGAGCCGCGACGGCCCGGATGTGAACCCCGTTGTCTCCCCGGACGGCAGCAAGATTGCTTATTTGGGTTATGATGATTTGCTGAAATCCTATCAGCAAGCCGACCTGTACGTGATGAGCGCAGACGGCAGCGGCAGCACGGAGCTGGCCGCTGACTTTGATCGATCCTTCGACAACATGGCCTGGCACCCGAACGGCCGCAGCCTGATCGCTCAGATTGAAAATTCCGGCGTGATCGACCTCGTCTCTGTTTCAATGGAAAGCGAAGTCGACACACTCGCCACCAATCTCGGCGGCACCTCGATTGGACGGCCTTATGCCGGAGGCAGTTTCAGCGTGTCTGATACACGCCGTCCAGTGATCGCCTACACAGCTGGCTCGCCAGACCGCCCGTCCGAGATTGCTGTCACGGGACGCAATGTTGAGGACCGCGTTCTGACCGACCTCAATTCAGATGTGCTTGGTCATCTCGACATGGCGGCGATTGACGAAATTCAGGTTCCGTCGCGCGTCGATGGTCTGGAGATCGAAGCCTGGGTCGCCCTCCCACATGGATTTGAAGCCGATGGCTCTCATCCGATGATCCTCGAGATCCATGGGGGGCCATTCGCAATGTACGGCCCCTTCTTTGCCAGCGAGATCCAGCGCTATGCGGCAGAGGGCTATGTCACCGTCTACGTGAACCCACGCGGATCGACCGGCTATGGCGGGGCGTTCGCCGGCGCAATCGACCAGGCCTATCCAGGCAATGATTACGAAGATCTGATGAGTGTGGTCGACGCCTTGGTTGAGCGAAACTATGTCAGCGAAGACCGCCTGTTCGTCACCGGCGGCTCGGGCGGCGGTATCCTCACCGCCTGGACCGTGGGCAAGACAGACCGTTTTGCCGCGGCCGCCAGCATCAAGCCGGTGATCAATTGGATGACTATGGCGCTGTCTGCGGACATTGCTCAGTTCGTTCGACGTCACTGGATACGCGCGGATCCGTGGGAAAACCCAGAGGCCTTCCTCGACTTCTCCCCGATCATGCTGATCGAGAATGTCGTGACCCCGACTTTGGTCATGGTCGGCGAGGAAGATTGGCGCACCCCCACGTGGGAAGCCGAGCAATTCTACACGGCCCTCAAGCTGAAAGGCGTCGAAACAGCGCTGATCCGCGTCCCGGGCTCATCCCACTATATTGCCGGCCGGCCATCACGCCTGATCGCCAAGACCGACAATATTATGGGCTGGTTCGCGAAATATGATCCCGCGAATCAGGGTGATACAGAAGAGTAATTGAAATGCCCGCGGCTTCGGTCGCGGGCTTTTCTGATATCCGACGCAGTTTTAGTCAGGATCGAGCAATCCCGCCCTATGCGTTCGCCGACTTGGCGGCCCGCTTGCGTTCATGCGGATCGAGGTGGACCTTGCGCAGACGGATGCTCTCAGGGGTGACCTCCACCAGCTCATCATCCGCAATATAGGCGAGTGATTTTTCCAGCGTCATCTGCAGCGGCGGAGTCAGCCGCACGGCTTCGTCGGTTCCGGAGGCCCGCACGTTGGAGAGCTTCTTGCCTTTGAGAACATTGACCTCAAGGTCATTGTCGCGGGTGTGTTCACCGATGATCATGCCTTGATAGACCTTGTCACCCGGATGGATCATCATTGGGCCACGATCTTCCAAGTTCCACAGCGCAAAAGCGACAGCTTCGCCTTTGTCCATAGCGATCAGAGTGCCCGTACGACGGCCCTGAATCTTGCCCTTGAATTCGGAATAATCGAGGAAGACCCGGTTCATGATCGCGGTGCCGCGCGTATCGGTCATTAGTTCACCCTGATAGCCGATGAGGCCGCGGGTTGGCGCGTGGAAGACCATGCGCGTGCGCCCCACACCAGATTGCCGCATCTCGATCATCTCGGCTTTGCGCTCAGACAGTTTCTGAACCACCGCACCGGAAAACTCGTCATCGACATCGATAACCACTTCCTCGATCGGCTCGAGCCGTTCGCCGCCATCGCCTTGCTTGTAGACGACTTGCGGGCGCGAGACGCCGAGCTCGAAGCCTTCGCGGCGCATCGTTTCGATCAGAACCGCCAGCTGTAGCTCGCCGCGGCCTGAGACGATGAAGCTCTCTGCTTCAGTTGAGCGCTCCACTTTCAGCGCGACATTGCCCTCGGCCTCTTTGACCAGGCGATCCCAGATCACGCGGCTTGTGACTTTGTCGCCTTCGGTACCGGCCAGCGGGCTATCATTGACCCGGAAGGTCATGGACAGCGTCGGCGGATCAATCGGCTGCGCTTCAATCGGCGTACTGACGCTGGGGTCGACAAAAGTGTCCGCCACGTTGGCCTTGGCGAGACCCGCGATGGAAACGATGTCTCCAGCTTCACCCATTTCGATCGGCTCTCGCTCGAGGCCGCGAAACGCCAGAACTTTCGAGACGCGCCCGTTTTCCACCAGGGATCCATCGCGCGACAGCACTTTCACCGTCTGGTTCGGCTTCACGGTTCCGGCTGTGATCCGTCCCGTCAGAATGCGGCCGAGAAAATTGTCCGCCCCAATCGTCGTCGCGAGCATCCGGAACGCACCTTCTTCGACTTTGGGTTCCGGCACGTGCTGGACGACGAGGTCGAACAACTCGTCCATATTCGTGCGTTCTTCTTCGTACTGGGTCGACATCCAGCCATTCTTAGCGGAGCCATACAGGATCGGGAAATCAAGCTGATCATCATCCGCGCCGAGTGCATCGAACAGGTCGAACACTTCGTCGATCACTTCATCGGGACGGCGTTCCGGCTTGTCGATCTTGTTGACGGCGACGATTGGGCGAAGGCCGATCTTCAAGGCTTTCGAGACCACGAACTTGGTCTGTGGCATAGGGCCTTCAGCGGCATCGACCAGCACGATCGCGCCGTCCACCATAGACAGGATCCGCTCCACCTCGCCGCCAAAGTCGGCGTGCCCAGGCGTGTCGACAATGTTGATCCGCGTATCGCCCCAGACGACGCTGGTTGTTTTGGCGAGGATGGTAATCCCGCGTTCCTTTTCCAGATCGTTGGAATCCATCATCCGCTCAGCCGTCGCCTCGTTCTCCCGAAACGTGCCGGACTGTTTCAGCAAGCAGTCGACCAGGGTCGTCTTGCCGTGGTCAACGTGGGCGATAATCGCAATATTGCGCAGTGAAGTTGGCTCAGTCATGTCATCTGTCCTGGGGAGGGCGGGCCGCTGGCGGCACATTTCTTTGCGCGCGCCATACACGCCGCCGAGCGCTTTGGCTATGGCTTGTGGGCAGAGGCCAAACGACGGTTGGCGGCGATGCGGTAGCGTAGGTAAAAGCACAATGCTCCGATGAGGACGTATGGAAGACTATTGTTGAGCGTAGCTGATAACCAAAACAGACTTGAATTGAGAGCCAACACGTCTGATTGAATGAACGAATAAACCTGAGTGATAGCCTCAAGCAACCAGATTAAGACCATTAAATACAAGGCTAAACCACATATCCCCAACCAACCTAAGGAGCGAAATCGAAATCGTTCTATCGCACGCTCGGGTATCGCGGTTAGGTCGACGATTGCGGAATAGGTGATCAGGATGCCGGACAAATAAACAAATGAACCGAGGAAGGCACGTGGCACGAAGGAATAATCTCGCGGGCTCCCCGAATAGTTAGAGTAAAAGCCTGAAGAGCTAATAACCGCGAAATTGAGCAGTTTTACAACTAAAGTGATGACAACAAACGCGAACGCAAAGCGCAAGATGTATATTGCTAGTTTCATTCCTTCGCCCACCTTAGTTGAGCCGTTCGCTCTATACTCAAATCGAGTCCGCGCCAACAATTCACGGCTTGTCTGGTTAAACATCCTTTTTCAGGGCGCGCATCTAACCCGCTGACAAACCACGCTGCTTTGGTTTACTCTGTCTCTGGGCGGCGGAAACGAGGGACGACTATGCGTTTGATAATTCTATGCCTGATCCTTTGCACGAGCGGGTTTAATCCCGCCCTGGCCGAGAAACGAATTGCGCTGGTGATCGGGAATAGCGCCTATGAAACAACCGGGTGGGATCTCGAAAACCCCGTAAATGATGCCGAGCTCATTTCGGGCGCGCTGGAAACGGTCGGGTTCGAGGTTCACACGGTCCTCGATGGCAGCAAGACGGACATCGAAGAGGCCTTCCAGGCCCATGCCGACCGGCTGAAAGAGGCAGGTGAAGAGGCCGTCGGCTTCTTCTTCTATGCCGGCCATGGCGCTCAGCATCGCGGTGTGAACTACCTCATCTCTTCGGACGCCCAGCTGCGATCCGGCCTCGACCTGATGCGCCAGCCCAAGCTCGACCTGGTCATGGATTATCTCGAATATGCCGGCAACCAGACCAATTTCATCGTGCTGGATGCCTGCCGCAATAATCCCCTGCCCGCTTCAATGCGCAGCGCTCCGCAGGGCCTCGCCAGCAGCCAACGGATACGCGGCACCTTGATTGCCTATTCCACCGCGCCGGGCATGGTCGCCGAGGACGGGACGGGCCAGACCAATAGCTCCTACTCTGCCGCGCTCGCGACCCTGATCACGCAGCCCGGCTACGCAGTCGAAACCCTGTTCCGCGTCGTCGCCACGCGGGTAGAAGACCGGACCGAGGGCATGCAGGTCCCCTGGACCGAGAGCGGATTGCGCGGCGAAGCGGATTTTTGCTTCGCAGGATGCGAGCTCGTTGCGGAGAATGATGAGGAAGCCGCAGCGCTCGCCGAGGTGGTCACCAGCGATGATCCGCTGATGATGGAAGTCTTCCTTGATATATTCCCTGAAACGCAGCACCGGACCTATCTCGAATCCCGCATGCGTCAGATCGAAATTGAACGCAGCGCCGCAGACGAGATCGCGAAAGCCAATGAGAGCGCGGCATTTCTCCGCGAAGCGCTTGGCGTGACAAGTCTGGTTTCGGAAATGATCACGCCATGGACAGGCGATCCGCAGCAAATCACGGCCCGGCTCGGAATGGAGGCGCGGATCGCAGAACAGGACCCGGCCTATGCCAAGCTTGAGGAAAGTCTTTTCATTTTCTTCGATGAAAACTCATCCACGCTGTCTGAAGAAGCGCTGGAACATCTGTCTCTGTTCGCCACATACACAGCAGAACCTCATTTGCGGGAGAATGGCCCTTCCACTTTGTCGATTGTCGCGAGCTGTAGTCCCGACGAAACAGATATGGAGATCTGTCAGGACCGCGCGTTCGTCGTGCGGGATCAACTGATCGCTAACGAGATCTATGACGTTGCCATTCGCCTGACGGAAAACTGGGGCTCGATCCGGCAGATTTCTGCTGGCGATAGCGGGTTTGAGCCGGAAGCGCTCAACCGCTACGCGGCGATTATGTTACTCAGCGATACGCCCGACGACTAAATCCGCGAGCACTCTCCCGTGCACAGCCCCGGTGTGGTTCAAGCTATGGCGCGCTAATTAGCTTGACTCATAATTATCATTTATGCTAATTAGCAAAAATGGCAAATGAAGTGTTCAAAGCGCTTGGGCATCCGCTTCGGCGGCAGGTGATGGCCCTGCTTCGGCAAGGCCCGAAAAGTTCCGGTGAGCTGGCCGAGGCCTTTGACGCGGCCTGGCCGACGGTGACCCGGCACCTCAATGTGCTCAAGGACGCCGACCTGATCACGGCAGAGCGGCACGGCACATCGATCATTTACCGAACCAATACCAGCGTCGTCGAAGACGCCGTCAGCGCCCTGATGGGCATGATCGGCAAGGATGACGGCGATGACGATTTAAAGGAGGCCGCAGAATGATGCGAACTGGACTGATATTCACGACCATTGCCGTCATCGGCATGTGCGCGATCAACTTCTGGGCCATGCCGCAAATCCCGGACGTGGAAGTTCCCGTCCACTGGGGTCTGGATGGCACGCCGGACCGATATGGCGACCGCGGCGAGGCGATCTTTGCTCTATGGATCATCCCGATCGCGACCCTGGTTACGGGCCTACTCCTCGCCATCGCACCCCGGCTGGATCCGAATGGCGACAATCTGATGAAGAGCCGAAAAGCCTATATTGCGATCTGGTGTTCGGTGATGATCATGCTGCTCGCGGTCCATGGCGGTGTCGTCATGTTGATGATCCGCAGCGTGGCGGAGGCTTCGAATCCGAAAGAGTTTGTGCGCTTCGTCATTGCCGCGTCCGCGATCGTGATCATCATCAAGGGCAATTACTTGCCTAAGACCCGCTCCAACTGGTTCCTCGGCATTCGAACCCCCTGGACCCTATCCAGCGACGTGACCTGGGAGAAGACACACCGTCTGGCCGGACGGTTACTGATGGCCGCAGGCTTTATCTGCCTTGTTGGGGCGTTTGTTCTGGATGGCGGTTGGTTGATCGTCATGCTGATGAGCACGCTGCTCCCGGCTATGCTTATCAGCGTCATCTATTCCTATTTCGTCTGGCGCAATGCGCCCGACAAACGGGTCGGACCAGAATATATCGTTTGAGTAAACGGGGACGAGAACTGAGGGGCCCTCGGGGCCCCTTTATCTATTCAACTGTTTCCTCGGCTTCCAGGATGGTCGCGCGTTCCCCGTCGGGGAGCATTTGCGTCTTCCGCGCCGCCTGGCTCTTGGCTTGTGCGGTCTGCCAGTCCCCCACCTTAACGCGCACGGAATGCGCTCGCATTTCCTTGAACCCGGGTTGCGGTTCCGCAGTGGCGATAATGTTGATCAGATAGACTCCATCTGCATCAGCAGAATAATCGATCCGCCACGTATGAGACGTCCCGCTGGCCATATCCTTCTGAGCCAATCGTTCGGCCCCGAAGACGTTCAATCCGTTGCCACCGCTTGCCTTCAGGTGCAGTACACCGCTCGGGTAGCCTTCATTGACGGTCAGCGTGACCGTCCCGTTCGCTCCACTGGCGATCGGTTTGGCTTCATCGAGCGAAAAGGTCACTGACGCGCCTGGTTTGATCGTGGTTATTG
This sequence comes from Henriciella sp., assembly GCA_017642885.1. Taxonomy (GTDB): domain Bacteria; phylum Pseudomonadota; class Alphaproteobacteria; order Caulobacterales; family Hyphomonadaceae; genus Henriciella. Next base: position 94,392 of record JAEPOM010000010.1, on the reverse strand, counting down.
GCGGCGCCAGTTTGACCTGTTTTGATGACGCGGCGGGTGACGTCTCCGTGACCTCAATTACGGTCGGGTCGACAACCTGTTGCTGCGCACACGCCGCGAGCATGGCCGCGCTGACGGAGATGCTCATCAATCCTGCTTTTATATGCATGGTCTACTCCCTGGTCGGCTAGGTTACGGTGAAACTGAAACAGCTATTGGCCGCGGTGGTTTCGTCGAAATTGTTGAAGTCATAGATCTCAATCGCATAGGTTCCGGCATTGAGTGTGCCGGTCCAGACCTCGGATCCGTCAACGGAAGATTCTGCGAGACGGCTCTGGCCGAGACTGTCGCGTGTAAACAGACGTCCTGTTTCCCAGATCCGGAAGTCAGGATCTGTGGTTCCGGCCGGTCCTGATGTCTCTGTCGCTGTCATGGTCACTGCTCCGCCCGAGTTGAGTGTGACGGTGATAAATTCGCGAACCCCGAGCTTGTTTCGAACGCTGTTTTCATCGACCGGAGTGCCATTCGCCTCAGCGGTGGAACAAACCGTTACAGCGCCGCCACCTTGCGTCGCGACCTTATAGATCGGCAAGGTTTGTGAGAGGCCGCCATTATTGGTTTCCCCAACACCGCGTGGGTCAGTCGTGTTCACGTCTTCAGCCGCTAGCAAACTGTCTAGAGCCGTGGCATTCACGGAAGCCTCATTACGCACGCGATTGGCGAACTGGAAGATCGTAGTGAAGTTGACATTGTTGATATAATTGGAGTCTCTGAACGCTGTGTAGATCGGCGCCAATCCAGCGGAGATTGTATCCGCGCCATCATCCGAACTATCGAAAATGTCATACAGAATCTGCTGGACGGATGCTTCATTGTACCAGCCGGGAACGCGGCCTCCGGCGCTGGTCAAATCGACTTCAACGCTGAACGCGAAACCAACGCCCTGTGCATCGCCGCTCACATCCCGATAAACAGGACTTCCGAGGATCATCCCGGAAAACGCATTGCCCCAACCTTCACCAAATGCAAGCCGAGGATCAAGCCGGTCACTGATCCCATGTTGGCTACCTGGAGAATCAGACCGCGAAAGCTGGTCTTCGAAATAGTGCCCAAACTCGTGCACTACGACATGTGTATCGTACTCGTCGGTATCATTGTTGGCGGCGCCGAGAATACGGATCGTCGGTATACCGCCAAGGGTTGTGTAGGACGATGTCCCGATATCACCAGCAGCGTCATCAATCGTGTTCGATGGACGGTTATTGATGCTCCAAAACACCTGCATTTCCGGGAAGGCAACCGTCGCATCCACGGCAGCAATATCAGTCACCGCTTCATACAAGCCGTCCAGGATAGCAAAAGGGCCCGCAGCACGCGTGCCGGTATACTCACCCTGAATGGTCGCATCGGCTGAGTTCGTGGCGGTCGGGTCCCAACCCGACCCCGCATTCAAGTTGCGCGTCGAGTTTGCGGTCCCGGAATCCAACAAGGCCCCGTCTAGTAGATAGATCGCGTTGCTGTTCGTATTGTCCAGGACCTGAAAATTCCAGGTGGCCCCGCTCGTTTGCTGCATCTGGCTACGGACACGTATACGAACCTGCGTGGATGAGTCGACGGTCACGGAATAGTTGCCGCTGGCATCCGTTGTATCGGTATCGAGCACGGTTCCGCTTCCATCCACGGCCTGAACCACAACGCTGCGCGCCGGCGCTTGCGTGATATTATTGTAGTCGAGCCTCGCGCCCGCGACTGTGGTTGAGACATTCGAGCCGATCACGTGGTCGATCTCATCAAACGTCACCGCTCCGCTAATCGTCACTGAAGCCGGTGGCGGGGGTGGTGGCGGAGGCGGGGGAGGGGAAGGAGGAGGAGGTGGTGGTGGCGAGACCGTCGTCCCTCCTCCGCCGCCACCGCCGCCGCCGCCACAAGCGGCAACCATGCCGGCTGCAAACACAACCGCCACAACAGTGGCAACGCTACGCAAATTCGTTGTCCGAGTGTATCTCAACGTCCGTTCTCCCTAGCACTCAGCCTGTATAGCTGGTTCGCGCGGTCTCGACGACTAACAAGAGGTTAAAACTGCGCAGTCCCTCGTTTCGGCAAGCTGCGCGAAGTCTCTCGGGCTGACAAGGGAGCTCAGTTTGTCCTCGCTGAACTGTGATCAATGAATGAGATTGCACGCGTCTAACGTCGGAAGGCGCAGAGAAAAATCTCTGCGCCTCCTTCTCTCCCGCGTCGCGTCCCGAGCCTGCGGGAAGGTCTATTCAGGCTACCAATACTTAGCGATTAGGGCCTTTCCGGTCTTTCACGTCTTCTTCTTCCGCGATGGCGCGGTCTTCGGCGTCAAAGACGATTTCAGCTTCTTCACCCTTGCCATAATCGCGGGCTTTCTTGGCGAGGCGTTCCTGGGTCACGGCAAGCGAGCCGGAGCTCACGGCCATCTGCTTGGAGCGATCCACGCCAACGGCATCTGCATCGCCGAAATTGGCAAACTCGGCGCCGAGGAAGACAACTTCCCAACCGCGCTTCTCAGCCCGGTCGAGCGCCGCTTTGGCGCCCTGATAGGTGACTTCGCGTGACGAGTTTTCCTGACCATCGGTCATGATCACGATCACAGCCTTTTCCGGGTTATCGGCCTCAGCCATCGTAATCGTGCGATTGATCGCGTCGAACAGAGGCGTCATTCCGCGCGGGCTGACCTCATCATTGGTCACGTTCGACCACGCATCCGGGGTCACATCCTTGCGCAGGACGTCATACTGGAACCCTTCCTGATGATCGAATACGGCCAGCGTCACTGTCGTTTCGAGATCGTCGGCTTCGCCGTCTTCAACTTTGCCGACGGCGGCGGCATAGGCGTTCACCGAGCCAAGCGCCTCATCCCAGATATCTGACATGGAGCCGGTTCGGTCGAGCAGGATATAGGATGAAACAGCATTCATGGTCGGAACGTCCCCAATCAATTCAGGGGTGGGTTTGGTTTTGGCATTGGCTCCAAAAGCTAAAGCGGCAGCGGCGAGGACGCCGGTGATGGTCAATGTTGTCTTTTTCATAAGGTGCGCTCCCATTCGCTTGTCGATGGAAAACAACGTGCGGGGCAAACAAGGCCGTGAACTGGCTGCAATCTGGGCATTTTAACCTTAATTGTGACCATGACTGCCCGAATTTGGTCATGCCGCGTTCAGGTTCAGGCGTTTGCGTCTCACGCTCGCCGCGCTATGCCCGTCTCATGACTCATTCGATAATTCCCATGGGCGCCGCCTTGCTCTGTATCTCGGCTTGCGTAACGCCGGTCCCCGCCCTGCCCGACTCGCTGACCCTTCCGGGCGACTACTCGCTGGTCTGGGCGGATGAGTTTGAACAGGACGGGCTCCCGGAAGACCAAAACTGGGCCTACGACACCCAGCGAAATACCGCCGGATGGTGGAATGACGAGCTGCAATACTATGGTGCTGCGCGCGAAAAGAATGCGCGGGTTGAAGACGGTCGGCTGATCATCGAAGCCCATAACGAGCCTGTCCCAATCGAACGGTTTCCAGACACAGGCGGCCAGTCCTACACTTCCGCGCGCCTGTTCACCAAAGGCAAGGCCACTTGGCAGTACGGCTATTTTGAAGTTCGCGCCAAGCTGCCTTGCGGGCGGGGTCTGTGGCCAGCGATCTGGACCCTGCCGGAGGGCGATCTGAACTGGCCTGATGATGGCGAAATCGACATCATGGAATATGTTGGCTGGGACAAGGACCGGTTCCATGCCACCGTGCACACGCGGGACAATAATCACACGCTCGGCACGCAATTTGGGGCTTCCTATACCTCACCAACGGCTTGCGGCGGGTATCACACACACAGCCTGCTCTGGACCGAAGACGAGATCCTCGTTGCAGTCGACGGCGAGCCGTATTTTCACTACGCCAAAGGCAATAAGGGGTACGGGGAGTGGCCGTTCGATCGCCCGCACTACCTGTTGCTAAACCTCGCCATTGGTGGTTGGGGCGGCCAGGACGGAATCGACCCTGACGCTTTCCCGGCACGAATGGAAATCGATTATGTGCGCATCTACCAGAAACTGGATGGCAGCTAATCGCGTCTAGCGCTTCACGCCCCCTTGCGCTCCACGGCAACCCGCGCCATACGCGCGGAAATCCTAAATCCCGATGGAGTCGACAATGTCCTCTGCGCCCAAAAAAGTTGTGCTCGCTTATTCCGGAGGGCTCGACACCTCCATCATCCTGAAGTGGCTGCAAACCGAGTTTGGCGCCGAGGTGATCACCTTCACCGCTGATCTCGGCCAGGGTGAGGAGATCGAACCCGCGCGCGCCAAAGCTATCGCAGCTGGTGTAAAACCGGAAAATGTCTTCATCGAGGATGTCCGCGAAGAGTTTGTTCGCGACTTTGTCTTCCCTATGTTCCGCGCCAATGCGGTCTATGAAGGGGTCTACCTGCTCGGTACGTCGATTGCGCGCCCGCTGATCGCTAAGCGTCAGATTGAGATCGCCGACATGATGGGCGCAGACGCTGTCTGTCACGGCGCGACGGGCAAAGGCAATGACCAGGTCCGGTTCGAGCTTGGCTATTATGGCCTCAACCCGGACATCAAAGTCATCGCTCCTTGGCGCGACTGGGACTTCAAGTCCCGCACCGACCTGCTCAAGTTTGCCGAAGAACAAGGCATCGAGATCACCAAGGACAAGCGCGGTGAGGCCCCGTTCTCGGTCGATGCCAACCTGCTGCACTCCTCATCCGAAGGGAAAGTCCTGGAGGACCCAGCTGAAGCTGCGCCAGAATTCGTACATATGCGAACCATCGCGCCGGAAGACGCGCCTGACGAGCCTGAAATCATCACGATTGGTTTTGAGAAAGGCGATGCCTGCGCGATCAATGGCGAAGCGATGAGCCCGGCGACGATCCTGACCAAGCTGAATGAATATGGACGCAAGCACGGGATTGGCCGCCTGGACCTGCTGGAGAACCGGTTTGTCGGCATGAAATCCCGGGGCATCTATGAAACGCCCGGCGGCACGATCCTGCTCACCGCACATCGCGGCATCGAATCGATCACCATCGATCGCGGCGCTGGCCACCTCAAAGACGAGCTGATGCCGCGCTATGCCGAGCTCATCTATAATGGTTTTTGGTGGAGCCCGGAGCGCGAAATGCTGCAGGCGGCGATTGACCACTCGCAGCTTTATGTGTCCGGCGAAGTGAAACTGAAGCTCTACAAAGGCGGCGTCCACCTGGTCGGCCGCTCGAGCCCGTACTCGCTCTACCGCGAAGACATCGTGACCTTCGAAGACGATCACGGCGCATATGATCAAAAAGACGCCGAAGGCTTTATTAAGTTGAACGCTCTGAGGCTGCGGATCCTGGCGGGCCGGGATCGGAAGTTTGGGAAGAACTAAGGAATTTTCTTTCGCTGAGCCTCACAAGGAACCGATCATGCTGAAATCCATCCTTTTACCTATGTTCTTCTTTGTGATCGGCGCGAGCGTGGCCGCTGCCCAGACCACGGACCCTGTGCCGCCGACGATCTCCACCGACCCCATTCCTTTTGATGGTGACGCGCCATTCGCCTCTGAGATCTATAACTTTTTTGTCCAAGATGAGCTGTTTTCGCCGCGCGCTTGCCGGACCGTTTTTACGGGCAGTTCCAGTATTCGTTTCTGGCTAACACTGGACGATGATTTTCCGAAACTGGCCCCGCTTAATCGAGGATTCGGGGGATCGCAGATCACTGAAGTGATCGGTTACTTCGACATCCTACTTACCCGTCATCAGCCGCGCGAGATTGTTTTCTACGCGGGTGAGAATGACATTAATGCCGGCGCAAGCCCGACCCACGTCGCCGCTCGATTTGATGCGTTTATGAACCTCAAAAGCGAGCGACTGGGCGATACGCCGGTCTATTTCCTGTCGCTGAAGCCGTCTCTCGCCCGGCTCAGCGAACTCACCGCACAGGCGGAAACAAACGAGCTGATCAAAGCCTATGCCGCCGCTCGCGAGGATCTGATTTTTGTCGATATCGCTTCGCCCATGATGGATGGCGAGACGCCGAAAGATATCTTTATCTCGGACCAACTCCACATGAACCTCGACGGCTATGCAATTTGGACTGAGGCGTTGAGCGATCTTCTGAACGATCCGGATCGTCCTAAGCGCAGCGGCTGCTAACCCGTCATAGCGCCTTGTACTGCCGCGCACGCGGCCCCAAATGCTCTCAAACCCAAACGGCTGGAGGAGCCTCGGCATGACCACCCCTATCTACAAGTCCACAATTGGCGTGATGATTCGTCAGGCGGAAGCATTGGCGGCGATTATTGCCACGGGCCGCGAGCACCTGGGCGATGGTGCTGACGCGTTTATTAATGAGCGTCTGACCGACGACATGCTGCCCTTCTCGTTCCAGATCCGGGCGGTTTGTCACTCATCCTGGGGCAATGTGGACGCTATCCGGACCGGTCAAGCGAGCCCGCCTCCAGAGATGGAGATCAGCACCTATGCCGATTTGGAGTCCCTACTCGCGGAAACGATTACCAAGCTGAAATCCGTTGATCCGGCCGAGCTCGACAGCCTGCTCGACAAGGACCTTGTCTTCGTGCTGGGTGACTTCAAGATCCCGTTCAAGGGCCTTGGTTTCCTTACTTCGTTTGCGCTGCCGAACTTCTATTTCCACGCCACAACGGCCTACAACCTGCTGCGTCAGAAAGGCGTAGCGATCGGCAAGCGAGATTATCTCGGCGCGATGGACATGAATATGGGGTGAGGTCCCGGTTGAGCCCGGGACCGTCCGTCTCGCTTATCCTGCGTGGAAGAGCGAGGTGATCATGTCGGCGCCCGGGGCACCGCCTGTGCGGCGGCGACGGCGGCGACGCATGCGGGACTGGAGCTCATCGCGCGCCACTTTCAGCGGCTGAGCGTCAGCTTCCTTCGCCGCGAGATCATCGCGGTTGTCGCAGAAATCGGCATAGGCCTCGAGTTCTGGCGCGAGATCGTACGCCGCAAGATCCACCATGATGGTATCATCGAGGAACCCGATGCCGGGTAGATCATCCGGAATAATGTCGTTCGGATCTGCGAAATAGGCGAGCACTTCCAACACGCGGTCGCGGTCATCATTCTCCAGGTTCCAGTCGCGGTCTTTCAACATCGCAACCATGTTCTGCAAAGTCAGCATGCGCGAGACGACGAAAGTGGGAGGATCGCTCTCCAACGCCTTCACCGCGAGCGCTTCGGCCGCCAGGATCACGCGATCATCATCGCGAAGGGCTCGGTTTTTGCGCGCCTTAGCCAGACGACCCTTGAAATACTCGATGTCTTTTGGACCGAGCTCGAAATTAATGCGTAGCGTCTGCTGTTCTGTGACGTCCATTGCGTGAGTCTCCCCGCTTATGTCTCTCGTTGCTGCAACGATGCCGACAGATCCAGCGTTAGGCAAGCCCGACTTTTTAGAAAAGAACACTTGTCGGTCAACATATTAGGCGCTTGGTTTGACGCGATGGAGGAAATGAGATGACGCGAATTAGCTCTGCAAGTGATGCACAACTAGCCGAAAGCAAGGATCTGCTGGCTTTGGCGGCCTCGGCGATGGGATTTGAAGCGAACTCCCTGAAGGTCATGGCGAGGCAACCCACGATCCTGCAGGGCTTTATGGGATTGTCCGCGGCCATTCTCGGGCCCAATGCCAGCCTTGATCCAATCCTTCGGCAGATGATTGCGCATATTACCAGCGCCGCTGCTGGCTGCGCCTACTGCCAGGCCCACACGGCTCATGGCGCAGAGCATCGCGGCGCCAATGCCAAAAAACTCGACGCGCTCTGGTCATTCGAGACGAGCGACCTGTTCAGCCCGGCCGAGAAAGCCGCGCTCGATCTTGCCCTCGCCGCTGGCAGCGTGCCAAACCAATCAACAGACGCGCACTTTGAGACGCTCCGCCAACATTTCAGTGAAGACGAGATTGTCGAAATCGTTGGCGTGATCGCTCTGTTCGGGTTCCTCAATCGATGGAACGATACGCTAGCCACGACGCTTGAAGATAGCCCGCTCGCGTTCGCGGAAGCCCATCTCGCCCCGAAAGGCTGGACCGGCGATCGGCACAAGGACCAGGCATGAGTATTCGCCGGTTTCGCGCCGAGGATCTCACCGTTCTGCACGGCGCCAACGAGGCGTCCGTTCCAGGTGTCAGCAGGGAAACGATGGAAGATCTCAGTAAATGGATCGCGCTGTCCACGTGTTTTGTGGCGACGGACGAAATGGATCAGCCGCTCGGTTTCCTGACTTTGATTGAGCCAGGAGCGCGGACCTATCCGAGCGACAATCTGCGTTGGTTTGAAACCTATGCAGCGCAGAGCGGGAAATCTGTGATCTATGTTGACCGGATCGCACTGCTGCCTGAAGCGCGTGGCAAAAGTCTGGGGGAAGCCTTGTACCAAGCGGCTTTCAGCCACTTTTCAGACTTGGATGAAATCGGCTGCGAGATAAACACATTGCCGCCCAATCCCGGATCCCACCGGTTTCACCAGAGGCTGGGCTTTCAACAAATCGGAGGGCAAATCTTCGTCGAAAGCGAAAAGTCGGTCGCCTATTACGTTCGCGCCTTGTCCTAACGAACGCATTTCTGCCGCGACGTCATCTAGGCCGTCCCGCCAATAGCGGGGAATCGATCACGGCATTTTTTATCCTGTTTGATCTCGACTCGAATAAAAAACGGCGCTTCACTCCTCGTTAAGCCGTCAGAGAGAGGCTGTTACCGAGACCGCGAATCGGTCGTGAGGGAGACTGGTCGAGTTAAATGAAGCCAACTGATACCAGCAATCCGGACTACTTTCACAAAGTCGTCGATTGCCAATGGGCCTGCCCGGCTCACACGCCCGTGCCACACTATATTCGGCTGATTGCGCAAGGCGATTATAGCGAAGCCTATCTCGTCAACCGTGCCTCCAACGTGTTTCCCGGCATATTAGGACGCGTCTGCGACCGCCCATGCGAACCTGCTTGCCGCCGTACGCGCGTCGAGGAAAAGCCGGTCGCGATCTGTCGACTGAAGCGCGTCGCCGCCGATCATCGCGATGATATTCGCGACCGTCTGCCGAAAAAACCAGCAACGACCAATGGCAAGAAGATCGCGCTGATCGGAGCCGGACCCGCTTCATTTACGGTGGCAAATGATCTCGCGCCGCTCGGTTATGAGTGCACCATTTTCGAGAAACTGGACAAACCGGGCGGCCTCATGCGTTCGAACATCCCAGCCTTCCGTCTGCCAGAGAGCGTGTTGATGGATGAGCTCGGCTACATCCTCGATATGGGTGTGGAGCTGAAGCTCGGCACGCCAGTGGAGAGCATGAGCGCGCTATTGAAAGAAGGCTACGACGCCGTCTTTGTCGGCACCGGTGCGCCGAAAGGCAAAGATCTGGGGCTGCCGGGACGCGAAGAGAGCGAAGCCAATATTCACATCGGCATCAACTGGCTCGAAGAAGTTGCTTTCGAGCATACGGACAAGATCGGTGAAAACGTTCTGATCATCGGTGTCGGCAATACGGCGATGGATTGCTGTCGCTCATCGCTGCGCCTCGGAGCCAAGGACGTGAAAGTCATGGCGCGCAAGCCGCGGGCCTTTTTCAAAGCGTCTGAATGGGAACTGGAAGACGCTGAAGAAGAGAATGTCGACATTCTGGTCAATCACTCCCCTAAAGCGTTTGTGCACGAGAACGGCAAACTGACCGGCATGCTGTTTGAGCTGATGGAATACGATCTCGATGAGGCGGGCCGGATCACAGAACAACGCGTCGTCGGGGAAAAGGTAATCCCGTGCGATGATGTCATTCTCGCCATTGGGCAGGAGAACGCGTTCCCGTGGATTGAGGATGACGCCGGAATTGAATTCGACAAATGGAGCGTTCCGGTCGTCGACAAGGTGACGTTTGAGTCTTCTCGCAAGGGTGTGTTCTTTGGCGGCGATTCGGCATTCGGACCGCTAAACATTATCTGGGCGGTGGAACATGGTCATCAGGCGGCGATCTCGATCCACAATCACTGTCGCGGCTTGCCGCTGACGGATCGTTTGCCGGATCAGATCAATCTCAGTTCAGCCAAAATGGGCATGGCAGAGTGGCGCTATTCCAATGCGTTTGACGCCTCTTCGCGCCGCAAGATGGAGCATGTCGAGCTGGTCGACCGGTTCAAGAAAATTGATACCGAAGTCGAGCTTGGCTTCACCGCCGAGCAAATCGCGACCGAAGTTCAGCGGTGCCTGAACTGCGACGTACATACCATTTTCGACGCACCGCTTTGTGAAGAATGCGATGCCTGCATCGATGTTTGCCCCGTCGAGTGTCTCACCATCACGCCAAATGCAGAAAGCGAAAAAGAGCTGCGCGATGCGTTATCGGCATCTGATCCGACCGTCGATCAGGACCTGTTCGTTTCTACGGCTCTGCCGCTGACCGGGCGCGTCATGATCAAGGATGAGAATATCTGCCTGCATTGCGGCCTTTGCGCTGAGCGCTGCCCCACATCTGCCTGGGACATGAAAGAAGGCGTCATCAAAATCCACCATGCGGCGGATCAATTGGAACCGACTGAGGCATAAAATGAGCGGACCAGGATTGAACGATTTTGTGATCAAGATCGGGACCGTGAACGGGACCGGTTCGGCCAGTGCGAACGGCTTGCTGATGAAATCCATCTTCCGGATGGGTATTCCCGTTGTAGGTAAGAACGTCTTCCCATCAAACATTCAGGGCCTGCCGACCTGGTATGAGATCCGCGTCTCTGGTGAAGGCCATGCCGGCCGTTCTGGCGAAGTGCACATGATGGTTGCGATGAACCAGGCCACCTACGATCAGGACTTGGCCGAACTCACCACTGGCGGCGTGCTGGTCTACGACTCGACCTGGCCGCGCCCGCAGCTGGAGAACCGCCCGGATGTGACCGTGATCGGCGTTCCGCTCATGAAGATGTGCAATGAAGTGGTCAAAGCCGCTCGCTCGCGCATTCTGATGAAGAACATGGCTTATGTCGGCGCCGTTGCGGCTTTGGTGGATATTGATCTCGCCGTCATTCGCGGCCTGATCGAAGAGACTTTTGCCGCTAAGGCCAAGCTGATCGACAGCAATATGGAAGCGGTCAAGCTCGGCTATGATTATGTCAAAGCCAATTATGAGTGCCCGCTGCGATTCCGCGTGTCTGCCCTGGACAAGACCAAAGGCAAGGTCATGATTGATGGCAATACCGCGGCTTCGCTCGGCTGCGTTTATGCCGGGGCCACTTTCGGCGCATGGTATCCAATCACGCCATCGACCTCGTTGATGGATGGCTTCGTCAAGTATTGCAAAAAGCTCCGCGTCAACGATGAAAACGGAAAGAACAAGTTCTGCATCATCCAGGCGGAAGACGAACTCGCTGCTGCCGGCTTAATCATAGGCGCGGCCTGGAACGGCGCACGCGCGTTCACGCCAACTTCGGGTCCCGGCATCTCGCTAATGAGCGAGTGGATCGGGTTTGCCTATTATACTGAAATTCCGGTGGTATTTTTCGACATTCAGCGCACGGGTCCGTCCACAGGAATGCCGACCCGAACCCAGCAATGTGACATCCAGACGACGGCTTATGCGTCACATGGCGACACGAAACATATCGTTCTTTATCCCAGCGATCCGCATGAATGCTTCGATTTTGCCGTCCGGTCTTTTGATCTCGCGGAGCGGTTTCAGACGCCGGTCTTCTTCCTGTCAGATATTGATCTCGGCATGAATGACTGGATGGTCGACGAGCTGACCTGGGACGATTCCTATATTCCTGATCGCGGCAAGGTCGTGACCAAGGAAGATCTCGATAAGATGGAGTCGTTCTCGCGTTATCTTGATGTCGATGGCGATCACATTCCATACCGCTCTTTGCCTGGTACCGATCCAAAAGGCGCCTATTTCCTCCGCGGTTCAGGCCACAACAAGCATGCACGTTATACTGAGCTTGGACACGAATATCAGGAAGTGGTTGACCGATTGCTCGCCAAATGGGCTAGCGCAAAGACCGCGGTGCCCGCACCCATCGTACACAAGGCGGAACGCCAGGCGCGCTACGGCATGATTGCGATCGGCACCAGTGATGCGGCTGCGCAAGAGGCTCGCCTGCGCCTGGAGGCTGACGGCATGCCCGTCGACTATATGCGTATCCGGGCGTTCCCGTTCACCGATGAAGTTGAAGCGTTCATGGCAGAGCATGAGGAAGTCTTCATTATCGACCAGAACCGCGATGCGCAGCTGCTCAACTTATTGCTGACAGAAACCAGCGTGGCGCGGGAGAAGCTATTTCCCATTCTGCACTATTCCGGTGAGCCCCTGAATTATCGCTTCGTCTATGATGAGCTTATGAAGCGGATCAAACTGAGGAAGATTGCATGACCTCCTTTGTGAAGCCCAAGATCCTGCGGCCCAACGAGCCGCTCAATGAACTGGGACTGGCCCGCGTCGATTACGAGGGCAACATGTCGACGCTCTGTGCTGGCTGCGGCCATGACAGCGTTACGGCCGCGATCGTGCGCGCCTTTTATGAGCTTTCTATTCCTCCGCATCGGGCGCTGAAAATTTCCGGCATTGGCTGCTCGTCGAAAACCACCAGCTATTTCATGAACGACTCGCACGGCGCCAATACGGTGCACGGGCGGATGCCATCTTTTGCCACTGGAGCGCTGTCGGCAAATAACGACCTCGCGACCATTGGGATTTCGGGGGATGGCGACAGCCTCTCGATTGGCCTCGGCCAGATGGCGCATGCGATGCGTCGCAATGTAAACATGCTCTACATGCTTGAGAATAATGGTGTTTATGGCCTCACCAAGGGCCAGTTCTCGGCCTCCGCAGATCTCGGATCTCTGCCCAAAAAAGGCGATCCAAACGAGTTTTCTCCGATCGATCCTGTCGCCTTTGCCCTCTCCGTTGGCGCCACTTTTGTCGCGCGAAGTTTTTCCGGTGACCGCAACCAGTTGGTGTCGCTGATCAAAGCAGGACTGAAGCATAAGGGCTTTGCGATGATCGACGTGATCAGCCCGTGTGTCAGCTTTAACGATCACAAGGGCTCAACCAAATCCTATGCGCACACTTACGAGTTCTACTCTCAAGCGGTGCACGCGGACTATATTGCCCCAAGCGAAGAAATTGTCGCCGCCTATGATGAAGGCGAAGTCATGCCCGTAGAACTCCATGATGGCGGATATATTCAGCTGCGAAAAATTGATGCCACATATGATCCCACAGATCGCGGTGCAGCGTTCAACCGTGTCATGGCGAGCGATAATGCCAACGAGATCCTGACCGGCCTGCTCTACATTGATGAGAGCCAGCCAGACCTGCATGAAACGCAGAACATGGAAGCCCGGCCCCTGAACCAGATTCCGTATGCGGAATTGAACCCCGGCGCCGACAAATTGCGGGCGCTTCAGGCTGAGTTTCGATAATTCGTCCCGGTCTTAAACCGCGACCACATTCTGCTCGATTGCGCCAAAGATCGACTTGCCGTCCGCGTCCAGCATTTCCATGCGGACGCTGTCGCCTGGCTTCATGAACGGCGTTTTGAACTCGCCGCTGGAAATTTTCTCGATCATGCGGATTTCAGCAATACAAGAATAGCCAAGCCCGCCTTCGGCCACAGGTTTTCCGGGCCCGCCATCGGCACCCTTATTTGAGACCGTGCCGGATCCGATAACGGTTCCGGCTGTCAGCGGGCGCGTCTTGGCCGCATGGCTGACCAGGCGCGCGAGCGAGAATGTCGCGTCTTCCGCGGCTTCAGCGCGGCCAAAGGCTTCGCCATTGTAATCGACGCGAAGCGGCAGGTGGACAAGGCTGTCCTTCCAGACTGCACCCAGTTCTTCTGGCGTGACCGCGACTGGCGAGAACGCGCTTGGCGGTTTGGATTGAAAGAAACCGAACCCCTTGGCGAGCTCTGTCGGGATCAGACCGCGCAGGGACACATCATTGCACAGCATGACCAGTTTGATGTGATCGGCGGCTTCAGCCTCGCTCACCCCCATCGGCACATCGTCTGTGACAACGGCGATTTCGCCTTCCATGTCGCAGCCCCAGGCCACGTCGCCGAGCGGGATGTCGTCGCGTGGGCCAAGGAAGGCATCCGACCCGCCCTGATACATTAGCGGATCATCGTAGAAGCTTTCCGGAACCTCCGCGCCGCGGGCTTTGCGAACCAGTTCAACATGATTGATATAGGCCGAACCATCTGCCCACTGGTAGGCGCGTGGAAGCGGGCTTTCGCACTCGCGCTCATGAAAACGGAAAGTCGGGACCGAACCGAGCTCAACCCCTTCCGCCAAGCGGGCGAGGCGCGGTGCAACGCTCTCCCAATCATCAAGTGCAGCTTGCAGCGTTGGCGCAACACGCGCGGCATCTGTGCAGCGCGTGAGGTCTTTAGAGACAACAACCAGGCGCCCGTCGCGCGAGCCATTCTTCAAGGTGGCGAGTTTCATGTCTTAGCTTTCCTCAGCGATCTTTTCATGCAGCCACGCCGCATGGCGGGGGGCTTTCTTGGTCTGGCTCCATTCCTCGAGCATGACTGGTGCGACACGTTTCAGCTCAGCATACTGATCGGGCGTGCCAATATTGCAGGCGAGCTCCAGACGGTGGCCGTTCGGATCAAAGAAATAGATCGATTTGAAAATGCCGTGATGCGTCGGCCCTAGCACGTCGAGCCCATGTGCTTCGGCTCGGTGTTTGGCGGCGAGCAATTCTTCCATTGAGCCGATCTTGAATGCGATATGTTGCACCCATTGCGGCGTGTTCTCATCACGGCCCATATCAGGCTGTTCCGGCAACTCGAAAAAGGCCAGCACATTGCCATTTCCCGCATCGAGGAAGATGTGCATGTAAGGATCATAGGCACCCGTCGATGGGACGTGATCTTCCGCAATCGCAAGCTGGAAATCCATACCGAGCACATCGCGGTAGAATTCCACGGTCTCTTTCGCGTCCTTGCAGCGATACGCCACGTGATGCACGCCTTGCAGGTTCGGAGCTTCCGTCATTTTGACCTCCCGATCGTTTCCAGCGCCAGCTTAAGCCGGCTCCTCGACGTTCAATACACCGCGATTGACCTGATCACGTTCAATGCTCTCGAACAAGGCTTTGAAATTGCCTTCGCCAAAGCCTTCTTTGTAATCGCCCTTACGCTGGATGAACTCGAAGAAAACCGGACCGATGCGCGGTTCGGCAAAGATTTGCAGGAGCAGACGCGGCGCTCCGCCTTCTGTTGTGCCATCAAGCAGGATGCCGCGCGATTGCAATTGATCCACCGGCTCGCCGTGACCTGGAAGCCGCTCGCTCAGCATATCATAGTAAGTCTCAGGTGGGGCCGTCATGAACGGGACTCCACCCTTTTGAAGCTTGTCCCAGCAGGCGACCAAGTCATCGCAGATCAGAGCAATGTGCTGAATGCCTTCACCATTGAATTCGCGCAGGAACTCTTCGATCTGGCCTCCACCAGATTTGCCTTCTTCGTTCAATGGAATGCGGATCTTTCCGTCTGGCGCTGTTAGCGCTTTCGAGGTCAGGCCCGTATATTCGCCTTTGATGTCGAAATAGCGGATTTCCTGGAAGTTGAAGAGCTTCTCATAAAAGTCCGCCCAATAGGCCATCCGACCACCATAAACATTATGCGTCAGGTGATCGATGAGTTCGAAGCCGAACCCTTCCGGATGGCGGTCGACGCCGGGCAAATACTCGAAGTCGATATCGTAGATAGAGAGACCTTCGCCATCCTGAGTGTAACGGTCGATCAGATAAATGATCGAATTGCCGATGCCGCGAATGCCCGGGATGTGCAATTCCATTGGCCCCGTTTCAACCTGGACCGGTTCAGCGCCTTGCTCGAGTAGATGGTCATAAGCAGCGCGCGCATCGCGAACACGGAACCCCATACCGCACGCGCTAGCCCCATGCTCGCGAGCAAAATACCACGCTGCCGATTTCGGCTCGTAATTGGTGATGAGATTGATGCCGCCCTGTCGCCACAACTCAACTTGCTTGGAACGATGCCGCGCGACCTTGGTAAACCCCATGGTCTCGAATACTGGTTCGAGCATGCCTTTCTCGGGAGCTGAAAATTCAATGAATTCAAAGCCATCAAGACCGGCTGGGTTCTCAAACAAGTCCGCCATGGGACACCTCCGCATACGATTTCTGGTGAAACTGAGGGCGATATATCAGTTATTAGTTGCATATGCAACTAATTGCACTCCATAACAGACTTACGCTCAATCGGGGATCGACGGGACGGGCGCGAACGTGCGAAGAATGCCCATGTCCGCATCTATCATCGACCGCCTAAATCACATCTGTCGGATCTTTGCCGGTCGGCCCGGTCAGATAGCTCTGGCTGTGCAGTCGAAAATCGATCCTGACATCGCCGTATCAGTCAATTCTCAGCTTTCCGTTCCTTCGGCCAGCGTCGTAAAAGCCGCCATTGCCTGTGCTGCTGCAGATCATCTCGACCTGACCGAAACACGCTCCGTGCGCGACCTGGAAGAGACGTTTTATTGCTCCATTTTGCAGGCATTCGATCCGAGCGATCGAATTTCACTCAAAGCCCTGATCGGCTTGATGATCATCGTTAGCGATAATCCCGCAACGACCGCGATCCTTGATGCGGTGGGTTTGGACAAGGTAAATGCCTGGCTGAGCGAGAAGGGTCTCAACGATACAAATCTTGCCGTCGGTTTCTCTGATGATGCCCTTGGTACACCCCTGCGTGCCAATCGGACCACCGCGCACGACTGTCTGCGTCTCTTGCGATTGATCGATACGGTTCCGGACTACGGCTTCATCAAACACATGCTGGCGAACAATCTGCGCAATGAACGCATTCCGAAACGCCTGCCTGACGCCGCTAGCATCGCGCACAAAACGGGCAGTCTGAACGGGCTCTGCCACGATATCGCAATCATTGAGAGCCCGGACGCGGCTTATTATCTGGTTGTCCTCGCCGATGAGCTACCCGAAGACGAGGACTTCCAGCCCGAGATCGCCCGGCTGTCGGCTGAGATATACGATCTGATGTCAGGCTAGCGACGCGGCAACAAACGCGCGTCTTGAGGAACCGGATCTTCGAACGTCTTAATCGTATCGCCAGTTGCTTCATTGATCAGGTGCTGGATCAGCTCCGGAAACAGCAACGGCTCGGCCGCTGCTTCCCATAGGAAAAAGCCGTATGAGCCTGGAATTGCGTTGATTTCATTGAACCAGAGCTCACCGGTTTCCTTGTTCGACATGAAATCAATACGCGGGGCACCGCGTTTGCCGAGCGCCGCAAACGTCTTGCGGGCATAGTCATGGATCTTGTCCTGTAGTTCGCGGGGCAGGTCCGGATTGATATCGCGGGTGAGCGAGAGCATTCCCTCGGAGGGCTTGAACGTGCCTTTGGTCCCACCATCAGCCGACAGATACTTCTCGCGAAAATCGAGCAGCTCAGCACCTGATTTCGGGCGCTCAATCGCGGAGAGCTTGATCTCCTCCCCTTCGGCGATCATCGCAATATTGTACTCGACCAGATTCTGAACCTGCGGTTCGATCAGTGCGAGCGTGTCCTTCTTGAGTACGTACTCAACCAGGGGCCAGACCTCCTCGGCCGTCTTGGCGAGGCCAACCCCAACACTTGATCCTAGATTAGCGGGCTTGACGATGACCGGATATCCGAGGGCCGCCTTCACGTCAGGTAGGATCATGTCGGCGTCTTCAATTTGCGCGCGATTGACCGAGACATGCGGCAGCACATTCACTCCAGCCGCTTTTACCAGAGCCTTGGTGACATCCTTGCGCATCGCGATTGATGTACCTGACGCGGATAGTCCGGTGACAGGAATGCCGAGCAGCTCGAAATAAGCCTGGATCCGCCCATCTTCGCCAAATGTGCCATGAAACACTGGCAAGACGCAGTCCACCGGCTGAATCACGGTTCCGTCCATAGCGCAGACGACTGGGCCATTGTCGCTCCAACGGAACGTAATCTGCTGACTCAGCGGCGGCCGCGGCTTGTACGTGGAGATATCGCGCAGGCTGGCGCCAATCCAGAACCGGTTGGCGAAATCAGTGTAGACCGGCAGAATATCGACGTTTCGGACGTCCGCTGCATCCATCAATTGGTGCGCGCTGACGACGCTGACATCGTGCTCTGAGCTGGCGCCGCCGAAAATAATCACAGTTTTGAGCGATTTTGCCAATTTTTCACCAGTCTTAAGTCTAAGGTCTGCGTAGAGTATAGAGAGCGAATCGCCGAGCGGGATCAAGCCAGTCTATGACTACAGCATTGAAGCCAAATTTGGTTCAAATTGGGGACAGCTCGAAGCCTCCCGTTGTGTTTGGGCACGGTTGGGGGCGCTCCTATCGAGATTTTATCCCGGTCGCCGAGGCAATTGCGCCCGTCGCGAACAGCTATCTCATCGATTTTCCTGGCTTTGGCGATACACCGCGCCCCGACGAAACCTGGGGGACGGAGAATTACGCGGAGCACGTGCTAAATTTCCTGAAATCGGAGCATGGCGTCACTCGGTTTACCTGGGTCGGGCACTCTTTTGGGGGTCGGGTTGGCATGCGGATCGCAGCCAAGCATCACGATACGATTGAGCACCTTGTTCTGGTTGCCTCAGCTGGAGTCCCGCGGACCCGTACCTCCTGGCAGAAGCTCAAAGGCCGACAGCGCGGCATGGTCTTCAAGTTTCGAAAAGCCATGGCAAACGGGGAAGAAGCCCTGCTGGCACTCGAAAAGCAATATGGCTCCGTCGACTATATCCATAGCCGCGAGATCGGGATGCGAGATATCTTCGTGAAAACGGTCAATGAAGACCAGACGGCCACCCTCCCCCAAATCCAGGCCCCGACCACGCTGATCTACGGCGGTCAGGATGTGGATACACCCGTTGAAGTCGGACAGAAGCTGGCATCAGGCATCGAAAATTCATCGCTGATCGTCTGTCCACATTATGATCACATCTCGATCCTGGATCGCGGTCGCCACCAGATCGCCCTTGCCGTCAAAGAGCGATTGGGCGCGTCATGAACATATTGAGCCACCTGCCTTTTATCTGCTTTCTGATCGCGCTTGCTGGCTTTGGCATGGTTCGGATCAACACGATCCTGACCTATTTCCAGCAGGAAGAGTATGACAGCTCGCGCTTTATCGGTGCGGTGTTTCGCGTGCGTTTGTTCGATGTTCTCGCGAGCATGGGGCTGATCGCGCTGTTTATCGCACAGGCTTATGTTGGATTGGGCGTCTATTTCTGGCTTGCCGCCGCCGGGCTGCTCGCCGTACTGGCGCTCCGCGAACGCAGCTATTCCTACAAGAAAAAGCTTGTGGCAACGCAGCGCCTGAAGCGGATTCGCTGGCTCAGCCGCGGGTTCTTTTTGCTTAGTTTAGCGCTGTTATGGATCCACGCGTTTGCGGTGTTTGCCATTCTGCAGCTGACCCCGCTCTGGATCATGCTCGCCAACCGGTTGCTACGGCCCTTCCAGGAGCGGGTTAATCAAGGCTTTGTGGATCAAGCAGTCGACAAGCTGCATCGCTTCAAGCCCGTGACAATTGGCATTACCGGCTCATTCGGCAAGACGACGACCAAGCATATATTAGCAGAAATCCTAGAGTCGGCGGGGCCTGTCTTTTACAGCCCCGGCAGCATCAATACTGTGCTTGGTCTGACCCGTAACATTCGCGAAAAGCTGCAGCGCGGGCATAAGTATTTCATCGCCGAGATGGGCGCCTACGGCATCGGATCCATCAAACGGCTCTGTGATTTCGCAGACCCTGGCTACGGCATCGTCACAGCAATCGGCAACGCCCATACCGAGCGCTTCGGAGATATCGCAACAATCGCGAAAGCGAAATCTGAGCTGGTGGAGCATGTTTGCGCCCGCGGCGGAATGGCCGTCTATCCGCACGACCTCCTCGAACACAAACCGTTTGCTGAGTTGCAGGCGCAGTACCCGGACCTAATCCGAACGGTGGGAGAGACCGAGAGCGCAGACTTCCAGATTATCCGCGCCGAGCTAGAGGACAGTAACTGGTCGATCGCAATTCAAAATACGCGCGCACCATTAGAGTCGCCGATTACCTACACGCTGCCGCTTCTGGGCGACCACAATATCCTGAACTCGGCCCTCGCCGTGGCGATGACTTTTCTGATTAGCCCGGTGACCGCGACGCGTATCCCGGCGTTTTCCAAAGATGTTGAGCAGGTTCAGCATCGCTTGCAAAAGGTCGAATCTCCCGGCCAACCTCTGGTTCTGGACGATGCCTACAATTCTAATGAGGTAGGCTTCAAGAATGCTGTCACGGTGCTGAATACACTGGCGAAAAAGCGCGGAGGCAAAGCTATCCTGGTGACGCCGGGCGTGGCTGAATTGGGCCTCGAACACGACCGCGTACATGGCCGTCTAGGCGAACATGCGTCCGCGCTTTGCGACACGATCATCGCGGTGAATCCCGATCGGATCGAAGCGTTTACGGCTGCGCTGGACGCGTCAAAAGCCGAATTCCACGCGCGAAGCTCCTTCGCCGAAGCGCGCAAACTCGTCAGCGAAATCAGTAACGAAAACGATGTCGTCCTGTACGAGAACGATTTGCCGGATCTACTGGAAGAAACGCGATTGCTCTAAGCTGCGTGCTTAAGCGGCCGAGTATCGAAGCTGAATCCGATTGAGTGCATCGTGCAGGTCGTCAATTGGCGAGTTCTTTTGAGGCTTGGTCTCAGGCAGGCTTTGTTCGGAATGGTAACGTCCGAGCGCCATTTCTCTGGCGCGGCTGACCCGACTTTTGACCGTGCCTTCCGAACAACGCAGAACTTTCGCAGCCTCTTCGTAAGTGAACCCAGCGGCCACGACGAGCAAAAACGCTTCTCGCTGGACCCGTTTGAGAGAATCGACAGCCTGCAGCATGCGCGTGAGGCTGGAGCGTTGTTCGAGATTGCAGTCAGCCACAAGCTGAGCTTCAATTTCTTCCTGTTCACGCGTTTCACTGCGAATGTCGACGCGGCGCTGTTGGTAGAAATCGTTTCGTAAGATCCGAAACATCCAGGCGCGCAGCGGCCCCTTTTCCGGATCAAAATCGTCCTGATGTTGCCAGGCTTTCAAACAGGCGTTCTGAACCAGGTCATCCGACCGCGTTACATCACGGCAGAGCATCCGAGCGTAGGCTCGTAATTCTGGTAATAGCGCCTCTAATTTCTCAGAGAACATCGCGAAATCCCCATAATTCAACCTACACTAGTTTTTTAATACCTAAGAATTCGTTTCCAAGGCTGAAGACTTTAAATTGGGCACAAAGGTCGCCCTCCCACACCCCATTGGACAAGCAAGTTTGAGCTGATTGGAGCCGAAAGCTTGAGAACACTTCAAACTATACCGATGTCACCCAAATCAGTTACAAGATTTACGAATGAAGAATTGAGTTTACCATTAATTAACCAACTCTTTGGACATCTTTAACGGCTAGAGGGGCTGTTCGATGTTCACAGACGAACTTGAATCCATATTGCCGGAGATTCGCGCATATGCGCGCATGTTGAGTTCAAACCGGGATACTGCGGACGACATCGTCCAGAATGCGTGTTTGAAAGCGTGGAAAGCCAGGACAACATTTGATCCCAAACGAGGATCCTTCCGCGCCTGGATGTTCACGATCACGCGCAACGAATTCCTGCAACTGGTTCGAAAGCAACGCCCAGTTGACTACTATGATCCCGCAGAATTTGAATACCGATTGGTTCAAGAGTGTCAGCTGGATAATCGTTCGGCTTGCTCCGACGCAATTCAAGCCTTGTTCAAGCTGAACGCCGAGCAGCGGGACGTCTTCATCCTCGTGCTCGCAGCCGGGTATTCTTATGAAGAGGCTGCCTTGATCTGCAATTGCTCGGTCGGCACTATCAAGAGCCGGATCAATCGCGCCCGCGGTAAGCTCGCCGAAATCCTGTCCAAAGACTCCGCCACTGCACCGAAAGCTCCTGGCCAAAGCATTGTGTTCCACGGCCTGGATGACATCTTCGGCCGAGTGGATGAGCTGATCAAAACCGCGGCCTGAGTGGATGCATTTCGACCGAACGGAATTTTTTTTGAAAAAAATGGAACGCTTTTGACGGCTCGTGCGTAGGGTCAATGGAAACGCCCGTTTCCAAATCTCCATTATTCCCTAGCCCGCATCGCAAGATGCGGGCTTTTTTCTGCAGCTATTTTTGAATCTGCGCTTTCTGTAATGGAATCAGGGGACACAGCGCATCAGATCGCGCGCTTAGTGTAAACAACTATACAACCGGTAATAGAATAGTAGGGGATTTCCCGTAGCTTAGGTCGGACTAGGGAGAGCCATAAAAAAATGATTTCATATCCTCCGCCGAAGTTCGAAGAACAAAAGTCTGAGATTCTACAAAGATACCAAATTCTCTGCGAAGACCAATCGGTTAGCGCCTTGTGCCTGGCCGACTCGATCGCGATGGCACTGCGCGTGCCGTACGTCATCGCGGCGCTGAATCGGCGCTATCGTAGCTGGTATCATTGTGACCATGGTTTTTCGGCGCATCCGTCCGCTGATTTGCAGTCATATTTTGCCCGCATGCACTTGTCGCAAAGCCGATTTGATGTCGCAGACATTGCCGAGGAATCGTTCTTCCAGAGTCATACATCCGGCCTCGACCTTCCGGATATGAAAGCGCTCGGAGGCGTACCGCTCACTGACCCCAACGGGAAGCGGTTTGGGACGCTTTGCATTGCTGACGCAAACGTCCGACAGTTTACAGAGGCAGAATTGGCGCTGCTGAGTAGTTTCGGGCAACTCGTTAGCAACGACATTTGTATGCGCAGCGCGGCACGCTATGCCGTGCGCGACCTCGTAGAGCTTGAGCACGAAAAATGCGATCTGTTTGAGCTCGCGACCATAGATCCGCTGACCAAAGCGCTCAATCGCCGCGCATTCATGCGCTTTGGCGAACGCGAACTAAACCGTTTCAAGCGTGAGAATACTAAGCTGTCGGCCCTGATGCTCGACATTGACCATTTTAAGCAGGTCAACGACGTCCACGGCCATGCTGTAGGTGACCGCGTACTGACAAAAATGGTGTCGGTCGTAGCCAGCGTTGTTCGCGAAGAAGACTTGGTCGGCCGTCTTGGCGGCGAAGAGTTCGCCATCGTTCTCGTCGACTCTGATGCCCGCGCCGCTGCGCGGGTCGGCGATCGAATTCGTCAGGCCATCAAGCAAGTGAATTTTCCCGGAGACGGCGGCCCATTCAATGTAACGGTCAGTATGGGGGTCGCCGAACCACTATACGCAGAGCCTAGCATCAATGATGTTCTGGAGCGCGCCGATGCGGCGCTTTATCAGGCGAAACGTTCCGGGCGAGACCGCGTGATCGTCGCTGCGGAGAATGCTCACGCGATGCCATCCGATGCACCGGTAAGCGAACCTCAAAGACGCGCAAACTAAGCGCTACTCCTGAGCACACACGACGCTATCGTCGCGTGTTTTAGATCCAACAGAAAAAGGCCGCCAATCCGATCCGGATGGCGGCCTTTTCAGTTTAACATTCGTCGGTCGCTACATTGTGTAGAGATCCATGATGCTGGCGATACGGCGCACGGCGACCATGTAGGCAGCGGTCCGCAGATCCGGGCAATCTGGATGCGCCGCGCGCACTTCGCGCATGGCGACATAGGCGGCCCGCATAGTATCGTCGAGACCGGAGCGAACGAGGTCAACTTCACCGGCACCAGATTCGAGCTTCTCTTTCAGCGCATCATCCAGGCCGTTCGGCAATAGCGTTTCGAGCTGCTGCAAGAACGCTCTGCTGCGGCCTTCTTCCTGACGCCGCTGCATCCGTCCAAACCGCATGTGAGAAATGTTTTTTGCCCACTCGAAATAGGATACCGTAACTCCGCCCGCATTAGCATACAGATCGGGAATAATGGTGACACCGCGCTCGAGCAGCATGTCATTGGCTTCCGCAGTAACAGGTCCATTCGCCGCTTCAATGATCAGACGGGCTTTGACGCGGTTTGCGTTTTCGTGCGTGATCACGCTTTCACAAGCTGCGGGGATGAGAATATCGCAATCATGTTCCAGACCCTGGGCACCGTCTGGGCTATAGGTTGCTCCAGAGAAAGCTGCCAGAGAATGACGCGCGTGGATATGCGTTTTCAATGCTTCGATGTCGATGCCATCGGAATTGAACAGAGCGCCATCGCGCTCAACAACCGCGACGATCTTAGCGCCATCTTCCTCGCTGAGGAATTTGGCGGCGTGGTAGCCAACATTACCAAGCCCCTGAACGACAATGCGTTTACCGTCCAGCGTTCCGGACAAGCCTGCAGCGGCTACGTCATCCGCATGTCGGAAAAATTCCTGAAGTGCATATTGAACGCCGCGACCAGTGGCCTCAGTGCGGCCAGCTATGCCGCCCGCATTTAACGGCTTACCCGTCACACAAGCGCGGGCATTGATATCAGTTGGATTCATCCGGCGGTATTCGTCAGCGATCCAGGCCATTTCGCGGGCGCCCGTCCCCATGTCGGGCGCCGGCACGTTTTGCGAAGGATTGATCAAATCACGCTTGATCAGTTCATAAGCGAACCGGCGCGTGATCTTCTCCATTTCGTGAGGTTCCCAATCCGTCGGGTCGACAATCAGACCGCCTTTTGACCCGCCAAACGGCGCTTCCACGAGGGCGCATTTATAGCTCATCAGCGCTGCTAGCGCTTCGACTTCTTCCTTATGGACTTCGATCGAATATCGGATGCCACCTTTGGCAGGTTCCATGTGCTCGGAATGGACCGAGCGATAGCCTTTGAAACTGTGCAGTTCGCCGCGCAAACGAACCGAAAACTGAACTTCGTAAGTCGAGTTGCAGTTGCGAATGGCGAGAGCAACATCGTCCGGCAGGCCGAGCAATTCGATTGCTCGATCATACATCAGATTGACGCTTTCCAGAAAGCCAGACGTTATTGGTTTTTTGACTTGGATGTTCATGTTTTCCTCACCTGTTTTGATATGAGGAGACACTACAACATATTGATTTAATTGATTATAATTGAAACTCTAGGTTTTCGGTGGCCTGTAAACCTACTCGCAAACATGGTTAGCGGGATCTCGCAAACTTGCTGATCCCGGGTAACCTTTTGTTTACTCCGAGATCCGCAAGTCAGAGATCGAAGTTGCGATTTTGCGATAGGCTTCGGTCAACTCCGCCGCCGTTTCCGGCTCGAAGAAATAATCGGTGCCGCTGGCGCAATATTCAAGCACCCGTTTACCTGCGGTAGGCGCATTTAGAGCAACCGAATAGACTTTGATATTCTTGGATTTCATCCCATCACACAGGGCGCGGGCCTGTGCATCGGACGACCCTTGTGCGGGGAAGACTTCCGAGTTGAACGAACCGTCTGTCATCAGAATGACGACCTTTTCCGAATCCGGTTCCGTGAATGAGAGCGGCGCGCTGTCACCCGTAAAGATACCGTCCCAATTATCAGAGATCAGATACCAGCTCCAAGCTACACCCAAATGCCCAGCTGTCCCGCCGCCAGCCGTCAGTGCGTTGACATAGCTGTTCAGCTCGTTGCGGTCATTGGTCAGGCCCAACGGTTCGCGTCCTCGACATTCCGTGCCGCGATACCAGCTATGGCCAGCGCGATTGGGGTGCCCCGTAACCCAGACACCTCCATCACGGTGCGAAGGGTCCTCTTCGAACCAGGCAGTCATGTGGGCGAGATAGGCATTTGCGCCAGGCGTACTATCGGTGAACCGTTCCGTACCGTCGCGCTCCCAGACACAGGTCGAAGTTAGCGTGATTTCTTTAGTCTCTGGACCAGCGTCGCGGCCGCGAACAACTTCAAAATCAATTCGTTCATCGAATAGCTCGCGTCCTCGTCCTCGGCGCTCATCAAACAGCCGCACGCGCAAACGATAATCGCCTTCCCGCCAATTGCGTCCATTATAGCGCCCGCGGCGATCTCCGTAGAGCGCGTACGGAACGACATTCTCGGTTTGTCGGCGGCTTTCAGTTCCGGTCAGATCGAAGCGTACGCTTCGAACCCGCCCGGCTAACGGGCTTGATCCTGGAATGGAAACGTCGATGGACATGCTGTCTCTGGTTCGGTTTCCGTCCCAATCCTCGATCGCGGCGATAGCATCATCGCCCAGCTCGGTAATGGACTGCGTCCGGTCGGCATTCATCAGGGTTATGGTAATTTCATCAAACGTGTCGCCTTCATCAGACGTCGCGTCGCCACCGCCACCATTGTCGATTTCGTGCGTATAAGTCCTCGTTGCTGGAACCCCGGTTACTTGCTCGAAATACATTCCGGCATTGACCATCGTGTTGTACGAGACCATGGCGAGGCGTGTATCTTCAATCAGTTCCGATGGCGCATCTGGCGGCAACAAGACATCGATTGCTTCTTTCGCAGCCGCTTTTAGATTGGTGATCCGGCTGGAGCTGTTCATTGAGCCGGAAATATCGAACATGAAAGCGACATCAAGCTTATCGATGCCGTATTCAGCGGTCGCTTGAACGCGAAAATCCAGCTTTTCCTTGCCGATGACGCGCGTCAGCGTGGTCTCTTGAGAGCACAGAATATCTGTCGAGATGACGTCATCTCCGCTGGAAACCCTCGTGTTCGCGGCGGCGCATTTAAAGCCGCCGCGCATGGACAGGATTTGAGCATCGATAAACTGCTGAACCTTGGTTTCAATCTCGCTGTCGGATGCACCAGTTTGCTTTAACCGCGCCGCGGCCAAGACAGCAGAATCGACGACCAGCTGGACTTTCTGTTTCTTCTTGATCGTGTTTTGGAAATCCAGCGCAAATCCGGCGACGGCGAAAATGGGTATGATTGCCAGCGCGAAAATAATCGCAACCTGGCCAGACTCGCTTTTTGTTTTATTCAACCAATTCATTTGGATTACCCATCAGCCGTATTGAAGCATCAGCGCAATTCATAGCGAATTATCATTAATTCCCGGTCTAGTTGTATATTGAATTTCGATGGGTGAGTTAACGGATGGACAAGGATTGTTATCGGTTCGTCTCATTAATTCGCTCGAAATCGAAAACAGCACTTGAACCGAGAGCCCCGCAAGCTAGGCTCCTTTTGGTGGGACGTTCTCTCACAAAATTGCGGCTCATTTCGGCGGGGGCTGAAACTAATCCATGTCCAAGCAATATGTCAGTATGACGGATTTTGAATATGTGGCAGATCTGCTGCGGGCGCTGCGCGTCTTCGCCCCCGAATTTGAGCACTTGTCAGAAGACGTCACTGAAGAGCTTATTGAAAGTTTGGGCGTTTCAGAAGCCGCGCTGCGCAGGGCTGCAGCGGAAGTCGCTCTGAAAACAGCTAACTGACCGTCTCTTGGAACCAAATCTAGAGTTAGGATTCTTGCTCGGCGACCCATTGCTGCATGGCTTCAGTATTCACGGTTATCAAGGCTCTCTGGCTGCGCTTAACCAGACCGAGCTCCTCGAGCGTTTTCAAGCTTTTGGACACACTGATCCGTGTCACCGCCATGATTTCCGCAATCTCAGATTGGGTCAGTTCCACATTCGACTCATTTTTCGCGATACTCAGCAACCGTTTGCCAAGGCGAAGGATGAGCGGGTCTTCGCGCTCTTCTCGCAGAAAATCGAGCGCCGTCAGGAATCGATTTGAGAGATCGCGAAACAGGAATTCAGCGAAGGCCACATCCTGGCCAATGAGTTGATAAACAAAGTCGCGTTCAAGCAGGACAACGCGTGTGGCATCCTCGAGGGCCGCGATCTGGAAGGGGTTGGCCGATTTCAAATGCATCCCGGCATGGTGTAGAACCTTGCCGCGGTCCCGATAAATCGCGGTTGGCGTGAAGTCGCCGTCGCTCGGGTAGAGCAAGGTGACTTTGCCCGCCAAGACGATGAGTAGATGATTGTTCGTCTGTTGCGCTTCCAGGATGAGGTCACCGGCGCTCGCTTCAAGGAATTCGCCTTGCGCCTCGATCAGCGCCCAGCTGGTATCGGACAGTCGCGTTAGCTTGTCACTCGGATCGGCAGAAACGGTTCGAAGCAAGTATTAACTCCACAGATTTACGCCACGAATTTTTGTGATTTCGCCGTGTAATCTGATTCTCGCATTGCCTCACATAGTCTAGTCAATGTTTTATTATTTCGGAGACTTTGCAAAATCTGATTGTTGGCATCAGCAGAGCTTGTCTGATCATCCGAATTTTCAAATTTGACAGAGTCGGTCTGGAAGAAGCAGCGAATCTCAACCCCGAAAACCTTTGCTGCGCGGTGTACAAGGCTGGACGGAATGCGAATCAACCCAGCTTCATATTGCTTCAGCTCAAACTCGGACAGACCTAAGCACTTGGCGGCATCTGCGACAGCAAGCCCAGCGACCGATCGCCCGCGGCAGAGATTCTCACCGATTTTCTGATCCAACGTCATAAGCATCTCCCCGCTCGCAAGCTTACCGCGAGTCGTGAGCGTAAACTATTTTACATTGAAAGTTAATGAGTCGTAAATCCGGCTGCCTGCGACCGACCGAATCGGAGGCTATTCAGAGCGTGCGGTGACGTTCCGACAATCCTGATACGCCTGCCCGGCATGGGAATACTCGAAGAACCCCGCAGCCTTTGGAGCGATTGTCACCCCGGAAACGCCACTCTCGGTTTCAGCATAACAGTGCATCGGGACGGAGGTATAATTGTTCAAACTCACCTCGACGACGATCCGGTCGGCTTTACAGTCAAAAGCCTGAACAACAAATACGCCATTCTTCATGGTGCGCGATTCGCGGGTAAACCCATGCGCCGAATCGAGGGCGGCGCGGCAGTCCTGGGCTTGAATGCGATCAGTGAACGGCGTGGCCGCGATGCGCCCGAAACTGGCTTTGCGGATCACATCATCACCGGTTGAAGCAGCCGTCGCGCAAGCGCTTAACATAACGCAGCTAATACCGAGCGAACCCATCGTATTCTGGATTGATCGTGAGAGGCGCAGCATTCCAATCTCCTCGAGGCTGGCTTGGCCACCGCCAAAGGACGGCGCGAGCGGTAACCCGAGCCGTCCCCGTGGTGCATAGTGAGTGCGGACGTTCCAGGTTAGGATCACGAGCGGTGCGGGCTCGCCGATCTTCAGAAGTTCGCCTCTAGGTCTTCAGCGTATCCCCTTAACAAAAAACTACCTGCAGTAGAATTTAAAGCATCTCAGACTCAAAGGATTGGGGCATCGGTTTGCATGTCAGTTTTTTTTGGGCCTGACGCGCGGAATCGCGTGACACTCTCGTCTCGGCACCCAGGTACCGCCGTGCGTCCAGAATATGGTCTTGAGGTCAAAAAGAATGTCACACCAAGCAGGTTTCGACTTCTCCACCAAGCTCAAGAATGACGAGACCTTGCTGTGGACCGGTCACGGAAGCGGGCGCAATTTGAGCTTCAACATTCTCTTTCCAATAGTAGGCGTCAGCTTGCTCGGGCTGTTTCTGATCTTGGCCTATCCGTTGAGTGGGTTCCAGATGGAAATGGGGCTGGTTTCGCTGTGGGCATTGGTAATTTCAGGGATTGTCCTCTGGTTTTTTCGAGCCCGCATGCTGGGTCCCTCCAAGGAAGAATACGCGATTTCGAACCAGCGGATCTTTATTGTTTCCGGCCCGATCGGTCGGATCTGCCGAACCTACTTGCCAGCGCCGAAAAAGCGCGCTCGCGGCGTCGAGATGAAGTTCTATGCCATCAAACATGTGCGAAAGCGGAGCACCGTCATATTCCTGCCGGCGCGCTCCAAATCTATGCCGCAAGGGTATCCGCCAGCTTTTGTCGGCGTCGAAAACTCGCTCGAGGTTGCAGAACTCGCAGCAGAAACCTTCGATCTCAAACTCATCAAGCGATAATCAGAATAAGCTGCAAAACCCTCAAATTTCAACCTTATGTTGAGTAAATCATCGAATGCTGATTCGTGGACATAGAGGTAAGCCATGCAGACTGCATTCGACCTGATTATTATTGGCAGCGGCCCGGCCGGCCGTCGCGCGGCGATTCAGGCCGCAAAACTGGATAAGAAGGTCCTGGTTGTCGAGAAATCCCGCCGCGTAGGCGGGGTTTCTGTTCATACAGGAACAATCCCCAGCAAAACGCTTCGTGAGACCGTCTTAAACCTGTCGGGATGGCGCGAACGCGGCTTCTACGGACGCACCTACAAAGTAAAGCCGGACATCTCAGCAGATGATTTACGTCATCGCCTGTCTAAAACACTCGATCATGAAGTGGACGTGTTAGAACATCAGTTCACGCGCAACAATGTTACGCTGATAAATGGTCACGCGCGGTTTCAATCCCCGACTGAAATAGAAATCACGGAGGAAGACGGACGCAGACATACCGTCTCGTTCGAGCGCGCGCTGATCAGCGTTGGCACAAGGCCCTATCGCCCCGATTATATACCCTTTGACGGTAGGACGGTACTCGATAGTGACGAAATCTTGCATGTCGAAACACTGCCGCGTTCACTGACTGTGATTGGAGCGGGTGTGATCGGTATCGAGTACGCAACCATATTCAGCGCGCTCGATATCTCCGTGACCGTCATCGAACCTCGTCCGAACATACTCAGCTTCATCGACGACGAACTGATCGATGAGTTCACCTATGAACTGAGAGATCGTGGCATTCGCATGCTGCTCGGATGCAAGGCCCAAACGGTTCACGCCAATGACGGATGCTGTGTCGTTGATCTCAGCGACGGCCGCAAAGTCAAATCGGACATGGTACTCTATGCGGCGGGTCGAATCGGCGCGTCATCGGATATTGGCCTGGAGAATATTGGCCTCAGCGCTGACTCGCGCGGGCGCCTCAAGGTCGATCCGGTCAGCTATGAAACCGAAATCCCGAACATTTATGCGGCCGGCGATATTATCGGCTTTCCGAGCCTCGCCTCGACATCGATGTCGCAAGGCCGGATTGCCGTCTGTCACGCATTCAGCGTCGCTAATCCCGCTCAACCCGAGCACTTTCCCTACGGAATTTACGCCGTCCCCGAGATTTCGACGGTTGGCCTGTCCGAGCGGGAACTCAAGGAGCAAGGCATCCCTTATGAATGCGGTATTGCAAGGTTCAGGGAGACGTCGCGCGGCCACATCATGGGCATTCAGCGCGGCATGCTGAAACTCTTGTTCCACATCGAGACGCGTAAACTGCTTGGGGTGCACATCGTAGGCGAGGGCGCGACCGAGTTGATCCATATTGGCCAAGCCGTCCTCGTGCTTGGCGGAGAGCTCTCTTATTTTATCGACAATGTTTTCAACTATCCGACGTTAGCTGAGGCCTACAAAATCGCAGCCCTCGACGCCTGGAACCGGCTGTCGCTGCATGACCTGCAGACCAATATCGAGGCGCCTGCCGATCTTGCAGTAGTGAACGGCTAGGACGTGCTAGCAAACAGGAGGATCCAATGAATCGAAACAGTCTGACACTCTTCGCCGTTCTGGCGCTTTCAGTCTCCAATCTGTTTGTTGGAATCAGCACACAGAACAAGCCGCTAATCCTCGCCAGCGCCGCCATCTCTGCCGCGCTCGCGATCTTTTACATCGCGCAGGAACTGATTGAAGCGCGGCGCGGCCAGGCTGGGCAAGGGCCTTCACCAGCAGGCATAGCTGCGAGAGAGACCGCGAAAACGAAGGTTCCGGTCTGGGTTTTCATCATGATCATGTTCATCATTTTGCCCGCGATAATGTGGGCTCTTCTTACCACTCAGCCGTGACCCTACGGCAGTATGACGTGCAACGCCGCGCAGCGCCTTGTGCAATAAATATTACATATTGCACAGACGGGGGAATGGTGTCTTAATCCGATCAGTCGGCATCGAAAGACAGCACCGTTAATCACGGCGAGGGGAATAATCAGCGCGGCATGAAGAAGCCAAAATTATCCGTCGATGACTTGGTATATGTAGCTGATATGCTTCGTGCGGTCGCGTGGGTGAGAGAGGACTTAAACCCTGCCTCGCCGGAAGCCCTGCATGAACTTGAAGAATGTCTCGGTGCGGCTGAATCTGCGCTTCGGCGTGTTGCTGCAGAGATGAATGTGTCGGTTCCAACCGGCCAAAAGTCAAACTGAGCGATGTGCACGGGGCGCATCGAAAACATCTTGTCCCGGCAATCCGGCAAAGAACCAGCTCAAAGGCAGATCTAACACCTTTGCTATACGGGCTAGTTGCAACGAGGCAATGCGCACGTCGCCGGACTCCATTACCTCGATTTGAGCGGACGGAATTTCAATCTGTTGCGCGAGCGCGTCAACGCTTAGGCTCCGCTGGACGCGGCCTTCTTTAATTTTTCGACCAAGGTGTCGATCTATCTTTGATCCCGACACAATTTCCCCCGAACTTGTCATCTATTCACGCGACATCCGCCAATCATACCGAAACGTCAGGCGGTGCAAGCATAATATTCATTAATACAACGCTCAGGTCAGCTAAATCGGCATCACAATTAGGTGAGCGAGATCCCACAAACACTATTTTAGATTGAATTTACCATTGCCGCCGTACTCTTCCGTTCGAAGGCGATCTTATGTCAAAACCGCACGATAATTCGATGGATATTCAGATCGGACAGCGCATCAAACGGGCGCGTCAGGAGGCTGCGGTCACGCAGCATGAGCTCGGTGAAATTCTGGGCCGCTCTAGCCAACAGATTCACAAATATGAGCAAGGTAGCAATCGGGTATCTGCGGGGACACTGTATACGATCGCACAGGTGTTGGATCGTTCACTCGACTGGTTTTTCAGCGGTCTAGATCAGGGCGCGGCGTCTGATACTTCGCACTGGTCGCATTAGTCGACAGGTTCACGATCGAATACCATCAGGACAGAGGCGCGCGAGCTCGGCTCATAACCAGCCTTCTGCAGGATAGACGAAAGACTGATTAATTGATCTCGGCGAATAAAGCCCGCCAAATGGATGGTCTTTGACGGGCTGTGGACCAGAAACTCTATCAGCGCACTCGGAAACTCACATATGAGATCTCTTGTCGCGAAAATCGGGTCGAAGCGTCCGATTGGCAGCCTCAGTGCAAGCGGTGCTCTGCTCGCACCTTGGTGAACATGGGCAATTGGGATTTCGCCAATTCGTGCGCGCTGGATCAAGCTCGAAATGTTGAGCGCAAACTCAGCAACACTCGGGCTATCAAAGCCTGGCGCACGTGAGTTGACGACAAGCAACGACATTCAAGCGGCGACCACCCGCACATCGTCGCCACCCCGACCGCGGGATGCATCGAGGACGCCCGGCACATCCCACTTTCCTTCCGGCCGAATAACCTCATACGGATCCGAGGTGATCCGAATGGCCTCTGGATGCGCGGCTATGGAGATCACCATTTCCTTGTACTCAAAATCCGAAAAGTAAAAGCTGGGACGATCCTTGAGCAATTCGCAATTGAGCGTCTTCGACCAAAGCGGCCACAGGCGAGCCTGAATTTGCGCGAGCATCCGACGAAATCCTTTGCGTGCCGCAACTTCACAGGCCGCGGCGAGCAGCACCTTTACGACACCGCTGCTGCGATGCCGCTCCAACACGCTGACGCGTTCAATCTTTCCAAAGCCTGCAAACCATCGCAGTCGCAACGTCGCGATCGGCTGTCCGTTGAAGTATGCCAGCAAATGCGTAGCGCACATATCGTTACCATCGAACTCTTCATCATAAGGGCAATCCTGTTCGCCCATATATGTGAGCGTGCGCACGGTCACCACTTTCTGGTATGAGTCGAAACTCCGAACGAGTTCGATTTCGAACTTGTCGATGAGATCTCGCGGGAGTGGTTTAGCAAGGCCGGTCTGCCCGGTTTCAGTTATAGCCAGCATCACGCAGCATCCCGTTCCGGACGGCGAATTGGCGGCTGCATCCACAATTTGTCCGCGCCGAAGCCTGCGGGATGAAATCCAATGCTTTCCATCGAACGAACCCCATCATCCGTGGCGCCGCGCGCAAAGGCAGGAACTTGTCCGTACCCGTCGACACGCATGGTTACCGTCGCCATCATGACATTCTTGCGGGCCTCATGTGTTGCACCAGCATAAGCGCCGACATAGACGCCCGCGCACGTCTGCCCCAGCGCGGCAAGATGCGACTTCTCTGGTCCGCCGGGATTAAACTCGCCAGACTGAATGGCTTTCAATCCCTCTGGGGACACTGGCACAATGATAAAGATTCCGTCGATAGGGTCTCCGCAAATCCAGGATGTTGAACCGGTAATGCTGTTGATCCAGGCAATCGTTTCGGCAGAGGTCAGTTCGCT
Organism: Henriciella sp.; assembly: GCA_017642885.1. Taxonomy (GTDB): domain Bacteria; phylum Pseudomonadota; class Alphaproteobacteria; order Caulobacterales; family Hyphomonadaceae; genus Henriciella. The sequence goes on along the minus strand of JAEPOM010000010.1, from coordinate 60,129 downwards.
CCCCAGCAACTTCTCCGCCAGTGCCATCATCTCAGCGTGCTCGGACGCTTTGGCCAGCCGCCAGCCAAAGGCGCCCATACCCTTTATAATCGCGTCCCGGTCCAAAACGAACGGATAGGTTTCCAGTTCTTCCGAAATTGTCGTCATCGCTGCTCTCCTTCTCTTCTTTTTGGATGACACAATTCGAGGCACGTCGATGCAGACAGAATCGAATTACGGTAGTACAGAAATGTAATAGGGTGGTGGATAGTGAAACGGCTGCGGCGGAATGTTTGAAAATCTGGACTGGGATAAGCTTAAAGTCTTCAGCGTGGTCGCTGAACTGGGAAGCATGAATGCTGCAGCGACGCGGCTGAAAGAAACGGCACCCACGGTGTCCCGCAAGATCGACGAACTGGAACGCACGCTCAATGCGCGGTTGCTGTACCGGTCACCACGCGGCGTCACGCTGACTGAGGCCGGAAAGAAGGCGCTGCGATATGCCGAGATTATGTCGGACGCTGCAGATGGCTTGCGCAGCGATGTGCTGGATCATGACCTGCCCGCTGAAGGTCCCGTCACGCTCTGCACCGGGGACGGGCTCGCTGCGCATTGGATCGCCCCGCACCTTCCCGAGTTTCACCTGCAGAACCCCAAGATCGAATTGCGTCTGGTCACCACGGATCAGCCGGACGCCGACCTACTAAACGAAAAATCGGAGATTGCCATTCAGTTCAGCGAGCCCGTGCGGCAAGAGATTGTCTCGAAAAAGCTAGGCATCCTGCACTACTGCTTCTTCGCTGCACCGGAATACCTGGAAACATTCGGTCGCCCCGCCAGCCTGTTTGACCTGCACAATCATCGCTGCATCATCCATTCAGGGTATGTGAACCAGATGGAACGTTGGGCGCCAAAAGCGAAGCAGTTTCGCGACCTGATCGATTTCTCATTGGTCACCAATTCAGGGTCGGTGATGATCGAGGTGTGTGCCAATGGAGGCGGCATCGCCTTGTTGCCAACTTACGTGCACAGCCTGGGCAAGAATATGGAACCACTGATGCTTCCGGAGGTCGCTCCGATTCGTTTCTGGCTTACTTATACAGAACGCGTCCGACGTCTCGCCCGCGCCCAAATTGTGATCGATTGGCTGCGCGGCCTGTTTAACCAGAAATTCTCACCCTGGTTCCGACCGAACTTCATCCACCCGCTCACCGCGGATCAGGACGAAATCGCGGTGGATCTGGCCAATCCCCCCATTTCAGTACATCAAAATGCGTAATACCGGCTGTTGAATAACGCATAAGGTGTATTGCAGAAATTATATAACTCACCACCTTGCTATAACGCGTCGGTTTCGTGTCCAACTGCTCACTCAAAGGGGATATTGGTAGGGTTTACGCTTATGTCGGGTAAAAAGGATTTACCTGAATTACCGCCAGAATGGCGCGACAAGACACCCTTAGGCGACGCGCTGAGAGCGCGTTACCAGGAAGTGTTGAACGAACCTGTTCCCGAGAAACTCAAACAGCTGATCGAAGCGCTGAAGGAAAAAGAACGCCGGGACGCCATGGGCGAAGATAGTTCTGAGTGAGTCTCAGCGAGACGCAATTTGATCGCACAATTCGGTAACCAAAAAGCCGACTGAATTTTTCTGACTTTTTTTTGAGTGGGACGGGAACAATCCCGACCTACCCCGCATAATAAATGGTGTAGCGCCCGCTACGAGAAACTGCGGAACACTCGAAAGGATTATTAGAATGGGGTCGGATCCACTGATTGATCGCGAAATGCCACAATGGACGAAGTCCATGCGGCGTCACGCTCACTTTTCTCAGTCAATAGAAACCGAAGAGCTGGCAGATGCCGAGCTTGATACTCAGGTGGATATTCTAAAAGCTATGACGGCCAAGGCAGCACAAAGCCCGGCTGATATGCTGCTCAAACTCAAGCTTTGGGAGAGCTTCGTGTCTCCGAATGGCGACATTGGCGAAGACGAAATTGAATCCCAACTTATCGTGTCTGTGATCAGAGATCTCGAAGCCTTCATGCAGTCCGATGGCGGCTCAATGGCGACCTACGCGCAGGCATCCTGAAGGATGCCTCTGCACGAGGCCGCCACACATGCAAATGGGAAAGCCCGAAAGGTTAGCGCGCGCCTGCGAGGCGCAGCACTTCGCGCACCGGTCCAAGATTGCTGCTCTGACGCAAATCAAGGAGCAGGTTCATGCAGTCGCTAAATTCAATTGTATCGCATGCGTCTGGTTCACCGATACGGTTGACCACGTCTTCGTCGAAGAACCAGCTGATCGGAAGATCCAGGACCTGCGAAATCTCATAAAGGGTTCCGGCAGAAACGCGGTTCACGCCTTTTTCGTATTTCTGAACCTGCTGAAACGTCAGGCCGATCATGTTTCCAAGCTGCTCTTGCGTAAGCTTCGCATCGCGGCGCGCTTGACGGATTCGACGACCAACTTGATGGTCCACGTGTGACGGTGTCTTGGCACTCATATTTCTCTCCATTTGCGTGCGGCGTGTTATAATTGAAAATGCCGCTTATTCGCGCTGAGATAGTATGACGGACATGGTGAAGAGAAGGTAAACTTGTTTACACGCCGCCATCTTCGCGCAAAACCGACTGCGAACACATTGTTTCTTTTATACTATTCTGAATCTCAGATGCCTTTTCCTTCAGCGCGAGAATCTGCGTGTCGAGAGCTTCGGTGCGCGCCTGAAGGTAACGTCCGTAACCATTTTGCAGACTGATTCGGGTAAACCCATTTGGGTCGACGTCGAGTTTCGCGCGCTCCTCACGAAGCTCCTGTCGCTTGCGTTCGACCAACCGGATCTCCGTCATCACGGCACTCAACCGGCGCACCTGGTTCTGATGCTTCAAGTCAAGCAGCCACGGTACAATATCATTCGGCTCAGCCATCACGTTTTCCTATGTGCTGACGCACGCGATCAACATATTGAATGGCTGCAGCCACGGCCGCGAAGTGCTCGTGTTTGATCTCTTCATCAATTTCAACGAGTCGATACATGGATCGCGTCGTGGGCGGATCGCGATAGATCGGAATTCCGTTTGCCTGTGCCACTTCGCGGATCTTGGCGGCCAGATGGTCAACGCCCTTGGCGACACAGACCGGTGCATTATCGCTGTCGGGATCCCATTTCAGGGCGACCGCATAGTGCTCCGGGTTGACCATGATGACAGTGGCGCTCTCAACGTTTTTGAGCATGTCGCTGCGCGTAATTTGCGTACCACGCTCGCGGCGTTGCTGTTTGAGCTGCGGATCACCCTCGCTCTGCTTCATCTCTTTCTTGAGGTCTTCGCGCGTCATGCGCAAACGCTGGCCGTGCAAGTATGTCTGCAGTGGCAAGTCGAGCAGCGCGAGCGCCAGCTGGAATATGCCGAAATAGAAGATCAGTTTCAGGATCTGATTGAGCGTAAACTCCCCCAGACCTTCGCGCCCGAGTGCGCTGGCACCGTAATACTCCGTCGCGAAATAGAGTAGAAAATATGCTGCAATCAGACCTGCAAAGATCATCTTTGCTGCGTCTTTCAGAAAATCGAGCAAGCCCTTCGCGCCGTACTTTTTCTTGATGTTTTCAACCGGCGACAGCTTCTTCACGTCTGGCTGGATCTTCTTCGTGGAGAAGGCGATGCCCTGCTGAAGGATCAGGACCAGTAGCACGCAAGCGGCCAACACCATGAAGATGGGCAAGATCGAAAACATGATGTCAGCCAACGTTCGGCGGGTTTGCACACCGTGATCTGTAAAGATGTCGGTGGCATACTCTTCTGCATAATAAAACAGACTCGAAAACCCGTCCGAGAGCTGTCCTGATGTGAAAGAAACGAAGATGATGGCGGCGAGACCGATACCGATCAGGAGACCGAGTGTATTGGCCTCCTTGGACATCGGGACATCGCCATCCTCGCGCGCCTGTCGCAGCCGCTCGTCGGAGGCTTCAAACTCCTTTTCGCCGGACTGGTCTTCTTGATCAGCCATGCCGCCCTATAACCAAACAATCAGTTGAATGATCCGCTCCTGCCAAACCATCAGAAGCGATCCGATAGACACGGCGAGCAGGAACAGTCCTGCCCCAACCAGGAACGGCGCCCCGACAAAGGCCACCATCATTTGCGGCATGGCTTTGTTGATGAAGCCGAGACAGATATTGTACAAAAGGTTCATCGCCACGAACGGCCAGGACAGCATGATCGCAAACGCGAATGCGGCATAGATGCTGTCAAACAGGTAGGCTTGCCCGGTCCACGACACGGCCCCGACCGGCACAGTCTCATAGAGCCCGATCCAACTACTGATCACTTCCAGGTGGAAATTCATCGAGAATAGCAAAGCCGCCCCCGCCATAGTCAGCAGATTGGCTGTGGCCGTCTGGGCTTCATCTTCAAGCGCGACGCCAAGAAACTGCGACAAGCCGATCGACTGCGCGATCACTGCACCTGCAATACCAAGCACCCAGATGATGAGTCGCAATCCGATGCCGAGGAACAGGCTGAGCAAGGCTTCGGTGAACAGGACGAACATGAAATCCGCAATTCGCGTCGGCATTTCATAGTCTGTGATGCCGAGCCCGGAAATTGCCGCGGACAATGCGAGCAGAACCATCACACGAGCCTGAGCTGGGATAACTCTTTCGCCGATACCGGGGATAAGGATGATCACGAATGACAGTCTCGCGACCGTCAACATGAACTGTCCGACCCAATCTGCCAGGTCGGGCCCGAGCAGGTTGATGATCGGGATCATACAACCCCTACGATTTGCGGTTTGGTTCCTGACTTGATCTCTTCATAGGCGAGCACCGCGTTCCGGATGCCTTTGCTGGCCAGCACGGTCTGCAGGAAGCGCCTACGCTTGGATGATGTTGCAATCGATGCGACGACGCCGCGTGACGCAGTTTCGTTGAGCTTCTCCTGAATTCCATTCAACAACTCACTGAACAGTTCTGGCGGCAACGCTATATCCGTCGCTCCGGCTTCTGACTTGATTTCATGCTCTGCAAATCGCTGCTCCCAATTGGTCGAAAGCTGCACCAACGGAAGGCGGCCTTCGCCATCCTGGAGTTTGTTCAGGATCTGGAATGACAGGCGCTGGCGCACGAGTTCGATGATATGGGTTACCGTGGCGCCTTGAGATTTCGCCTCGCCCACTGTTTCGAGTATCAGGAAGATATTGCGGACCGACACCCGCTCTTCCAACAAAGCGCGTAGCACGGACAGCAAGAGCTCCGGCGCGACTTTAGCCGGAATGTACTCGTCGAGCAGGCGCTTATTGCCCGCGGCGCGATCCTCATCCGTCACGCTGGTAAGCGCATCGAGTGTGTTGAGCATCACCATGCGCGTAAAGATCAGGGAGAAGTTCGCCTGGATCAGCTCCAACATGTGGGTCGCGAGGACTTCAATCGGCTCAATGACCGGAACGCCAGCGGCGACCAATTCCTGTTTCTTGGTTGTCGGCAGCCAGCGCGCGGAGGCTTTGTAGACGGGTTCGAGGACCTTCTCGCCTTGCAAATGTGGCAGCTGGTCTTCTTCCATCAGCGCCAACATTGAACCGGGGCGCAGTAGGCCAGTATCGACGGGCACACCCTGGATCTTGAGGCGATAAACATTGCGCTCCAGCGTCGGGTTATCCGTCATCCGAATGGATGGAAGCACGAACCCGTACTCTTCCGCGATGTACCGGCGGATCTTTTCGATACGCGCCTCAATCCCGCTATCGCCTTGCAGGACAGTCGCGACGAGGTCAGGCGCGACTTCGAGGTGAATTTCGTCAGAGTGAATGGAGTCGCCAATCTGCTCTGCCCGTTTTGTTTCTTCCTCTTCTTCAGTCGCGACGTTCTCTTCGATTTCCTGTTGTTGTTTTCGAAGGTAGAAGGCCGCGATCCCGAACCCGGCCGATGCGGCCATGAAGGGCAAGAACGGCAATCCCGGAAATAGCGCAAACACCAGCAGCAAGCCCGCGACGATCATCAGCGCCGTCGCATTGCCGCCCAGCTGCTTTCCAAGCGCTTCGTCAATCGCGCCGTCATCACGCCCCTTGGAGAGGAGCAGCGCTGCCGATACGGAAACGATCACCGCTGGGATCTGGGAGACGAGCCCGTCGCCAACTGTCAGGACTGAATAGTTGGCCGCAGCCTCGCCAATCGAGAGGCCGTGGGCGGCGACACCGAAGCCAATCCCTGCAATCAGGTTGAGCGCGGTAATCAGCAGGCCCGCAATCGCATCGCCTTTGACAAACTTGGAGGCGCCATCAAGGGAACCGAGGAAGCCGGCTTCCTCTTGTTCCTTTTGTCGCCGCTGGCGCGCTTCTTCGTGGCTGATCGCACCGACCGCCAGATCAGAGTCGATCGCCAACTGCTTGCCAGGCATAGCGTCCAGGGCAAATCGCGCACCGACCTCGGCCATGCGCCCTGCACCTTTGGTAATGACCATGAAATTCACGATAATCAGAACGCCAAAGACGACGAGACCAACGAACAAATTACCGCCCATTATGAACATGGCGAAACCTTCAATGACCCCGCCTGCGGCATCCGTTCCCGAATGGCCTTCAGAGATAATCAGTTTCGTCGAGGAGACATTGAGCGCGAGACGCAGGATCAGCGATGCCAACAGCACGCTTGGAAAGGAAGAAAAGTCGAGCGGCTTTTCTATAAAGATCGACGTCGTGAAAATCAGGATCGCGAAGGCAAAAGATGCCGTCAGCCCCAAGTCGAGCACCCAAGCTGGCACGGGCAAAACCATGACGAGAATGACGAGCATCAATCCGATGGCGAGTAGCGCTGTCGGTTTGGACAAGTCGAGCAGTTTCATATCTGACATCCGCGCCCTAGCCCAAAACCAAAGGAATGATTGTATTATTGAACAGATCGAGACAGACGCGCGTCATGTACCCGATGCTGAAGAAGAACACGACGACCACCGCAACAATCTTCGGCACGAAGGTCAGAGTCATTTCTTGTACTGATGTCAGCGCTTGAACCAGGCCGATCGCAAAACCGAGCACCAGCGTCACACCGAGAATGGGAAGCCCCATCAGCACTGCGGTCCATAGCGATGCGCGCAGGACCTCAAAAATTTCAGATTCGCCCATCATCCCCTGGCTCCATCTAGACTGGCATACGCAGCAGTTCCTGATAGGCTTCGACAACCTTGTCGCGCACCGTCACAGCGGTTTCGAGGACCATTTCAGCATTCGCCAACGCTTCGACCATGGCGTGCGGATCAGCGCCCGTCACAGCCGTCTCGACAGCGGCTTTTTCAGCTTCCTGGATGGCGGTTTTGAAGTCGGAGACGCCCTTGGTAACCGGGTTGTCGTCCTGTGCAGGCTTGGCCCCGCCGCTGGTCGGCGTCTGGATCTTTGCGGGGTTGATCGAGGCGTAGGCGCCAAATCCGAAATTGGTCACTTAACCCTCCTTAGCGCCGCAAGACTTCGAGCAATGAATTGTACATTGTGCGAGCCTGTTGGAATGAGTTGAGATTAGCTTCATAGGATCGGCTGGCTTCACGCAGGTCAGCCATTTCGGTGACCAGGGAGACATTGGACAGCGTCACATAACCTTCTGGATCAGCCATCGGGTGTTCCGGATTGAACTCCGCTGCGCCGGGCGTTTGATCGAGCACGGTACGCAAAGCGGCAAACGAGACATTGCTGCCGGCCGGCGGATCACTGACGAGAATCTTTCTCTTGTATCCGGGCGTGTCCGCGTTCGAGACATTCTCGGCTCCAACCGTGATTCGCTGAGACTGCGTTCGCATCCCCGCGACGGCTTGTTGCATGGAAAAATCAAATGGATTCATGACTTAAGCCCCTATGTTCGGCGCCCGAGCGCGAGTTTCATCAGGTCCATGGATTTGGTGTAGACATTCAGCGCCATTGTGTGCTTGCCAACCGCTTCGGCGGATTTGAACACTTCTTCCTCGATGCTGACCGTATTGCCATTTGGTGCGGCAGCCCCGGTCGTCAGGCGCTGGTCAAACCCTTGCGAAAAATCGAGTCCGCCTGCTTGATGGCTGGTCCGCGTCATGAATTCGGCAAAGGATTCAACTTCGACAGCTTTGTAGCCAGGCTCATTCGCACGGGCGAGATTTCCCGCACTGGTTTTCTGCGTTTCTGCCGCGTGCCGCGCCATCGCCCCATAGATTTGGAAGAGCGACATATCAGACAGCATCAAGAAATCCCCATAAGTTAACAGTTTGGCAAAATTTGCGACTATAAGTTGAAGAAAGGATTAACAGATACCCTGGGTTTAATTAACTTTTGACGACGCAAAGCCAATTCACATCGCCCGGACGCCTTTGGGGGTCGGTAACCGAGATTCTTCCCGGAATGATCTCGCTTGCCGGAATCAGTCACGCCTCAGGGATTGGCGATAGCGTGATTATCGAGAAACCCGGCCAGCACCTGATCGGCGAGATCATGACGGTGACCGGCGACGGCGCAAAAGTGCTGATGTACAGCTCCACGGATGCTCTTCGGATTGGCGACCGCGCCTATGTTTCGCACCAGGACCATGTCGAAGTTGGTGACCACTGGCTTGGCGCGCTGATCGATTATCGCGGACAGGTCCAGATGCGCCGTGTGCCAGACGTCTCGGGCTCCAGAACGGTGATCGCACCGCTTCATCGCGACCCGGTATCACCTGCTGAGCGCAAACCCCTCGGGCCACGCCTTCCGACGCAACTCAATGTGACCGACACGCTTTTGCCGATCTGCCGCGGCCAACGTATCGGCCTGTTTGCGGGTTCGGGCGTAGGGAAATCGACTCTGCTTGGGCGCCTGGCGGGCGGCATGAGCGCGGACCGCGTCGTGATCGCTCTGATCGGGGAACGCAGCCGTGAGGTACAGGAGTTCATCGATAGCGTCCTGCCTCCGGAAATTCTGCCCAAGACTACAATCGTCGCGGCCACCGCTAGCGAACCACCAGGTGCAAAAAAACGCGCGGCCTACTGCGCCATGGCCGCGGCGGAGTATTATCGAGACCAGGGACATTCGGTCCTTCTGCTTTTCGATTCGCTCACCCGTTTTGCCGAAGCCCACCGCGAGACAGCCCTAATGGCCGGCGAGACCCCCGCGCTCAATGCGTTTCCGCCCTCCACCGTGCGTGTCGTTTCTGAACTCGCCGAGCGAACCGGTCCTGGCGCAAAGACCAGCGGAGACATAACCGCGATCTTCTCAGTCCTGGTCGCGGGCTCAGATTTTGAAGAACCCGTCGCCGACATGGTCCGCGGCATTCTCGACGGGCATATCGTCCTGTCGCGCAAGATTGCGGAACGCGGTCACTATCCGGCCATTGATGTGCTGCGCAGCGTCTCCCGCAGCCTGCCCACGGCTGCAACGGATGAACAGAACGATATGTTGCAACTGTTCCGCCGCCTGATGACCACCTATGAAGAGATCGCACCGATGGTCCGTGCCGGCTTGTTCGAGTTCGGGACCGACCCGCAAGCCGACCTCGCCCACGCCTTGCACAAGGGACTGGATCAGTTCCTGACCGAACCCAGCAATGGGATCGAGATGTCGTTTGATTATCTCAAGGGACTGCTGATGCCAGCGCTGGAAGCCAAGGCGGCTGGAAACGTGGAAGCGCGTTAGAAGCGGCTCAGAAACAGGTTCTGACTGGCAATTGATCCAAAGCCAACAGCATTACCAAGCAAAACCAACGCTGTTTGCGCAGGACCGGTCGCAGCGGCGTTCCTGTTAAGTCCATCCAGCGCCATGTAGCGCGAGACCATACGGTCAACGACCTCCGGATCCGTCAAATCCTGCACCGAGGAAAGACCGAACTGGCTTTTCAATTTCTCGTCTAGAATACGCGCCTGCTGATCGAGATCGAGTTGTTGCATTTCCACCGGCAGGCCGAGCGCACTTTCGAGCACAGTTCGAACAGGCACGCTGCCGAGGAGACGATAGAGGACGGTCTGATCGGACGATCCCTCGGTCACCAGCTCGTTGACATCGTCCTGATAATTCAGGCTGAGCCTCATCGCATTATCCTGCTCGCCAACCGCGAGTTCAAAGGACTCCGCAGCAAAGCGTGCCGTAACACGCTCCAGGTTCGGTAAAGTCAGCAGGATCTTGCCGTCCACCGGGCGCATCTCTTCCGCGAACTGGCTATATTGCGGATTATTGAGCCGCGCCAGGAAGGTGCTTTCCGGTTCCTGCACCTCCTCGAGAATGGTGCGGACATAGCCGGTCTTCCATTCCTCGCCCGCGAGCCCGAACGCCGTCATCGAGATGCGACGCAGACGCGGATCGCTCAAGAAATCCTCGACCGCCATCGGCTCGGCGAACTTCTCGGTGAAGTAATCGATATCGTTCTTGATTTGCGCCGACTTGGAATACGTTTCCAGCTGCGAATCATAAGTCGATTGCAGGAAGTTCCAGCCTCCAAAGCCTGATAATGGAATGACCGGCTGGAACACCATTTTAGGCCGCCAATGCGCCTGTATTGCCCTGACCCAGCAATTGAGCTTCAAGCTCGATCACCTGCTTCAGGTAACAAAGGGCAGAATAGTAATTTCCACGGCGGAGCATCTCGCTCAACGTCGGAATCAGATCCGGTTTGATATGACCGAACGCGGCTTTGAGATCGTCGCAAGCGCGATAAAGCGCTGGCAGCGTATCGTCTTCTTCCAAGTCTTTGGTAATCAAGAGCTGGATGGCGTAATAGACTTGTTTGACAGGTGTATCGACCTCTTCCGGCTTCAACGCATCTCGGCACCGAAGCACCATAACGTCTGGGCCGGGCACGCGAATGCGACCGGGACGGTCGCCATTTTCGAGCATAGTACCATTGATAATGAAACGCTCACCTGGAGCGAGTTTTAGCATTAATCCGGACATTCCTAGTCCCCTCTTCAAGTCTACTCAGATTTCTAAACCTGACCTCAGAGCCCGCCTATAATGGACTCGTTGATTTCGATCAGATCGGCAATTTCACCTTCTCCGCTCAGGATTTTCATGCTGGCGCGGCGAACGAAAATGGAGAGTTCCAGGAGCGACTTGCGCGTGGCTTCATTCAACTGGTTTTCAGGATGAAGCAGGTCTGTGGAGAGGAGCGTCCACAGTTCAAGGTTTCGATTAACAGCGTCTGCCCAGGTCGAAGGATCGGTCTTTTCCAGATCTTTCGCAGCGATTAGTCCGTCGGTGATTTGTTGAAACAACGCACGTTCCAGAGACTTGTTATCAGCGGTTCGGTTCCGAACTTCGCCATACGCTTTTTGAGCCAGTGCCTGCAATCAATCCTCCCGGGATTATAAAAAAGAACCTGGAGCGCTCGGATGAGCGCTCCAGGTGATTGGTACTATCGGAACAGTGACAGCAGAGACTGTGGCGCCTGGTTCGCGATAGACAGCGCTTGAGTACCAAGCTGCTGCTGAACCTGAAGGGCCTGCAGTTTCGCTGAAGCTGCTTCCATGTCCGTGTCGGTCAGACCACCGATACCGGTTGTCAGAGAGTCGACCATGGTTTGAACGAATTCGCTCTGCGTATCGATCCGCTTCTGAGCAGAACCGAAGCCTGCAGCGGCGTCGATAGACTGACCCAGAAGAGTTTCGATAGATGTCAGAGCAGCAGTTGCACCCGTGTCTGTCGTCACGTCGATCGTGGCGAGGTCACCGAGGCCACCAGCAGAAACGCCAGCTGTACCGCCAGTAGACGAGAAGCTGGTAATGTCGACTGCGGCACCAGAATTGTTGGTGATCGAGATCGCATCGTCAGTCCGTGATACGGTGTAGTCAGTTTGACCGGTCGCTGACAGGAAGTTCGAAAGCTGAGTTTCGAGGTTTGCAGCGACAGAGTTTGCGCTATCGCCAGAACCCGCGACATATTCAAACGTCCGTGTGCCGATATTGTTGTTCGTGCCGGTATCGTCCAGCTCGATGCGATAGCCGTTACCGTCAGCAACAGATGCAATAGTGATGACTTGTGTTGCGGCATCGGCAACAGTGTCAGCTGTACCAGCGTTCGTACCGCCATTGTCGATCAGAGACGTGTCGGTCACACCCGTACCGCCATAAGTGGCAGCCGTGCTGGAGTTCGAAATCGACAGATCAGCGCGTGCAACGCTGATGTAAGAAGCGTTGACAGTCCCTGCAGAGGTACGATCGAGAGATGCAAGAACACTCACATCTTCGCTAGACGCACCATCAATCAGGTTCAGGCCGTTAAACTGAGCGGCCCCAACGATAGATCCAACTTGGTCGCGCAGAGCGGCGATGTCGGTTTGGATTTTCGTACGGTCGACGTTTTCTTCCTGAGCCGAAACGATCAGCTCTTTCATGTCCTGAAGAACGCTCGTGATTTGCTCAGAAGCCGAACGTGCAACGCCGACAGAAGAGTTACCGAGGTTCAGCGAGTCCTGAATTTGTTTAAAGCTCTCAACGTCTGTAGACATAACTGTTGAGATCGCCCAGATCGCAGCGTTGTCTTTAGCGCTGGAGACTTTTTTACCAGTCGAAATTTCAGACTGGACCATTGCGAGATCTTTGTTGATACCGCGCAATGTTTCAAGCGCAACCATCGCGCTATTGTTAGTGAGAATACTAGACATTGATGCTATTCCTATATTGGTGTGGTCCTAAGAGGGACTCTTTGTTCAATGTCATCCTGACAGCCCTTTACGGCAAACCACTCTTGGTTGTATTTTCATGTTTACTATTACAGGGTGTACATTTTCTTAATGCTACGCCTTGCTTTCGAAGCCGCCGACAGAGTCTGAGAATTTCACGCGGCTGCCATACTCATTATAGGATCCGACCAGCGTGTCAGACTGCATGCGCCCTAATCGCGTGAGAATACGGCCCAATCCGTGACGCATTGCTTCCAGATGACGGCTGTGTTCGCTCGCTGTCGCCTGTACTTGTTGGATGCGCCTGATCATGGCTGGTGGCTGTTGCGCGAGAGCGCCAGATTCAATCGCGGTGGTTAATTCGTCAAAGTGCTCGAGTTTAACCTGGGCCAGTTCCCCGAGTTCGGCGAGTTTTCCAGCGACGATAAACTCTGCCTCGCGCTCAAATATAGATTCAATAGAGGCCAAGCAGGTTTCCAATTGCTCAGTCGTCATACTCATGACTCGCTCCCCGCTTCAGGCTCACTCGGCGTGGTCACCGCTTCGTTCTGGTCCAGCAGGCCGAGCGGGTGTTGTTTCGCGATGTCTTCAGCGATCGCTTCGACAAAGTATCTGGAGAACATGGCTGCGCCATCGCCGCCGCCGAGCGTGAGGGCCTTTTCGAGACCAGTGTGTGTGAGTAACTCAGCCCAGAGCAATTGCTCGAATCGGACATTCGTATTCTCTTCGGCGGTGAGTTTCGGCTGCGTTGGCGCTTGTGAAACGCCCGTCGGCAATGGGCTCGACGTCGGTGAAATGGTCATTCCTAGACCCTCGAAAGCTTAATCGTTTTTAAACTTAAAGTTGTTAATTCAGTCTTTACGCCCCCTTGTTGTATTGGGAGCCAGTCAGGATGACGCTAAATGATATCGATCTTACCTTCTGAGGGCTTGGCGCCCTCACAGTCGGCGCCGAAGCAAAACAAACTGTCAGAGCCTTCGTCTAAGTCAGACGAACCCTCTTTCTCCTCGCTTGTTTCGCGCGACGCAGCAGACAATAGCGCAGATCCAAATTCAGACGCACCGAATGCGGACACGGCGCTCGCCTCGCAAGCTGAGCCATCCGAAACCCCTGCACGACCGAAACCCGGCTCTGCTCTGAATACCGGCGAACAAATCGACCCCGCGCTGGCGCAAACGGAAGACCTCCTCGGGCCGCAGCTTGAGGCTGACGCAGAACAAAAAGCGCCCCCGCTACAGACAGGCGCGACGCCCAACACCAGTGACTCTGCTACGCCGTTTGCCGCGGCCGCAGACACGCCCGCAGATGGCTTGATTGAAACCGATGCGGATAGCGCCATCCAGACCAAACGCGCTCAGGCCGCTATTCTCCCTGGCACCGCCAGCGCTGAGTCGCTGCAAACCGTAAAACCTGAAATCGACGCGGCGAGACAACCGACCAATCCATCTAATGCGGACATCGAAGTGACCGGGGAGGCGGTGCCTAAATCCGGAAGGGATGCAGCTGAAGCAAAACTCCAGGCCGGCTTGCCTGATACCTCAGCTCCTGCCGCCGACGACACACTTAAAATCATAAGACAACAGGACGGCGTGGATCTCCCGGGTCGGGAAGGAAAGCTGGCGCAACTGGCCAGTGACGCTGACCTCGCCCAGTCTGCGACCAAATCCGCACTTGCCGCCACTACTGGCGACGCTCGCGCTGCTGCAGCCACCCTCGGCGCACCTGATGCCATGATCTCTGTCGCGCAACCGGCCACAACGCCCGCTCCGACCGTATCCTCTGGCCTCACACCAGTCGCGCCGTCTATCCCGGTTGCAGCGCCGACCGAAATCAACTCGATCATTCTCAATGCGATGAAAGCGGGTGCTGAGCCGCGCGAACAACTGATTGTGCAGCTCGATCCGCCTGAGCTCGGGCGTGTTGCGATTGATTTCAAATTCGACGCTCAGGGCTTGCAACAAATCACCGTCACTTCGGAAAACCCTGAAGCATTGCGGCGATTGCGAGAGCTCCACTTCGAGCTGACTGAAGCCTTGCGAGAGCATGGACTTTCCGAACAGAATCTGACGTTCCGTCAGCAGGCGGACGATCAGTCTCAACCCGCTTGGCAAATGCCAGAGCTTATCGGATCTGGAGCGTCCTTCTCCGCAAGCGACGATCCACAACAAGCATCCGCCCCTCCTCCCCGGTCGAACGCCGCTTACACGCGCACCGACCGACTCGATCTTACGCTATAGGAGTCCGCCATGACCGAGGTAAATCCAGCCGCATCAACTGGCGCTACCACGACATCAGCATCTTCGAGCACCGCCATCAATACAGCCGGGATCGGGGAAGAGTTCAATAATTTCCTCCAGCTCCTTACTGCGCAAATCAAGAACCAGGATCCGCTGTCTCCTCTGGATTCAACCCAGTTCGTCGAACAGCTCGCGACTTTCTCGTCATTGGAGCAACAAGTCAAAACCAATGTCAGCCTTGAGGGGATTGCCTCGATGATTGGCGACTTGCATGCGATTGTCGCGAATGACTGGCTTGGCCAGGAAGTTGCGGTCGCTTCGAAGCATGTCGCTTATGAAGGCAAACCCGTGGAGTTTGAGGTGAACCCCTCGCTCGCACATGACCAGGCCGTGCTGACCGTCACCGATAGCCAGAACAATGTGGTGTGGCAGGAAGCCCTGGATGCGTCTTCGGAACGTCACAGCTGGGATGGCACCATTGCCAATCAGAATGCCAAAGCGGCCAGCGGGATCTATCAGTTCCAGCTCGACCTCTTCAAAGATGGACAGCCTATTGCCCAGACTGATGCTGAGTTCATCAGCAAAGTGACGGCGCTCGGGAACGAAGATGGTAAGCTGGTGCTTGGCACCGAAAACTATCTGACGGGCGACCTTGCGACGACGCGCAAGATATCTCCGAACTAGAGATTCTGTT
Organism: Henriciella sp.; assembly: GCA_017642885.1. Lineage (GTDB taxonomy): Bacteria > Pseudomonadota > Alphaproteobacteria > Caulobacterales > Hyphomonadaceae > Henriciella. Next base: position 44,616 of record JAEPOM010000010.1, on the reverse strand, counting down.
TCGCCATATCCACGATCAGAACATTCTGGATCCCATCATCGATCGAATCTTTGAGGTTCATCAGGATCATTGAGCGAATGGTCTCGTAATTGCTGATATTGGTCGGCTCTTCCAATGTCCGCCCATCATTGCTCAGCCCGATCAGCGTGGTCATGATATTGTCGCGGAGCTTAGGCTCTTCAGAGAACAGTTTTTCAGACGTGGCCGAGTCAGTCTCCAGGCTGATATGGAGAATAACCAGGCTGGTGACCTGACCACCGCGCATGATTGGTACGACGAATTCACGACTGAACTTGTAGTAAGCTGAACTCCCGGAGCTCGCCTTCGATCCATGTCCGTCATCATGCTTGTCGGCTTTCTTGGGCGTCTTTCCGTGATCATCGCCGTGATCATCGTCATGATTCTCATCGTCTCCTGCCTCAGCATACGAAGCCGACGCCTCAGACGGCGTCTTGAGGACCACTGCAGCAAAGCTGCCGGCGGCGACAAATATGATGGCAACGAGGCTGGTTACGATGAGTTTCATCACGTTTCCTTTTTAGAACGGAAGGACAGTTTGGAGGACCCTAGGAACAAGGCCGCGTTTCATCCCGGCCATGGTTTCGCCCTGGCTCAGGTAAGAGAGGTTTGCGTCGGCGATTTTCTCGTAAGACACAGTGTTGGTGCGCGTAATGTCCTGGGCGCGGATCACGCCGGACACTGTCAAATACCGGATCTCATTACTGACCTGAGTCTGCTGGTATCCGGCAATGATCAGATTGCCGTTCGGCTCGACACCGACAACGCGGGCGGACAGCTGGAACGTCACCTGTTCAGCGCGATTGACCGCGCCATTGCCCGTTAAAGCGGAGGTGCGGTCATAATCGACGCCAGGAGATACAGACGCCCCACCTGGTAACACGCCGTTCGCCCATTGCGGCAAGCCAAACAGTGCTCCGAGATTGAACTGCTCATTCGTCGACCGATTGCGAGAGAGCGATGTTTGGACATTCGCCTGATCGTTCATATCGACCACAACGGTGAGCAAGTCTCCCACGTCTTTCGCGCGGCGCATTCCGAGCAGCGCGTTTGGGGCCGTCGACCACAAGGACGCCGACTGCGCCAGCGCAGGATCTGCGGTTCGCGTCGTCTGAGCCCAGTCAATTTGTTGTGGCGGTGGGACGGTCTGCTCAGCGGATTGAGTCCCGCCCGATGCACATGCCGATACTGTCAGCGCAACCATCCCGGTCGCGGCGAAAAATCCTATTTTACCCATATCCAGCCTCCTGCTTGGACTGTGCCTTCAACCACCTGACGCGACTGAAGATTCAAGACGGGGACGGTTTCATTCTCACCAGCTTCCCCCATGGCGCGGCCGGTCAGAGAAATCTCCAACGGCCCTCTAAGATACTTTACTGTGACAAGCTGATTGCGCTTTACGAGGCGCGGGCTCTGCGTGTCTTTTTGCTGAATGCTCTGTCCGGCATAGACCGTCCGGCGGACCTCACGCCCGATGAGAGCGTTGTGTTCGTCTTGCCAGACATCGCCTTCCGGGCTGACATTTTCCGGGGTGATCAGATCTCCCGCGCGAATGACGTCATTGGCGGTCAACGAGACCGGGCTGGACAGGCTTAGCCCAAGGCTGAAAAAGATGGCACTAATCATGGCGCTACCTCAGCCGCGTTGTAGCAGCGAGCATCTCATCCGACGCGGTGATCACTTTGGAGTTCAGCTCATAGCCTCGCTGTGCTTCGATCAGGTCAGAGATTTCCTTCACAACATCGACGCTGGAATCTTCCAGGAAACCTTGCCTCAAGGTGCCGAGACCATTGCTTCCCGGCACTTGCCGGTTCGGATCTCCGGATGCTTCGGTGCGTCGGAACATATTGTCCCCGAGCGCCTCAAGCCCCTTCTCATTGACGAAACTGACCAGCGAGATAACCCCGATGCCCTGCCCGTTTTCGTCATTATCGAAATAGGCCGTGACCTGCCCATCGCGGGAGATCGAGATGCGGTTGGCATCAGCTGGGATCGTAATCCCGTCTGCCAGTGGATATCCGTCCATGGTAACGATCTCGCCATCCGCACTGCGGTTGAGCTTTCCATCCCGGGTGTAAACAGACTCGCCATCTGGTAGCGCGACTTCCAAGAAGCCATTTCCATCGATCCCGATATCGAGCTCGGCGCCGGTCTGGCGCATGGAGCCCTGAGTGATCTCGACAGAGACGGTTGAGGCTTTAACCCCGGTCCCGAGCTGGATACCTGCCGGCACCACAGTGCCAAGTTGCGACGTTAATGTGCCTGGCGTGAGATATTGCTGATACACAAGATCGGAAAACTCGGCGACGCGCGGCCTGTATGCCGCCGTGCTCATGTTCGCGATATTGTTCGATATGACATCGACGCGCATTTGCTGCGCGGCCATGCCGGTTGCTGCTATCTGGAGAGATTTCATGGCTTACCTCCTGGGCCTACCGGTTCCTTACCGTTGAAATAAATTGCGTGATGCGCTGGTGTTCTTCCTCCAGCACGTTTTGCCCCGCCTCGTAGGCGCGCTGGACCTCAATCATCCGCGCCATCTCCAGAACGGGAGAAACATTTGATTGCTCGAGCGCACCTTGCAGCACGCTGGCATTTTCGATGGGTTCGGTTCCGCCAGGCGCGGTGAAGCGCGTATCCGTATCGCGCTGCAGCTGGCCATTGGCTTTGAACACGCCAATCTGACCGAGCAGTTCGCCATCAACAGTGATCGAGCCATCTCCGGCGATCGAGACATTTGCTGCCTCCGGTGGGATCTGGATCGGTGTGCTGCCAGCGTCGAGAAGACTGGCGCCATCCGGTGTCGTCAGCTGCCCTTCGGCAGAAACCTGAAACGCGCCTGCGCGCGTCAGGCGTTCGCCCTCGGGCGTTTGTATGGTGAAGAATCCGTCGCCTTGAATGGCGATATCAAATTGCCCACCCGTGAATTTTACGGTGCCCTGTGTGAGGTCAAAACTATGCCCCGAGAGCGCGCCCATCGACAAAGACGGCGTGTCCGGCCCGGTACTGACAAGATACTCAGCGAACACAGCGCGATCGGTTTTGTAACCGGTGGTGTTTGCGTTGGCGATATTGTTGGCCACAACCTGTAGCTCTTTCAACAAACCGTCTTGCCGGGAAATCGTGGCGTAGATGCTGTTACTCATGGCTGGCTCCTGCCTGCGAAGATGAGAGGGCGAGTTTGGATGCTTCGAGAAGCGGGGCGATCTGATACGGACGGATGCGAGCGCTGCCTGACTGCGGATCCACGGTTTTGCCGCGATGAATGCGCTTCACGCGTTCCAGTCGCAGACCATCGTCAAGATTGACGTCTCCGGAAAGCGTCTCGACATTCGCATTATAGAGCGCCCAGTCATCGGCGAGCACGGCATGTTCTATCAGCTCCAGCTGGGTCGACGGCTCGCCCTCAAGGTCCGCATACGCAGCGGCAGCGACTTGTGCGGCGCCAGCCTGTGCAGCGCGAATGCCGGCCAGGCGGTTAATATCAATCAGGCTTGGATAAGCAGCTCGCAGATCGAACAGCTTGTCGTCTGCGCGGCTCCAGTAAGCGGCCTGAGCCAGAAGTCCAGCAACGTCTTCGTCGCGCTCAACGGGTTCCAGAAGCGCCTCAACCAGGCTGATCAGGCCAAGCTCCAGCGCAATCTCCGCACCGCGGCGTCGCAGCGCGTTCCCCTGCGCATCATATGGCAGACTGGTATGAAACTGCGTGAGCGTTTTCAGGCCTTTTAGTGAAGCGGCCGGCTCCGCGCTGGCTAGGTAAGCGTCCAATGACTCGATGATGTTACGGTCGACCGCGGCACGCACGTCGTCGGATTCTGCGATGGGCAGGGTTCGCACCCGCTGCAGCCCGGCATAGAGATTGTCGCTCTCCAGGTTCTGCATGACGAAGGCAAGGATTTGTTCAAACCCATGCTTGGTGTCGTTTTGCTCAAGAATATTCCAGGCTTCCTCGAGCGCGAATTCCTTGATGGTTGGTCGCAGCGTCCCATCACGTTCGATCAGGATCAGAAGCGCTGGTAGCTTCAGCGTCGGCCGGCTCATCAGCATGACGAGGCGATCGTCGGACTCGCTGCCATTTGGCATGTCGGCGATTGCCGTTTTCAGGGCCGTCAGCTGCGTCGAGTTGCTGATTTCTTCATTCGAGAATGTCGACAGAACTTGCTGAGCGATGTCAGCGCGGCGCTGCATGATCAGAGTTGGAATGGTCTGGGTCGCAACATCCTGGCGAAGATTGTGCGGCAATCCTCTAATGTCTGGGATATGACCCTGAATTCGGGCGACACCGTCGGGCTCAAACCCGCGCAGCTCAGCGACGGCAAGCCAGAAGGCAGCATCCTCGTGACAATCAGCCAGCTGCTGGAAATAATCGATATTGGGTTCGCTGCGGGCGTCCATCAGCTCCACGAACTCGCGATAAACTTGCCATTCCTGACCTTCGGCGAAGACGAGCATGGCCTTGGCTTCGCTGTATAAGCCGAGCGCCAGTTTGGACTTCAAGTCCTTGAGGAACGCTGCGTACACGTCGCCACCATCATCAGCACCGACGGCAGGCAATTCAGTGAACCGCCGTAAGGATTTTTCAACAGAAAAATCAAGTGGGTATCCGTCTGAGCAGACAGGTGAAACCACTGGTTCCACGATCGATTGGTCCGGCGTCTCTACCCCTTGATTGCGAACCAGAAGGCCGTTCCGAATGGCGGTCTCAACAAATGCGTCTAAGCCCGCCGCGGAATTTTCGCGAACGGGCTCGTCACTCGTAGGATCTGTTCCTGGTTCCGGATCGGCATATGCTGCCGCTGTCAGAACCAGACCGAGACTGGCATATGTTAAGCGCCGGATCATGCTGCTTGGCGTAGCCCTTTCACTGCTTCTTCAACTTCATCAAAAGATGGACGCACCCGGGCTGGCGCATGTCGACGCGCCACCTCTAGGCAGATATTGACCGGGTTCTTGTGAAGGCTGGACACCAGCATCTCGCCGATCATCGAATAAAAGAAGTGCTCTTCCTTGCGCGTATGAGCGACTTTGGCCGCGAACGGGCCAACCACGCCATATGCCAGGAATACTCCAAGGAAGGTCCCGACCAGCGCGCCACCGATCATGCCGCCAAGGACTTCAGGTGGCTTATCAATCGAGGCCATGGTCTTGATAACGCCGAGCACCGCCGCGACAATTCCAAGCGCGGGAAGCGCATCCGCCATGCTTTGGAGCGCGTGCGAACCATGCAAACGCTCTTCAAGGAGGCTTTCAAGGTGCTTTTCGAGTAGCTCCTCGACCTGATGGACATTGTCGAAATTCATGATCATCGATCGGATCGTGTCGCAGATCATTTCGATGGCTTCGTGATCTTTCAGGATCTTGGGATAGCGCTGGAAGATCTCTGAATCGCTCGGGGATTCAATATGCGCCTCAATGTCGACTGGATTTTCTTTCAGCACACTGAGCAATTCGTGCATCATGCAAAGAAGGTCCTGATAATCCTTCTTTTTCCACTTCGGCCCAGCCACTGCGGCCATGACATCGCCGCCGGTGTGTTTGATCGTGGTAAAATCGTTCGAAGCGAGGAAAGCGCCGGTCGCGGCGCCGCCAATCATCATCATCTCAAACGGCAGAGACTTAAGAATGATGCTCATCTTGCCGCCAGCGAGAATATACCCGCCGAAGACCATGCACATTGTTACGGCAAGTCCTAATATCGCGCCCACAGAACGCCTCCCTTCAACCCAATTCTACAATTTCCACTCATGTCGCCACGACCTCCTGGAGGAAGGCCGGATCGACCGGTGATTTCAGCCGCACAGCCCGCTGGTGTTTCCAGACACCCAGCTCGCCTTGCGCAATATCTACGGGACCATCGACGGTGTTCGCCGTGATCGTCAGCTTGGACCGATGCGTCCCGGGCAGCTCGATCACAGATCCGGTTTCGAGGCGCAGGCAGTCCGCTACTGTCATCGGCACGCGGTCGAGCACAACGTCCAACTGAACGCTTGAATTTTGTACTCTTGGCTGTGCCAATCCCTTGGCGCCGCTTATCGTCCCCCCACCCGGGGAATCATCGCCAGCGGAATTCGTAAGCGCCAGAACGGCATCAAGCTTCAGGGCCACGCCAATCCGAAAGGCCTGCCCATCAAGGTCACAAAGATAATAGGCGACCAGACAGTTGCCATCGATCTCTAGGCCATCGAAGGGTGCCGATTGTGGCGGCTCTCCTTCTTGACCAAGCATGTCGTAAGTCGTCGCCAGAGACTCACTGAGCTGCTTGGCGGCCGGTTCCAGCAGCAATTGCAAAAATAGTTGCGGCGCTTCGGCAAGACGCGACGCATCTTGCTGCATTTTTTGCGCAGCGAATCGCGAAGCGACCAGATTATCGATGGAGACAGCGACGACAAAATCGCGTTCAACACTTCTAAAGCCGTAGACGTAAGCGCCGAACAAGTCGTCGGCGAGCGCGGCGCCGGGGCTCACTTCGCGCGACTGTAAACGAAGGTCCCCTTCATCCTGTAATACCCCGTTGAGCCAGGTGGATAGGGTGTGCTCGAGCGTTGTCCAGAACGGTTTGTTCTGCAGCACTTTGGGCGGAACGCCGCCACTTGATTCAAGCTTTTTCCGAAGCACGGCGCTCAAAATATACCCCTGGATGAATGAGAGATCTCTCTATTTAGGATTGAATTCTATGGTTGATAAAAGGTTAGCAGAGCCCAAAAAATCGACCGTGAGTTGTATTTCGGAAATTTACCGTACTTTGCTAAGCCGTCTTCAGCGAACAAATTGGGTAGGCATTATGGCTGACGCGTCGAACGGACTTGCTCCGATCATCATCATCAAGAAGAAGAAGAAAGTCAGCGGCGACGGGCACCACGGCGGTGCGTGGAAAGTTGCCTATGCCGACTTCGTGACCGCGATGATGGCGTTCTTCCTTTTAATGTGGCTGCTCAACGCCACCACAGAAGAGCAGCGCAAAGGGATTGCCGACTATTTCAATCCAACCATTCCGATCTCGCGGATTTCCGGCGGCGGGTCCGATGGCCTCAACGGCTCATCGATCTTCACCGAGCAGACATATGCCAAGATGGGAACCGGCGCGACGGCATCGTCGACGCTCGCCAAAACCAAGCCATTGACGCAGGATGAAGCGGCTGAGTTTTCAGAAAGCTCTCCTGCGCCGTTGACCGAAGAGGAACAGGCAGCTGCCGTCGCTCAGCTTGAAATGATGCTGAGCGGAGAGTCTGAAGCCCTTAGCGAGCATATCCAGGTGAAGCTGTCTCCTGAAGGGATCGTGATGGAACTGGTCGATTCAGATGATGTTCCGCTTTTCGCCCTAGGCGAAAGTAACCCGACTGGCCTTCTGGTCGAGCTCGTCGCCAAGGTCACCGAATCATTCGGTGCCTTCGGCAACAATATCAAAGTGGTAGGTCACACTGATTCGCTGGCATTCCGAGACGACTTCAAATTCGACAACTGGGATCTCTCGACCGAGCGAGCCAATGTCGCACGTCGCATGCTGGTTGAAGAAGGCTTCCCGCTCGAGCGCATTCAGGAGGTCTCTGGTCGCGCCGATACCGACTTGCTGGTCCCCGATGATCCGTATGCTGCGCAAAACCGCCGGATCTCAATCACGCTGCTAAAGCAAGAGGTGGCGAGTTAAATCCCCCTTAAGTTGAGTTATTCGCTTATTAACCTATGATTTCTACTTTCGGTTGCATCGACTGCAGGAGCAACCGACATGAGTATTTCATCATCCTTGAATGCCGGGGTCATGGGCCTCAACGCCAACTCGACCCGCCTCTCTACCATTTCCGACAACATCGCAAACTCTGAAACCTTCGGGTACAAACGAAGCCAGGTGGAGTTTTCCTCCATGGTTTTGGAACAGAGATCGTCTGCTTATTCAGCGGGCGGTGTTATGGTCGACACGTTTAAAGATGTGAGTGCCGTCGGCTCTCTGATTTCAACCGGCAACGCGACAGATATCGCCGTTGCAGGTCGCGGCCTTGTACCGGTGACAGATATTCAAGGCATTGATCAAAGTGCCGCAGACCGCAACCTGATGCTGTTGCCAACTGGCTCCTTCACAGCTGATCAGAACGGCAACCTGCGCACGCAGAGCGGTCTCATTCTTCTGGGGTGGCCAGCAGACAGCACTGGATCAATCGGGAATGTCAGCCGCAATAGCGGTACCAATCTTGAGCCAGTGAACATCGCAACCTCTCAGTTCGTTGCCTCGCCAACCGCGTCTATCGAAGTGGGTATCAACCTGCCTGCTGACGCGACTGACGCCGGTGCAACCGGCGGCGGCTACAGCTTGCCGATTGAGTATTATGATAATCTCGGCCGCGCACAGACGCTCCGTATGGACTTTACGCCTGTTGTGCCCGGCACCGGCGCTTCCAATCAGTGGCAAGTGCAAATTTTCGATGATGCTGGCGACCCCACGACAGCAATCGGCGCCCTGGATATCACGTTCGATGACTCCTCCGCCAATGGTGGTCGGATTGCCAGCGTGACGCCATCTGGCGGCGCGGCCTATGACACCGCAACAGGTCAGGTTGCCCTGACATTGTCGCACGGCCCGGTCGACGTGTTCATCGGACGCCCTCTCGACACAGCGGGCATGACGCAGCTTTCTGCGCCCTTCTCGCCAACTTCGGTTACGAAAGATGGCGCCCCGATTGGCGACCTGCAATCAATCGAGATTGATGAGCTTGGAAACCTTCAGGCGATTTACGATACTGGCTTCCGCCGGACGCTGTATCAGATTCCTGTCGGTGACGTGCCGAATATGGACGGCCTGAAAGCGCTTGATGCGCAGGCCTACACAGTTTCAGCGCAAAGCGGAAACATGTATCTCTGGGACGCGGGAACCGGTCCAGTTGGATCGATCTCAGGTTTTGCCCTGATGGAATCCACGACGGATATCGCGCGCGAACTCACCGACCTGATCGAAACCCAGCGCGCTTACTCTTCAAGCGCCAAGATCGTCCAGACAGTCGATGAGATGCTGCAGGAAACCACCAATCTGAAGCGATAATCACCGCTAGTTCAGAGGGGCGCCCGACGTGAGCATTTCAAGTGCCATCGTATCCGCCAGATCCGGACTCGACGCCATTGGCGCGCGTGCGGACCTGGTCGCCACCAATGTCGCTAACGCGTCGACGCCCGGCTATGTCCGCCGGGCGCTGACCGTCAGCGAAACCATTCTCGGGGCACAAACCGCCGGGGTTCAAATTGAGGGCATCGACCGATCAACCAATGCTCGCCTGACCGGTGAGCGCCGCCTGCTTGCCAGTGATTATGCGCAAGCCGAAATCATGTCTGCATCTTGGGCCTCATTGTCCCAGCGCATTGGCGAAGATATTGAAAGCTCCACCCTGTTCCAACGGCTGAACTCATTCGAAACGGCCTTACGAGACGCTGCGCTCAGCCCCGAATCCACCACCCACGCGAACCAAGTCGTGCAATCGGCTAAGGACCTGGTGACCGAATTCAACGCGCTCGGCAATTTGCTGACCGAGCGCCGTTTCCAGGCAGATCAGGACATTGCCGGCAGCGTTGAGATCGTAAACGCATCGCTGCGTGAAGTTGCCGATCTCAATCGTTCTCTTGCAAGTATTGACCGGACCTCGCCGCAAGCCGCAGCTCTATTTGATGAGCGCGGACGCGTGCTCGACCGCATTTCAGAACACATTTCCATTCAGACGTTTGAGCGCGATAGCGGCGCGATCGATGTCCTGACCACAGAAGGCGTTTATCTCGTCGCCGGCCCGGCGCGCGAGATTGAATTCACGCCCACAAATTCCATGGCGGCCGACTTCTCTCTGGCTGGAGGCGAACTGTCTGGCCTCACCGTTGACGGCGTTGACATCACGCCCGGTGCGCCAACATTTGGCGCTGTATCGAGTGGCTCTCTGGCGGCTCTGTTCACGCTCCGCGACACAGATCTGCCCAACTTGCAAAACCAGCTCGACACTATGGCGCAGGATATGATCGATCGGTTCGCCGATCCCGCCATCGACCCGACGCTTCTCGTCGGAGATCCTGGCCTGTTCCTGGATTCCAACAGCGCGGCTGGCGTTGGCATTGCCGGCCGGTTGCAGATCAATTCACTGGTCGACCCGGCTCAAGGCGGCGCCAGCTGGCGTCTGCGAGATGGTCTCGGTGCGGTCACTCAGGGTAATCCAGGCGACACGACAATACTAACAGGTCTCGTCGGCGCATTGGAGCAAGTGCGCACCGTCTCCCAGCCGGGACTGCAGGGCAGCTACTCGGCGAGCGATCTGATCGCTCAGCTCGGCTCTCTCGCCGGCCAGAACCGTATCCAGAACGAAGCCGTCCGCTCGTCAGTCACCTTGCAGCATGATGCTGTGAAACAAGCAGAGCAGGATGAGACTGGCGTCGATATCGAACGCGAAATGCAGGACCTGCTCCTCATCGAACAGGCCTTTGCGGCCAATGCCCGAGTGCTGGAAGCGGCAAGCCAGATGATCAATCAGTTGATGGAGCTGTAGCGCGATGAACTCGATTTCCCTCAACAGCTTTTTGAACACCGCTCTGAGCAATTCAATCGGTGAGCTTCGCACACAAATCGCTGATCGTGCGCAAGAGGCAACGACCGGACGGCAAGCGGATCTGATCAGCCATCTCAATGGCCGGATTGATCATGCGCTCCTCGGTGACAAAGCGCTCAAGGAAAACGAAGATGATCAGGCGCGCATCGAACTGCGCCAGATTCGCCTGTCCCTTTCCGAAAACACGATGGGAGCCGTACGCGACCTGACGGCGGGACTATCTCTGGAAATGCAGGCGGCCATCGGCATCGTCGATGTCGAACGCCAGCAGACCGTCGCAACACAGGCCCGCGAGGCGCTGAGCGAAGTCCTGTCTCGCTTCAACGTCCGCCACGGCGAGCGCTATCTGTTCTCAGGCGACGCAACCGCAACACCCCCATTTCAGAATGCGGACGACTTGCTGAGCGATCTCGAGGCCATAGCGGCCGGAGCGGTGGACGAGGCTGATTTTGCAGCACAAGTGCAAACCTATTTTGATGACCCCGCCGGCGGCTTCCAGACCAATTTCTATCAGGGCACCCAGACGGCCAGCGACGGTGACGCCGTATTGCCGAACCAGGGCGCTTTTTCTGATATGTTCATGGGGCTTTCAATCATGGCACTGTCGGCGCCAGGCACAGCCATTCCGTTTGCCGCGGTTGGCTCGCCCGCCATGGACTCGGCGCTGGAACGTCTCGATCGCGGGCGAACGCTCCTCGTCGAAGTTGAAGCCAGTATCGGCATTCGCCAAGACAGCCTGCAATCCGAGCTCGACCTGCTGGGTCGCGAAAAGGTGCTGCTGACCTCTTCCTTTCAGGACCTGGCGGGAAAAGACCAATACGAAGCTGCGACGCAGCTTAAGGAACTCGAGGCGAATCTAGAGGCCTCATACCTGCTCACCTCTCGCCTCTCCAACCTCTCGCTTCTTAATTATCTGAGATAATCATATGCGCCTTTCATCCGCCCTCGCCTGTTTCGCCATCGCCTTGATGCCAGTCTTTGGCTCATATGCGAACGCGCAAGCGAAACTCCGCGATATCCTGGATATTGAAGGCGTGCGAACGAATGATCTGGTCGGCTACGGCATCGTGGTTGGTCTGAACGGCACCGGAGATTCCGTGCGCAACGCACCTTTCACCGAGGACTCTCTTACCAACATGCTCGAGCGGCTTGGCATGAATGTTCAGGGCGAAGAGATCAAACCAAACAATGTCGCAGCTGTGCTCGTCACTGCCTCCCTGCCCGCCTTTGCGCGAAACGGCTCAAACATCGATGTGACGGTCGCCTCCATCGGAGATGCTGACAGTCTGCAAGGCGGGACGCTCATCCTGACGCCGCTGCGCGGTGCCGACAATCAGGTCTATGCGGTCGCGCAAGGCAGCGTGATGGTTAGCGGCGTCAATGTTGAGGCCGCGGGTGCTCGCAATACAGTCGGCACGCCCACGACGGGCTCCGTGCCCGGCGGTGCGATTGTCGAACAAGAGATTGGCTTCGACTTCAACGCCCAGAACACGTTGACCCTGGCGCTGCGAAATCCGGACTTCACCACAGCCGCACGCGTGGAAGACACGATAAACTCCACGCTTGGACGGCCCGTGGCCTATATGCGCGATCCCGGAACTATCGAGCTCAATATGGCAGGCATAGGCGGATCGCCGGCGCGTGTGCTGGCGGCGATCGAAAATCTATCGATAAATGTTGAGAGCCCGGCCCGAATTGTCATCGATGAGAAGTCTGGAACGATTGTTCTGGGTCAGGATGTGACGATTTCGAAAGTCGCAATCGCGCAAGGTAATATCTCGATCAAGGTCCGCGAGAACCCGGTCGTATCGCAGCCAAATCCGTTCGCCGAAGGTGAAACGATCGTGCTGCCGCGTACAGACATTGCGGTGACCCAGACCGGCAACGAAAATATCGCTCTCCTGGAAGCCAACACCACGCTTTCGCAGCTGATTGATGGCCTCAACGCGCTCGGCGTGCGGCCACAGGAAATGGCCGACATTATCCGCGCCATGAGCGCTGCGGGTGCGATCCACGCAGAGCTGGTCGTTCGCTAAGACGTCAATGACACAAATGCGAGTGGCCGCGGCGATCCTATGCGCTCGCGGCCTCTTCTTCCTGCACGCGCACGACTTCGATCACGCCGTCTCGCTTCAGTTCCATCATCTTGGTTAGGAAGTCTTTCTCAATCTGCTCCGCCGCCATTGCGCTCGGAGCAGGCAAGCGCTCAAGCTCAGATCTGAACTGATCCGCCATCCGGTTTGAGATATTCGACAGGAAGTACTCTGCTACCTCTGCATATTGCGCCTGCAAGCAACAGAGCACATCCATCAGGAAGGCCTGCTCAAGCGATTTAAACAGAACAGGGATCTGATTTCGGTTGAGGATCTTCGGCAGATCTTCAATCGCGAACATGCCTCGTTGTATCGGATCAACCTTCTCGGCATGCGATTCCTGCAGGAAGCCCATAAGCGACTTACGGCGTTCATTCGGAACCAGGCTAAGCATCTCGCCAACGGATTGCAGCTGGGTCGTATCGTCGTCGCCGGCAACCTCGGCTGCTTGCAGATACTCCATCTTGATCATCCGTGCGATGACGCTGTCAATATCGGGAGAAACCGGAGGCGGATCGACCATTTCGCCGAGGACTTTGGTCTGAACGTCTTCTTCGAGGAGACAAATCAATTCCGAACAGAGCGTGGTCTCCAGGTTGCGCAAGATGAGCGCGATAATATTCGGTGTTAGGCCTGCTAGATAGGATGCAGTCTTTGTGGGTTCGCGATTGGCAAGCTCCGCCCAAATCTCGGAAAGATTGTCGAGCTTTGGTGCCTCAATCGGCAGATCAGCAGCAAGCGACTGACCGCCATAGACGAGTTGCAGGCGCGGCTCATCCAGGACGCCTTCAAGAATCTTGCGCGCTGACTCCGACCCTCCGCGGAGCGACCCACTGTTCAGACGAAGCTGTCGCAGGAAGTCGATCACGATTTCGATCAACTGCTCGCGGGCGAGCACGGTGATCGTTTCCAGAGACGCCGCAATATTCGCAATCGCCGCATCATCCAGAAGCTCAACAATCGGTTTTGCCGCTGTTTCGCCTAGCATAGCGATCACAACCGCCGCGCGCTGCGATGGCGTGATGTGCTGCGTCGTACTTTCCGACAGTTGCGTCGGGTTTTGTTTCGTCGACACCTAAGCGTACCCCCTGATCAAGGCTTCTGTAATTTTCAACCACCCGTCCGCGAGCACAAAGAACCCGAGTTTGAATGGCAATGAGACAACGGTTGGCGGCACCATCATCATGCCAACCGCCATTAGGACGGAGGCGACGACGAGGTCGATCACCATGAACGGCATGAAAATGACGAAACCAATTTGAAATGCGTGCTTGATTTCAGACAGCATGAATGCGGTTGAAAGCAACGCAAAAGATGGTTCTTCGTCCGGGCCCATCGGTCGATTGAGCGCGTCTGACAACATGAATAGCGCTTCCGGATCGGTGCGTCGCATCATGAACTCGCGGAAAGGCCCGGTCGTTTGCAGCCAAGCGTCCTGTTCCGTAATCGTCCCGTCTATGTAAGGCGACAGACCATTGGTCCACGCCTCCATGAAGACCGGCTCCATGATGAAGAAAGTGAGGAACATGGCGAGCGCCATGATCATCATGTTTGGCGGCGCTTGCTGCACGCCGAGCGCCTGCCTGAGGATCGAGAAGACGATCACCATGAACGGCAAACACGTGACCATCATGGCGATGCCGGGCACCAGGCTGAGCACAGTGACAAACAGGAAGAGCTGTACGACCGTGCCGCTCAAACCTTCACCTTCACCGCCGAGAATGCCTTCCAGAACTGCTCCGTCAGTGCCCGGAACAACTTGCGCCGCGGCCACGCCCGACGCGAACAGGACGCATCCCGCGATCATCAAAAAGGAACGGACCAGCAGTCCGTCCCAATTCGCAGACCGAATGCTAGGCATCCTCTTGTTCCTCGATCTGGGTCAAACGTACGCCAATGGCACCGTCTTCGAGCTCAATCAGCTCGCCATGTGCAATCACACGGTCTTCAACAACCAGTTCGATGGGGTCTTCTATTTTGGCCGTCAGCGGAATGATCGTGTCGGGTTTGAGCTGCAGCAATTCTGCTACGCTCAGTTTCTTCTGACCGATTGAAACGATGACATTGACGGGCAGGCCATAAATAGACCTGCGAAATTGGTTTTCAGGCGACACACTGCGGCGTTCTGCTTCACCGACAACGCTTTCTGCTCTTTCTGGTTCTGACATCCTGTCCTCTTATGTGTTTTCCGGCCCGGACAAACGCCCGAGGCTCGAATTCAAAAATTGATCCATGTCGAAGCTCAGACCGCCTTCGCCCCAATCAGCCTCGACCAGCACGCGGTCAGGGCTGTCTGTGGGCGTCAGTTCGCATATCTCTGAGAGTCTCGGCGACGCCTGCACCGATTGCCGAAACGAAGCCTCGAGAGTCGAAGGAACCTGAAGGTTCAGGCGCTGGATTTTTGGCGGCGCCATGGTTTCGAGCGCCTTGGAAATCTCCGCCGCCAGGAAAGCTTCGTTCAAGCGCGGATACGCGGCAACGAAGAAATCAGCGAGCGCCTGATGGCACGTCAAGGTCGCGTTCCGCTCCAGCTCACCCAGCGATTGTTCCAGGCTGCTTAGAAGCACGCCTGTGTCGACAGGATCGGGCTCAGGGATAATGGGCGCGTTCAAATCCGGCGCAATTGGCTCAGCTTGCACTTCAGTCTGTGGCGTTGAATCAGGATCCGGAGTGAAGTCGCTTTGACCTTCAGGAGCTTGCGTGTGCGTCTCAAGCGTACGCGCTGTCCGAGACAGCGCTTTTACATCAAATCGAGGGAGGGTCAGCGGCGATAGTCTATTCATTGGCCGCTATCTTTCGATCTTCTTTGAGCCAATCCTGCAGCAAGGCTGCCGTCTGCTCCTGATTCTCGCGCGTATAGTCTTTCAGGTAGTCGATCGGATCGCTCGGAGCGGCGCCAAACAGATCGTCTTCAACGCTGCCGCCTGCCCCGCTGGCGCCGTCGCCAGATTTCGTTCGCGCCGCCGCGCCGGAGTTTGCGAAGATCGGACGCATGACGCCGAACCCAAGCGCGAGGACGATAACTCCGAGGAAGATCGCCTGAACCGCGGACCAGAGATGCTGTTCAATCAAGCGTTGCATCATGCCAGGCGCCGGCGTCATTTCGACTTCTGGCAATTCCTGAAAGGGCATAAGCTCGATCGTAATCGTGTCACCGCGAACCGAGTCCAGGCCAGCAGCATTTCTGACCAGCGCTTCGAAGTCGGCGCGCGTTTGTTCGAGTTGCTCAGCAATATTCGGCGCGGCAAAGTCCAAGCCTAGCGCCTGTTCATTCAGCAGAACGGCAATCGAAACACGTTCAATCTGACCGGGAAGGCGTTCGGTTTGCGTGCGGACCTCGTTAAGTTCATAGGCGATGGTCTCGCCTGAATTCTTCCGCGTGCTTTCAGATTGCCCGCCTGCACCAGCACCATCTGGCAGGTTGCTGGCGACGGTGAGATTGCCTGCGCCGCCCTGGTTCGTCTCGGTAGCATCATTTGTCGTCCGTGATCGGACCACGCGCGATTCAGGATCGAAACGCACATCGGAAATGGTTTGGCGATCGCGGCTGACGTCAACACTCACGGAGACTTCCGCGTTTCCATCGCCAAGCCTCGCCGCCAGGAGCCGTTTGATCTTTTGCTCAAGTACGCCGGCCTGCGTTTCCGCGACAACTGACGGCGCTTCCACGATTTCCTTGTTTGGTCCCGCAAGGATGCCGTGCCGGGGGTCGATCACCACAACGTCTTCCGGATTCAATCCGGATACGGCGAGGGCGACCAGGAACTGGATCGCTTCCGCTTGCCCGTTGCTCAACCGCCGCGCCGAGGACAGCGTCACAGAGGCGGTTGGGGTTGGTTGGGACCGCGAAAAGCCCGAGCGCAGGTTGGCGCCAATGTGCACACGAGCCGAATCAACACCGGGCGTGGTCAGGATAGTTCGGGTAAGCTCACCTTCTTTGGCGCGCCAATAGGCTGCATTGTACATTTCGGACGTAACCGAGAAACCGTTCACATCATCCAGCAACTCGTAGCCTTGAACAGTTTGGCGCGGCAGACCGTCCCGCGCGAGGGCAAACCGCGTCTTATCGCGGACATTGGCGGGGATGAAAATCGCTTCGCCTCGGATGTCATATGAGACCCCAATTTGCTCGAGCTCGTTAATTACCTCCCCCGCACGAACCGGGTCGAGCCCTGAATAGAGCAAAGACATCGGCTCTTTCATGGTGCCACGCACCAGGAACGTCATCGCGGCGAGAACACCGAGGACGGTGACGCCCAGGATGATCTGGCGCTGCAAACTTAGGGATCGCAGATTGGCGATGAAATCCATGTCGAATAAGCCCGGGTTCTCGTTAAGGTTGAGTTTGGTTAAAATCTCGGGCGAAAGCGTTAAGGCTTCCTTTACTAGGGATTGATTTAAACAGGAAAACAACTTTTGGTTTAGCGGGGCCATCATGAGCGGTAAGGACGATGCGAATCCGGAGGCGGAAGCCGCCCCGAAATCCGGCCTGAACATGATGGGTCTCATGGTGCTTGGCCTGGCCTGTGCCACGACCTCCTTTGCAAGCGTCTTCTTCCTAGCCCCGTCACCGGCACCAGCCTCAGCTTCGACCATCGTCGCGGAACCGGAATATACTCCGAAAGAGAAACCGGCTTCCGCAAAAGCCCACACTTACACACCGGTCCAGGAAATCCTGATTACGATCGGCAACGCCCCGGCGACGCGATATCTGAAAATGCAGGTCTCCGTCGCGACTGAGAAATCGGCCGCAAAAGACGTGAAATCAGCCGAAACGGCCCTCATAGACGCGTTCTTGCTCTATTTGCGGTCAGTCGAAGTTTCCGACTTCGAAGACCCTCATTTCTACAACCACATGCGCGAGCAACTCGCCCGCCGCGCAGATCTCGTTCTTGGTGACGGGGTTTCGAAGGGTGTAATGATCACAGAATTTTTGCTGAGGTAGTACGTGCTAGTTTCCCCATTTGATATCGCGATCATTCTGATCTCCTCCGTCGCCTGCATCTATTGCATGGTGCTTAGCCGGAGGCTGCGCGCTTTGCAGAACACGCGAAACGGATTGGGCGCGACGATCAAGGCGCTCTCCGATTCGATCAGTGCTGTTTCGGCTACCACCGGTGAAACTCGCTACCATGCGGGCGAATTGGCGACGCGCCTCGCCCACCTCATCGAAGAGGCGAAGCTGGCCTGCAAACGAGTTGAGGATCTCACCCGTGAGCTGAATCAGGCGCCTCCGCCGGTTGCCCATCCCATCCAGCACGCGCCAGCACCAGCCGTCTCGCCTGCGCAGGATACAGCAGATGAAATGCGTGAAGCCCTGGCGTTGTCGAATGCAAGGCTGCGCGAGATCACTGACCTGATGCATCGCATGAAACACATGTCTGAAGATTCGGCTGCGACCGCACAGCGCGAGATGCAGGCTGAAGACTCGCGTCCTGTTCAACTGAGATCAAGAATGAAAGTTGTTTAGTCATGGCAGCAAAAGCGGCTAACCGAACGAATGTTCTGATTACTCTCGGCGTCCTGTTCACAGTGGCGGCCGCTTCGCGCCTGGTGCCGAGCAGCGTCGCCTCTCCGAACGGCGCGGATGTCGCCGCCGCTAGCGCTGCTACAAGCTCGCTCGCCGTCGCCGCCGCATCGCCAGAGCATACTCCGGTTAGATCCAAGCTGACCGATATTGCGGGGCAAGTTTGCTTCAGCGACGAAATGGCTGATGCGATGGCTGCCGATCAGTTGCGTCTTTCGACCGAAACCAACAAACTCACCGAACGAGAATTGGAGCTCGAAGCCTGGGCTACAGAACTCGAACAGAGCCGCGCGGATCTCAGCGCCCTTCAGGCAACCCTCGATACGCGCTGGCAGGATATGCAAGCCTTTGCCAGCGAAGACCTTCAGCATTTGGCCCAGATGTACGGCGCTATGAAACCGGACCAGGCGGCAACGATCTTCAACCAGATGGACCCTGGTTTTGCTGCTGGTTTCTTGCGTCTGCTGAACAGTGAGCAAGCTGGCTTGATCATGGCGAACATGGAATCCCAGCAGGCCTACATTGTCAGCGTTCGCCTCGCGAGCATCAATGAAGACCTCCGCAGAAACGATTCCTAGGCTTCGACACTACGACAACATAACAACTTAAAATAGAAATTGGCCCAGTTCTTGCCTTAACCATGTCGATTGGCAAATGGCAGGTTCAACGAATGGCCTTAGGAAAATCAGGTTTTCCCTTTCGCGTCCGGCGGCAGACCTGGATTACCCGCGATGATTTGAAAGCGAACCGGGACTGGATTTATGTCTACGGGGACAATGTGAAACGCGAAGGACGCCGCGGTCTGGCACGCGAGATGCGCGGAGAGCCGAATGCGCACGCAATCTCAATCAGTTGGGGCCCCTTCGATCCATACTCTCCTGAAACCCTCGAGGACGCGAAGCGAGAGATTGAAACCGACCTCAAAGCGCTTGCGGATCGAAATCCTGCATGTGTGATCTGGCCTATGGCCGGAATTGTCCCGGAGTTTCTGACGATACCGGACGATACTTACCAGTATTTGCGGCTTATGGCCCGGCAGTTCCTCGGTGTAACCGATCCAGTTTAGCAGTTTCTCCGAGTAAACCGCGCATACTCGCAGCACGATTAACGTTAATTAAAACAACCCAAGGTAGATTTTTAGGATTGGATATCCTGGAGATCGACATGCAAGCCGCTGTCAAAATAGAAGAAAACCTCAGCTCAGCGCCAGAGCCGAGTGAGCGCACGCTGATCTTCCGGCGCTGTAAAGCGGCATTCCAAGAAATTCAAAAGTACGGCACTCCGCCGGATCCGACAACGTATGCGCTTTGGTACGCCTATGTCGCCCGCTCGCCTGCCGCGGTCACAGTCGCGGTTGACAAGCTACTGGCATCCGGCCGGGCGCTCGATCGCTATGAATTGGCGGAAATTCACCGCGAATACCTGTCCGACAATAGCGCCGAAGCTGCTCAGGAGGCGATCGGCAAGGAATTCGAGGAGAGCATCCAGGACGTTTCTGCTCTGATCAGATCCGGCATGTCCCAGAACGCTGAGTTCTGTTCGACCCTGCATGGTATAGAATCCTCGAGCCAGTCTCAGAATGTCGACGGCGACTTCAAGACGATGCTATCACAGCTGGTGTCGGAAAGCCTCAAGATGGCTGAATCGTCTTCCCGTCTCAGCCAAGGATTGCTAGCCACGCAGGAACGCGTCAAGAAACTCAACGAAGAACTCGAACAAGCGCGCCAACAGAGCCTGTTAGACGCGCTGACAGCCGTCTCCAACCGCCGCGCCTTTGAGGACCGGATGAAGTGGCAAATTGATGATGCTCGCGAGAATGGTTCGAAATTCTGTCTGGTTCTCGCTGACCTGGATGAGTTCAAACAGGTCAATGACACGTATGGCCATCAGGCCGGCGATGATGTGCTGAAGAAGTTCGCTTCGCTTCTGTTCGAACACACCAAGGGGCAAGACTTGGTCGCCCGCTATGGCGGCGATGAGTTTGCGATTGTTCTGCCAAACATTGAAATCACCTCTGCCTACAATCTGATGGTGTCTATCAAGCACCAGTTTGAAGGCATGCGGATGTTCAATACACCGAACCAGGGTGCATCCACCATGGCGACAGCCTCGTTCGGCATTAGCGGATATAAAGACCGTCGCACCGCAGAGGATATGGTCACTGCCGCTGACACCGCGCTCAGCCGTGCGAAAACGACAGGTCGTAACCGGGTTTGCGCTGAAGGCCTCTCCTAAAAGAAAAACGCGACGGGTGATCCCCGCCGCGCCTTTTTAGATCTGCGTCTGCTATGCGCCTGTAGCGATGCCCACAATCAGAGCAATTGCAATCACCAGCGAGGCGAGCGCGGTCAATCCTGCTCCGGATGCCCGCATCAAGACAAATTTTGACCCTGCCCCTTTCGCATCAACCAGATGCGAGCCGGACAGACTTGAGAATCCGAACGCGTGTAGCAAGCGCGCCGCAAAGAACACAGATGCCGTGCCAAGCGCAATCAGGGTCTGCCCGAAGATCAGTTCATAGAGTGCCAGAACAACGATGAAAATCGCGGCATTCTCTGCCAGGTTGCCATGCCGGCGCACGAGCCGCTCAAGCTTGGTGTCGCCGTCAACGCCGACGCCCTTCTTGGCGCCTGAGCGATAGGTGCCGACGCTCAGCATGAGCAGGATTTGCAGGATCAAAAGCCCTCCTCCCAGCAAGGCGGCATAAGTAGGTGTGTTAAGCGGTTCCATTTCGGTGTTCCTTTCCTCAGATCACGACGCCGTTAGGCGATACTCGGCGTCAGCAGCACTTTGCCGTCCCGACCATTGGCCGCCGCGCGGGTTACCGCTTCAGCGATCTCTTCCAGCGGGAAGCGAGAGTCGATCCGGGTCTTTACAGCCCCACTTGCAATCAGCGGCGCTAGCGCACCCATCGCCGCCTGCTTTTGCTCGGCACTCGCCGTCCCGTACCATTTCTGTAGCCAGAATCCGCGCGGCCGCACATCATTGGCAATCAGAGCACGCATGTTTAGCTCCGGCTGTTTTCCAGACAACGTGCCATAGCTCACAATCGGTGCGCCATATCCGAGCGTCTCAACCAAGCGCTCATACGTGTCTCCGCCGACGCAATCGAACGCAATCTTGATCTCGGCCCCGCCGGTCACCTCGCGGACGCGGTCGGCAAGGTCGGGTCCGTCAACCAGCGCGATTGTTCCGCCAAGCGATTTGAGCGGCAGGAGCAAGTCTTCGCGGCGGACAATATTGACCGTCTTGATGCCTTTCTGCGCAGCCAGCTGGATGACCATTTCACCGACCGCAGAGTTGGCGGCGCTTTGAATGATCCAGTCGCCAGGCTGCAAGTCGACAAAGTCGGCCAGCATCAAGTGCGCCGTCATCGGGTTCACAGCGAGCATCGCCAATTGCTCTGCATCTCCGGGAGGTGCCGGGATAAAGCCCGTCGCGGGCGCTACGATTTCATCTCGCCAGGTGCCGCCAACGCCTGCCAGCAGCACGTTCTGGCCGACTTGCAAATGCTGAACGCCTTCGCCGATTTCGACGACACGGCCGATGCCTTCGCCGCCCGGAATCGCGGGCAGTTCTGGCGCGGCCGCATATTGTCCTGAGATCTGCAACAGGCTTGCAGGATGGATCGGGGTCGCAAGGATTTGTACCCGCACTTCGCCAGCCCCTGGGGCCTGGTCCGGGATTTGTTTCAGTTTAAGCACCTCGGCTGGTACACCCAAGGTTTCGTGTTCGATGATATTCATAATGGTCTCCAGTTCATGTCTAATGCTGAAACTGGTAGATATGGGCACACTCACCTTTGAAAAATCAGGTAAATCGTGCAATTGTATTGCCTTTACGACAACAATCTATGATGCTCCCGTCAACCTAACAGACTCGGAGCCCGGCATGGATCAACTGCGCGCGATCGAATATTTCGTCAAAGTTGCTGAGCTTGGCAGCTTCACTGCGGCGGCGCGAGCCGTGGGCGTGCCGGCCTCGTCTGTTTCCCGCAGGGTGCAAGACTTGGAAGCTCATCTCGGCACCACCTTGCTCAACCGCACGACGCGCAGCGTTAGCCTGACCGAGCTCGGCAGCGTCTATCTCGAGCAGGTGCGACCGGCCCTGAAATCGCTCGATCACGCGAAGGCCCTAATCAATGACCGCCCGAGTGCGCCGAGCGGTCTGTTGCGGATCACCGCCAATCCAGGCTATGGGCGCGTCTTGCTCATGCCCGCCATTCACAAGCTGCGGGCCAAGTATCCAGACCTGATCATTGATGTAGAACTGACCGATCAGGTCTACAATCTGGCGAGCCATGAGGTCGACATCGCCATCCGCGCGACGGCGGACCTACCCGACCGCGCGATTGCGCGTAAGCTCGCCGACAGCACGATGAAGCTCGTTGCATCCCCGGCTTATCTCGCGGCGCACGGCGCGCCGCGTAGGCTCGAGGATCTCGCTGCGCATCCGACCCTGATGTATCGCGGCCCAAACCGATTGATCGACTGGCACGCAAAGACCGAAGCAGGTTGGCAAGACGTTCAGACCCATCCGGTCTTCATCTGCAATGTCGGACGTGAACTGGTCGAACAGGCCCTTGCCGGCGCAGGCCTCGGACTTTTTTTTGGCTGGGGAATTCAGCCAGAACTTGCGTCCGGTGAGTTGGTTGAAGTGACGATGGAAGACGCATCCCTGTCCATCACACGCAGCGAGACCGGCGGCATCTACCTACTCTACAACCAACCGAAATACCGCCTGAACAAGATCAAGGCGACCGTGGACTTCCTGCTCCAGGAACTGTTGCAATCGGGCTAGCCTACGCCAAAACCCAAGGGCAGAAGAGAGCTTTACCTTTGCGGAATTTCTATTCCGGCTTCCTCGAAAAGCGCTTCCCGTCGCGCCAGACAATCTGCCGACCAAACATCTTCATAAGGGTAAAATTCAGCATAAGCTTTGTCATCGTCGGGCAACCGGAACCAGGGTTGTTTCGTCGACGTAAAGATATGAACATCCGGCGGCATCAGGTCTGGATTATCCAGCGTGCCGACGCGTATGAAGCGAATAAAATCGCGCAACCCACCCATATGGTAATTGCTCCAAACGGCGATGCGGCAGCTTTGGCATCGCGCGATCGTTTGCCCTCTGCCGCTGGGCGATGACACGGGCAGGATCTCAACGTCTCCTTTGGTCACCCGCACATGCTCCGCTTCAATCAGCGCATTGAGCGCGAACGCAGTTCCGGTTTGCCGCTGACACCAGCGGCAATGACAACAGTGAACGACCAAGGGGGTGGATAAGACTTCGTAGCGGACCTCGCCGCATGTGCAGCCACCTTCGATTCTCTTCGTCATCTCAAGAGTCTCCATTCAATTGGGATCGCTACCCACCGAACTTTGGGAAAAGCTTCCCGGCTTCGCGGCGATATTGCAAATACGCGTCGCCATGCTCGTTGATCAAATCGCGCTCCTCAAACCACAGCCCGACGAAGATGTAGACCGTGAATCCGACGCTCAGCACAATTTGCGTCATGGACATGTATGGCGTCGCCCATATGCCAATCAACACTCCGGTTTGAATGGGGTGTCGGACATATTTGTACATAGCTCGTTTGACAAAATGAAGCGGTGGGCGCGGTTGCTCCTTAAAATTCAAAAAGACCTGCCGAAGTCCAAAGAGGTCAAAGTGATTGATCGCAAATGTAGCGGCGAGCAAGAACACCCAGCCGAAGACGAAAACAGCCCAAAGCACATAAACAAGCCCGCTGGATTCGATCAGCCAGACTTGACCTGGAATGTTCTGCCAGAAACCGATGAGCGCCACACTGGTTAAACCCGCGACCAGAACATAAGTCGCCCGTTCGGCAGCCTCGGGAATGAATTTGGTTAGAACTGATTTGAATCCTGGCCGCGCCATCAGCGTGTGGATCGCGCCCCAGATCGCCACCAATAGGAAGTTCCACGCAATCGGACCAAGCATGGATTCCGCTCCGTCCAGCCAGAAGCCATATTGAATAAATCCGGCTAAGGCCGCGATAATACAAACCAACCCCGCTACCCCCACAAAGTAAGAAGCGACGCCATAAATCAGAATCATGGTTTTCGTCATTTTGTTCTCCCCGGTCATCGCGCTCCACTGAATGCGCGTTGTTTCAACTAATTATTTGTGGAGACTCGCATGTGCATTCATTAGCGGGTATTCCAGAAAAATCGAAAATCGCTGTGCAAAAATGCACAGTCAAGGAGGGATGCGGTGGACTGGGATGATGCAAGAATGTTCCTGGCCTTTGCGCGAGAAGGTTCTTTTAGCGCGGCGGCAAAGCGGCTGAATGTTCAGCACTCGACCATCTCGCGACGCATTCATGCGCTTGAAAAAGCCCTAGCGACGCCGTTGGTTGAGCGAAGCGCAAACGGCTACGTGCTGACCGAGGCCGGTCATAAACTGACCGAATCCGCGACCCGAATGGAAAGAGAATTACTGCATTTTGAGGCCGCAAGCTCTGGCGAGAGCGATGCGCCATCGGGCAAACTGCATGTCACAGCGATTGCGAATATGGCCTCAACAGTCTTGATGCCCTTGTTTGCGCGCTTCAATGCAGCTTACCCGAACATAGACCTTCGGCTTGAAGTCACCAATAACTCCGTCCGGTTGGCTGAGCGAGACGCCGATGTGGCTCTGCGACAAACCAATACACCCGGCGAGACGCTTATCGGCACGCGGCTGGTTACAGTCGCCTCAGCCGTGTACGGGTCGAAGGAGTATTGCGCGGCGGTTGCCGCGGGACGCGCCGTGGAAAAATGGGTCGGTGTCGATTGTTGCGACTTTCATCGCACCTGGACCAAACAGGCCTGGCCACAACTTGATCATTCGTTTTGTGTGGATGACACATCGCTAACAGTGGCAGCATTGCGAGAGGGCTTAGGCGTCGGCTTCCTGCCATGCTTCTTGGGCGACAACGAACCGGGTCTGGTCAGGTTTCGAGAACCTGAAAAGAAGCACGAGCTTGGCCTATGGCTGCTCTATCATCGCGACCTGAAACGAACCAAACGCGTGACGCTGTTTCGACAGCATATGCAGCGTGAGATTGAAGCACTCAGTACGGTCTTTGATGGAACAGAAGCTAACGCGTAGCCGACGTCTACACACATCGTCAGAACGAACGAAGATGATCGGCTTTGGCGTCCTGAGGAAGCCGTACGCGCGGCTAAGCCAATTGCGCACTCAATGGATAGCTACCGGCCATGATGTTCACGGCGCGTCTCGCCATCTAGCTCCAAAAAATCCGCGGCGTTGTTATAGAGGATTGCCGACCGCTGTAGATCTGAGACACCTTCCAGCTCGCTCAATCGTCCGAGGATTAGAGCGAGCGGAACATTATCGCTACCGAGCATAATGCGATCGCCAAAACCAGCATCGACCAACCGAACGAGACCGGCTTCATAGGCCTCAACGGGCAACAAACTATTTGTGATCGACATATCAAGATACACGTTCGGAAAGTCCGAGAGCAGACTTAGCGTTTCGTCCCAGAGTTCGGGTGACGCATTGCCATCGGATCCAACATGCTGAAGCCAGATTTTGAGACCAGGATGACGCTGCAGGACCGTCCGCAAATGCTTGGGATTGCCCATGTCGCCATCATAATCCGGACAGCAGTTGGGATTTGCTCGGATAGACCGTCCCGGCGGTGGGCCGCTCCAGGCATGCACGCCAACAGGCACGCCAAACTCCGCAGCGAGAGCCCAGTAAGGCGCCATTTTAGGACTATCTGGAGGCGTCCCATCATAATTGAACATCATCTCATGGAACGCCCCAATCAATCCAGATTCGACGCTTTCTCTCAACCAAGAGATATCGGGCAATCCATCCGTTTCGGGGAAGCAATCATATCTTTCAGCCAAATTTCTCGGACAGGGCATCATCGCGCCGAGAATAAACGTCCCGGTGGCGCCATCGTACCATTGCTCGGCTTGCATTGGTGATGTGATTGATACGAGCGAGAGTACGACATTCTGTTCGCTCAACTCATCCGCCGTCGCTGCCGGTCCATCATCGCTTTCAAACGAACTGGCCAGCGGCGCATGGCGATGCATGTCGATAATGGGTTGCGATGCCGTTGATGGCGGATGGGAGGTGCAGGCACTTGTCACCAAGATAGAAATCGCCGGAACAAAACGCAGCAAGTCTTTTTTGGTGATCATGGTCACTCCCGTCATCGCGAACAAATCTGAACGTATCACTAAGCGATAGATACACCGAACCGTACGTGCAAGCGCGCAAACGTCCGCAAAAAGGAAAACCCCCGAAAATCCGAAGATTTTCAGGGGTTTATTGGGTGCGGGAGTAGGATTTGAACCTACGACCTTCAGGTTATGAGTCGCCCCCGGGCTAATTCCCATATCATCTCGATATATAATTGAAAATCTCGATTTGTCCGTAACGTATTGATATTATTGCATTAATAAGGAAATTCGATTTCTTGGAATTTCCCGGCTCAACCCGCTCGTTCTCGATTATCTGCTACCATGGAGCGACCCTAAATTGTATCATCTGGCCAACGAGAATTGTGAGGTGGCAGATGAAAATCACGCAGAAATTTGTAAACTCTCTGAGCGCATCTGACGTTGGAGAGACCTATTGGGATCCAGACCTCAAAGGGTTTGGCCTGCGGGTGAACCGCAACCTCACGATGTCATACATCGTTCATTTCCGGGTGGAAGGAAAGCAGAGAAAGAAGGTGCTCGGACGCACGAGCTCTGTAAAAGCCGACGAAGCAAGAAGACGGGCTCAAGTTTTGATTGGAGCAGCTTCAGGCGGGGAAGACATAATCGGCGACTTAGCAGAGGACGCGAAAGCTCCAACGATTTCTGATCTCGCGGAACGGTTTAAAGCAAACTACATCCCGTATCATTTGAAGCCTTCGACTCAAAGCGAGTACACGCGCAACATCGAGCTTTATATTGTTCCATTGCTGGGTGAGAAGAAGGTTTTGGAGATAAGCCGCAGCGATGCAGCACAACTCCATCAAAGCCTCTCCGATAGACCTTACCAAGCAAATCGCGTGTTAGGCACATTCTCAAAGATGATTTCTCAAGCAGAAGTTTGGGATTTACGCGGCGAGAAAGCTAACCCGTGCATGCGTGTAAAAAGGTTCAAAGAAGAGAAAAGAGAGCGCTTCCTCTCGAAAGAAGAACTTGTACGTTTGTTTCGAGCATTGGATCTCGAAGAAACACTCTCGCCCATGTCGGCGGCGGCTTTCAGACTCCTCATATTTACAGGATGCCGTCTTGGTGAGATCCAGTATCTTCGATGGAGAGAAGTCGACTTTGAGCGTGGCGAATTACGTCTAGAAGATTCAAAAACTGGTAAAAAGACAATCTATCTGACCCCAGAAACAACAGCGATCCTAAAATCGATTCCGCAAGCAGCTGACAATCCATTTGTCATTCGGGGGATTGTGCCTGGTCAGCATCTCACGGATTTTCAAAAACCATGGCGTCGGATCAGAATATCCGCCAAGATCCCAGACGTAAGAATCCATGACTTGCGGCATACGTTTGCGTCGATCGCCGCTTCCCAGAATCTGGGACTACCGATCATCGGAAAACTATTAGGCCATACGCAAGCTCAAACCACCGCGCGCTATGCGCACCTTGGAGCCGCGCCAGTAAGAAATGCCAATGCCGGAATCACCAGAGAATTGGGGAAACTGATGAACTATTCACCGGAAGTCGTGAGCGGGCAGGAGAAAACAGCAACCGATGCGCGCCCGCAACATCTCCCCATAAAGCCAATGTCTATGAGTGGGTATAAAGTTTCTATTCAATATGGCTCATGACGCTGGCTTGCTTCCGAAGACCCGGCCCTTAGTTTCACTTGGGAACAGCTCTGATATGGAGTTAAGCTGCGAGCCAGTTTATCTGGAGCAGAGCATTTAGAGGTTTGGAAAATGATCAGATCATTTGTGATAGCTGTATCAGGATGTTTCATCGCGCTCACCGCGTCAGCAGAAGAATTGATGACACTCGAAGAGGTCGCGGCTGCTGCTAAGGACGGCATCGAATTCGTAGATAATTCCTACATTTTGGAGCGCCAATCCAGCAACGCAGACCTTATGCTCGTGGACGTTCGGTCTAACGGTGATTTCGAAGTCGGTCATATCCCTGGCGCCATCTCTATGCCGCGCGGCACCGCAGAGTTTGAGTTCGCAAAAAATGTTCGAGACGCAAATGCCGAAATAATACTCTATTGCCGGACCGGTAGCCGGGCCTCACTCGTCAAAAAAGCCTTATCTGCGCAAGGTTATACAAATGTATCTGCGCACAGTGGGTTCGAAACCTGGATAGAAGGCGGACATCCCGTCGAGAACAAGTTTGGCTCGTTTCGACAAGACGCGTTGGAACAAGAAGACGACACGGGTTCGAAGTAAATTCTGCTCTACCAATCTTCTAAATGAATCGGGCGATTGCCTCTTCATCACGTATGAGCAGGCGGCCTCGCAATAGCTTGACCCACCCGAGCTTTTCCCATTCCTTGAGTCTTCGGCTCACGACTTCACGAGCTGTTCCAAGCTCGTCAGCAATTTCTTTGTGGGAACACGGCACGATTTTATCTGGGCCCACTCTGCTTTTCAAGAAAGCCGCGATTTCACTGTTCAGGTCTCGAGACGTCAGCCGATCAACCAGTCCTGTGAGATGACCGATGCGACTTGCATAGTCAGATAGCAATACTTTCATCATCTCAGGCGACGCATCTAATGCATCGCGAAAAGCAACTGATGGAATCGAAATCAATTCGATATCGGTTTCTGCTACCCCTTCCGCATAATAAGGGATTTCAGACAAAAGACAGGAAGTCGTCAGCGCGCAAGATTGCCCCCGTTCAAGCCGGAAAAGTGTGATGTCTCGTCCGGTTTTCGTTGAGAGTTGAATTCGGGCTCGCCCGTCTGCAACGACAACAAAACTTTCGCATTGATCTCCGGACGCAAACAGCTGAGCGCCAGCTGGTGCTTGAATGACAGAAGCTGCGCGGGCGAGTGCCTCCAAAGCTCTCGGGTCGGAGCTCACACCAAAGAGCGACGAAAGGTGCTCGATGACTTTGCTCAAACAAGCCACCCAATCGCCGTGCGCGCATCCAGAACCAATGACGTCGCCATAATCAAGCTGGCGAGCACAAGCCACACTTGATACAGCCGTCCTGTAGCACCTGAGAAATCATCTCTTCGAGTTTCTCGAGCGCCGGGTCGCCAAATCATGAAGAGTGCTAGCGTCCAGAACAATAAATGCACCGTTGTTCCGATCGTTGTCCGAGTAAGCTCGGGCATTGCTACCTTCACAAACACAAGGCCAGCAATGTTGATCAACATCGCTATCAGGATCCATCGCGCTCCGGCTTTCCAAGGCGCGAACACAACACTCGCCAGAAAAGCGACGGACATTACGCGCATCCAGACACGCACCGCTTGTGAGTAGGTGCTGGCCTCAGCCTGGTTGGCTGCGATCGCTTCTCTAATCAGTTCCAGCATCGCATTAGTCCATGCTGCACGTTCGCATACCGAACACGCGATAAAGCGGGCAGAACTTTATCATGCTCGTTCCTATCATGATCGCGCCGACCGCGACCAATGCGATACGTTCCCAACCCCAACCACCTGAGGCAGCGACCGGGCCTACAAAAACCAGGGCGAGTGCGGCAATACCGATGAATAGACGCAGTACTCGGTCTATTGTTCCAACATTTGCTGACATGACAGTCTCCATTATCTGTGGAGTTGTGTTTCTAACAGGACCCGGCGCAACAATCGTGTGACTGGATCACATAAGCCTTTGGCATGGACTCATATCCCTTTACGCCCCAGCGGATCGAGCAGATACGATCCAAGTCGCAGCAGGCATATATACTCGTCCATCTGTAAGCACGTGGTTTGACAAAGTTTCGGTCAGCGGGGCTTCAACTTTTGCGAGGTCTATACCCGCTGCTGAAAGCAATCGCCCGACCGGACCAAGCTCCATCATGAAGCGCGCAGCCTCTGACACTGTCTCACCTGGTAGGCGCACAAGCCCAAGCTGAGATTTGATCTCGATATCATTCCAACCGGCATCGTCGAGGATTCGGAATACTCGATCTTTATCCGCGAACGCAAACGGCCCCGGCGCATCCGGAGGCGGCGAAGCGGGAGAACTGGGCAGCAATGGCATAGCGGCTTCTAGCGGTGCCCTCGCCCAGTCATTTAGTGAAAGGGCTTGCCAACACGCGAAAGTGAGCCGGCCATTCTGTTGCATAAGCCCATTTAAGTTCGCAAACGCTGAAACTGGCTCATCGAAGAACATGACACCAAAACGAGATATGAGCGCATCAAATTTATGCCCGCTCTGAAAAATTGAGGCATCGCCTCGCTCAAAACGGACCGGAGCGCCTCGCTCTCGCGCGCGTTTTTTAGCGAGCTCTAGCAATGGAGCTGACACATCAATGCCCAGCGATTGAGTATCGTCGCCCACTTGGAACCCGGCTTTCAATGTCAACGCGCCAGCACCGCATCCCACATCAAGGATGCTGTCGCCTTGCTTGAGGTCAGCGCGCCCTAAGACATCGTCGGCAAAGGGTTCTAGCAATTCGTCCAATCGCTCGGCGTGCTGAACCCATTTGCTACCTGCTTGACCATTCCAGTATTCGATTTGGTCTGAGTTCTTCATTTTATAATCCATTTAAGCCGTGTCGAATGACCATCTACGCAGCGCTCTTTTTCAGCGGTGATCGATCAAATACTTCAAACAGAGCCATTCCCGCTCCCATGGACGCGAGAAACACGAAGATTGGCGTTCCTCCAAAGGTCAGGGCTGATATTGCTGGGCCGGGGCACAGGCCGACAAGGCCCCAACCGATTCCGAACAATACAGCCCCGATCGCAAGGCGCTGATCAATCCGGCGATTCCCAGGCACTTGGAATTGGTCGGCGAAGACAGGCTTGGGGCGGGCCCAGGCGATCCGGTATCCAATGGCCGTCACAAGAAGAGCTGCGCCCATGACAAAGGCGAGCGAAGGGTCCCAGTTTCCGAAAAGGTCGAGGAAAGCGAGAACTTTCGCAGGGTTCACCATCTCGCTGAGGGTTAAGCCAAGGCCAAAGATCAGACCGGCGAGCAGAGCAGCAATATTCCGTCCCATGACTTAAGCCCCCAACATTGATTTTGCGATTGCGACGGTCGCCATACCTGCGCCCATAAACAGAGCGACTGACGCCATTGAACGAGGCGACAAACGAGACAGCCCGCAAACACCATGGCCGCTTGTACAGCCTGATCCTAGGCGCGTTCCGAACCCAACAAGCAAGCCTCCAGCGATAATGAGTGGCCAGTTTTGCGTGATTTCAAATGGTGGTTGAGCACCCTGCGCAAGGGTCCACATAGCGGGCGCAGCGATTAGGCCGACGACAAAAAGAACGCGCCATAGCTTGTCCCCGCGCTCAGCGAAGACGGATCCGGAAAAGACACCGCTAATCCCTGCGATTCGGCCATTAAGCGCCATCAATAGGACAGCAGACAGCCCAATCAGGGCCCCACCAATCGCTGCGCTTACTGGGGTGAAGTTCTCCATCGGCGTACCTCTCTATCTCATTTTACGTTCCTGTATTGACATATCTGTAAACTGTATTTTATTAATAGGCAAGCAAGAGATTTTCACTATGAACGAAGTCGATACATCCCCTTCCCAGCCGCTCTCCGCTCGCATTGATGACATCGCGCCAGACTTCACGGCGCGGACCACTCAGGGCGAGGTCAATCTTTCTGACTATCGCGGGCGCTGGCTACTTTTCTTCTCACATCCGGCGGACTTCACGCCGGTTTGCACGTCAGAGTTTGTCGCCTTACAGAAGGCGAAACCGCAGTTTGACGACCTAAACTGCGATCTGCTCGGCCTCTCGATTGATAGCCTTTACGCGCACATTGCCTGGGTAAAAGACATCGAAGCGCGCTTCGATGTAAAGATCACATTTCCCATCATCGAAGACATCTCGATGGCAGTCAGCCGCGCTTACGGCATGATCCATGACGGGTCCGCGACAACAGCAGCGGTACGCTCGGTCTTCTTCATCGATCCTGAAGGCTACGTAAGAGCGCTCATCCACTACCCAATGAATGTCGGGCGCTCAGTCGATGAGTTGCTGCGCGTCTTGCATGCTTTGCAAACCTCTGATTCTTGCGAGCTCGCCACGCCCGAAGGCTGGAAACCCGGCGATGAAGCGGTTCTACCGCCGCCGCTTGATCAAGCTGAAGCTGACAAACGCTCGGCGATGAATGGCGGCGCTTGGTACCTCACCCATACGGATGCAAGCCAATGACGCCGCTTTCGAAGGATGTTGCTCCGCTCGCGAATGAAGCGACGGAGCTTTTGAAGGCGCTCGCTCATCCAGAGCGGCTAATCATTTGTTGCCAGCTGCGCGACACAGAAATGTCGGTTGGCGACATCGAAACGACGCTCGGCATTAAACAACCACGCCTATCGCGAGAGCTGTCGAAACTAAGAGATACAGGCCTCGTCGAGACCCGCAAGGAATCAAAGCTTGTCTTCTACACGCTAAGCAACAAGCCGCGCGTTCGAGACATGGTTGATGCCATTTGCGCAGTCATGCTCGGAAAGTCAGAGCCCAAAACAGGCAGCAAAGACACTTCCCCCAAACTCAAACCCAATCGTCCCGGCGGCTACGGCGTATTCGCCCGCACGGGAAATTAGACAAAGCTATGGAGTCAAAGATGCAAAAACCCGAGGTCACCGGCTTCTTCGACGAAGCCACTTACACAATTAGCTACGTGGTCGCCGATCCGGAGACGAAACACTGCGCGATCGTGGATTCGCTCCTGGATTATGATCAGGCTTCGGGCAGGACAAAAACCGTATCGGCCGATAAGCTGGTTGAGTTTGTGCGCCAAAATGGGCTGACGTGCGAGTGGATCATCGACACACACGTCCACGCTGACCATCTGACCGCAGCGCCGTACATTCGTGAACAGCTTGGCGGCAAGACTGCAATCGGTGACCAGATCCCTGTAGTGCAGCGCGTCTTCGGTGACATCTTCAATGAAGGTCAGAGCTTCCACACCGATGGCAGCCAGTTTGATCACTTATTCAAACCCGGTGAGTCTTACCGCGTCGGCAACATCGAAGCTCGCGCTCTAGCGACCCCAGGGCATACACCCGCTTGCATGACCCATCTCATCGGTGATGCAATGTTTGTCGGCGACACGATTTTTATGCCTGACTTCGGCTCTGCACGGTGTGATTTTCCAGGCGGCGATGCCGGAACGCTCTACGACTCGATTCAGATGCTGTTCGACTTCCCGGACGATACCCGCATGTTCCTTTGCCATGACTATAAGGCACCAGGCCGAGACGCGTATGTCTGGGAAACGACAATTGGTGAACAGAAACGCTCCAATATTCACGTGAAAGATGGCACGTCGCGCGAAGACTTCATCAAGATGCGCACCGAGCGCGATGCGACGCTCGCCATGCCGAAACTGATCTTGCCGTCTGTTCAGGTCAATATGCGCGCGGGTGACATGCCGCCCCCGGAAGACAATGGTGTTCGGTACATGAAAGTACCGATCAACGCGCTTTAGGGAGTTTGGTCGTGGAGCCGTTTAAGCACATATCCCCGCTATTATCTGTAGCAGGCCAATTGCAGCCCGAAGACATGGCTCGCGCTAAAGCGCAAGGGTTCGGCGCGATCGTGATAAATCGCCCTGACGGAGAAGCCGGAAACCAACCGAGCAAAGACGAGATTGCGACGGCGGCGAAAGCCGCGGGCCTGAAAGTCAATTATATTCCGATTGTGGGCGGAAACATCTCTGAGAGTGACATCGCCCAGTTCTCCGAAGTATTAAACGCCGCGCCGCCGCCAGTCCTCGCATACTGCCGGAGCGGAACTCGATCGACAACGCTTTGGGCGCTCTCAGAAGCCGGGAAAAGCTCAACCGCTGCGATCCTAAACGCCGCCAAGAAGGCCGGATACGACCTATCAAAACTAAGACCGCGCCTCGAAGAAAGACGCATCACCCATACCAAAACGCTCTCGGGAGGAGGCAATACTATGAAGCACCAAATCGTTATCGTGGGCGGCGGCTCAGCAGGAATCGCGACCGCAGCCTCATTGCTAAAACGCAAAAGCAATCTCGACATTGCGATCATTGAACCGCGCGAAGAGCATTTCTATCAGCCGGGTTGGACCATGGTTGGCGGCGGCGTCTTTCAAGCTGAAGCAACCCGGCGCAGCATGAAAGAACTCATGCCCTCGAAAGTAAAATGGATCAAAGCCGCAGTCGCCACCTTCCAGCCCGAGAACAATTCGGTGACCCTCGACGACGGGGGCACTGTCAGTTATGACACGCTGGTCGTTGCTCCGGGCCTACAGCTAGATTTTGACAAGATTGAAGGGCTTTCCCAAACCCTCGGTCAGAATGGCGTTACATCCAATTACCGCTACGACCTCGCCCCTTACACATGGGACCTGGTGACGAACCTGAAATCAGGAACGGCCATTTTCACCCAGCCCCCCATGCCGATTAAGTGTGCAGGAGCGCCTCAGAAGGCGATGTATCTATCTGCCAATCACTGGGAACGCTCTGGTGTTCTAGACAAAGTCGATATCAAATTTTGCAATTCGGGCGGCGCACTCTTTGGTGTTGCGGCCTTTGTTCCAGCGCTGATGAAATACGTTGAGCGCTATAATGTGGAACTCAATTTTGGTGAAACCCTCGTCAAAGTTGATGGCCCGGCAAAAACAGCCTGGTTCGAGAAAGCAGATCAAGACGGCAATAAAACCATTGTTGAACGCAAGTTCGACATGATGCATGTCACGCCGCCACAATCAGCGCCAGAGTTTATCAAGAGCAGCCCCCTTGCCAATGAGGCTGGGTGGGTAGACGTCGACCAGCATACGCTGCAACACAACACATATTCTAACGTCTTCAGTCTGGGTGATGCGGGCTCGACACCAAACGCTAAGACCATGGCAGCGGCTCGCAAACAGGCCCCGATCGTGGCGTCGAACATTATATTCCAAATGGAAAATGAGAACGCGCAGGCAAACTATGACGGGTATGGTGCATGTCCGCTAACCGTTGAACGCGGAAAAGTCGTTCTGGCCGAGTTCGGTTATGGCGGAAAACTTCTGCCGTCTCTCCCGACATGGATGCTCAAAGGCACCAAACCGACACGGGCAGCCTGGTTTATGAAGGACAGTCTTCTGCCAGGCGTTTACTGGAACCAGATGCTGAAAGGTAAAGAGTTTCTCGCCAAGCCTGAAATCACTTTGAATTAAACATGAAAAGTAACGCGTAAACAGTCGGGCGCTTAGCGCTCGATGGACCAGCCCCGCGGACGCGTGCGTCCCCCCACCAAGCCGGCATCCGCGGGGCTGGTCACTCATAACACGATCAAACCCAGGAAGTTGCAACCCATGCTCGGACGTTTTGAAAGATACTTCCCGATCCTCGATTGGGGACGAAGATATAGAGGCGAGACCTTCGTCAACGACATGGTTGCAGCGGTGATTGTGACGATCATGCTGATCCCGCAATCACTTGCTTATGCGTTGCTCGCAGGTCTACCGCCAGAGATTGGACTTTATGCTTCGATCCTTCCCTTGCTGGTTTACGCAATCTTCGGCTCAAGCCGTCAGCTTGCAGTTGGTCCGGTCGCAATTTTGTCTCTGATGACAGCGGCGGCGGCGGGTAAGATCGCTGCCCAAGGCAGCGCCGAATACATTCAAGCCGCTCTGATATTGGCACTACTATCCGGGCTCATTCTGCTGGTGATGGGCCTATTTCGTATGGGCTTTCTCGCAAACTTCCTAAGCCACCCGGTTGTCTCAGCCTTCATCACAGCGTCGGGCATCATTATCGCCGCATCTCAGATGAAGCATATCCTTGGCGTGGATGCGGGCGGACATAACCTCTTTGAAATCGTTGTTTCGTTGGGCGAGAAACTCCCAGAAACCAATCTGCCGACGCTTTACATCGGCGGGGCGTCTCTGATCTTCCTATTTTGGGTTCGCAAGCAATTCAAACCGCTCCTCAAGGCGATCGGATTGGGCGAGAAAGCAGCCACCATCATTGCGCGATCGGGCCCAGTATTTGCCGTGATCACCGGTATTCTCGTGGTTGCGGGCATGGGCCTCGACGAGCGCGGCGTCAAAATCCTCGGCGATGTGCCGCAAAGCCTGCCCGCTATCGGCGTTCCGACCTTCAACGCGGACATCTGGATGCAACTCCTCGGCTCGGCGGCCCTGATCAGCTTGATTGGCTTTGTTGAATCCGTCTCTGTAGGTCAGACGTTGGCGGCGAAAAACCGGGCCCGTATCGATCCTAACCAGGAACTGATCGGCCTTGGGGCTGCAAGCTTTTCAGCGGGCGTCTCCTCTGGTTATCCAGTAACAGGCGGTCTCGCTCGGTCGGCCGTGAATTTTGACGCTGGCGCCGAAACACCTGCTGCTGGCGCATATACAGCCGTGGGTATCGCGCTTGCGACAGTATTTCTAACGCCGTTCCTTTTCTTTCTCCCGCAAGCAGTGCTCGCTGCGACGATCATTGTCGCTGTGCTCTCGCTGGTCGACATTCCAGAAGTCATCAAAGTCTGGAAGTATTCTAAGTCCGATTTTGCCGCTATGGCCGCCACGATCTTCGTGACGCTCTTTTTCGGCGTGGAACTCGGCGTTACCACCGGCGTTGTCCTGTCGCTCTTATTGCATCTTTACAATACAAGCCGCCCCCACTTCGCGCTCGTCGGCCAGTTACCTGGCACGCACCATTTTCGCAATGTGAACCGCCACTCAGTAGTGATTTCTGACTCAGTGCTGACCGTCCGCATCGATGAGAGCCTCTATTTTGCCAACGCGCGGTTCCTTGAAGATACCGTCTATTGCATGCTGTCGAACCGCCCGGATATGAAGCACCTCATTCTCATGTGCCCAGCCGTAAACCACATCGATGCGAGCGCGCTGGAGAGCCTTGAATCCATAAATCACCGCCTCGACGATGCAGGGGTTTTGCTGCATCTTTCAGAGGTTAAGGGCCCAGTTATGGACCGCCTTGAACGCGCCCATTTCCTAGAAGAACTGACCGGAGAAGTGTTCCTCAATCAGTATGAGGCGATGCTCGAACTCGATGAGGAATGCGTAAAAATGGCCTTCAGCCGAACGCCTAAAACAACCGAACCTGGGACCGATCCATGCCCGTCTTTGCGGCATGCGGGATTAGAGCCCGCCAATGGAGGAAGCCGATAGCCGCCCCTGACAAGATGCGCTGCCTTTCGTTTGAGCATCAACGGCAAAGGGTCTGAAGGTTCAGCTTACCGGATGTATAGAATGCTGCGTCAAGCGATCAAAACTCTATACGCCTTCCGCCGCAGAGCTCATCGCACGCGCAGTTGCCTGATTGGCCATCAGGCGCTCAATCAGCACAGGGCCGTCAGCAATCATGTCGGCAAGCGTGACTTTGTCGAGTTCGGCGAAGAAGGCCTTAAGGCCCGCGCGAAACAGGACGCTCAGCTTGCAAACCCCGATAAGGGGACAGGTATTGCTGTCGGGATTAAAACACTCGACCAATTCGAGATCACCTTCGGTATGTCGGACGACTTCGCCGATCACAATATCTTCTGGCCCACGCCCAAGCCGGACACCGCCACTACGTCCGCGGACATTTTCCAGATAGCCCAGCTGCCCAAGTTGGCGCGCGGCTTTCAAGAGATGCGCGCGCGAGATGCCGTAAGCATCCGACACATCTTCCATGCGGACCAGTTGGTCTGGGTGAAGCGCGCAGAACATCAGCGTGCGCAGCGCATAGTTGGTGTAAGCGGTCAGTCTCAATGCAATCTCCTCAAGTCAGCGCGTCGCATGCGACAAAAAGTGTACTCGAAGATAACTCTTAAAATTATAAGTAGTAAATCAAATGACACTTTTAGGCCCACTGGTCAAATTCAAAGGGTAAATTCCCATGTTTGAAGCACTCGACGCTGTCCTCCTGGCGCGCATCCAGTTTGCGTTCACGGTCAGCTTTCATATTATATTTCCGGCTTTTTCTATTGGCCTTGCCTCCTATCTCATGGTGCTCGAGGGTCTTTGGCTCAAAACTGAAAATCCGGTTTATCTGCGCCTGTTCAAATACTGGCGGAAAATCTTCGCGGTCGCCTTCGGCATGGGCGTGGTGTCAGGAATCGTCATGTCCTACCAGTTCGGGACCAATTGGAGCGTGTTCTCAGACAAAGCGGGGCCTGTGATCGGGCCGCTCATGGCCTATGAAGTTCTAACCGCTTTCTTCCTAGAAGCCGGATTCCTGGGCGTCATGCTGTTCGGCCTCGGGCGCGTTTCCAACACGCTGCACTTCGTCTCCACCATCATGGTCGCGTTCGGCACGCTTTTGTCAGCGACCTGGATTCTGTCAGTGAATAGCTGGATGCAGACACCGGCCGGTTTTGGCATCAATGAGGTGGGCCAGTTTGTGCCGGAAAATTGGATGGAGATCATATTCAATCCGTCCTTCCCCTACCGCCTCGTGCACATGGTTCTCGCCGCTTATCTCACGACCGCCTTCGTGGTCGGTGCGGTCGGTGCGCTACATCTGCTCCGTAACCGTCAGAATCCTGAAGCGCGCAAGATGTTCTCCATGGCAATGTGGATGGCCGCAATCGTCGCGCCGTTGCAAGTCGTTGCTGGCGACTTCCACGGTATCAACACCTATGAGCACCAACCGGTCAAAGTCATGGCCATGGAAGGTCATTATGAGAGCTATCCGGAAGGCGCGCCGCTCTATCTGTTTGGAATTCCAAATGAAGAAGAACAGCGTCTCGACTATGCTGTGGGTATCCCCAAGCTTTCATCGCTGATCATCAAGCACGATCTCAATGCACCGATGAAGGGGCTCGACACCGTGCCCGACGAGCTGCAGCCACCTGTCCCAATCGTCTTCTGGAGCTTCCGGATCATGGTCGGCATCGGGATGCTCATGGTGTTGGTCGGCTTTGTCAGCTTATTCTTGCGCTGGCGCCGCAAGCTTTATGATGCGCCACTCTTCCATCGCGCCGCCATGCTGATGGGACCCTCTGGCTTTGTCGCCGTGCTTGCGGGCTGGATCACGACAGAGGTCGGACGCCAGCCCTATACGGTATACGGACATTTGATGACGTCTGACTCAATTGCGCCGGTCGAAGCGCCTGCCGTCGCAGCGTCCCTAATCGCTTTCATCGTAGTCTATTTCGCCCTGTTTGGCGCAGGCACGCTCTACATCCTGAAGATGATGAACAAAGAACCTGGTGAGGTTCGACCACTTCCAGAAACACCAACGCGCACAGCCGGGACGACGCAGCTTGCTGCCCAGCGTCCTGACGTTCTGCCCGCTGAATAGGAGACGGTTTCAATGTTTGATCTTCCTACAGTTTGGGCTGGTCTACTCGCCCTTTCCATCTTCATCTATGTCGTGCTCGATGGTTTTGACCTTGGGATCGGGATTGTTTTTCCGTTCTTGAAATCTGACAGCGACCGTGATGTCGCTATGAACTCGGTCGCCCCGGTTTGGGATGGAAATGAAACCTGGCTCGTGCTTGGCGGCGGCGGCCTGATGGCGGCCTTCCCGCTCGCCTATGCAGTGGTGATGCCCGCGCTTTACGCGCCTTTCATTATCATGATCCTGGCACTGGTCTTCCGCGGCGTCGCTTTTGAATATCGCTGGCGCGACAAAGCTCATGAAAAGATCTGGGACCAGTCATTCTTTTACGGCTCTCTGATCGCGACGTTCTGCCAAGGCATCGTGCTTGGAGCCTTCGTCCAAGGCATTGAAGTTGATGGCCGCGCTTATGGCGGCGGCTGGTGGGATTGGTTTACCCCGTTCACCGTGACCTGCGGCGTTGCGCTCGTGGCAGGCTATGCTCTGCTTGGGACAACTTGGCTCATTATGAAAACCGAAGGTGAACTGCGCGATACCGCCTATCGCTACGCAAAACTTTCTGCGCTTGCGACGCTCGGTTTTGTGGGAATTGTCAGTCTTTGGACGCCGCTTCTTTCGCCCGAGATCGCGGAACGATGGTTTACGTTCCCGCAATTGATGTTTGTGCTGCCCGTTCCAACTTTGACGGCAATCCTTGCTGCTATCCTCGGTTGGGGACTTATTACGAAAAAGGATCAAGTCGCTTTCCCGACTTCGATCGGACTATTCGCGCTCTGCTTTGCAGGTCTCGGCATCGGCATTTCGCCTTACATTGTGCCGCGCGCGATCACCATTCAGGAGGCGGCAGCACCAGATTCGAGCCTACTATTTATGCTCGTCGGTGCGCTGATCCTTCTTCCTATCATTATTGGCTATACCGTTTTCACCTATTGGGTGTTTCGCGGGAAAGTCGATCCGGATGCGGGGTATCACTGATGCGTGAAGAACTCCGTACCCCCATCAAGAAGACCGGTCTGAAAGAGATCGCCTGGTTCGTTGGTCTCTGGGCACTCGGCGTCGCCGTCATCCTGATCGTCGGCGGTCTCATCAAGCTGGTGCTTTAGGAGGAGGACATATGCAAACGCTTTCCAATTGGTCCCCGCGCCTGGCCCTAAAAACCCTGAGCGCTCGTAAAAGGAGCTTTTCTGGGTCTGGATCGCATATCAGAGCATCAAAGGCCTGATCACCACCTCCTTGATCTGGGTTCCCCTGATCATGCTGTGGCTCAGACACTAACCCATTTCCAATCAACATTCTCATACCTCCCAGAAAGGACAAACCATGTCTCTCAGAATCGGCGATACCGCCCCAAACTTCACCATCCCGACCACTAAGGGCGAGATTTCCTTCCATGATTGGATCGGCGACAGCTGGGTCTTCTTCTTCAGCCATCCAGCTGACTTCACCCCGGTCTGCACCACAGAAATGGGGCGCACAGCGCAGCTTTCTCAGGAATTTGTCAACCGCAACACCAAGCCACTCGGTCTCTCCACCGATACCGTTGAAGAGCACATCAAGTGGATTGATGATGTGAATGACACGCAGAATACCGATCTGGCTTTCCCGATCGTCGCTGATACTGATCACAAAGTGGCCGAACTCTATGACATGATCCATCCAGGCGAGAGCGAAACAGCCGCGGTTCGTTCGGTCTTCATCATCGACCCGAATAAGAAAATCCGCCTCACCATGACTTATCCCATGAGTGTTGGTCGAAACTTTGATGAAATCCTTCGTGTAATCGATGCGCTTCAAACGGGTGACAAGCATGGCATTGCGACCCCTGCGGATTGGATGCCAGGCGGCAAGGTCATCATCCCACCTTCAGTCACGAATGAGCAGGCACGGTCCAAATTCCCGCAAGGATGGGATGAGGTACGCTCGTATTTGAGATTCACAGAAATAAGCTAACCCAAACCGAGCCAAGTCAGTCCGTATTCGGCTGGCTTGGCAAAAGGACAGAGCCATGTCGTATTCAAAACCTGTCACAGCAGCGCTTCGCCTTAAGTGCGGCGTTTGCAATGAGGGCAAAGTCTTCGAGCGCCGAATGCAATTTAGGGATCAGTGTGAAGTCTGCGGGCAGGACTTTTCCATCGCCGATACGGCAGATGGACCTGCCTACTTTGTTGGCTTTGCATTGCTGATCCTCACAATGCCTTTTGCGGTCGTCCTATCGATTGCTGAGCTTTCTCTCGGTGCCAAACTGTTTGGATACGCTTTGTTGGTTGCGCTGACAGGGTTGTTGATTTTCGTTTTGCTGCCAATCGTGAAAGCGTTATTCTTGAATCTTCAGATTTTTCATCGTGCAGGTCAGATAAAGTTCAAGTAGCGTTGTGTGACTCGATCACTGTTTGAACAAGGCGTGAGGTGTGAGAATGGACGTCCTATGTCAATACGATTGTTCGCCCTGTATATTATGCTGAGCTTCACAAGCTTTTCTGGCTTGTCTTTCGCCGACCCGAACCGCCTCGCATCCATTGATGCGTCACTGCAAAAGGCGTTTCCCAATATTGGTCATATTAGCAGCTCTGATTTGGCGGCAATTCTCACTGGCAGTGAAAACGTTATCCTGGTTGATGTCCGGTCGGAAAAAGAGTTTGCTGTTTCGCGCCTACCCAATGCAGTTCGGATTTCTCCAAGAGCCAAATCAGAAGAGGTTATCGACCAATTGGTAGCATTAGCTCGCGGGAAACATATTGTTTTTTATTGCTCGGTGGGCGTTCGCTCGTCCAAACTTGCCGACCGCTCTCGTACTGCTCTGAAAGACGTAGGCGCTGAAGAGATCTATAATCTCAGCGGCGGAATATTCAGATGGCATAATGAAGGCCGTCTGCTTAACAACGAGATCGGACCAACGCAATTTGTGCACCCTTTTGATCGATCTTGGGGCAAATTGCTTAGCCACCCCGAGTTCATTTCTAGGCTACCGGTAGGACCTGATGGCAAGTGATGTAAATACAATTTTGGGGATGACAGAATCCACATTTCGGCTCAGCATTTTTGCCGCCGCTTTTCTATTTTTTTCCACGCTTGAGGCGGCGATCCCTCGCAGACGACGTATTCAATCACGATTGAAGCGTTGGACAACCAATGCGTCGCTGTTGGTAATCGCTACAATGCTGGTTCGGGTGTTAGCACTCGCAGCTCCGCTCCTTGCGATGACGGCAGCAGCCAGTTTGAGTTTAGAGCTCGGCTGGGGTTTGCTCCATTACATTGAACTTCCGCTCGTCGTGTCAGTTCTACTCGCGATCGCCGCGCTCGATTTGGCGATTTGGTTCCAACACCTAATTAGTCACAAGGTTCCACTTTTTTGGCGATTTCATCGCGTTCATCATGCTGATCGCGATTTAGACGCCTCCAGCGCGTTGCGGTTTCATCCAATCGAGATTGCCGCCTCTTCGCTTTACAAGCTGGTATTGGTATTCTTGCTGGGACCAAGCGTGATAGCGGTCATTTTGTTTGAGGTCGTTTTAAACGCCAGCGCGATGTTCAATCACGCAAACCTCGCTCTTCCACGATGGCTGGACCGTATCTTGAGGACCATACTCGTCACGCCAGACATGCATCGGGTTCACCATTCGGTTCACAGTCATGAACACGATACCAATTTCGGGTTTTGTTTATCGCTGTGGGATCGGATTTTTGGCACCTATACAAGCGAGCCTCAGGACGGCCATATCGATATGAAAATCGGTCTATCCGACCAGCAAGACGCAACCACGGATAGTCTTTCTTGGTCGCTTAAGTATCCGGTTAAGTGACGAAAAATTTCTACAGCCATCTGCGCACTCGTGCGCAATACTCTAAGTACGGATCGCCAAACTTGCGCTTTAAGGCTTCTTCCTCAGGTTTAATCTGAAACACTGTCATGTAGGCAACAAATAGTAGAATTGGTAGCAACGCCAGTGGGTTCGAAAGTCTTAGCCCCCACCCGAGCAACAAAATCAGCAATCCCAGGTACATTGGGTTGCGAGTATATCGATAAAACCCTGTTATAACGAGACTGCTCGCCTGATCCGGACTCAGCGGATTGACGGTGGTTCTCGCCCGAAAAAACTGGAAGACGCAAACAAGTTCTATGCCTATTCCAAGTGCAATAATCCCTAATGAGAGGAGCTGGATTAGCGGTTGCTCAACTTGAAAACTGGACGCATTTCTGGCGACGCCCCACATCGCTCCGGCTGTCAGGAGCCCTATTAAGGGAGGAGGTATCAGGAGCTTCATTCGGATGAAAACGGGCGCATTGGCAAGCCTTTCTTGATCCAACCTGGACCTGCTCGCCAGCTGCCTCGTATACCTTCTTGAACGTTACTAAGGTTACGGAACCCATTCTGTTCCAATAATCTGGCAGCGTGTGAAGATCGCACTCCGGTTTGGCAAATAAGGATCACTTGTCGGTCCAAGTCACCGCCGACAATGTTGCGAACGCGTGAGACAAAGTCAGTCTCCGCAATCGAAATACCGATTGACCCGGCTGGCATTCCGCCTCTGTTCCATTCGCCGGGTGTTCGCACATCTATGAGGATCGCGCCGTTCTGGCTTTGCAGGTTATGCGCCTCGGTCGCGGTCACTGTCTCGATCTGTGCGACGGCCGCGAATTGCCAGGCAAGAATCGCGACGATTAGGACAAATACCGATCGCATCTACTGAACTCTAGAACGGGTTTAAAGTGTAGCCGGATTGCTGCAAAAGCGCGTGGGACGTCATAGCAGACAGAGACATTGTCACGCCTGGCAGAAGGTCGGCCTCAGAAATGTCTCGGAACGCAGCGGTTTGCCCACACAGCTCAATCGACACACCAGATTCGACGAGTGCCGCGATGAGTTCAGAATTTGCGTTGTCGCTGCCATATCTTTCAGATGTGACTAGATCCATAGCGGCAGGGCTGGTCTGCCCCACTAAGGTGGTCCATCGC
This sequence comes from Henriciella sp., assembly GCA_017642885.1. Lineage (GTDB taxonomy): Bacteria > Pseudomonadota > Alphaproteobacteria > Caulobacterales > Hyphomonadaceae > Henriciella. Next base: position 46 of record JAEPOM010000010.1, on the reverse strand, counting down.
CTATGTTAGTCCGGCGGTTTCAACGTAGCGGCGTTCATGCTGCTAC